>CAMTVR010000016.1:0-2060 GCA_947085265.1 uncultured Bacillus sp. | reverse complement strand
TTTCCATCCCGAACACCGCAGTTAAGCCCTCCAGCGCCGATGGTACTTGGGGCGGGAGCCCCTGGGAGAGTAGGACGTTGCCAGGCAATGGGATGTATCCAACGCAAAGCCCATGATTCAGGCGAACCTTGAATCATGGGCATTTTTCTTTTTCTGGATGTTTATTTTTTTCAAAAAGTCTATTTATACGTGTCCGCTTATGAATTTCTATTTGTGCGTTCGTTTGACTTATTCATTTCCATGTGTCTCTTTGCACATTTTGAATCGTTTTTCTCTTGCGTGACATAGCTTGACATCAGATGGGGACCCTGGTAGACTGTGAGGAAAATTTACGCTGGAATTAAACTATATGAACCTTAATCTATTAGCACAAGATCATCCGATATAGAAAGGAACGGCAAAAATGAGCTGGGATGACAAGTTTACCAAAGAAGGTCTCACTTTTGACGATGTGTTGTTGATCCCCGGAAAATCTGAAGTGTTGCCGCGTGAAGTCAATGTCCAAACCAGGTTGAGTGAGCAAATCGTCCTCAACATTCCGCTCATGAGTGCTGCCATGGATACAGTCACAGAGGCCCCTTTGGCAATTGCGATTGCACGTGAAGGGGGTATTGGTGTCATTCACAAAAATATGTCCATTGAGCAGCAGGCGGAAGAAGTGGATCGGGTCAAGCGCTCAGAGAGCGGCGTGATCACCAATCCGTTTTACCTCAAGCCGCACAATCGCGTTTTTGAAGCGGAAGAGTTGATGTCAAAGTACCGCATTTCCGGCGTGCCGATTGTGGATGATGAATTGCACTTGGTGGGCATTTTAACCAACCGCGACTTGCGTTTTGTACATGATCGGGATATTGCCATCGGCGAAGTAATGACCAAGGAAAACCTCGTTACCGCACCTGTGGGGACAACCCTTGAAGAGGCGGAGGAGATCTTGCAACGGCATAAGATTGAGAAACTGCCTTTGGTAGATGAGAAAAATCATCTGAAGGGCCTCATCACGATCAAGGATATTGAAAAGGCAATTCGGTTCCCCAACGCTTCAAAGGACCAGCAAGGACGTCTGTTGGCGGCAGCGGCGGTTGGGGTGTCCCAGGATACGTTTGAACGGGCAGAAGCGCTTATCGCCGCAGGAGTGGATGCGTTGGTGGTTGATTCCGCACATGGCCACTCGGCGGGCGTCATCCGGGTCTTGCGCGAGTTGCGCGAGAAATATCCGGATCTGACAATTATTGCCGGGAACGTGGCGACAGCCGAGGGGACGCGTGACCTGATTGATGCTGGTGCTTCCGCGGTCAAAGTGGGAATTGGACCGGGATCTATCTGTACAACCCGTGTCGTCGCTGGAATCGGCGTGCCGCAAGTGACGGCGATTTATGATTGTGCCAAAGAGGCACGGAAACACGGTGTGCCGATCATTGCCGATGGCGGGATCAAGTACTCTGGTGACATTGTCAAGGCGATTGCCGCAGGTGCTGACGTGGTAATGCTGGGCAGCCTTTTTGCTGGGACGTCGGAAAGTCCGGGAGAAACGGAGATTTATCAAGGGCGTCGGTTTAAGGTGTATCGGGGGATGGGTTCGATTGGTGCGATGAAAGAAGGAAGCGGTGACCGCTATTTTCAGGAAAATATAAATAAGCTAGTTCCTGAGGGGATTGAAGGCCGTGTCCCGTATAAAGGGCCATTGGCAGATACAGTGTATCAGTTGATTGGCGGTTTGCGTGCTGGGATGGGATATGTCGGTGCACGGAATATCGACGAACTGAAAAACAATACGAGATTTATCCGGATTACGTCGGCGGGTCTGCGGGAGAGCCATCCTCACGATGTACAGATTACCAAAGAGGCGCCAAACTACTCGATCTGAGGTTTTCATTGACACTCCACACAGCTTTAAGCCGTGGGATTCTCGGGAACAGCGACCCAACGGTCGCTTCTTGACCGAGCTATCCCCGTGTGCCCCACGGTTCAGTTGGCTAGGCCAACAGACGCAAGCCTTCCTGCAGGATGTTCCTTGCCGCATTGACTTCCCGGTCGTGGTGAGTACCACACTCTGGACATGT
>CAMTVR010000015.1:0-62728 GCA_947085265.1 uncultured Bacillus sp. | reverse complement strand
GCGCTGGAAGGAGGAGATCCTCGCCTATCACGACTGGCGGGTGACGAACGGCTACACCGAAGGCGTTCATACGAAGATCAAAATGCTGAAGCGGATCAGCTTCGGCTTCCGGAACCGAGACGTATATGTCCGAAAGGTGCTTTTGGCTTTTATTCCCGTGGCTTGGCTGGTCGCTTGATCACACTTCTTGACTTTGAGCCGATCTCCGGATTAACGATGTTACCGTATTCCTGATCGGCTTTATCACTCTCACCCGAAACGGCGACCCGCACGTTAAGGGCGGCGAAGCCGTCGTCGTCAGACGATTGCTGGTTGACCGGCAACCCTTGACGGGTAACGATAAACCTGTCATTTTCTCAGATCCTTGACACAAACAAAAGGGCTATCCTTAAGTTCACAGTACTTAAGGAATAGCCCTTGGAATGATTAAATCAACTAAATCTCTTAGTGTGAATTACTTAACAGTGATGGTAGTACCCTTTTTAATCGGGTTAGCTAACGTACTCTGATCTTTAACACCTAAGTTATTTGCAACAATCACTTGCAAGCTCGACAACAAGTTTAGGTCGAGGTCATGTTCCAGTCCAACAGTTTTGGTTGTTCCTGTTTGCAGGAGTATGTCTCCGGTATTGTAACTATTTGATCCGTCGACATCAATATACAACCTGTTATCTGCTGTTGTATTTGGGTTGCCATCGGCTCCAGCATCTACACGCACCTTAAACGTTACAACGTATTTACCAGTGTCAGTGCCTGTGCCATCAGCGAATGTTGTAAAGTTCTCGTTTTTCGTAGGATCAATATTTACACCGTTGATAACAAATTGAAAATCTTGTTTTACATATGCTGAATATGTTACGGATACAACACTTTCTGTGAACTCCAACACGAGTAATCCATTGCTGGAAATTGTCGCACCCTTCAATTCAGGGGAGACATCATCAACTAATGAAAGTCCTGTAACAACTTTCGGATCTGCTACGTTACCAGCCTTGTCTTTGATGTTTGTGATATTCAGCGTATATTGGCCACTTTTGGCAATAGACTGAGCTGGAATATTAATTGTAACGTTGACATCTGTTGCAGCCAAGTCATTACTGCCGTTATTATGCTGAACGGTAATGTAGCTTCCCGCCGGCAGCGGTTTTCCATTCAACAAATAGTTGTTTACATTTACTACTGTGCTCAAATCCAACCCAGCATTATCTGTCATTTTGATGCCACTGATTGCGGTACCAGAAGTTTGATTTGATGCTGGGACTGCTACTATTGAACCAATGTCAACTACAGGCTTATCCTTGTCACTTGTAGGATCCACTTTAAGCGTAATTGTTGCGGCTACATTGGTGTTTGCCTGTGTTGACAAATCTTTAACTACATCGTTGCCAACTCGCAGGACATATGTTCCTGAAGCAAGTCCTCCAGTCAACGGAACAATCGCTTCAGTGGGATTATTGGTATTAATTGCTTTATTGGTCAAGTCTAATTTAATTGACTGATCAACCCCACTGGATGTAATAAGCTTCACGTCATTTGAGCTCGCATAAGCTACTTCTTCGCTAAACTTCACAACAATTGCGCCATTGATGTAAGAATTACCTGCATACTGCCCACCAGGTTGAATATAGCTTGCGGCTGAAATTGTCGGACGAACCGTATCTTTGGTAATCGTTATGCTATGGCTGGAAGCAACTTTTGCATTACCCACAATGTCCTTGATGCCGTCACCCAATACCAGAGTTCCTGTGAACACACCGTTAGCATTAAACGGAACCACAGTTGCTAAGGCCAAACGTACCGTCCTGTTTCCAGTGTTCGCCTTTGCTGTAGCGCTTATTGTACCACCTTGCTCAACACCGTTTAAATCAAGGACGCGTACATTGCCGCTAAACGTACTTACATCCATCGCTTTGTCAAAAGTCACTTCAATCAGGTTGTCACGAACAACTTGCACACTTTGTACAACAGGCGCTGTTGTATCGGATGTTACCGTAAATGTAACAGTCGTAGGATTGGGGTTGAGGAAATTACCCGCAAAATCCTTAAAGTTGAGCAACATCAACTCATAGGACTGGTTAGCGTTTAGTGCCTGACCGCTAGTCAAAACCACTTCGTTTGGTTTGGTACCATCTTGTACTGATGCTGCCACTCCTGCAATGTACGCAATAGCACCTGTCGTATCAACAGGTTCGTTGAACTCCAGCGTAACTTTTGTCGTGGTTGTTTTCGCAGCGGCTTTTGCCGTCAGCAAAGTTGGTGCCACTTTATCATCCGACACAAGCGTTGTCGTATATTTAGCTACGACACTACCTGTTAGATCTTTCACATTTTGGACAACAAACACAAACGGAGTACCAGCATTAATCACTAATGTCGCATTGATCCCTTGCGACGTTGTAATGGTTACAGTTTTTGCATCATCTGACAAAGAAATTTGCGAACCAGGATCTTTACTTGTTAAATCCACTGGTTGTGAATCTGTATTTGTTTGAATGAGATAGTTGTCCTTGCTGGTTGCAGAAGCTCTTTCTACCGCCTTGTTGAATACAACTTGAATTTGCTTGGCGTTTATTGCACTAACAGACACAACTTTAAATACTGCGTTCTTCACCAGCAACTCCAGTTGATTGAACGTCGCATCGCTGACTGCAACCGGACCTCCAAGCACCGTCAATTTCGCATCAGCATTGGCGTTCAGTGCACCTTGCAACAGTGCCGAGACACTGCCAGGCAGTTCGTTGCTTCTTACCGGTGTATAAGTATAGAGAATCGGGTTGCCAAACACAGCTGCGCCTACTGCGTCAGCCAAGTTCCAACCATTTACCACAGAATAGCCGGAAGCATTGGCAAACTGAGACTTGGAAAACTCGACACTGGTCTCAATCCGATCGGTACCGGCAATACGGCTGACTTGCACGCCCTCTGCAGCGAGCGCTTGTGCAACGGAGCTGCTTACAACCGTTTCACCGCCGACGATGACTACCTGCTTGACACCAAGAGCTTTAAGCGCATCTTTCACCGCCGCAGGCAGTTCATTGGCTCTCACGGCAAACACTGGATACCCTTTGGCGAATGCTGCAGAACCAGCAGTCATCGCGTCAGCATAGGCCCAACCGTTGACAATGAATGCCACTTCTGCGCTGCTCTTGGCTTTCTGGGCTATCTTGACGGCTGTCTCAATCCGGTCTGCTCCACCGATCCGCTCCGTTTCACCTGCAACATTCTTCAGAGCGGTTTCCACTTCCGCGGAGATGGCTGCCTCGCTGCCGAGGACAATGACTTTCTTGGCGCCCAGCTTTGTGATGGCGTCTGCTGTCGCTGTAGGCAGTTCATTGGACTTGGTCAGCAACACAGGCACGTTCAGGGCACCCGCCAGGACACTGGCAGCCAAACCATCTGCAAAGTCATCGGATCTGGCTACAATGACAGTGTTGCTGCCGCTAGGATACTTTGCTTCAGCAATTTTCGCGGCTGTTTCAAAGCGATCCGCACCGGCAATCCGTTGCAACTGGTCCCCAGCTGCGCTTGCCGTACCCACGCCGATAAATCCGGCAAAGGAGGAAACGACAAGTGCGAATACCAGGAGGATCGCAGCTCTCTTGCGAATCTGACTCACGGAATCTTCCCCTCCCAAATGTTTAGTCATAACATTTTTCTTGTTTCATCGTATGGAATTGTGGCTCAGCCGTCACACATCTATTAGGTTACATCACTCCCTTCACGGTGTCAATCCTTGCATATTGTGAAAATATCAGGAATTGTAGGTAATAGAAAACTCCTTTTCCATTCCTGATATCCCGGTACCATATTATAGCTGGGCAGGACGGCATCACCGCAAGATCCAAGTTTTGCATGTTCTTTTTCGCAACACAGTGACAGCTTGGGCTATTCTAACGTAATAGATAGTATACAAACATTTTCCAGTTCCGTAAAGGGTTTTTTTATATTTTTTGTCAATCATCTGCTCCATTGGAAAAAGACGCCTCCTTCGATACTGATGGGCAATGAAAACCCACTTCCTCAGACAAGAGCTTCATGTATTCTTATTCTCGCGAAAGGGGAGATTTCATGACATTGCAAGACATGGATTATGACGTCCTAAAAACCATTTTTCTCAACTCGATTGACGGAATCTACGTAGCCGACGGAAAAGGAAACACGCTTTATGTCAACGCTGCCTGCGAGAGAAATTATGGCGTCAACGCCGATGAACTCATCGGAAAAAGCGTATTTGACCTGGAAAAGCAGGGCATTTTCGTTCCTTCTGTCGTCAGGATGGTTCTGGAGTCCGGTGTCAAACAAACGGTCATCCAGCGGACTAAGGCAGGAAATACCATCATCGCCACAGGCAACCCGGTCTTCGATCAGGGCGGGAATATCATCAAAGTGATCTGCAATTCACGGGACATTACCGAACTGGAAAAACTGCGGAAAGAACTGCGCAACACAAAAAAGCGCACGCCCCAGATCCAATCAACAAGCCGCTCCACACCCCTGATTTTCCCGGACCATCCGGGCTCGGAGATGTATCAAGTCATTCAACTCGCAAAAAAAGTGGCGCCGGCGGACATCCCTGTGCTGATCCTGGGGGAATCGGGCGTCGGCAAAGATGTTCTGGCAAGGATGATTCACCAATTGGGTTCGTCACCGGAAGCGCCTTTTGTCCACGTCAACTGCGCGGCCATCCCGGTGCAGTTGTTCGAATCCGAGCTCTTCGGTTATGAGGCGGGAGCCTTCAGCGGCGCGCGCCGAGAGGGGAAAAAGGGCTGGGTGGAAGTGGCGGACGGCGGCACACTATTTTTGGATGAAATCGGTGAATGCCCGCTCGAAATCCAGGCCAAGCTGCTCTACGTCCTCGAACATTATCAGGTGGTGAGACTGGGAGCGACACGGAGTATCCCCGTATCGTTCCGGCTCATTTGCGCCACGAATCAAGATCTGGAACAGGCCGTGAAAGAAAGACGTTTTCGGGAAGATTTGTATTATCGCATTTCAGGAATCACCCTGAAAGTCCCCCCATTGCGAAACCGAAAAGAGGAAATCCGAAAAATGGCCGATTTCTTTTTACAAGCCGTTTGCAAAAAAATGGGCATCAATCGCCGTTTCAGCGGGGAGGTGTTATCCAGTTTTGAACAGTGCCTCTGGCCGGGAAACATCCGCCAGATGAAACACCTGATCGAAAAATTGGCTCTGCTCAGCGAAAACGAAGAAATCACAGGGCAGGATCTGGCACGGTACGCACCCGAATTGTGTTTCAAAGAAAAACGGGACGAGGAACAGGAAGCCGAAAATTGGAATCTGAAACAGGCCATAAGAGTTTTTGAGAGACGGTTGATTTCCCGTGCGATACAAAGACACGGAAGCACACGGAAGGCGGCCCGCGCATTGGGCATTAGTCACGCCACGCTGATGCGGAAAATGAAAAATGACCAACCAACAGACAAGTAAATGCATCACAAATGGTCTCATTTTTGCAATCGTTTGCCCTGTTTGTTCACAAAAATGACACCATCTCCGTCCAGAATAAAGGGTAAAATCCTCGGTTTGCAGCGACTCTGACTTTTGGCACGCGCTTTGCTAATCAAACAAGGCAGGAAATCAAAGGAGGTGAACTCACATGAAGCGTTCCCATCATCGGTTGATTGTTCTGTGTTTCTTTTTTTATGCACTCACTTTTTTGCCAAACTTCGGGATATTAAATTCACTTACCTGGATCGGACCTTTGCCGCTTCCCATGGCCTGGGTGTTGTTTCTAAACGCGCTGAACACGGTTTTACTGTTCGTCATCTACCAAAAGTATTTTCTGCCATTTGCGCAACGGGCAGACGATGACAGTCCATCAAATCACCCATAGACCTGTTAAAACCTTTCGAGGGAGGAGTAGATAGTGAACTTCGTTGCCTTGACAGTCACGGTTCTGGTTATTTTTTTGTTGGCGCTCATTGCGATCAGTTATGCCGCTTCCCGAAAAAATGTGCCCACTCCAGACGATTTTTACCTTGCCAACCGGGGAATCGGTACCGTCGTCATGGTGATGACGATGGGCGCCTCCTTCTTCAGCACATGGACCCTGCTCGGGGCCATCGGTTCTTACTACCGCGGTGGGGTATGGTTTATCGGTTTTGCGGCATGGACGGTTGTGCACGCTTTGTTTATCTGGCTCTTCGGCGCGCGGATCTGGTTGTTGGGGAAAAAGTATCATTTTGTCACCCCGGGTGATTTGGTTGAATCTTATTACAGCAGTCCCGTGCTCCGCATCCTCTTTGCCGTTGTGGGAATTGTCGGCCTGGTTCCCTACATGCTGATTCAAGTGACGGGAGGAGCATCGGCGCTTTCCAGTCTCACCGGCGATCAGATCCCCTATTGGGTCGGTGTCTTGATTATGGCGGGACTGGTCGGCGTGCTTGTCACCGTCAGCGGAGGACGGGGCGCGGCCTGGGGAGATACGTTCATGGGCTTCTTCTTCGGCACGGTATTGATCATTGTGGCGACCATGTTTTTTGCCAAGAGCGGCGGAATGTCCGCGTTTAAAAACCTGGAACCGGTAGCGCCGGATATCCTGGTCAACGCCGGAAATGTGCCGGGAATTCTGGAACTGGCCCTGGGACTGGGATTGGGCTATTGGATCATGCCACATATGTGGCAGAAATTTTATTCCGCCAAATCAGCCGCCGTTCTGGCCAAAACATCTGTGATCACCCCCTTCTGGAATTCGTGGTTAATGGCGCTGCTGACACTGTCGATTGGGTTGTTGGCACATACGCCGGGACTGATTCCCGGACTGAACAATGAAAACAGCGATCAAATCATCCCGCTCTTTTTCGCGTCATACGCGCCGTTTTTTGGGACAATTGTGATTGCTGCGATCATTGCGGCTGGGATCTCAACCATCAACAGTCAATTGCTGTCTTCCGCCAGCCTGTTGGTCTCCGACATTTACGTCCGCTTCTTCAATCCGAACGCCACAGAAAGCAGAAAAACCTTTTTGGGCCGGCTGGCGGTCATCGGACTGACGCTCCTCATACTGATACTGGCATTCTTGCCCAGCGCACGAGGGTATCTGGTTCCCCTGTCTTCGCTTGGCTTTGCCATCTCGATTCAGTTGGTGCCTGCCGCCCTGGGTCCCTTAATGTGGCGGGGCGCAACTCGCCAAGGGGCGATCTGGAGCATTCTAGTCGGGGAAGCAGTTCTCGCCCTCGTTTACTTGACCAAAATCGTCCCGCTTGGCCCCGGAACATCCGGGATCATTGCGGCCGCCTTCACCTTTTACGTCGTGAGCTTTTTGACCCAGTCACAGCCCTCGGCGATTCAGAGAGAATTCCATGACACGATGGACCATTATCTGTATGGGGAAGCACCACCCGTCACACAAAAGGTTTAAACTTTTATTCATCAAGATGCGTTATGATGAAAGATATACCTATTATTCTTGTATTCTTGAAGGGAGCTTTGAATCATGAACGACCATTACGACAAGATCATCGCTGCCGCCGCACAGATTTCTCCGGTGTTGCCGTTTCATAAAAGCGCCACGATTGAAAAGGCGTCCGTCTATGTGGAAGAGGCGAGCCGCCAGGGCGCACACATTGTCGTATTCCCGGAATGCTTTGTTCCGATGTATCCCAACTGGTCCATCGATTTTGCGGAACCCGGTGTCTGGGAAGATCATTTGACGGAATTCATGCTGCACTCCGTTGATTTGGACAGCGGCGACTTGGATCTGTTGAAACAAGTGGCCCGGTCGTACAAGACGATCGTCGTCATCGGGATCAATGAACGCGTCAAGCAATACGACGGGATGTTGTACAACTCGCTGGTATTTATCGGGCAGGACGGGGAGATTCTCGGGGTCCATCGCAAGGTGTTCCCTTCCAACCGGGAGAAACTTTTCCATACCCGCGGCAACGGCAGTACGCTACAGGTGTATGACACGCCGATCGGACGTCTGGGCGGGCTCATCTGTTATGAACACTTGCAGCCGCTTTTGAAATATGCCTGCATCGCGCAAGGAGAACAAATTCATTGCGCCTCCTGGCCCGGATGGCCCAACTTCAAGACAGGACGTTCCAACAAGCACGTGATTGACATAGCCAGCCGCGCCTATGCGCTCGAAGGACAATGCTTCGTCATCGCCTCCTCTCTGTACGTTCCGCCATCCGAAGCGGAAAAGGCCAACCTGGGCCACGCCGACTGGAGTTTCTTCGGCGGCAGCGCGATCATCGGTCCCTCCGGCGAGTATATTGCCGGTCCGGTGTACGAACAAGAAACGGTCATTTACGGTGAACTGGACTTGCGGCTGATCCCCAAACGCAAAGCCTCGATCGATGTGACGGGGCGGGATTCCGCGCCGGAAGTGATCCAGCTGAAACTGAATACGAAAAACCCCGGATTTATTACTGAAGAATAGGCTTTCAATCTTCCCCTCCCCCGGACCACACAAAACGGGCAGGAGGGGCTTTTCATAAATAGATAAAATCCCGAGAAAGGATGAGATAATCATCCTTTTTCTCCCCAAAATCGCTCAAAAACACCGCGCATACGTTGTCATCAATTACATGGATTTGGTGTACCGTCAGGGCAATCCCAACACCGCCGATATGATCATGTCAGCCATCGCCATTCTGTTGTGCCTGGAAGCTTCCCGCCGCACCATGGGGTGGACGCTGAGCCTGGTGGCCGGCGCGTTTCTTCTTTATGCCTTCTTCGGGCAATACTTGCCGGGCGATTTCGGTCACAACGGATACACGTTGAAGCGGATCCTGGAACAGATGTATTTCACGTCGGAAGGAATTTACGGCGTGGCCATCTACACGACGGCCAGTTTCGTCTTCACCTTCATCGTCTTCGGTGCCATGCTGCAGGTTTCCGGCGGCGGCAAAGCCTTCATCGATCTGGCGTTCGCCCTGACCGGCCGGTTCCGCGGCGGCCCCGCCAAGGCGGCTGTCGTGGGGAGCGGCCTGATGGGAACCATCTCGGGCAGTTCCTTCGCCAACGTGGCCAGCACGGGGATTTTCACCATCCCGCTGATGAAAAATATTGGATACAAGCCGGCGTTTGCCGGCGGCGTGGAAGCGGCGGCCTCCTCCGGCGGCCAGATCATGCCCCCCGTGATGGGCGCGGCCGCCTTTATCATGGCCGAAATGACTGGCATTCCCTACAACCAGATCATCATCTATGCCGCATTGCCGGCCATGCTCTACTTTTTCTCCATCTTTTTGATGGTGGATTTCCGCGCGGCCAAATCCGGATTGACGGGACTGCCCAAAGAAGCGTTGCCCGATCTGAAGGAAACCCTGAAAAAAAGCATCTTCTTGCTGGCGGGACCGGTCAGCATCCTGGTGATGCTCCTGATCGGCTACACCCCCATCAAGGCCTCTTTCTATGCGGTCATCGTTGTTTTTGTGGCCAGCCTGTTTCGCGAAGACACGCGCCTTACCCTGCCCAAGCTGCTTTACGCCCTGGAAAGCGGAGCCAAAGGGGCGATCGGCCTCATTGCCGCCAGTGCCGTGGCCGGGATCATTGTCGGCGTGGTCACCTTGACCGGCCTGGGCTTGAAGTTTTCCGACTTCGTCCTGCAATTTTCGAACAACCAATTGTATCTCGCCCTTTTCTTCACCATGATCGCATCCATCATTCTGGGCATGGGACTGCCCACGGCGGCCTTGTACATCATCCTTGGTACCCTGGCGGCGCCGGCACTGGTCAAAATGGGCGTCCCGGTGGCGGCGGCCCACCTGTTTATTTTCTATTTCGGTTGCATGGCAGCGGTCACACCGCCCGTCGCGTTGAGTTCCTATTTGGCGGCCACCATCGCCAAGGCCAAGCCGATGCAAACCGCCTTGAACGGATTCAAACTGTCGCTGGCCGCTTTCCTCCTGCCGTTTATCTTTGCGATCAATCCGTCCCTGTTGTTTTTGGATACCACACCCGGTGAATTTGCCTGGGTAGCTGTGACGGCCATCCTGGGAATCGTCGCGCTGGCCGCCAGCCTGGAGGGGTACCTGTTCCGGCACATTACCATGCTGCACCGGATCGTCTTATTCATCCTGGCGCTGGTTCTGCTGGATCCGGGACTGGTGACCGACCTGATCGGGATGACCGGCATCTTGGCACTGGCTTCCTATCACTATGGAAAAGGAAACGGGAGGATGCGCGCCTCCTCAGTCCGTCACAGTGAAAAGAACGACAACAACGATACCGATGAGATGAGCGTTATGGATGAAAAAGCGCTATTCCACGATGTGAAGCGGGAAGCAGAACATGACAGCGAGGTAGATCAAACGCCAATGAATGGAAAACGACGCATTACCTTTACCTTTGAAGGAAAAGAAGTATATGGGTATGAAGGCGAGCCGATTGCCGTCGCCCTGTGGCGCGCGGGCATTCGCAACCTTGGCAGCAGCATGAAACTTTCGCAGGCCAGAGGCATGTATTGCGGCGCCGGTTGGTGCCAGAGCTGCCTGGTGCAAGTGAACGGCAGACGCAATGTCCGAAGCTGTTTGGAACCGGTCCGGCCAGGAATCCAAGGACCCTTTGTGGATACCGTCAAGGCCCACGCCCAGCAAACCACCGTCCTGTGCTGGGATGATCTGGAGTGGATAGAAGCCAGCGGCGGGACAGAAGTGAAGCGCTTTTCCTGGAGAGAAAAGGGGCAGCCCCCTACCCAGGTTCAGACCATCGATGCCGGCACCGTGATTGTGGATGCCGGCTGGACTCCAGCCGTCGATCTGTTTCACGCCAGCCAGTTTGAAACCGCTGTGGACGAGCAAGGCCGGATGCACGTATGCCTCAATGAGCGCCTGGAAACCCTGTCCGCCCCCGGAGTCTACGTGGCCGGCAAGGCGGCCGGCATTGACGCGGCGCCCGAAAACTGCAACTATGAACCCATTTTTACGGCCCTCAAGGGGCTGTTTCACGGGAGGTAAAGGAGGCTGTAGATTGAACTGTGGATGGAACCGTTTTGCAGACGAATTCACGATCATCTGCCGGTGTGAAGAGGTGACCCGGGGGGAAATCGAGACCGCCATCAAGCAAGGCGCCCGCACACCGGACGACATTAAACGGATCACCCGCTGCGGCATGGGCCCCTGCCAGTCGAAAAGCTGCCGCATGCCTGTGATGGCCATCATCGCCGAACATACCGGCCAGCCGCTCTCCCAGGTCGCCAGTCCCAAGGCCCGGTTCCCTCTCTTTCCGGTTCACCTGGGAGTGCTGGCCACCATGCCCAACCGGCAAAAAGCGGAAGTCATCGATATCCTCTTGCATGCCATTGACAATCGGGAACAAACGGGTGAGTAAACCATGACACACTACGATACCATCATCATCGGCGCGGGGGTGGTGGGAAGCAGCATCGCCTACCATCTGTCGGAAAAAACATCCGGCATCCTGGTCATCGACCGTCACTTTCCGGGGGCCGGGACCTCCGGCGCCACACAGGCCTGGGTATGGGTCCATACCAAGCAGCCCAACTGGTACGCCGAGTTTTCCATGTACAGCGCCGAAATGTACCCCTTTCTCAAGAAAAAGCTCGTGGACATCGAATATGTCCGCACCGGCGGGATTGCTCCCATCTTCGATGAGGACAAGCTGGCCAAAGCCAGAGAACTGGTGAAAGAACAGCAGGAAAAAGGCATTGAAATCCACCTGCTGAGCAAGGAAGAAGCCCTGGCCAAGGAGCCGTACCTGTCAGATCAAATCATCGCCGCCACCTACAGTCCCCTGGACGGGAATGTCAACCCGATGCGCCTCAATCAGGCGTATATCCAGGCGGCAAAGCGCCAGAAGGTCGCCTTTTCCTTTTACAACCCGGTCATCCAGATTCAATGCCGCGGCAAGCAATTTGTCATTCAGACAGAAAAAGAAACCTATACCGCTGGACAACTGGTGTTGGCGGCCGGCACGTGGACCCCGCTCCTGGCTCAACAACTGGGCGTCCAGGTGCCCGTCCGTCCGGTCAGGGGACAAATCCTGATCACCGAACCCGCTCCGCGCTTCCTCAAGCACACTGTCAGCGGCGTCCGACAAACCGTCAACGGCGAGGTGCTCATCGGATATTCCAAGGAGGAGGCCGGATTTGCCAAAGACACCACCTGGGATATCATCGGCGAAACGGCGCGCTTCGGCATCAAAATCGTCCCCGCACTCCGCCGCCTGCGCCTTGTCCGGGCGTTTGCCGGATTGCGGGCCATGCCCCAGGACGGACTGCCGATTATCGGACCCGTTCAGGGTGTCCCTGGCCTGTTCCTCGCGGTGATGCACAGCGGCGTCACCCTTTCCCCCATCGCCGGCATGCTGATGAGCGAGCTCCTGGCGGGGGAAGCTCCCTCTTTTCCGCTAGAACCGTTTCGTTTGGAACGTTTTCACGAATGAATCCAATAACTCGATCGCAATATGCAATATGCCAACATACGCAACAAGGGGCTGTGTCAACCGACCAGCATTCTTCTAAATTTAGAAACAAGCCCCTTCACGAGCATCCTTAAAGAAACCCTTCATCAAGAGGCAAGGTGATTTTCACAAACTGCAGGATGAGCGGCGCACCCCGCGGGGGGATATCGCTGAGAATCACTTTCCCGGGTCTTACCGCATACAAATTCGGCGATTGCAGGATGCCGTTGACAAAAAGGTTGATAAAAGACACACTGTCAGGATCCAATATGCCGGAAGTGCTGTATGGCGGCGCCGCGTCAGCGTCGGTGTAGACACTTCGGAGGCCGTCGGAAAAAGCCGTGTATTGATATGTTTCAGCCTTCAGCAAGTGAGGAACGCCGGGACTGGCCTGTCTTGGAAAGATATCGGGGCAGCCGAGTGGGGTAATCATCTTCGCATGGCACCAGGCATATGCCAGGTTCTCCGCGACGGACACGCTCGCGCTTTGCGTGACCGGTGAACTGAACATCATCTTTGGGGTCCTGCTTCTCCGCATCATGTTACCTGGAGTGATGTTTTCAGGAAGAAGATTTCTTCGTACCATGTAGAGTCTCACCGCTTGTCCTTCCTTTCGCAAAGGATGAATAAAGCAAGAAGGGGCTTCCCCAGACATGCTGTGCCCGTCCGGGAAAGCCCTGAATGCTTTGCAGGCGCGATCGTTTGAAGATTGCTCTGTTAATTGACAACGATTTCTACAACGACAGGGGTTGCCGGGTTTAAAGTATCTCCGTCGGGAATCGTGAGCGAGGTGGTTGAAATCGTGGAGGCGTTGCCCGGCTGAATCATTCCGTTGATGTAGAGGTTGTAGTACGCGAACGAACCGGGGAATGCGGCCACCGTACTTCCGCTGTCATCGAGAAATGCTGTTGCCGGAATGGCAAACGTGGCACCCGTGCCTGTTCCGTCCCCAATCGTCGCGTTGAATCGGAGAGCAGTGATAAACGGTTTGATGAACGGCAATCACCATCACCCCTCAACGTGAATGTTTGTTTTCCATTATCATGAGATGCATCATGTTCCATTTTGGAACGGGCATCTGCCTTGATGGGATTGCCTATTTTTTCACTGCAGGGCGCCAGTCTCCGCATCCACGTGCCGGTTCATCTTTTCAGCTATGCTTTTGCACAGGGCGTTGTATAACGATCCTTGGGCAACCAAGATGGCCTTGCGAAGTCCTTCGTCGCTGATTGATCACCACCATCTTTCTCAACAAGGTTAGATTTTTATCCTTTTCAGGCGCAGGGAATTGCTGACGACCGAAACCGAACTGAAGGCCATGGCGGCTCCAGCGATCCAAGGAGCAAGCAGGCCCGCAGCGGCAACGGGAATGCCGACGGAATTGTAAAACAACGCCCAGAACAGGTTCTGGCGGATATTCCGCATCGTCCACTTGCTCAATTGGATCGCCTCCGCGATGGAGCGGAGATCCCCGCGCATCAAGGTTACGTCGGCGGCCTCCATCGCAACGTCCGTTCCCGTGCCGATGGCGATCCCTACATGAGCCGTGGCGAGGGCAGGCGCGTCATTGATTCCGTCTCCCACCATGGCAACATAATATCCCTGCTGTTGATACCGCTTGACTTCCTCCGCTTTATCCTGGGGAAGCACCTCAGCCCGGATTTCGTCCACCCCGACCTGGCGGCCGATCGCTTCCGCCGTCCGTTGGTTGTCTCCCGTGATCATGACCACCTTGATGCCCATCCGCTTCAATCGCTCAATCGCTTCCTTGGAACCCTCCTTCACCGTATCGGCGACCGCAATCACCCCGGCCAGCTCCTGGTCGATGGCAACCAGCATGGCCGTTTTTCCATCGCCCTCCAGTTGCTCCATGATTTCCTTGACAGGTTCGATGCCGATGCCGTTTTGTTCCATCAGCTTTCTCGTCCCGATGAGCATCCTTTTGCCGTTTGCGATCCCTTCAACGCCAAAACCGGGAATAGCCATAAAGGAACCCGTTTCAAGCAGCCCAATCCCTTTTTCTTTTGCCCCCTTCACGATGGCCTGGGCCAATGGATGCTCCGAATTTCTTTCCAAAGAAGCGGCATACTGCAGCACTTCTTCTTTGCCAAACCCTTCCGCCGCAATCACATCGGTCAGTTCAGGCTCGCCTTTTGTGATCGTGCCGGTCTTATCCAGGACGACCAGATTGATTTTCTGGGTGTTCTCCAGATGTTCGCCGCCCTTGAACAAAATCCCCATTTCCGCCCCCTTGCCCGTTCCAACCATGATGGAGGTGGGGGTGGCCAGACCCAAAGCGCAGGGACAGGCAATGACCAATACGGCCGTAAAATTGATCAGGGCATGAGCAAAGTTGCCGGGATCGATGAAAAAGTACCACACCACAAAGGCAACTACAGCAATCGCAACCACAATCGGGACAAAAATGCCCGAGATTTTGTCGGCCATTCGTTGAATGGGCGCTTTGGAACCCTGGGCCTCTTCGACAATCCGGACAATTTGCTCTAAGGCCGTCTCCTTGCCCACCTTGGTCGCCCTGATTTTCAAGGTGCCGTTTTTATTGATCGTTGCGCCGATTACCTCATCCCCGGCTTTCTTGTCCACCGGGATGCTTTCCCCTGTCAGCATCGATTCATCCACGGCTGAAGTCCCATCAATGACCACGCCGTCCACAGGGATCTTGTCCCCGGGGCGAACAAGAATCTCATCCCCTGTCAGCACGTGTTCCACAGGGATCTCCAATTCCTGGCCGTCGCGAATCACGATGGCTGTCTTGGCCCTCAAGCCCATCAGCTTTTTGATCGCTTCCGAGGTCCTGCCTTTTGCCCTCGCTTCCAAAAACTTGCCGAGAACAATCAGGGTAATCAGGATGGCGCTCACTTCAAAATAAAGATTCATTTCGTTTCCTCGTATGGCCTCAAAGAGACTGTAAAAGTAGGCGGCGGAGGTCCCCAGCGCAACCAGCACATCCATGTTGGCAGAACCGTTTTTCAACGCTTTATAGGCTCCACGGTAAAAGGGCCATCCGATCCAAAATTGCACCGGGGTCGCCAAGGCGAACTGCACCCATGGATTCATGAGGAATGCGGGAATCCAATCCAGCATAAAGAAATGGGCCAGCATCGCAACGAGCAGAGGCAGTGAGAGCAGAGCGGAAATGACAAAGCGGTTCCACTGACGTTTCATTTCCGCTTCCTTGTAATCTTCCGCCTCTGCGCGGTCCTCTGCGACGGGTGATGCCTTGTAACCCAGATCCTCGATTTTGCGGATCATTTGCTCCACGCCAATCACAGACGGATCGAATTCGACCGTTCCCCTTTCCATGGCCAGATTGACGTTTGCGGCGATCACTCCGTCAAGCCCATTCAACCCCTTCTCAATCCGGGCGGCACAAGCCGCGCAGGTCATGCCTTGTATGGCCAGCTCCGCCTTCCTGCGGTCATCCTGGCGGGAGCGGTCGTCTTTAACCACGCCGTAACCCAGATCGCCAATCTTTTTCTCAATCTCTTCCGGTTTGAGCCGGTCTTCTTCAAAAATCACAGTCGCTTTCTCCAAAGCCAGATTGACATTGGCTTCCTTCACGCCGTCCAGCTTTTTCAAACCTTTCTCAATTCTCGCCGCACACGACGCGCAGGTCATACCCGTGATGTGCAATGTCGCTTTTCTCTCCATCCCGCTCACTTCCATTCTGCTCCAAATTATCCCGAATCTCCTAATACCTGTAGGGGGGTATTGAAAATGTGATAAGATAAGGCGGCATCGGACCACCTTATCTCATCTGAGGTCATATGAATCTAAACTGCGGTTATTTTACCTCATATCCCTGATCTTCAATCGCTTCTTTCATCGCTTCGATGGAAACTTTGCCTTCATCATATTCCACGGTTGCCTTCTTTTCCTTCAGGCTCACTTTCGCGCTGACGACACCCTCCAGGTTCTTCAAGGCTCCTTCGACAGCATTGACGCAATGTCCGCAAGACATCCCTTCCACATGAAGCACTACCGTATTCATCCGCTGTTTCCTCCTTCATTTTTTATTTTTGTTTCAACCTATCATTTTATATACCATACCCCCATATCGTATGTAAAGAGAGGAGAAATATTTTCAAAAATTAGCCACATTAATAGCTGACACTTTAAGACGTGAGCACGTGCAGAAGGCCAGAGAAGATTACTTATGATACACTTCCCCCCGCTGAATCTTGAACGCACGGTAAAGCTGCTCCAATACCATCAACCGCATCAGCTGGTGAGGAAAGGTGAGCCGCGAAAACGACCAGAGCAATTCGGCCCGCTCCCGAACCGGGCGAGACAGTCCCAACGATCCGCCGATCACCAGGTACAGCTGGTTGGTCCCGTAGGTGGCCCACTCCGCCATCTGCGCCGCCAGCTCCTCGGAGCTGAACATCTTCCCCCGCATATCCAGCACTACCACTTTTGTCCCTGGCGATCTGTCCGGCAAGCGCTGCAGGATGCGTTCTCCCTCACGCTCCCGCACCTGCTCCGCTTCAGCCGCGGACAAATGCTCCGGCGCCTTTTCCTCCTTCACCTCGACGATGTCCAGTTTTGCATAGAGCCGGATCCGTTCCGCGTAGTCTTCAATTCCCTGTTTCAAATATCGTTGTTTGATGCCCCCTACAGCAACTATCGTAATTTTCATCATGCTCCCTCTAAACGCCTGAAATTATTCAATTTCCCTGTCTAAGCCATTGAACGCCTTTATCCAACAACCGGCATCGCATCCAGACGAATCACCGCATATCTCAGTTCCCGGCCGCGCAGGTAGGAAACGCGTACCGTCTCGCCCGGCCTTTTCTGCGTATAAATATACCGTCGCAGATCGGCCGCCGAATGGATATCCTGATCGTCCAACTGGACAATCACATCCATAGGAACAAGGCCTGCCTGCCTAGCTGGCTGTTCCACCTCCAATACCACCACGCCAGATACCACATCTTGCGGCAATCGCAGTTGGCTTTGCCGTTCCTCATTGGGAATCGCGTGCAGATTTTTGGGCGTCACCCCCAAGTAGGGCCGCTCAATTTCCCCCTGTTCAACCAATTGGCGAATGATCGGCAAGGCGTCGTTGACCGGAATGGCGAAGCCCATCCCCTCGATGCCGGTATCGGAGATTTTCAGGCTGTTGATGCCCACCACTTCACCCCTCAGGTTAACCAAGGCGCCGCCGCTGTTTCCGGGGTTGATGGCGGCATCGGTTTGAATTGTCTCCAACTCCCATTCAGCATCGCCGTCACCGTCAAAATCCAGCGGGATGGAACGATTGGTGGCGCTGATCACACCGGCAGTCACGGTTTGCGAGAAGTCGAGCCCAAGCGGGTTGCCGATGGCAATGGCCTGTTGACCGGGAACCAGTTGATCAGAATTGCCGAAACGCGCCACTCCTTTGACAAACCGGGCATCAATGGCCAGAACTGCCAGATCGGTCAAGGCATCGGCGCCAATGACGTTCGCCTTTACCCTGTCACCAATACCGCAGACTACTTCCACTTGGTTGGCCCCTTGAATCACATGATGGTTGGTCACCACATGGGCGATGTTTCCCTTCACCTCATAAATGACACCCGATCCGGTGCCTGCCTCCACCAATTCAGCATGTCGGGTCATCGCATCGCCTGCGCGTTGCAGGTTGACAACCCCTACCACGGCAGGGCGAACCGCCTCCACTGCCCGCACCATGTCGGTCTCGCGGCGGTTCAGTTGTTGCATGATTTGCGGCGAAGGGCTGCCTTGCGGTCCAAACCGGTAACCTCCCGCTGTGCCGCTCGGATCACCTGCTTTTGTGCCCACCTCCTGCCGCACCGGCTTCAACCTTCCGCCGGCCCCGAAATTCCCAAATACACCGCCGCCTTCTCCTCCGTCAATAAAGGCCGGGAGGAGCATCAGCCCGAACAGGGTCGCTATCACGACCCCAGACCAAAACATCAGATAGCGCCTCCCCCCAACCGCTTTTCGGTCGTTATCAGGACGCTGTCCTTTGGGCGATTTTTGTTCTGGCATTTTCTCACCTCCAGGAAAACCATGCCATTTTTCAAACGATGGAAAAAATCATCCGTGTTTTCTGCCCTTGTGCCATTTGATTCTTTTAGTGTCCTGAATCAGAAAGGCATTTATACGCAGCGAGTGCGCCATTTTCACTGGAGGTGTGATGGATAATCCTGGCTCCTGTGGGGAATGATAAAAATATCGCTGTTTGCGTTCGTGCTGCAAAGGGCAAACCCTAATCTGGCAGGGGGCGGGATAATGCGATTCTCCCCGATGGAAGAAGTGAATTGGGTGGCTCAGCTGGGGGAGCTGAAAGAAAATCATTACAAAAACACCTTAATTCTGACGGCTCTTGTCGAAATTCTCGTGGAGCGCGGAATCATCCGGCGTGATGAAGTATTGCAAAAGGCATACCATTTGGATGAAGAGATTCTGAAACATCCGCCATTGTGGAATTAAATGCGTCTGTGGAGCTGTTAAACGTCGCTGTATAGCTGCACGTACAGCCAGACGTAGCTTCGTGTTCTCATACGAGGCGCCCTCGTCACCGAAAGGCGCCTCGTCTTGATATGCAATCCTCTATGTATCATCCTAAAAAGGACCACACTTGCATGATCCAACTCTATTAAGCCAACTCTATTACGTATGAACTGACCATTGTAACAACAGTGCATCACCCTGTCACGTCTTGCAACGGTGTCGGCCGATCGGGGAAGGTATGAGCCAACCTCAGTTCTTTTCCTACCTCTATCTGTTCCTGGCGGAGGCAATGCTCAACGGTCAGGTGGGCCAGTTCCTGCAGGTTATTCTCCTGGCTCAGGTGGGCCAGAAACACCTCCCGGATGGTCGAACCCATCTTCAGGATCTCAAGGAGCGCGTCGCCGGCCGATTCATTGGACAAATGACCCGTATCGCTCAAAATCCGCCGTTTCACCTCCCAGGGATAACGGCTCATGCGAAGCATCTCCACATCGTGATTGGCCTCCAGGATCAGGATGTGGGAATCGCGCAATTTTTCCATGACCTTGCGGCTCATATACCCCAGGTCGGTGGCTAATCCCAACTTCATCTCCCCGTGATAAAAGCAAAATCCCACCGGCTCCGCCGCATCGTGGGAGGTGGGAAAACTTTCAATCTCCAGATCACCGATGCGAAAGTTTTTCCCCGTCTCAAAGATTCGGCGCTGCGCTTCCGGAATCTCACCCACCTGCGCGGGTATCGCCTCCCAAGTGCTCCGGTTTGCGTAAACTGGCAGCTGATAACGTCGCGCCAAAACGCCGACTCCCTTGACATGATCGATGTGTTCGTGGCTGATTAGAATGGCATCCAGCTGATCCAGGCCAATCTTGTGTTCAGCCAGCAACTGTTCCAGCTGCCGGCCACTAAGTCCTGCGTCCACCAGGAGACGCGCCTCATTTGTCTCAATGTAGAGCGCGTTGCCCGTGCTGCCACTGGCCAACATTGAAAAACGCATCTGTTCTCCTCTCCAATCTCGTGTCTCGTTCCGGTTCATCCATTTCCAGACTGCCCGTGATGGCGTTGACGAACAACACTTTGCGGCTAGGCTTGCCATCGGGCCCTGGTTGATCGAAGACGACCCGCCACACTGGGTTCAACACCTGCTCATCGGCGTCGTACAATCGTCCATAGTAACCGAAGCGAATCTCCAACAGGACAGAATTTGGGGTAAGGTATTGGTTCTCCACCAGACTGTACACCGCCGTGGCCGCGGAAATCAACGCCGGCGCCTGTTCACGCTTGCGGATCTCCACCCAGGACTGCCGGTAGCCGGTTACCTTTCCAGCGCTGATCTCCATTTCCAACCCGACGTTGAACATCGGGACACCCTGAACCGTTTGGACATATCGCATGCGATCTGGGGCCGACAGAAGCGGGTCAGGCATGTATTGACGGGCTTGCCAGACGAGATCGGCGGGAAGCTCAGGCAAGCTGTCGGCCCGCGGAGAAATTTCCCGAACCAGGGGATAAGGATTGCGGAGTTGCACGGTCCACTGATTGGGTTGCCTTTCACTGGGAAGAAGCCTGTACGCTGGCTTCGGGGGAGGTGTGACCTCCTGAAACTGGACGGTCAACACCCAGCCTTCCGGAATATGCACGGGGACCTCTGTTTTTAGGTCGATCCGCTGTTGCCGCAGCTGCTGTTCCAGTTCCTGCCTGGCCGCCGCTAATCCTTCCTCCAAAACAGATTGTCGTTCCACCAACTCCCAGATGAGCAGCAGATCGAGGATCAAAAAAGCGACGATGAGAATGCTTTTGGCTCTGCTCCAATCCATGCCATTCCCCCCTCACCATCTCCCCTGCTCCGGTTGTCCAAGACGCCCGTTTTGTCCAACCGGTTCACTTATCCGATCCCCTGACTCTTCAACATCAGTCCGCTTTATCCAACCAGCGGTACGCTCCTGAGGCCTCGACCAGCGCCCAGCCCGGTACCAGCCGTACCTGCCTCCCCGCTTCTCCCTCACCTGTTTCCAATTCCATGCGGTAAGCCACCCGGGCTTGCTTGACCTGAAACCCTTCCTGCTGAAGTTTCAGCAAGTGTTGAACCACCTCATCACCTGCGGGCAACACCCGAACCTCACCTTTCTCCCCTTGTCCCAAGCGATACAACGGTCTTTCCAGAGTAATCACCTGGCCTGTGGGCTGCATGCTGATCAGCAAGCGGCCATCTTCGCTCGTCTCGCTTGTCCCGTAAACAGGGTAAGAGCCATGATAATATCGAAAACGCAGCCGGACTTGTTCCTGCCAAAATTGCTGGAAACCGTCCAACAGATAGTTGCCTGTCCATCCTCCGTAATGATTGACAAACTGCACCGCTACCTCGGAATAACCCGCTGTTTCGTTATCCTGCCCTGCCTGTGTGAATGCCACGGGAGCGTCAAAGACCAGACGCAATCGAGACGGTTCCACCTGCAGACTGCGACTTCCGTCGGTGTAAACGGATACGCCATCCCGTGTGACGATTTCCCGGATAAAAGAGGGATCCACAAACAAGTAGGGGTAGAACACCTCCAGCCTGATCGGCTCAAGGCGCAGCACTTCCTCCGCCACCTCAAGTGGTTCCGCCGGCAGATACCAACCCTCTGAGACGCCCTCCCGAGCAGCGTCAGAACTCCCTTCCTGCCCGCTTCCCTCCCCCTTCGCACGTTCCGTTCCTTCCGCACGGTTCACCTCTTGCTTACGTTCCGCCTCTGCCGGACGATCCACTCCCTGAACGCGATTCTTCTCTCCTTCTGCCGAAGTTTCTTCCGATGACGGCGGATTGGCAGGGGATAACCGTCCATCCTCGGAGGCAGAAACGGGCAAGACGGGATAAAAATTCACCTCCGGAAGACCAGCGGCCGATCGAATCAGCACTTGCCACTCCGACGGCTCCGCCTCCACCATGCCGCGGACGACCTGCTGACGCTCCTCATCGAGAAAATAAATCCAGAACCTCTCTTCCTCATCCGTCCAAACCCAGAGACGTGTGACGGATTCCATCTGCTCCGATCGGACGCCGATCCCTTCCCAGACGCTCGCAAACTCAATCAGCGGCACCTGAAAGCCGAACTCCAACTCTATGCCAGTCGCCTGCCGCAAGCCCAGCCAGTCCACTTCTTCCCAAAGCACCGCTTCCAGGTTCCTGACCTTCCATTCAGAAAGCTTCTCCAGCGCCTGGCGATGAGGGTAGGAAAATGGCAAGGCCATCCGGTGCGTTCCCGCTTCGTGAAAGTAGATGAACTGCGGTGCAGCCAGCTGCCCTGGTTCCCGCTCCTCTCCAAGAGGAGGAACAGAGGTGTAATTTTTTTCCACCGCGGTGAAGGGCGGACGATGATTCCACAACAGCCAGGTAAGGAAAATGCTGAGCAGAACCAGAAACACCAGAAAAAGGGTTTTCCCTGTCTCAATCATACCTCGCTGCAGCTGGTTCATCCCCCCATCCCCTCTTTCTCCGCCAGAGGTACGGTAAACCAAACCGTCGTGCCTTTGCCGACCTGGCTCTTCAGTTCAATGTTCCCGCCGTGTGCCTCCACCACTTTGCGGACAATGGATAAACCGAGGCCACTGCCGCCCGCTTGGCGTGAACGAGCCTTGTCCACACGGTAAAAACGGTCAAACACGCGTGGCAAATGTTCCTCGGGGATGCCGCTGCCGGTGTCCTGGACTGACACGAGAGCCTCTTGCCCGCGCTGGGTGAGGTGAACCCGGATTTTTCCTCCGGGAGGGGTATGCTTCAGCGCGTTGGAGAGCAGGTTGTCCATCACTTGCTGCAGCTGATCGCGGTTTCCCCAGACAACCGGCCTTTTCTCTAAGTGCAGCTCCAGAAAAATCCCTTTTTCCCTCGCGGGTAACTGAAACCGCTCCATCACATGCTCGATCAACCGGGCCAATTTCAGCGGCTCCAGCGCCGTTTTGGCATCCGACGAATCCAGCCGGGAAAGTTTCAGCAGATCTTCGACCAGGCGGATCATTCGTTCCGTTTCCTGGTAGGCCACCCGCAAAAACCGCTGCCGCGTCGCCTCGTCTTCGACTGAGCCATCAGAAAGCGCCTCCAGATAGCTGCGCAACGTGGTCAGCGGCGTGCGCAATTCGTGAGAAACATTGGCCACAAACTCGGCGTTGACCGCCAGCGCCTCTTGCAGCTGACGGCTGAGGTGGTTGAAGGCGTTGGCCAGTTGCCCAATCTCGTCGCCACTATGGACATTGACCTGGCGGTCAAATTCGCCGCGTGCCATTGCCCGGGCCTGTCGGGTGATCTCGGTAATCGGGCGGGTGATCGTGCGGGTGACGATCACGCTCAAAACCGCCGTCAGAAGGAGCGCAATCGCGGTTCCGCTGGCAAACAAATTGGTGATCTTGCCGATGGTCTGGTACACCTCTTCCAACGATGCTTCCAGGAACACGGCTCCCAGTACGTGTCCCTCCCGCTGAATCGGGATCCCCATCAACAGCTTTCGCTGGCCAGTTTCCGGATCCAGGCGGATCGCGTCATTGCGCAACCCGAGCAAAGCCCTGTTCACTTCGGTTTGCGCATTTTTTTGTCCCACTCGCTCCGCGGCGTCCCAGGTGGCGCTTAAGATCACGCCGTTGTTGTCCAAGATCTGCACTTCCACGCCATTCATCACGAAAAACTGCTTGACCAGATCGTCGATCTCTTCGGCATCACCACCCGCTTGCATGTACCGCTCCAGGTTCGCCGCCAGGAGATTTCCCTGGGCGTACATCGTTTCCGTAAAGTTGGCCACATAATAGCGCTCCAGGGAGCGTAAAAAATAAACGCTGATCAACTGCATCGCCAAAAGGATCAGCAGGACAAAAATGACTGTCACTTTCCACTGGATGCCCACCCGAGGAGGAAGGAGCTGCGGCAGCTTCAACTGGCGCAATAAGCCCGCACGAAGCCTGCCGCCGTCGGGTCGGAGCTCACGCTTCACGCATCTTGCCTCCCCGGATCCTGCAGGTAATAACCGACACCCCGGCGCGTCAGGATGTACTCGGGATGACTCGGATCGTCTTCAATTTTTTCACGCAGGCGGCGAATGGTCACATCGACCGTGCGGATGTCGCCGAAATAATCGTATCCCCATACATCCTGCAGCAACTGTTCGCGCGTCAACACCTGGCCGGGACGTTGGCTCATATACTCCAGCAACTCAAATTCCCGGTGCGTCAAATCCAGCGGTCTGTCTTGCTTGGTGACAGAGAAGGAGGAAAGGTTGAGCACCAAATCTCCAATCCTCCGCAACTTGACATCGGTCAGGGCGCTGCCGCTTCCCGCCTCGTACCGGCGCAAATTGGCCTTGACGCGGGCCAACAGCTCCCGGTTGCTGAAAGGCTTCGTCACATAGTCGTCGGCGCCAATCTCCAGCCCCAACACCTTGTCCACTTCACTGTCCTTGGCGGTCAGCATGATGATCGGCATCTGCATCTTGTGCCGGATCTGGCGGCACACCTCAAACCCGTCCAACTCCGGCAACATCACGTCCAGCAACACCAGATCGGGAGTGTCGGCCAGCGCTTTTCTCACCGCTTCTTTTCCATCAAATGCGCAATCCACCTGATAGCCTTCCCGCTCCAGTGTGTATTTCAAGATCTCGGCAATCGGCTGCTCGTCGTCCACGACCAGGATCCGCTTCATGCGCACCCTCCCTTCTGAACCTCGTTCAGCCAACGGTCAAATGAATGCTCCAGTGATTGCCCAAACACGTCTTCCCAGGCACGTTCAAAAGGAATTTGCCGCGCCAGTTGTTGATGAAACGCCAACAGCCGTTCCATGCCGTATTCCTGTTTGACACATTGCACCCACTTAAAGGCCTGGCGGTAGGCCAGAGCCACGTTGTCCAACTTGTCAAAGTCACGGTGAAGCTGGTCAAAGCGATAAAGGAGCTGCTGATTCAGGCGATTGTCCAAGCTCACCCATTCATATCCGATCATCTCATATTCTACCAGTTGTGCCAATCCCTCGGTATACCAGCGGGGAAAATTGCTGTTGGCCAGCATGTCAAGGTACAGATGGGTGTACTCATGGACCAGCGGCCCCTCATGGTGATACCATTGGGCCAATTCCCGTTCGCTCGGAGGCGCCGCGGATCCGGTTTCAGGGAAGAGGACCCGCGGCGATATCAGGTAGATGACGCCACCATAATACACACCGCTTGCTTTTTCCGCTGCGGGCCAGCCAAACCGCTCCTGCATCTGACGGTTTTCCCCGTACATGACAAGCGGCACCGGCTTTTGTGGCGCAAACCGGAACCGCTCGGAAAATGCCCGATAAACCGCCTCCGCCTCCGCCAGTACCATCTGAGCATACGGCTCATCCTCCGGCAAGTAGGAGAGGGTAAAGTGGTCCGAGGCCGCTTTCTCCCAGTCTGCATACCGGACTTGTTGTTCAAAGTGCTGGTTGGCCAGGCGAAAGGCCGGTTGCGCCAGCGGTTGCAAGTACACGGCAACAACCAGGCCCGCCCCCAGCATCAAAAGTAAAATCACGTGGAACCATCGGAAGCCTGAGCGATTCCGCGTCTCCTCTCCCTCCCTTCTCCGAATAGTCCTTTATTCATTGTACCATACCGTCTTCTCGGCCTGTCAGGAAGACGTTTATGGAAAAAAAACTGGACTCACACACGAGTCCAGTTTGTTGTCATCTGGTTCCGCATCGACGATTTACAACACGGTCAACGGATTGATCGGGCGGCCATTCCTCATGACTTCAAAATGCAGGTGAATGCCGGTGGAGCGTCCTGTGGATCCCATGATACCTATCGTCTGGCCCCGTTCTACTGCCTGCCCCACATTGACATGGATGGAACGCAAGTGGGCATAACGCGTGCGGTAGCCGTTGCGATGATCAATGATCACGCTGTAACCATAACTGCCATCCCAACCCGCAAACACTACCCGCCCATTGTCGGCTGCGAGGATATTGTAGTTTGCCGGCCGGGCGATATCAATGCCAGCGTGAAACTGTCCCCCACGGCTTCCGTAACGACTGCTGAGATACCCGCCAACCGCCGGCCAGCGAAAAATACCGCTGCCCCGGTCGGCAACCACTTTGGTTCCCCTGGCGACAACTTTGGCGACAGGCTCCTGGAGGATCTGTTCCTGGACAGGCCGCTTCGCCTGAATCTGGCCGTTCACCCTCGTCACTTCGTATGTAACTTGCTTGGTCCCATTTTTGCCCTCGCGGAGGACCTTTTGCTCACCCTTCAACATGCTCTTCTCTTCCACGTACTCTGTATCAAAAGGAACTGATGCGGTCTCCTTGACCTCTTCCACAACACGCACCGATAAAAGCGGTTCCTTGGCCTTGACCACCAATTCCTCGCCGAGCTGCAACAGGGTGTTCTCCGTGATGCCAGGATTGTTGGCCAGCAGTTGCTCCACAGTGGTGTCATAGCGGGCAGCGATACTCCACAAGGAATCCCCTTCCTGTACGATATGCTTGCGCTCCGCCATGGCGCCAGCCTGAATGATTTGGGCCACCTGTTGTGGTTCCATGACCTCATCCGGGTCAACCTCCACCTCCCGGGTGGTGACCGACTGGACAAATCCTACCTCTTTCACGACGGCCTTACGATCATCTCGGGAACTGCGGTCGGTATAAGGGGTACGCGCCAGCTCCCCCGAATCCCCCGAATAACGTTGCTGATAAGTGCGAAGCAACCGGTCGAGGCTCTCCTGATCGGTCAACACAGCCACCGGGCGCCCGTCAATCACCAGCTGCACCCCTTTCGCCTGGACATCCACCTCTTGCTTCAACACCTTTAAAACCTCGTCATCCTGACTGTGTCCCTTATACACCCATTTCGGTTCTGAAACGGTGACGGCCTGTGTCAGAGAGACATCCGCGCCCCCCGCCTGCGTCCTCGCTGCCGCAAGTTGCGCATCAAGCCAGCTCTGAACCACCTTGGGATCGCTGACCGTGCCAATCACCTCGTCCCCCACCTGAACCGGATATAAAGGCACTTGATTCGCCTTCATATGCAGGGCCCCGAGGGTGACGGTTCCAGCGAGGGTCACTGTGCCTAACCCGATCAAAAACTGCTTTTTGTGTTGTTCCAGAAAACGCCTGAACTCAGACAATCGCTCCTCTACCTGCTCCTGTTTCCCCTCCGGTCTCATCCCATCCTCCCACGTTTTCACAAAATTTCAATCAAGCGAAAGGACTGGACAAAGTTTACCACATTCCGACAAATGAAGCAAACCAGTCCATAGGAAAAAGACAAAAGTCCTTCACATGAAGACGCGCCTTGTCAGGCAAGCCCATCCTCCGGCTTCGATGTTCACGCGTATACGCCCCGCACCAAACAAGTTTGCTCGCGATCAGGCCCCACAGAGAAGGTGACCAGTGGAATCCCAGTCAGTTGGCTGATGCGCTCCACATAATGGCGGGCGTTAAGCGGCAGTTGATCCAGCGAGCGTACGCCGGTAATATCCTCGGTCCAGCCGGGCAATTCCTCGTAAATCGGTTCACATTCGCGAAGCACATTCAGACTGGCCGGAAAATGCTCCAGCTGTTTGCCGCGATATTGGTAAGCGACGCAGACTTTGAGCGTTGGGATACCGGTCAACACATCGATGGAATTCAGCGACAGCCCGGTAACGCCGCTGACTCGGCGGGCGTGGCGGACAATCACGCTGTCAAACCAACCAACCCGACGCGGCCGGCCGGTGGTGGTGCCGTATTCACGGCCCACTTCGCGGATCCGGACGCCGGTTTCATCATGAAGCTCGGTCGGAAACGGCCCGTCCCCGACGCGGCTTGTGTATGCCTTGGCCACGCCGATGACGTGGTGGATTTTGGTCGGTCCGACTCCGGAGCCGATCGTGACACCTCCGGCCACCGGGTTGGAAGAGGTGACAAAGGGGTATGTTCCTTGATCGATGTCCAGCATCACTCCTTGCGCCCCCTCAAAGAGGACGCGGCGCCCCGCGTCAATGGCGTCGTTGAGAACCACAGAGGTATCTGTGATATAGGGGGCAATGAGCTTCGCATACTCCATGTAAGACTCGTAGATTTCGTCGAAGTCAAATCCTTCACTCTCGTAGACCCGTTCCAGCAGGTGATTTTTTTCCTTCAAGTTCCGCTCCAGCTTGATTCGAAATTCGTCTGGTTCCAACAAATCGGCCATCCGGATGCCGACGCGGGCCGCTTTGTCCATGTAGGCGGGACCAATTCCCTTGCCGGTGGTGCCGATTTTCTGGCTGCCTTTTTGGGCCTCCTGGAGCTGGTCGAGCCGCAAGTGGTAGGGCATAATCAGATGGGCCCGATTGCTGATCTTCAGGTTGTCCGTAGAAAATCCCTGCTCATGAATGTAGTTGATCTCCCGGACCAACGTGGCCGGGTTGACCACCATCCCATTGCCGATGACGCAAAGTTTATCTTGATAAAAGATGCCAGACGGAATCAGGTGTACTTTATAGGTTTTCCCGTTTAAGGAGATGGTGTGCCCGGCGTTGTCCCCGCCTTGATAACGGGCCACCACTTCCGCTTTTTCTGCCAGGTAGTCGGTGATTTTTCCCTTTCCTTCGTCTCCCCACTGGGTTCCGACGACGACAACGGTAGCCATGTTTTACCCCCTGTGTCGTGATTACGCTCTCAGTGTAACACAACAGGGGTGAGGGCACAAGAAAGCCGAACGTTCCTGGCTTTCTTGTCCAGATCCGTTCGGTTTATGTTCGCATAACACCTTCGCGCGCTGCCGCCGCGCCCTCCTCTTTTCAAGCGTCAACCTCTTTTCACGCGCCCATCGGTTCAGCGTTACGCTCCAGACTGACAAATTTGTTAAAATTTTTAAGATACAACAACTCCACCTTGCCCGTAGGTCCGTTGCGTTGTTTGGCGATCAAGATTTCCACGATATTGGGCCGTTCCGTCTCGGGATTGTAATAATCGTCGCGGTAGAGGAAGGCCACCACATCAGCATCTTGCTCAATGCTCCCCGATTCGCGGATATCCGAAAGCATCGGCCGTTTGTCCTGCCGTTGTTCCACTGCGCGGCTGAGCTGCGAAAGGGCGATGACGGGCACTTCCAACTCGCGGGCGATGCCTTTGAGGCCGCGCGAGATATCTGAAATCTCTTGCTGGCGGTTATCTCCTCCGCGGCCGCTGATCAGTTGCAGGTAGTCAATCACCACCAGGCCGAGTCCATGCTCCGCCTTTAGGCGCCGGCACTTGGCGCGGATGTCGAAAACGGTCAGGTGCGGCGTATCATCAATAAAAATGGGTGCCTCCGCCAGGTTGGTCATCGCCAAGGTCAGCTTTTCCCAGTCAGCCGGATCTAGATAACCGGTGCGCAGACGGTGGGAGTCAATGTTGCCTTCGGCGCTGAGCATCCGCTGCACCAGCTGAATAGCAGGCATTTCGAGGCTGAAGATGGCCACCGGGACCTGCGCCTGAATGGCCACGTTCTGCGCGACGTTCAAGGCAAAGGCGGTCTTCCCGACACTGGGGCGGGCAGCCACAATGATCAGATCCGATTTTTGAAAACCGGAGGTCATCCGGTCCAGATCAGGATAGCCGGTAGGGAGCCCGGTCACCCCTCCCTTGTTGGTGTAAAGCAGTTCGATGCGTTCATACGCCTGCATCAATACATCCTTGATGTTGAGAAACCCAGATGCATGGCGGCGCTGGGAAATTTCCAGGATGCGCCGTTCCGCTTCATCCAGGATGATGCGGGCATCTTCCCCGCCGGCATAACCGGCGCTAGCAATTTGTGTCGCGGCGGCGATCAGGCGCCGCAAGATCGCCTTTTCCTCCACGATTTGCGCGTAACTGTGCACGTTGGCAGAAGTAGGAACGGAGGTGGCCAGTTCGCTGAGGTAGGAAATGCCACCCACTTCCTCCAGGACCCTCTCATCCTGCAAGGCGGCGGTGACAGTCACCAGATCAACAGGTTGACCTTCCTCCAGCAGGTGGCACATGGCCTGAAAGATCTTCTGGTGAGCCGGCCGATAAAAATCTTCCGGACGCAAAGTTTCAATCACTATAAAAAGCGCATCCGGATCGATCAGGATGGCACCAAGCACCGACTGTTCCGCCTCAATGTTCTGGGGCGGCATGCGATCCAGAAACAGGTCGCTCATACGGCTTACTCCTTGACCACTTGGACACGCAAAATGGCCTGAACCCCCGGGTACAGACGAATCTCCACTTGCGTCGTTCCGAGCTCTCGAATCGGTTCAGAAAGCTGGATTGTTTTCCGATCCACCTTCACGCCCTGGGAGGACAGTTCTTCTGCCAATCGCTTGGCCGTGACGGCGCCAAACAATCTCCCGCCTTCGCCCGCTTTGGCGGGAATGGTCAACACCATCTGGTTCAGCTTCGCGGCCAGTTCCTCCGCCGCTGCCTTTTGTTGCGCCTGTCGCTCAGCTTCTTTTTCTTTTTCTGCTTCCAGTTGTTTCAGGTTGCCCTTGGTAGCTTCCACGGCCAACCCACGGGGAATTAGGTAGTTACGGGCGTAACCGTCAGAGACCTCTTTCACCTCTCCCTTTTTTCCCTGTCCCTTGACATCCGCCTTAAAAATCACTTTCATCCCCCATCATCCCCTTTCACTGCTTGTTCCAGCTGAAAATCCTCCAATACCTGCCGCAATTTTTGGCTGACGGACTGAATGCTGCCTTCGGCCATTTGTGCCGCCGCATTGGTCAAGTGGCCGCCGCCGCCCATCTGTTCCATAATGACTTGCACGTTCACTTCACCCCAGGAGCGGGCGCTGATATTGATCAAGCCATCCGGACGTTTGGCAATCACAAAGGAGGCTTTGACACCTTCCAAGGTCAACAGACTGTCAGCCGCTTGGGCAATGATCAGCTGTTCGTACTGCTTCTCTGCCGGTCCGGCGGCCAGAGCGATGCCGCCAGGCAGCAGCTCGGCCTGCTGCAGCAGCTCCATGCGCCGCAAGAACTGGTTTAAATCCTCTCGCATCAGGTACTGGCAGATCTCCGGCTCCGCACCGTGACGCCGCAGGTAGGACGCGGCCTCGAAGGTGCGCACGCCGGTCCGAAAGTGAAAGTTTTTCGTATCCACGATAATCCCTGCCAGCAGAGAGGTAGCCTCCAGACGACTCAGACGAGTGTCACCCGTTTGGTACTGGAGGAGCTCAGTCACCAGTTCAGAAGTGGATGAAGCATACGGCTCAATGTACAAAAGCAGCGGCTCCTCCACCATGTCGTCACTGCGCCGGTGATGGTCAATCACCATCACCCGCCGCGTCTGTTGCAGAAGGCGCGGCTCAATCGACATCGCAGGCCGGTGGTTATCCACCATCACCAACAGGGTGCGCGGCGTGCAGAGGTAAAAAGCCTCATCTGGAGTGATGAGTGCCTGCGAGAGACTTTCATCCTCTTTGATCAAGTTGAGCAACTTCTCAATGCCCGAGTTTGACTCATCCAGAACGATATAACCCCGCTTGTCATTCAACATTACCGCCTTCAGCACACCGATGGCTGCCCCAAGCGCGTCCAGATCGGGAAACTTGTGACCCATGACGAGAACCAGGTCGCTTTCCAAAATCAGGTTTCGCATCGCGTGCGAGATGACACGGGCGCGGACACGCGTCCGTTTTTCCACCGCGTTCGACTTTCCACCATAAAATGTCAGCTTCTCGCCAATCCGCACCGCCGCCTGATCGCCGCCGCGTCCAAGAGCGATTTCCAGGCTGGATGAGGCCATCTGGCCCACTTCTGGCGCCGATCCGCCTGCCGACCCGAAGCCGATGCTCAGCGTAAAGGGAATCGGCTGATTTTTCGTCATCTCCCTGACTCGATCGAGGATCTGAAACCGGTCCACCTGCAGCTTCTGCAAGTGCGCAAGGTCGGTAACGACGAGGAATTTATCGGTGGTCATACGACGGATGAACATCGCATATTCGGCCGCCCAGTCGGTAATCGCCCGCGTGACCTCGGCCAAAAGCAGGGTGTGGTTCTTCTCATCCATCCCCTGGGTAACCTCTTCCAGATTATCGATGTGGACAATGCCGATGGCCACCTGTTGCTCCTGATATCGTTCCTTGAGTCGGGTGATTTCCGTGATATCAGTGATGAAAAGGAGCCGTTCCGCCGCGTAAACTTGTACCTCCAGCACCTGTTTTCGCCATGTGATCTGATGCTGGCCATCTTCCTCCAGCTTTCCTGACAGCATCGGCAACACTTCAGGCAGCGGCGCGCTGACAAAGTTGGGAATCTGCAGCAATTCACCGATAAACGGATTGTGCCACTCCACAATCCCTTCCTCGTTGAAAAGGATCATCCCGACCGGCGTCCGCTGAACCACCTTGTCACCGGCACGGCGAATCCGATAGGTCAGGGTAGCAACATAACCAATAAAGTCTTCGCGAAACGATTTTTCAGCGTACCAGGCGTAGATGGCCAATCCAAAAATGGCCACCCCTCCCAGCAAGAGGTACCACCAATGATAGAAATACAAGAGGATGGTCAAGATGATCAGGAGCACAAAGGCCAGGATCATATGCAATCCATGCCAGCGCCGATGGATAAACTCAGGCACCCTGTGACCTCCTTCAATGAAAAAGGATGAAACCGCTCAAGAGGACGAAATCTGCTCGCGCAACGGAAAACCCACATCCACAATCCCCAGAATACTCAATACCAAGGAAAATAACAAGGAAAAAGGCGGGAGGAACAAGCCGACCACGGCCAGAACGGGAATGGCCTTGTGCAGGTTTCGCACCTTGGACAGAAAGAAGACAAAGGAAAGACCTTGAATGATAAATAATATTTCAAAGGCCGGCTGCAGGTTGATGAGTATCGGTTCCAATGCCGCCACGCGAGAGGAGGGAGGGATCAGCATGTATAAGAGAACGGGCAAGTAGATAAACAGGAGAACGCGCGGAAAGCGCCATGTATGGAAAGCTGGCAGTCGCGGCGCAGGCGTCCCGAGGCGTCGCAAAATGGTTCCCCCAACCCAATGTGTCAGCAAACTGATGGCAGCGGAAGAAAAAAACAGGAGAAATGGAAACATCTGGACAAACATCTCCGGCAACTGTTCGAGCAGTGGATCCTCAGGGATTTCAAGGCCCAAGCCTCCCATCCAGGATTGGGTCATGCGCAGGGATTCCTCGATGAGCTGCCGCATTTCAACCAGCAAATTGAAGGAAAAAAGAAGATTCATCAGGATAAGCATGAGTAAAAATGAAACCAATGTTGCGACCAACCCCGCTGAAAAGGCCAAATATGCCTCATTCCGCCGCTGGTAGAAAATGCCCATCACGCCGCCTGTCAGCCCCGCCCACAGCGGCAGAAAAAGCGTTGGCAGTCCGACCAGGACCAAGGTCAGCATCGTGCAAACGGCGATCACTGCCACCACATCTCCCACGCGATGTCGTGCCGCGTAGACGAGAAACGGCACGGGCAACAACATCGCAGTCACCGTACCCAAAGGCGTATAATAGGATAGAAAGAGGAGGACGGCATAAATCCCGCTGACCATTGCCCCCTCTGTCAATCTTCTGGTGTCTATACGCACAAGCCTTCACCCCTTCTATTCCCCGATCCTTCCGGACGCCAAATACTCCTCTAAAATACTCCAATCTTGGTGCCATTCTTCCAGCGGGTGCCCAAGCTGCTTTTGGCGGCGGATCTGCTCCAACATTTTCTCTTCCAACTGATAAAAGGGAATGCCCAAACGCCTTGCCAGCGCGTAGTGAAGCAGCACCATGGCCGCCATGTGTTCCACAATGGCCTCATCATCCGTCTCATGCAAACCGCGAAACAGGGACGCCAGCCTCTCCACCATTTCCGTTTTTAACCCATCCACCACTTTGAGTTGTTTGGCGACGAAGACCTGCTTTTCCGGCATGGCCCTCCCCCTTGTCATCGATAATCCTTTTACACATTGTATTATGTTAATTCCACAGCGACCCTACAAATCCTGCACCGAAAAAGCATACAAAAAGGGGACCGAGGTCCCCTCTGTCAGGTTATTCGTTTGTGTACGGCAACAAAGCCATCTGACGTGCCCGTTTGATGGCTCGGGTCAGCTTCCGCTGGTATTTGGAAGAGGTTCCTGTTACACGACGAGGAAGAATTTTTCCGCGTTCGCTGATAAACCGTTTCAGGAGATCCACGTCTTTATAGTCGATTTTCTCGATCTTGTTGACTGTAAAATAACAAACCTTTTTCCGCCGGTTCCCGCGTCCTCTGCGTGCCATCATCGCTGCCCTCCTTTTCTGTATAAATACTCATTTCCTCAAATGTTTATCCCGAGACGCTATCCTAAAACGAACGCCGCAATCTCATCGTTCGGCAACATTCGTGGCAATCTTAAAACAAGGCTATGCTAGAACGGCAAATCGTCTTCCGAGATATCGATTGGCGTTCCTTCATTGGCAAACGGATCCGCATCATCATCTATGCCGCCGAACCCTCCCGGGCCACCAAAACCGGTGGAAGAAGGAGCCTCACCGTAAGAACCGCCAGCGATACGTTCGGCACTTTGACTTCTGGATTCCAGAAAACGCACGTTATCCGCTACCACTTCCGTCACACGCACCCGCTGACCCTCATTATTCTCGAAGGAGCGAATCTCAAGTCGTCCCTCGACCGCTGTCAGACGTCCCTTGCGTAAGTAATTGGCACACAGCTCCGCCAATTGCCGCCAGGTCACGATATTGATAAAATCGGCTTCACGCTGCCCCTGTTGGTTGGCATACGGCCGATCCACCGCCAAAGTAAACGTGGTTCTCGCCACGCCACTGGCGGTATAACGCAATTCTGGATCCCGCGTCAAGCGCCCGATTAAAATAATGCGGTTTAACATCTGCCTCCCCCTCTCCCCCGTGAGCCTGTTTGGCAGGCACGTTGTTCACTGATGCTTCTGCCAGCGTATCGATGCCTGAACGCCCTGCTGTGATATTGAACGCATGCCCGTCTGCAAAAATCTCAGTTACTCGTCATCGCGGATGATCATATGACGAATCACCGCGTCTGAAATCTTCAGCACCCGATCCAGTTCTTCCGGAGCCTCCGGATTGCTGTTAAAATTCATCACCACATAATAACCTTCACGGAAGCGATCAATCTGATAAGCAAGCCGACGCCTGCCCATTTCATTCAACTGGGTGATTTCTCCGCCGCGGCTTGTCACCACATCCTGAAAGCGGCTGACCAATTCTTTGGTGGCCTCCTCTTCCAGGTCTGGGCGCAAGATGTACATCACTTCATAAGGACGCATCCTGTCTACACCTCCTTCTGGACTAAAACGGCCCCCACATGGGAGCAAGGAGTGAATCTCAAGAGAGAAAGACAAAGATCCACATTACGAGATAATAGCACATTTTTTATGTGGATGCAATTTCATTTGGTCTTATCACTTTCGTCCTTGTCACTTTGGGGCTCCTGACGATATCGCGGATCAACACGCAAATTTTTGATACTATAAAATATTATTGACAAACAAAATTTTATTCTCTATTCTAAAATCAATCGAGTCAGATAAGTCCACCAAGAACAAACCTTAATGATAAAGGGGATGGATGTATGACAATAGTCAACACAGTGACAGGTCCGGTTGATTCGAGTGACTTGGGTGTAACGCTGATCCACGAGCACATGAGGGTGCGTTCTGAATCGGTCGCGTTTCAATTTCCTCACCTATACGACGATGAATATGATTTCAACAAAGCGGTCGAACAGGTGAACGCGGCAAAGGCGCTCGGGGTCAAGACCATCTGCGATCCAACAGTCATGGAACTGGGTCGCGACATCCGTTTTATTGAACGGGTATCAAGGGCCACAGGCGTGCAAATAATCGCGGCAACCGGCATCTATTCCTACCACTATGTTCCGCCACACTTTCAGAACAGGGACATTGACTATATGGCCGACCTTTTTGTCCGTGATATTGAAGTGGGCATCCAAAACACCGATATCAAGGCAGGCTTTATCAAATGTGCAACAGATGCCCAGGGTGTCACCCCCGACGTGGAAAAAGTGCTTCGCGCGGCAGCCCGGGCCCATCTGAGAACGGGCGTACCCATTATGACGCATTCTCATCCGGCGAGCGGAACCGGGTTAAGTCAAATGGACATTTTTGAAGAAGAAGGGGTAAATCCGAAGCGAGTATTGATCGGTCATTGCGGTGATACAGACAGTCTGGAGTATCTCCTTCAGGTGGTGGACAGAGGACCGTTCATGGGAATGGATCGCTATGGATTGACGGGGCGGTTTGGCTGTTCAACTGAACGGAGAAACGCCACTGTGGTGGAGTTGGCAAAGCGTGGCTATGCGGACCGGATGTTTCTCTCGCAGGATTATTGTTGCACCATCGACTGGTTTCCGGAAGAGGCGGCACGCCAGATGTTCCCCAAGTGGTCGATGACCTATGTGCTCACCGAAGTGATCCCAGAATTGAAAGAGGCTGGGGTGACCGATGAACAAATTCATCTCATGATGGTGGACAACGCGCGCAGATGGTTTGAAGGATCCTAAAACTATTGTAGTGATAGACAGATCGCGACGTTCAACTCGAGACTGGTCGAGCACGAAAAGTTTTAAGCAGGTGTTCAGGGAAGGAAAGAGCGGAAACAAAAGAGAAAGAGACCTCACTAGAGCAAGAAACACACCGTGTTTGGACGCGCGGTAAAAAGGAGTAAGGAGGCGAAGTCATGGCATCCGTGTATGCGCACAAACCGTGGTTGAAACACTATCCGGCATTTGTTGCAAGCCAACTCCCCTTACCCCAAAAGAGCATGATCGATCTCTTTGAAGAAAGCGTCCGAAGCGCGGGGGAGGCGCCAGCTGTCCATTATTTCTATGAGGCGATTTCCTATCGCAGGCTGAACGATTGGGCCGACCGGTTCGCCACACTGCTCGCCCGGTGGGGCGTCGGCCCAGGGGACCGGGTGGCGCTCTACCTGCAGAACAATCCCCAATTTCTCATCGTCCAGTACGGCGCGTGGAAGCGGGGCGCCATCGTAGTGCCCCTCAACCCCATGTTCAAGGAAAAGGAAGTCCGGTATCACCTTCAGGACTCCGGAGCCAAGGTCCTGGTGGCGCTGGATTCCCTGTATGCCGCCCATGCGGAGACGGTGATCGGCGAAACGGCCGTCGAGCAGGTGGTCAGCACCCATGAAACCGACGGGTTGTCCGGCGACCGCTGGCGCCAGATCCCGCTCCTGACCCAGACGGAAAAAACGGTGCCGGCCGGCACGGTCGACCTGTTTCCGGCGTTGGAACAGACAGTGCCCGATCCAACTGTGCGGGTCGAGGTGCGGCCGGAAGACACGGCGTACCTGGTTTACACTTCCGGGACCACCGGTTTGCCCAAAGGAGCGATGAACTTGCACCGGAACATCGCATTCAACGCCAACGTGTACCGCGCCTGGATGCAAATCGGGCCCGGCGACGCGGTGTTCGGCATGGCGCCGCTCTTTCACATCACCGGCATCGTCGGCCACGCGGCCCTGGCCGCCCTGGCAGGGGTGCCGCTGGTTCTGTTCCACCGCTTTGATCCGGAAACGGCGTTGCAGATGATCGAAACGTGGCGCCCGACGATGACCGTGGCGTCCATCACAGCCTACATTGCCTTGATGAACACCCCTGCTGCCAAACATGCCGATGTCCGTTCGCTGCGGAAATGTTACAGTGGCGACGCGCCGATCGCGCCCAGCCTTGTCGAGCACTTCGAACGGCAATTCGGCGCCTACATTCACAATATTTACGGGTTGACGGAAAGCAACTCGCCTACCCATGCCGTGCCGATGGGTGTGAAGGCCCCCGTCGATTCAGGCAGCGGCGCGCTGTCGGTCGGCGTGCCCATTCCCAATGTGGACGCGAAGGTCATCGATTTGGAAGACCCCGATCGCGAAGTGGGCGTTGGTGAGGCGGGCGAATTTGCCGTGCGCGGCCCGATGATTTTTTCAGGCTATTGGCAAAAACCCGACGCCACCGAAAAGGCGTTTCACAACGGGTACTTCCTGACCGGAGACGTCGTGGTCATGGATGATCAGGGCTGGTTTTACGTCGTCGACCGCAAAAAGGACATGATCAACGCCTCCGGGTACAAGGTGTGGCCGCGGGAGGTGGAGGATACCCTGTATCAGCATCCAGCCGTCAAGGAGGCGGCGGTCGTCGGCGTGCCTGACCCCTACCGGGGAGAAACGGTGAAAGCTTTTGTGGCTCTCCGGGAAGAGTATGCGGGAAAGGTGACGGCGGAGGAGATCATCCAATTCTGCAAGAAACGGATGGCCGCTTACAAATATCCGCGAATGGTCGAGTTTTTGCCGGAAATACCAAAAACAGCTTCCGGCAAATTCCTCCGCCGCAAGCTGCGTGAAAGGCCGTCCTGACGGCCTTTTTTTAAAACATTTAAAACATTGAAGTTTAAACATTAAACCGAAAATGAATCACATCCCCGTCCTGGACCACGTAATCCTTCCCTTCAAGACGAATCAGTCCTTTTTCCCTGGCGGCCGCCATCGATCCGGCCGCCGTCAGATCGTCATAGGCCACCACTTCCGCCCGGATAAATCCCCGTTCAAAGTCGCTGTGGATCACGCCGGCCGCCTGGGGTGCTTTGGTTCCCTGGCGAATCGTCCAGGCACGCACTTCCTGCTCACCAGCCGTCAAGAAAGTGATCAGTCCGAGCAGCCGGTATGCCTGTTGAATCAGCCGCTCCAAGCCAGCCGCCTCAAGGCCCAACTCACGCAAGAATTCTCCTCGCTCCTCCGCGGGCAACTCGGCAATCTCCGCCTCCACGCGGGCGCTGATCGGAATCACTTCCGCCCCCTCTCCTCTCGCAAACTCCAGCACCTTCTGAACATGCGGGCTGTCAAAGGGACGGGCCACCTCTTGCTCACTGACATTGGCCACATACAGCACCGGCTTCATCGTCAAGAGGTGCAAATCCCGCACCAGGAGACGCTCCTCATCGCTCAATTCCACCTGACGTGCCGGACGTTCTTCTTCCAGCGCCTGTTTCAGCCGCTCGAGGAGGGCCAGTTCTTGCTGCAATTTCTTTTCGCCGCTCTTGGACTGCCGACGGACGCGTTCGATGCGCCGCTCCACGGTTTCCAGATCGGCCAAGATCAGTTCCATGTTGATGGTCCGAATGTCGTCCAGCGGGTCAATCCGCCCTGCCACGTGGGTGACGTCAGAGTCCTCAAAACAACGCACCACGTGGGCAATCGCGTCCACTTCGCGAATGTGCGAAAGAAACTGGTTGCCCAGCCCTTCTCCTTTGCTCGCTCCTTTCACCAGTCCGGCGATATCGACAAATTGAAAAGCGGTCGGCACCACTCGCTTCGATTGAAACATTTCATGCAAGTGGACCAGCCGCTCATCCGGCACTTCCACGACTCCTACGTTGGGATCAATTGTGCAAAATGGATAGTTGGCCGCTTCCGCGCCTGCTTGTGTAATCGCGTTAAACAGGGTTGATTTGCCCACGTTGGGCAACCCGACAATGCCTGTTGATAACATGGTTCCCCTCCGAATTAAACATTCAATATGTTCATGTCAAGCTGGCCGTGAACCGTATTGTTTTAAAACCTTTCGAAACTTATCCTGTGCTTGTTACCTCTGACTTGGCACGTCTACCCTTTTCAGCCTTTCCGCGTTTGCCTCGCTTACTCGTCTCGTTTCTCTCCCTCCTGGCAGGGAATCAATACCTTCTTCATCTTGCGGACAAACTGGCTGCGGGGCATCAGGACGCTGTGTCCGCACCCGGTACATTTGATACGAATATCCATGCCCATGCGAATGATCTTCCAGGCATTGGTCCCGCATGGATGCGGCTTTTTCATTTCCACGATGTCGTATAATTGAAAGCTTTTATCCACGGTTGGCCTCATCTCCCTGGAAACCGTGATCGCTCGCGCGTGTTGCCATGTTTTTTCAATGCGTACCGTTTTGGCGTCAAGCATTGGTTTGTTGCTCATGATGAGGGCAAGTCGTTGTGATTCCCTCGCAGCGGATACAGCAAAAGGCAACCAACGAAAAACAAGCTGGCCATTCCGTATATAGGATAAAGGATTTTCACCAACGTGGCAAACCCGAAATAACTGAACGGAATGACCAGGATCACCAACGTCGCCAGGATGAGGGCGTACGGCCAGGCGAGGATGACATTCAGCCGCGTGGCCAGACTATACATGCTGCTCAACGCTGTGGTGAAAATCGCCAGCCACAGTACCAGCGAAACCAATGGCTCGATCCGGAACGGGAAAAACTTGGCAAGTTCGAAGAGGAGAATCTCCCTCTCCGCGATGGCATCCACCGGAAGATGCAGGAGAGCTCGGTTGAACAGCCAGGCAAGAATGCCCAAGAGCAAGCCGCTCAACAGCGAACCAATGGCCAATGCTCTTGGATGATGACTCTCCCTCGACGCCATACAGAGAACACCGACCATCGGTACCAGATTGAACGAAGCATAGACGATGCCCGAAGACCAGGCACTGTACCGCGGCTGTAATCCCTCTTCAAAAAGCCCGGTACCTAGTTGGACGTGCGAACCCTGTTGAGAGAGATAAGACAGGACAATGACAGCCAACAGCAAAACGAGCAACGGGATCAGCCAGCTGTTGAGGACAAGCAAACCCCGAATCTGGAAAATCAAGACCCCGAACACCACCAGTGCAATCACCAGCACGCCGAAATGAAAGGGCCGCCCGTTGTCCGTAAAGACAGCCCCGCTCCCCGCAAACATGACCACAGATAATGAAAACAGATAAAACATGATCAGTCCATCATATACCTTGGCCATCACAGGGGACATGAGGCGAAAGAGAAGTTCCGAATAGCTGGCCGGATTCTTCTGCCAGCTGATGCGCAAAATAACCCAACAACACAAGGCGTACAAGCCTGCAAAAAGCAGGACCCCCTGTCCACTGCCCGCACCATATATCGTGAAAAACTCCCAAATCTCCCTTCCTGACGCGAATCCTGCCCCGATCGTCGTCCCGACAATGGTCATCGCGAGGCGAAAGCTGTTACTCCAAAGACCTGTTTTCTTTCTTGTTCTCATCCGCCATCTTCCTCTCACACATAGATGAACCGACTCGGACAATCCCCCCTTCCATGTATATTTCCAATTGTTTCTCCGTATACTAAGTATTAACACTCTTACGCAAAACGTGGACAACTAAGAGATTATTCCAGAAACGGTGTGAGGCGATGAGAAATCCAATCAAACCGAACACAACCAGCCAGACCCTGTGTCGAGTCCCCTATCACGATGCCAATGCGACTGAGGTGCTGGCCCAGGCCTTGGTCCACTCTCTGCTTCCGCACTTTCATCAGCGGGAATTCTTGTGCCTTGCGATCGGGACTGACCGCTCCACCGGAGATGCCTTGGGTCCATTGGTGGGGACACAACTTGAACAACTGGCCCCTCAAGGATTGACGATTTATGGCACATTGGACGAGCCCGTTCATGCCATGAATCTGAAAGAGCAGATTGAACTGATTCAGCGCAAACATCCCAACGCCTTTATTCTTTCTGTAGACGCCTGTCTCGGGCAATACAAGCACATTGGAATGATCAGTCTTCAGGCAGGAAGTTTGCGTCCTGGTGCCGGCGTCAACAAACGCCTCCCCGAAGTGGGTGACCTCTCCTTCACCAGTGTCGTCAACGCAGGTGGGTTCATGGAATATTTTGTGTTACAAAATACGCGTTTGGCCCACGTGATGAAGATGGCGCAAGTGATGGCAAACAGCATTCACATGGCCTTGACCCGATTGTACAAGCTGACGCACAAAGAAGGGCCGCTGGTGACGATTCAAGGATTGGAAAAAAAAATGTCACCGACAGGTGACAATCGCAAAGATTTCAGAACAGGGTGAAGCAGCCTCCCTGGCGAATGGGGACTTCACATTGAGTTCGTTACATGCAGGACAAAGCGTAATCAGAATTGGATGATTGCGGTTTTAGGGTTCATCGGGCGCGTGAAAACGGCGCCTTGGGTGATCTCTGATCCCCGTCCAGCGCTTCTGTTGAACCCGAAGCCGCCTTTTGAATGGCTTCCTGTTCTTCCACGCTGAGCGGATAGGGTGATTTTCCCCCGTTTAGCGGTTTGGCATACACGTTGCATTCGCCGCGCGAATAGATACTGGTAATCACGACACCATCCCCTCGCTCATTAATCCAGGCAATGGAGAAGCTCAGATCATTTCCCGTCTCATGAAATGCGTTGTAACGGATCATGCCCACACGCGTCACGTGTTCCGCTTGTCCCTGCTTCAATAGTGCCAGCTCATGCTGTAATCGTGCCAACTCTTGATTTAACTCGCCTGCCTGAATCCGCAGGGACTGTTGTTCTGTGAGCAGCGAATGGAACAAGTCTCCTTCCTGAGCGCTGCCCAAATTGGACCAAAGCTTCTTGTATCGCCGCCTGAACTGACGAATTTGTCTCCCTTGCAACCCTAGGATGATGAACAAGATCACCTGGATGAGAAAGATGCCAAGGAGGATCAAAGAAATCCAGAAAAGCGCATTGTTCGTGTCAGACATAGCAGACAGTGTGGATTGCCAATCCATTGGTATGTCCATCGATGTTTTCATCGCTCGCAACCTTCTCCCTTACTATCAAATCAGCTCCCGAACGGCGGTGAGCAGTTTATCAATCTCTTCGTGCGTGTTGAACAGGCCGACACTGACGCGCACCGTACCACTTTCCAACGTATCCAATTTCTCGTGAACCAGTGGCGCGCAATGCAAGCCGCCGCGCACGGCAATCTGAAAATGTTCATCCAAGAGGACAGCCACCTCCTCCGATTGGTATCCTTCCACTTGAAAGGAAAGCACCCCCACTCTCGGATGGCGAAGCGGCGGACCAACGATCGTAATTCCCGGGATTTGCTCCAGTTCCGACTGCAGATGCTGGATCAATTCCCATTCGTGACGGTATATGGCATCGACACCCCGAGATAACACCATCCCCAGGCCAGCCGCAAGACCAGCCAGCCCTGGCGTGTTCAACGTGCCGCTTTCATACCTTTCCGGCAAGGAGGCGGGCTGATCGGCATCCTCTGAGGCGATCCCTGTCCCCCCATGAATCAACGGCGTCAATTCCAGTTCTTTGCTGATGTACAACCCGCCAACGCCTTGCGGTCCGTACAGCCCTTTGTGACCGGCAAAAGCCAGCAGATGAATCCCCATCTCCTCGACATCGATCGGCAGAACACCGGCACTTTGGGCCGCATCCACCATAAACACCACTCCAGCCTGCCGTAACCGCTGACCGATGGCACGGATGTCAGCAATCGCGCCGGTGACATTGGAAGCATGGTTGATGACGACCATCCGCGTACTTGGACGCAAAGCGCCCACCACTTCCGCGGCCGTCGGTACACCCCATCCATCTCCCTTCAGAAAAGTGACCTCCACGCCATTCTTTTGTAAATACAACAAGGGTCGCCGCACTGCATTGTGTTCCATTCCACTCGCGATTACATGATCACCCGGACGAACCAGTCCTTTGATCGCTTGATTGATCGCTTGCGTGGCATTGAGAAAAAAAAGGATCCGTTCGGGATTCCGAATTTGGAAGAGTTGTGCCGCTCGCCGACGCGCAAGAGAAACTTGTTCTTGCGCCTGCTGGACCAGCCTGTGGTTTCCCCTGCCAGGATTGACCGCATATTCTGCGAGACACCGCATGACAGCTTCCAGTACCTCTGGAGGTTTGGGAAAACTTGTGGCAGCCTGATCCAGATAGATCATACACTTTCTTCCTTTCCGCGCAATATCCACTCGATAATCCGGTTCAGGTCTTCTTCCGAATAGAAGTCGATCTCGATCCGCCCTCTTTTCTTCCCGGATTTAATCCGGACAGAGGTTCCCAAACTTCGACGAAGGGTCTCCTCTAAATGAAGGACGAAAGTACTTCTCGCCGGTTTCTCTTTGCGTGATGTTTCACGTGAAACATTTTGCCTTTGTTTTTGGATTTCTTCCTCCAGTTGACGGACGCTCATTTTCTCGCGAACAACCGTTTCCGCCCACTCAATCTGAGCCTTTTCGTCGGTAAGGCCAAGGAGTGCGCGAGCGTGCCCCATCGAAACCTCCCCGGAGGAGAGCATCTCCTGCACCCGCGAAGGAAGCTGAAGCAGACGAAGGAAATTGGCCACATGAGGACGGCTCTTTCCCACCTTGGCTGCCAATTCTTCTTGTGTCAGGTCAAACGTCTGCATCAATTTGTCATAGGCCTGGGCAATTTCCATCGCGTTGAGATCTTCCCGCTGGAGGTTTTCAATGAGGGCAATTTCCATGACCTGCTCATCACTGAATTCCTTGACCACAACGGGAACCGTTTTTAAACTGGCCATTTTGGCAGCACGCCAGCGCCGTTCCCCAGCAACGATTTCATATCCATGAAGCGATTTGCGGACGAGGATGGGTTGAATCATCCCGTGCTGACGAATCGATTCAGTCAACTCTTCTAAACCTTCGGTGGAAAATGTTTTTCGCGGCTGATACGGATTTGGGCGCAATTGACGAACCGCGACGTGCTGGATGCTGTTTTCATCGCTTTCCATCTGAGGCAGCAGGGCGTCCAGTCCTCTTCCCAGACCTTTACTCACATCCCATCACCTCTTTGGCCAATTCACGGTACATTTCGGCTCCCTTCGAACGATGGTCATAGGTCTGGATGGAAAGGCCATGACTCGGAGCTTCACTGAGGCGTACATTTCGAGGAATGATCGTCTGATACACTTTCTCGCGAAAATATTTCTTCACTTCCTGTACCACCTGAATGCCCAGGTTGGTCCGGGCATCAAACATCGTCATCAAAACACCTTCGATTTCCAGCTCGGTATTGAGGTGCTTTTGTACCAAGCGGATGGTGTTCAATAACTGACTGACGCCTTCCAGGGCATAGTACTCACATTGAATCGGGATCAGAACGGAATTGGCAGCGGTCAATGCATTGACAGTGAGAATGCCGAGCGAAGGGGGGCAGTCGATCAAAATGTAATCGAATTTCTGTTCCACCAGAGAGAGCGCCTTTTTCAATCGTACTTCGCGCGACATAATGGGAACCAACTCAATTTCTGCGCCGGCCAACTGAATGGTGGCCGGGATGATCCAAAGATTTTCTTCTTTTGTAGGTAAAATGGCTTTTTCAGGGTAGACATCATTAATCATTACATCATAGACACAGTATTCCACTTCTCCTTTGTTGACACCAATGCCACTGGTCGTATTGCCCTGCGGATCGGCATCCACGAGGAGCACCTTGCTTCCCAAAGCAGCCAGGCTGGCTCCCAGGTTGATAGCGGTGGTGGTTTTACCTACCCCGCCCTTTTGATTGGCAACCGCGATGATCTTGGCCATACCACCCTCACCTCTGATTGGAATCTACAGAAAAAAACACCCCGCTCATACGGGGAAGTCGTCATGATGGACAATTTTATTATACATGATGATTACTTTTCATGATGATTTACTTTTTAGGAATGCGAATAATCACTTGCACATACTCTTCATGCTCCTCTTCCCGCGCGTCAATGTTCATCCCACTGCCAGTAATCATTTTCACGGACTGGCGAATCGTGTTCAGGGCAAGACGAACATCTTTTGAGAATATCGTCCGTTTTGATTTTTTGGCTGACCGTTGTCGCTGTGCTTCAAGATACTGCTTGACACGCTGCTCTGTCTGTTTGACATTCCATTCATGCTTAAGAATCTCGGTCAAAACTTTTTCTTGCAACCCCGCATTGGGGAGGGAAAGGAGAGCACGGGCATGGCGTTCAGTGATTTGCCTCTTTAACAATGCATCCTGTACTGACTCTGGAAGGTTCAGCAGGCGCAATTTGTTGGCAATGGTAGATTGGCCTTTCCCCAGCCGCTGCGCCAGGCTTTCCTGCGTTAAGCCATGCAATTGCAACAACTGTTGATAGGCGAACGCCTCTTCAATGGCTGTCAATCCTTCCCGCTGCAAGTTTTCGATCAGCGCGATCGAAGCCGCCTGAGTGTCATTCATGGAACGGATAATTGCAGGGATGGTCGGCATATTCAGCTTCTTGACCGCACGAAGCCGTCGTTCACCGGCAATCAGCTCGTACCGTCCATGTTCCAGTTCCCTGACCACGATCGGCTGGATGACGCCGTGGGTGCGAATGGTCTGGCTCAATTCCTCGATACGATCATCGTCAAAAACGGTCCGGGGCTGATAGCGGCTAGGAGAAATCAACTCCACAGGGATCTCCTTGATTTCTTCCACGGCTTCAACCTCTTCCACCCACTCTTCCCGTTTGTCCTGGGAAGACACCTTATCCGAGAAACCAAACCACTTGCTCAGGTGCTCCTTCACAAGGCATCACTTCTTTCTATCCGTGAACCAATCTATTCCTATCATCAAACCGGTCAAGTTTGTCTTGCCAGAATAGGAAAAAACAAAAGGGTGCTCTTTCATCTTTTCGACATCGCACGCAAAAAATCCTGCCCGTCACAAACGATTTCTAAGGAGAGAAGCATTTCTTTCCACACCGAAAAAACAAGATAAAAACCAAGAAAATGTTTCACGTGGAACAAAAAAAGACCTGACGGATGTCAAATGACAAGCATCAGGTCATAGCGGTTTTTTGGCAGGGATTCCTGGTTTGCGCGGAAACGCCTTTGGGGTGGTCGCCTGTTTGATAATCGTATAAAGCGTCCTTTCCCCTGCCTCATCGGGTAGATCAAAACGGTATTCCTCTATCTGTCCGCCTCCAAGGCGGCGAATGGCCGAACGGGCTTCCTGTTTCTCCTGTTCCGCTTGCGAACCTTTCATGGCAAGAAAAATCCCGCCTATGCAGACAAAGGGGAGACAATACTCAGAAAGCACATTCAATCGGGCCACTGCCCGGGAGATGGCTACATCGTATCGTTCGCGGTGTCCCGGGTGATGTCCCAGTTCTTCTGCCCGGCCATGGATCAGTTCGACGTCACGAAGTTGAAGTTTTTCCACCACGTCCGAAAGAAAAGTGAGGCGTTTTTTCAACGCGTCGAGCAACGTTAACCGAATGTGAGGGAAGGCAATTTTCAGCGGAATTCCAGGAAAACCCGCTCCTGTCCCGACATCGATCAACCGTCCTGCCCGGGTAAAATCGTGAACCAATACGGGTGTCAGCGAATCGTAAAAATGCTTCACATACACCTCGTGCGGCTGAGTGATGGCGGTAAGGTTGAGGCGCTCGTTCCATGAAAGCAACAGATCCAAGTAATGAGAATACTGATTCAACTGGTTCTCGTTTAACGCAAGGTGAGACGCGCAAGCGGCCGCAAGCCACTGATTCAACGCTCGACGTGACCCACTCACGCCGGGGTCCTCCGCTCCATCTGCTCCAAATAGATCATCAGGATGGAGATGTCAGCCGGATTTACGCCGGAGATCCGGGATGCCTGGCCGATGGAGAGAGGACGCACTTTGCTCAGTTTCTCCCGCGCTTCATGGGAAAGGCCGTGAATGGCGTGGTAATCCAGTTTCTCGGAAAGACGCTTGTTTTCCATCCGCTTCATTTTTTCCACTTCCGCCAGCAATTTGTCGATATACCCCTGATACTTAATCTGTATCTCCACTTGCTCCGCCGCTTCTGGGATCAACTCTGCCGGCGGCGGGGAAAGTTGTGCCACATCCGCATAGGTGATCTCCGGTCGGCGCAACAGCGCCGCCAGTTCCACCGCGTTATCCAGCGGTGTGGTGCCCCGTGACTCCAGATAAGCATTCACCTCGGGGGACGGTTTCAGTTTGGTGGACCGCAGGCGTTCCAATTCCCGCTCAATCTGTTCTTTTTTCCGCAGGAAGCGCTGATAGCGTTCCTCGGAAATCAAGCCGATTTTATATCCTAGCTCCGTCAACCGCAGATCGGCGTTGTCGTGCCGGAGCAAGAGGCGGTATTCGGCGCGAGAGGTGAGCAACCGGTACGGTTCTTGCGTCCCTTTGGTCACTAAATCGTCAATCAACACGCCGATATAAGCTTGTGAACGGTCGAGAATAACCGGCTCTTTGCCTTGCACCTTGCGAGCCGCATTGATCCCAGCCATGATCCCTTGTCCGGCCGCTTCTTCATAACCAGAGGTGCCGTTTATTTGGCCAGCCGTAAAGAGATTTTCCACCACTTTGGTTTCCAGGGAAGGCCAAAGTTGGGTGGGAACGATCACATCGTATTCAATGGCATACCCGGGGCGCATCATTTGCGCCTTTTCCATCCCCTTCATGGTGCGCAGCATCTCTGCTTGCACCTTTTCCGGGAGAGAAGTAGACAGCCCTTGCACATACATCTCATTGGTGTTCCGGCCTTCCGGTTCGATAAATACTTGATGCCGTTCCTTATCCGCAAAACGGACGATCTTATCCTCAATGGAAGGACAATACCGAGGTCCAGTCCCTTCTATCAAGCCATTGTACATCGGCGCTTGATGCAAATTGTCCCTGATCAACTGATGCGTCTCACGAGAAGTGTATGTGAGCCAGCACGAGAGCTGATCCTGCATGCGGCTGAAGTCGGTCGTCTCATAAGAAAAAGCGCGGGGCACATCGTCTCCTGGCTGTTCCTCCATCTTGGAAAAATCCAGGCTGTCACGATTGACGCGGGGTGGCGTGCCCGTCTTGAAGCGGGTCAGTTGAAAACCAAGCGCTTGTAGATGTTTGGCCAGTGTAACCGATGGTTGCTGGTTGTTCGGCCCGCTCTCATACTGGAGGTCGCCGATGAGGATCTTTCCACGCAAATAGGTGCCCGTTGTGAGGACCACCGCTTTGCTGCGGAAGATGGCCCCCGTCCTGGTCTCGACTCCCTGGCATCGCCCGTTCTCCACCAGCAACCTTTCCACCATCCCCTGCATGAGCGTCAGGCGCGGTTGCTGTTCGAGGGTTTTTTTCATCTCTTGCTGGTAAAGAAATTTGTCGGCCTGGGCCCTCAGCGCACGTACAGCCGGACCTTTTCCCGTATTCAACATCCGCATCTGCACATAAGTCTTGTCGATATTTCGTCCCATCTCCCCGCCGAGGGCGTCAATTTCCCTCACGACATGGCCTTTGGCTGGCCCTCCAATGGAGGGGTTGCAAGGCATGAAGGCAATCATGTCCAGGTTGATGGTCAACAACAGCGTCTCACATCCCATCCTGGCCGCCGCCAGCGCCGCTTCGCAACCGGCATGACCGGCGCCCACCACGATCACGTCGTAACTTCCAGCTTCGTAAGGCATCTTTCATCCCTCCTTTTTCGTTTTTCATTCCACAATCCCTCATTCTCGCCGATGCATGATTCACCTTCCAAACTCTATCTTGCTTGCCAGATCACTTTCCGAGACAAAATTGTGAAAAGATCTGGTCCAACAGCGCCTCTCCCACTTCTTCCCCAATGATCTCACCCAGAAGCGACCAGGCACGCCGCAGATCAATGCTGATCATGTCCACTGGAATCTGTTCATCCAAGTGACGGATCGCTTCGGAGAGCGCTTCTTCAGCTTGTGTGAGCAAACGGATATGGCGCGCATTACTGAGATAGGTCAAATCTTCGCCTTCAACTTCCCCTGATAGAAACAATTCGGCAATTTTGTTCTCCAATTGGGCAAGACCCGGAACAGATACAGTGGACGTATGCACCACTCTCCCGGGAAAAATCGCTTCCATCTCCTCTACATCCAAGCGCTGCGGCAGATCGGCTTTGTTGGCAACGACAATCACATTGCGATTTTTCACCAGCTCAACAAGCTTCCGATCCTCTTCCGACAACGGTTCACCACTGTTGAGGACTAAGAGAATCAGATCTGCCTGTTCCAACGCCTTGCGGGAACGCTGGACGCCGATTTGCTCGACCAGATCCGCCGTTTCCCGGATCCCCGCCGTGTCCACCAGGCGCAAAGGGATCCCGCGAACCGTCACCATCTCCTCAATGATGTCGCGCGTCGTGCCGGGAATATCAGTCACAATGGCGCGGTTTTCGCGGGCCAAAGCATTAAGCAGGGAAGACTTACCGACATTCGGCCGACCAATGATCGCTGTGGAAACCCCTTCACGCAAGACGCGCCCCTGCCGCGCCGATGCGAGAAGAGAAACAAGCTCTTCTTTCATCCTGACGGCTTCATTCTGTATGTGTTGACGGGTCAGTTCTTCTGCATCATACTCCGGATAATCGATCGTCACCTCCAGATGAGCCAGCAATGCGACAAGTTGCTGGCGGATGGCGCGGATCTTCTCCGATAGCCCGCCCTCCACCTGGCGAATGGCCAGTCGCATCGCTCGTTCCGATTTGGCGCGGATGAGATCGATTACGGCTTCCGCCTGCGCCAAATCGATCCGCCCATTTAAAAAGGCACGTTTCGTAAATTCTCCCGGTTCAGCCAACCTTGCCCCCGCTTCGAGAATGAGATGAAGCACTTGCTGCACACCGACAATCCCCCCGTGACAATTCACTTCCACCACATCTTCACGGGTAAAGGTACGCGGTGCGCGCAACACCGATACGAGAACTTCTTCCACTTTCTCTCCCGAATCTGGGCGAACCAAATGACCGTAATGGATAGTATGGCTGGCCGCTTGCTTGAGCGGGAATTTCCCGCGGAATACACGATCGACAACCTGGATAGCCTCCGGCCCGCTTACGCGGACGATCGCAATGGCTGCCTCACCCAATGCGGTAGAAATCGCCGCAATGGTATCCCGATCCAATAGCAACACCTGCACTTTGTCCCTTTTTCCAAACCTTGTTTACCACTGACTTTTCAGGATAACACAATTCATGCATCAAAAAAAGTGGTAAAGAAATCCGAACAAGAGGGTCCATCCAAATCACTTCGGATCATCGTCATGAGGGTGAGGGTGTATGACAGAATGGGGTTAACGCGAACGCTGAACGTCATCTCGTTTCTGCGGTCGTTTGTGGCGAGATCGCCGTCGGAAAGACGGATCTCGCAAGGATGGATTTGGTGACACAGAGGATTGCGATGACCGAGCGTCAAAAACGGACTGCCTGGGGTAAATGACGACATGTCTGCGGTTTCCTTCTCCCCGGCTCTCTGTGTAGACATCCCGGTGTTCGCGCAATGAAATGTGAATCACTCTTCGTTCCCGCGCGCTCATCGGCTCCAGTGGTACAGGGCGTGAGGTTCGGACTGCTTTTTCTGCAAGTCGTTGCGCCAGATTTTTTAAAGCCTCTTCCCGACGTTGACGATAATCCCCCGCATCCAGTTCCACATTCAGATACTGATTGGCATACCGGTTTGCGACCAGGGAAACCAGATATTGAAGCGAATCCAATGTCTCACCCCGTCGCCCGATATACAGGCCAAGATGTTCGCCGACCAAATGAAAGCGCAGTCGATCTTCCGTTTCATACACTTCCAGATCAACCGGTACACCGATGCAACGAACCACGTCTAAAAGAAAACGCCGCGCTTCGTCGACAGGATCGGCAAGCCACTCCAACTCCACCCTGGCCTGCCGCCTGCTAAACCAACCCAGGAACCGCCGAGCCGGTTCCTCTAAAACGCGGATCCGCACTTGCTCGCGTGGTACGCCCAACTCCTTCAGGCCGGCTTCAATCGCCTCTTCTACGGTCTTTCCTTCGGACAGCACTTTCCTCACTGCGCTGTACCCTCCTGAACCTTTTCACCATACAACACCTTGTAAAGAAGATAAGTTTGCAGGATCGAGAACAGGTTGCTGTAAACCCAGTACAATGACAAAGCTGCCGGAAGCGTGATGGCGATGAACAGGATCATGGCCGGCATGATCACGCTCATCATCCGCATCAGCTGTTGCTGTTGCTGCATCTGTGGGGTCATCGAGGACGGTGTCGGCATCATTTTGCGGGTGACTACGGTCTGAAAATAGGTTGTCACCGCAGCCAAAGCAGGAAGGATGTATATCGGATCCGGAGCCCCCAGGTTCATCCAGAGAAAACTGTGTTCTCGAATCTCCGCATTTCGCATGATCGCGTGGTAAAACGCAATCAGAATCGGCATTTGAATCAAAATGGGAAGACACCCCATCAAGGGGTTGACATTATGTTTCTGAAACAGCTTCATCGTCTCCAGCTGCAGCTTTTCCTGATTGTTTTTATATTTTTTCTGTAACTTCACCAACTCAGGCTGAATTTCTTGCAATTGCTTGCTGCTTTTCATTTGTTTATACATCAACGGCAAAATGAGAAAACGAATGATCAACGTTACGACCAAAATGGATAAGCCATACGAGCCGGCCATCCATCCCGCGACGGCATCGAGTATCCATGATAAGGGAAAGACAAAATAGCGATCCCAGATCCCCCCATTGGGATCGATAGGTTTCATGTAACTTTCCGGTGAACAACCCGTCACCATCAATACAATCAGCAATAAGCTTAAAAACAAACCTGATCGCCTGACCAAGAAAAGACCTCCCAAATCGATGAAGTAGAAAAATGTTTTCGCACATCTCATCAGGGAACCGGGTCATATCCTCCTGGGTGAAAAGGATGACATTTGATGATTCGTCGAATCGACAAATAGCTGCCCCGGATCACCCCATGCTTGCTCACAGCCTCGAGGGCATAGTGTGAACAACTAGGATAAAAGCGGCAGGTAGGTGGTTTCAAAGGTGATAGAAACCGTTGATAAAAGCGAATCAAACCAATCAATAAATATTGCATGGGGTCGCCTCTTCATAAAAAATGGAGTGGTATCGAACAAGCAACGAGGAATCGCTTGCAATATGTCACGATCTATTTTCCCGCTGTCGTAAAATCTTTCCTTTCCAAAACAAGTGATTCAAACTCCGCTTGACGCCGTGAAAGTCAAGATGGCGAGCGGGGCTTCGAGCGATAATCACCAGATCCAAATGATCAGGAATTTGCTCCTCTTGTATGCGAACCACTTCTCGAATCAATCTTTTTACCCGATTGCGAACCACGGCATTGCCAATCCTTTTACTGACGGATACACCCATCCGAAAACGTTCCACCTCAGGGTTATGTAAAGTATAGCAGACAAACTCTCTGTTTGCCACTGATTTCCCGAACTGGAAAACCCTTTTGAAATCCTCCCGCTTCGACAATCGCAACTGACGCGGCAACATGCTGACAGCCACATCCTCCCAGCCAGCCAATACTCCCGAACCTGACTTGAATATAGAAAAAAGGCCTCGTTTAGGCCTCTCTTCTTATGCAGTAAGCACCTTTCTCCCTTTGCGACGACGGGCCCGCAGCACTTTACGGCCGTTTTTCGTACTCATCCGCTTCCGGAAACCGTGCACTTTTTTCCGCTTTCTCCGCTTCGGTTGATACGTCGGCTTCATGAAGACACCTCCTCCATCTGCTGGCATTGAGCCGGTTAATCCCTGGTTCGTCCCAGATAGCAGTAACGTCTTTGTTATTCTATCGGGTGTCATGGAACATGTCAAGAAAACCCCCAAAACTCCCGCTTCAAAAATCCTCGCACCGCCGCCGACATTGAGTGTCCACATGTGGACAACAAAAAGTTCCCCATCTATTTATACACAAACCAATCACAATATCTTGTGCTGTGGATATCCTTCATCCACAAGGCTTTGAAAATTGGAATAACTTTAACTAATAACCAGGAAAAAGATTTGCGAGAGGTCATTTTTTTATGCTATGATAGGACTACTAATTTTTGTGGACAAGTTGACGGAGCTAACCATTTACCCACAACCTGTTGATAACTTTGTGGACAGTTTTCATAGGTTGTGGATATTTTTGTCTACAGGCTGCGAAAGTTGTGGATTTTTGCCACATTGCGCCAACCCGAGCAAGGAGGATTTACCGGTGCCAACAGTTCAGGAAAGTACCCAAATCTGGGAAGAAGTGATTCAAGAAATTCAAAAGCGCGTAAGTAAGCCTAGCTATGAAACCTGGCTGAAAGACACCAAACTGGAACGGTTCGAAAAAGATACGGCCATCATCCAGGTGCCTAACCCATTTATCCAAAACTGGCTACAAAAACACTACACCGAACTGTTGCAGGAAATATTATATGAAGTAACTGGAAACCCTTACAGCTGCCAATTTGTTTTGCCCCAAACCGAAAGCAGCGATGCGGCAAATGATACGGACAAACAGGTGCACATTCAGCTTAAGCCGGAAAGGCCGGAGCAAACGCGGTTTCACAGCAATCTCAATCCCAAATACACCTTTGACACCTTTGTGATCGGCGAAGGCAACCGTTTTGCCCACGCGGCCTCCCTCGCCGTCGCCGAAACACCGGCGCAAGCCTATAATCCGCTGTTTATCTATGGCGGCGTGGGATTGGGCAAAACCCACCTGATGAACGCTATCGGGCACCACGTGTTGGAACGAAATCCCAACGCAAAAGTGATGTACATGACCTCAGAACGGTTTACCAATGAATTTATCCATGCCATTCGTGACAATCAGCCGATGCTGTTTCGCACCAAATACCGGAATATTGACGTGCTATTGATCGACGACATTCAGTTTTTGGCCGGCAAAGAACAGACACAGGAAGAGTTTTTCCACACGTTCAACGCATTGCATGAAGCCGATAAACAAATCGTCATTTCCAGCGATCGGCCGCCAAAAGAGATACCCACTTTGGAAGATCGGCTGCGCTCCCGTTTTGAATGGGGATTAATCACCGACATCCAGCCACCCGATCTGGAGACAAGAATTGCAATTCTTCACAAAAAGGCAAAGGCCGAACATTTACAAATCCCACCCGATGTGATTCATTACATTGCGAATAAAATCAACACCAACATTCGCGAATTGGAAGGGGCTTTGATCCGGGTCGTCGCTTACTCTTCGGTCATCAATCAGGATCTGGATGTCCACCTGGCGCAAGAAGCGTTAAAGGACATTCTTTCTCCAGAACAGTCCCGGCCTTTGACCATCGAGGACATCCAAATCGTTGTGGCCGAACACTATGGCATCAAAGCGGATGAAATGAAGGCAAAACGTCGCACCAAAACAGTTGCCTTTCCGCGGCAGGTGGCCATGTATCTGGCTAGAGAGCTGACCGATTACTCGCTCCCCAGAATTGGCCAAGAATTTGGTGGCCGTGATCATACCACTGTGATGCACGCTCACACCAAGGTAGAACAGCTGTTGCAGCAAGATATCCATTTGCAAGAAAGCATCAAGCGGATTCAGGATCGCCTTCAACATATAAAGAAATCATCTTCCTTATCTTGAGGTTGAAAGTGCCATGAAACAGGACTTGTGGAAAACCTCACCTGTTTCCTCCAAAAAGTTATACACAGTGGATAACCGCCAGCACCACCAGTTGCGCGCCCTTGTCCCCTTTATCCACAGTGAGTAATAATACTGCCTAAAAAGATGAAAGATCTTGATCTTAATCATGATTACAGTCCTTCGTCCCAAAATATGCTAATTGCTTTGAGAGTATCCTCTCATTTAAACTCAAAAACATTGACATAAACCCGGAATGCTAGAGGAGAAGTGGAAAGATGTTGATCACCATTGATCGCACAAGATTTTACGCGGCTGTCCAGCAGGTGCAACATGCAGTCAACAGCCGCACACCAATCCCGATCTTGACAGGGATGTTGTTGATTGCGGATGAGCATGGTTTAACCCTCTCGGGCAGCAATTCCGACATTTCCATTCAAACCAAGATTCCACTCCATACAGAAACTGAGGAAGAGAAAAGAGATTTCCTTCTCGTACACCGCCCAGGCAAAGTAGTCTTACCGGCGCGCTATACGACAGAGATCATCCGGCGTTTGGACGGTGAAAGCTTGACAATTGAGGTCGCCCCCAATTATTCAGCCAAAATTACCTCCGGAAGGGCGGAGTTTCTCCTCAACTGTATGGATCCAGAGGAGTATCCCGCCTTGCCATCTTTCGATTGGCAAACCGATGCTACGATTGAGTTGCCCAGTCATTTATTAAAAACGCTGATCCAACAAACCGTTTTTGCGGTCGCGGAAACGGAAACGCGGCCCATTTTGACAGGGGTTTGTTGGGAAATGCAAGAAGGACGGTTGCGCCTGACGGCGACAAACAGCCACCGTTTGGCCAAAAGAGAAGCGATGCTTGAAACAAATTTGCCGGCTTTAGAACAAGTCATCATTCCCGGAAAGAGCTTGCACGAGCTGCTCAAATTGATCGAGGGTGAAGAGCAGATCAAGATCGCGTTTACGCAAAATCAGATCCTGGCTAAAGCGGAGAATTGGCTGTATACGTCGCGGCGACTGGAGGGATTTTACCCCGATACGAGCCGAATCATTCCACAATCCGCAAAAACTCAGGTTCTGGTCTCTAACCGGATCCTGCATGACGCAATCGATCGGGCCTATTTGTTTGCAAGAGAAATCAAAAACAATGTGGTAAAATGTTCTGTACAAGAAGGAAAATCACTTGTGATCACGGCCGATTCTCCATCCGTGGGGCAGGTGACGGAAGAGGTTCAAATCCATTCCTTCGATGGCGAAAGTGCTCATATTGCCTTTAACGCCAAGTACATGTTGGAGGCTTTGCGCGCCATTGACAGTGAAGATGTGGAGATTTTAATCACCGGTCCGATGAGTCCATTCATCCTGCGGCCGGAAGGGGACGATTCCTTAATCCAATTGATTCTTCCTGTCCGAACCAATTGAGGAATGTAGGATGGCCAACCATGTTTTTACGTGAACTTTACCTGCATAATTTTCGGAACTACAAAGAATTCCAGCTCTCATTCGGGCAGTCGATGAACATTTTTTTTGGCCAAAACGCGCAAGGAAAAACCAATCTGCTGGAGGCCATTTTTCTCCTGGCAATGGCAAAATCCCATCGGACCAGTCAAGATCGGCAACTGATCGGCTGGGGTGAAAAAGAGGCGTGGATTACAGGCAGATTAGAACGGCAGGGGCGGGAGGTCGAATTGTCGCTTCACCTCTCAGGAAAGGGCAAGATAGCGCGCATCAACCGCCTTGAACAACGACGGCTGAGCGATTTTGTCGGCCATCTCAATGTCGTGATGTTTGCGCCGGAAGATGTCAATCTCGTCAAGGAAGGTCCCGGCCGGCGCCGCCGCTTTCTCGACATGGAAATCGCACAAGTCAGCCCCAACTACTTGTATGACCTGACACGCTACCATCGGCTGATACAGCAGCGGAACCGCTTTTTGAAAACGGGAGAGGCGGCCCACCAGCTCATCTTGCTGGACACCTGGGACGAACAATTGTCGCAGATGGGTGTTAAAATTTTACAGAAACGTCTACAATTTATAAGGAACTTGCAAAATTGGGCGGCTACCTTGCATGAGCAGGTCACTCAGGGACGGGAACAATTGGAGCTGCAGTATCAGATGACGATTCCCGTACAAGAGCAGGTCAACTTGGAAGAAAATATCGCCGTTTATTATCAGTCGCTCGTAGAAGGACGTGCGCAGGATATACGGCGCGGAACTAGTCTGATCGGACCGCACCGAGATGATCTGCGGATCTTCGTGAACGGAATGGATGTGCAGTTGTACGGTTCACAAGGGCAGCAGCGGACAGCGGCGCTTTCCCTCAAACTGGCCGAGATCGAACTGATTCGTGAGGAAGTGGGTGAATATCCGCTATTGCTGTTGGATGATGTTTTGTCTGAACTGGACGCCCAGCGTCAGTCCTACTTGATCTCGGGCATTCGACCAGAAATACAAACCTTTATCACTACTACTCATCTGGAGGGGCTGGAGGGTATAAATCTAGGTTCGGCTGACGTATATTTTGTCGAGCGTGGACAGGTCAAAAAGAGCATGTAACATTCTTGGACGGAGGGTAAACCTTGTACATTCACATCGGCGGTGAGATCGTGCTTCGTTCGCGGGAGATCGTGGCCATCTTTGATGCCAGTATTCTCAAGCAGCAAAAACAGCTCTCATTAAAACAGAACTGGCTGATGGTCGGCGAACAAATCAAATCGATCATCCTGACACCCACTCAGGTGTATGCCTCTCCCATTTCATGCGCGACTTTGCGAAAACGTCTGATGAAACAGGGTGACTTACCGGGAGACTTGTCACCGGAACAGTCTGGCTCGGGGTTTTCTGAAACTTGAAACCAGCGAAGAACAAAGGGACAATAGGAAAGGATACCTTGAAATGTAGAGAGCAGGTGAATGGATTGGCAGGTCGTCAAACCCCAGTGGATACGCAGGTGTATGACGAGACGCAGATTCAGGTGTTGGAAGGCCTGGAGGCGGTTCGCAAGCGGCCCGGCATGTATATCGGTTCCACCAGCAGCCGCGGACTGCACCATTTGGTCTGGGAAGTGGTGGATAACAGCATTGACGAGGCGTTGCAGGGACGCTGCGATCAGATTCAAGTGGTGGTGCATGCCGATGGCAGCGTCACGGTAGCGGACAACGGCGCCGGGATCCCGACCGGGATCCACCCTAAAACGGGAAAGTCAACTGTGGAGACCGTCCTGACCGTTTTGCACGCAGGCGGAAAGTTTGGCGGCGGCAGCTACAAGGTGTCAGGTGGATTGCACGGTGTGGGTGTCTCCGTCGTCAACGCCCTTTCCGAATGGCTGGAAGTGACTGTCAAGCATCATGGAAAAGTCCATTTCCAGCGGTTTCAAAGAGGCGTTCCAGAGTTTCCACTGAAGGAGATTGGAGAGACCGAGGAAAGCGGAACCATTGTCCGCTTCAAGCCGGATCCGGAGATTTTTCAAGAGACGACCGAGTTTGACCACACCACGCTTCTGAACCGTCTGCGCGAACTCAGTTTTCTCAACAACAATGTCACGATCCAATTGATTGACGAGCGGAAAGGCAGTGAACAGACGTTTCACTATGAGGGCGGGATCCGCTCATTTGTCGATTTTCTTAACAAAGGGAAAACGGTGATTCATGAGGAGCCGGTCTATATCCACGGAAACCGCGAAGGGGTCGAGGTGGAAATCGCGCTCCAGTATACAGACAGTTTTAATAGCGTGATTTATTCGTACGCCAACAACATTCACACGCATGAAGGCGGCACGCATGAGGCTGGCTTCAAGAGTGCCTTGACTCGGGTGATCAACGATTATGCGCGCAAAAACAATCTGCTGAAGGAAAATGAATCCAACCTGATCGGCGATGATGTGAGAGAAGGTTTGACGACCATCCTCAGCGTGAAGATTCCGGATCCGCAGTTTGAGGGTCAGACTAAGACCAAGCTCGGCAATAGTGAGGTGCGGGGGATCACGGAGACGCTGTTTGCCGAACAATTCGGCATCTATCTGGATGAAAACCCATCAACGGCTCGGAAGATCGTGGAGAAGGCACTGCTTGCGGCGCGGGCCCGCGAAGCGGCGAAAAAAGCGCGGGAACTGACGCGGCGCAAAAATGCGTTGGAGGTCAGTGCGCTTCCCGGTAAGTTGGCTGATTGCTCCTCGAAAGACGCCTCCATCAGCGAGCTGTACCTGGTGGAAGGGGATTCAGCGGGCGGGTCGGCCAAGCAGGGCCGGGATCGCACCTTTCAAGCCATTTTGCCGTTGCGCGGAAAAATCCTCAACGTAGAAAAGGCTCGTTTGGACAAAATTTTGTCCAACAATGAAATACGTACCATCATTACCGCATTAGGTACCGGGATCGGTGAGGATTTTGACCTGTCCAAGGCACGGTATCACAAGTTGATCATCATGACCGATGCCGATGTGGACGGCGCGCATATCCGGACGCTGCTGTTGACCTTTTTTTATCGTTATATGCGACCGCTGATTGAGGCCGGCTACGTGTACATTGCCCAACCACCCCTCTACAAGATCAGTCAGGGCAAGGTGGTGCGATATGCCTACAACGATCAGCAGTTGGAAGAGATTCTCAGCCAGTATGACGGCAAAGGAGAGCCGGAGATTCAGCGTTATAAAGGTCTAGGGGAGATGAACCCTGAACAGCTGTGGGAGACGACGATGGATCCGGAGAGTCGCACGCTGTTGCAGGTGAAGCTGGAAGACGCGATGGAAGCGGATGCCATTTTCGAGACGTTGATGGGTGAGCGCGTGGAGCCGCGACGGGAATTCATTCAGGAACACGCCAGATACGTGCGCAATCTAGATATCTGAAATTCACAGAAAAGAGGGTAACAATACGGGATGAGTGAACGCGTACTGGAAATAAATATTGCCAAAGAGATGCGCGAGTCCTTTATGGATTACGCGATGAGCGTCATCGTCAGCCGCGCCCTGCCAGATGTGCGTGATGGACTGAAACCGGTTCAGCGCCGGATCCTCTATGCGATGAGCGAGTTGGGGATGACACCAGACAAACCGTATAAGAAATCGGCGCGGATCGTCGGTGAAGTGATCGGGAAATACCACCCCCACGGCGATGCCGCAGTCTATGAGACGATGGTCCGAATGGCACAGGATTTTGCCGCCCGTTATCCCCTGATCGACGGCCACGGAAATTTCGGCTCCATCGACGGCGACGCGGCGGCGGCGATGCGCTACACCGAAGCCAGACTTTCCAAAATCGCCACTGAACTGTTGCGTGACATTCAGAAAGAAACGATCGATTTTGGACCCAACTATGACAACTCCGAGAAAGAGCCTCTCGTCCTTCCGGCTCGCTTCCCCAACTTGCTGGTCAACGGTGTTTCGGGCATTGCGGTGGGGATGGCCACCAACATTCCACCGCATAATTTGCGGGAAGTGATCGACGGATTGGTCATGTTGATTGACGACCCGGAGGTGATGGTGGCTGATTTGATGAAGGCGATCAAGGGCCCCGATTTTCCCGGCGGTGCCATTATCATGGGCCGGGACGGGATCCGGCAAGCTTACGAGACCGGACGGGGTACGGTGACCGTGCGGGCCAAAGCCTTTATTGAGGAAGGAAGCGGCGGAAAGCAACGGATCATTGTGGAAGAGCTGCCCTATCAAGTGAACAAAGCCAACCTGGTGGAAAAAATTGCAGATCTTGCCCGCAACCGAAAAATTGACGGGATCACCGATCTGCGGGATGAGAGTGACCGCACAGGCATGCGCATCGTCATCGAGCTGCGGCGTGACGTGAACGCCCGCGTTGTGCTCAATAACCTCTACAAACTGACGGCGATGCAGACCAGTTTCGGCATCATCAACCTGGCGTTGGTCAACGGTGTGCCAAAGGTGCTGAATCTAAAGGAGACGCTGGTTCATTATCTGGATCACCAGCGGCAGGTAATCCGGCGCCGCACCGAGTATGATCTGCGAAAAGCGGAGGCGCGTGCCCATATTCTGGAAGGGTTGCGCATTGCCCTGGATCACATCGATGAAATCATCGAGCTGATTCGCGGTTCCCGTAACACTGAAGAGGCACGAGAAAAGCTGATGGACCGCTTTCAGCTCACCCAAGAGCAGGCACAGGCCATCGTGGATATGCGCCTGCGCAGCTTGACTGGCCTGGAGCGGGAAAAAATCGAATCTGAGTATCAAGAACTGCTGCAGAAAATTGCCGAATGGAGAGGCATTCTCGCCGATGAACAGAAAATCCTGGGTGTGATCCGGAAAGAGCTCTTGGAGATCAAGGAAAAATACGGCGATGAGCGGCGCACCCAAATCCAGCGTTCGGAGGGTGAATTGTTGGAAGAGGATCTGATTCCAGAGGAAGAAGTGGTCATCACCATCACCCACCAGGGATATATCAAGCGCCTTCCGATCAGTACCTATAAGATCCAGAAACGGGGCGGGCGTGGCGTACTGGCGATGGGAACCAAAGAAAATGACTTTGTCGAACACCTTTTTGTTACCTCTTCGCATGCCAATCTCCTCTTTTTCACTAACAAGGGAAAAGTGTATCGCCTAAAGGCGTACGAATTGCCTGAACTCAGCCGGACAGCGAGAGGGACACCGATCATCAACCTGATTCAAATCGCGCCACGCGAGTCAATCAACGCTGTCATTCCGATCCGCGACTTTTCCGAAGATGGTTACTTGCTTTTCGCGACAAAAGAGGGTGTGATTAAGCGGACAGAGCTTTCCGCTTTTGAGCATATTCGCAAGGGTGGATTGTTCGCGATCAACCTGCGCGAAGAGGATGAGCTGATCGGCGTTCGTCTGACCGATGGTCGGCGAGATGTGATTCTCGGAACACGGATGGGGATGTCCATTCGCTTTCCGGAGACCGATGCGCGTGTCATGGGCAGGGCGGCGACAGGCGTCAAAGGGATCACGCTTGCCAAAGACGATTATCTCATCGACATGGATATTGTGGACGAACAAGCCAACGTGCTGGTTGTGACAAACAAGGGATACGGCAAACAAACGCCAATTGGGGAGTACCGTCCGCAGGCAAGAGGCGGCAAGGGGATTAAGACGCTTAACGTGACGGAGCGAAACGGCCACGTGGTCGCACTGAAAGTGGTCTACCCTGAGGATGATGTGATGATCATCACGCAACTCGGGATCATGATTCGGCTCAATCTTTCGGAGGTATCCGTGTTTGGCCGCAACACACAAGGCGTCAAGCTCATCCACATTCGCGAGGAGGAAGGCGATCGTGTTTCCACTGTAGCGAGAATTCCAGCCGGTGAAGCGTGAGGCCAACTGATGGAATGATGAAGCAAAGGTTTAGTGGAACTGTGTGTTTTAGGGAAAGCTTGTTTCAAAATCGTTCAGAGAAGCAACTTGAAACTTACTCTTCCCAGATGTGCTATGGGTACGGACGTGACCAGAAGACGAACCGTGCCCATCGTGGAGTTGACAAGCTGAATCATCCTGAGTAAGATAAGTATTGCTCTTGCGACAAACCGTGAGCGCAAAAAACACGAAAAATACATTGACAAGAAAAATTGGGCGTGGTATGATAAAAAATGTCGCTCACGAAGGGAACCGTTGAGCGGCGAGACCGCGCGATGTTCCTTGAAAACTGCACAATGAAGCGAACCAATAAGAGTCGGAGAGAACTAATCATGGAGAGTTTGATCCTGGCTCAGGACGAACGCTGGCGGCGCGCCTAATACATGCAAGTCGAGCGGGGAGGCAAGCGG
>CAMTVR010000014.1:0-9746 GCA_947085265.1 uncultured Bacillus sp. | reverse complement strand
AGGGGCCCTCGTTCCATTTGTTTTTCACACTTTTTCTACCGCGCTTCGCTTGGTGTCCCCCTCATTAAGCACGGGTTTCACCCGTTCTTAATGAGGGGGCTGATTTTTAGTGCCCTCACCCACAAACATTTTACTCATACATCGTTCTTCTCCATCAGTTGGGGAGCAATTTCTTCTTCCATGATTTCCGTGACATCAATATCCATATCCCCTTCCAGTTCGACAATCGTTTTTGAATCCTGATTGACAATCCTGTATCTGAGCATCCGAACACTTCCTTTTCACCTGATTTGCAGTGTCCCGTCTTCGTCAAGTCGGGCATACACATTGGTGGCTTTCTGAAGAAATCTGTGCATTTTTTGACCGATTTGGATCACGGTATCTTCCATCGCGTGATGAATACGAATCGTTTTCCCCTTAGGCACGCTGATCTTGGTCGTAATGCCACCCTTAGTTCCCGCTTCCCAAATCGAGATCCCTTGGGCCGCGTAAATCTCTCCACCGCGTACAAAACCGTCAACCTGAATAAATCCTCCGGCATAAAGCCTCGAATTGTACACGCCCTGCCCGACGATCGATATGTCCCCACTCGAAACCATCTGGCTGTTTTGCACGAATCCCGCCTTGATGAAGCAACCGGAATTTTCCGGGGAATCCTGGGTATGCGAATATAATTCTTCCGCTTTTTGGATCAACCGAATGATATCTTCCACCGATTTGAAGTCACTGGCAATACTGAAACCATTTTTCAACTGTTCGGCAAGTCCGATCCACATCGGATCCAAATATTCCGTTCCGTCTTTTACTTTGGCAATGAATGACGCTGTCAGGCTGCGAAACGATTTGAATTTCCCATCGCACAAGATCATGAGCAAAGGACCCAGCCCGGTTCTAGTAAATGTGGTTGTCTTAAATGCGGAAACCGCGGAAAGTTGATGAATGGCGGCGACCATCTGTTTCATTTGCTCGATCATCTCTTTCAGTTTTTGAGACAGCTCCACAACTAGCATATTGTTCTTTCCGGCCGTCACGTCGCTGGTAATGACATTGTTTTGAACGATGACGGAATTTCCTGCGATAATCTTCGCCCTATTTACATTCTCAAAAACCGACACATTCCCATCAGCTTCCACCAGCATCCCATCCTGAACGGATCCGGCAATTTGGACATCCCCGGTAAAATGAACATTTCCGGTTTCCAGATCGACATCTTTTCCAATCAGCAATTTGGGTTTCACGGAAATCCGGACAGATTGACCCTTGATCTTGATGTCAGGAATCCCCGCTTCCGTCGCGATCACCTTGACGCCGTCATCCACCAGTGCCACACCTTTCCCCTCATAGACGGCCAAAGGCAAAACATCCGGCGGCATGGCGGGCTCACCAGTGACCGTCGTTCCGGGCTTTCCGGGAACGGGGGGCTGGATCACGCCGATGATTTGGCCGCGCTCAACCGAAGGAAACTCCTTGAATTCACGATAATCAATGGTGCCGTCCGATCGCTCTTTCAAACCGACCTTGATATCCAATTCCTTCATCGGCACAAAGCGGCCGTGCTTGCCGGGCACCGGTTCTATCCCCTTTGCGATCACATAGGTGCCCGCTTCCCCTCCAGCGCATGCGCGGGCGATCTCCGTGAAATCGATTCCGTATACGACACCCATTTCTTTCAACCTGTCCAGTATGACTCCCGTTTCGATGGGATAGGGTTCTTTTCGCTCCTCCACTTCAAGTTGAATATGGGAATCCGGCTTTTTATCCTTTAATTTGCGATACAGGTAAAACCCCGGCATAACAGTCAACGTAACCTTCAGTTTATCGTCGGCCATTTTCACCTCCCAGTGGGGCTCTTGAACTTCATTTTCCAGCTCCACCCGAAGTGTATCCTCCTCGCTAATCACTGCCGTCTTCTCTACGGGCTTTTCATTTTTATACAGCTTCATCCCATCCCCGGGCGTTACCAACGGATATTTGTCCGGAGCGTTTTTGCAAAAAATTTGCCCGTTTCTTACCCACGCCTTGCCGGATAAATCTTGTTCCGCATGGGCACTGCCCGTCTCGGAATGCTCCGGGTCGGACATGGAAACCCCGTTTCCTTCCAAGAATTCCATGGATTCCACCGCTTTTTCCAGCATGTCAAAAGTGGAATCGACTCCCGCGGCAGATGGTAACTTTGAGGCCCGTTCTTTCGTTGTGACGCGAACAACCGCCGGTTTTGACCCAAATCCAAACAATTTTTTCGTTCCGGCTTCGATGACTTCAATTTCCACTTCATCCTGCGTTGCATTTAAAAGAGCCAGCGCTATACTGACAGCTTCTTGGATGCTCTTCCCCCTGGAAACGATGCTTTTGCCGCCCATGAACGGTCCCTCCTTACGGGTTAAAGGCAGGAGCGTTAAAACTGGATATGTCCGTTTTTTCCTTTCCGACTTTTAAAATGACCATCGTGATATCATCTTTTTGCGGCAATCCGCCAGTGAATTCATGAATCTTGTTGACAACGGCGTTTTCGATGTCCGCCGCTGGCTGGTGTCTGTAATTTACGAGAAGCTGCACCAAACGTTCCAGCTGGAACATTTCCCCCAGGTGATTTTGGGCTTCAACCACTCCGTCCGTATAAAAAAAGACCAAATCCTCTTCTTTGAGAGAAATGTACTCTTCGCTGTAGACCTGCATCGGCAAGCCTCCCAGCATGACACCCTTGACAGTAGTGGTCAGCTTCACGATTTCCGAATCCGCGCGAACGACAACCGGAAGGTTATGGCCGGCATTGGCATAGACAAACTCACTGGAAACCGGATCCCAATCCGCGCAGAAAACCGTGACGAAAGAACCCAATTTGCGCAAATCATTATACATCGCATTATTCATCGCTGTGAGTGTTTCGCCGGGTCCCTTCGTCGCTTCCGCGGCGCTGCGGAACGCCCCGCGTGTGAGGATCATCAGCATGGCAGCGGGTATCCCTTTACCCATCACATCCCCGATGATGATGCGAATTTTCCCGTTTGACAACGGATAGAAATCAAAATAATCTCCGCCGATCAACCGGGCGGGTATCGAAACGCCTGAAACTTCCCCACGACACAAATCAGGCTTCTCCCCATTCAGGAGTTTCGTTTGAATGTTCCGCGCAAGATAGATTTCACGCTGCAGCGTTTTATTCAGATCATCCACGGCACCTGTTTCTCCCTTGGACTGAAACCACGCTCTGCGAAACTCCATCTTACCGTCCTCCCCTCCGAAGGGCCTCCATAATGCGGAATACGCCTACCGTTTCAAACAACTCCCTTACCTCATGATTCAAACCTTCAAATTCGATATCTTTGTTGTGATCCCTCGCTTCATAAATGAGCGTCAGGATCGCTCCGATGCCGGTGGAATCAATAAACTCCAATCCGGAAAAATCCACGACAATCTTGTCCGCATTTTCAGGTATCTCGATTTGAAAACTGTCTACCGTTGAAAAATCCATCACACCCATGATTTTTATAGACAGGGTGGATTCTTTCATTTCCTTTTCCACTCGGAATGTCATGAATCATCCTCCTGTCTGTTGATTAAATGGATTCGTCTTCATTGACTTGAAACACTTCTGTTTTACTTTGCAAATCCGTTGCCGAGCTGTTCAGGTGGTTTATCGCCTCTGTAATTTCATGTAACGTGTCGTTAAACATCATATTGATCTCCGTGATCCGTTGAACATCCGACTTCATGAAATGCTCCATACGCGACAACTTTGCGCCAATGTCCGATACAGAATCTTTTAATTTGATCTTCAGGTCCGGTTCTACATCCAAGGTCGAAACAACATTGGACAACTTATTCAGTTCCTGCGCGAGCGCTTCGATTTGGAAGCTTAATTCCGTAAACAATGTACGGGCTTGATCGGTCATGGAAGTGGTGGAATGAGTCATCGTTTCCAAAGAGACCTGTACTCGTTCCGTCAGCGAATAAGATAACAAATTCAAAGATCGGACTTCCTTTTTCAACTCGGAAATCAGCATGCTTACTTTTTCCGTCATTTCGTTGATTTGGATTCCCAGCCATCCCCATTCGTTTTGTTCCCTGATGTCCAATTTGCGGGTCATATCCCCCTTGGACAAATGCCTCAGATGATCCGTTATTTTCCGCAACGGTTTTAATTGACGTTTCGCAATGACTCGGATCAACATAAATATCGCGATAAACAAAAGGATGAAGCCGAAGACCAGGAAGGCCAGCAGTCTTTGCTTCACGGTTTCATATACGTAAGAGTTGAAAACGATGGTCAATACCCTGTTTTCCGGTAACGGGATATAAAACTTGGTATATTGTTGCGAACCGGAAGTAAAAGAAACTTTCTCCTCTGTTTTATTTTCCATGACTTTTTTCAAAATCTCATTATCTTCGGGCAATGCGTATGTATGAGTGCCGTACAAAAGCGGCTTGTCGATTTCCGGATAAATGATTTCGTTCTCCTTGCCTTTCAACCATGCCGGCACATTGATAATGGCGATTTCTTCAATTCCTTTCATTTCATTCACGAGCTTTTCAATCATCTGATTCGGGCCGGATGAATAGGTGAGCTTGTAAATATCTTCATCGAGGATATAGGGATTAATCAGAAACGGCGTGGTGCCGTCATTGTAATATGCGTATAAAATATACTTGTCTTCCCAATCGGACAAAGCAAGCGGACCGGCCCAAAAATGGTCGGCCGCATACCCTTGCGAAACCGTCACTTTCTTTCCCGACAACAACTCATCAAAAGCCTGGTACCAGAACCCCCATCCTTTGGAGCTCAAGCCGACCTCTTTCGGTTGCGAGGATTTGGCAACGACAATATCATCTCCTTGTCTCACAAACAAAGAGATGTCATACAGATCCCATTGGTTTTTGAGTTTGACAAGTTCTTCCGTCGTGATTTGATCAATGGACTTCCCCTGTAGCTCTTTTGCGATCCCTTTGGATGCCGTCAACAATCTCTGAACAATCATGTTCTCAATCGTTTTCGTGGCATTTTTCGTGGATTCCATCGCATTGCTGACAATCTTGGTAACCGTGCTTACCTCTTCCTTTTCCAGTTCATTAATTTGTAAAGTGACGTAATAGTAAATAAGAGAAATGGTCATGGAACCGACCAAAAACAGCACGATTCCGATTTGTAATATCATTTGGGACATCACCGATTTCCGTTTCATTTACTTCGCACCTCCCTTTTTCTCGTTCTCGTTAAAGATGAGAATAATCGTCGAACCTGTCGGAGAGGTCGATAAAACGACTTTGTCCGCTTTTTTCAACATTAACGGGAATCCCTGTCCCAACGATTTTTTTGTCGAATAGCCCGCCAATAAAGTGGCATTAGGCAAATCTTTCAGGGAAAAACCCGGTCCATGATCTTCCACGACAACCCGAACGACGCCCTGTTTCTCAAATAATGTCATCTTTCCTTCTTTCGCGTGCTTCAGTACGTTCGTTATCGCTTCCGAAATGAGAAGAAGCTGATTCATCAGCGCATCCGGCGATGTACCGATTTGAAGGAGGGTGTTTTTGGCAAGTTCCCTGGCTTTCGGAATGTCTGATCGTTCCTTGATTTCCGCTTCGCACAGCAGGTTGCCTGTCTTGTATTGAGGGATCTCCTCAGCCGAGATGAGCAAAAATTTTCTTTGGGTGGCCGCATAAATGACGTCGCGATACACTTCCCAAATCGCCCGGGAATGATCCGCGGTTTGTGCGTGATGTTCCGCACGGCCATCCGCAACGAAAGGGGACAATAGATTGAACAAATCGTCTTGAATTTCGTCGACGATTTGCATGAGGCGAGTCTGTTCATTTGGCGCAAGGTTTAATTCTGTTATTTTTTCGCGGACGTTCTCCCTGCCCTTGATCCAGGAAAATACACATTCAGCAAGGAAAAGCGGATAAAATTCATTTTTTTTATGATGATCTATGGAATGGCGGGCCAATGAAAGATAAAACAAAGCCTCCGCATTTTCTCTCTCGTATTCTAGAAATCGGGCTATGCGGCAGGCCAACCAGCCCACAATCGAGCGTTGATAAACTTCATAAATGGAAAGCACGGAAACGGGAGACAGGAAACCGCTTTGAGGGCGCGCATTTTTTTCATGCCAAAACCCGAACATCTTCTTAAATAACCGTCTCACAATGCTGCCACTTCCTTCTGGCTATAAAATGCCCAAAGGCGGCATGATTGTGATTTCGTCTACAATGGCGCCTTCTGGCTGGCATAATAAATACAGGATATGCTGAGCAAGGGTTTCGGTCGGAATCATCAACGACACGTCCGGCTTTTCTTCAACAGAATCCCAGAACGGACTGTCCACGGCCCCCGGCAACACAGATGTGACCTGAATCCCCTTTCCACGCAGCTCCGCCTGCAAAACGCGGGTAAAACCCAACACGCCGAACTTGGAAGCCGAATAGGCGCCGCAGCCGGGCAAAGCCGTTGTTCCGGCTATGGAAACGATGTTGATGATTTTCCCGAAACCCTGGCGGACCATCGATTTGCCAAAATGTTTGCAGCACAGATAGGTTCCCCGGAGATTGACGCTTACCATTGCATCAAAATCTTCCGTGGAAGACTCCAGGATGCTCGCAAATCTCCCGATGCCAGCACTATTGATCAAAGCGTCGATCTTCCCGAACCGAAATAACGCTCGTTCCACAAAATCAATCACGGAATCCTCACAGGATACATCCAGCGGAAGACACAAGACTTCTCCTTCCGTAATCTGTGAAGCCAAGTGAAACAGTTTCTCTTCTTTTCTGGAGCCTAGTACGAGGTTTGCCCCCAAACGCCCCAACAGCCTGGCCGTTTCTCTTCCGATACCGCTGCTGGCCCCTGTGACGACAATCGTTTTTCCTTTCAACTGCGAGAAATCGATCATGAGTGTTCATCCTCGGGCCCAAAATACTCGAAGTAATTTTTCTCGGTTTCCCAAAGCCCCACTTTATACAAATTTGGAATATGGGGAGAAAGCATTTCGAAGATGACCATCGCGACGACTTCCGATGTAGGGTTGAGATGTTTGAATTCTTCCGTATCCAAATTCAGGTGCTTGTGGTCAAACTTTTTCAACACCACGGAATCGACAATGTGATCCAAATCCGCCAAATTGACAACCATTCCTGTCATCCGATCGGGTTCTCCCGCTACGGTTACGTCGAGATAGTAATTGTGTCCGTGACCGTGGGGGTTATTGCATTTTCCGAAGAGTCTCCGGTTTTCTTCTTCCGACAGATGCTCGCTGTGCAGCCGGTGCGCAGAACAAAAATGATATTTTCTGGTCAATTGAACCATGGTTCCTTCCCTCTTTTCGGAATATAAATAATGGTTTTCGTGCAATCGGACTCGATGCAGCTTGCAATCCTTGAATCGAGGTTCCAATGAATCCCAAATGTATGTAACGAGATTTTCCGTTGTCGGAATATGTTTGCTAAAATAGGGATGCTCCCTGTTCAAAAATTTCCCGTCCAATTCACTTTCAATGAATTGCGTAACAATATCTTTGATTGTGGTCGTATTTACAACAATTCCCGATGTTTTATCCAAATCTCCTTTGACCATGACCTCCAGCGAATAATCATGCCCATGGCCGTTCCGATTGCTGCAAGCTCCGAATACCCGCCGATTTTCCTCTTCACTCCATTCCGGGATTCGATAGAAGTGGGCTGCGGAAAAATCGATCCTCCTTGAAATATAGTGCATGCTTGTCCTCCCTCTCTTTATCGCCTGGAGACGGAACGCTCAAATTCCTCTGACAAAACGGCATCGGATTGAAAAATTCCTTTTTTTACAGTGGTGACGGTGGAACTTCCAGGCTTCTTGATCCCGCGCGCGCACATGCATAAATGCGTACCTTCAACGCTGACAATGACTCCTTTGGGGTGAAGCACGTTCATAATCGCGGCGGCGATTTGCTGCGTCATCCGTTCCTGCACCTGAGGACGTTTGGATACAAGTTCTACCAGTCTGGCGAACTTGCTTAATCCTACAATTTTTCCATCGGGAATGTAGCCAATGTGCGCTTTTCCATAAAAAGGAATGAGGTGGTGCTCGCAAAACGTATAATATGAAATATCTTTCACGACAACCATTCCGTCATATTCTTCTTGGAAAGTAGCGGTAAGGGCGGTTTCGGGATTGATCCCCACACCCGAAAAGACTTCCCGGTACATCTTGGCGACACGTTTGGGTGTATCCACTAACCCTTCCCTGTCGGGATCCTCACCGATTTCCTGCAGGATGAATCGAATGTATTCTTCGATATGATCGATCTTCGTCATGGAGTTCATATGTAGCCTCCTGTCTATATAATTAAAAAGCCTAAAAAGCCCACACTGAACCGGGTTGGACAAACATTGGCTCCTCCGTGATTCGGCAACCCGGCTGCTATGGCTTACACTTCCCGCCTGTAACTTTACAGCTGTCACTTTATCCCCTATTGACATGCCTTTTCGAAGTTGAACTAAAATAAATAATCAAGAATAGGCTGAACGTGAATCTGCATCTAGTGCTTCTTCCAGACTTTCAGATGGTTTATGACTGTTTACAATGACAATAAAGCTGTCGAAAATGTCAGGATCAAACAAACTCCGATCTCTGAGCATGACGGCAATCGCCTCTTGATGATCGATCCTTTTTTGATAAGGTCTTCCAGTGATCAAAGCAGCAAAAGTGTCTGCTACCGCTGATATGCGGCCGGCGAGCGGAATTTCTTTCCCCTGCAAACCCTCCAAATACCCGCTACCGTTATACCGTTCATGGTGATAACGTGCTATATCAATGACGAGCTGCGGCATTTGAAGTTCTGTTAGAATTTCCACCCCATCTTTTACATGTTTCTTTAAATGGTGCCTTTCTTCCGCAGACAGTATTTGATCTCCCTTTAAAACTGAATCGTTCATGGCCAGCTTGCCGATGTCGTGAACAAGCGATCCGGCATAATACATTTCTGCGTTTGCCTTATCATGCACTAATGCGAGATGATACGAATAGCGCGCCATAATGATGGAGTGCGCGGCCGTTGCCTCGTCCCTTAACTTGATACTTGCGAACAACGCATGGATGACATCCATGTGCCTCCTGATTCGATTCGTTCTTCGTTTTCGCCCTGTTAAGACTGAAACTAATTCACGCATCTCACATGATTTCAACCTCGGCACCCGCCTTATGACCGAATTTTCCCACGTCTTTGGCTAATAGTTCTTGGTACCCTTGATCGAATCAGTAATTCGGGATCGACTCATAGCACTGGCCTGCACCAAACTGCTGACTATGCTAACAGGGCAAATTGCATTAGAAGACGAAAATTTCCCTCTATAATAGTAATTGGAATAATTGAAGGCGGAAATTCACTGTTAGATGGTTAGATGCTGGAACATAATAAGTGGTAAAGAAATTGAGGCTGTTGTTAATTTACTCTTCCCCCTTTAGACGCAGGCAAAGATAATGAGGCAGCTAAGTGTGCTGCGAATGCTTTGCCAAACGCCGGGCATGGCCGTCTTTACGTCTATTTTCGAACAGACCACTTACAGCCACTAAAACCCATATTTGTCTTTATTCGCCAAATAACATTGATACAATAAATGTCGCACAATCAACTTTGTGCGATAACAGGAGGGTTAAAAATGAGTGATGGTATCGAATACATGAAGTCAATCGAAAAAAAGAAAGAAGAGGATTTGACGGACGAAGAAATTGTCAATATGTTTTTGGCAAACTACCACCATTCAAAGCACACATT
>CAMTVR010000013.1:0-1104 GCA_947085265.1 uncultured Bacillus sp. | reverse complement strand
TAATGCATAGACACCTTTCTCACTCCAACTCCGCCCGCCTTTCAAGCGTTTGGCAAACTGGCTCATGACCGATTCAGCGCTCCCCATCGGATACATCCCACTGGTGTCGATCCCTTGCTCTTGTAACCATTGCCGGTAATCGATGAGCGCTTCCCGATGCGCTTCCAAGAAGCTAATCAGTTGTTCCAAGGCCGCTTCTTGCTCTTCACTCGCCATGGTGCCAACCGCACTGTTAAGCTCGCTGAGGAGCCGTTGGGCATCGTACTGCTTTAACGCCTTCCGGATAGCATAATATCTGGGGTGCTGCCGGAACAATGCCCGCAACTCCCGCGCCACATGATAACGGTCGAGGACAAAATAGACGTTGGCCCGAAAGTAGTCCCGGCAGGCGGTGATCCAAGGCGCGCCATCGCCATTGATGATGAGCTTGGTTTGCATGGGATCGTAGTCATCGTTGTTCATCAAAAAGGCCTCTAATCCTTCCCAGAAGGCCGTTTCCTTCATGCAGGTAGTAGCGTTTGTTTTTCAATGTCATCCGCTTGCCGTTTTTCTCCCATCCTTCGTGTACAGCGGCGATTTTCAGTTCATGGCCTCGTCTTTTTTTGCGTCTGTTTCTGGACTGCTTTTTGATGTACAGACCATCCACTTCGATAAACAGCACGTTTGGAGCGCTGCGTTTTTCTTTGGCAGAACCCACGCTGGTCGCAAGCAGGTGTTGCCGTAAGCTTTCATGGCTCATGACGGAATAACCCAGAAATTGTTCCAATTGGTGTACAGCATGGCGGTAGGAGGGACCTGTGGCTGCCAATTCCAGCGCCCACTCTTCGACCAGAGGCGAAAATCCCTTGGACCCATCAAATTCAAGGACGCGATCCAGCAGGTAGAGGTAACAACCCTTTTCACGGTCCAGGTAATAGTTGCGTCTAAACACGATGGGACCAAAAGAAGTATCCATTTTTGCTTCGCGTTTTTCTTTCAGTTCGAATCGCTTTTTATCCCGATGCTCGGCAATGTCGTTGTCGATGTGTTTGAGAATGTTCTCCAGGACTTCTTTGAATGTTTGTTGAAGACAACGGAATAATGCCAGTTCCAGCTCTTTTAATG
>CAMTVR010000012.1:0-550694 GCA_947085265.1 uncultured Bacillus sp. | reverse complement strand
TGTCTATGCAGAAGATCCGAAAACCTTTCTTCCTTCTCCGGGGAAGGTGGAGCGAATGGTACTGCCGGAAGGGGCGCGGTACGATTTCGCGGTAGAGGAAGGAAACCAGGTGACGCCATATTACGATCCGATGATCGGGAAAGTGATTACCGCCGGCGCGACGCGGAAAGAATCGATTGAAAAAATGATCCGAGTGCTTTCGGAGATGAAGGTGGAAGGATTGAAGACCAATCTGCCATTGCTGCTTGAGGTGTGCCGGAATGAGGCGTTCCAGGAAGGACGGTTTGACACCGGCTTTTTGGCTCAATTAGGAAAATAACCTGGCACCTGACGGGAGAATGTTCAAAAGCGTGGCTGATTGGAGAAAGGGGAGACGAAGGTGAACATCGACAAATATTTTGAGGAATATGAGATTGGGGAGCGTTTTGTATCGCGTGGCCGGACGATCACGGAAGCCGATCTGGTGAACTTCTCCGGCATTTCAGGAGACTGGTATCCGCTGCACACCGATGTGGAATATGTGAAGACGACACCTTTCAAACAGCGGATTGCGCATGGCATGCTGGTCCTGTCTATCGGTACGGGTCTATGCAACTTACAGCCGGGATATTTGATCGCTTTTTACGGGATGGATCGGGTGCGCTTTGCCAATCCCACCTTTATCGGTGATACCATTCATGTGGAGTCCGAAGTGACGGAGAAGAAAGATAAAGGGGAGAAGGGGGGCGTATTGACCTTTCATCAGGAGATTAAGAAGCAGACCGGTGAAGTGGTGGTCAGCGCGATGAAGAAAATCCTGGTAGCCAAAAAACCGGCTGGCTGATGGTCCATCTCATGACGGAGGGGCCTTGCAGGATGAGACCGGATGGTCATGGAGCCAGAGAAATGGGGGGTCAGAGGTGCGTTTTCCGCCGTATTTTCAAGAGGAGCACGAAGCGCTGCGAAAAGTGATTCGCAGGTTTATCGCCAATGAGGTGACGCCTTACATCGAGGAATGGGAGGAAAAAGGCGAGTTTCCGCGGGAGATTGTCAAACGAATGGGAGAGTTGGGCTTTTTGGGATTGCGCTATCCGGAAGAGGTGGGCGGACAAGGCGGAGATTATTTTTCCGTCATTGTTTTGGCGGAAGAGATGGCCCGTTGTGGCTCTGGGGGATTTCCGATGGCGATAGCGGTGCAGACGGACATGGCAACGCCGCCGATCCTAGAATTTGGCACGCCGGATCAGATCGAGCGCTTTTTGAAGCCAGCGATCCGCGGGGAAAAGTTAGCGGCCATCGGAATTATCGAGCCCAACCATGGGTCTGATGTGGCGAGCATCCAGACGCGGGCGGTGCGTGACGGGGATGATTGGGTGATCAACGGCAGCAAAACGTTTATCACCAATGGTCCGCGGGCTGATTTTATCACGATGGTGGTCCGCACATCGGATAAACCGGGGTACGAGGGGTTGAGCCTCTTTCTGGTGGAGCTGGACCGGCCCGGTGTCACGATCAGCCGGAAGCTGGATAAGGTCGGCATGCGTTCTTCGGATACGGCTGAGATCGTTTTTGACCATGTGCGGGTGCCGCAGGAAAACCTCCTTGGCGAAGAGGGGAAGGGATTTTACCAGATCATGTGGCAATTGCAGGGAGAACGCCTCATCGGGGCGGCCGGTGCAGTCGGCATGGCACAGTACGCCTATGAACTGGCCCGCGATTACGCCAAAGAACGGAAGGCGTTTCAACGGCCGCTCAGCCAATTTCAGGTGATCGCCCACTTGCTGGCTGAGATGGCGACGGAAATCGAGGCGGCGCGTCATCTGACGTATGCGGCAACCTATCGCTTTGCACGTGGCGAGGTGCCGACGAAAGAGATTTCCATGGCGAAACTGGTTGCCGCCCAAGTGGCCCATTGGGTGGCGGATCGGGCGTTGCAGATTTTCGGCGGGTACGGTTATATGATGGAATATCCGATCCAGCGCATCTGGCGGGATACGCGGTTGTACCGGATTGGCGGCGGGACGGATGAGATCATGAAAGAAATCATCGCCAAGCAAATGAACATCTGAGGCTGGTTGAAAGGGGGGATGTAGGTGTCTCACTGGATTTTTACGGAAGAGCATCAGATGTTTCGGAAAAGTGTCCAGAAATTTGTGGAAAAAGAGATCCTGCCGCATGTTGAAGAATGGGAACGCGCCGGCGAGGTGCCGCGCCAGCTTTTCCGGCGATGCGGTGAATTGGGATACCTGGGCCTGAAGTTTCCGAAGGAGTATGGGGGAGCGGGGGCAGATCTCGTCACAGAGGCGGTCTTTATTGAGGAACTTTCCAAGTGCGGCGCAGGTGGCGTGGCTGCGGCCATCGGCGCACATGCCAATATTGCCATGACGCCTGTCTGGAAATACGGCAACGAGCAGCAGAAACGCAAGTACTTGGAACCGGCGATTCGGGGCAAGATGATCGCCGCGCTTGGCATCACCGAACCCAATACGGGATCCGATGTGGCCGCCATTGCCACAACAGCCAGAAAAGAAGGAGACCACTATATTCTCAACGGCAGCAAAATGTTCATCACCAACGGTGTCCATGCCGATTACGTGTGCGTCGCGGCGAAAACCGATCCATCACGCGGGTACCGCGGCATCAGTCTGTTTATCGTCGAGAGCAAGTGGCAGGGGTTTCGAGTTGGAAAGAGCCTGAGGAAGCTGGGTTGGCGGTCATCGGATACGGCAGAGCTGGTTTTTGAAGATGTGCGTGTGCCGGCAGAAAACCTGCTCGGTGAAGAGAACCAGGGCTTCTACTATATCATGAATAACTTCCAATGGGAGCGCATTTGGCTTGCCCTATCCAGTGTGGCCCTTGCGGAAAAGGCACTTGAAGATGCGATCCGCTACAGCCAGGAGCGAGCACAATTTGGGCGGAAGCTCAGCCAGTTTCAGGTTCTTCGGCACAAAATGGTGGATATGGCGGTCGATTTGGAAAAAGCGCGTCACTTGACCTATTACGCCCTTTATAAATACGCGCAAGGGGAAGACGCGGTGATCGAGACGACGATGGCCAAAGCTTACGCCGGCGAGATGGTCAGCCGTGTGACGGATATGGCCCTGCAAATTCACGGCGGGAACGGATACATGATGGAGTATCCGGTTCAACGGTACTGGCGGGATGCCCGTATCCAGTCGATTGGCGGCGGAACAACCCAGATCATGAATGAGATCCTGGTAAAGCGATTGGGTATTGCCGGAGACCTGTGAGCAAAGATTGCGGGAGACAGTGACCACGAGAATTGATCATTTGGAAGTTGGGCGCATCTATCTAACACAGCAGTCAGGATGAGCCTTATTTTTTGAAAAAAATAATCTTAAATTGAAATATTAAATGCAACTAAACCACGGATTCCATTATGTGATAACCATTATAGCCTTTTGTAGGCTTTATATGGGATGGCGGGCATGATAGGCTGATTAGCCATGCGATGTGCCTTACCACTATCGCCCAATCACAAAAAGTCATGCCCGCAGGGGTCCCATGTCAAACCGTCGTTCGTGTCCTTCCATCACCAGTTTCCGGTTAAGCGATCTTTGCGATTTCCTCTTAATCATAACGGAATTCCCATGGCTTTTGTTTATTTCTTTTGTTGCATTTAATTTTACAATGAACCCCGAAAAAAATTATAAAAATTAGTAGGAGAAAATACTTTGAGATATTTATAAAATATATTATAATATGACTATGAATTCTATCCTGTAATGAGGAGGGATTGTTGTGAATTCCGTGACGTTGATAAAACGGGTTGCCATTGGCGACATTATCCGTCGCAGCGCGAGGAGGTATCCCAGCAAAACAGCCATCGTGGATGGAAAGCGGAGAATGACCTTTCAAGAATTGGAGCGGCAATGCAACCAATTTGCCCACTATCTGCTCAGCAGGGGATTTCGGAAGGGGGACAAGATTGCGACCATCTGTCAAAATTCTGCAGACTTTGTTGTCGCAATGTTCGGAATCCATAAGGCGGGGATGGTGTGGGTCCCCATCAACCCGGGGCTTGCTCCTGCGGATATCCAGTATATTCTTGCCCATTCTGAAGCCCGGTTGGTGATCGTGGATGATCAATTATTCGCCAACCCTTCCCTGCGGAATCTGCTGATGGAGACCGTGGACGACATGGTGATCCTCCCCTATGCGGGTCTGCCGTCTGAGGATGGTCTGCCAATTATTGAAAGCGCTTTAGCGGGTCAGCCGACGGAAGAACCTCTCTTGGAAATCGCGGAACGGGACGTGGCGCAGATCATGTACACCAGCGGGACCACCGGACGGCCGAAAGGCGTGATGCAGAGCCATCTTGCCGTCTATATTGCGTCATTAGGGAATATTATCGAAATGAACCTGCGACCGGACGATGTCGCGACAGCGATGATGCCCCTTTTTCACTGTGCGCAACACAGCATGCTCACCTCGTTTCTTCACATTGGCGCGACCAACGTGATCCTTCGCGGCTTTGATCCGGTGGCGCTGATGGCGAATATCGAACGGGAAAAGATCGCGTGGGTGTTTGCCTTGCCGATGATGTACCGCGTGCTGCTGGATCATCCGGAACGTGCGAACTACGATTTGTCCAGTCTGAAATTTTGCCTTTATGCGATGGCACCTATGGACGAGAACACCTTGCGGCGCGCGATTGCGGAACTGTGCCCCAATTTTGCATTGGGAAGCGGACAGACGGAGATGTATCCGGGCACCACGTTTTTCAAGCCGGAAGAGCAGTTGCGCCGTTTCGGATCTTACTGGGGAAGCCCTTCAATCATCAATGACACGGCGATCATGGATGAGGAAGGAAACTTGCTCCCGCCCGGACAGGTCGGAGAAATCATCCACCGCGGCCCCAATGTGATGGAAGGATACTACAAAAATCCGGAAGCCACAGCCGAGAGCCGCCTGTACGGTTGGCATCACACGGGTGATCTGGGGATGTTTGATGCCGATGGGCAGCTTCTATTTGTCGATCGGAAGAAAGACATGATCAAAACCGGCGGTGAGAATGTCCCCTCGATCAAGGTGGAACAGGTTTTGCTCAGCCATCCAGCGGTGGCCAATGCGGCTGCGGTCGGCCTGCCCCATCCTCGATGGTCTGAGGCGGTCACCGCATTTGTCACCCTCAAGCCCGGCACTGAGGCGAGCGAGGAAGAACTGATCCAATTCTGCAAGGAGCATTTGGGGGGCTTTGAAGTGCCGAAAGCGGTTCAAATTATCGAACAGTTCCCGATGACCACCACGGGGAAAATCCAAAAACACGTGTTGCGAGACTCGTACCGTGATTTCTATGCGCAGGAATCTGTCTGAATCATCCAAAAACCACGCTCGGATGGAGGTGACGGAAGCGATGAAGCAGCATACTGTCATCGAAGCGTTGCGGGAAGCCGTCCGTCGGTCTCCCGATAAACCCTTTTTTTATTACAAGAATCAGAAGTTCAGCTACAGAGATCTGGATGAACTCTCGGATCACCTGGCATCTGCGTTGATGGAACAAGGAATACAAAAAGGGGACAAGATCGCAATTCTTGCTCTGAATCAACCGGAGTGGTTGATCACCTTTTTTGCCGCGGCCAAGATTGGCGCCGCAGTGGTAGCCTTAAATGTTCGCTATCGTGAGACGGAACTGGAATACATGCTCAATCAGTCAGAGGTCAAGCTGCTGATCAGTGTGGATGAAACACCGGAGTTCAATTTTCGTGAATTTTTCTATGCCTTTCGAGAGAAAATCCCGAGAGTGGAACGATTTGTCTTTATCGGTGAAGGGTTTCCCGGAAGTTTATCATTTAAGGAATTACTGGCATCCGACGCGCGTACCGACCTCCTGGCGCGTGCCGGCCAGGAGGTGGCCGAAGATGATACGATCATCATCATTTACACTTCGGGCACCACAGGCCGACCTAAGGGAGCGATGCTGACGCACAAAAGCATCCTGGCTTCCGCCAGGGCGCAAGCGGAACACCTTCAGATCACGGAAGAGGATATCAGTGCAGCCCATCTGCCCCTTAACCATGTCGGGGGGATTACCTGTGCGGTGATGGTGGCGCTCGTCAGCAACAGTGCTGTCGTCCTGATTCCTCATTTTCGTCCCGATCTGGTTCTGGAGGCCGTTGAGAGGCACCGGATCACGATCTTGGGCGGCGTTCCGACCATGTTTGTGATGATGTTCAACGTACCCCGGTTCAGTGAGTACGATGTTTCTTCGGTCCGCCTATGTGTCGCCGGCGGTTCCAACGTCGAACCGCAGTTGTGTCGATTGATCGTGGAACGATTTCCCGGTGCGAAGTTGGTCAATCTGTATGGTGCCAGTGAAACATCAGGGGCATGTGTGTTGTCCCGTCTGGATGACACACCGGAAAAGGTGGCCCAAAGCATTGGGGTGATGATCGGTGATTTCCAGGTGAAGGTGGTCGGAACAGGGAAGAAGGAGTTGCCGTTAGGCGAGATCGGAGAGTTGGCCATCAAGGGAGATTGCGTGGTCAAAGGGTATGACGGTTTGGAGGCAGAGACGAAAGAGGCGTTTTCAGCGGATGGCTGGCTGTACACCGGTGATTTGGCCTATCTTGATGAAGAAGGATACATCTACCTGAAAGGCCGCAAAAAAGAGATGTACATTCAAGGGGGATTCAACGTCTATCCCGCTGAGATTGAGAATCTCCTGACAACCCATCCGAAAGTGGCCATTGCCGCCGGAATCGGCATTCCGGATCCGGTGTTTGGAGAGGTGGGAAGGTTTTATATCCTGCCCAGGCCGGGGTGCGAGGTGACGGAAGAGGAATTGACTGCGTTTTGCCGGAAACACCTGGCCGATTACAAAGTGCCGAGGGAGTTTGTCATTGTGAATGAGCTGCCGTTGACTCCGGCTGGAAAGGTGCAGAAGTCGGTCCTGAAGCAGCAATATGAAGCAAGTAAAAAAACACTCTAAATTATTATTTTGTGAAAAATGGATCTTTAAATTACAATCCGAACATTGTATGATAATCATTGTGAAAGCGCTATCCTTTTGGGCGGGCGATTTCTTACAGCGATATTCATGGAGGTGTCAGCAGTGAACATTGGGAAAACGCTTTCAATCAATGCCATCAGGATTCCTGATCACGAGGCCCTGGCCTGCGAGGGACGGCGGTACACTTACCGGCAACTGAACGAACAGGTAAACCGTCTGGCCAACGGTTTGCTGAAACTCGGAATCCGGAAAGGGGACAAAATCTCCCTCGTGATGACCAATTCCGATCATTTTGTGATCAGTTATTATGCGATTCTCAAGGCGGGTGGGGTCGTCGTGCCCATCAACTTCCGCCTCACGGCACCCGAAATCCGGTACATTCTGGATCATTCCGACAGCATTCTGGCGATTGCCGATGGAGCGCTGGCGGAAACGGTTCTAACGGCGGCAAGGGAGGTTCCGGCTGTTCGGTCAGTCTATGTCGTCAGTGATCAGACGCCGGAGGGAAGCCTGCCATGGACCAGCCTGCTGGACGAGTCGGCGGCAGAGCCAGAGGTGGAAGTAGAGGAATCGGATAACTGTGAGATCCTGTACACCTCGGGGACGACCGGCCGCCCGAAAGGGGCGCTGTTTGACCATCACCGGATTCTGTATGTGGGGATGAATATCATCGCCAGCATGAGTGTCAATCCGCGAGACCGGTTGTTGCATGTGGCGCCGCTGTTCCACAGCGCGCAATTGAACCTCTTTCTGGTATCCGGAACATTTGTGGGAGCCACCCATGTGGTGATACGCGAATTTCATCCGGTGGAAGTGATGAAAACCATCCAGGAGGAAAAAATCACCCTCTTTTTCGGGGTGCCGACGATGTATTCGTATATGCTTCAGGTACCCGCAGGGACATTTGACCTGTCTTCGGTGCAACGTTGTGCCTACGGTGCGGCACCGATGGCGCCAGAGGTGGTCAAGCAAAGCATGGAGATGTTTAAGACCGACCAATTCTACAATTTGTGCGGTTTGACGGAGGCGGGTCCAGGGGGGGTTTACCTGCCGCCGGAACGGCATCTGGACAAACTGGGCGCAGGCGGCATTCCGGTCATCAACACGGAAGTGCGTGTGGTGGATGATGCCGGAAACGATGTGCCGCCAGGTGTGGTTGGGGAGATGATCATTCGCGGAGAGACGGTGATGAAAGGGTATTACAAGAATCCCCAAGCCACGTCAGAGACCATCCGCGACGGCTGGCTGTACACCGGAGATCTGGCGGTCCTGGATGAAGACGGCTATCTCACATTGGTCGACCGGAAGAAAGACATGATCATTTCCGGCGGGGAGAACGTGTATTCCACAGAGGTGGAACAAGTGTTGTATGCCCATCCGCAAGTGTTGGAGGCGGCTGTGATTGGACTGCCGCATCCGGTCTGGGGGGAAATGGTTACTGCGGTGATTGTCCCCAAACCGGGCCAAGGGATCAATGTGGATGAGTTGCAAGAATTTTGCCGGAAATCCCTTGCGGGTTATAAAATACCGCGAAAGATTGTCTTTGTTGAGCAGCTGCCGCGAAATGCGTCAGGAAAGGTTTTGAAATATCAGTTGCGCGAGACTTACAAGAATGCCGTTCAACAGGATACATCCATATAAAAGAAGAAGACATGAAGAAAAAGGTGGAAGAAAAAATCATCCGAAGGAGGGAAGCCGCAGAGGCGCCGAATGATGATGGTCGTTCCTTTGACGATGCGTTCCATACTGGAGAGGGCCAATCGTTTCTTTCCGAAAAAAGAAATTGTCACCCGCACGGAAAACGGGCTGTTTCGCTACACGTATCGTGATTTTTACCAGCGGACGGTCCGCTTGGCGAGCGCCTTGCAGCGCCTGGGGATCAAAAAAGGCGAGAGAGTGGCCACCTTTGCCTGGAACCATTACCGTCATCTGGAAGCCTACTTTGCCATCCCTTGCATGGGGGCCGTCCTGCATACGGTGAACATCCGGTTGTCGGGGGAACATATCGTTTATATTCTCAATCATGCCGAAGATCAGCTACTCCTGGTGGATGAGTCCTTGGTGCCGCTCATTGAGGGGATTCAGGATCAGCTCAAGACGGTAAAAGGCTTTATCATCATGACAGACAAGGATGAACTGCCTGCGACCGCGCTCCGTCCTGCTTACCATTATGAGAATCTGTTGGCGGAAGCCGATCCTAATTACCGTTTCCCGGATGACATCGATGAAAACGATCCGATGGGGATGTGCTACACTTCCGCCACCACCGGCAATCCCAAAGGCGTTGTTTACACCCACCGGGCCATCTATTTGCACAGCCTGACCGTCGGTTTGGCTGACACGGTGGGATTGTCTGAGCGCGACACCATTTTTCCGATTGTGCCGATGTTCCACGCCAACGCCTGGGGGATGCCGTTTGCCGCGACAATGTTCGGCACAAAGCAAGTCTATCCGGGCGTCGGGCCAACCCCGAAAGATATTGTCCAGCTCATTCAAGATGAGAAAGTAACGATTTCGGCCGGCGTGCCGACCATCTGGATCGGGATATTGCAGGAACTGGAAAAAGGAAACTACGACATTTCCCATCTGAAGATCGCGTTATGCGGAGGATCGGCTGCCCCCAAGTCACTCATCCGGACATTTGAGGAGAAATATAACGTGATGATGATGCATGCCTACGGGATGACAGAAACCTCTCCGCTGGCCACCGTTGCCCGGCTGAAGAGCTATCAGGAGGAACTGTCGGTTGAGGAGCGCCTCAATATCCGGGCGACGCAGGGCATCCTCGTGCCTGGCCTTGAAATTCGCGTTGTGGGCGAAAACGGCGATGTCGCCTGGAACGGAAAAGAGATGGGTGAAATTTACCTGCGAGGAAACTGGATCGCCAGCGAGTATTATCAAGATGAGCGCACGAAGGATACCTTTGTCGACGGCTGGCTGCATACCGGCGATGTGGCTACCATTGACGAGGAAGGGTATATCCGTCTGGTGGACCGGACCAAGGATTTGGTGAAAAGCGGCGGGGAGTGGATCTCCTCGGTCGACCTGGAAAACGCCCTTATGGCTCATCCGGCCGTCCTTGAGGCGGCGGTAATCGCGGTGCCTCATCCCAAGTGGCATGAGCGGCCGCTTGCCTGTGTCGTCTTGAAACCTGGCTATGAAGGAAAGGCGAGCAAGGAGGAGCTGCTGGATTTCCTGCGGCCGCAGTTTGCCAAATGGTGGATTCCGGACGACGTGGTCTTTTTGGAGGAGATACCCAAAACCAGTGTTGGCAAATTCTTAAAGCGTGGGTTGCGCGAACAATTCAGCCAGCACTATCAATCTGCCACGTGATGGGGCCAGCACGATCAACCTACCACGCCATCCGCCTTAAAAATAAGCTTGATCCTGTCAGAGTTCGGCGGCCTACTTATATTTGGGCCGCTTTTTCATGCTTGAAAATGAGCTTGATCCTGTCAGAAGGATTATGTCAGCAGTTGCAAAAGCATGATAGTTGGGTAAGATGGAGATAGAGGGAAAATCATGATATTAAGGAAGGTATTGGTATGGAAGGGATCAACCGGTTGGAAGGGTGGTTTTCGCCTGTTGGCGTGTCACAGTCGGGAGCACTGACACCCACTTCCATGTACAACCTGGCTCAGTTTCAAACTTTATTGATCAAGCAGCTGTCTGCACATCTTGTGGAAGAAAAGAATGCTAACACGCTGATTCCCGGCAGAAACGCTTTTTTACCTATACCAGGATTGTCGGCGGCAGATTGGCTTGAAATGAGAAGCCTGCTTGAGAATGTGCCCGTCTCAGCGGTTCCCGGCGAGAATCTGACAGCACCATCCGCTTTTTCTGGGATCATTGCAGACGCATCCAAAAGGTATGACGTATCTGCTCGCCTGATCGAGGCGGTGATCCGGCAGGAGTCCGGATTCAACCCGTGGGCGATATCACCCGCGGGAGCCCAGGGACTGATGCAACTGATGCCAAAAACGGCCGCCTCTCTTGGCGTGACGAACCCTTTCGATCCCGTGCAAAATATTGACGCGGGCACCCGATACCTGAAACAATTATTGGACCGTTATGGCGGCAATGTGAGGCTGGCACTGGCGGCGTACAATGCTGGCATGGGCAACGTGGATCGGTATGGCGGAATTCCCCCATTTCGTGAGACGCAACAATATGTTGAGCGCATCATGAAGATGCTGGACGCTTAAAATGCACCCTACTTCTAAGTAACACAACATATTTGTTGATTTAATTTCGTTTTTCGTCCATAATGAAAAAGGTGGGGAGTATGGATTGATTCCCCAGATGAGAGAATAGATGCCAGGGGATGGCTTTTATCGAGAAAAGCGCTCCCTGTGAGGATTATTGTTAGGAAGAGGTCCTTCCAAAAAACAGAGGAGGTATGGAAGATGGCAAAACACGAACTTCCTGCATTGCCGTATGCCTTTGACGCACTGGAGCCGCACATCGATGCGCGGACGATGGAAATTCACCATGGCCGGCACCACGCGACTTATGTCAATAACTTGAATGCGGCTTTGGAGGGGCATCCAGAGCTGCAGCAAAAGTCCATTGAAGAACTGATCAGCGATCTAAACAGCATTCCGGAGTCGATTCGCACGGCAGTGCGCAACAATGGCGGCGGACATGCAAACCATTCCCTTTTTTGGGAAATTATGAGTCCCCAGGGAGGCGGTGCGCCCACAGGAGCACTGGCAGATGAGATCAACAAGACGTTCGGTAGCTTTGAAAAGTTTAAAGAGGAATTTACCAAGGCGGCAACTGGGCGTTTTGGAAGCGGCTGGGCCTGGCTGGTGTTGGATGGTGGAAAGCTGGCGATCATGAGCACTCCCAATCAGGATAACCCGCTGATGGAGGGCAAAACCCCTATTCTCGGCCTGGACGTGTGGGAGCATGCCTACTACCTGAAGTACCAGAACAAGCGTCCGGATTACATTGCCGCATGGTGGAACGTGGTAAACTGGAACGCGGTCAATGAGCGTTTCGCGAAAGCCAAATCCTAATCGTCCAACTTCAGATATCGGTGAACAGATGATTGCCGAAAAGGGAATCTGCGCACGCAGGTTCCCTTTTTCTATTCTCTTCTAAGTCTACATGTTGTCTTTTTCAGGCCGTATATGATATGTTCAATTCGTATGGATACGTGAGAAAATGATGTTCATGATGTGGCGTCTAAGTAAGGAGGAAAAGGATTGTTCCGGACCATTTTGTTTGATGTGGACGGGGTGCTTTTGAGTGAAGAGCGGTATTTTGATGCCTCTGCTTTAACCGTATGGGAATTGTTGGGCAGCTCGTTATACCTTGGTCAGCATGTGACACCGATGTTTCACCCCGATCCGGAAGAACCAGTGATTCGCTTATTGCGGAAAACCGTGTTTGATGGAGACAAAGTGCTTGACTTCATCAAGGAACGCGGGATTAATGCGAACTGGGATATGGTATATCTGGTTTTCAGCTATCAACTGATTCGTTTTCTGGAAGCAGCTCAACCAAGTTACCGGGAACAGGTGGCGGACTTGTTGTCCCAGCCCCTGACCTCAGAATCACTGGCCTCCTGTCGCGCTTGGCAGGTGAGCTTTTCTCCCCAATGGGACGGTTTTGTCGCTGATTTCTCCAAGGGCACGGCGGAAAAACAGGCTTTGCTTTTGGATCTCAACCGCATCGCGGAAGAACGGTTGGGGATGCGCTGTGACGTTTTTTCCCGCCACTCGCCGTTGTGGGATCTTTGTCAGGAGGCGTTCCAGGAATGGTATCTGGGCGAGGAAAAGTTCAGAGCATCAACAGGGATGAATCCAAAGCAAGCTGGCAAGCGAGGTTTCTTGCATGACGAGATCCCGATTGTACCACCTGAGAAAATGCGCGCGTTTTTTTCCCGCTTGCGAGAAATGGGAATTGAATTAGGTATCGGGACAGGACGGCCGACCGTGGAGACGATGGAGCCGCTTGCGGCGTTGGGCATCTTGCAATATTTTGACCAAGACCGGATCGTCACTGCCAGTGATGTGTTGGAAACAGAACGCCGATTTCCGGAGCGCGCGCCGCTGGCCAAGCCGCAACCCTTCACCTATTTGAAAGGGTGGTTGGGAAAACAGACTCCGGATGAGGCGGTGTTTTTGTTGCCGTTACCGATTCCGGAAGGAGATCATTTATTAGTTGTCGGAGATTCCATCGCTGACCTGATGGCCGCGAGAGCGATTGGTTGCCGTTTCTGTGCGACATTGACGGGTTTGTCAGGAAAGGCGGCCAGAGACTCTTTTGAGAAACTGGGTGCGGATTATATCGTCGATGATGTGTTGCAAGTGGTGGATCTGCTGGAAAAATAGTATATTTAAAAGTGTGACAAGTTCGGAGAAGGAGGAAAATGACTTGCGGAGCGACAAGATTAAAAAGGGGATCGATCGCGCTCCCCATCGGGCTCTTTTGAAAGCGACGGGTGTCAAAGATGAAGATATGAACAAGCCATTTATTGGCATCTGTAATTCGTATGTGGATATCGTGCCGGGGCATGTCCATCTGCAGGAGTTTGGGCGGATTATCAAGGAGGCGGTGCGCGAGGCAGGCGGCGTGCCATTTGAGTTCAATACGATTGGTGTCGATGACGGCATTGCCATGGGCCATATCGGGATGAGATATTCCCTGCCCAGCCGGGAGATCATTGCCGACGCGTTGGAGACCATGGTGATGGCGCATTGGTTTGATGCTTTAATTTGCATCCCTAATTGCGACAAGATCACGCCCGGCATGATGATGGGCGCTATGCGTGTCAACGTGCCGACGATTTTTATCAGTGGGGGGCCGATGGCTGCCGGAAGGACGGATGATGGCCAGCCTGTCGACCTCATTTCGGTGTTTGAAGGGGTGGGGGCTTACCAGGCGGGCAAGATTGACGAAGCGCGGTTGAAGCATATCGAGGATGTGGCTTGTCCCACCTGTGGATCCTGTTCCGGAATGTTTACGGCCAATTCGATGAACTGTTTGGCGGAGGCGTTGGGTCTGGCGCTGCCTGGCAATGGAACGATCCTGGCCCGAACGCCGGAACGGGAGGAACTGGCTCGCCAGGCGGCCCGCAAAATCATGGAGCTGATCGAAAAAGATATCAAGCCGCGGGATATTGTGACCGTGGCGTCTATGGATAACGCCTTGATCCTGGACATGGCGATGGGCGGGTCAACCAATACGGTGCTGCATGCGATGGCGATCGCCAATGAAGCCGGGATCGATTATCCCCTGTCGCGGATTAACGATTTGTCGAAACGGGTGCCTCACATTTGTAAAGTATCACCTGCATCCCACTATCACATCGAAGATGTCCACCGGGCGGGAGGAATATCGGCGATTCTTAAAGAAGTGAGCAAGATTGAGGGTCTTCTCAATTTGAATTGCCTTACCGTGACCGGAAAAACGCTGGGTGAAAACATTCAGGATGCCGAGATTCTGGATCCGGAAGTGATTCGACCACTGGATAACCCGTACAGTCATACGGGCGGGCTGACTATCCTTTACGGAAACTTGGCACCGGATGGAGCCGTTATCAAATCAGCGGCTGTGGATGAATCGGTGCAGCGTTTTTCGGGCCCGGCGGTGATTTTTGAATCGCAGGATGAGGCGTTGGCCGGGATTGCCTTGGGCAAGGTGAAAGCGGGCGATGTGGTCGTGATCCGCTACGAAGGGCCGCGCGGCGGTCCTGGCATGCCGGAGATGCTGGCGCCTACTTCGGCCATCCAAGGGATGGGATTGGGCAAGGAGGTTGCCTTGATTACGGACGGCCGTTTTTCCGGCGGAACCAGGGGAATTTGTATTGGTCATATTTCTCCGGAAGCAGCGGAAGGTGGTCCGATTGCCGTGCTGCGGAATGGGGATATCGTGACCATTGACATTCCTAATGGCATTTTGCGCGTGGAACTGTCGGATGAGGAGCTGGCTGCGCGGCTGGCAGAGTGGAAGGAACCGGAACCCAAGATTCAGCACGGTTATCTGAAGCGTTATGCGAAGATGGTGACATCTGCCAGCACCGGGGCAATACTGAAAGTGGATTAACCGGAGCAATAGGGAGCGGGGGCGGCATGCCCCTTTTTCTTTTTTGATGTGAGGAGGTCATACATGGGTCACGTTGATCTGACTTCGCTCATGGTTGTGGTCTTGGTCGCGTTTCTGGTGCCGATTCTCATCCATCGCATGCGTCTTGCGATTCCTGTCGTCGTTGCCGAAATTCTCGCGGGCATGCTCATCGGCCAGACAGGTTTCAATCTGATCAAGCCTGATGCCTGGTTAGAGTTGTTATCGCTGTTAGGGTTTATTTATTTGATGTTTCTCAGCGGCCTGGAGATTGACTTTACAATGATTATGTCATCCGGACGGAAAAAGGGGAAGGTCAATCCGCTCGTTGCAGGGAGCGGTGTGTTTGTCCTGATCCTTCTCCTGTCTTTTGTCCTGGCATTGGGTTTAGAAAAGCTCGGCTTGGTGGATGATTTCTTTTTGATGACGATCATCATTGCCACGATTTCTTTGGGCGTTGTATTGCCCACGTTAAAGGAAAAAGGGATCGAACGAACCGAAATCGGCCAGATTTTCTTGATCATCGCCGTGCTTTCAGATTTTGTCACCATGATTCTGCTGGCTGTGTATGTCTCCTTTCACGGGAGAGGTAGCGGAGGAAAAGTGGTTTTTCTCTTAATTTTGTTTTTGGCTGTCTTTTTGGCGTACCGGATCGCCAAAATGCTGATGCATGGGCGGGGATTTGAAGGACTAGAAAAGGCCACCAGTCAGATTGGCGTGCGCGGAGCGTTTGCGCTGATCCTATTTTTTGTCGCTCTGGCAGAGTCGGTGGGCGCAGAAGGGATTCTGGGCGCTTTCCTGGCTGGAGCGACATTGTCACTGCTTTCTCCGCGGAGGGAATTTGTCCACAAGCTGGATTCATTTGGCTACGGATTTTTGATTCCGATTTTTTTCGTGATGGTCGGGGTGCGGCTTGACCTCCACGGACTGCTTCAGGAACCACATCTTTTGCTGTTGGTGCCGTTGTTGTTGCTCATCCTCTTTCTTTCCAAGATGCTGCCCATGTTATTGTTGAGGATATGGTTTCCCGGCCGGATCGTGCTGGCGGGTGGCGTTTTTTTGACGGCCACTTTGAGCCTGGTCATCGCTGCTGGAGAAATTGGCATGCAGCTTGGGCTGCTGACTTCGGCCACCCATACCGCTTTGGTGCTGACCGCGGTGGCTTCTTCCATTGTTTCACCAATATTGTTTAACCGGATATTTCCAGAACCGGAGAACCGCCCCAAGTCTGTTCACATTCTAGGGGCCAGCACGGTGACGCTGCCGCTCGTCAATGATCTGAGAAATCAAGGGATCCTCGTCAAGGTGTTTACTACCGAATCCACACAGGAGGGGGATTATCCTTTTGTGCGATTGGAGCAGCTGAATGAAGAAACATTGCAACAGACAGGCTTCTTTGACGCAGATGTGGCCGTATGCGGTACGGGTAACGGGAAACTAAACCTGGAAATCGCACTGACGGCTAAGGAGCTGGGGATGGAACATGTGGTCTGCATTTTGGAGGATCCGGTGCTTCAGGAAGAAGCCCGCAAGCATGAGATCCACCTTTTCTCCGCGGTGCTGGCAGGCAAAGCTTTCCTCAAGGCGATGGTTCTTTTTCCGCGCCTTTTGGATTGGATCACGTTGCAGGATGCAGCGTCCACACTGGTTGAGGTGAGGATGCAAAATCCGATGTACGACGGTCAAAAGCTGCGAGAGATACCGTTTTTGGGAAACGCGCTCATCCTGCGAATCTACAGGGATGATGAAAGCATTACTCCCCATGGTGATACCGTGCTGCGGCTAGGGGATACATTGCTGGTCAGTGGCGGCCTGGAGCATGTCACGGCGTTGCGGGAACATTTTTCGTGACCTAAAAAAAGCCCCTATTCGAACTAGCGCCTGGTTCGGATAGGGGTTGGGTTGGCAGGATAGGGCATTTCATCATTTGGAAATTTGGTGGAGCCTCTTATCTTTGGATTTATGACTCGCTTGTGGAAGAGACTGGGGTGCTGGACAGGGAATCAGGAAAAATCTGGGTCTTTTTCTTTTCCTCATGTCGAGACAGGGCGAGTTGAACCAACCGATCGATCAGTTGCGGATAGGAAATGCCACTGTGCTGCCATAACAAGGGATACATGCTATACCGGGTAAAACCGGGCATCGTGTTGATTTCGTTGATCAACAGCCGTCCGTCGGAACGGCAGAGGAAGAAATCGACGCGTGACAGGCCAGATGCATCAATGGCTTTGAAAGCTTCAATGGCCATCTCCTGCATTTGTAGTGTCATATTCTCTGACAGTTCAGCCGGGATGATGAGGGCGGATTGGCCATCCAGGTATTTGGCCTCGTAATCGTAGAATTCTTTTGACGGAATAATTTCCCCGGGAATGGAGGCAATCGGTTCATCGTTGCCGAGGACGGCCACTTCGATTTCGCGCGCATCGACGAAGGCTTCGACAATGATTTTCCGGTCGAACCGGGACGCGGTGTCCACGGCAGTGATCAGCTCTTCTTTTGTCTTAGGCTTGGTAATGCCGACGCTGCTTCCCAGGTTGGCAGGTTTGACAAAGCAGGGAAGGCCGAGCTTGTCGATGATTTCTGCTAAGACAGCAGCGCGGTTTTTCTCCCATTGGTTGCGCGTGTATACCAGGTATTCTACTTGTGGAAGTCCCCGTGAGGCAAAGACGGCCTTCATCATCGCCTTGTCCATTCCGACAGCGGAGGCGAGAACCCCGGAACCGACGTAGGGAATATCCGCCAGCTCCAACAGCCCTTGGACGGTTCCGTCTTCACCGTTTGGGCCATGAAGGAGAGGGAAGACCACATCTAAATCGTGTAAAGAGTGATGTGGTTGATCTGATTGCATCAACGATGGACGGGTAGGATCAATTCCTGAAACCATTTGAACAGGAGGTTTGAGTCGCAACTGTTCGGGTGAATGTAGCTGTTGAGTGATGGTTTCTCCTTGGATCCAGGTGCCATTCAGTGTGATGTAGATTGGAATGGGTTCATAGCGTGCCAGATTCAACGCGTTTAATACCGAAAAGGCAGTCTGGATGGACACTTCATGTTCACCTGATTTCCCGCCATAGAGTAGGGCCAAGCGAATTTTGTCCGTCATACAAATCCTCCTTTGCTCCTGATCCATTATATCGGATATTTGCCTATTGGTGCGGAGAAAGTGTGAGAGAGGTCATCTTGACATATTTCATTGATTTACGAAATGTTATACTGGGAAAAGAAAAAGGTTGTTAGAGAAGGAGCGATCCATCAAATGGGGAGAGCAGATTTGCATACACATACCCGGGCTTCTGACGGATGGCACACTGCTGAAGAGCTTTTGCAGCTGGCCCGACAGGCTGGCCTGCGGGCTCTTGCTGTTACCGATCACGATACGGTCGCTGGTTTGCAAGCGGCGTTGGAAATCGGGAATCGGATGGGAATTGAGGTTGTTCCGGGGATTGAAATCAGTACCTTGTACGAGGGAATCGACGTTCATGTCCTCGGTTACTTTGTCGATTTTACGGATCCGCAGCTTGTCCGCCGCCTTGAGCGACTGCGTAATACCCGCGATTTACGGAACCGGATGATTGTAGAACGATTGCAGGAGCTGGGAATAGAGATTGAGATCGAAGAAGTTTATGCGAAACAGGAGCAAGGCGGTAACGTTGGGAGACCGCATATTGCTGCCGTGCTGGTGGACAAGGGAGTGGTCGGTACGATTGGAGAGGCGTTTGAACAGTATTTGGGGACAGGAAAAAAAGCCTATGTCGTGCCACCGCGGATCTGTCCTCTTGAAGCGCTGGAATTGATTCACCAGGCCGGCGGAGTATGTGTATTGGCACATCCCGGCTTGTATGGAAAAGATGAACTAATCGATCAAATGATCGCAAAAGGAATGGATGGATTGGAAGTTTACCATCCAGATCACACAGCGGATGATGAGGCTCATTATTTGCGGATGGCCGAGGCGAAAGGATTGATCATCACAGGGGGCTCTGATTTTCATGGAGTCAGGGACGGCCAAGCTTTTCATGGGCCACTCGGAGTAAAAGGAGTGGATAATTCTGTCGTCGACGCATTAAGGAAGAAAGCAGTGGCCAGGAAGAGAAAAACGCCATCTTGAGTCATTGACCATCATATGTCAAGTATTTCAGATTACAAACGCTAGTTCGCAGGCCCATGCTGTCCCCTTTGGAACTCAGGGGATCGGTTGTCATGGCAACTGGACTTTTTTGCACCGAGGTTCCTATAAAATACAAAAAAACCGCATCATCTCGCGGTTTATCTTCTGTAATGGTGGGCAGTAGAGGGATCGAACCTCCGACCTCCACCGTGTCAAGGTGGCGCTCTCCCACTGAGCTAACTGCCCCTATCCTTTGCAAAAAATTGTTAAAGTGGTGCCGAGGACCGGAATCGAACCGGTACGGTGGTCACCCACCCCAGGATTTTAAGTCCTGTGCGTCTGCCTATTCCGCCACCCCGGCATCTTGCCGCCATCCCTTGTTTCCCGAAGAAAAGGGGTACTGGTGGGCCCACCAGGACTCGAACCTGGGACCAATCGGTTATGAGCCGACCGCTCTACCAACTGAGCTATAGGCCCATGTGTTAGAGACAAAAATTATCATAAGCCAAATTTTCGTCGATGTCAATCCTAGTGCACCAGATTTCACTCAAGGATGGCGGAGCCGACGGGATTCGAACCCGCGACCTCCTGCGTGACAGGCAGGCGTGAACTCCAGCTTCACCACGGCTCCTTGCATGACATGAACCATTATAACTAAAGAGGCAAGAACTTGCAATCATTAGATGAACGATCGAAGGTAAAACTCCCAGCCCCTTTAAAAAATGCTGAAACACAGTGCTGATAATACTATATTGATGCGGGAGAAGCTGTTTAGAGAAATCACATCTCTTTCGTTGGCGTTTGTCCTTGCCTTTTTTTCTTTTGTCTCTTTTTCATGAACAGTATCACGACTGTAAGCACAACAGCCACACCAAGGAATATATAGTTCAAGTAACCATGGATCATGGCTTCTGCTGCTCTGCCATACACGTAGAAGAGCCCGCCAACCACGTAAAATTTGGCTGCTCGTCCGATGGCGGCGTACCCGATTAATTTCCAAAGAGAGTATTTTAGACACCCGGCCAGGATGGTGAACACTTTGAAAGGAATGGGGGTAAAGGAGCCCGCTAAAATAGCCAGTTCTCCATTGCGTTGAAACATTATTGACGCAGAGTCAATCCACTCTTTTTTCAGCAATTTATACAACAAGGAGTTGCCCAAAAATTTTCCAATCAGATAGCCAAACGGGGTTCCTAAAAGACAGCCGATGTATCCGACTGTCGCCAGCCATAATGCAGAGGAAGGATAGATGAGGCTCAGTGACACTTGCAGGAAAAAAGCGGGAATCGGAAAGATGATTGCGTCGATAAAAGCGTGGATAAACAGGCCCCAAGCGCCAAAATTCATCAGAAAATCGAGTATTTGTTGAAACAATAAGTGGCCCTCCCAAGGTGAACGATCTTCAAAAAACAGAATCTTTCTTGGCAAAAATCTATGCTCATTACATTATACCATCATATCTTTCTTCCACCATCATTTGAAAGAAAAAGCAGTGTTTCCCTTTATCGGGACTCTGCTTTTTTTGTCAAATGAATATGGTTTGTTTTTTCAATCTCTTGTTTTTAAAGTTTCCATCATCGCCAAGAAACGGGGCTCCACTCCTTCGGTCGCTTCGGTATGCGGCAGGGACATCGTGAAGCGGCACATCGTTCCATCAACAGCCGCGACGACAATATTTTTTGTCAGAATGTCTGAATTTTTTGTTATATAGTCTGATGAGGCGCGAAGGTAAACGATGGCGTTTTTCTTGAATGGTTCCGAAATCCCGGCATTTTTAACAGCCTCAACCTTACCGAATCATGACCAATTCCTGTTCAATGTTTTTCTTTAAATCATTTAGGCTGCTTCCCGAGCCTATTTTTTCGGTCCGCGTTGTGCCATTGCGTTTTCATTTTTTTGACGAAGAAATGCCTTGACGGTTCAGCAGTTTTCCGTCGCCTGAGGGGATGCGACACAAGTCGGACAAGTATCCTGGTCTTTGGTCCAGGGTGAAAAACCGCCGCGGGTCGGTTTTGGCAAAGCCGGGGTTTCCCTACAATGAAACCAGGATGTTGGTTTTCTTGTGGTTGGAACATTAAAGGAGGGAGCTTGATTGGGTGTATTCAGACGGATGCGAGACATCGGCGTAGCCACATTCCATGAGATGTTGGAACAGACGGAGGATCCCATTCGACTGATGGATTGCTACTTGGCGGAACTGCGGGAACAAATCCATAAATTGGAAGGTTTGTACCGACAGTGTCAGGTTCACGTGCAGTTCCTGAAACGGCAGCTTGTTTATTTCGAAGAGATGAAGCAAAAAAGGGAGCATCAGGCTTATCTTGCCATGAAAGCCGGTGAAGAGGAAATGGCCCGCCTGGCTCTCCAGGAGAAGGTGCACTACGAGGAGAAAAGCAGGGATTACCACGTATTGTGTGAAGAAAGCGAGAAATCGCTGCTTGAAATGGAAAATCAATTGCTGGAATTAAGGATGGAATACCAGGAATTGCTGGAGCACCGAGGGTATTTTCAGGCACGGTTGGAGACGGTGCGCCTGCAGCAGCAGATGAACCAGTGGACGGGGAAAATGGGGCTCAGGCCCGACAGGCAGATGTTTCGTCGCATGGAGGAGCGCATTTCCGACCTGGAGCTGGAATCGAAAGCGTGGCGTGAGGTCCGGCAAATGACCCGGAGTATACCTGTTGCCGCTAGCAGTACCGCGCTTCAGGCGGTGGAGGAGGAAATGAATCGATTACGTCAGAGGTTGAATCAGGAGGGCTGTAAGTGATGAAAAAGCTGTACCGTTCGAGCAGAGACCGAAAACTGACAGGATTGTGTGGCGGGTTGGCGGAAGTGCTCAACGTTGACCCTACCCTGCTGCGGTTGGTCGTGGCATTGGCCGCCTTTTTTTCCGGGGGTGTGATTATCCCGTTGTACATCATTGCCAGCCTGGTGATCCCGAAAGAGCCGGACCAAATGTTCTCGCCAGGCTGGAGCGGCTACAGCGGCTCAATGCAATCTGGTGAATTTTGGGGACATAAATCCGGTGGAGGTTGGGGACATACGGGAGGCGGCTGGGGCACGATGGGTAAACATGTCCCCAGCATGGACGGCCCGGCAGTGAGCCAGGAAGCGGCTGGGATGCCGCCGAAAGACTCGCATCTGGATGAGATGATGAAAGAGCTTGAGAAAAAGGCGCTGGAAAAAGAAATTGAAGCGCTGCGTGCCAAGCTGAAGGAATACGAGAAGAACACCAAAACATCGATCCAATCAAACACGAAGGAAGGAGATCAGTGAGATGGGCGTTTTTCAGCGGATGAAGGATATCACAAGAGCTTCCCTGAATGACATGCTGGACAAGGTGGAAGATCCCGTAGTCATGTTGAACCAGTATCTGCGTGATATGGAGGAGGAAATCGCGCAAGCAGAGGTAGGCGTTGCCAAGCAGATGGCCACTGAACGGAAGTTGAGGCAGCGTTTGGATGAGTCCGTGCGGCTGAGCATGGATCGGGAAGCGAAGGCCATGGAGGCCTTGAGAAACGGGGAGGAAGCCAGGGCCCGCATGTGGTTGGAAGAAAAACTATATCATGATGAGAAAGTGAAGGAGATCCGGGACCTTTACCTACAAGCCAAGAACACGGTGGAAGAATTGGTGCAGCAGCTTCACGAGATGAAAGATCAATATTACCACATGCGGAACAAGCGCCATGAACTTGCGGTGCGTGCCCAGATGGCGAAAACACGGAAGCATATGGCGCAGGTATCCAGTGCGCATGTGCTGGAGACAGGACTGGCGGCACGCGGCTTTCACCGCATGGAAGAGAAAATCATGCAAATGGAAATCGAGGCGGAAATTCTTCGCAAGCCCCATCTTGGACAGAGGGATGCTGTCAACCCTTATCAGGCCACTGATGCCGCGACACAGCAGAAGATCGAAGAACAGTTGCAGGCGTTGCGGGAAAAAGTGCGCCCGGAACAGGATACCCGGACAGCGCCACAAGAGCCTTCGGACAATTGACAACCGATTAAAATGGCTGTGCACGATCATACGTCATCTCGCCGGAAAGATGTGCTATAGTATAGAAAGATACGAGGCCATAGGGCAGTCTTGCCGCTCTATGGCTTTTCTTCCTGTTTTTTATGCATGCCTTTCCGGTGTTTGGCCGATGATCCCTTTTTCGGATGATGAGGGAGGTGCGACATGGACACAAAAAAACCACGCCAACGCAATACGGCTTTGTTGCTCATCGGAACGGGCATTTTTTTGCTGCTAAATAAGCTAGTGGGTTTTGTGACGCTTGTCGCCCTCCTGTTGATCATCCTGGGTGTTTACCGTGCGCACGGACTGAGCGACCCGAGAAAAGGATATCTCTTTGCTTGCATCGGTTTGATCATTCTCATCAGCAACAATTTGACACTAGTCATTGCGATGATTCTCATCTCACTGGGACTGTTTTACCTAAAATCAAAACAAGTGCACCGCCATCCTGTTTCCCGACAAAAGCAGAAGCTGGTGGAAAGCATGAAATGTGATCGTGACCCATGGGTGTTGCAAAATATGGGTTTGTGGCATCTGGCTGGAGAAATCAACTTGGATTTTTCCTTAGCGATGCCGGAACAGGAAGAGACGACCATCATTCTTCACGGGATAGCCGGGGATGTGGACATGTTGATCCCGGGTGATTATGGAATTACGATGGATGCATTTGTCGGGGCCGGTCGAATCCGGCTGGATCAGGAGACGGATTCCGGGTTGCTGAACAAAGTACAGTGGCAGTCTCCTGGATACCATCAGAGCAGGCAAAAGCTGAAGCTGGTGATCTTTTATCTTGTCGGCGACATCGACATCAAACGGCTGTGAGGTGACTCGTTCATGGGCAAAAGGCTAACCAATCTCATTTGGCGGGGCATGAGCGAGTCGATCCTTTTCAGCCTCATCCTGTTTGGCAGTATCGTGATTTTTCTCTATTCACGGGGGTATTTGGTGCTGCTTTCCTCTTGGTGGGAAGGGGTTCAGCTGATTCTGACGCTGCTTGGTGTGGTGATTGCAGCAGGCGCTGCGTTTGGCTATTGGTCTTTTATCCGAATTCAGATTCGCCTTGAAAAACTGCGTGATGCGATGCTGGATTTGGAGAGGGGAAACCTGACAGGGACTGTACCGCCGCTTGGAGAAGATGAGATTGGGCGGCTGGGAGAACAATTGAATCGGATTACAAAAAAATGGGAAGAACAGGTCACTTCGCTGCAGCGATTGTCCAATCATAATGCACAGCTGGCGCAGAAGGCGAAGCTCTCGGCGATTGTCGAGGAACGGCAACGTTTGGCAAGAGAACTGCACGATGCGGTCAGCCAGCAGTTGTTTGCCATTTCCATGACGGCAACGGCCGTTGGGCGCACGCTGGATCGGGACTTTGAGAAAGCCCGGCGGCAGATCCATCTGATCGAAGAAATGGCCTCCGTTGCCCAATCAGAGATGCGGGCGTTGCTGCTCCATTTGCGTCCGGTTCATTTGGAGGGGAAGCGGCTGTCGGAAGGCCTTCTGGAATTACTGCATGAACTGCGCGCCAAAGTGCCGATTGAGATGACGTGGGAGATGGAGGAGGAAATTCAGCTGCCGCGAGGGATTGAGGATCATTTATTCCGCATCGTTCAGGAGGCATTGTCCAATGCGCTGCGCCACTCCAGGGCGACGAAACTGGAATTGAAGCTTCATCGTCCGGGTGAGTCGATCCGCCTGTTGATTCAGGATAATGGGGTCGGCTTTGATTTAAATGAAAAAAAACGCACCTCTTACGGTCTGGAGTCGATGCACGAACGGGTGAATGAAATTGGCGGAACATTGAGCATCATTACCGCTCCGGGGAAAGGGACCCGGATTGATATCCGCGTGCCGATTTTAACGGGGGAGGAGAGGAAGAATGAAAACGCCGATTAAAGTCCTGCTGGTCGATGATCATGAGATGGTCCGAATCGGCCTGGCCGCTGTTCTGGGAACGGAGGAAGATATCGAGCTGGTGGGAGAAGCCAGCAGTGGTGAAGAAGGGATTCGCATCGTTGAGAAGTACAAGCCGGATGTGGTCCTGATGGACCTGGTCATGGAGGGGATGGACGGGATTGAGGCCACGCGCAGGATTCTTGCGATTCACCCGGCTTGCAAGGTGATCGTGCTGACCAGTTACTTGGATGATGAGAAAATTTACCCGGTGATTGAAGCCGGGGCTTTCAGCTACCTGCTGAAAACATCGCGTGCCACGGAGATTTCCCAGGCCATCCGGGCGGCGATGAACGACCAACCCGTGCTCGAATCTCAAGTGGCTTCCAAAATCATGAACCGGTTCCGACAGGAGAAACAGGAGAATCTCCCTCATCTGAATTTAACGGAACGGGAGATGGATGTGCTGCGGCTGATTGCCGCCGGCAAGTCCAACCAGGAGGTCGCGGATGAACTGTTTATCAGCGTGAAGACTGTCAAGTACCACGTGACAAACCTTCTGGCCAAACTGGGAGTGGAGGATCGTACGCAGGCCGCCATTTACGCGTACAAACATGGTTTGGTGAAGTAGCCGTTTTCTCAATCTGCTTCTTGTTTTGCAAAATGGGACCCTTTGTCGTTGCCTCTGATATACCTCTTTCCCAGAGAGTATGGGATAAATCCTGCCATCGGCAAAAGCAACATGACCGCGACAACGAGGAAGGAAGCCTGAAGGCCCACGCCTTCCACCAACACCCCGAACCCGAATGGAAGGCAGGTAGCCGCCAACCGGTTGAACATTTCCCGCAGTCCGGCCGCAAGCCCCTGTTCAGACGGGTCCACGGCCTGTGAGAGCAGCGAGATCAAGAGCGGCAGTGTCAATCCTACACCAAAGCCGGTCAACAGTGAAAGTCCCAGAATCGGCCAGAACTGTTCAAACAGCGGGACGAGGCAGAGCGGCAGGATGGCCAGGATGCCGGCCAGAAACAACAGCTGGTAGCTCGACAGAAAACGGTGGAACCAGCGGATGAACAGCGGTGAAAAAATGCTCGCCAGGGCGATGGAAGAATAGAGCAGCGAAATCACAGTGGCGGAAAACTTCAGCTGTTCCAGGTACACCAGATAAAAGGAACCACGGATGGCCGAACTGGACAAGCGCAGAAAGGTGCCGTACATCACGATCACGACCGCCGGAATCGCCAGCAGGGAGAAGGCCTTTTGATAGTCCCTCCAGTTGGGCAGAAGCTGCTGGATAAAGTGGGTTTGCCGGACTTCTCCGGCTGGTTCAGCCGATGGCAACAGGGATGCGATCAAGAGCAGCAAGCCGCACCATGCCGAGATGGCCGAAAAAGCGCCGATGGGCCCCAGATGATCCCACAATACTCCCAGCAGCAGCGGACCGGTAAAGGTGCCCAGGTTGGAAGCAAAACTGTAGGTCCCGGCGTGCGGTTTTTGATCCCGTGCCTTGCCGCCTACGAGCAGTGCTTGAGAGGCGATCCAGGCCATGGACTGCATGATCCCGAACAGGAGTTGGAGGCCGATCAGCGCGTATACGGAAGGAATGAGCGGATAAAGCGGAGCCAACACAGCCATGACGGTGGCACACAGGAGCAGCACCCGCCTTGAACCCAGCTCATCGACCAGGGCTCCGGATGAAATGGATAACAGGATGGGCAGCAGGGAAACGGCGCTGACCGCCAGCCCGAGAACGGCTGGGGGTGCGTTCAGGGTAACGGCCCAAAGTGGGACAAGCAGGGCGTTCATCGGCTGGATTCCAAGGCTGAAAAAACCGGTTGCGTAGACAATTAGCGAGTATTTCATCAATTATGAGGCTCCTTATATTGCGATGGATAGATTAAAATGATCGTTTTCGATGATGGAAGGCGTTTAAAAATAGTTTTTTCTTCTATTTTGCTTCTTTTCATGTTTGTTGTACAGCCTATGTTATACAGCCTATTTTAATCAGTTCCGTCAGCGTGCAAACAAAGATGCCGCTCCTCTTCCCGTTTGAAGTTGGGATGCAGCAGCGGCACAATCTGTCACCTCTTATTCAGCATTTGTCATGCTTATCGATCGGTCAGACGGTCGAGAATCAGTTTCGTCACGGGCGTGGAAGCATCTCTGATGATTTCTTCTTCATCCGCGGGCATTTCCAGGTTATCGTCCTCAAGACCCGGTGCGACGCTTGGAGAGGATTTTCGAATCGGATGTTGTATCGACGGCTGATGCTGTTTCTTTTTCATATTTTTGTCACCTCTTATTGGATTTCGGCATGATTTTCAGGGTGTATTTTTTGCGTTCTTTTTTTATAATGAGTAATAGGGAAAATCTCATTCGTAAAGTCTACGTTCTCAAATGGTCTGATACAGTGATGGGTCATTCTTGGGAGGAGGTAATCCAGCATGATATGGTTTCATCCAATGGACTTTCTCATTTTTATTGCTTTTGGGATTGCGCTATGGGCTCAGTTTAAGGTTAAGGGAAACTTTAATCACTGGTCGCAGGTGCGCTCCTCATGCGGGATGACGGGAGCCGAGGTAGCGCGGCGAATTCTCGATTCAGAAGGGCTTCACCATGTTGACGTGGAGTTGTCTCGCGGCGGCATGTTGTCCGATCATTATGATCCGATTGCGCGCAAAGTACGCCTCTCAGAGGAGGTATATTACGGGAATTCGATCGCTTCACTCTCTGTCGCTGCCCACGAGACGGGCCATGCGATTCAGCACAAGGTGTCTTATCCGATGTTGGTCCTTCGCCATCGGATCTTTCCGATTGCTAATTTCGGTTCTTCCCTGGCCCCGTTCCTGCTGATTGCCGGATTCCTGTTCAAAGCAACCGGCCTCATCGGCCTCGGGATTGTCTTTTTCTCAGGCGCGGTGGCCTTCCAATTGGTGACGCTTCCCGTTGAGTTTAATGCCAGCTCACGGGCTGGGCGGAAGTTGGTGGAGATGGGATTCTTGCGGCAAGAAGAGATGCCCGGAGTTCGCAAGGTGCTCGGAGCCGCGGCGCTCACGTACGTGGCCAGTGCCCTGGTGGCCTTGCTTGAGCTGATCAAGTATGTGATGATCTTTGCCAGCGCCCGCGAGGAGTAAGTTTTCGATTTGACTTTTCAAAAAATAGTTTTTGCGGTATGATAGTTGTTGACTATCATGTTAAAGGAGTTTGGATGCTGAATGAAGGTGAAACCAGCCGATACGAAGATGTCAGTTGATGATCCGGCTATACGAATGTTGTTCCGGCAACCCAATTCGCTTGTGGCCACCTGGCACATCCATCCGAGTTGGAAAAAGCGATTGGAAGAAACGTTCAACATGCCGTGGTCGGATCTCCCCTTTGCTTTGCGTTTGTATGATATTACAGAGCGGGAAGTAAAGGAAGATGGGCTGGACTCCTATGTAGACTACGGAATCAATCATGAATCAGGAGAATGGATTTTGTTTGGGATCGAACGCGGCAGAACCTACTGTGTGGATCTTGGTGTGCGAATGCTGGGAGGACGGTTTTATTCCATCAGTCGTTCCAATCCAGTCGAAGTTCCGTTGTGAAGTTCCGTCGTCATGGTAAAAGAGCGCCGTTTTTGGTTGGAAGACGGTGCTCTTATTTTTTATCCGCTATTTGCTTTTTACGCGTGGGATATGTGAACAATGGTGAGTGAGGATAGCTTGCACAGCTTGCCAGAAGGTTGGCGAATGCGGAAAAACCTTTGAATTTCATCGTAATCTTCCACGTATCCTATCAGGCTATTTTGGCCTGTAGGTGTACGATAGGTAAAACGCAAGTTTTTTTTCTCTTGCAGCGACCAGAGGAGCCATCGGTTGAGTTCTTCCAGTTGCTGCTCATCCATTTGACGGTGGTCCAGTTTTGCGGATGATGGTTCGTGAAACCAGGATTCCAGCAGCTCCCTGTGTTCGGGAAGCATGAGGGAAGACCATTTTTTATTTCCGCGATCCTTGATCATGCCCAGTGACCTCCGATTTTCTTCGAGCGTTCCAGGATGACGCCCCCGGGGGTATAACTGCGGGCGCGAAGCAAGGCGGTTGGCCCATGTTTGCGGCGAATATCGTCCATGACGTAGCCGAGGGTTCGTTTTTTCATCACGTCTTCAAACAGGTTTAGCTGGACATGTTCATCGGGTGACAGCTGGCCGAGCGACAGGTAAATGCGCCGCACAATTTCCCCAGTGTAGTGTTGTTCGAACAGCTCCAGGCAGATGTGGTAGATGTCGAGGGTGACATTGGTCGGTTGACTGATTGTTCTTGCGCAGTGAAAGCCACTCTTTGTTTCCGTCTGGCTGTAACCGATGCCCAGATGGATGGTCCGTCCTGCCATGTTGGCTGCTCTTGCCCGCCTGGCCACTTCCTCGGACAACTCCAGGATGATGGTCCTGATTTCATTGGGGTCCCGATAGTCCTTCAGCAGTGTGATGCCATGTCCGAAGCTTTTGGGAACCTCACGCATCCCTGCGCCGGTGACGGGCGCCAGATCCACGCCCCAGGCATGGTAATAAAGTTGGTTCCCGATGACACCGAATTTTTTCTCTAGAATTTCTCGTGGCGTATGTGCTAGGTGACCCAGGGTGCGAATGCCCATTCGCTGCAAGTGTCTGGCCAGTCGTGGGCCGATACCCCAGATTTTTTGAACCGGTTGTGGCCACAGTTTTTCGGCCACCTCTTCATATGAGCAGGATGCCAAACCTGTTCGCTTCCCCTCGATGTCCAGGATCACCTTGGCCAAAAATTTATTGGGCCCGATTCCGATACAGGAAGGGAGGCCAAATTGCTCATAAATGGCGGCGCGTATTTTTTGCCCCACCGACCAGGCGTCTCCAAAAATCTTCTCAGTTCCGTCAACGCAGATCCACCATTCATCAATGCTGTAGGGATGAATCGCCTCTTTAGGAACGAACCGGTGAAGCAGGCGCGTGATCTCGAGCGATTGGTGCAGATAGTGACGCATATTGGGAGAAACGATATGGATGGAGGGAAGGCGCGGCACATCAAACAACCGTTTTCCCGTGCTGATGCCGTAGTCTTGCTTGAGACGGGGGGTGGTGGCCAGGACGATGCTGCCGCTCCGTTCCAGATCGCCGACGACAGCCAGATAAGTCTTTTCCGGATCCCACCCGCGCCGGACGCATTCGCAACTGGCAAAAAAGGATTTCATATCGAGGCAGAGGATTTGATGATGAGGCAGGGTGCGATAATCCATCATGGCGGCCAGTCCTTTCTAGTCACGCTAAAATCGAATATATGTTCCTGTTCCTGTCACTAATTAAATATTAAGCAATCGCTGCATCCCGTGCAATGGTAGATCGAGGAAAAAACCCGCCATTGGCGGGCGGAGGAAGAAGGTGACAGAGTTCATGAATTTAGGAAGGAACGGGATCATTGGTAGAAGGACAAGATGGCTTCATATTGTGGGTGAAAATGACGGTATACCTGTTGAACATCTTCCTGCAGGGAACGAGCAGGTTTGTACCATCCCCGTTGGTTCATGAACTGAAAGGTGGCCGCTTGCAGCTCCAGCTTATCATGTAGGATATTCCAGAATGCCTCACGCAAGTCCTGGGAATCACATTCTGTAGCTGCGTGACTGTAACAGGCTGAGAGGTGCTTGAGGGTATCCAGGCAGTCCTGAAGCAGGTCTTGATCCTGTAACCGGTTGTTGGGTCGCTCCTTGACTGTCATCTCATCACATCCTTCGGGATGAAATGTACTGATTACAAGACTATGGTTCCTGGCAGCGGAATAACTGAACCGTGCACTCTTACTGGATCCGCGTATCCGATTGGGGCAGCTGTCCCATCAGTGCGATAAAATGTTCCCGGTGCCGATCAGCTAGTTGTTCGCAAAGTTTTTTTACCCCTTGATCGGAGGAGTAGTCTGCATACATGCGAAATTTGGCCGCTGCTGCGTGTTCGCTGCGCAACAATTCTTCCAACTGGTGCAGTTCCACCTGGGTGAGGACATCCATGGCCAGTTTTCCTCCTTTGCAACTATACAGGGTGTCTTTATGAAGTATGCGCAAAGAAGGAGCAGTTATACAAAAAAAGCCATCGAAGTGCCTTCTGGCACTCGATAGCTTGCATCGCTGGTATGATCATATCGTTTTTTATGGGATTTACCGGTTGAAATACATGGTCCGTCCATTGAACAGACGAGTTTCGGCTTTTAGCGCTTTACCCAGGTAGCGTGTAAACTCGTTTCCCTTGGCAATGTCACCATGGGTGGCGCCGTTGGGGAGAATGATTTGGATAACGGGTTGGTTCTGCTCGTTTTTTCCCATACCAATGATGATTGTTCGGTAATTGGGGTTTTTTCCTTTCAGAACAAACCACTGACCTCTTTTCTCTGGATCGTCCTCAATGGTGTACGGGAAAGCGGCTGCTGCGTAATCCCATCCCAATTGCTCGCCAGTATGCTGGGTCATGTCGATATACCGGCGCAATTGCGCTTTGACTTCTTCCAGTGTGATTGCGTTTTCTTCGTTTAAAATTAGTGTGGCAGCTTTCGGCACGACCTTTCACTCCTGTACATGTGATCAGCGGCTGGTCTCATTATGGATCGCCCTTATTGTATCAAAAGGATTGGCGAAAGTACACGTTTGAATAATATAAAACCTGATTGCCGCAAATATTTCAGAAATTTGCTGGTGACACCAAAGAAAATGCTGTGATATAATAAAGCACATCCAGAAAAAGAAGGAGGGGTAGGACCGATGGAACGACTGTATGATGAGACCGAACGTTGCCAGGTTCGCTTTATTGGGTTGTTGACCGAAAAGGCCCGTTATGATTTCTGTATCGTTTCGACGCATCAGTTTTTCGGGAAGCCATTGGTCATCTGTACCCAAACAGGCCGATCTTCCCTGCTTGGTGTAGAGGATGCGACGAACCTCGAACACCTGAAGCAGGTTTACCAGATTCCAGATGATGAAGAGGCTGAAGAACTTTCCTTCTTTTTCCGGACCGTGTTGCCCACCAATCCGATATATGAGCAGTATAGCGAATAGAGAAGGAACATGGAAAGACGTTGGGGTGCTATCCCGCGTCTTTTTTTGCCTTTTGGGAGGATGGAATCTCGGATTGACAAATAAAGTATAGCACAATTAAAATAAAGTATAACATATATAAGTGGTTATTCCAGGAAGGAGGCGTGCGGACGATGGGGATCCTGGTTTGCCAGCGTTGCGAGGAAACGGTTGATTTTTTTGAAGATGAGAAGGTAAGCACGCGCTACACGGTTTGTTGCACCTGCAAAGATGAAGAGAATGCGCTGCAGGACGGTTCGTAAATAGCGATTCATCCGGGAAAATGATTGAAACGAACAGGGGATGGCCGCGTGGCCATCCCCTCTCCTGATCATTTATAAAATCGGGTGATATTCTTTAATCACTTTGACGTTTTGCAAGCTCGGATCTTCTGGTCCTTGGACTGGAAGTCCTGCCTCCATATTTTTTTGAATATAATCCAAGCTTTCCTGTTGAATAATTTCCCCTGGGAGGAGGATTGGAATGCCCGGAGGATATACCATGATAAATTCGGCGATAATCCGTCCAACGGCTTCCCGCAACGGAACCGATTCCGTATCGGCGTAAAAGGCTTCCCGCGGTGAGACAGCCAACACAGGGATGGGTGGCAGATGCACATGAATCGGACAGGTGCTGATTTGATGGCGGTAATCCCGCGAGAGGCGTTGCAGGGCTTTGATCAATAGGTTGACCGATTCATATGTGTCTCCAGGCGTGATAATACACAGGATGTTGTAAAGATCGCTGAGTTCCACTTCAATGTTGTAATGTTTCCGCAGCCAGACTTCGGCTTCATAGCCGGTGATCCCCAGATCCTTGACGCAGATCGGAAGTTTTGTCGGATCCAAGGCGTGAGTCGCCTCTCCGCCCAGGATCTCCGGACCGATACAGTACAGACCTGGGATTTGGGCAATCTGCTGGCGGGCATGGGCGGCCAATTCCAGGGCATAGGTCAGCCGTTCATGTCCCTGCGTTGCCAAGTAACGTCTGGCCGCATCCAGGGAAGCGAGAAGAATATAGGAGGTGGATGTGGTCGTCAACATGCTCATAATCGCTTGTACGCGATTGCGGTTTACACGCGGTCCCTGGATGTTCAGGATCGAACTTTGAGTCAATGATCCACCCAACTTGTGCATACTGGTTGCAGACATATCGGCTCCGGCCTGCATCGCAGACATCGGCAGCCGTTCATGGAAATGGATATGCACACCATGCGCCTCGTCCACCAGTACCGGGAGCTGATGGGCATGAGCCAGTTCGACAATCTGTTTTAAATCGGCGGCCACTCCGTAGTAAGTGGGATTGACCACCAGCACTGCCTTTGCGTCTGGGTGTTCTTTCAAAGCTTTGGCCAAAGCGGAAGTTGTGATGCCGTGGGCAATGCCGATTCGTTTATCCAGTACGGGGTGGATGAAGACAGGGATGGCACCGGCCAGAATGATGGCTGACATCACCGATTTGTGAGCGTTGCGGGGAACGATAATTTTATCGCCGGGTTGGCAGATTGCCAGAATCATCGTCATGATGGCTCCGCTGGTTCCCTGTACGGAAAAAAAGGTGTGTTCGGCTCCGAACGCTTGCGCAGCCAGTTCTTGTGCTTGCTTGATGATGTTGGTCGGATGATGGAGGTCATCCAACGGACTGATATTGATGAGATCCATGGCCAGTACCGCATCTCCGACAAATTCGCGAAACTGGGGATCCATCCCTCTTCCCTTTTTATGACCTGGGATATGGAAGGGCACAGGGTTGCGTTGGATATGGTTGATGAGGCCCGTAAAAAGAGGGGTTTCTTTTTGTGACAATGTGTATTCCTTCCTCCTTCAATGATGGGAAACCCTTCATCGTAACGATTTTAACAGAAGTTTACAACATAAAAAGTTTCCAGTAAGATCAAAAAGGAGATCGTCATCCCCGGTCAAATTCAAATAAGCTTGGGAAAAAGCAAACACATTGAGTATACCAGATTTGTTGCACGGGAAGAACCCGTTCTATATTATGCGAACGAGGGAGAGATGGCGTAGATGAAAACGCGGGTGACTGAGTTATTGAACATCGAACTGCCGATTGTCCAGGGAGGATTGGCTCACTTGGCCTATGCTGAGCTGGCTGCTGCGGTGTCCAACGCAGGCGGCCTGGGGCAGCTGACGGCGATGACGCTGCCCAGTCCGGAAGCGTTGCGGGAAGAGATTCGCAAAACACGTTCCTTGACGGACAAGCCGTTTGGTGTCAATTTCGCTATTGGTCAGCATAACCAATCCTATCCTGATTATCTGGAAGTAGCGATAGAGGAAAAAGTTCCGGCGATCAGCATCACGGGCGGAAACCCCAAACCGCTGTTGGAGCGACTTGCAGGAACCGGCATTTTAAAATTGGTTTTGATCGCTTCCGTGCGTCAGGCGCAAAAGGCGGAAGAACTTGGAGCAGACATTGTCATGGCTGTCGGCAATGAAGGAGGAGGTCACCTCGGAAGAGACGAGGTAGGGACAATGGTCCTGGTGCCTCGTGTGGCCGAGTCGGTTCAGATTCCGGTATTGGCTAGTGGCGGTATCGTCGATGGCCGGGGCATATTGGCCGCGCTGGCACTCGGGGCTGAAGGGGTGGAAATGGGAACCCGCTTTATCGCCACTCAAGAATGTGTGCACGCGCATGAAAATTACAAGCAGCGAATTCTTGAGGCTTCGGAAACAGATACGGTGATCATCAAAAAGAGCATTGGGGCACCGGCACGGGCGCTCAAGAGTCAGGCGACAGAGGAGATCCTGGCACTGGAGGCGCAGGGAGTTGGTTACGAGGGGTTGAAGGACCATATTTCAGGAGCAGCCAATCGACGTGCAATTCATGAAGGAAAGATGGAAGAAGGACATAGTTGGGCTGGACAGGGCGTCGGCCTGATCCGTGACATTCCGACTGTGGCTGAGCTTTTCGAACGGATCGTGAAAGAGATGAACGAAGGTTACAACCGCATCGGCGGGGTCTTGAAGGGAACGGGTGTTTAAAGAATTGGAAAAAGGGGCAGCCTGTCTGTGGGATGGCAAGCTTGCCCCTGTTTTTTATGTCAGTCACTTATTGCCAGTCGGTAAAGCGGAGACAGCTGTTGAAGCGTTTGCTGGATCTTTTTCTCCAATGCCGCAGGATGCTGCAGGGTGTTTTCTGTTCTAGAAAGGTGAATCCCACACAGCACTTCCGATTTTTTGACGGCTTGCAGCCGGTGGATGAGATCCAGGAAGGTTTCCCTTTCCAAGTTCGTATGGTTTGTGGCATCCGCTCGAGTGTGATCGAAAGACCAGAGGAAGTCACCTGGGATTTGATCAAGAAACTGGTCCAGGTGACGGTTGAGGTTTTGCGCAAATACGGGTTTTGTTTTTTCCGCCTCCGGAAACAAAGCAAACCAGATAAAGAGATGAGAGGACCAAAGTCCGACTTGAAAATGAGGATGCGCTTTATACCCACGCGCGTTGCTGGACCATGCCACCCAGGTGCTGTCCGGGGGGTTGACTGTTCTGCGGGCATGTTTGGCGACGTGAACGTGGACCGGAACCTCTAGCAGTTCGGAGAGGAAAGGTTGCAATTGCGTTCCCATTTGTTCAAGTTTTGGGCGGATATGCGCCTTGATCCGGGTCATTCGTGGTTCCAGCCCTGGGATCTGAAAAATGTCGAAGTCTTCTGGTGTAAAGGTGGGAAAAACGAGTGTCATGCGAGTTCCCCTTTCAGCAATTCAGAATTTAGGCATTGATTTTTTATCCCATGCATATTATTATAAAACCAAACCCTTTTCAAGTTGTAAGAGGAATTAGGCCAAGAAGAATGAATATTCTTTCAAAGGGGTGCGCAACATGGTAAAAGAGCTCATGGAAGCGTTGAAACGCAAGGACGTCGAGAAGAGGATACCTGTGCTGCGCATGGAAATGGACTATCAGTTGGCCGTCTTGTATGAAGCGTTACAGGAGCAGGATGAGGAGACGATTCGACTTTGCAAGGAGAATCTATCCGAGCTGCGAAAAGAGCTATTGATGCTCGAAGCGTAAGTGATGCCCAAACCGTTCAAAAGGGTGTACCGTTCAGTGTACGCCTTTTTGGGCTGAAGTTGGGCTCTTATTTTGCCAACAAAATGTAAGGGCTTACAATAAGTTTTCAAAGTTGCAAAGGAAAAACCTTCTTCACATGATAGACGGAAGAAAGAGGGAGCTTTTTGCGTTGTACCCTTTTTTGGCTTTACGGTCGGAGTTTAATGTTTATTATTCGTTTCACTCAGGCTGAATGGTTATTTCCACATTCAAATCAAAGTATTTACCTCGGAAATATTGATATTTAGGATAAAGATGGTATACTGGGATTAAGAGTGATTTCTGCCAGACTCATCATACTGAGGCTGGAAAATGAGAAACTAGGTTAAAGTCTCGTGATCAAAGTGCAGAAAGGGGAACTTGAAGATGAAAGTGGCAAACAACATCATCGAATTGATCGGAAACACGCCTCTGATTCGACTCAATAAGCTGAGTGAGGAGACTGGTGCCGAGGTGTACGGCAAGCTGGAGTATTTTAACCCTGCCGGCAGCGTGAAAGACCGGATCGGCTTTGCAATGATTGAAGATGCGGAGGAAAAAGGCCTGATTTCCCCAGATAAGACAGTATTGGTGGAGCCGACGAGCGGCAACACCGGAATTGCCCTCGCCTTTGTCGCGGCGGCCAAAGGTTACCGTCTCATCCTGACGATGCCGGAGACGATGTCCCTGGAACGCCGGAACCTGCTCAAAGCGTACGGGGCCGAACTGGTGCTGACGCCTGGACCGGAAGGGATGAAAGGGGCAATCCAGCGGGCCGAACAAATCGTTCAAGAGACGCCCAACGCCTACATGCTCCAACAATTTAAAAACCCGGCCAACCCTGCCATTCACCGCAGGACAACCGCTGAGGAGATCTGGAACGACACCGACGGCAAGGTGGACATTCTGATCAGCGGCATCGGCACTGGCGGGACGATCACAGGCGTTTCGGAAGTGATCAAGGAACGCAAACCTTCCTTCTACGCGGTCGCCGTGGAGCCGGCCGATTCACCAGTGCTTTCTGGCGGCAAGCCTGGCCCGCACAAAATCCAGGGGATCGGGGCCGGTTTTGTGCCGGACGTTCTGAACACCTCCATTTACGATGAAGTGGTTCAGGTGACGAACGAAGAAGCGTTTGCCGCCGCCCGCAAGCTGGGAAGGGAAGAAGGCGTGCTGCTGGGCATTTCATCCGGAGCTGCCCTTCATGCTGCCAAAGTGGTTGCCAGCCGTCCTGAAAACAAGGGCAAAGTGGTTGTCGTCATTCTGCCGGATACGGGTGAACGTTACCTGTCCACGGCGTTGTGGCAGGAAGCTTGATTCATGTTTTGGCAAAAAGTTTGGTTCATGCAATGGGAGCCCAGCTGTGTTATAATGAAGCTGCCTGAAATCTGCGAAAAAATGCAGGAGGTGGCATGAATGTCAAAGATTGCCTTTTTGGTGGCGCAGGAATACGAGGATTCGGAGCTGTCCTATCCTTACGAGGAACTGAAAAAGGACGGGCACGAATGCGTGATTATTTCCTTTCAAAAAGGAGAGGAACTGAAGGGAAAGAAAGGACAAGCCGTTTACAAGGCCGACGCTTCGATCGATGAGGTTCGTCCCGAAGACTTTGACGCGGTGGTGATCCCTGGCGGTCATTCTCCTGACAGGTTGCGGATTGACGAGGGGATGAAGCGGTTTGTTCAGCAAAAGATGGCAGCCAATCGGCCGGTAGCCGCGATCTGCCACGGACCGCAGCTGCTCATCTCGGCCAAGGTGGTCAAGGGCAAAGAGATGACGAGCTATGTCAGTGTGATGGATGATCTGGAAAATGCCGGCGCAAAGGTTGTGGACCGTCCGGTAGTCGTCGATGGAAACTTGATCACCTCCCGGACACCTAAGGACAACGAGGTGTTTGTAGACGCCATCCGGAAGGCTTTGTCCCAATAGAAGAATAAGAATCATTGGATTTCTGCTGTCACATGATGTGTGATGGTCAGGAACTGTTGACCAAGGAATGTGGGGAATCAAGGAAAGATGGGATGTTCGCATACCTCGAATGGCATGTGAACATCCCGTTTTTTACGTGCTCTTTTTATGCGATAGAGTGTGCATTTTTGTGCAATAGTGTCTGATGGGCTATTGTGTCGAGGCGGCAATTTTGATCATTTCTTCCATCGGCAATTGTCCGGAAAAATCGGTCAGTATATAGACCAAATCTCCGTGTCGCCACATTAATTGATGAGCAGCGGTGACGGACGGAGATTGTGGTACAGAGAGGATCGGCTGTACGGACCAAAAAGCGATTGTGTCACCGACTGTGATTTCCTGCGCATGTTCCGCTTTGCGGAAAAAAGCGGGCTCGTTCGTGATCATCAACCGCAGGGATGGTCGATTTGCTTCAGAATGGACGTAATCGACATGAACAAATCCTTTGCCATTATCCCATTTTGAAGCGACCATCGACTGGCGTACGTAAGTGTCAGGCAGATATGCAGGCAGGGAAAAAGAAAAACCGGCTTTTCCCGCCGCTTCAGCGGGGGTTGACAATTCGGGCAAAGGTCCTGTTGCTTGTATATCTGTTTCTTTTATATCTGTTACTTGTGTATGGTCATTATCTATCCCGTCTGGAAGCGTCATGATCCCGCCTTCAGCTATTTTGACGGTATTCTTTTCGTGGCCATTTTCATCTAACATCGTGCCATAGACCGTCCATTTCCCATTTTCTTCTAGCTTGAAGGACAGCAACAGGGAGGAAAACGTTTCAATTGCTAGGGCACGTGCTTGCGGGGATACTCCTAAGGCTACACCGATGAACAGCAAGATACCGCTGAGAATTGCCACACTCATTTTTTTCCATTGGAACCATCGAATGGATTGCAAGGGATGCTTTTCTAAAGGATCATCCAGTTGTGTTAAAATTTCATTGGCCATGTCTGAAGGAGCTTGCATCTGTTCCGCTTGATGTTTTAATGCACTTCGCAAAAGAAGCTCAACTTTATCGTCGTGTACCAACGCAACTTCACCCTTTCCTGACCTATTTTGGTGGCTTATATACAAGTGTTTTTACATTTCTTGCAGTTTAAAATCAGTGTGTGCTGCTTGTTCACGTCCATCGCTTTCTTTCAAAATGGACGACAGTTGTTTTTTTGCCCGATGAAGACGTGACTTGACCGTTCCGATGCGGCAATTGAGAATGCGTGCCAATTCTTCCAGCGGCAAGTCGTTGTAATAACGCAGAATGATTACCTCGCGCAATTTCGGGTTGAGTTGGGCCAATGCCTGTTGGATGAGCGGGCCAGTATCCCGGTACAGAGCGTATCCCTGAGTTTCTGGGGTAGGGTTTGGTGCCAGTTTTGTTACGTTCTGTGAATCTCCGACAGCGAGGTAACGCCTTTCTTTCTTATACAATCGCCAGGCGATGCGCCGCAGCAATTGATAAAACCAGGCAGGAAATGCTTCTGGATTTCGTAAGTTCCCAATCTTCCGGTAGCATTGGATGAATGCTTCCTGTGTGATGTCTGCCGCAAGCTCCCGATGACCTGTCAATAGGTAGGCAGTGCGTATGGTATGATGTTCCAAGTGTTTGATCAGCGCGAAAAAAGCGTCCTTGTCTCCCTGTTGGCATCGCTTGATGAGTTGGACATCTATCTCTTGCAAGATTTGTCCCTCCTCTCTTTGTTTTTTGCAACGGCGGTCTTTAGGCCGTTCATTTATGTAAGAGACTTTTAAAGCCGAAAAAGTTCCCGTGTTTTTCCTGTTGTGAACCGTTGACCTTGTACTGGAAAGCAGAAGTCATCTTGGAGACGGTGTAAATGTTCAAGGATAGAGGGGTGGTTTCAAGATGGAAGGAGGCTCTCTTTGTGAAAGGAAAAACGCCCAAACTCCCTTTGACTCCCGGAGAACGCAGCATTTTAAGAAAACAAAAGCTAAAATTGTCGGCGATCGCAAGCGTTCAACCGAGTGAATTGTCTCTCGTGTTAGGCTGTACCGAAGCACGGGCGAAGCGTTTCATTGCTCTTGCTCAATTTCAGACGATTCCTTCCGTCGGTCCCGATTTGGCAAAACATGTCGTTGATTTGGGGTACTATTCTTTAGCCGAATTAAAAGGAAAAGATCCGGCAGAATTATTTGATCAATTGGAACGATTGTACGGCTTTCAAATAGACCCTTGCGTCGAAGACGGCATCCGGCTGATCGTGCACCATGCGGGCACGTCTCACAGTGAAAAGCGGTGGTGGGATTTCACGGAAGAACGAAAGTTGTACCGCCAAAAGCACGGCTATCCGCACACAAGGCCAAAGCGATAATGAAACACCAGCTTTAAAATTCTTATATCCAGATTCGGATGATGTTATGTTATAATGTAACCATATTATTAATATATAAAACATTTTAGAATATTGATTTCTAGAGAGAGGGGGGAATCAATAAGTTTGTGTCAATTTAGGATATCCAGTGCGACTGGAGTCTTTGTCCTTACTGGTGACTGCTGCGTGCATCCAAATGAGTATTTTCTGGGGGTGTCTTTCAACACACCCTCTTATTGAGCGATCTCCGGGAGTTGTTTCGCGAAAGCGCGATGCGCGTGTGGATGGGAAGGGGAGTTCCTGCCAATGACGGGGGCATTAGTCTCGGGCAAGCGGCGCTGGTTGCAGCGACACATTGTACGGGTTATTTGAAGGAGGAAAATGGATGTCTATAGCAGTGATGACTGTTTTTGGAGTTGGTTTTTTATTGGGATTGCGCCATGCTTTAGAGCCGGATCACATGATTGCGGTGTCCACCATAGCCAGTCGGTCGGGCAGTTTGTTTAAGGCTGCGATGGCAGGTATTTTTTGGGGGATAGGGCACACATTGACGTTACTCATCGTCGGCCTGCTTTTAATCGGTGTTCGTGTGGCCATCCCGCCCATTGTGGAACAATGGTTAGAAGCTGGCGTGGGGATAATGTTAATCGTTCTCGGATGGATGAGTGTTCGTTCGATATGGCGAGAGAAGGTCCATGTTCACGCCCATGAACATGATGGTGAGCGCCATATTCACTTTCACTCGCACAAGAGCCAAAGAGATCACGAACATCGCCACGTTATAAATCCGCAACGTACATCCTTTTTGATTGGCATGATCCACGGCTTTGCCGGCAGCGGAGCTTTAGCGATGATGACGATGGCATCCATCGAAACCACCATGCAAGCGATCATCTATATCTTATTGTTTGGTATCGGAACCATCTTAGGGATGCTCATGTTTACTTTACTCCTTGGACTGCCTTTCATTCTTTTCGCCAACTCCTCGGAAAAAACGGTTCAAGTCCTGAGTATTGCAACCGGTTTTCTATCCATCATTTATGGTGCCTATTATGTGTATGAAAATTTAGCAATGGTTTGAATAATCCTTGGCATGTTCAACTTTGTTGATTTTATCATTGTTCTTGGACAACCTCTAATGTCAAGGAGACCATGTGGTCTTTCCTGTCCACTGGCAAACCATCACCTTCCGGGAAAATGTTCATATTTTATTGGCAAGTGAAGTGAAATAGGCCTTTGCCAAATGGCAGGGGATGAGTCCAGGAGGGTTTGCCATGGATGACAGTTATGCAGAAAAAGCCTTGTTTGAGCATCGTTTTTGGCTGCAAGTGTTGGGGGATCACGCCCGATTTATCAAGGACAGTCTAGCTCCAGAAGAGCATGTCGAGATTCAAAGGGCGCACTATTTTATCCAAGCATTTGACAGGATGCTGGAAAGGGCAAGAGAGCCTTTATCCGGCCCGGCGCTGACTGGACTGGCGCAGGAGGCACGTTATTACTCCCAACAGCTCAGGGAATTTAAGCTTCACATCCTGCGCCGGCACCTTGCGAGACAGATTAAAATCGGTTTATCTCCCACGTTTATCAACCACATGTTGAACGAGTTGGAGGAATACCTGCGAATCCTTGATTCTCTCATCACGGGTGATGAGCCTCCTGCATTTCATCCCGTTCACCATCACTTGCTCTGGCTGCTGGATGCCGCAGGTCATGCCGCCACGATTACCAGCGAACTTGATCCGGTCGAAAAACGTTGGAAAGAAGAAAGTCAAAAGTTTGCAAGTAATTTTGAGAACTTCTATCTCAAAGCGGTGGAGATGGCAGGGTATCTCCGAACCAAACTGGATTGCTTTCCTGCGCTGTCCCGCTTTAACAGCCAGGTGCAATTGGAGATTCGTTTGTTTCAAACATTCTTGCAAGAGTTGGAGGAAATGGAACTGGATGATGAGGTTTTGGGCACCTTGTCTCCTTTGATGGCGGACCACATGTTTCGCGAAGAATGCTACTATCTGCACAAACTTGCGGAGAGCTCGGCTGTACAAAAACCGGATTGCGACCCTACGAAACCCAGGATCGTACAGTAAGAGATACAGTCAAATATACTTTCTGCGGGATTCCCCACGACTTTCGGGAATCCTGCGTTTATTTGTGTTTGTTTATTCTATTCTACGACACTTTCCACTTTCCCGGAGTGGGCGTCATAGATTCCCCCATAAATAGAGATTGTTTCCGGAATAGCGGGGATTGTCTCAGTTTCTTGATGTCATCTCTGACACTCATGGATCTGCGGATTTCGATACCAGAAGTAAAAAAGCCCTTTGTTTCGGCGATTGGCCAATAAAGGGCTTTTTGATCTGGGGTAGATTGTTGTTCTTATACTTCTGGATAAGGTGTGGGCGTCGGATGTTCCCCTGCATGTTTTTGTTCAATGGCGTCCCGGATTTCGGGCAGTGACTTGCCGTCAAGTTTCATCTGGATGGCATCCCGTGCCACCTCAATGCAGACCCCTCAGGTGGCGCCCATCGGGTCCCATACCACTTCCCGGGTGGGCTTTACCTCCTGGATAAAGCAGTCGCGGTTGCTGACGTGTCCGTGAGATTCGTAACAGCCGCAATAACAGGGCATGTAGGACAGCGTCTCAGCATGTTCTGCCGCCAACAGGTAGGTTTGCTGGATGTCCGCGGAAAATTGTTGGACATAAGCGGGCAGCTCCTGTGGCGATGAAGAGACCAAGTCCTCTGTACCGGCTTGAGAAGTGGAGCAACCGGACAGGACAATTAGAACTGCCAATAACGAGATGAAAAGGCCTGTATTTTTTCTCACATCTAGTCCCCCCATACTTGTTTCATGATAGCAGCAACTGCAGCTTTGTTCAATGACAAAGTGTTAACACTTGTTAACACTTTTTCAGAACGCAGGTTGAAAATTGTTCAAATGCAATTCATGCGTTCTCTTGTGAGGTGATTCATGGTATCTTTAATGTAAATCACACGATACTCGAAAAGGAATACGTTCGGAGGAATAATGAGCCAACAAAAAGTTGAGCTGAATCGTGTAGCAATCAAAAGCAAAGAAGAGGGTTTTGTCCAGGGAGTGAAGGATTGCCTGCCGACGGTGTTCGGATATCTGAGCATCGGGTTTGCCGCCGGCGTCGTGGAACGCACCGCCGGCCTCTCCCTGGCCGAAATTGCGCTGATGTCTTTGCTGCTTTATGCCGGTTCGGCACAGTTCATTGCTGCGGGGATGATGATGGCCGGGACACCCGCGATGGCCATCGTCGTCACGGTCTTTTTTGTCAACCTGCGCCACCTCCTGATGGGCGCGGCGCTGGCATCCTTTTTCCGGCATTTGCCGGTGTGGAAAAACGTGGTGATCGGATCCCAGTTGACGGATGAAACGTTTGGTGTGGCTGTGACACGTCTGGCGGGAAAAAGCCGGGGAAACTATTGGTGGATGTTCGGTCTGAACCTGACCGCTTACCTTAACTGGCTTTTGGCAAACATGGCCGGTGGCATATTCGGTGAATGGATCACCCAGCCGGAGAGTTTTGGTCTGGATTTTGCATTGCCAGCCATGTTTATCGGTTTGCTCATGCTACAGTTGATGGAGCGTTCCAAGATTGTGATCGATCTGCTTGTTGCCTGCAGCGCCGTGATTACGGTGATCATCGGCAGTGTGTATGTCTCGTCCAACATTGGTGTCCTGTTGGCAACCATCCTTGCTGCAACGATTGGCGTCTGTTTGGAAAAACAACGGGAGCGGGGGAACAATAAGTCATGGAAGTGAGATGGAGCTTTTTGTGGATGCTGCTGGGAGCATCGCTTGTCACATTGGTCCCGCGGATTCTGCCGTTCATCGTATTGAGCAAGATTCGCTTGCCAGATTGGGGGCTTCGTTGGCTGGGATATATCCCGGTGGCCGTCATGGCCGCATTACTGGGACAGGAACTTTTCGTTTCAGGCGGCACGCTTTCACCGCAGCTCGACGGCCTGCTAGCGGCTTTGCCGGCGTTTTTGGTGGCCTATTTTACCCGAAGTCTGTTGGCAGCGGTCTTGACTGGCATTTTAGCGATGATGTTGGTGCGTTATTTGATGTAAGTCACTGAAAGGATCATACAAGGATTTATGACATTTAGGCGGTGTTTAGATGGTGCATACATCGCATGGTCGGGTGCGTGCGGCGTTCACGCTGAAGAGGGTGAACACATGTCCTATCAACAGGTGAAATGGCTCATTCTGGTTATTCCCACGATCATCATTGGCTTATGGGAATATGTCCGTCACGCCTTTTTATTGCCATATATCTCGATGGAACTGGGAAACCTACTGTCGCCAATCATCCTCTTTATCGTGACAATGACCCTTACCCGGAAACTTTTTTTCATTTATGAAAGGATGCAAGAGGAGGTGAGGAAGGAGCGGGCCAGACAGGCAGTGATGGAAGAGCGGGAGCGGATGGTCCGCCACCTCCACGACGGGTTAGCGCAATCGTTGTTTCTTTTGTCGGTCCAGATTGAACAGATGGAAGGGCAAAAACCGACTCCCGAACAATGGAATGAACTGAAAAAAAGTGTCCGCCACATTCATGATTACACCCGGCAAGCGATGGCCAACCTGAAGTATCCGATTCCAGAAGAAGGGTTCTCATGGTTGCAAATGATGCGGCAGGTCTGCGAACAGTTTCAACAGGAGACGAAAATCGCAGTGTTTGTGTTGACGGACAAAGACGGGGAAGCTGCGGTTCCGGATATTTCTGCCAAGGAGCGTGTCGCCTTGCACGCCTGCCTTCAGGAGGCGTTGATGAATGTCCGCAAGCATGCAGATGCGGCTCATGTCTGGGTGTTTTTTGGCCTAAAGGAGGGAAGGCTTTGCCTGGTGGTTGAGGATGACGGGAAAGGCTTCACCGGCGAACCATGGAAGCAAAAGGATAAATTTGGCGTACACATCATGCAGGATCGGGTGCGTGAAATTGGCTGGCGGATGCAGCTTGTGTGTGAGGAAGAACGGACACAGCTCATCATCTGCCGGCAGGCGGTTACGGAAGGAGGCAAACGGTGATGCAATTCCCTTACCGTGTACTGATCGTGGATGATCATGAACTTGCTCGCAAGGCAATGCAGATGATTTTGTCGTCTGATCCTGAATTTGAAATCATCGGTGAGGGAAGCAACGGGAAAGAGGCTGTCGCGTTGACCGAACAGCTGATGCCCGATTTGATTTTGATGGACATCAGTATGCCCGAGATGGACGGGCTGGAAGCAACGAAGGTGATCAAGGAACGATTCCCCTACGTGAAGATTGTCGTGGTCACTGTATCGGATAATGTGACCGATCTATTTGAAGCGTTCAAAAAGGGAGCGCAAGGGTATCTCCTCAAAAACATCAAGCCGGAACTCTGGCGCGATTACCTGAAGGCGATTGCAACCGATGATACTTCCATCCCCAAAGAGATCGCGCTCCGTATTCTTTATGAATTCAAAATGGAGGCCAATAGGAGCTATCATACGGAGTTGACGCGGCGGGAACAGGAGATTTTGCATCTGGTCGCCAAGGGATACAGCAACCGGGAAATCGCGGATCAGCTGACCATTTCCGAGTACACAGTAAAAAATCACCTCAAAAACATTCTGCAAAAATTGCACCTCAGTAACCGCGTCCAACTGGCCCGCTATGCGTATGAACAAGGGATGATGCATGAAAAATGAGCGTATGAAAATATGAAATAACTATCCACGGCTGAAATGTTGGTAACGTTGTCATGTTTTTGTCAAGGAATTGGCCCGTTTGAGGGATAGTTCATGGTTCGCGCTTATTGTACGATGCATGTGCACAAGTCTTTATGGTGCACATGTTTTTTGTTTGCCTTGGTCAGGGCGTTCCGTATTTACCGTCATTAGGGCGACAGGTCGTGAAAGCGCTTAGTGCATCGGAGGGGGAAGGGGTTCGATGTCCTTTATGGTTCGAGAGAAACGTAGATGGAACTTGCGTCGTAACGCCATGGCACTGTTCTCTCTCTTTCTCCTGTCCCTCTGGAATGGCGTGATGACGGAAGGGGGTTCGGCTCTCGCCGCAGAAAAATCGGGTGCTTTACAGATGCAGAAACAAGGTGCACAAGCGGCGAAACATCTGCAACCGCTCATTGATCAAGCCCGTCCAGGCGACGTGCTGGCGCTGGCGGAAGGTGTGTATCGAGGGCCTGTCCGCATCGACAAGCCGCTGCAGCTCATCGGGAACGGCCAAGCGGTGATTGATGGCGGGGGTGCGGGGCCGGTCATCATGGTCGATGCGGATGGGGTGCGATTGGAAGGATTGGTGATTCGCAACAGTGGGAGCGGTTCAAAAGAAGAAAAAGCGGGCCTGCTTCTTAAAGGCTCAGAAATCGAGGTGATCGAGAATCGGTTTGAGGAGTGCGCGTACGGGATAATTTTGACACAAAATCAGGGGAGCCGGATCGCCGGCAATCAGTTTGACGGTTTTCCAGATAAGCCAGTTCATCTGCGAGGTAACGCCATTGATCTGGATCGTTCGCAGGATAACCGGATTGAAAACAACCGCATTGACGGATTTATGGATGGCGTCTATGTGGAGCGTTCTGCGGATAACTTTCTCGTCCAAAACCAGGTCATGAGAAGCCGCTACGGATTTCACTTTATGATCCAGTCTAATCGGAACGAGGTACACCGGAATGAGGTTGGACAGAGCCTGATCGGCATCCTGGTGATGGACTCGGATGAGATTGGGATGACCGAGAACCTCCTTCATGGCAACCGTGCCTTTCAAGGGTACGGCGCTGTACTATACGAGACCAAAGGAACCCTGGTACGGAACAACCTGATTGCCGACAATGCCATCGGCCTGAAGCTGGAGAAAGCGACAGACAACCGTATCGTCGAGAATACGGTGATCGGCAACCAGCTTGGCCTGGAGGCGACGGCGGATGCCACCGAAAATCAGATTGTGCTCAACAATTTCATTTCCAATCAATGGCAGGTGCGGCAAGCGGGAGATTGGAGCAATTGGTTGGATGACGGGAGATACGGGAACTTTTGGGATGATTACCTGGGGCCGGATCGGGATGGCGATGGCGTTGGGGATGTGCCGCATGTGATGCAACGTTGGTTTGCCGTTTTGACCGAACGCTTCCCAGCATTGGAATTGTATGCCCACAGCCCGGCCGTGGCAGCTTTGATGTCCATGCCGGTGGGCGGGGATGACGAACCGGTGGATCGGTATCCGCTCGGCAAGCCGATCCAATGGGAGGTACCGGCGGCGCGTTCTGTCCACTGGCACAATGTGCTTTTTTTTGGAGCCATCTTTTTCCTGGGACTCCTGGGGTTCATGATTGGAATGAAAGGAAAGGGTGATGTAAGATGATGGAAAATCATGTTCATTGGCTAAAAAAATGCATTGGCAAATGGGGAGTGTTGCTTACCATCGTGGCGGTCGCATTGCTCTTGACGGCGTGTGGTTCAGGTGGCAAACCGGCCGCCGCGGATGTCAATCCGGAGGTGGATGTGTGTGCCCATTGCAATATGGCTGTTCCAGACAATGAACACGCCACCCAAATGATCCTCGCTGACGGGACCGTGCTCAAATTTGACGATATTGGGTGTCTCATCAAACACCAGGATGAGAATGAGCTGGATATTGCTGTTTCTTATGTGCGCGATGCCAATTCACTAGCATGGGTGGAACTGGAACAGGCCACGTTCTTCTATGATAAATCGATTCATACGCCGATGGGCTATGGGATCCTTTCCTTTCAGGATTCCGCCGCCGCCGAAGAAAAACAGCAGGAATATCCAAACGGCGTGATCATGAGCATTACCGAACTGCGCAATCACCATTGGGAGCGAAACATGGAACACATGAAAGGGCATATGATGGACAAGAACGGGACGGAGACGGAGCGTCAGGATGGTATGAAGCATGGCGATACGGAGCATGATCAGATGAATGAGCAGGATCACATGAAGTAGCACAATGACATGGAACAGCTTGACCCAATGGACCTGTATACCAATCTGCAGCAAGAAGGCCGGACAGTGTACGAGGGCTAACGATACAGAGATGGAGTGAGAGGTTGGTGTGGTGGACGATTGCAAAACATGAGTGGAAACAGGTGGTCAAAAGTTCGGTGTTGGCCTGGTTTACCGTGTTGTTTTTGATGCTGGCGGTCATGACCTTGTATTTTGGCATTCAGGCATATGGAGGGATTTCCTTTCAAGCGCTGAACAAAACCACCTCCGGCCTCTTGCAACTGGCTTTCTATTTTATCCCGATCGCCACCTTGATTCTCTCCTCCCTGTCCATTGCGGGCGAATGGGAAGATCGTACCGCTCTCTTACTCTGGAACGTGACCACTCCGTTTGCGGTTTTGTTCGGCAAATGGCTTGCGCTTACGCTCGCCATGGCAATCAGCATCTTGCTTGGCTTTGGCTTTTCCGGGTTGGTCGCGAGTTTTCAAGGGTTGCCAAATGGATGGATTTTGTTCTGGCTGATCGGAGTACTCCTGATTCTTTCCATGGTTTATCTGTCGATCGGGTTGCTTGTCGGATCGTGGTCGAAAAACAGATTGTCGGCTGTGCTTGCGAGTGTTTTGATTTGGTTCTTTTCGATTGTCATATATCCGTTTTTGAGTATGACGATCTTGATCATAACGCCTGCCTTTTTGAAGATGCCTCTTTCAGTCGGGTTGAATTTTCTCAATCCTGCGGATCTGTTGCGTTTGTATAGTGTTTTTAAAATGGGCGGGGAGGCGGTTTTTGGAAGCCAGTATTATGCGTTGGGGAAATGGTCGCAAACGATATGGATGGATGTGACGGTCCTTGGTTTGGTGGTCGTTTGGATTGGTTTTAGCTTACGGCTGGCGATTGCCGGCTGGCGAAGGAGAGCAAGGTGATAAACATGCGGAGAATGCAACAACCAACTGAACGGATCGGCGTTGATAAGGTTGTGGAAGTTGACAACCTGGGCAAGCGCTATGGCGAGAAGATGGTTTTGCAGCCGTTGACTTGGAGCCTCGAAAAGGGGACGTGTGTTGCGTTTTGTGGCGGCAACGGTGCCGGGAAAAGCACCCTGATTCACATGATCGCCGGTCTTGTCCGCCCCAGTCAGGGGGAAATTCGACTTTTTGGCCAACCTCAGGCGGTGATACTCAGGGATAACCGGAGAGGGCGAGGGCCTGCCGTTCGCCTGATGCCGGATCAGGTTAATTTTTCCACCTCCGTGAAGGCGCGGGAGGTGCTGAGCTTTTATGCTCGGTTACAAGGTGTGCCTATTGACCGCGTCGATAAGTTGCTAGCAGAACTGGGGCTGGAAACAGTGCAAAATCAGCCGGTTTCCGCGTTTTCCAAAGGGATGATGCAGCGCTTGTTACTGGCTCAGGCCTTACTCAAACAGCCAGCTCTCTTGATGTTGGACGAACCGGCCAACGGACTGGATCCGATTTGGTCGGAGACGTTAATCAGCTTGATGAAGCGTTTGCGGAAGCAGGGGATGACGATTCTCTTTTCCAGTCATCAGTTGCGTGATGTGCAAGCGATCGCCGACGAGGTTCTCCTGCTCTATCAGGGAAGGCTGCTTTACAGCGGCTCTTTGGATGCGCTATGTGAAGGACGGGCACTGGATGAGGTATATCGGGAAAAAATCGCGCAGGTTTATCGTGAAACGATGGTTCATTGAACCCGATGGCGCCGTTGACGAAGCCAGTGGGCTAAAGAGAAAATCCCGCTCCACCATTGGGTGGGCGGGATTTATCGTTACTTTAAGCTGGCCAGCCACTCAGCCACGTTTTTTGCATCCTCATCACTAACCTGGCCTTGAGGGGGCATTTGTCCGCGGCCATTCTTGATAATATCATAAATGGCGTTGGCATCCATCCTTGAACCCACAGTATTCAAGGCCGGACCAAAGCCGCCTTCCAAATTGGCGCCATGGCAACCCGCGCAAGAAGCTTGATAGGTCTCTTGGGCTTTGGCTTCATCAAAGGCTACAGAGGTGTCGCCGGTGGCGTTATTGCCAGTGGTATCCCCACCCTGTGTCTGATCGGTGGGCTGTTCATTCTGCTGTGGTTGATCGTTTTGGTCAGAAGCGGCGCCACATCCAGCCAAGGCCAGCACCGCGACGAGCGAAAAGATGCCGATGATTTTCTTGTTCAGGTTGAGCTTCAAAACATAACCCCCTTTTTCGAGTGCTTCAATTTATATCATTACCATAAACTTTTTCGCTAAACAACTTATGGCATCGTTTGTAAAAAAGTTGTTGAAAAGATCAGCTTCGGTCAAGCAATTACCAGGTTCGAATAGGAGGTGAACCAGGAGGGGCATTTTGGATCATATCGATGATTGGAACCGTATATGCGACGACGACCAGGACAGCGGTAATGGCCACCCATACCCCCCAACGCTCCAAGATGGGCGGTGTGCTGATGGCTTCGTCTGCGGCGGTTTCAGCCAATTGAAACTCGGTTTCTCCCTTGGGTGCAAAGAACATCAGGTTGAGCATGATGATGATCTCGAGAACGATGGCGATGAATACAATCGCACCGCCGATGGCCATGATAACTTGCGGCGGGATCCAATCCCCCGCCATTCCCTGGTAATCGGTAAAGGCGGTGCGCCGCGGGATACCGAGCAAGCCGTTTATATGCATCATGCCGGACATGATGAGCATGCCGACGGCCCAGAGCATGGCCTGAACGATGGCCAGCTTGTTCATGGCCGGCGTAAACACGCGTTTGGTCAGATAGGGAATCAGCCAGTACCCGACACCGAAAAAGGTGAGTATAACGGTCGTTCCGACCGTCAAATGAAAGTGACCGACGACCCAGAGTGTGTTATGGACCGCTTGGTTTAGCTGGTTGCTGGCATTGACAATGCCGCCTGCCCCGGCGGGAATGAAAAACAACATTCCGACAAAGGGTGTCAGGAAACGCGCATCTCCCCATGGCATGAAGCGCAACCAACCGAACAAGCTTTTGGCGCCTTTTTCCCTTCCGGCTGATTCAAAAGTGGCGAATAAAGTGAAGGCCGTCATTAAGGACGGAACTACCACCACCATTGTCAGAAACACTTGCAAGAATTTCCATCCAGGGGAAATGCCGGGTTCCAACAGTTGATGGTGAAAGCCGACCGGGACCGAAAAGATGACAAAGAGGACAAATGCCATCCGCGCAAGCGAATCGCTGAACACCTTGGTTCCCAAAATTTTCGGAATCGATATATACCAGGCGATATATGCCGGCATCAACCAAAAATACACCAGAGGATGCCCAAAGTACCAGAACAGAGTCCGGCTGAGCATGACGTTGATTGTCTCGACCCATCCAAATGACCAAGGGATCAACATGAACAACACTTCGATCGCGACGCCGAGCGTTGCGACAAACCAGAGGATAAACGTCGCAACGCTTAAAAAGGTAAACAATGGTGACAGTTTGCCACGATGTTCCTTTTTCCATTTGATGTAATTGATCAAAATGGCGATGCCGCTGCACCAGCTTCCCACCACAACCAGCGTCAGGCCGACATAGAACCATGGTGAGGCTTGCATTGGCGCATAAAATGTGTAGAGAACGGTTCCATTATTCGTCAAAATCATGACCGTGGTCAGTGCGGTGCCAATGGTCATCAGCCAAAAACCGAGCCAGCCAAATCTTTTTGCCGCAGGTGTGAGTCCGCCAGTCGTTTTTGCGACACCCGCGAGCAAAAATCCGACGATAAAATAGGTCGTTAGGACGAGCGCCAACAGGATCCCATGAGCGGTCAGCAATTGATAGTAATTGATGCCCCCGGGCAGCGTAATCATGCCGGCGCGTTGTAATGCCTGAAGAAGTCCCGCGATGCCGCCCAATAAGAGCGCGAGAAAGGCCACATAAAAGTGGGCCATTGACAATCTGGCTTCTTGACGATGTAATTCATAACCTGCCGGCTTCATAGTCTGACTCATGATCTCACTCCTTTCATTGGACAATCACTTTGCCCATCATTGCTTGATGACCAATGCCGCAATATTCGTTGCATAAAATCAGATATTCGCCCGGTTCTGTGAACGTATGGCTGACAACGTTGGCGTGTCCCGGCATCAACATCATGTTGACATTTGTCCCCGGGATCTGAAACCCGTGGATGACATCTTTGCTGGTCGCTTTAAAATTGATCTTGGCCCCGACCGGGACCTCGACCGTTCCCGGATCAAATCCGAAAGCAAATGAGACCATGACCACGTCATACTCATTGTCTCCAACTTGGTAGACGCCCGGTTTGTTGTAAGGAGGGGCCAACTCATCGGGGCTGGTCAGACAAGCTTGCCCGAGATCGCTTGGCGGAGCCAACCCAAGGGCAAAGGTTTGGACAGCCAGAACGGCCAAAAATGCGACCAATGTCGCGGCGCCGAAAATCAGCCAGATACGTTCGTAACGGTGTAAATGCATCGCTCCTCACTCCTTTGTTGACAAGCGTTGACCAACTACAATCGCGACAAATAGAGGGCGAAAACGCCTCCCCAAATGACAATGATGACAAGACCAAGCAGCAGCACGGATGCCAGTGTGCCTTTGAGGTTTTGTTCGTGTTCGGGTTCTGATTTGACCTTGGCCGGTGTGGAGGGGTTGGGCATCGCATTAACCTCCCTTCTTGCAAGATTTGGTTGTTTCTAATTCTAAAGTACTCCCTGCTTCCGTGATTTGAAATAGCTTTTAGGCGGGCTTTGCTGACAACATTTTGAGGAATCTATTAAAAATTTTTGTCTTCAAGATGTTTTCACAAGAATGTCACAGATTGTCCCTCTTTGGGGGGATGCCATCGAGGCGAGTTTATGTCATTGATGAAAAGGAGCGTTTGAAAAGGCATTGTTGATGGGGACTAGTTATGCGTGGAACCAGTTTGCGGATGAGGAGGAGTTAAAGATGACTGTTCTTCAAAGGAAAGGCTTCATCATTGCCATCGTCGTACTGTTGGTGGCCATTCTTGGGATGGTGGCCTATACATTATGGTGGCGGGCCAACGCGCTTCCCGTATTGGGAACAGCCTCTGATTTCACTTTGGAGTCGGCACATGGTGGAGAGGTCAGTTTTCATGAGTCGGATGGCAAGGTACGGGTGGTCGAATTTATGTATACGAGCTGCCCGGATGTATGTGCGCCGACCACCATGGCCATGGCCAAAATGCAACAGGCGGTCAAGGAGAAGGGGTGGTCGGATCGCGTACAATTTGTCAGCATCACATTGGATCCCGAAGTGGACACGCCGGAAGTTCTGCAAGCCTACAGTGAGCGTGTCGGAGCCAAGCTGGACAATTGGGTGTTTTTGCGCGGAGAGAAAGAGAAGCTTCAGGAAGTTATTAAACCTTATGGTTTTTACTTTCAAAAGCAGGACAATGGCCTGGTGGCACACACATCCCGATTCTTCCTCGTCGACCAGAATCGCAAAATCCGGGCGTTATACGAGATGGGATTGGAAGTAGATGACGCCCAGGTGGTGAAAGACATTGGACAGCTGCTGTGATGTCAGCTTGCTGATCAAGCCTAGCCTGTTGGGCAAAAAAGTAGCCGCTTGCCGAAGGTTCGGCAAGCGGCTTGTGATATTTCAGGTGGCGTTCAAGCTGTTCTGGCGGTTCTAGTTGGTTGGCCGTGCTAGCTGGCGGTGCGGCATTGCGCACGCTTTTCCAGTTCTTCCGTGTACGAGAGGAGCAACTGGCGCATTCCCTCGCGCGTTTCCTGTTGGTTGACGGCAACCCGCATCTCGGCAGAACGCGGCAAGCCTTTCAGGTACCATGCCGCGTGTCTGCGCATTTCCTTGACAGCAATCTTTTCGCCCTTCACCTTGATCAAGCGATCCAAGTGGAGCAGGGCGATATCGATCTTTTCGCGCGGTGTCGGTTCGGGGGGAAGGGTTCCGGTCGTCAAATATTGGACGGTGCGGTACAGCATCCAGGGATTGCCCAACGCGGCGCGGCCGATCATCACGCCGTCGCAGCCGGTCGTCTCTAGCATCCGTTTGGCATCCTGCGGAGTGAAGATATCCCCGTTGCCGATTACCGGGATCTTGACGGCTTCTTTGACCTTGCGGATGATCTCCCAGTTGGCCTTGCCTTCGTACATTTGCACGCGCGTGCGGCCGTGTACCGCGACCGCGCTTCCGCCCGCTGCTTCCACTGCCTGTGCCACCTCTACGGCCACGATCCGCTTTTCATCCCAGCCGATGCGCATCTTGACGGTCACCGGCTTGGAAACGTGACGGACGATGGTCCGGACCATCTCTTCCACTTTTTCCGGTTTCAGCAGCCAGCGGGCACCCGCGTCGCAGTTGACGATTTTGGGTACAGGGCAGCCCATGTTGATGTCGATGATATCGGCATTGGTGTATTTGTCCACGTAACTTGCCGCTTGGACCAGCGTCTCGATGTCGGCGCCAAAAATCTGGAGGCTTAAGGGTCTTTCACGCTCATCGACGTACAGCATGTCCAGTGTCTTTTGATTGCCATAGACGATTCCTTTGTCGCTGACCATTTCGGCGCAGACTAAACCGGCGCCGAATTCTTTGGCGATCAAGCGGAAAGCCGGATTGCAGACGCCTGCCATCGGAGCCAGTACGACGTTGTTATTCAGCTTGAGATGCCCGATTTGGAGACTCATTGTTTCCACCTCGTGTCTGAATGTGCCATCTTGTGGATTTCATGCTCACTTGTTATGATAGGCTAGTTACATTTTTCGATGCGAAACCGTATCATCGGCAATAAACCATTGAGGGTAAACGCGATCCATTAATGGCATTGTATCATCATTGGCAGGTCCCATCAATCCAGTGTTCATGGAATAACCGGGTTGCGGACATCCGGCTTCCATGATGGGATGAGGGTACTGGGCACACGACATCGTAAGCATTTTGCTCTGGATACTGCTGAAAATACGTGACTGGATGAGGTGGATGGATTGACTGTTCTTCAAAAGAAGAAGCGTTTGAATCCGAGTCAGGTGCTCCTCTTGGGTTTTGTGGTCATTATTTTGATCGGTACATTTCTCTTGATGCTGCCTGTGGCATCGGCGACAGGCCAAAGTGTAGGCTTTCTGGATGCGCTGTTCATGGCCACTTCCGCCGCTTGTGTGACCGGGCTTGCTGTCGTGGATATCGGCTCTACATTTTCCCGTTTTGGACAGGTAGTGATTCTCACTTTGATCCAGATTGGCGGATTGGGATTTATGACGTTTGCCGTCTTGATCTTCCTGATTTTGGGGCGCAAGATCTCCTTTCAGCAACGCCTGTATATCCAACAGTCATTTAATCAGCAAGTGGTGGAAGGCGCGGTGCGCCTCGCTCTGTCGGTCTTTTTAATTGCTTTTACCCTTGAGGGGATCGGTACGGGAGTGCTCTTCCTTCGCTGGTATCCTGAAATGGGCCAGGAGGCTTTGTTTTTTGCCATTTTTCATGCGGTATCCGCGTTCAATAATGCGGGGATGTCCCTTTGGTCCGACAGCTTGATGCAGTTTGTCGGCGATCCGGTGGTCAATCTGACCTTCAGCGGGCTGGTGGTTCTGGGAGGTTTGGGCTTTACTGTGATCGTTGATATTGGGCAACATCGGCGTTGGAAAAAGTTGTCCCTTCACTCCAAACTGGTTTTACTGACGACCACAGGGTTGCTCTTGATTGGGGCCGTTCTGATTTTCCTCATCGAATGGTTTAACCCGCAAACCTTTAAGGACTTGACGCTTTCAGAACGCATCTGGGGTGCTTATTTTCAATCGGTGACCGCACGAACCGCCGGATTTAACACGCTTGATATTGCGGCGATGTTGCCTACTTCGCAGTTTTTGCTCATGCTGCTGATGTTTGTCGGCGCCTCCCCGGGTTCGACAGGTGGAGGAATCAAGACGACGACTTTCGCGTTGTTGTATGTCACGATCTACAGCGTCGTCCGGGGGCGGAGGGAGGTGTCGGTGATGCAGCGCCGGATTAGTCAGGGCCAGATCTTCCGCGCCTTGGCCTTGGTGATGCTTGCGATGACGATGGTATTCATGGTATCGATGGTGTTATCTTTTACAGAACGGGATCGCGCGGAGAGTTTCCTGGAGGTGATGTTTGAGGCTATTTCGGCATTCAGTACCTGTGGATTGTCGATGGGGTTGACGCCCGAGTTGTCCCCAATTGGCAAGGCCATCATCACGCTGACCATGTTGGCCGGACGGGTGGGACCGCTCACCGTGGCCTATGCCCTGGCGCAGATGCAACGCAAGGAATCCTATCGGTATCCGGAAGAAAGGGTGCTGATCGGTTGAAAAAGGGAAGCTGTTGTCATTCCTGCGAATGAATGATAAAATGGCACTTGTCAGAATTATATTTAGACAATCGAAATTCCTGCAAGGCCGGCTCGGACTGCGTTCAGAAAGCGGAAGAGCAGGAATGGACAAAGGAAGGTGTGGCATGAAAACGGCGATCGACCTGTCCGTGCATGAAGATGTGACTTGTGTCCGGGTCAGCCTGTCGACAGGCGGGCGCAGCTCCTCCGTGTGCGTCTTTCTAACAGATGGCATGCTGATCGATACCGGCTGCGCGAGTGCCGAACGGGACCTTTCTGTTTTTTACCAGGAACATGCGGGAGAGATCGATCAGGTTGTCTTGACGCACAGCCACGAGGATCACGTGGGGACGGCCGCCTGGATTGAACGGCATCTGACCGTGCCGCTTTCGATCCATCCGGCGGGGGTGGCATTTTGCGCTTCCTGGCCGGAGTATCCCGAGTATCGCCAGGCCGTCTGGGGGATCAGGAAACCTTTCACGGCGCAGCCATTGGGAGAGCAGGCAGCATCCCGCAGCCGGCTCTGGAAGGTCATTTACACGCCTGGCCACGCTTACGATCATGTCGTGTTGCTGGACGAGGAGAGAGGGAGGCTTTTTTCCGGCGATCTGTTCCTCTCGCCGAAAACCAGAGTGATCATGCGCCAGGAATCCATACCGACCATCATGGATTCGCTCCGCAAGGTGTTGCAGCATGATTTTCAGCCGATGTACTGTTGCCACGCGGGGTATTTGCCCGACGGCAAGCGAATGCTGGCTATGAAGCTGGAAGAACTGGAAAATCTCAGTGGCGAGATCCTGCACCTGTACGGACAGGGATTGACGATCGAGGAGATCAATGCAAAACTGTTCCCGGAATCCTTGTCGATTATCGAGGTGTCCGGCGGAGAGTTTGATTCGATCCACATTGTCCGCACGGTTGTCCGTGAAATGGCGGAGCAAGCCGGCCGGGGAGTCTGATGGCACATCTCGCAATAACAGGTGAAAGCCGGTCCCAACTTACAATCGAGGGTACCGGCTTTTTTCCGCGGCTTCCAGCTTGCTTTTCACCGCAACTTTTCATGTTCGGGCTCCAAATGAATCAGCACCCGGGCGGGTTTGATCTTTTGCTTTAACTCGGTTTCGATCCGGTCGCAAAGGGCGTGAGCCTGATCGACCGGCAGGTGTGACGGGACAACCAAGTGGAAGTCGATATGTTTTTCTGCACCCGCCCGACGGGTCCGCAGATCGTGATACTCAATGAATTCTTCCTGATAAGATTCGATGATCTTCCGGATGGTGTTTTTTTCCTCCTCGCTGAGACTTGCGTCCAGCAGGGGAGTAAAGGATTGTTTGCCCAGTTGGTAGGCTTCCTTCATAATGTAAATGGCAATGGCAATGCCTATCATCGGGTCAATGATAGTGAAATTGGTCAACGTCACCAGCAACAGACTAACGGCGACCCCTAGCGAGGAGAAGACATCGGTGAGAAGGTGCAGCGCATTGGAACGCATGGCCACCGAGTCGATTTTCTCCCCGACCTGCTTGACTTTGAGCCCGACCACTAAATTAATGGCCGCGCCGAGCAGCATGACGGCCACTCCAAGAAGCGGCAGTTGAATCGGTTCAGGATGAAGCAGCTTTGTTACCGATTCGTAAATGATCCAAAAACCTGCCACGAAGATGAGCAGGGTTTCAATCGTTCCGGACACATTTTCCACCTTGCCGTGTCCGTATGGGTGTTCCCGATCGGGTGGTTTTCTGGAGATCTTGACAGAAAAGTAGGCGATGGTGGAGGCCACCAAGTCCAGGGAAGAATGAATTGCTTCCGATAAAATGGCTACCGAGCCGGTGATAAATCCGGCCACCAGCTTGAGGATTGTGACAAGAGTATTGCTGAAGACGGACAAAGTGGCGATTTTTGTTGGACGCATCCGATGACCTCCCCCGGGGTTTTTCCATGTTTTAACAAGTGTCTTGCTCCAAGCTTTAGCGTACGCTACCGAACGCATTTTAGTCTAGAGAAAAGGGATTAGTCGATGAAAAGAAAGTTTCCTCATACTCATTTCTCAAGTCTAAACGTTGATGATCACGTGAAGGAGATGATCCTGGATGCGGATTGCTTTGTTTTCTGATGTACACGCCAACCCGGTGGCCTTGGAGGCGGTGATAGAAGATATCCGTCAGCAACAGGCGGAACGGGTGATCTGCCTGGGTGATTTGGTGGGAGCAGGTCCCGACCCAGCGGTTGTGGTGAACCGTATCAGAGAACTGAATATCCCGGTGGTCAGAGGGAATTGGGATGAAGCGGTGGTAAAAAACACCCCCTTTAAAGAGGATGATTATGTACGCGAACACCTTCAGTTTACAAGGGAAAGACTCCAATCGGAACACCTCGACTATCTTGCGCAGCTTCCTCTCAAGCGGGAATGGGAATGGGATGGCGTGCGCTTGGAAGTATTTCATGCCACACCGGAAAATGTGCTGGACGTGGTCTCACCAGACGCGCCACAAGATACGGTAGCTCGCCAGATGCGATCCGGTGCCGCGATTGTCGCTTACGGTCACATTCACCGTCCGTATGTCCGTTGGTTGAACGGCAAAGTTCTGATTTCGGTCGGCTATTGCAGTCTCCACTTGGATGGCGATCCGAGGGCTGCCTATACCATCCTGGATTTGAGCAAGGATGGCGCTATCAGTGTGACGCAACGGCGCATTCCATATGATCGGCAAAAGGTGGTCAAGATGGCTGAGCATGTGGGACTGCCCGTCCTGGATGGATTCCGGCAATTGCTGATGGTATAGCATGTGATAAGGGTATGATTCACAGAAATGTCAAACCTTAAAGGATGTCCTGGTTCTTGAAAATAAGGTAAGATGGAATCGATAATGGATGCGAACCTTTGTAAACAGCAAAGTTTGTTTTGTTCAGAGTATGATACAACAGGATAATGGCAACGGTTGTGGGTAGGAGGGATGAATGTGGGCGTCAAAACAAAATTGACCCTCGCGATTGGCGTGATTTTGGCGGTGATCATTTCTTTGGTGGCAGTAGGCATGTCCCAAGCCAATACATTTTACTGGACGATTGACGAAATGGCACAACAAGGGGAGCAGGCCGTCGGGAAAGCGGTGAAATTGAGCGGTCTGATCGTGGGCGATTCCCTCGACTGGAACCAGGAAAAGATGGAGCTGCGCTTCCAGCTGCGCTCTGAGGCCGGCCATGAGTTGCCAGTTTTGTACAAGGGGATGAAGCCGGATACGATGTATGATGGCTGGGAGGCGATTGTCGAGGGACGATTGAATCCACAAGGAGTGTTCGAGGCTGACCAACTGTATGTCAAGTGCCCGTCCAAGTATGAGGCGTTAGAGGAATCGGGCGTGCCCAATCCGCATGAGGAACAGGGGCTGCCGACGGGAAAACAGAGCGAGTGAACCTAGATGCGTTGAAAGGAAGTGGATGATGGGCGAGATTGGGCGTTGGGCCATTGTGTTCTTGCTTTTTGTCGTACCCTATACTTTTGTGATGAGTGCGCTGGGAGGCTGGTTGAAGCGGCCGCGGTTGGCGGCTGCTGGACGGGCCGGGATGGTCGCGACCGTCTTTCTCGCTACCGTGGCGTCTGTTTCACTATGGTTTTTGCTGGTGACAGACGACTTTCGCTATCAGTATGTGGTCAATTACAGTAGCTCCAATTTACCGTTGATATACAAGATCGCGGCCTTTTGGGGCGGCAGCGCCGGTTCCTTGTTGTTCTGGACCTGGTTGCTTTCCATCTACAGCCTTCTGGCAAGTTTTCTCAAACACAGGCAGCGGGAAGTGATGCAGCCTGTCGTCACGGCTGTGCTCAGCGGCATTTTGTTTTTCTTTGTGCTCGTCATGAATACCATTGCCTTTCCCTTCGCGTTGGCCGGCGTACAGGCCGCGGAAGGGAACAGCCTGAATCCGATGCTGCAAAATCCGTCGATGATGGTGCACCCGGTCAATCTGTATCTTGGGTACATCGGTTTCGCTGTTCCTTATGCCTATGCAATCGCCGCGTTGTTGACCAACCAGACAAGTGCCACCTGGCTGAAAGTGACCCGCCGCTGGACGTTGGTCTCCTGGTTGTTTTTGGGTGTCGGGATTCTCTACGGCTCGCAGTGGGCCTATGAAGAGCTGGGTTGGGGCGGTTATTGGGCTTGGGACCCGGTCGAAAACGCGGCGTTGCTTCCTTGGCTGACGTCGACCGCCTTTTTGCATTCGGCGATGGTGCAGGAGAAAAAGGGAATGCTGAAAGGCTGGAACATGATTTTGATCATGGTGACGTTTGTGCTGACCATTTTTGGCACCTTTCTGACGCGCAGCGGGTTGTTGTTTTCGGTTCATGCCTTTGCCAACGGGCCGATGGGCACCTATTTTCTCACTTTTGTCGGCATGATCATAATTTTCTCCTTAGCGGTCCTGGTCTGGAAGTGGCCACTTTTGAAAGCGGAGAACCAATATGAGGCAGTGGCTTCCAAAGAGAGCGGTTTTATGATCAACAATCTCCTGTTGTTGGGGTCAGCCTTTAGCGTTTTCTGGGGGACGATGTACCCGATTGTCTCCGAGCTTATCACCGGCGAGAAGATGACCGTGGGCGCGCCGTTTTTCAATCGCGTCAATATCCCGATCTTTATCGCTGTTGTCATCCTGATGGGCGTTGCGCCCATGTTGGCTTGGCGCCGTTCCTCATTCCGCCTGTTGCGGAAGAATCTTATGTTGCCGGCGTTGATGGCTGTTGCCTTTCTTTTGCTCGCGTACATTATGGGTCTTCGTGGCTGGTTGGCGCTCTTTTCCTTTACCAGTGGCGTGTTTGTGGCTGTGATCATTTTGCTGGAATTTGCCAAAGCCGTACAGGCACGTCAGAAGATGACCGGGGAACCCTTCCTTCACTCTTTCTTTCGGCTCTTTCAGCGAAACCGTCGCCGTTATGGGGGGTATCTGGTTCATCTGGCGCTCCTTTTCATCATCTTTGGCTATACCGGTGCCAGCGCGTATGAGGTGAATGTCCAAGGGATGTTGCAACCGGGTCAACAGATGCAGGTGGGTGCTTATACGTTGACTTATGAAGGGTTGCAGGAAACGGGCGACGCCTACCGGACGGAAATCTTTGCCGATGTGATCGTGGAAAAGGACGGACAACAGCTGGTTGTCATGCGTCCGGAAAAAGTGTTTTACACTTTGGTTGGACAACCATCCACGGAGGTGGCGATCTACCACACTTGGCTGGGAGATCTGTATCTGGTGTTGGGGGGATGGGATGAGCAAACCAACGCCGCCGTTTTTCAGGCGATGATTTTTCCACTGATCAACTGGGTTTGGTTCGGAATGTATGTGATGATGGCTGGTACGCTGATTGCACTCTGGCCGGAGCGCCCTCGACTGGAACAGGCGGAAAGTTCTGTTATGCGGAAGAGAGTGCAAGTGAGCAATCAGTGAGGGCCCACATACGAACATCGAAAGAACAGGGGCTGATGCCATGATATTTTGGATTGTCCTAATGGCTGTGGTGACACTTGGCATCATGGTTTTTCCGCTGCTGCGAAATTTTCTGGGACAGGAGGAAGGCCTGGATGATCAAGAGGAGCGGGACCAATTGTTTTCGCAGCTGGCAGATTTGGAATACGATTTTTATATGGACAAGATCACCCGGCAAGATTATGAAGAGATGCGTCAGGAGTTGATTCAGCAACTGTCCCGTCTGGCCGCCAAAGATAAGGTCAGGGAGGAGCAACTTCGCCGTCAAGTGAGATCTGAAGTGCTGACAAGGTTGGAGAAGGGGATGAAGCATGGGTAGGCGCTTGTTGAACAGGGCCGGGACAGATAGCACGCCGATCATCCGAAGGTTGAGCCGGGGGATGGGTCTGCTTCTGCTGCTTTTATTTTTCATTTGGATGGTGACGGGCGGCGCTGGGGTGGTCGCCGCGGCCACCCCGGACATTCAGATCCTTAACCAGGAAGTGGTTGTCCTGCCCATTGAGGATCGACGGCTCCAGTTTATTGTTCTGGCCACACTGGAAAACAGGGGACAGGCGGCAGCGCAGGAAATCTACCTTGCCCTGCCGGAAGGAGTGGAAAACTTCACGCCGATTGAAGGTTGGGGCAAGCATGAGATGCGTGATGGAGGCGTAGTGGAGTACACCGGTATCGGACCGGGAGAACAACGGGTGCTTGCTTACTCGTACCGTGTTCCCTATGAGGGGAATCGTCTCATTATGAATTACCCAGTCTCCTACTTGAGCAAATCGGTGCAGATCTTGGTCCCTCCGGAACGGCTGGCAGTGGAAGCGCTCAACTTTCTCACGCGGTCAGAGATGCTGCAGTTTAATGGTCAGAATTTGCGCCGCTTCACCCGGTTGAACCTGCACCCTGGTGAGGCTTGGTCGTTGCATTTTACCGTGTTGGACGGTAAAGCGCTTCCTCAGCAGGTGGACAAATCCACCCATCCCAGCGGTCTGCCTGTGGTGTATCACGATTACCAGCAAGGGGTCAATAAGGCCATTTTTAATATCCTTTTTATCGTGGTCTTTTTGTTTCTCGGATTTGTCGGCGTGCGGACCTCGATGTGGCGGGCGCAGGCCGTCAGCCGTCGCAACGCTGCGGAAACGCTTCTCCAGCAACGGGAAAATCTCCTAAACCGATTGGTGGAAGTGGAACGGGCTTATAGTACGCAAGCCATTTCGGTTGAAGAATATGAAAAGAAGCGGCAGCAGCTGGAAGAGGCTCTGTTACCGATTTATCACCTCTATCAGGAGCGGCAGCAGCCGTTGAACCGCGTGAATGAATAATGCGCAACCACCGATGCGTCAAGTCAAGTAAAATACGGAGTCAAGTTGGGAGCAAATGGAATGGGTGTTGTGGTGCATCTGGAAGGGGTCACAGTCAAGCGAGGAGTGGAACGGATCATTCGGGAATTGGATTTGACGGTGCATGAGGGTCAGCACTTGGCGCTGATCGGCCCCAATGGAGCCGGCAAGACGACATTACTCCGCTTGATGGCGCAGCTGTTGCGGCCGGATGAGGGGAAAGTGGCGTTGTTTCCTGACGAACCGGGGATGCAAGGGCATGTTCGTTCAAGAAGAGCACTCGGTCTGTTGATGGAAGGCAGCTATCTTTACGAAGGGCTGACCGTGGAGGAAAACCTGCGGTTTTACGGCGTTCTCTTCGCTGTCCCTCATCTGCAGCGACAGATTGAGGAAGGGCTTGCGCGGCTGCAACTGGCTGCTGTGCGCCACAAGCTGGTAGGAACCCTCTCTAAAGGGATGCGCAAACGGCTGGCGTTCCTCCGCGCCATCTTGCACCAACCCCGGCTGTTGCTGTTGGATGAGCCGTTTGATGGTTTGGATGAGCGTTCCATCCGCATGCTTCAGCAATGGCTGGCAGAATTGGCCGCAAAGCGGTGCACCATGATTGTGATCAGCCATGATGTATCGTTGATACAGTCGTTGTGCCGGCGGGTGTGCCTGTTGGATCAGGGACGGATTGTCCAGAGCTGGAAACGGGAAGAGGTGCCTTCGTCCTTTTGGGAACAAGGGTACGGGCACTGGCTGGGGAGGGACTAGCTGTGGGAACGTTTTTGCGCAGCAGTCTGGCCGTTGTGGAGAAAGATCTGCGCATCCAATTTCGCCAAAAGAGCCTGCTTTTGTCGATGATTGTTTTTGCGTCGCTGTTCCAGGTGCTGCTACACTTTTCGTTACAGGCTAATCAGGCGGCCTTGAACCAATTGGCTGCAGGTTTGCTCTGGCTGCCGATTTTCCTCTCCACCTTGCTTGGTATCGGCCGGTTGATGGCGATTGAAGAGGCGGAATGGAATTGGGAAGGGATGTGGATGGCTCCTGTAGATCCTGGCGCCATCCTTTTTGGTAAAATGCTGGGGAGCCTTTTTTTAGTATTTCTGGTGGAATGCGTTTCGGTTCCCCTGTTTTTCATCCTCTTCAACCCGCCCGTGCCGCAGTCGCTGCCGTTGTTAATCAGTTGTTTGCTGATGGGGACCTGGGGTTATGTGGCGCTGGCCAGTCTATGTTCCGTCATGGCGCAAGCCAGCAGCCTGGGGGATTTACTGCTGCCGATTCTGCTGTTTCCGATTTCTGTACCGCTCCTGCTGGCGGTGGTGCGGCTCACGCAGATTGCGCTGTTCCCGACGATGCCCGGACAGGAATGGGTTTGGCTGGCTGTGTTGGGGGCGTATGACATCCTGTTTACGATGATCCCGATCTTGTTGTTCGAATATTTGCTGGAGGTGTGAAATGAACAACGGTTTGCTGCTCTGGCAACGCATCCTTGGCTGGCTGGTATTGATTCTTGTAGCGGCGGATGTGTACTTTATTTTTGTTTATGCACCGACAGAGAAGTTTATGGGTGATATTCAACGCCTGATGTATTATCACATTGCCACAGCTTGGAATGCTTACCTGGCTTTTGGCTTGGTGTTGATTTTCAGTATCTTATTCCTATGGCGGCGCGAGGAACGCTTTGATCATTGGGCGGCGTGCGCGGCCGAATTGGGCGTTTTATTTACTACGCTGGTGTTGATTACGGGACCGCTGTGGGCGCGGCCGGTTTGGAATGCCTGGTGGAAGTGGGATGATCCGCGCCTGACATCCACTCTCATCCTTTGGTTCATTTATATTGCTTATTTAATGTTGCGGGCATCGATCGAGGGACCGCGGGGCAAGCGGATTGCGGCGGTGTTTGGTATCATTGGTTTTGTGGATGTCCCAATCGTGCACTTTTCTGTTCAGTGGTGGTCCTCTATTCATCCGCAAGTGATCAGCAGCCAGGGTGTCAACATGACGGGTGAGATGGTGATCACGCTTCTCTTTACCTCTTTCACTTTTATGTTCCTATTCTTTTACCTTTTGTTAGCCCGGGTCAACCTGGAAAAAGCGGTGGCGGCTGTCAATCAATTGGAGGAACGTTTCTATTCGACAAGCTAATGTTGGTCTAGTCATGGAAGGTTTGAGCGAGGAAGCGTTGGCCTAGTTCAAGACTGTGTCTGTGATAGCAAGTTAGAGGAGGGAATCCCATGACATATCTGGCGGTTGGCACCCTGGTGGTTTGGGTGGCCATCTTTTTGTACACGTTGTCCCTGTCCTCACGCCAGCGTAAACTTCAGCAAAGGCTGGAAGAACTAAAGCGTGCTCTGGATGAGAAACGTGGATGAGGAGGCTTTTTTGGATGAAGAGCCGATTATATGTTGTCGTCGCCATTGTGCTGGTTTTGGGAGCTGGTCTAGCGGCGGCGGTGGTATCGTTCGGCAAGGCTGTGACCCCGGTGAAGGTGGGGGAAGAGGCGGCCGATTTCAGTTTGCCCGACCTTTCCGGCACATCGTACAGCCTCAGCCAATTTCGTGGACAACCGGTACTTGTCAACTTTTTCGCCAGCTGGTGTCAGCCTTGTAAGGAAGAGGCGCCTCACCTGAGAGAATTTGAGAGTATGTACGGAGATCAGGTGAAACTCATCCTCGTCAACCGCGCCGAACCGGCCGTGCTGGTAAAGGAGTTTGTCCAGGAATACCAGTTGAAGTCGCTGGTATTGCTGGATCAAAACAACCAGGTCAGCAAGCGTTACGGGGTTGTCGGCCAGCCGGAGACATTGGTCATTGATGAGAACGGCATTTTGAAATATCACCAGATCGGTCCGATGACAGTGGAACGGATGGTTCAGCTGGTGGAAGAGTTGACAGAAACTAGACTGACAGAGTGAAGCACGAAACGCTTCGTTGAGAACCACGGCTGAAAATATGAAATTGTCGCTTCCATGTGTGATGAATGCGCCTCGCCATGATCAATGATTTTCAATCAAACCGCTCAGCGAAAGCAGGTATGTCGTCAACAGATAGCCCAAGATGCCCAATATGACAGTGATAGTACTGGCGATTTTGTTCTCGTGGTGGATTTCGGGAAGCACATCCCCGACAGCCACGAAGAGAAAGGCGCCTGCGGAAAAGGCCAAGGCCATTGCCGCAATCTGTTCTTGGTTCCACTGCACATTTAGAGTGAGCAGGGTGTTCATGACCAGCGCTCCGAGCAATGTGGAAGCGCCTAGTGCAAAGCTGGCCCAAATCGCTCTGCTCCGATTTTTCGTGTTTGCTATGATCAGTGTGGCTACTGTCAGTCCGTCCGGGATTTTATGCAGAATCACGGCGAAAAAGACCAGCAGGCCGATTTGGTGACTGACGTCAAAAGCTGCGATGATGGAGGCGCCGTCAAAGAAAGTATGGATCAACATGCCGAGCAGCAGACCTATTTCCGTGCGCTTCGGGGTGCTGTGGGCATGATGAATGGTCATTTCTCCATGATGATGTCCTGAAGTCAGAAGCCCGAGAAAATAGACGCTGAGCAACCCCAACAGAATCATATAGACATTCGATTCATTCGTCTCCAAAGACTCCGGAATCAAGTCCAGGATAGCGATGGCGAGCAAAAATCCGGCACTGAATCCCAGCATGCCGCCGATTGAACGCTGGGACCAAGCTTTGCGGGCCACAACCAACAGTCCCCCGATCACGTTTGCCAAGGCGCTTAAAAGTACCAATAGAGCTATCATATACACTCCCCTATCTGTTGCGTCCAAATGTAAATCAGAATCATTCCGTTTTATCATGATTGTATCACATTTTCCCTGAATTGGAACATCCAAACGGAAATATATTTTGCAATGTGGGGAGCCGGCGCTTGAGATTCATGATACAATTGACGGTGTGTCCAGTTGATGCGTCTTTTATATGTACGATGCTGTAAAGAAGGGATGGAGATGGATCAACTGAAGGAAAAATTGGCCCTTTTGCCCGATAAGCCAGGCTGTTATCTGATGAAAAACGGCGCGGGAAAGGTGATCTACGTGGGCAAGGCCAAGGTCTTGAAAAACCGGGTTCGATCCTATTTCACCGGCAGCCATGACAGCAAGACACAAAGCCTGGTTCGGGAGATCCGGGATTTTGAATACATTGTCACCCGTTCCCCCCAGGAGGCGCTGTTGCTGGAGTACAACCTGATCCAGCAATACAAGCCTTACTATAATGTGATGTACAAAGATGACAAATCTTACCCGTACATCCTGGTGACCAAGGAACCTTACCCGCGCATCGAAGTCACGCGGAAGGTGAAAAAAGATCGGGGGAAATATTTTGGTCCCTATCCGAATGCCGGCGCGGCGCAGGAGACGAAGCGGCTGTTAGATAAGCTGTACCCCTTGCGCAAGTGCCGCACGTTGCCAGATCGGGCCTGTCTGTATTATCACCTGGGTCAGTGTTTGGCTCCATGCGTGGAAGAGGTGGATCCGGCCATCTTCGAACAGATGGTGGAGGAGATCACGCGATTTCTGCAAGGGGGATATAAGGAGATTCAGGAGCGATTGCGGCGGGAAATGGAGGCAGCCGCTGAGCACCTGGATTTTGAGCGGGCCAAGGAATTGCGCGATCAAATCCAAAGCATCACCACGATGATGCAGCCCCAGCACGTCTCTCTGGCAGACGGGACGGATCGGGATGTGCTGGCTTACGCGGCCGATCGCGGCTGGATGTGCGTACAGGTGTTCTTCGTGCGGCAGGGGCGACTGATTGAACGAGAGGTATCGATATTTCCCCATTATGGCGAACCGGAGGAGGATTTCCTTTCTTTCGTCATCCAGTTTTACCATCAGCGTCAGGAAGTGTTGCCGAAGGAGATTCTGCTGCCGGATACTTTGGAAGAGGGTGCCGCGGCGATGCGGGAGTGGCTGAATGTCAAGATCAGTTCTCCCAAGAGGGGCGGCAAACGGCAGTTGGTGCTGATGGCGGCGGAAAACGCCCGGCTGGCGCTGGAGGAAAAGTTTCGCCTCGCGGAGCGGGACGAATCCCGTACGCGCGGAGCGCTTGAGATGCTGGCCGAAGTGATGGGGGTTGGCTTCCCGCATCGCATTGAGGCTTTTGACAACTCCAACATTCAGGGCGCCGATCCGGTTTCGGCGATGGTGGTTTTCACTGACGGCAAGCCGGATAAGAAGGAATACCGTAAGTACAAGGTCAAGACGGTGCAGGGACAGGACGATTATGAAACAATGCGTGAGGTGATTCGCCGCCGTTATATCCGGGTGCTCAAGGAAGGGTTGCCGCTGCCTGACCTGATTGTGGTGGACGGCGGCAAAGGACAGATTTCAGCGGCGGTGGATGTGCTGGAAAATGAACTGGGCCTCTTCATTCCGGTCTGCGGACTGGCCAAGGATGAACATCACCGGACGGAGCGTCTCTGGATGGGTGATCCCCCCGAGGAGGTTCCATTAGATCGACACAGCCAAGCCTTTTATCTCCTGCAGCGGATTCAGGATGAGGTGCACCGCTTCGCGATCACTTTTCATCGCCAGCGCCGCGGCAAGACGATGTTGAAGTCGCAGTTGGATGAGATACCCGGGGTGGGTGAGAAGCGGAAACGGCTTCTCTGGAAGCACTTCGGATCGCTGGAGCGGATGAGGGAGGCCAGCGTCGAGGAGTATCGACAGATTGGCATCGGCGATAAACTGGCGCGGGAGATCCTGCGTCATTTGCGAAGTGAAGGGGAAAAGCGGGAGGTGAAGTGAGGCTAGGAAAGGCGTGACATGATTTGAACGAAGTTTTGGGCATACAGTTTGCCGTGTCTGTTGTGCATACCATGCAGGGTCAACTTTTGATCGTGTGTTTCAAGATGGGTTTGTTTTATGGGTTTGTTTTGCTTTGTTTTCCTCATGGTGGCGTTTTGTGATGCCAACTGGGCTTACCTCTTGCCAGCCAGAAAACCTTATGCTACACTAAGGCCAGCAAAATAGTTGATTCGTAGAAAACCAATCTGGAACATCTGCATCTGTAAAACATCTGCATAAGAAGTGCCTCGCTTGAGGGCGCGAAACAAAGGCGCGGCATCCATCAGTACTGCCCTGGACGGACAGGAATCCGGAAGAACGGGTGGGAAAGGGGATGCTGCCGAAGGTGGATCGCTTCCTGGCGGTTCTGCCTGGGGTTGCACTGAACAAGTGCAACACTGCCGCAAGTTCTTCCCCACGGGATTTGCGGAGCGTTGTTTCGTGCGGGGGAGGTGGAGGTTCTACGTGACAGTAGGGCTCACCCTGCTGTTTTTTGTTTTGTGCAAAATGTTTTCAGGAGGCGGGAAGGTGCTGATCGTTCAAAAGTATGGAGGAACATCTGTCGGCAGTGTGGAGCGGATCAAGGCAGTGGCCCGACGAGTTGCCGATACGGTGGCAAAAGGGCATCGCTGCGTGGTGGTTGTCTCGGCGATGGGGGACACCACCGATCATTTGGTAGAGATGGCGCGGCAAATTACATCCCGGCCCTCCGGTCGGGAGATGGACATGTTATTGACCACCGGAGAACAGGTGTCGATTGCCTTGCTCAGCATGGCTTTACAGGAGTTAGGACATCGAACGACGTCGATGACCGGCTGGCAAGCCGGCATTCGCACAGAAGCGGTCCACGGCAAGGCGCGAATTGAAGAGATCAACACGGAAAAAATGATGAAGGCGCTGGAAGATGGACACATTGTGATCGTGGCCGGTTTCCAAGGTGTCACCGCAGCGGGGGAGATCACCACGTTGGGGCGCGGCGGTTCAGATACGACGGCGGTGGCGCTGGCGGCAGCTTTGCAAGCCGATCTGTGTGAAATTTATACTGACGTTACTGGTGTGTTTACGACTGATCCACGGGTGGTGCCCGGGGCGCGGAAACTGGCCGCCGTATCATATGATGAAATGTTGGAGATGGCCATCCTCGGTGCAGGTGTGCTCCATCCGCGGTCGGTTGAATGTGCAAAGTTGTATAACGTGAAACTCGTCGTACGTTCCAGCTTTACGGACGAAGAAGGGACGATCATTCAGGAGGTGTCGGATATGGAAAAGGCGCTAGTTGTGACAGGAGTCGCCTTTGACGATGAAGTGGTGAAGGTACAGGTAGACGGTCTGCCGAACCGCGTTGACACGTTGGCCCGGTTGTTTACGCTGCTGGCTGAGGAGCGCATCAATGTCGACGTCATTGTTCAGAGTCAACGTGGTGAGGATGAGATTAATTTGGCTTTTTCCATCACGGAAGAAGATCGGGTGAACGCTGAAGAAATTCTGAAAGCCAATCAAGAGAATCTGGGATACCGGTCTGTCATTTTTGAGTCGGGGTTGGCCAAGGTATCCATTGTGGGCGCGGGGATGATGACCAATCCGGGTGTGGCGGCGATGTGCTTCCGTTATTTGTCGGAAGCCGGGATTTCGATCAAAATGGTCACCACGTCAGAGATCAAGGTTTCCTGTGTCATTTCCCGGGAATGGATGGAAACGGCCGTCAATCAGTTGCATGCAGCGTTTGGATTGGATTCCGGATCCCGCGCTTCTTGACGCTTTTATAAGTAAAGGAGTACAATAACCATTGGTTGACAATGTTCGATTTTTCTACATGATTGAATGTTAGGGGGGGTACAAATACTAAAACCCAGAAATACATACTTTGTTAAAGACGGGAACCGATGCCACGGAGGCATCACGGATTGACCAAGCAGGAGGGAACATTGGACATGGCAAAAGGAACGTTTTTTACCCGCAAGCTTCATTCGTTGCTCGGTGTCTTTCCAGTCGGGATTTTCTTGATCATGCACTTGACAACCAACTACCAAGCCACAAAGGGGCCGGAAGCTTATAACCAGGCGGCGTCCTTGATCGGAAATCTGCCTTTTCTCATCGTTTTGGAAGTGGGATTTATTTTTTTACCGCTCTTGTTTCATGCCATTTACGGCTTGTATGTGATGTACCAGGCGAGCATGAATGTAAGAAGCTTCGGAACATTCCGCAACTGGATGTTTGTTTTGCAGCGTGTCACAGGCATCATAACCCTGATCTTCGTGGCCTGGCACGTCTGGGAAACGCGTATTGATCGCCCGGCTGATCCGGACTTCTATCAATTGATGGCAGATATTTTGTCCAATCCAGTCATGTACTGGTTTTATGCTGTGGGGATTGTTGCAGCGGTGTTTCACTTTGCAAATGGCATGTGGTCCTTTCTCGTCTCTTGGGGTATCACAGTTGGGCCTCGGGCACAACAAGTGTCTACGTATGTGTGGATGGTGGTTTTTGTTCTGCTGTCCATTGTCGGGATTGGCGCGCTCAATGCGTTCGTTTAAGGCAAGACCCATTACGAGAGCGGAAAGGGGTTGTATGTAAATGAGTCAAAAACTGATTGTCGTCGGTGGAGGCCTGGCCGGATTGATGGCCACGCTCAAAGCGGCTGAGGCGGGCATTTCTGTGGATCTGTTTTCCATCGTCAAGGTCAAGCGTTCCCATTCGGTTTGTGCACAGGGTGGAATTAACGGAGCAGTGAACACGAAAGGGGAAGGGGACTCTCCCTGGATCCATTTTGATGACACCATTTACGGCGGTGATTTTCTGGCCAACCAGCCGCCGGTGAAAGCGATGTGCGAAGCGGCTCCAGGAATCATTCACCTGATGGATCGCATGGGCGTGATGTTCAACCGTACCCCGGAAGGTTTGCTGGATTTCCGCCGTTTCGGGGGAACACAGCATCACCGTACGGCGTATGCCGGCGCCACCACGGGTCAGCAGCTGTTGTACGCGCTTGACGAGCAGGTGCGCCGTTATGAGGTGGCCGGGCTGGTCAACAAGTATGAGTACTGGGAGTTTTTGTCCATCGTGCAGGATGACGAAGGCGTTTGCCGCGGCATCGTTGCCCAAGATCTGAAAACGATGGAGATTCGTCCCTTCCGAGCGGATGCGGTCATCCTGGCGACCGGTGGTCCTGGGATTATTTTTGGAAAGAGTACCAACTCGATGATCAATACGGGGTCGGCAGCCAGTTCCGTATACCAGCAAGGGGCTTATTATGCCAACGGGGAATTTATTCAGATTCACCCGACTGCCATTCCGGGCGATGATAAGCTGCGCCTGATGAGCGAATCGGCACGCGGTGAAGGCGGGCGCGTCTGGACCTACAAGGATGGCAAGCCCTGGTATTTCCTGGAAGAAAAGTATCCTGCTTATGGTAACCTGGTGCCGAGGGATATCGCCACTCGCGAAATTTTCCATGTCTGTGTCGACCTGAAGTTGGGTATCAACGGAGAAAACATGGTGTATCTCGACTTGACGCATAAAGATCCGCGTGAACTGGATGTCAAGCTGGGCGGAATCATTGAGATTTACGAGAAATTTGTCGGCGAAGATCCGCGCAAAGTGCCGATGAAGATCTTCCCGGCTGTGCACTATTCGATGGGCGGGTTGTGGGTGGACTACAACCAGATGACCAACATCCCGGGACTTTTTGCGGCCGGGGAGTGTGACTATCAGTATCACGGGGCCAACCGATTGGGAGCCAACTCGCTGCTTTCCTCCATCTTTGGTGGGATGGTAGCCGGTCCGAAAGCGGTTGAATATATGAGAGGTCTGAAAAAATCGGCTGAGGATCTGTCCAGTACCCTCTATGATCAGGCGCGTGAGCGTGAGGATGAAAAGTTTGGACAAATCCTGAAGATGGACGGCGATGAAAACCCGTATCGCCTGCATCGGGAATTAGGTCAGTGGATGACCGATAACGTGACGGTGGTTCGTTATAACGACCGCCTGAAGAAAACAGATGAGAAGATTCAAGAGTTGATGGAACGCTACAAGCGCATCAACGTCAACGACACGAGCCGTTACAACAACCAGAGCGCCTCCTTCGTCCGCCAGCTATGGAACATGTTGGAATTGGCGCGGGTGATTACCCTCGGCGCGCTGAACCGTAACGAAAGCCGCGGTGCCCACTACAAGCCGGAATTTCCGGAGCGCAACGATGAAGAGTGGCTGAAGACCACGAAAGCGAGATTCACTCCTGACGGGCCTGCTTTTGAGTACGAAGATGTTGACGTATCCCTCATCAAGCCCCGTCCGCGTCGTTATGACGTCAAGAAGGAGGAAGTGAAAGCATGAGTGGGGAACAACAGACGTTTCGATTAATCATCAAGCGACAGGACGGCCCCGGTGAGAAACCGTATATCGAAGAGTTTGACATCCCATATCGCAAGAACATGAACGTGATCAGCGCACTGATGGAAATACAGCGCAATCCAGTCAATGCCCAAGGCAAGAAAACCAAGCCGGTTGTTTGGGAACAGAACTGTTTGGAAGAAGTGTGCGGAGCTTGTTCGATGATCATCAACGGACGGCCTCGCCAAGCCTGTACTGCCTTGGTCGATCACTTGGAGAAGCCAATTCGCCTGGAACCGCTGGCCTCTGCCTTTCCTGTGGAGCGCGATCTGGTGGTCAACCGGGAGCGGATGTTTGAAAATCTGAAGCGCGTCAAAGCCTGGATTCCGATTGACGGGACCTATGATCTGGGACCTGGACCGCGGATGCCAGAAAACGAACGGCAAATCGCATATGAGTACTCCAAGTGCATGACTTGCGGCGTCTGCCTGGAGGCCTGCCCGAATGTAAATGACCGTTCCTCATTCATGGGCCCGCAAGTGCTTGGCCAAGTCCGTCTGTTTAACACCCATCCGACAGGCAAGATGAATGCGCATGAGCGTCTGGAAGCACTGATGGGACAGGGCGGAATTACGGAATGCGGGAACGCGCAAAACTGTGTGCAGGCCTGCCCGAAGGGAATCCCATTGACCACGGCCATCGCCGAATTGAACCGGGCCACGGTGGCCTTTGGCATTAAACGCTGGCTTTCTCAATAAAGTCTCCATAAGATTTTTCATCATGAAAAATCATCATTCATCAGCTTTGTCCAGCCTTACTTTCATTCCCGTCCCGTGCCATGCGATGCGTGGTGCGGGATGTTTTATTTTGTGAAACAACCGAATGGAGTGTATGGAGTGTCAAAGGACATGCGGCGTTGCATAGATAGATAAGATGGTCGCCTATTTATCGGTCATCCCTTCACCATCCAGAATCTCGGCACATAGGATATTTTGACTGTATCCCTACCTGTGATGGAACCCCGGCAAGGAGGGATGGACTTGGTTGATGGCGTACAACGAAAAAAACCACTTCTCACCAATCGAGAGCGAGAAGTATTTGAATTGCTGGTGAAGGACAAGACCACCAAAGAAATCGCTCAACTGCTGTTCATCAGTGAAAAAACTGTTCGTAACCATATTTCCAATGTGATTCAAAAATTGGGCGTCAAAGGTCGTTCACAGGCGGTGGTTGAGTTGGTTCGACTTGGAGAGCTAGAACTATAGTCACGACATCTTTAACCCCACCCTCAAGATGGGGTTTTCTTGTGTTGATTTTCTTCTATCTGTGCTATGATCATCCTAGATCTGCCACAAGGGGGGAGGCCCATGCATCAGCCAGTTTATCCTCACACGTATGAAATCGTTTTGGAAATCGAAGAAAATCTGCGCAAAATTACGCACTTGATGAAACAAAAGAATCGCGAGCTGCTGCAACAGTATAAGATTACCCCTCCGCAGTTTCAAGCGTTACAATGGCTGTATGAAGAGGGAGAGCTGACGATCGGCGATCTCAGTTCCAAAATGTTCCTAGCTTGCAGCACGATCACTGATTTAATCGATCGGATGGAACGGCAAGAATTGGTGGAAAGAGTACGAGACACTTCGGATCGTCGTGTTGTCAGGGTTTATTTGCTGCCCAAGGGAAAACGATTGTTTGCAGAGATTATCGAGGCGAAACGAACCTACTTGAGCCGGATTCTTGAAAGCTACTCAACAGACGAAGTACAAAGATTAGGTCGCTTCCTCAGCCGTTTGTATCATGATATGACTTTGATTTGAAAAAAGGAAGGTCTGGTTTGATAGGAAGCGGATATAAAAAACATCATGAAAACGAGGCGAACATTGCATGGAACCTTCTATAGGGATGATGGATTCGGGTGTCGGAGGGCTTACGGTGGCCAAAGAGATCATGCGGCAGCTGCCGAATGAGCCACTGATTTATTTTGGCGATACGGCCCGGTGCCCGTATGGGCCCAGAACAGCAGATGAGGTACGCCGGTTTGCCTGGGAAGTGATTCACTTTCTGCAGGAATTTCCCCTGAAAATGTTGGTCATCGCCTGTAATACCGTGACCGCCACGATGCTTGAAGAAGTACAGCAATCACTATCGATTCCGGTCATCGGGGTGATCGCGCCAGGGGTTCGCGCCGCCTTGCAACAGACAAAAACTGGAAGGATCGGTGTGATCGGTACACAAGGGACGATTCGCTCGCATGCCTATGAACGTCAGCTGCTTCAACAAAATCCTGACCTTCACGTGGTCTCATTGGCCTGTCCGCCGTTTGTCCCCCTGGTTGAACAGGGCAAGTATCATACCGACGAGGCTGAATCCGTCGTCAGGGAAGTGCTGGCACCTCTCTTAGCACAACAGCTGGACACATTGATCCTCGGTTGTACGCATTATCCGTTGTTGGCATCTGTCATTCAACGGGTCATGGGGGAAGAGGTTCGGCTGATCAGTTCGGCGGCTGAAACAGCAAAAGACGTGCACCATTATTTGAGCCGCCATCAGTTGCTCCATCCGCACAGCGGAGCAGGTGTGATGAGGCGGATTTTTGTCAGCGGGGATGCAGGTACATTTCAACGGATTGCGGCTGACTGGTTTGGCCGTGAGCTCGATGTGATCGGCATCCATCTCCCGCAGGTAGGGTAAGTAATCCTTTTCCTCGTGTCCAATATTTCATGTATATTTCGCCGCAAGGCTCGTATACATGGAGTAGAAATGGACAAAGGAGGGGAAGGATATGCTGATGAATCGAAAAAGACTGCAGGTTTGGGCGATGGTGGCCTTATCGTTTTTGTTGCTTGCAGGTTGCGGATTGGCGGGCGAGGATGAGCCTGTCAACCTGACACCCCCGAATACCGTGGAATGGGATGACGATGTGAAGCTGGACAATCCTTTAGAACCGGGGAAAGAGGGAGCGCAGAAGGGGTCAGATCAAGAGCAAAATCAAGAAGCAACCAATGTAGCCACCACCACCTTGACCTTATACTTTTTGGATAAAAATGGGTATGTTGTGCCGGTCGCCATGAAGGTGCCCAAGGTGGAAGGAATCGCGCAACAAGCTCTGCATTTCATGACCAAGGGAGGACCAGGTGAGGAGCTGTTGCCTGAAGGGTTTTCCGCAGTTCTGCCACCGAACACGGAAATGACGGTGAATATCAAAGCGGAAGAGAAGCTTGCCAAAGTCGATTTTTCAAAGGAATTCAAAAATGTACAGGTTGGTCATGAGAAAAAGGTGCTGGAAGCAGTGACCTACACCTTAACACAGTTTCCTAACGTTGAACAAGTAGAGATTACGGTCAATGGGTATCCGTTGACAGAGCTGGGGAAATATCCGGTCAGCCAACCGCTGAAACGGGAGACATTGGGCCTTAACCTGGAACTCTCGGATGAGGCCCAACCAGGCCGGACGACGGCAGTGATGCTTTACTTTCAAGGGGTCAACCAGGCCGGAGACAGCTATTTGGTCCCTGTCACCAGACTGGTTCCGATGGTGAATGAGCCGCAGGAAAAAGCGCTCAGGACCTTACAAGAACTGGTTCGCGGACCGCAAGAGGACTCGGGTTTGACCCCTTCTCTCATGCAGACGCTCAAGGTGTTGGGCGTGGAGCTGCAACAGGAAACGGTGATCGCCAACCTGGATGAACACTTTCTGAGTTATCTTTCGCTTTCGGAGCCGACTGAACTGTCACCATCCCTGGAATCGCTGGTCTTGACTTTGACGGAGAATACGGGTGCAAAGCAGGTTCAGGTGCTCATCAATGGGGAGGAAGCGGTGACGGTAAACGGAAAACCGCTCAACAAACCCCTTACACGACCTGCTTGGGTCAACCCGATATAGAGCGCGGTGCCATACAGCACCTTTTTCTTTTGTCTAAACATGGACGGGAGAGGGTATGATATAATGGTACCACGTGAACGTGGGGGAGGTTGGATCTGCGAATGAGACAGGACGGTCGGGCGGCTGAACAGTTGCGCCCGGTGAGGATGACACGGAACTTTTTAAAATATCCGGAAGGGTCGGTTCTGATTGAAATGGGCCATACGAAAGTGATTTGTACCGCGACGGTTGAAGAGCGCGTGCCGCCTTTCATGCGCGGTCAAGGGAAAGGGTGGGTGACGGCGGAGTACGGCATGTTACCCCGAGCCACCGAAGCGCGAAACCAACGGGAGGCCACCAAGGGACGCCCAGCCGGCAGGACGATGGAGATCCAGCGTTTGGTTGGGCGTGCCCTGCGTTCCGTGGTGGATTTGGACGTGCTGGGCGAAAGGACCATCTGGCTGGACTGTGATGTGATTCAGGCGGACGGGGGGACACGCACTGCATCCATCACCGGCGCCTATCTGGCGATGGTGGATGCGCTGGCCAATCTTGTCCGTCAGGGAACCATTCCCAGGTTTCCGGTACAGGATTTTTTGGCAGCCGTCAGTGTGGGTGTGGTGGATGGGAAAGTGATGCTGGATTTGGCCTACGACGAAGATGCCCGTGCCAGCGTGGACATGAATGTCGTCATGACGGGGATGGGGAAATATGTCGAGGTCCAGGGAACCGGCGAGGCAGCTCCGTTTACGCAGGAACAGATGGATCTGATGCTGCGTTATGCGAGCAGCGGGATTAGCGAGCTCATCCGAATTCAGCGGGAAACGATCTGGGAATATCTCCCGTTATTTGAATCGGTGACGTCATAAAGTTCACCACGAAAGCAAACCTGAGTGTTGGAAAAAAATCGAATTGGGGATGCTGTACAAGATGGAGAATCAGCAAGAGATCTTGGTTGCGACACGAAATCGCGGAAAAATCAAGGAGTTTCAGACCTTTTTTGGCCAATGGGGATGGTCAGTCAAAAGTTTGGAACATTTTCCGGAATTGCCTGAAATAGTGGAGGATGGTTTCACCTTTGAGGAGAATGCGCGGAAAAAAGCGGAAAACCTCTTTCTTTGGACAGGCCTGCCGGTGTTGGCCGATGATTCGGGACTGGAGGTGGACGCGCTCGGCGGTCGCCCTGGCGTGTATTCGGCGCGCTTTGCCGGTGAGCAGGCCAGTGATGAAGAAAACAATGAGAAGCTGCTGGAGGCGTTGCGCGACGTTCCTTTCGAACAGCGGACAGCCCGTTTTCACTGCGTTTTGGTCTTGATGTGCCGTGAAGAACGGGTCATCACCGCCGAGGGGTTTTGTGAAGGCGTGATCCTGACAGCACCGCGAGGGACGGGAGGATTTGGTTACGATCCCCTCTTTTACCTTCCGTCATATGGCAAGACGATGGCGGAACTGAAACCGGACGAGAAAAACCGGATCAGTCACCGCGGACAAGCGCTCCGCAAATTGGCGGACCACATGACTATGATGTGCAAGAAGCCGTGATGAACCCGGAAGCAGTTAAGATTTGGTTCCTTGAAAAGAAGCAAGATTGTGATATAATGATGTGGTTATCAGCACGTAAAACGGATACATACAGCACGAGGTTTTTAGGAGGGGGAGAGCATAGATGAAAGCAAGCTGGGAAAAAATAGATAAGAATGAGGGCGTGTTAACGGTTGAAGTGGAAGAAGAACGGGTGGCCGATGCGTTGGATCAGGCCTTTCGCAAAGTGGTCAAGCAGGTAACCGTGCCCGGATTTCGCAAGGGAAAAGTCCCGAGAAAGCTCTTTGAAGCCCGCTTTGGGGTAGAAGTGCTTTACGAAGAGGCAATTGAACTGTTGCTGCCCGAAGCCTACCAGCAGGCGGTGAAAGAAACCAACATCGAACCTGTCGACCGTCCGCATGTGGACGTGGAACAGTTTGAGCAGGGAAAACCGTTCATTTTCAAAGCTACTGTGACCGTCAAACCGGAAGTGACGCTTGGCAAGTATATCGGCTTGGAGATCCCGGAAAAGGATTTCTCGGTGACGGAAGCGGATGTCCAGGCTGAACTAGAGCATCAGCGGGAGCGCGTGGCTGAGTTGGTGCCAGTGGACGAAGGACCAGTGGAATCTGGGGATCGGATCCGTCTCGATTTTGAAGGGTTTGTGGATGGGCAGCCGTTTGAAGGGGGAAAGGCGGAAGATTATTCGCTGACTGTCGGATCTGGCTCATTTATCCCTGGTTTTGAAGAGCAACTGGTCGGCATAAAAAACGGGGAAGAAAAAGAAATTCAGGTCACCTTTCCGGAGGATTATCATGTCGAGGCCCTGAAGGGCAAAGAGGCCACATTCCGCGTCAAGATTAGAGAGATCAAGAGAAAACGGCTTCCAGAGTTAGATGATGAATTTGCAAAGGATGTCAGCGACTATGAGACGCTGGAAGAGCTGAAAGCAGAGATTCACAAATCATTGACCGAAAAAAAGGAAGAAGAAAAACGGCAATATCTCAAAGATCAGGCGGTACAGTTGGCGACAGAAAATGCGGAAGTGGATGTCCCGCAAGCGATGATCGAACATGAATTGGACCATATGATCCAGGATTATAGTCAACAACTGCGGTTGCAAGGGCTCGATTTGGACACCTATTTGCGAATCACCAATACCACGATGGAACAGTTGCGTGAGCAATTCCGTGACACGGCGGAAAAACGCGTTCGGCAAAGCCTGGTCCTTGAGGCTGTTGCCAAGCAGGAACATATTGAAACCACGGAGGCCGAGATTGAAGAAGAGCTACAAAGGCTGGCAAACCTTTATCAACGCCCCGTGGATGAAATCCGGAACCTGTTAGGTGGCGAGGATGGGCTGCATTCGATTGCACACTCGATCAAAGTTCGCAAAACGTTGGACTTCTTGGTCGAAAAAAGCGTATTGACAGAAGTCGCATCTTGACAATTGGCGGCACGCGCAAATGATGTATACTTGAGTAACATAGCACGGTTTTTTCCCGTGCTTTGTTTTCCATTCTAGGGGGGTTAGTTGGAAGGGCAACTGGATAGAGACGAAAGGGGCAAAATGATTTAAAATAAGGAGCAGGGATATTCCGTATGAAAAGGGGTGAACCGGGTGAATTTGGTGCCGATTGTCATTGAAACCACCAATCGCGGCGAGAGGGCTTACGACATCTACTCCCGATTGCTCAGAGACCGGATTATTCTTCTTGGCAGCCCGATTACCGATCAGGTGGCCAACACGGTTGTGGCACAGATGCTTTTCCTGCAAGCAGAGGATCCGGATAAAGATGTTTACTTGTACATAAATTCACCAGGTGGTTCCGTAGCGGCCGGAATGGCCATTTACGATACGATGCAGTATATTAAGCCGCACGTCTCAACGATTTGTATTGGTTTGGCTGCCAGCATGGGCGCATTCCTGCTTGCGGCTGGAGAAAAGGGCAAACGTTTCGCTCTGCCGAACAGTGAGATCATGATTCACCAACCTCTGGGAGGAGTGCAGGGTCAGGCTTCAGACATCAAAATTCATGCGGAATGGATCATCCGAACAAAGAACAGACTCAACCGCATCCTGGCGGAACGCACCGGGCAACCGCTGGAACGGATTGAACGGGACACCGATCGTGACTTTTTCATGAGTGCGGAGGAGGCGGTCGATTACGGATTGGTGGACCAGATCATCACTCGTCCAGATTTTGCAAAGGAGTGAAATCCGATGTTTAAATTCAATGATGAGAAAGGCCAGTTGAAGTGTTCTTTCTGCGGCAAGACGCAGGAACAAGTACGCAAGCTGGTTGCCGGACCGGGTGTATATATCTGTGATGAGTGTATTGAGTTGTGCACGGAAATCGTCGAGGAGGAACTGGGCACCGAGGAGGAGTTCAACCTTCAGGAAGTGCCAAAACCGCACGAGATTCGGCAGTTTCTCGATCAATACGTGATTGGGCAGGAACGGGCCAAGAAAAGCCTGTCCGTGGCTGTCTACAATCATTACAAGCGAATCAACAACAGTCTAAAAAACGACGATGTGGAGCTTGCCAAGAGCAATATCCTCTTGCTAGGGCCAACCGGAAGCGGCAAGACATTGCTGGCACAAACGCTGGCAAGGGTGCTCAATGTGCCCTTTGCCATTGCTGATGCCACTTCATTGACAGAGGCCGGATACGTGGGTGAAGATGTCGAGAACATTCTGTTAAAGCTGATTCAGGCGGCGGATTACGATGTGGAGAAGGCGGAGCGGGGCATCATCTACATCGACGAGATTGACAAGATTGCCCGCAAATCGGAAAACCCATCCATCACACGGGATGTCTCCGGCGAGGGAGTCCAACAGGCCTTGTTGAAGATCCTGGAAGGGACGGTGGCCAGTGTGCCGCCGCAGGGGGGAAGGAAGCATCCACACCAGGAGTTTATCCAGATTGACACGACCAATATCCTGTTCATTTGCGGCGGCGCGTTTGACGGGATCGAGCAGATCATCAAGCGGCGTGTTGGCAAGAAAGTGATCGGCTTTGGTGCAGAGGTTTCAGGAGGGGAACTCAAATCCGGAGAGTACCTATCCCTGGTGCAGCCGGAAGACCTGTTAAAATTCGGTCTGATTCCTGAGTTTGTGGGGAGAATTCCGGTGATCTCCACCCTTGATCCACTGGATGAGGAAACCTTGAAGCGCATCCTGACAGAACCGAAAAATGCCTTGGTCAAACAATATGCCAAGTTATTGCAGATGGATGATGTGGAACTGGAGTTTACCGATGACGCGTTGAGCGCCATTGCCAAAGAAGCCATACGCCGCAACACAGGCGCACGGGGTTTAAGGGCAATTATCGAGGACTTGTTGCTGGATGCCATGTATGAACTGCCATCCAGGGACAATGTGCAAAAATGCATCATCACCGAAGAGGTGGTCACGCGCAAACTGAGTCCCCAGTTGATCACCGACACAGGAGAAGTGATCACCTTCTGGGAAAAGGAGGCCAGTGCCTAACCTGTACCCAACCCTCAGGAAATTCCTGGGGGTTGTCTCTATGACTAGCCTCATTTCCACCCGGTCATACTAGAGATTAAATGGACCATTCAGAGCATCAGACTGTGTGGAAAGGGGAATGAGAACATGCATTGGACCATCCTGATCGGCGGGATCCAACTTTTTTTTTCAATAATCATCGGCATGTACTTTTGGAATTTATTGCGAAATCAACAGAACAGCAGAACGGTTGTACAGAAAGAATCCCATAAAGAAATGGAACAATTGCGGCGATTGCGCGCGATTTCACTGACCGAACCGCTCGCTGAGAAAACCCGCCCTTCTTGTTTTGCGGAAATTGTTGGCCAGGAAGACGGGCTGCGTGCCTTGCGGGCAGCACTGTGCGGCAGCAATCCTCAACACGTGTTGATTTATGGCCCTCCCGGTGTTGGAAAAACGGCGGCGGCACGATTGGTGCTGGAGGAAGCGCGGAAAAATGAGCTCTCCCCATTTGGCGAAGCTGCCAAGTTTGTGGAAATGGACGCAACCACGGCTCGTTTTGACGAGCGGGGGATAGCCGATCCCTTGATCGGTTCGGTGCACGATCCAATTTACCAGGGAGCTGGTTCCCTCGGACAGGCCGGCATTCCCCAACCCAAACCAGGGGCTGTCACAAAAGCGCACGGGGGAATTTTGTTCATTGATGAAATTGGCGAGTTGCATCCGATTCAAATGAACAAACTGCTCAAAGTGCTTGAAGATCGCAAAGTTTTCCTGGAAAGCGCGTATTATAATCCAGAAGACCGGAACATTCCGCAATACATTCACGACATCTTTCAAAATGGGTTGCCTGCCGATTTTCGCCTCGTGGGGGCCACCACGCGATTGCCGGAAGAGATACCGCCTGCGATTCGATCCCGTTGTGTCGAAATCTTTTTCAAGCCGTTGTCTATGAATCAGATTGCCCAAATCGCCAGAGATGCATTGGGTAAAATGAACCTGGAGGTTGACCCCGATGCCATTTCTTTGATTCAACAATATGCCAAAAACGGTCGTGAAGCGGTAAACCTGGTTCAGATTGCTGCCGGCATCGCCTTTACAGAGAACAAGGAACGGCTGACGAAAGAAGAGGTCGAATGGGTCATTCATAACAGCCAGCTGTCGCCGCGACCTGAAAAACGGATTTCCCCACGACCGCAGATCGGTGTGGTCAACGGCCTGGCCGTCTATGGGCCCAACATGGGTGTCCTGATTGAGATTGAGGCGACTGCAAGGCGAGTCAAGGATGGAAGCGGACAGATTACGGTAACCGGTATTGTAGAAGAGGAAGAGCTGGGAGGAAGTCGTCGAACACTGCGCAGGAAGAGCATGTCCAAGGGTTCGCTGGAAAATGTGCTCACCGTTTTAAAACAGGTTGAAAACCTCAACACGCATCTCTTCGACATACACGTGAACTTTCCGGGGGGAATTCCGATTGATGGTCCGTCTGCCGGTGTGGCCATCGGCACAGCTATCTATTCCGCAATGAAGCAAATCCCCGTCGACAACCAAGTGGCGATGACAGGAGAAATCGGGATTCACGGTCACGTAAAAGCGGTTGGCGGTGTTGTCGCCAAGGTGATGGCCGCAAAAGAGGCTGGGGCAACCAAAGTCTTGATTCCAAAAGACAACTGGCAGTCGATTTTTGATGAAATAGAAGGAATTAAGGTGATTCCTGTCGAAGAAATTAAAGAAGTATTCTCACATACGCTGATCGTGGATAACCATTTCAAGGAGTTGGGGACGCCAGTTCCGGCAGGAGAGCTGCTTTCTGCACAAGGGGTGTTATGCCAAGCGGAAAGTGAGCGCGGATTTTGCTGAAATCGACGAGTAAAGGGTTTGAGGGTACATGGCGATACGAAAATGGATGTCACAGTTGACGGAGGTGCTTGGGATGACTTTAAAAAGCCATGAGGAACGGCTAATCCCACTGCTACCCCTAAGGGGCTTGTTGGTGTTTCCCACGATGGTGCTACATTTGGATGTCGGGCGAGAGAAATCGATCAAAGCACTCGAAAAGGCGATGGTCAACGAGAATGAGATTCTCCTCTCTTGCCAGGAGGTGGTCCAAAAAGAGGAGCCGGATGCCGATGATATTTTCCTTGTCGGTACGGTGGCCCGGGTTCGCCAAATGCTGAAGTTGCCCAACGGAACGATTCGCGTTCTAGTGGAGGGGTTGTACCGTGCCAGAATCAAGCGGTTTGTCCAGACCGATCCGTTTTTTGAAGTGGCGTTTGAAGAATTGCCTGAGGAATACGAAGTGGATGCGGAAATCGAAGCGCTGATGCGCGCCGTTTTGGACCATTTTGAGAACTACACCAAACTGTCCAAAAAGATTACACCGGAAACCTTCACATCGGTGATGGATGTGGAGGAACCGGGACGGCTGGCCGACGTGATCGCTTCACATTTACCGCTGAAAATCCGTGATAAACAGGCGATCCTTGAGACGGTCTCGATTAAGAAGCGCCTGTTGCGGCTATTGGACCTGTTGAATAACGAAAGTGAAGTGCTGGAACTGGAAAGACAAATTCAACAACGCGTCAAGAAACAGATTGAACGGTCACAAAAAGAGTATTATTTGCGCGAGCAGATGAAGGCGATTCAAAAGGAATTAGGGGACAAAGAAGGCCGGGCGGCTGAAGTGGAAGAGATTCGTGAAAGGATGGCAAAGGCTGGCGAGCTGCCTGAGAGAGTGAGAGATAAAATTGAGAAAGAGTTGGATCGTCTGGAAAAAATGCCGCCCGCTTCGGCTGAGGGAACAGTGATTCGCACTTATTTGGACTGGTTATTGGATCTTCCATGGACAAAGCGGACCGAGGATGAATTGAACATTCACCACGCCTCCAAAGTGCTGGACGAAGCGCATTACGGTTTGGAGAAGGCAAAGGAACGCATCTTGGAGTATCTGGCTGTGCAAAAGCGTGTCAATCATTTGAAAGGGCCGATTCTCTGCTTGGTTGGACCGCCCGGCGTCGGGAAAACGTCACTGGCCCGATCGGTCGCTGAGGCGATGGGACGAAAATTCGTCCGCGTTTCTCTGGGTGGCGTGCGGGATGAGGCGGAAATTCGAGGCCATCGCCGAACGTATGTTGGCGCGATGCCTGGCCGGATCATTCAAGGCATGAAGACGGCAGGAACCGTCAACCCTGTTTTTTTGTTGGACGAAATCGACAAGATGTCGGCAGACTTTCGCGGCGATCCTGCTTCTGCCATGCTGGAAGTGCTGGATCCAGAACAGAACAGCCAGTTTAGTGATCATTACATCGAACTGCCGTATGATCTTTCGCAGGTGCTGTTTATTGCCACCGCCAACAATGCTTACAACATTCCCAGACCGCTCTTGGATCGCATGGAAATCCTCACCTTGAGCGGTTACACGGAAGAAGAAAAATTGCGTATTGCCCAGCGGCATCTGCTGCCAAAGCAAATGGAAGCGCACGGATTGACAGAAGGGCAATTGGCCATCAGTGATCACGTTTTGTTGAAAGTGATTCGGCAATATACGCGGGAAGCGGGCGTGCGGAATCTTGAACGGCAATTGGCATCGCTGTGCCGGAAAGCGACAAAACAGCTGGTGACGGACGAAACCCTCGAAAAAGTAGAAATTCGGGAAGATAACTTAAAGGACTATCTAGGTCCGGAACGATTCCGCTATGGCCTGGCTGAAGAGCGTGACTTGGTTGGGGCAGCCACCGGTCTGGCCTGGACGGAAGCAGGCGGCGATACGCTGATCATTGAGGTATCCACATTTCCTGGAAAAGGACGACTGATTTTGACCGGAAAATTAGGGGACGTGATGAAAGAGTCGGCACAGGCTGCCTTCAGCTATATTCGTTCGCGGGCTGAAGAGTTGAAAGTGGCTCCGGATTTTACGGAAAAACTGGATATTCATATCCACGTGCCGGAAGGAGCCATTCCGAAAGATGGGCCATCTGCCGGGATTACGATGGCCACCGCCTTGATTTCGGCCCTAACCGGTATTCCGGTATCAAAAGAAATCGGCATGACCGGAGAAATTACTTTGCGGGGAAGGGTGCTGCCGATTGGCGGCTTGAAGGAGAAAGCCCTTGCCGCTCACCGTGCCGGTTTGAAGCGGGTATTGTTCCCGCGTGAAAATCTGAAGGATATCGAGGAGATTCCAGAAAATGTAAGGCAAAACCTTGCCCTGATCCCAGTGGAACACATGGATCAGGTGTTGAAAGAAGCATTCCTCGATAATCCTCTAAAAATAAACGAGGAATGGGATGACGGCGTGGAGACGGTGCCCGGCGAAGGTGGCTTGGAAGACTCACTGGATTACGGTGCACAACTATGAAAATAAAAGAAGCGGAATTTGTCATCAGTGCCGCCTCGCCAGCCCAATATCCGAAAGACGGCCTGCCAGAGGTGGCCCTGGTAGGCCGTTCCAATGTCGGCAAGTCCTCTTTCATCAACCGGATGCTGGGGCGCAAACGTCTCGCCCATACCAGCTCGCGACCCGGAAAGACGCAAATGCTGAACTTTTACCGGATTAACCAAGACTTTTATTTTGTCGACCTCCCTGGTTATGGTTATGCACAAGTGTCTAAGCAGCAACAATCTGCCTGGGGGCAAATGATTGATCGCTACTTGCGAGAGCGGACTACGCTTTCCTTGATCATCCAATTATTGGACATCCGTCACAAACCGACGCATCTGGACCTGCAAATGTGGGAATATATACAGGTAACGGGAATGCCTGGGCTTCTGGTAGCCACTAAAACGGACAAGATTGCTCGCGGGCAGTGGCAGAAACATCTTCGCGTCATCAAGCGTGAACTGGGACTGGACGACGCGTATCCTCTCTTGCCCTTTTCGGCGCAGGATGGCACAGGCAAGGAAACCATCTGGCAAGCCATCACGGAACATCTATCGCAAACTGGAAGTCCTTAAATGTTGATAATCCTGCGTTGCGTTCACAGTTTCTTCATTTTGGTCATTGATTTGAACATGTTATAATGAAGCTAAACAAGCGAAAGCGGTAAAAGTGTGGTGAAGCAATTGAACATCGTTGTGATCGGAGTCAATCATCGCACCGCACCTGTTGAATTGCGCGAACGGTTGGCATTTCCGGAAGGTTCCCTCAAGGAAGCGCTGGCCGATTTCCGCCAGACCAGAGGGGTGCTGGAAGGGATCATTCTTAGCACATGTAACCGCACCGAATTGATCGTGGTGGTGGATCACCTTCATCGGGGCATTGAGCATACCCAGCGCTTCCTGCAATCCTGGTCCGGTGTTTCACAGTCCGATTTTCGACACGTCCTGTATGTTTACCAAGATCGGGAAGCGGTGGCGCACCTGTTTCGGGTGGCTTGCGGATTGGATTCGATGATTGTCGGCGAGACACAAATCCTCGGCCAGCTGAAAGATGCTTTTTTTCTGGCGCAAGAGGAGGGAAACACGGGCAGTCTGCTGAATCGGCTTTTGCAGCAGGTGATCACGTTCGCGAAAAAGGTGCATGCGGAGACGCGAATCAATGACAATCCGGTTTCCACGAGCTACGCGGCGATCGAGTTAATGAAAAAAGTTTACGGCGATCTTAGAGGAAAACATGCTGTCGTCATCGGTGCCGGAAAGGTGGCTCATTTGACATGCCAACACTTGCACGCGGCCAAAGTGGGTCGCATTTCCATTGTCAACCGGACATTAGAGAAAGCGGAAGCAATGGCCCGTCAGTTTGATGGACAGGCCATTGCTTGGTCGGATATGATGGAGGTGTTGCAGGGGGCGGATATTCTCGTCAGCGCCACCAGCACGCACAGCTATATCCTCACACGGGAGCAAGTGGAAGCGGTCATGGCCAAGCGGGGAGCCCGACGTCTCCTGTTGATGGATATGGGGGTGCCTCGGGATTTGGACCCACAGATCCATCGTTTGCCGAACACGTTTTTGTACGATATTGACGATTTGGAAGGGATTGTGGAAGCCAATTTGGCAGAACGGATGAAAGAAGCCCGTCTCATCGAACGGCGGATTGTCAATGAGGTTCAGGCGTTTGAGAATTGGTTGCATACGTTGGGTGTCATCCCGTTGATTGCCGCCTTGCGCGAAAAAGGCCAACAGATTCAACAGGATACGATGGAAAGCTTGCAAAACAAATTGCCGAATCTGTCTGAACGAGAGTTGAAAGTGATCCGCAAGCATATGAAGAGCATCGTCAACCAAATGCTCCGGGATCCCATTCAACGGATTAAAGAACTTGCGACAGAACCGCAAGCGCAGGAAGCGCAGAATTACTTTACTACCATTTTCGCGTTGGAAGAAATTCTGCTGGAGCAGGAATTAAAACAACAGCGTGAAGCACAAAAGCGGGAAGCCTCACGTGCCGAAGAGCAGGCGGAATCTGAATCTGGCGCCCCCATACCCCTTCCTTTTCGTCTGTAAACCCTCGCTTTTGATAGTGAAACTGAAACAGTGAAACCTTTGAGAAGGAAGGGGTAGCTGTGGGGCTTTGGATGTTTGACAGCTTGGTTTATCTATATGTGATAAGCCTTTTTTTTTACTACTTGGCGATTGTGCAAAAGAACCGTTTGTTGCGGCGGTTTGGCATGGTCACGCTGAGTCTAGTCTGGGGTTTGCAAACGCTTTTTTTAATCTGGCACGGCTTTGTCCAAGGACAACTTTCGTTGTTTTCGCTTTTTGAAAGCCTGCTGTTCTATTCTTGGTTGTTTGTCGGTCTGTCACTGGCGATCCACCATTGGTTTCGCGTCGATTTGTTCATTCTTTTGAGTATCCTGATCGGTCTGACCGCTTTTGTCTTGGCTTTTGTCGCCGAGAGAAACGCAAATGGGCTCGCTTTTCCGGAAGGATTGGTTTCCGAATTGCTTGTGATTCACATCACGCTGGCCATTCTCAGTTATGTGGCCTTTTCCTTTTCATTTATCTTTTCGATGATGTACCTTTTTCAATACCGGATTTTAAAACGCAAGCAATGGAATCCTCGATTCCATCTTCCCAGCCTTGAAAAAACGGAGCAGCTCAGCTATTACTTCAATCTTGCCGGTTTTCCCCTCCTCGCTGTTTCCCTGCTGCTTGGCATTATCTGGGCTCACTTGCGTCTTGCGTTCAACTTTTGGCTGGATCCAAAGATGATCACTTCTTTTATCGTTCTCTTTCTGTATGGATATTTTCTCATTTTATGGCACAAAGGGGTACAGGGGGAGAAGTTGGCGTGGAACAATGTGCTTTCCTTTTTAATGGTATGTATCAATGTGGTGGCCACCATGTTCTGGAGTTCCTTTCACCGATGGTAGGTGATTTTTGATGTATTTTCCGCTGCTGGTCGATGTGCGGGGACGGTTAGCCGTTGTGATTGGCGGTGGCGCAGTGGCCGAACGCAAAGTTGAAACATTATTGCCGTATGGTGCTCGCATCCGATTGTTCAGCCCAACGCTGACCGCCCGTCTTGCGCAATATGCTGCGGAAGGGAAGGTTGAGGTACATCGGCGGGCTTATCAGCCGGGGGATCTGGAAGGTGCGTTTCTCGTGTTTGCCGCGACGGACCACCGTGAGATCAACCGACAAGTATTTCAGGAAGCCGTCCAGCGAGGGCAACTGGTCAATGTGGCGGACCGGCCGGAGTGGTGCCACTTTCATGTTCCAGCGATTTTTCGCCGGGGTAAACTGCAGATCAGCATTTCGACGGCCGGCGCTTCGCCCGCTGTCGCGATGCGCCTTCGCAAGCAGCTCGAGGCACAGTTTGACGAGGCATATGCCGGTTATCTGGATGTTTTAAGCGAACTTCGTGGAAGAGTTCAACAATGGGTGCCGGATCCCAGTGAACGCCAGAAGATATTGCGGATGTTTGCAGAACGGGAAGAATGGTTGGACCAGTATCGGCGTGAAGGACACGAGAGGGTGCTTCAGGAAGCCTGTCAATGGATCCAGGAACGGCTGGATGAGAACAATCCCGCCTAAAACGAAGCAGCAGGAAGGAGGAATTGACTTGAAGCCGGTTCTGATCGGTTCCCGCCAGAGCGAATTGGCCTTGCGGCAGACGAGCCTGGTAAAGGATCAACTGCAGCTCGTGTCGGATCGGCCTGTTGAGATTCGCACCTTTCTCACAAAGGGAGACCGGATTCTCAACGTCACCCTGTCCAAAGTGGGCGGAAAGGGCTTGTTTGTCAAAGAGATTGAGGAGGCAATGCTTCAGGGCGAGATTGATCTGGCCGTACATAGTCTGAAAGATATGCCCGCCGAGTTGCCTGAGGGGTTGGTGATCGGAGCGGTGACCCGGCGTGAGGATCCCAGGGATTGCTGGATTTCAAAGACAGGGATTCCTTTCTCAGAATTGCCTGCCGGAGCCAAGGTGGGAACCAGCAGTCTGCGGAGACAGGCCCAGATTAAGCGCTTGCGGCCCGATCTGCAGGTGATCCCTTTGCGCGGAAATTTGGGTACGCGCTTGCGGAAGCTGGCGGAAAGCGATCTGGACGGGATTCTCCTCGCTGCAGCGGGACTGCATCGGCTTGGCTGGCAGGGCAAAATCACGGAGTACCTGCCGCCGGAACAGTTTATCCCAGCGGTCGGACAAGGAGCGTTAGGCATTGAGTGCCGTGGCGGGGACCAACCCCTCCTCTCTATCCTTGCGGCCGTCCATGATCCGGATACATATCGATGTGTTCAGGCAGAACGCGCCTTTTTACACAAACTGGAAGGAAGCTGCCAAGTTCCGCTGGGTGCCTTTGCTCACCTGAACGGCGACCGCATTTTCCTTCGCGGTTTTGTCGCTTCCCCGGAAGGGGATCGCTTCTTGAGCGCGACACGGGAAGGAAAGGATCCGGACGCGTTGGGGAGAACCTTGGCAGAAGAGTTGCTCGCCGCGGGGGCGTCGGCGATTTTGCGCCAGGTGCGTGAGGAGAGCGGAACATGAGCGCGGGAATCGTTTCATCGGCGGTGAGGTGGTACGGATGCGGGAGCAGCGTTCCGGGTTTGAGAAAATGCCGCTTTTTGGTTACCGTATATTAGTGACAAGAGCCCAATCCCAGGCCCGCGCATTCTCCACCCGGATTGAGGAATTGGGGGGAGAGGCGGTGGAGTTTCCGGTGATACGGATCCTCCCCGTGAAGGATGCCGGTCCGTTGGATCAGGCGCTGGATGAACTGGAACGCTTTGACTGGGCGGTTTTTACCAGTGTCAATGCCGTGGAGTATTTCTTCCACCGTTTACGGCAGCGGAGGCTGGACATCGGGCGGTTGCGCGCGCGGATCGCGGCGGTCGGACCGAAAACCAAGGAGGCCCTGGAAGCTCGGGGATTGCGGGTTCATGTGTTTCCTGAGATTTATCATGCGGAGGGCTTGCTGGATGTGCTGCTCAAACAGGTGCGTCCAGGCACGCGGCTTTTATTCCCTAAGTCCAAGATTGCGCGGGATATCATTCCTCGAAAGTTGGCCGATCATGGCGTGGACGTGAGGGCTGTGGATGTGTATGAGAATAGTTTGGTCAGGGACCGGGTGGAGGAGCTGGTTGCTCTGCTGGAAGCGGGGTCCATTCATGTGCTCACCTTTACCAGCTCTTCCACCGTGCGCAATTTTCTTCAGCTCCTGTGCGGGCATGATGTGTCTCGTTTGTTGAAAGATGTCAAGGTGGCCAGTATTGGTCCGCTCACTTCAGCGACATGCAGAGAATTGGGGCTTGAGGTGACGATTGAGGCCAAACATTCCAGCATGGACGGTTTGGTGGATGCGTTGGTCGCGATGGCCCAAGCTGAGAAGCAAGAGGGGAGGATGCCTTGTGAATGAGGGAAGGTTGAAACAAGAACCCTTTGCCCGCCTGCGGCGCCTTCGCCGGACCGAGGGCTTGCGGCGGCTTGTGCGTGAACATGTGTTGACGGCGGATGATCTGATTTACCCGCTTTTTGTCACGTATGGACGAGGCGTTAAGGAGCCCATCCCGTCCATGCCGGGGGTTTTCCGTTATTCCGTGGATCGTCTGGGAGAGGAGCTGGAGGAAATTTCCCGCCTTCGCATCCCGGCGGTGATGTTGTTCGGCGTGCCTGAACACAAAGATGCTGAAGGTTCCGGAGCGTATGATGAACAGGGTGAAGTCCAGCAGGCAATTCGCCTGATCAAACGGGATTATCCTCATTTGGTCGTCATGGCCGACAATTGTTTGTGCGAGTACACCGATCATGGCCATTGCGGCGTGGTCAGTCAGGAAGAGATTGAAAACGACGCGTCGTTGGAGCTCCTGGCGCGCACGGCGGTCTCTCAGGCAGAGGCAGGGGCCGATGTGATCGCTCCGTCTAATATGATGGACGGGTTTGTCTGGGCGATTCGCCGTGCATTGGACGAGCATGGTTTCCAGCACATCCCGATTCTCTCCTATGCGGTGAAGTATGCTTCCGCCTTTTACGGCCCATTTCGCGATGCGGCCGGTTCGGCGCCGCAATTCGGTGACCGCCGCAGTTACCAGATGGATCCCCCCAATCTCAGGGAAGCCATTCGGGAAGCGGCCGAAGACGTGGCACAAGGGGCGGATATGTTAATGGTCAAACCGGGCATGCCTTACTTGGATGTGGTTCGCGTCATCCGTGATACGTTTGATCTGCCTTTGGCGGTTTACAATGTCAGTGGTGAATATGCGATGATCAAGGCAGCTGCATTAAATGGCTGGATTGACGAAGAACGAACGGTGCTGGAGTTGTTGACGGGCATGAAGCGGGCCGGAGCGGACATGATTTTAACCTATCATGCCAAAGATGCGGCCCGCTGGCTGGAGAAGAAAGGGTTGTAGCCAATGAAGACGAAACGTGTCGGGCTGATCGTCTGGCTCCGCAGTCTGCGGGAGGCCCGAAACTTGGAACGGTATGGCCACGTGATCTATGTATCCAGGCGTATGAAATACGCGGTCATCTATGTCAACCAATCCGATTTGAAGTCGAAGCTCAACCAATTGGCAAAACAGCCTTTTGTCCGCAAGGTGGAGCTATCCCACATGCATGAAGTGCCTGTCGATTATCAGCACAAAAGAACATCGGAGGAAAAAATCCTTTAAACAAAACGCACAACGAGCCATTCCATGACGGGGATGGCTCTTTTTTCATACTGCGGATCCTCGTTGGGCATACTATGACTGCTTGACCAAGTTGGGAGCATTTGCAAAAGAACAGGCAAAGGATGGTTGGAAGATGAAGGGTAGAGCAGTACATCTGAGAAAGATGGTTTGGCTCGGCGCATTCCTGCTGGTCCTGAGTCTTTTATTGGCATTCGTTTTACAAGTACACATTGCAGAGGCACAAACCGTTGTCAAGCTGGGGAGTGTCGGCGGTTATGTCTGGGAGCTGCAAGGGCGTCTGCAGTTTTTGGGATTTTATCACGGCAAGATTGACGGTGTGTTTGGGAAACAGACCTATTGGGCCGTGCGAAATTTTCAGTATCAGTTCGGAATGAAGGTGGATGGTGTGGTCGGGCCTAAGACGAAGGAAAAGCTCTGGAAGGCAACCCGCCATTGGCCTGGAGCCACACGGGGAAACAATGCCGCACAGGGCGCTAAAAACCGAGCCGGACAGGCCGCGGGAGCCGGCCCCGCCAACAGACCGGCCCGTGGCAGTGTGCAGGGATTTTCGCAGAATGATATCAAACTGATGGCCAATGCGGTGTATGGCGAGGCCAGGGGCGAGCCGTACATCGGCCAGGTGGCTGTGGCAGCGGTGATTCTCAATCGGGTGGAAAGTCCGCTCTTTCCCGATACACCGTCAGGGGTTATTTTTGAGCCAGGTGCGTTTACAGCGGTGGCCGACGGGCAAATTTGGCTGACACCGAACGAGACGGCCAAAAAAGCGGTTCAAGATGCGATTAACGGATGGGATCCGACCGGTGGCGCATTGTATTATTTCAACCCTGAAACGGCTACCTCGGCGTGGATCTGGTCCCGTCCGCAGATCAAAAAAATCGGCAAACACATCTTTAGCCTCTAAGATCGAATACACTTACAGACTAGCCAATTTCTCCAGAAACGGGTACAATAGGAGCTGCATGGGAAAGTTTGAACATCATGCCATGAACGGGTTGTCTTCCGAAAGAGGCAAAGGAGGTTTTGTTCATGCTGCAAAAAATTGGAATGGCCGACTACAGCCAACGGGTGGAGCAAGCGACGAAACCCGTTGTCCTGAAATTCACGGCCAACTGGTGACCGGCTTGCAGACGACTGGATCCAGTTGTCGAAAAAATCGCGCCACAGCTTGCCGGACAAGTGGACTTCTATGAGGTCAATACGGATGAATCACCTGAGTTGGCTGCGAAATTCGGTGTCATGAGCATTCCGACGATGGTCTTGTTGAAAGACGGCCAGGAAGTGGAACGCGTGATTGGCGCCTTGCCCGAAGATCAGGTGCGCGCGTTTGCCACAAAGTCATCGACCTAACTTGCGTGTCGATGAAGGTACCGGTTTGACCGGTGCCTTTTTTGCATTCAGGAAGAAGATTCTCTCTGGACAGAAAAAGGGAGAGGATGTATAATTTCTACATTACATTGCATATTTATGAGTATTCAGGAACGGGAGTGGAGACGTTGCAGGTCCGGCAAGCTAAGGTGGGTGATGTTCCCTTTATTGAGAATTTGATACAACAATATGCCAATGATTTCCTATTATTGCCGCGCAGTCGGCTGTCCATCATCGAGTCGCTTCCATGCTTCAAAGTGGTAGAGGGAGATGGGGAGCTTCTGGGATGCGGCGCATTGCACGTGTTATGGGATGATCTGGCCGAAATCCGTTCGCTTGCGATTTCCCCGAAAGCGCAAGGAAAAGGTCTGGGTAAAATGCTCGTCGAGGCTTTTATCCGGGATGCGGAAGCGATGGGGATCCGCCGGGTCATGGCATTGACCTACCAACAACAATTTTTTGAAAAATGCCAGTTTCAAGTGGTTGAAAAGTCCACCTTGCCTCAAAAGGTCTGGAAAGATTGCCTCCATTGTCCAAAAAGGTTTGCGTGTGACGAAATCGCCATGCTCCGTGTCTTGGAGTCAGTGCCAGAATGTGAGCCTTTGCTCGAACCGCCCGCCTTGCCGAAAGAGTTTCTGCCCATTGAAAAAGCCCCGGCCTTCTCGCGGGCGGATACATGAATCTGCTTCCAACAGGCCATGTTAAAAATGGAGGTGAGCATTCATGCGGACATTGGCTGTAATTGGTGGAATTGTCGGTTTGATGATGGTGCCAGCGCTTCGCCGTCGGACGTTTGTCAGCCTGCTGCGCATTCCGATGGTGAGCAACATGGCGGTGCGTTCCGTCATGGGGAACCGTTGGATCAGAAATCGATTGTTCCGTCGGGCGCTTACCCAATGATGAAAGCCATGCGTTAACACTCGCCTCCGGGCAGCGAAAGCTGCCCTTTTTTATGTCTTTGTCCGCAAAAGACAACTATCCTGCGAACCCTTTATAATATTGGTATCATGAGGAAAGACAAAGGGGGCAATGGATCATGAGACCAACCTGTAACGTTCGACGTGTCGTTTTGTTGTTGCTTTGTTTAACCCTGCTGCTTCCCGCGACTACGGCTTTGGCCGACGCGGTGGTCGGGGAACAAGTTGTCACGCTGGGAAAAGATTTGACCAGCGAGCAAAGGCGGCAAATGCTAGATCTTTTTGGGGTTCAAGAAAATGAAGTGACCATTATTGAGGTGACCAACGCAGAAGAAAAAAAGGTTTTGGGAGATTTGCTCAGTCCGGCTGTGATCGGTTCGCGCGCCATTTCATCCGCGCGGATTACCTTGACAGAGAAGGGGCAAGGGCTGAATGTTGAGACACATAACATCAACTGGGTTTCCAAATCGATGTACATCAATGCGTTGATTACCGCTGGCGTGGAAGACGCAGATGTAATGGTGGCTGCTCCGTTTCCCGTCTCGGGGACGGCAGGGTTGACAGGGATCATCAAGGCTTTTGAGACCGCGACAGACCAGAAACTGGATCAGGCAAGGGTCAAAGTGGCCAATGAAGAAATGGTCACGCAGGCCGAACTGGGAGAACGCATCGGCGATCAGGAGGCGGCCGCTGAGCTGATGGCCCGCTTGAAAGAAGCGATCGGAAACCAGAATCTCTCGCAAGAACAGTTGCGCGATACGATTGTCAATGTCGCTGGTGATTTGAACATCCAGTTGACAGACCGCGAGATCGAAAGCCTTTTGTCGATCCTGCAGAAATTGCAAAATTTGGATATCGATTGGAACAAGGTAGGACAGCAGTTGCAACAGCTGCAGCAACAGTTGGATCAATATCTGGAAGCGAATCCGGAAGTGAAAAACTGGTTTATCCGGATCTTGGAGGCGATTCGAGACTTTTTCCAAAACCTGATCGCACAATTTACATCGTGAGTTTGATTTGATAAGATAGTCATTTGAAGAGATGAAATGATCGATGAAATGGCTTGAAGAAGACGGGTGGTCGTATGAGCAAACGGGATTATTATGAGGTGCTGGGCGTCGACCGGCAGGCCAGTCCAGAAGAGATCAAAAAAGCTTACCGCAAACTTGCCCGTAAGTACCATCCGGATGTCAATAAAGCGCCGGACGCTGAGGAGAGGTTTAAAGAGGTCAAAGAGGCGTATGATGTCCTCAGTGATCCTGAGAAGCGAGCACAATACGACCAGTTTGGCCATGTTGACCCGCAGACTGGTGGCTTTGGTGGGTTTGGCGGAGGGGAAGCGGGAGGCGGCTTTGGCGGTTTTGATGATATTTTTGATATGTTTTTTGGCGGACGCCGCAGCAATCCGCAGGCGCCACGCCGCGGAGCAGACATTGAGTATCCGCTGACCCTGGAATTCCAGGAAGCCGTGTTTGGTGCGAGGAAGACTCTGGATGTGCTGCGGGAGGAAAGTTGTGCCACCTGCCATGGCACGGGAGCCAAACCGGGTTCCAAATTGGAGACCTGTCCAGTCTGCCGTGGCACAGGCCAGGAAGAGACGGTCCAGAGCACACCGTTCGGTCGTTTTATCAACCGCCGGACCTGTTCGCGTTGCCATGGGCGAGGCAAGCTTGTCAAGCAGCCATGTCCCACTTGTCATGGACGGGGGCGGATGCGCGTGACGCGTAAAATCCAGATCAACATTCCCGCTGGTGTGGAAGATGGTTCCCAGCTGCGGATGGCAGGTGAGGGTGAGGCCGGTGTGAACGGTGGCCCGCCCGGTGATTTATATATCTTGTTGCGCATTAAACCCCACCCCTTCTTCAGTCGGGATGGGTACGACATTTATTGCGAAGTGCCGATCACGTTTGTCCAGGCGGCGCTGGGGGATGAGATTGAGGTGCCGACTCTGGACGGACGGGTAAAACTGAAGATCCCTGCCGGCACGCAGAGTGAGACCTATTTTCGGCTACGCGGAAAAGGGGTTCCCCGGTTGCGCGGACATGGTCAAGGAGACCAGCATGTAAAAGTGATCGTCAAAGTTCCAAAGCAGTTGACTGAACGGCAAAAGCAATTGTTGCGCGAGTTTGCCCTAGAAGAAGGCGAGGTTGCGGAACAACTGGCGAATGGCATGGCAGAAACGATCTCAGAGGACATGGACGGGCAGGAAGATACGTTTTTTGGCCGCATGAAACGGGCCTTTCGGGGCGAATGATTGTCTTCAGGAGATGAAGCTGAAGGACGTCAAACAGGAGGTGACCGTATGCCGACAGTGGCTTTTCAAACGCTGGGATGCAAAGTCAACCAGTATGAGACGGATTCCATGTGGCAGTTGTTCAACCAGGCGGGTTATACGCAGGTGGCTTTCGAGGAACTGGCCGATGTGTATGTGATCAATACTTGTACGGTCACCAATACCGGAGACAGGAAAAGCAGGCAGATGATCCGGCGCGCGATTCGCCGCAATCCGGATGCGGTGATCGTGGTGACGGGCTGTTATGCACAAACCTCGCCGGATGAAGTGATGTCCATCCCAGGTGTGGATATTGTGCTAGGAACGCAGGGGCGGGATCGGCTTCTGGAGTATGTCCGCCGTTTTCAGGAAGAGCGACAACCGATCAACGCTGTGTCCAACATCATGAAGGCGCGCCAATTTGAAGAGTTTGATCTCCCGACCTACACGGAGCATCACCGGGCCAATCTGAAAATCCAGGAAGGATGCAACAATTTTTGCACGTTCTGTATCATCCCTTGGGCGCGGGGACTGTTGCGCAGCAGAAAACCGGAAAGCGTCTTGAAACAGGCGCGGCAATTGGTGGAGGCGGGATATCGGGAAATTGTCCTGACCGGCATTCATACGGCCGGATATGGCGAAGATCTGGAGAATTACAATTTTGCCCAGTTGCTGCGCGATCTGGACCGCATTGAAGGACTGCAGCGCATCCGGATCAGTTCGATTGAAGCCAGCCAGATTACTGATGAAGTGCTGGAAGTTCTGACCTCCTCGGATAAATTGTGCCGTCATTTGCATATCCCGCTGCAGGCTGGGGACGATGCGATACTGCGGCGGATGCGCCGAAAATATACGGTGGAACAATACCGGAACAAAATCGAAGCGGTTCGCCGTGCCTTGCCGGGGCTGGCAATCACGACCGATGTCATTGTCGGTTTTCCGGGAGAGACAGAGGAACAGTTTATGAATGGCTACCGGTTGATGGAGGAGATCGGTTTTGCTCGTCTGCATGTGTTTCCATACTCCAAACGCTCCGGAACGCCAGCAGCCAAAATGCCGGATCAGGTATCTGAGGAGATCAAGCGGGAACGGGTGGAACGGCTCATCCAACTTTCAGAACGCCTGAGTCTGGCGTATGCCCGGCAATATACCGGGCACGTGCTGGATGTGATTCCCGAACAGCCGATGAAACACAGTATAGAACCCGGATGGGTGGTGGGCCATGCGGACAATTACCTTCAGGTAGCCTTTCAGGGAACGCCGGAGATGTTTGGGAAAGTGGTCCGTGTTCGGCTGGATGAGCCTGGTTCAGAGTACAACCGTGGCACCTTTGTCCGCTTGGTCGGATAGTGGTCAGCGATGAAAGTCATCTTTTTGTTTGTCGACGGGTTGGGAGTTGGTCCTGCAGTCGCGGAGAACCCCTTCATGCGTCTTCGCCTTCCGTTTATTGAAGAACGGCTTGGAGGCCGTTTCTGTCAGGAAATCATCCCCTTCCACCGCCAGGACGAGGCCTTTTTCCTCGTTGATGCACGCCTTGGAGTGGATGGTCTGCCGCAAAGCGCGACGGGCCAAACCACCATCTTTACTGGCCAAAATGCCGCCGCCTGCATGGGACGGCATGTCAGCGGCTTTCCCTTGGCCCGCTTGCGGCGCCTGCTGGAAGCGGGAAATTTGTATACTTGGCTGCAAGAATGGGGAAAGCGTTGCTCGTTTGCCAATGCGTTTACCCCTGAGTTTTTTCAGTTGCGGACCACACGGCGCGGTTGGGTCTCCTGCAGCACGCGCGCGGCTTGGGCAGCTGATCTGCCACTGCGAACGCTGGAAGACTTAACGGCCAATCGCGCGGTTTTCCATGATCTGACACGCTTTTGGTACCATCAGCGTCAGACAGGAATCCAGGTTCCGATCATCACGCCGCAAGAGGCGGCGCAGCATCTTATAGCGCTTGCTGAAAGCTACGACTTCGTGTTTCATGAGTTTTTTTTGACCGATGTGGCCGGACATGCTCGCGATCCTGAAATGCTAGCCTTTTTTATGCGACAGTATGACCAGTTTTTGCAGGCGCTGGATGAAGCGCGCCCCAAGGATGTGACGCTTTTTTTAACCAGCGATCACGGCAATTGTGAAGATATGTCGGTGAAGTCTCATACCTTGAACCCTGTTCCAGCTTGGATCATCGGTCCAGGAGCTGCCAGGGTACAACGTCAGATTCAGAACTTGACGGACGTTGCACCGTGCGTCTTGTCGATGTACCAGGAACGGCCCGTTCAGGCGTGACCGGTTTACAGACGGAGGAGGCGTCAGGATGAAAGAGATATCGGCTGGTGGGCTCGTATACAGGCGACAGGGAGACGGTTCCATATCCCTGTTGGCATTGACCGACCGGTTCGGTCGGTATTCACTTCCCAAGGGCAAGCAGGAAGATGGAGAAACACTTGTCGAGACTGCATTACGGGAAATTCAGGAGGAGACCGCCATTACCGGCGAAGTTGAAAAACCGCTCGGTGTGGTGGCTTATACATATTTTCACCCTGAATATGGACAGATGGAGAAGGAAGTGCATTATTACTTGGTCCGCGCATTGACAGAGGAGCTATCCCCACAGTTGGAAGAGATCAGCGGAATCTCGTGGGTGGACCCGGAACTGTTTTTAAAATACCATCGGGATAACGGTTATGAAAACAACACGCCGATCATCGAAGAGGCTTGGAAGGCGCTGGGGCTCTAAAACACTGTTTCATAGAGTCGGTGAATCCCATAGGCAAAACCACGAGCCCATGGCAAGACCGCCAACGAACAAACCGCGTTGAAGATCACCTGCGTGTGGGCAATTTGCGTGGCCGGCGAACCACCCCACGTGACCAGTTGTTCGGCAAACCAGGGAATCAGCGGGAAGAGGGCCAATGCCCCGAGACCGTTGAGGACAACGTGGGCCAATGCCACTTTTTTCGCTTCATCGCTGCTCCCGAAGGAAGCGATCAGTGCCGTGACACAGGTTCCGACATTGCTTCCGAGTACATAAGCGATGCCAGATGCCAACGCGATTTCCCCGGAGGACATTAAACCCATCAACAGGGCAATGGCGGCGGTACTGCTCTGAATGACGGCGGTGAAAAAGAACCCTAACAAAAAACCAAGAGCCAGATGCTGACCGGCCCATTCGATGCCGCGTCTAAACCATGGATGGTGGACCAGCGGCTCTGCGATCAGCTGAATCATTTCCAGACCGATAAAAAGCAAACTCAATCCAATGCCGATCCAGCCGATTTGGCGTGCTTTGAAAGAAGGCAAGATGAGCAAACTTGCTCCGATGATCAAGATAGACAGGGCAAAACGTTCCAGGGGGAAAGTGAGCATTTCCAGCGTGACTGTAGTGCCGACATTGGCGCCGAGGATCACCCCGATCGACTGAGAGAAGCTCATTATACCTGCGCTGGTCAGGCCGACTGCCAGCACGGTTACCGTACTGCTGCTGTGCAGGATGGCCGTTGCAATGGTGCCTGTGAGAAATCCTCTCAGCGGGGAGTGGGTAAATTGCCTGATTTTCATGCGGAGCCGCTCGCCGGCCAACTGCTCCAAGCCATTTCTCATCAACACCATGCCAAACAGAAAAATGGCCAGTCCGCTGGTGAGCGGGATGAGAAATTCACGCATACATTTCCCTCCCGTTGTCTGCTTCAATATACGTGCGCGAGTGGACAAACATGTCAAGTTTTGCGATAAAAACGATCACGCCAGAAAAAGAAAGGAGCGAAGAAGGGATGTCAGATTGCATTTTTTGCAAAATTGTAGAAGGACAGATTCCGGCCAAGCTCGTGTACGAAGATGAGGATGTGGTGGCATTTCACGACATTGCGCCGAAAGCTCCCGTTCACGTCCTGATCATTCCGCGCAAGCATATCCCCACGATGGCGGATGTTACGGAGGCGGATCTGCCGCTTATCTCCTCCATCCACCGCGCCGCCTTGGCCGCCGCTAGGGAGTTGGGAATTGCGGAAAGCGGGTTCCGTCTCGTCAACAACTGCAAAAAGGATGGCGGACAGGAAGTGTATCACCTGCACTATCACTTGCTGGGCGGTGCGCCGCTCGGGATGCAATTCGGCCAGCGTAATTGACCGCCAGGGGTATGGTGTACTATAATTACAATGATTTGGGAACTTTCTCTTACCGTACTCGTGGCTGAATAGGGTACCTCTCGACAGATGGTCGCGGTAGGTCACGCGGTTGGAGTGGAGGGAGGGAAAAGCTGGTGTCCGAGATCAAGGTGCGCAAGAACGAATCCATTGACAGTGCGCTCCGTCGGTTTAAAAAAACCGTCGCCCGAGACGGTTTGCTGGCCGAGGTCAAAAAGCGGAAGCACTACGAGAAGCCCAGTGTCAGGCGCAAAAAAAAGTCTGAAGCGGCACGTAAACGAAAGCACTAGGGGGACGGATGGGTGTTAGCTGAACGATTGTCCGAGGATCTCAAGCAAGCGATGAGAGACAAAGACAAACTGCGTCTCTCTGTCATCCGCATGGTTCGGGCGGCAATCAAAAATCGGGAAATTGAAAAACGCCGCGAACTGAGTGAGGATGAAATCTTGGATGTGCTGGACCGTGAGGTGAAACAGCGGCAGGAATCCTTGCAGGAATTTGAGAAAGCCGGACGCCAGGACTTGATCCAACAGGCACAACAAGAAATCCAGATCCTGAGGCAATACCTTCCCGAACCACTCGATGATCAGACATTGCTGGAACTTGTCCAAGAAACGATCCAAGAGGTTGGCGCAGTCTCCAAGCGTGACCTGGGTAAGGTGATGAGTGTTCTGATGCCCAAGATAAAAGGGCGGGCTGACGGGAAAAAAGTGAATCAGATGGTTCAGCGACAACTGGATCAAGCGTGAGCGATCGTCAACACCCCATTCCGGATGCAAACGGGAGCGGGGTGTTTTTATTGTTCATAAACCGCAGCAAGTTGGCATATCCGTGAAATATGTGGGGAGGAGGCATGTCATGAGTCGCTGGTCAGGGTTGAAGAGACGGTTGGGTATGGCGCTTGAGATTCCCCAGAACACCTTGCTCAACGTGCCTCGTGTGACCATGATCGGTGCCTATCAAGTGTACATCGAAAACCAACGAGGCGTTCTGGAATTCACCAGCGAACGATTACGCTTGCGTCTGGTTGCAGGCCAGCTGCAGATTACCGGAAAAGGTTTGGTGATTCGGCAGATCAGCGGTGAAGAAATCTTTGTAGAAGGCGAACAAATCGGTTCCTTGACATTCATAGATTAGCCACGAAGGGGGACAACAAACGTGGTCACATGGTGGTGGCAATGGCTGTTCGGATATGTCGTCTGCAGGATGCGCAAGGGAGAAAGGGAAGCCCTGATCAACTTCTTCCTTCAGGAAGGTGCGGAGATCTGGGATATAAAGGAAAAACCGGAAGCGGATACAATCGTTTTTTGTCTCTCGTTACATGACTACCGTCGAATCATGTCAAAGATCAAACCGCTGCCTTTTCGTATCCAGATTCTGGACAAGCGTGGCCTGCCTTTTTATTTGCTTCAGGCACACAAGCGCAAGTGGTTTTGGGTGGGTGGCCTGTTTTTTGTTCTGATCTTGTTTATCACTTCACAGGTGATCTGGGAAGTGGAGGTGACCGGAAACGAACAAATCCCCGAAGATGAACTGCTCCAGGTTGTGGAACATCTGGGGCTAAAAAAGGGAGCGTTCCGTCTGCGTCTGCCGGGGAATGAGACGGTGCAATCGGAGCTGCTGAGCCGCTTTGATCGCCTGAGTTGGGCGGGGATTGAAATCAAGGGGACCAAAGTGGTGATCCGTGTCATCGAGAGCAAGCGGCCGCGTGAACGACAGTTGGAAAATCCTCGGCATCTGGTGGCCTCCAAGAGTGCCGTTGTCAAAGAGATCTATGTTGAAAAAGGGACGGCGAAAGTCACACGTAACCAACGGGTCACCAAAGGGCAAATCCTGATCTCCGGGATTATGGGAAACGAGACCAATCAAAAGGTGGTCAGTGCCAAAGGAACCGTGAAGGGACTGGTCTGGTATGAAACGACGGCCACGGTTCCGCTGGTGCAGGCTCAACTACGACTTACTGGCGCAAGCGCGAAACACACCTCATTGCTCATTGGACAGCGAGTCTTCTCGCTGGGTTCCCGTGAGCCCGCATTTGAATATTATAAGCTGGAGGAACACGTGCGGCATTGGCAACTGGGATTCTGGAAAATACCAATCGGCATCTATGAACAGGTGTATTATGAAATGATCCCGCATACGCTGACGTTCGAACGAAAAGAAGCGCTGCAGTTGGCAAAAGAGCGGGCCAGGAAGGAAGTATTACGACATTTGGATGAAGAAGCCCAGATCGTCATGGAAAAGGTTTTGCAACAATCCCTGGACAGTGGTACATTGAAAGTAAAGCTCTATTACGAAGTGTTAGAAGAGATCGCAAACGAACAACCGATTCTTCCCGGCGAAGAGTCACCAGGAGAAGAGTTGCCAGAAACTGCTTGAGGGGAAAATGACGAGCAGAGATGAATGTGAAATTGGAGCATACCAAAACGATTCAACTGGAAAATGCGGCTGAGGGATTGAGTCTCTTTGGACCCAATGACAGCTTTTTGCGCCTGATCCAAAAGAATACCGCTGCGCAGATCGTGGCACGTGATGAAACGATCACCCTGACCGGCACGCAAGAACAGGTGGACAAGCTGCAGAGATTGCTTACGGTTCTCCTGAAGTTGATTCGGCAGGGATTTCATCTCTCTGAAACAGATATCTTCTATGCCATGGAATTGGTCGAGCAGCGGATGGAGGAGGAGCTTTTGGATCTGTATTCGGAAGAGATATCCCAGACGTTTCGCGGCAAAAGCGTCCGTGTCAAAACGCTCGGGCAACGGTTATATGTGGCCGCGATCCGCAAGCGGGAGATCATCTTTGGCATTGGACCCGCAGGAACAGGCAAAACATTTCTCGCCGTCGTCATGGCCGTACAGGCGCTGAAGGCCGGAAAGGTGAAAAAAATTGTCTTGGTGCGTCCGGCGGTGGAAGCCGGGGAAAGCCTGGGCTTTTTACCGGGTGATTTGCAGGAGAAAGTGGACCCTTACCTGCGGCCTTTGTATGATGCTCTGTATGAAATGCTCGGCACGGAGCAGGTGAGCAAGTTGATGGAGCGAGGCACGATTGAAGTGGCGCCGCTGGCCTACATGCGCGGCCGGACGCTCAATGATGCTTTTGTCATTTTGGATGAGGCGCAAAATACCACTCCGGAACAAATGAAGATGTTCCTGACTCGTCTGGGGTTCGGCTCCAAGATGGTGATTACCGGCGACATCACCCAGATCGATCTGCCGAAGGGCAAGAAGTCGGGACTGATTGAAGCAGAACAGATCCTGCGTCACATTGAAGAGATCGCTTTTGTATATCTGAAGCAAGAGGACGTGGTCAGGCATATCCTTGTGCAGAAAATCATCGAAGCGTACGATAAGATAAAGGAGATGCAAGCAAAAACCAGATAGAGACATGCCAGACAGAAAATACGCGTTACATGGCCAAACCCGGGTACGAAGCAGGAACTTCAGGCATTAGGAGAGGGTTCGATGAAACATCGCATTGCAAAATGGATCGAGCGATGGGGCGAGAATTGGCAGTACAGACAGGAGATCCGTTTTTTGGCTTATGCGGGCTTTGCTGTCCTCCTCTTTGCCTTGTTGCTGGGTGATTTAATCCCACAAACGTACGAGGTTCAGATCGGCCGGCTCAGCCAGGAGACGCTTCGCTCACCCGTGCAAATGATCGATCTGAAGGCGACTGAAGCGGCCAAAAAGAAAGCGGAAGACAATGTACCTCCGCAATATGTCCGGGATGCCACGGTATTGGAAACACAGGTTCAAAAACTGGATGAAGAATTTGTACGCATTGCTCGCATCACACAGGATGAGCAGCTCAGTGGGCCAGAAAAAGTGGAACAATTGTCCGAAGTTCTGACCTTGACCCGTTTGGATGAAGAAGACTTGCGCCAACTGGCGAACCTCAATCCGGATCGGCTCAACACGCTCCGTTCTATCGCTCGCAGCGCCGTGATTTTTGTGTTAAACAGCGGTGTCGAGGAGGGGAACGCCTATTTACAGGAGTCTCGTTCGCAAATCCAAGAGCAAGTCAAGGCGTTTGATTTAACGGAGCGGGAGGCGCGCCTGGTCGTGGAGCTGGCGACGGCATCGATCCGGCCGAACGTCCTGTATGATCCGGAGGCGACGCGGCGGCTCAAGGAGGAGGCGCGCAACCAGGTGGAGCCGGTGATGATTGAAAAAGGGGAACCGCTGGTGCAAGCAGGGCAATTGATCACCCGGGATGTGTACGAGCGATTGGAGATGGTGGGTCTGGTTCGCGATCCCGCCCAGAGCACGGTGTATTATTTAGCGTCAGCCGGTTTTCTCATGTTGTTGCTCCTGGGACTGGTGGGGTTTCTCAGACAATACCCCTCTTCGATTCAGAAAAGCAACCAGCCACTGCTGCTGTACCTGAGCATTCTTTTGTTGAATGCCGTCGTTTTAAAAGTTTTTGCCGCCGTCCAAGTTTTGGGTTATCCGCAGATCGGTTTTGCCGCTCCCGCGATCTTGGGAGTGATGCTTGTACTCCTGCTGTTGGGGAGAGGATTGGCCATTTTTGCCGCCTTTGTCACGGCGATTCTGGCTTCGGTCTTTTTAAACAACGATCCCGGGGAGTTGTTTGACTTTCGCTACGGTTTTGTTGTATTCTTCAGTTCCATTGCCAGTCTGTACGTTTTAAGTCAGGTAAGCCAGCGATCAGCCATCTTCAAAGCGGGCATGTATGCCAGTCTGGCCAACCTGCTCAGCATCAGCGCGATTCTCTTCCTCCTGCCGGGAACGACGCTGCGGGAATGGATCTACGCTGCCGGCTACGGTTTGGTTGCAGGATTGTTGGCCTCCATCCTAACCATTGGTCTAATGCCGGTGTTTGAATCGGTGTTTGGTTATCTTTCTGCCGTCAAATTGATTGAATTGTCCAATCCCAATCAGCCCCTGCTCAAGCGCCTCTTGATTGAGGCGCCTGGGACCTATCACCACAGCATGATGGTGGCCAACCTTTCAGAGGCGGCCGCGGAAGCAATTGGAGCCAATGGACTGTTGGCCAAGGTTGGTTCCTATTACCATGATGTGGGCAAGATGAAGCGTCCTGCCTTTTTCGTGGAGAACCAGTTGAACCAGGAAAACCCCCATGACAAAATCTCGCCGAACCTGAGCAAGAGAATCATCCTGGCCCATCCTTACGATGGTGTAAAAATGCTGAAGGAAGCAGGGGTTCCGAAAGTGATTCGCGATTTTGCCGAGCAGCATCATGGCACCACGCTGCTGAAGTATTTTTACCACAAGGCACAGGAGCAGGAAGACGGTTCAGAGGTGCTTGAGGAGGATTTCCGTTATCCAGGTCCAAAGGCGCAGACGCGCGAAACGGCGATTGTCGGAATTTGTGATTCGGTGGAAGCGGCTGTCCGCTCGATGACCAAGCTGGATCCCGGGCGGATTGAGCAACTGGTGCGCAAGATCATCAAGGAACGTCTAGATGACGGCCAGTTTGATGAGTGCGATTTGACCCTCAGAGACTTGGAACGGGTGGCGGAAGCCATTTGTGAACGCTTGAATGGCGTGTTTCACCCGCGGATTGAATACCCTGAGATGCAGAAGGAGCGGAAAAAAGCGTGAGTGTCCAGGTTTACATCGAGAATACGCAATCCGAGGTGTCCGTCACTCCTGAGATGTACCGGCTGATTGAGCAGGTGATTGCCACTGCCGCTGAGATGGAGAACCTCTCATCCGGCGAAGTTTCCGTCTTGCTGGTGGACGACCGGGACATGCGCGACTACAATGCCCAGTACAGGGGAGTAGATCGGCCTACGGATGTGCTTTCCTTCAGTATGCTGGAGGGAGAAGACGGGATCGATGAAGAGCGTTTGTCCGATGCAAACAGCATCTCCGATTCAAACAGCTTGCCTGAGGAAGAGGCACCCCTCTTGCTCGGTGACATTCTCATCTCGTTGCCGCGCACTGTTGCCCAGGCCGTAGAGTATGGCCACTCTTTCGAACGGGAATTGGGTTTTTTAGTGGCGCACGGTTTTTTGCATCTTTTGGGGTACGACCACGACACGCCGGAGGCGGAGGAGGAAATGTTTTCCAGACAGGAAAACGTGCTGGCCAGGCTCGGCTTGTCCCGCTGAGGGGCGCGAATGAAGAGCCCGGAAGTGTCTAGGGGAGAAGCTCAGGTGTATCTAAGAACCCCCTGGTGTGTGCGGGAGGCGTTACGATGAAAGCACTCCGCAAATTTATGAATAGCTTTGCGTATGCAATGAGTGGATTACGTCATGCTGTCAGCCATGAGCGGAATATGAAAGTGCACCTCATGGCGGCTTTTCTTGTCCTCATCGGTGGATGGTGGCTGCAAATTGAGAAATGGGAAGTTTTGACGGTTCTTGTGGCCATTGTTTTTGTGATTTTTGCCGAGCTGATGAATACGGCGATGGAAAATGTGGTAGACCTTTTGACAGAGGAACATCGCGAAAAGGCCAAAGTGGCCAAGGATGTGGCCGCCGGTGCAGTGCTCGTGGCCGCAGGGTTTGCAGTGATTGCCGGTGTGCTTGTCTTTACTGAGCCGCTATTGGCTCGGTGGATGCACATCCAGCAATGGCTATTCCATCTGGTAAGGCTTTTTGAGGAGGCGCAGTTGTGATGCGTGAGGAACAGTTGTTGCTTGCTGCTCGTGAAGCGATGCAGCAGGCGCATGCGCCGTATTCCGGTTTTCGTGTGGGTGCCGCCGTTTTGTGCCAAGACGGCTCAGTGGTGACAGGGTGTAACGTGGAGAATGCGTCTTACGGCCTGAGCATGTGTGCGGAAAGGGTGGCCATTTTTCGGGCGATCGCGGAGGGGAAACGCCACTTCCAAATGCTGGCCGTGGTGGCAGATGCGCCACAGCCGGTCTCACCTTGTGGCGCCTGCCGGCAGGTGATGGCAGAGTTTTTTGGCGACGAGACGCCTGTGCATTTGGCCAATACGAAAGGAAACCGCGCGCGGGTGAACATGTCGGAACTGCTTCCCCGCCCTTTTCGCTCATCCAGTTTTTTGAAAGGGGATGTTTCGACATGAACGATTTGCGGTTTAAATCTGGTTTTGTCGCGCTTGTTGGCCGCCCCAATGTCGGGAAATCGACACTGATGAACCAGGTGCTGGGACAGAAGGTGGCCATTACGTCGGACAAGCCGCAGACGACCCGCAACCGCATACACGGTGTTTATACATCAGATCAGGGGCAGATTATATTCATCGACACCCCGGGCGTCCACAAGCCGCATCACAAGTTGGGCGAATATATGATGCAAGTGGTCCGAAGCACCTTGTCGGAAGTGGATGTGATCCTTTTTTTGAGCGATGTCACACAGTCCATCGGCGCTGGCGAGCGGTTTATCATGCAACTCTTGGAACAGGTGCAGACACCCGTTTTTCTGATTTTGAATAAGATCGATCAGGTTCACCCGGACGAGCTTTTGCCGGTGATAGATCGTTACCGTCAGCATTACGATTTTACAGAGGTGATCCCGGTTTCTGCCCTGTACGGAAACAACATTTCTACCTTGCTCCAATCCATACTTCAGATTCTACCCGAAGGGCCGATGTATTACCCGCCGGATCAAGCCACCGATCACCCGGAAACCTTTATCGTTGCTGAGTTGATTCGGGAAAAAATCCTTCACTTGACACGCGAAGAGATCCCTCATTCTGTGGCTGTCGTGATTGAGGAAATGACCCGGCGTGAGGAAGGTGTGGTGTATGTCCACGCCGTCATCTACACGGAACGGGCTTCGCAAAAAGGCATCCTGATCGGCAAGCAAGGCCATATGCTGAAAAAAGTGGGACAGATGGCACGCCAGGAAATCGAAGCATTATTTGGTTCCAAGGTGTTTCTCGACCTTTGGGTGAAGGTCAAAGAGGATTGGCGCAATCGTGACCTGATGTTGAAGAATTTCGGCTATCAGGTGGACGATAAATAGACCATCGCGATACGGAAACATCTTCTTGGCATGCTCAGACCTCCCTACGGTCAACCTATACATAGGTTTTACAGCGAAAGGATGGGTCCAGTTGCGGGATTTATCATGGCAGTTCTTTACGTTGACAGGTAGTCTGGATGCCTATCTGCTTTACAAGGATTGCGTCCGCCTGGAGACGCATCCGCAGGAAAATGAAAGGAATCCTTCCGTTAGCGAAGACACACTTGGGGACAACATCCTTTAAAACATCATCCCTTTTCTGCCTCTCCCGTTTGCATTATACTGAGAATGTACAAGCGAGGAGAGGATTTTTTTATGCTTCACCAGACGGAGGGCTTGGTGTTGCGGTGCCGGAATTATGGCGAGTCCCACAAGATTCTCACCCTGCTCACCCCCCGAGGGAAGTTGTCCTTGATAGCTAGGGGCGCGCGGAAGCCAAAGAGCCGTTTGGCGGGCGTTGCGCAGCCGCTGGTTCAGGGGATGTTCGTCTACTTTCACCGGGGCACCAAGGGGACGATGGGTTCCTTAAATCAGGGCGAGGTGATTCATCATTTCTACCGAGCTTTTGAAGCCAGTCTGGTGCGCCAAGCTTATGCGATGTATTTTCTGGAGAGTGCGGACAGGTTGAGCGAAGTGGAAAGCCCCTCGCAGGGAATGTATCCTTTTTTGTTGAACACCCTGACTTTGCTGGAATCTGGAACGGATCCGCAAATTTTGAAACTGATATTTGACCTGAAGGTGTTGGCGGCCTCCGGATACCGCCCCGTATGGGAACGGTGTCAACATTGCGGGCGAGAGGACGGTCCATATTTGGCCAGTGTACGTTTCGGAGGACTTTTGTGTGCTGACTGCCGTCAGCAAGACCCGCAGGCAGTGGCGGTTTCCGAGACAGCGGTCAAGCTCTTGCGGCTGTTTCAGGAGATCCCGCTTTCACGGCTCGGGCAGGTGAGAATCCGTGAAGAGACGAAGGCTTTGCTCTGGCGGGTCACGCAGCTGTTTATGGATGAATATCTGGATCTGCCGCTCAAGTCAGCCGCTTTTTTGACCCAAGTGCAAGAATGGGAAGGCGTTTGACAGTCTGACGACCTTCTGATATATTCCTGTTGAAAAGAAAAGGCCGCATGAGGGTGTGGCGGAGATCACCGCGTGAAAACACTCTCGTCCCTGTCATGCGAGGGTACGGGAGTGTTTCTTTTGGTTGCACAAGATTCTGAAAAGGCAGGGGAATGAATCGGTGAATTTTCAGCAAATCGTTTTGCGTTTGCAGCAATTTTGGGGCGAAAGAGGGTGTATCCTCGTTCAACCTTATGATACAGAAAAAGGCGCGGGAACGATGAACCCGATGACGTTTTTGCGGAGCATCGGACCAGAACCGTGGAATGTGGCTTATGTGGAACCCTCACGGCGGCCGACGGATGGTCGTTATGGGGAAAACCCGAATCGATTGTACCAACACCATCAATTTCAAGTGATCATGAAGCCCTCTCCGGATGACATCCAGGAAACGTACCTGGAAAGCCTTCGACAGCTGGGCATCGAACCTTTGGAGCATGACATCCGTTTTGTCGAGGACAACTGGGAGTCGCCGACGTTAGGCGCCACAGGCCTCGGGTGGGAGGTCTGGCTTGATGGGATGGAGATCACGCAGTTTACCTATTTCCAGCAGGTTGGGGGCCTGGAAGCCAATCCAGTCAGCGTTGAGATCACCTATGGGCTGGAGCGTCTCGCCTCGTTTATCCAGGAAAAAGAAAACGTGTTTGACATCATCTGGGTGGACGAGATTACCTATGGAGACATCTTCCTCCAACCGGAGTATGAGCATTCCAAGTACACCTTCGAAGTGGCGGACGGAAAATTGCTGATGAACCTCTTTCAGATGTACGAAATGGAAGCCAAACGGGCTCTCGAGGCGGAACTGGTGTTTCCGGCGTATGATTGGGTGTTGAAGTGTTCGCATACCTTCAACCTGCTTGACGCGCAGGGGGCGATCAGCGTGACGGAACGCACCGCATATATTGCCCGCGTGCGCACGCTGGCTCGGGAATGCGCGTTGGCCTACTTGCGGGAGCGAGAGCGGCTCGGGTACCCGCTGTTAAAAGGAGTGAAGCAGCATGGGTAGACAGGACTTTCTCCTTGAGATCGGGTTGGAAGAGATGCCGGCCGGCGTGATTCCAGGAGCGATCCGGCAACTGGCGGAAAAAATGGCCTCCTGGCTGTCGGAGGAGCGGATTGCGTATGGTCGCCTGGACAGTTTTGCGACGCCTCGGCGTTTGGCCGTCCTGGTGCGGGATATGGCGGAGCGACAGGAAGATCTGCGCCAGGAGATTAAGGGACCGGCGCGGAACATTGCGGTGGACGAGACCGGTGCCTGGACCAAGGCGGCCCTCGGCTTCGCGCGCAGCCAAGGCGTTGAACCCGAGCAGCTGGTCTTCCGCGAAGTCGGCGGGGCCAGTTACGTGTTTGCGATCAAGGACAATCCCGGTCAGCCGACGAAACAGCGATTGTCGGAAGCCTTGTCCGGAATGATCGCCGGCATGCATTTTCCTAAGCAGATGCGTTGGGGTAACCAGAAGCTGCGATACATCCGACCGATTCGCTGGCTGGTGGCCCTGTTGGGTGAAGAGGTCATTCCGATTGAGGTGGCGGGGGTGACGGCGGAGCGAACGACAAGAGGCCACCGTTTCCTGGGGAATTCTGTAAGCCTGCGTCATGCTGGGGAATATAAGGAACGGCTAAAGGAGCAATGGGTGATTGCCGATGTGGGAGAGCGGCGCCAGCTGATCTTGGAGCAAGTGGAGCAACTGAAGCAGGAACAAGGATGGACGATTCCGATCAACGAGGATTTGTTAGAGGAGATTGTGCACCTTGTGGAATACCCGACGGTTCTCTACGGCGCTTTTGATCCGGCATTCTTGCAGATTCCGGCAGAGGTACTGATCACGTCCATGCGTGAGCACCAGCGTTATTTTCCGGTGACCGATGCTTCAGGACAATTGCTGCCCTATTTTGTGACCGTGCGAAACGGTGATGACCGGCATCTCGATGTGGTGCGCAAAGGGAACGAAAAGGTCTTGCGCGCACGCTTGTCGGACGCTCGATTCTTTTTCGAGGAGGATCAAAAGTTGCCGGTTGACAAGGCCGTATCGAAATTGGAGCAAGTTGTCTTTCAAGAAGGGCTGGGGACCATTGGCGATAAACTTCGCCGCCTGCGTCAAATCGCGCGGAACTTGGCTCCACGTTTTGAGATTGATGAAAGCAGTCTGCCCCAACTTGCACGCGCGGCTGAAATCTGCAAGTTTGATCTGGTCACCCAGATGGTCTATGAATTCCCCGAACTGGAAGGCGTAATGGGGCGCGTATACGCTCGCTTGGCAGGCGAGAGTGAAGAAGTGGCCGAGGCGGTGTATGAGCATCACTTGCCGCGTCATGCCGGGGACCAGTTGCCAACCCGGCCGATCGCTGTCGTTTTGAGCCTGGCAGATAAACTGGACACACTGGTCGGATTCTTTTCGCTCGGGATGATTCCCACAGGTTCCCAAGATCCTTACGCTCTGCGAAGACAGGCAAATGGAGTGGTCCAGATTCTGGTCAACAGCGCTTCGATCATGACGGTGGAAGAACTGTTGCAGCCTGTGTTTGCAGCGTACCAAGAACGCCAAGGCATGCATCGGCCGAACGGACAATTGATGGAAGATTTACGGGACTTTTTGTTTCAACGTCTGAAGCACCTGTTGCAAGAGGAGAGCGTTCGGCATGATTGTATTGAGGCTGTGTTTGCCTCCACGCATCATGCTCTGGCCGTCATGGCCCAGCGGGCACGCGTTCTCAACGAAATGGTGGTGCGCGCCGAATCCAAGGAAGTCTTTGAGGCCTTTACTCGGGTTAAGAATTTGGCCGGAAAGGCGAAGGATGCTGTTCTTAACCCGCACCAGCTGACGGAAGCGGCCGAACAGCGGTTGTATGAAGCTTGGCAGAAGGTGATGGAGGAATGGAGGGCCATCGCGCCAATGGACGCCCGAAAACAACTGGCGGCACTTGCCGAGCTCGCCGCACCGATTCATCATTTCTTCCAAGAGGTGATGGTCATGGTGGATGATGAGACGGTGCGCGCCAATCGTCTGGCCTTGCTCAAGCGAATCGCTGATTTGACCAGCCAGTACGCTGATTTTGGTCAATTGCTCATCTAATATGCGCAAGGATCCGGGAAGGGGGCGGTGGACATCGAACTGAGCAAACGTCAGGAAAAAATACTGGAGATCGTCAAGAACAAGGGCCCGATCACTGGCGAGCAGATCGCGGAAGCGCTGCAGTTGACGCGGGCCACCTTGCGCCCTGACTTGGCGATTTTGACGATGGCCGGTTATTTGGATGCCCGTCCGCGTGTCGGTTATTTTTACGTCGGGAAAAGCGGCAATCCGCTCATCGCTGAAGAGATGCGAAAAATGCGCGTGGGTGATTATAAGGCGGTTCCAGTGATGGTGGATGAAACTACCTCTGCTTATGAAGCGATAGTGACAATGTTTGTCCAGGATGTTGGCACGCTCTTTGTCACGAAACAGGACGGTAATTTGGCGGGAGTGGTCTCGCGCAAAGATTTGTTGCGCAGTGCGATGGGGAAGCAACAGTTGGAGGAAATTCCCGTCAGCATCATCATGACCCGGATGCCCAATCTGGTCACTTGTACGCCCGAAGAGACCCTTCACGATGCGGCTCGAAAATTGATCGAAAACCAGGTCGACGCCCTGCCGGTCGTAAAAAAGAGCAAAACCAATGAGGGGACGGAAAGATTGGAAGTGATCGGGCGGATCACGAAAACCACCATCACACGCGCTTTTGTCGAACTCGGCCAGGATAAGTCAGTGTAGGAGGAATGCGTATGGCTGCCAGTGAAACCGTGGTATATGTACTCTCTGATTCGGTCGGTGAAACCGCTGAACTGGTGGTGCGTGCCGCGTTGAGCCAATTTGAGCCCGGACAAGTGACCATTCGACGGATTCCCTATGTGGAGGATTTGGCGACCATCGAAGAAATGGTGCGTTCGGCGCAAGAAAACAATGCCATGGTTGTCTTTACGCTTGTTCGCCCGGAACAGCGTCAGTTTTTGCTGGAAAAGGCCAGTGAGCTCGGCGTTTTGACGGTGGACATCATGGGACCGATGATCCGCACGCTTGAGGAAAAGCTGCAACAAGCTCCCAAGTTACAACCTGGTCTGGCTCATCAACTGGATGAAGAGTATTTCCGGCGCGTGGAGGCGATTGAATTTGCCGTCAAATATGATGATGGACGGGATTCGCGCGGGATCCTCCGTGCTGACGTGGTCCTGATTGGCGTCTCGCGCACCTCCAAGACGCCCTTGTCCATGTATTTGGCCCACAAAAGGTATAAGGTGGCCAATGTTCCTTTGATTCCCGAAGTGGAGCCGCCGGAAGAATTGTTTCAGATTTCACCTCATCAGTGTATCGGGCTGACGATCAAGCCGGAGCAGCTGGTCCGCATTCGCAGTGAGCGGCTCAAGTCGCTTGGCCTGACATCCACGGCCAACTATGCCAATCCAGAACGGATCGCACAGGAGTTGGCCTATGCGGATGCAATCATGAGGCGGATCGGTTGCCAAGTGATCGACGTAACCAACAAGGCGGTGGAGGAAACAGCCAATTTGATCTTAGACAAACTGCGCCAGGGGGATTCCCATCACGAATAGGCTCGTTTTTTAAGAATATGGAGGATTTTTTTATTTCTTCACGTATATAATAGTAAAGGCCGATTGTCATGGAAGGGGTTTGGATTATTTTTCACCTTTCGAATATGCGCGGGCAAGGAGGAAAAACTCGATTTTTGTAGAATAAAGTAATCAGTCGAAAGGTGAAGGGAATGGCGCGGATGATCCCTGAGTCTTTGATTGAAGAGGTCCGCAATCGGTTTGACATCGTGGAAGTGGTGGGAAGATATGTCCAACTGCGAAAAAGCGGGCGCAATTACTTCGGGTTATGTCCGTTCCATTCGGAGAAAACACCCTCCTTCTCAGTCTCCCCTGAAAAACAGATTTTTCACTGTTTTGGCTGCGGCAAAGGTGGGAACCTGTTTGCCTTTATCCAGGAGATCGAGGGCATGACATTCGTGGAGGCTGTCCGCTTCCTTGCGCAGGAGGCAGGCGTGGACATGCCTCAGGACGAGTCAGATCCCGCAAGAAGCGGAGAAAAGGAAACCCTCATTGAGGCGTATGCGTGGGCAGCCAGGTTGTATCACTACCTCTTGCGTCATCCGCAACATGGGGCGGCGGCGCGACACTATCTGCATCAGCGTGGTGTCGACGAGAGGACCATTCAAACGTTCCAATTGGGCTTTGCGCCGGTAAATTGGGATGTTCTTGCCAGATTTCTTCAGAAAAAGGGGTTTTCCCCGACAGATTTGGTGAAAGGAGGTTTACTTTCCGAGGCAAAAGGCCAAAAAAGATACTATGACAAATTTCGGGAACGTCTGATCATCCCCATTTTTGACCTGCGCGGTCGGGTGATCGCGTTTGGGGGTCGGCTCATGCGAGAGGCGGCCAATCAGCCGAAATACCTGAACAGCCCCGAGACCGCTCTTTTTTCCAAGAGCCGTGTCCTGTTTCATTTGCACCGTGCCCGACAGGTGATCCGGGAGAAAAACGAAGTGATCATCATGGAGGGATACATGGATGTGATGGCTGCTGTTCAACATGGGATCGAGCATGTGGTTGCCACGTTGGGGACGACGTTGACCCCCGAGCATGCACGTATCTTGCGGCGTCATGCGGAAAAGGTGATCCTTTGTTATGACGCCGACCGTGCCGGACAAGAAGCTTCCTTGCGCGGGATTGATGTGCTGCGCGATGCCGGTTGTACGGTCAGGGTGGCTGAAATCCCACAGGGCAAAGATCCAGATCAGTATATCCGGGAGAACGGGCGGGAAGCCTTTCTATATGATGTGCTTGGTAATGCATTGCCAGTGGTGCAGTATCGCCTCAAACAGCTTCGACGCCAATTTGACCTCACCGATGAAGAATCTCGTCTGCGTTACGTGCAGGCGGCGATCGAACTGATCACCGAACTTCCTTTTGCCATTGAACGTGACCACTATTTGCGAGAACTGGCAGCCGAATTTCAACTTTCGCTGGATGCGTTGAAGACGGAACAGCGGCGGGTTTACCACCGGCGAAAGAAAGACGGCAAGCAGGACTACTGGGATAAAGTGGTTCTTGCTGGAAATACTAGTAGAAAACACTTGATCGCATCCGTAAAACGGGTTCCTGCTTATTATACGGCGGAACGAAAATTGCTGGCTTGGATGATGAGGGACGGACAGGTGATTCAATTTGTCCAAAAGGAGATCGGCAGCCAGTTTAATGAAGAGGAACACGCTGTACTGGCAGCTTATCTATATGCCTATTATGAACGTACCCAGGGAATGGATGTCAGCTCATTTCTTCATACGCTGACCGATGTGCGGCTGGTGGAGCTGGCTAGCCAATTGGCCATGATGGAGATGGAAGGGGACGCCTCACCCCAAGAGCTTCACGATTATGTCAAAGAGATCAAGCGCTATCCCAAATGGATCGAATTTGAAGAGAAAAAAGAAGAGATCCAAAAAGCAGAACGCTTGGGTGATACAAAGCGAGCGCTGGAATTGGCGCAACAGTTGATCCGGTTGAAAAAAGAATTGAGTGGTCAACGCCCCCCAGTCCGTCATACATCCATGTGATCGCTGCGATTGTGTGAGTGGCCGAGTAGATGGAAGGAGGGTTTTATGTGGAGAAAACGAAAGAACAGACCAACGAAGGTCAACATCAAGATGTAACACTGTTGCAGGTAAAAGAACAGCTCCTCGAGACCGCCAAAAAGCGGGGGGTGATCACCTATCAAGAAATCATGGAGCGCCTTTCCCCTTTTGATCAAGAGCCGGAGCAGATAGATGAGTTTTTTGAACAGCTCAGTGAACAGGGGATTGAAGTGCTCAACGAGGCAGACGAGGATCTGGATGTCACGGAGCTGGACCCGGATCTTGCTGAAGATGAGGATCACCACGAGGATTACGTGATGGACGATGAACTGCTCATTCCTCCGGGCGTAAAAATTAACGATCCCGTTCGGATGTATTTAAAAGAAATTGGCCGTGTTCCTCTCTTGTCTGCTGAAGAAGAGATTGAGCTGGCCAAGCGGATTGAACAAGGCGATCAAGAGGCTAAAAAGCGTCTGGCAGAGGCCAATCTCCGATTAGTGGTCAGCATTGCAAAAAGATACGTCGGCCGCGGCATGTTATTCCTTGACCTGATTCAAGAAGGAAATATGGGTCTTTTGAAAGCCGTCGAGAAGTTTGATTATCGCAAAGGCTACAAGTTTAGTACCTACGCCACCTGGTGGATCCGTCAAGCGATTACGCGAGCCATTGCCGATCAGGCGCGGACCATCCGCATACCGGTCCACATGGTGGAAACGATTAACAAACTGATACGCGTTTCCCGGCAACTGTTGCAGGAACTGGGTCGCGAGCCGACGGCTGAAGAGATTGCCAAGGAAATGGATTTGACACCGGAAAAGGTACGGGAAATCATCAAAATCGCTCAGGAACCCGTTTCCCTGGAGACTCCGATTGGCGAAGAAGATGATTCCCATCTCGGCGACTTTATTGAAGACCAGGATGCGCTGGCGCCATCCGATGCCGCCGCGTACGAGTTGCTCAAAGAGCAGCTGGAAGATGTCTTGGATACCTTGACAGAACGTGAAGAAAACGTGTTGCGCTTGCGTTTTGGACTGGATGACGGCCGGACAAGAACCTTGGAGGAGGTTGGTCAGGTTTTCGGTGTGACGCGTGAGCGGATCCGCCAGATCGAAGCCAAGGCTTTGCGTAAGCTGCGTCACCCAAGTCGCAGCAAGCGGTTAAAGGACTTTTTGGAGTAAAGAGAACTCACTGCTTTGTGAGTTCTTTTCTTTGCTATCATTTTACATGCTCCTGCAGTCAAATGCAAACTCATTTCGGGACGTGTATGCGAACATTTGAAAAAATTCAGGTGAAAATCGCCGTTTTTGCTTGAATTCTCCGATGGAATGGTGAAAATGTTGACAAAAGATCATCAGGAGCCAACATTTCCGCATCTCTCCCCGCGGCTTTGCCAGGTTGCCGCTCAGGTTCCGCGAGGCGTGCCTTTTGCAGATGTGGGCACGGATCATGCCTATTTACCCATTTCCCTGGTACAAAGCGGACATACTCCCTATGCCATCGCCGTGGAGGTCAGAAAGGGCCCTTATCAACGCGCGTTGAAGGCTGTGCAGGAAGCCGGTTTATCGGCTCGGATCAGCGTCCGATTGGGAGACGGTCTACAGGCTCTCGCTGCCGCTGAGGTTCACACGATTGTTCTGGCCGGCATGGGTGGTGAACTGATGCGTCGGTTGCTGACGGCCGAGCCAGGGAAAACGTTAACGTTTCAGCGCCTTGTTCTTCAGCCAAACATGGCCTCGCACTTCGTTCGCCGAGCACTTCTGGCGCATGGATGGAAACTGCGTGCAGAGAAACTGGTTCTGGATTGCGGCCATCTCTATGAGATTCTCGCTTACGAGCAGGGGTTGGATGACAGTTACCAGACAGCGGCGCAAGCCTTGAGTCAAATCGATGATTTGGCCTTTTTAAAGGAAGATTGGTTTCTTCTCTTTCTTTTGGGCCCCCGGATATTGCTGGAGGAGTGGCTGCAGAAGGAGCAAAAGTCACGGCGAGGACTTCTGGTCTGCCAACGGATCCGCTATGAAAGCGACAAACGGCGGCGGATTCTCGAAGGATTGCGTCTGGCGCGGCATCGAGAAAGGGAGAAGATGGACCGTTTAGAAAAAGAACTGATCCAATTGGAGGTGCTGGCCCAGTGTATGCACACGCTCAGACAGTGATCCAGCTGGTGGAAAAGCTGGCTCCCAAAACGCTGGCGGTCGAGGGAGACGAGAAGCGAATCGGCTTGCAGGTTGGGTCGCTGCAGAGAGAGGCGAGACGCGTCATGGTGGCGCTGGATGTATTGGAATCTGTTGTCGATGAGGCGATTGCGAAGCAAGTAGATCTGATCATCGCTCATCACGCCGTGATCTTTCGGCCATTGCGGCACTTGCGAACCGATCTGCCGCAGGGAAGGCTGCTTGAGAAGTGCCTCAAACATGATCTCAGCGTCTACGTGGCGCACACCAATCTCGATGTGGCAGAAGGCGGTTTGAATGACTGGCTGGCTGCCGCGTTGGGTTTACAAAATACCGAGGTATTGATCCCTTTGGCGAGTGAACGGCTGAAGAAGATCGTGGTCTTTATTCCGGAAGATCACGTGGGGCCGGTCATGCAGGCGATGTCCGAAGCCGGCGCCGGTTGGATCGGTAATTACAGCCACTGCACGTTCCAAATTCCGGGAACGGGAACCTTTATGCCGCGGGAAGGCACCAATCCTTTTATCGGCCAACAAGGGACGTTGGAGCGGGTTGCGGAGGTGCGCTTGGAGACGATTGTTCCAGAGACGATTCAATCTCGGGTCATTCGCGCGATGATCGAGGCTCACCCTTATGAAGAAGTAGCCTACGACGTGTATCCGCTGGAACAGGAAGGAAAAACACGGGGGCTGGGACGAAAGGGACGGTTGGCCTCGCCGATGACCTTGGAGGCTTTTGCCCGTTTTGTCAAAGAAATGCTGTCGTTGCCCGGTCTGCGTTACGTCGGTCCACCGGATCGGTTGATTGAAAAAGTAGGCGTGATCGGGGGAGACGGCAATTCCTTTGTGGCTCAGGCAGCTGGACGGGGGATTGATGTCCTGGTGACCGGCGATGTGTATTATCATACGGCACATGATGCCCTTGCCATGGGACTGTGCCTGGTAGACCCGGGGCATCATGTGGAACACCTGATGAAAAGCCGTCTCGCCGAGTACTTGAAAAATCACTTGTCCGGGAAATATCCGGACACGGAAATCCTGGTTTCGGAAATCAACACCGATCCGTTTGTTTTTTTGTAACATGTTCACGGATGTCAATGACGTTCGTCGACAGCAAGGAAAGAGGATTTTTCGTATGATATTCGGATATAATCAACCATACGAATATTTGTATACGAATTATTAAGTAGTGGCTAGTGAACCGAAACCACTTCATCGGGAGGAAATGATGGATATTTTTGCGGAACTCCAAAAACACGATTATGAGCAGCTTGTTTTTTGCCACGACGCCGCTTCCGGTCTCAAGGCGATGATCTGCATTCATGATACGACGCTTGGCCCGGCCCTCGGCGGTTGCCGCATGTGGCCATACGCCACGGAGGGGGAGGCGATTACGGACGTGCTGCGTTTGGCGCGAGCGATGACGTATAAGGCGGCGGCTGCTGGTCTGAATTTAGGTGGCGGAAAAACCGTGATTATAGGGGAACCGAAAAAAGATAAAAACGAGGCCATGTTCCGATCCCTCGGACGCTATATTCAGTCGTTGGGTGGCCGCTACATTGCCACAGAAGATGTTGGAACGACGGAGTCCGACATGGATCAGATCTACTTGGAGACCCATTATGTGACGGGGGTTTCACCTTGGTTTGGATCCGGAGGAAACCCCGCTCCCGCGACGGCTTACGGCGTGTATCTCGGGATGAAAGCGACAGCCAAGGTGGCCTTTGGCTGCGATTCGTTGGCAGGAAAGCGGATTGCCGTTCAAGGTGTCGGCAGTGTGGGATATGCGTTGTGTCATTATCTGCAACAAGAAGGGGCCGAGCTCATCGTCACTGACATTCACCCGGACAACGTGAGGCGGGCAAAGGAAGAATTGGGTGCCCAAGTGGTCGACATTGACGACATTTACTCTGTGGAATGCGACATCTTCTCCCCGTGCGCCCTGGGAGCCATCATCAACGATCAAACCATTCCGCTGCTCAAGGCGAAAGTGATTGCCGGTTCAGCGAACAACCAGCTCAAAGAGGATGTTCACGGAGATCGGTTGCATGAGCGGGGCATTGTGTACGCGCCCGATTATGTCATCAATGCCGGGGGCTTGATCCACGTTGCCGATGAACTGGAGGGATACAACCGCGAACGCGCGTTTAAGAAAGTGGAAACGATTTATGACAATCTGTTGAAAGTGTTCATTATTTCCGAGCGGGAGAAGATACCCACCTATCAGGCGGCCAATCGGTTGGCAGAAGAGCGGATTGCACAGATCGCCAAAACGCGCAGTTCGTTTGTGCGCGATGAGAAATTCATTCTTGAGAAGCGGTTTCGCTTTCATTCTTGAGAAAGACGCGATGATTGACCGCATGTTTATGATAAAAAGATAAAATGATTTTTTTGAAATATACCTTTCATTCGAGTATAATATATAATGAAGTTTGATAATTTTGATGAAAGGAGTTGACTTTAGGCATGGAAGAAAGAGAGCAATGGAGTTCCCGGGCGGGATTTATTTTTGCGGCGGTTGGTTCTGCTATAGGATTAGGCAACATTTGGAGGTATCCGTACATTGCTTATGAAAACGGGGGTGGCGCGTTCCTGATTCCCTATTTATTCGCGCTGATCACAGCAGGGATTCCGATTCTCATTCTCGAGTACGCGATCGGACAGAAGATGCGTGGTTCGGCGCCGCTTTCATTTCGTCGCCTGTCAGAAAAGTGGGAATGGTTGGGCTGGTGGCAAGCCGCGATTTGCTTTTTTATCGTTACCTACTACATGGTGATTGTCAGCTGGGCATTGAGCTTTACGTACTTTTCGCTTGGCCGCCAGTGGGGTGAGGAAACACAGGGATTCATGCTGGAGCAGTACCTCGGGTATACGGAGGTTGCAGGAAATATTTGGAACGCGGGCGGTTTGCGCTGGCAGGTTTTATTACCGGTTATTATCATGTGGGCGGTTTCTTATTGGATTTTATTCCGAGGCATCCGCCGAGGCATTCAAACGGCGACTACTATCCTGATGCCGATTCTGATTATCGTCATGATCATCATTACGATTCGCGGGGTCACCCTCCCGGGTGCCGCTGCTGGATTAAACGCCTTGTTGGAACCAAATTGGTCGGCGATGGCCAATCCACGAGTATGGGTCAATGCTTATGGGCAGATTTTCTTCTCTTTAAGCATCGCTTTTGGTATTATGATTACGTATGCCAGTTACCTTCCGAAAAACGCGGATCTTGCGAACAACGGATTTATTGCTGCCTTGTCCAACAGTGGTTTTGAATTTTTGGCGGCGCTCGGTGTTTTCGGGGCGCTCGGGTATTTGGCGATGCTGCAAGGTATTCCGATTGAAGAGGTGGTTCAGAGCGGTGTTGTACTCGCATTTATCGTCTTTCCGCAGATCATCAACGAATTGCCGGCATTGAACGATTTGTTCGGAGTGCTGTTTTTCGGAGCGCTGACAATTGCCGGTTTGACATCAGCGATCTCGATTGCCGAGGTGTGCATTACAGCAATTAAGGAGAAATTTTCCCTCTCACGCACAACGGCTGTCAACTGGGTGTGCGGACTTGGTTTCCTCGGCAGTCTGGTATATGTCACCCATGCGGGATTAGGCTACTTGGATATCGTTGACGCGTTTGTGAACAATTATGGTATTGTGCTGGCCGGTGTGGTGGAAGTCATTTTGTTAGGGTGGTTTTTCAAATTGGCTACGTTACGGGAACATATCAACCAAGTATCTGACTTGAAAATTGCTTCCTGGTGGGACTTTTGCTTGAAGATCATCACGCCGATCGTCCTGATTTCGATGGGTGCCTACAATTTGTACAACGAGTTGTTTGTGCAACATTACGGCGCAGGAGATTACACGCTGAACCAGGTGATCGTCATCGGTTGGGGCGCAGCCATCGCGGCGTTTATCTTAGGCTTCGTCTTCCAGAGATTGCGCGGTAAAAGTGGGGAGGAGGTCGAGGTGAAGCGATGAGTGCGGGTGCGTGGGTGATGTTTGTTATCGGCGCTTTGTTGTTGTGGGGAGGATTGGCACTTTCGCTTTACAACGCCGCGAAAGTGGATAAAGAGAAGAAACAAAACGCTTGATATGTGTTGACATTGTGGCGACGCTTCCTTTCCTTGATGGAAAGGAGGTATTTTGTTTGATCAATGGATGACGATTATGATATAATATCACACGTTGTTTTGAAATCGACAAGTGGTCCGGGCAACCGCCGGCAGAGGAGGCTATTATGGGCCATTCCGTGCCGGAGGAAAGTCCGAGCTCCATAGGGCAGGGTGCTGGTTAACAGCCAGTCGGCGCGAGCCGAAGGAAAGTGCCACAGAAATGGACCGCCGATGGGTATCGCGATGGTACCACAGGCAAGGGTGGAACCGTGAGGTAAGAGCTCACGAGAGAATATGGTGACATATTCTCTGGTAAACCCCACCCGGAGCAAGACCGGATAGGGGATCAAGACGCATGTCTAACCGTGGCCCGCGGTGATCCCGGGTTGGTCGCTTGAGGTGTGCAGCAATGCACATCCTAGATAGATGGTTGCCACTCCAGACGTGCGAGGGACGATCGTTCATCCCGCCTGCAGCACAAGGAGGACAGAACTCGGCTTACAGGACCACTTGTCCAATACACACAGCGGCTTGACCAATACGTACTTCGGTTCGAGCAAAAGCGATCCGTCGTCCGGTATTGCGTGATCGTGAAAGGGAATGGAGGCGCGCCGGCGGCGGATTTTTATTTGCAACCACTACATAGACATAAATGCAAACGACACAAAAATCACTACATAAATCGGTATTGTCCTCTTCTTGTTCAGAAAATATAATCAGGTACAAATTGATGCGCAGGATGTTTGCCATGGCCATGGCGTTTGAAAAGAGAGGTGTGAGGTGAAAGCGATGGAAACCCTCGCGGCGATCAACCCCGCAACAGGCGAGACCCTGGATGAAATTCCCGTGACGCCGATTCAAGCCTGTGCCGGAATGGTGCAAGACGGCCGAAAGGCATTTGAAGCATGGCGCCAAGAACCGCTTTCTTCGCGAATTGAAGCGCTTCGGCGGTTGAGAGAGCATATTGTGGATCACCTGGACGAATTGGCGGATGTGATTGCCCGGGACACCGGCAAACCAAAAGTGGAAGCGCTGACAGCGGACATTCTGGTGGTGGCGGATGCGATTCATTATGTGGAAAAGCATGCCGCATCCATTCTCGCGCCGAAAAAGGTAAAGACCCCTCTGACCTTGATCGGTAAACGGTCCTATATTTCCTATCATCCGCGTGGTGTGGTGCTGGTCATCTCGCCGTGGAACTACCCGTTTCAGCTTGCGATGGTGCCGGTGGTCAGTGCCTTGGCGGCCGGCAACAGTGTGATCCTCAAGCCGTCCGAAGTGACGCCGTTGGTGGGAAAAATGATCGAGGATCTGTTTCAAAAGGTGGGTTTTCCGGATAAGGTGGTCCAGGTGGCCCACGGCGACGGACGGGTGGGGGCGGCGCTCGTCGAGGCTGCGCCGGACTACATCTTTTTCACCGGCTCCGTGCGTACGGGAAAAATCATCCAGCAAGAGGCTGCCAAACGGCTGATTCCCACCACCCTGGAATTGGGCGGCAAGGACCCGATGATCGTGTTTGCCGATGCGCATTTGGAACGGGCCGCCAAGGGGGCGGTCTGGGGCGCCTTGACCAACAGCGGACAGGTGTGCATGTCGGTGGAGCGGATATACGTCGAAAAGCCGGTGTATGAGCGGTTCATTCATCTATTGCGGCAGGAAGTGGAAGCCTTAACCCAGGAGATGGACGCTGAGACGACCGATCTGGGTTCGATGACCTTTCCCAGACAGCTGGACATCGTCCGGGACCAGGTGGCAGAGGCATTGTCCGGCGGCGCCCGGCTGGTCTGCGGACTGCCGCCCGAGCAGTGGAAGAAAGGCAAGGGACTTCACGTCCAGCCAATGATCTTGACCGATCTTTCGCCTGAGATGAAGATCATGCGGGAGGAAACGTTCGGTCCCGTTCTCTGCGTCCTGCCCTTTGAGCGGGAAGAAGAGGTGATTCACTTGGCCAATGATTCCCCTTACGGATTGAACGCCAGCGTCTGGAGCGGCGACCTGGACAAAGCGCGGCGTGTGGCGGACGCCCTCGTATCCGGGGCCGTTGTCATCAACGATGTGATCGTCTCCGTTTCCAATCCCCATTTGCCCTTCGGAGGGGTCAAGGAAAGCGGTATCGGACGTTACCACGCCGAGATCGGGCTGCAGACGTTTTGCCATCAGAAGTCGATTGTTTTGGACAAGGGAAAAAAGCGTTCTGAGGTCCATTGGTTTCCCTATCGCGGCAAGTGGGAGCCGTTCTGCCTGCTGATCAAGAGCTTTTATGGAAGAAGAAAAAGTTGGACAGGGTTCGTCCGGGCATATCTTGATTTGCTCAGGTTGTCAAAATGAAACGGATTGCGGTTATTCCAGCTATGGAGTGACCCTTTCCCGTTCAATATCCTTCATCTACCCGAAACTGTCCCATCATTCCTGCATCTTCGTGTTCAAGAATATGACAGTGATACATGAAGAGACCTGGATATTTAAAAGTCGCGATGGCTTTCACTTTTTCACCTGGATAAACAAGAATCGTATCTTTCCAGCCAGTTTCGTTTGCCGGAGGCGGATTTCCATTGCGTTCAAGAATTTGAAACTGCACTCCATGTGCGTGAAATGGATGTGCCATGCCTCCGCCCATCATATTCATCATTCCCATACTTTCATTGGATATTTCCCAGATCTCTGTACTGTTACGATGCACTACTTCATCAATTCGGGCCAGATCTATTTGTTTTCCGTTAATATTCACCATCGGTCCCATACCTTGAAAGACAAATTCTCTCGTTTTTATCGCTGTTTCCGGGTCTATTTTTGGAATCACTGCAAGTTTTTCAGGAAGCTGATCATTATTTTTCTTTTCCGTATTATTCACAATGAATTTCATCAATTTTGTGCTTCGATCTTGTAAAAATACGACGTCGTTCTTTTTAAATTTGGCAAAATCAATCATGATTTCTGCTCTTTCTGCAGGACCTAACACGAGCTTATTCATTTTAACAGGACTTTCCAAAAGCCCTCCGTCAGTGCCGATTTGCCAGAAATCTTGATCGTTATTTAATCGGAACTCATATATACGTGCGTTGGAAGCATTTAATAATCGTAAACGAACTTTTCCATGGGGAACTTCCAGAAATGGATTTACTGCTCCATTCACCAGAACGGTGTTTCCTTGTAAACCCATCATGACATCTCTCATTCCTAAGTCGTAAGAAATGTTTCCATCCGCAGCCAATTTCTTATCCTGAATGACTAACGGAATATCGTCCACACCATATTCTTTTGGGATTGAAAGGTTTTCGGTGACTTCGTCATCAATCAAGAACAAACCTGCAAGACCTTTGTATACTTGTTCTCCAGTTTTGTGTAACAAATGAGGGTGATACCAAAGGGTTGCTGCCGGCTGATTGATTGTGAATCGGACACTCCAACTATCTCCTGGATTGATAGGACTATGAGGGCCCCCATCTTTGTCCCCACTGACTTCTAACCCATGCCAGTGTATTGTTGTTTGTTCATTTAGGCCGTTTTTGACTTTAATCGTAACATCATCACCCTTTTTCACTCGAATTACGGGGCCGAGATAATTTCCGTTGTATCCGAGAGTCTGTGTTTTTATTCCCTTTATGAATTCCATTGTTGATGCTTGTGCAGTTAAATGAAATTCAGCCTGATGAGGCAATGGATTCCGATCTTGCAATAAGGGAGGAATTGGTAATGGTTGTTCATCAGTCGTGACGGAACCGTTTATGCTCAGATCTGATGAAGGCATCTCTGCTGAACGATCCGTATTTTTCAAAAAGAGCAGTATGATACTGCCGAAGAAAATGATGCTTATAGCGACAATAATGCCAAAGTTTTTTTTCATCATGTTATCTTCTCAAACCCTTTACTAAGAAATGATGTTAGGCTGGATGTTCTCTGCATCCAAGTTACAAGAAACCATTACTTATGATGTTTGAGCGCGAGTCTGACGGCAATATAAACCACAGCACCAATGATAAGCAAGTTGATGAACCATCCTAATAGCCCAAGCCCTGCCATTTGACCATACATCATTCCTGATGAACCCATCATTTATATCACCTTTCCTTTGTGTTTTACGATTATATTTTGTCAACTCAAATGAATACTTACCATATCGGGCATTCCAAAATCTGCTTGTAGCATTCATGATGTAAACTTAAGGCAACTTGTCAGGATTTAACATACACAAATCACCTTCATTTTATCTTTCAGGGAGGGTAAAAAGGAGAACCTGTTTTCACCCGAAACGTTTTTCATTCAATGTTAAATATACCTATTACGGGTATATAGTATAAAATATATTTTCTAAAGTCAAGGATGGATCAATTGCAACATTTTCATGCAATTCATGGATTGGACCTAAAATCGGTGTATGAAACATCATATGTAATTTTGTTGAAAATCAAAGCGAAGCCGGAAGAAGATATCCCCTCCGCCTTTGCACGCCAAGCCGAGATTGTTAAACTAAAAAGGAAGCCAGCGGCTAGAATCGAGAATCCACCGCGAAAAGCAATTCAACCGCAAGTTAGGACCAGACATGGAACTGCAACGGAAACAAGAAGCGCTGAAGCAACTGCTTGGAAGTGATTGGGGGTTGGAGGAATAGGATGCAGAAACTGTCGATGAAATCGGTGGATCTGACGCAAAAGAACATCGAAAAAATCGCCGAACTCTTTCCCAATGTGATTACCGAGGTAAGGGATGAGAACGGAAAACTGAAGCGTGCCATCGATTTTGAACTGTTGAAGCAGGAACTGTCTGACATTCTCGTGGAGGGAGACAAGGAACGGTACCAGTTGACCTGGCCTGGCAAAAAACAGGCTATTCTCAACGCCAATACGCCGATCAACAAAACACTGCGGCCAGTCAAAGAAGACAGTGTTGATTGGAACACGACGCAAAACTTGTACATCGAAGGCGATAACCTGGAAGTGTTGAAGCTGCTGCAGGAATCGTATTTGAACAAGATCAAGTGTATCTACATCGACCCGCCGTATAATACGGGGAAGGATTTTATCTACAAGAATGATTTCAAGGAATCAGCTGAAGAGTATCTTGAAGAGTCTGGACAGTTAGACGAAAACGGAAACCGATTGTTTCAAAACACGGAATCAAACGGTCGGTTTCACAGCGATTGGTTGACGATGATGTATTCAAGGTTGAAGATAGCGAGAAATTTACTAAGAGAAGATGGAGTGATTTTTATTAGTATTGATGATAATGAAATCGAAAATTTAAAGAAAATATGCGATGAAATTTTTGGTTCCAAAAATTTTGTGTGCAATTTTATTTGGAAATCGAAATTAGGAAAAGTAGGAACTACTACTACGATTTCTACTGTTCATGAATACATTTTAGTTTATGCAAAAAACATTGACTTAATAAATTTTAAAAAAATAACTAAGAAAAGTGAAGGTAGAAGAGAAAACTTACGACAGTGGGGACAAGCTGATAGGAGAGAAGATAGGCCATCAATGTATTATCCCATTACTATTGATGGAATTACAGTTTATCCTATAAAAGAAGATGGTTCTGAAGGGAGATGGAGAGTAGGTAAAGAAAAAGCGATTGAATTATTAGAAAATGGATTATTACAACTGATTAAAAGAGATAATAATAAATATGATATTTATAGAGTTTTTCCTGAGAGTGAAAGTGAAATTGCATATGATACGATTATTCCTAATGAAGTAGGTACTACTGCTAATGGGACTATTTCATTACAGAAATTAAATATGATCAAGTTTTTTGATTATAGCAAACCAAAAGAATTGATCATTTATTTGTTGGATATATCAAATACCCAGGATTCATTAGTCCTTGACTTCTTCTCCGGCTCCGCCACCACTGCCCACGCGGTCATGCAGCTCAATGCTGAAGACGGTGGCAATCGCAAATACATCATGGTTCAACTTCCCGAACCGACGGATGAAAACTCGGAAGCTTACAAAGCTGGCTACAAAAATATCTGCGAGATCGGAAAAGAACGCATTCGCCGCGCCGCCAAGAAGATCAAGGAAGAAACCTGGGCCGACATCGACTACGGTTTCCGGGTATTTCGTGTCGATACGTCCAACATGAAAGATGTCTACTACACACCGGACAAGCTGGATCAAGGCGATCTTCTTGACCTTGCTTCCAACATTAAAGAGGATCGCACCAGTGAAGACTTGCTCATCCAGGTGATGCTGGAACTCGGGCTTGAACTTTCGCTGCCGATGGAAACGAAACAGATAGAAGGTAAAACCGTTCATTACGTCGGAGGCAATTCCTTGGTTGCCTGTTTCGATGAAGATGTGCCGGAGTCGGTGATCAAGAAGATAGCCGAGGACAAGCCGCTGCGCGTGGTGTTCCGGGACAGCTCCTTTCAAGATGATGCAGCCCGCATCAACGTGGAAGAACTGTTCAAAATGCTGTCACCGAATACGGAGATTCAGGTGCTGTAGGGCAGGTGAGAGGCATGAAAATCAAGTTCAAGCACCAGCAATTTCAGTTGGATGCCGTGAAAAGTATCGTGGACTGTTTCGCAGGACAGCCGAAAGAACTGTCCCGGTTCACACTGGATAAGGGCAGAAGGGAAAAATATGAGCAAACGGAAATGGATTTAGACTTCAATCAAAATGTGGGTAATGTTGGTTTTAAGAACAGCCCTGTTAGACTGCCCGATCATGAAATCCTGGCCAACATACAGTCTGTGCAGCGGCAGAACGGATTGAAAATATCCGACCGTCTCGAAGGCAAGTACAACCTTACGGTGGAAATGGAAACGGGGACGGGCAAGACGTACACCTACATTCGGACGATGTTTGAATTATACAAAACTTACGGGTGGAGCAAGTACATTGTCGTCGTTCCATCGATCGCGATTCGGGAAGGCGTGCTGAAGTCGTTTCAGATGATGGAAGATCACTTCGTGTCGGAATACGGAACGAAGGCCCGCTATTTCGTGTACAATTCCAAACAACTGCACCAGATTGAGTCGTTTGCCAGTGATTCCGGCATCAATGTCATGATTATCAATTCGCAAGCTTTTTCTGCAAGGGGAAAAGACGCCCGACGGATCTATATGGAGTTGGACGACTTTCAATCCCGCAAGCCGATTGACGTGATCGCCAGCACCAATCCCATCTTGATCATTGATGAACCGCAATCGGTGGAAGGTGCGAAAACCAAGGAAGCGCTGAGACTGTTCAACCCGCTCTTCACCCTGCGCTATTCGGCCACCCATAAGGAAGATTACAACAAGGTATACCGTCTGGATGCGCTGGATGCCTACAACATGAAGCTGGTTAAAAAGATTAGCGTCAAAGGCATCTCTGTCAAAGGGACGAGCGGCACGGACAGTTATTTGTATCTAGAGGGCATTGATCTCAGCGACAAGCAGGCGCCCGTTGCCCGCCTGGAGTTTGAAGTGCGGACAAAAACTGGCTTGACCAAGAAAACACAACGCATCCGCACAGGCGATGATCTTTACCAGCTGTCCGGTCGGTTAGAGCAGTATAGGGGATACATCGTATCAGAGATCAACGGACAGAAAAACCGGATTGAATTTGCCAATGGAGTGATGCTTGCGGCCGGAGACGTGCAAGGGGATGTCAACGAACTGCATTTCCGGCGGATACAAATTCGGGAAACGATCAAGTCCCACTTTGAGAAAGAGCGGAAGCTGTTCCGTCAGGGAATCAAGGTGCTTTCCCTGTTTTTTATCGACGAAGTGGCTAAATACCGGCAATATGACGAAGAAGGAAACGAAAAAAACGGTGTCTATGCCGATATTTTTGAGGAAGAATACTTGGCCCTGTTGAACGAGCAATTGTCATTGTTTACGGATGATCCGTATGTCCAATACCTGAACAAGATTCAGGTGAAGGATACGCACAAAGGATATTTCTCTATCGATAAGCGGAACAATCGCCTCATCGACCCGAAAGTGTCCCGCAGAGAGACGGATTCAGACGATGTGGACGCCTATGATCTGATCATGCGGGACAAAGAGCGGCTGCTTAGCTTTGAGGAGCCGACGCGGTTCATTTTTTCCCATTCTGCCTTAAAAGAAGGCTGGGACAACCCGAATGTGTTCCAGATTTGCACCTTGAAACACAGCGACTCCACGATCAAGAAGCGGCAGGAAGTGGGCCGGGGATTGCGGCTGTGCGTCAACCAACAGGGAGAACGGATCGATGCCAGCGTGCCAGGCATCGATGTGCATGAGATCAATGTGCTGACTGTGATTGCCAGCGAGTCGTATGATCAGTTTGCCAGGCAACTGCAAATTGAAATCGCCGAAACACTGGCCGAACGTCCGCGGAAAGCCGATGCCGGATTCTTCTTGGAAAAAGTGCTCACCAATGCTCGTGGCGAATCGTTGCGCATTGACGAGAGTTTGGCCAATAAGCTACACCGAACCTTTATCCGGCAGGGCTATGTGGATGACCATGATCAACTGACGGAGCAGTATTTTACGGCGGTCGAACAGCAACAAGTGGTGCTTCCCGAGGAATTGGCCGGTTATCAAGAAGCGTTGTTCGAATTGGTGAAGACGATTTACGTCGCTGGAAAGGCCGATTTGACAGAGGATGAACGGAGCAAAAATATCGAACAACTGAAGCCGAATCAAAACTTTTACAAGCAAGAGTTTCAGGATCTGTGGAACCAGATCAACAAAAAGACGGTGTACACGGTCCGGTTTGATTCGGACGAACTCATCCGAAAATGTATCTATGCCCTGGATCAAAACTTGCACGTGCCATCTGTGCGTTACGCCATCAAGCATGGTGAAATGCAAAAAATCGAATCCAAGGAACAGTTGGAAGAGGGCGAAGCGTTTGTTACCCGCGAGACGCAGACGGAATATGTCTATCAGACTGCATCCTCGAAGGTCAAGTACGATCTGGTCGGCAAGCTGATGGACGAGACGCGATTGACACGAAAAACCATCGTAAAAATCCTAACCGGCATCAAATCGTCTACTTTTCACTTATTTCGGATTAACCCGGAGGAGTTTATCATTCGGGCGGCCCGGCTGATCAATGAACAGAAAGCCACAACCATCATTGAGTCCATTACGTACGACGTGATCAACGAGACATTTGAAACGGACATTTTCACCGAAAACACCTTGAGAGGCCAACTTGGACAAAATGCCGTGCCGGTGGAGAAGCACATTTTCGACTATGTGGTGACCGATTCAAACATTGAAAGGACTTTTGCGAAGGAATTGGATACCAGCCAAGAAGTCATGGTCTATGCCAAATTGCCGCGCGGCTTCTTTATTCCCACACCGATGGGCAATTACAACCCCGATTGGGCTATTGTGTTTAAGGAAGGGGGAATAAAGTATATCTATTTCATTGCTGAGACAAAAGGGTCTATGGATTCGCTGGAGTTGCGGGAAGTGGAAAGGGCGAAGATCGAATGTGCCCGCAGGCATTTTGCAAAATTGAACACAGGCCAGCTAAAATACGACGTTGTGAACAGCTACGAGAAGTTAATGGAGATTGTAAAATTGTGATGATAGTGTTTAAAAAGGCTCAATCAACTAGAAAAATAGATGATGTCAACTGGAGTGGGAAAGAGGCGGATTGTGATACAATGGGAGAAAGAATGAACCTTGGAGTGGAAACATGGCTGATTTGAAGCGTCCTATTACCGAGGCAAGCTATCTTACCGCCGAGAATGTGGAACGTTACCGAGCGGTGATGCGCTTTTTTTACGAACAGCACCAGCGGATGCGCTACCGGCTCACCCCGGAAGAGGTCGTTGAAGGGGTGAAGGCCCGCGGTTATCTCACCGACTACACGCTTGAGCAGTGCCAGCAAGATTTGGAACAGCTGGAAGCGTGGAAAAACCTAACCGCCCAGCATGACGGGAGGCGCGTCAATACCATTGAAGAGTACCGACGCAAGTCTTTTCGCTATCAGATGACCAAATATGCGGTGGAAATTGAACGCATGGTGTCGGGACTGGAAAACATCCGCGGTTTTGGCGGGTCGCTCGAGCCGACGCGACTGGAAAAGATCGCGGCGCTTTTGGCGCAACTGAAGGAGGCGCAAGGAATCTTTCCGCAAGGGAAGGCGCTGCCCCACTGGGAAGAGTTGTTTACGACATTTCGCCTGATGACGGAAAGCGCAGCTGATTATATCGCCCACCTGGAGAGCAGCCGCGTGGAAGAATTGATGGCGACGGAATCGTTTCTCATTTATAAAGACTCGCTCACCCATTACTTGCGCAACTTTATGCAAGGATTGCAGCGGTACAGTCTGACGATTGAAGGGCTGCTCAAAGGAATGGATGCTTCTTTCGTGGAGCGGTACATCCGGCAGGTCAGCCAGGAAGAGGCGGCCAAGCCTCAACTGGATGAACAAGAGTCGGCAGAGGAACGTCTCGAACGCTTGCGCGACACGTGGGAATCGTTTGCCGGCTGGTTTTTGGGCAGGGGAAGTCAGGAAAGTGAAGTGCGCGGCTTTGAGCGGGCGACGAAAAATACGATTGCCAAAATTGTCCGCAGTGCGCTCCGCATCCAAGACAGCCGGCGCTCCGGTGTCAGCCGCCAGCGGGAATTGGAACATCTCGGGCGCTGGTTTTTTGCGCTGGAGGATATTGAGGAGGCGCACCAGTTGGCGGCATATGCCTTCGGCTTGTACAAGACGCGCCACTTTCAGGGGAACGACGCAGGTGAGACGGAATCTCCTGATGCCTCGATGTGGGACGAGCCTCCCCAAACACGCGCTTTGACATCGAAAGGCCGGCGCCGTTTGCGGGAAAATGCGACGGCAGCCGTGCGGAACCGGCGGCGTGAACAGGAGCAAAAACGGTTGGAGTGGCTCACGCGGCGCCGCGAAGAAGAACAGTTGTTACAGCAGTTTTTAGAGCAGGGCGAAGTGGTGATGGAAGATTTGCCTCATCTTTCCCGCGCGGTTTTTTCACAGTTGCTCGTTTGGCTTGGACAGTGCCTGGCCAGTCCAAGCCGGAAGATGTTGACATCCGAAGGGATTCGGATTCAGCTTACCCTTCCTGCAGACAATGAACGGACGACTGTCGTGACGGACGACGGTCAACTGGAGATGCCCAATTACCGGCTCCGTTTTTCGCGTGGGATAGAGGCGGAGGCGCCCGCTGCCGAAAGCGCCGGAGAGAAGGTGGTCCTCTTTGAGCCGCAGCAAGCATGAAGAACGCATCCGGGAAGAACGCCGCACATGCGCGCAAGCCCTTTTAAACCGGCCGTGGATTTCCAAACAGCGCGATCCCGAATTGTTCCAGCTTGTCAAAGCCCACTACGACTGGCTGCGCGATTGGTTTCAAGAATTTGCAGGCTTTCCCCTCCTGTTGACGCGGACGTTTGTCAAGTTGGAAAAGGTGCCGGGGAAGGCGTATCCCTGGATGGGGTTTGACACTTTTTCCCACCCGCGCGACTATGGCTTGTTTGTGTATACGTTGTGGTACTTGGAGGGAAAAGGAGAGCACGAGCAGTTTCTGTTGAGTGAACTGGCAGAAACGTTGCGTGAAACTTTGCTGACGCAACAGGTTGAATTGGACTGGCGCAATTACTATCACCGCCTTTCGATGGCTCGGGCGTTGAAAAAACTGCGGGACTTGCAGGTGCTCATCGTCTTGGAAGGTGAAGAGAATGCATGGGCCCAAAGCAGTGAACAAAATGTGTTGTACGAATGTTCGCCGCTTGCGCGGTATGTCGTGCGTCGGTTTACGAATGACATCACGGTGATGGACCGCCACCCGGATGCGCTTGGCCAATCCCATTACCCGGAAACGGAGGCCGGGCGGCGGGAACAACTGCGACACCGCGTGTACCGACGCCTGTTGCAGGAACCGATCGTGTTAGACAAAGAATGGACGGAGGAAGAGCGGAGTTACGTTTTGACGCAGCGGCGTTCCATTATCGACAATTTGCGACAGATCGGTCTGGAGACAGTGCGGTACCGGGAAGGGCTGTATGTGACCTATCCGGAGGCGAGTGGGGATTTGACGCTTTTCCCGACGCCGCAAGGCGTGTCAGACGTTTGTCTGTTGCTGGCAAGGGAGGTGCAACGGCGGCTTGTACAGCCGGGGGATCCGCTCACGGTCCAGGAAGGGGGACGGGTGCCGCTCAGTTGGGCGGTGCTGGAACAGTTGCTGTACGACATCAAGGAGCGCTTTGCTCCCTATTGGAGTAAAAATCTGCGGGAGCAGACATCGGCCCAGCTTGCTCGCCAGGTGGCTGAGCACTTGTTCGAGTGGAAGTTGGCGGCACCGCAGGAAGGCGGTTTATGTCTTGAACCGGTGTTTGGGCGTTGGAGTGGCGGATATCCGGACGAAGCGAACGTTTCGGACGATCAGGATGATGGGGAGGGAACACCATGACCCATCGCTGGCACCTTCATCGGGCAGGGGTCTTGAACTTTTGGTACTACGATGAAGCGGAGTTCTATTTTGCCGACGGACGCCTTATCTTGCGGGGCAGTAACGGTTCGGGCAAGTCTGTGACGATGCAAAGTTTTCTTCCACTCGTGCTGGACGGAGACAAGCGGCCGTGGCGGTTGGATCCGTTCGGGTCGCGCGACCGGAAAATCGAATATTACTTGCTGCTAGACGGTGAGCATCAGGAGCGGACCGCGTATTTGTGGCTGGAGTTTCGGTTGCCGGAGCCGGAACGCTTTCTCACTATCGGCATCGGGCTGAGGGCGCGCCAGACGGCGCAGGCGGCGAGTTTTTGGGGATTTTCCGTGGAAGATAACCGGCGTATCGGTGTCGATTTGTTCCTCTATCGGCGCGACTACAGCGGCAGTGAAGAGGTGAAAGTGCCGCTGTCGCGATCCCAACTGGAGGAGGCGATCGGCGAGGGCGGCCGTGTCGTGAGCAGCACCGGAGAGTACAAGCGCTTGGTCAACCAATTGTTGTTTGGCTTTGAAGACGAGGCCGCTTATCAGGAACTGCTCGACTTGCTCATTCAGTTGCGCAGTCCGAAGTTGTCCAAAGATTTTAAGCCGACCACGATTTACGACATCTTGACATCCGCTCTGCCGGCATTGGAAGAAAACGATCTGCGCCCGCTCTCAGAAGTGTTGGAGGATATGGACGAGATCAGTGACCGTCTGGATGAATTGCGCGTTCACCGCAAAGAGACAGAAAAATTGGCCAAGGCTTATCAAAAGTATAATGACTATCAGTTGTTTGCCGCAGCGCAAGCCGTGGAACAGGCACACAAGGTGTGGAAGAAAGAGGAGCTGGAGCGAGAGCAGCAAGAGGAGCGGCTTGCGGCGCTTGAACAACAGAAGGCTGCACTGGAGCAGGAGGAAGAACGGGAACGGATCCGGCTTCAGCAACTGGAGCGAGAACAGGATGTTCTCACCCACCATGAGGCGATTGGCAAGGAAAAAGAGCTGGAACGGTTAAAATCCGATTACGCGAGTAAAGAAGGCTTGCTGGCGCAAATCGAACGGCGGCGCGGGAATAACGAGAAGCACCTGGCAGAATGGACATCCTTGCAAGCACAGGCTGCACGGCAAAGCGAAGCTCTGGCACTGGCACAAACGCAAGACATCGAAGAACTGAACGATTTGGCGCATGCGATCGCTTTTCCTTATAGCAGCAGTTACCATGACTTGTGGGAACAGGACATCCCGGAGCGAGAGCAGGTGAATTGGACGGCTTGGCGCAATGATCTCGAGGAACATGAACGGGAAGTGTACGCGGCCTTGCGCCTCGCCCGCGAAGTGTCGCGACAGGAAGAAACGGTCAAGGAGTTGGAATACGAACTGGGTGAGGCCAGCCGCCAGCGGGACGCACAGGAGCGGTTGGTGACGGAAAAAGAGCGAGAACTCTTAGAAAGCTTGGATGCACAGCAGAACCGATTGTTTCAGTGGCGGGAACAGGTCAACGAATTGACGCTGACCGATCGTCAATTTCAGGAGATGTTGCACCGTTTAAGCCAATTTCCTGATGTTCCGTACGAACGCGTGCGCGAACCGCTGATAGCAGCGTACGAACAGGCGTTGCGCCGCCTCTCGCAAGAGATGGCACAGCTGGAAGCGGTCGAAAAAAGGCACCGCGAACGGTACGACGAATTGCATACGGAGTGGACGTTGTAGCGGGAGCAGAAAGAGCCGGAACCGCCAGCGACGGAAGCGCGACAGAAGGCTCGCGCCCGCCGACAGGCAGCAGGGGAAGGCGGGGCGCCACTGTATGCGGTTTGCGCCTTTTATGACCATGTCGGGGAAGCGGAACGGGCGAGGCTGGAAGAGTTGCTTGAGCGGGCCGGTTTGCTCGATGCCTGGGTGACGCCGGCTGGCGCTTTGAGCGTGCGTGACGGCGAAGAAGATGCGTGGCTCGTGCCGAATCCGCAATGGTTGGCGCACACGTTGGCCGATTGGCTGTATCCGACCCCACCGGAGGACAGTCATCTGACGAGTGAACAGATTGACAACGTTTTGCGGACGATTGTCGTGGGAACGGAGGAGATGCCTGAGACGGGCGTGGCTGTCGATCCGAGCGGGGCGTTTCGTCTGGGGCCGCTTTACGGAAAAGCCCGGAGCAAGGAACGGGCGGAATATATCGGCAAGGAAACGCGCGAACAGACGCGGATGCGGGAGATGAAACGGCTCGAAGATGCGATGGCCGCTGAGCAAGAGGCGCTGCAAAAATGCCGGGAACAGATCGCCCGCTGCAAAAAGGCACGGCAAAGGCTGGATGAGGAGCGCGAAGCGTTTCCGTCGGACGATGAACTGCAGGCCAAAGCGCTTGCGTGGCAAGATGCGCGGCGGGAACTGACGTATGCGCAGGAACTTGTCAGGCGCGCTGACCAAAAATACCAACAGGCAGCCGACGGCTTGCGGAAACTGCGCAGCGAACTGCTTGAGAAGGTACGAAAATGTTCGCTGCCGGCGCGTGAGAACGAACTGGAGCGTGTCCATGAACAGGTGCGGCTGTATGAGCGTGTGCTCGGAAGTTTACAAAGGTCCTGGGAGGACTATTGGAACGAACAGGACAAATGGCGTCGAGCGGCCGATGAGGCGGAGCGGCTTCGCATTCAACTGGCAGAAGATGAAGAAGACTGGCTGAAGGTGAAGGGGGATCTGAACGTCCTTCGCCACGAAATCGAAACGATCGAGCGGTTGTTGGATGAGTTGGGCCTGCTCGATGTACACCGGCGGCTTGATGAACTGCGTCAGTCCATTCATCAGATGAAAGAATCCAAAGACAAGCGGGAAAGAGCCTTTCGTGAGTTGGAGCGGCAATTGGGCGAAGCATTGAATCGTGCGCGACAGCAGCGGGAGCAGGCGGAAGCGGCCGCGCACCAGTTGACGGCCTCGATAACGAGTTATGTGAAAGAATGGAAAAGGGGTTTGGTGAGCGCGTTCCGGGACGCGGATGTGCAAGCGGACGACCAGGAGGCCATGGTGGAACACTGCCGGACGGTCATCCGAACCATGCGCGATACGTATGCCAATTTCTCGTACGAACAGTTGAGTAACCGCGTATGGGACGCCTTTCACAATACGCGGCAAGTACTGCACGAGTTTGTGCCTGAGGTGGAGGACGATGGTGGGCGGATTCTCATCCAGTTCCGCCGCGACCGTCAGCATCCGCAGTCGCCCGAGTCCCTCCTCTTGGAACTGACCGAACTGGAGCGAGAGCAAGAAATGCTGCTCAAAGAGAAAGACAGGGAGTTGTATGAGCAAGTGCTCATTCACAGTGTGGGGCGGGCGATTCGCGATAAAATTTACCGGGCAGAGGCGTGGGTAAAACGGATGAACGACTTGATGGAACGCCGGAAGACATCGAGCGGCCTGCGGTTGCGCTTGCGCTGGGAACCGCGTCCGGCGAACAACGAGGAGGAGATGGATACGGCCGAACTGGTCAAACTGCTGCGTACCGATGCTGGCCTGTTGCGTGAAGAACAGTTTGAGCGGATGGTGACGCACTTCCGTTCGCGCGTCAATTGGGCGCGGCGGGAAGCGGAGCAGCGCGATACCCTCAGGGAGTGGATTTACCGCATGCTCGATTACCGCCATTGGTTCCGCTTTACGTTGTACTATGAAAAGGGAGGACACAGTTGGCGTGAGCTGACGGATGCCCGCTTTAACGTGTTGAGCGGTGGTGAGAAGGCGATGGCGATGTATATTCCGCTGTTTGCCGCCACCTATTCTCGCTACATGAGTTCGCGTGAGCAATCCCCGAAGATCATCTGCCTTGACGAAGCGTTTGCCGGCGTTGATGAAGCCAATTTGCGTGACATGTTCGAGCTGTTGACGGATATGGACTTTGACTACATGATGACGAGCCAAGTGTTGTGGGGATGTTACGACACGGTGCCGAATTTGTCGATTTACGAACTGCTTCGTCCGCAGGATGCCGATTTTGTCACCCTCATCCGCTTTCACTGGGATGGGAAACGCCGTCGTCTGATTGGCCAAGAGGACTGGGAAGAGGAGCTGCTCGAAGCGTGACGACGATTGAGGAATGGCGCCGGTTGTTTGCCCACCCGGTGTATGAGCGGTTATTCCGGCGTGTACGCACGCGCTATGAAAGGCTGGAGCGAGTGGGGGGAACGGTGCAGCTCACCTTGCGGGAAGAGGCGGAACGGGAAGCGCTGGCCGGTTTGCTGGGGCGTGATTTACGGGGAATGAAAACGGTCACTGTCTCTCTCGCCGAACTCGACCATATTTTGCACAACAGCCGTGTCGGGCTGCGGTTGCCGGAATTTTTAGCGCGTTATTTTGCAGAACCCCTCGTGCTTCGTTCCGAACAAGAACGGGAGCGGCAAGCGCGTTGGGAGGCTTTCTTTTGTGCGGTGCAACGAGCACTTGCCAGCGAGGAGTCGAGGATGTCAGCGTGGCGAAAACAGCAGGTGGCCGCCTGGCTCGACGGCCTCAAGCGAGGAACTGCCCCTGGCAGTCAACTGCTCAGGCGTTTGGTTCATGAAGGAGAGGACGATGCCCTGAACCTTCTGACCTTTGCGGTACAGGCCCTTGCGCGGTTGCCTGATGATCCGGGCTTGTCCATGCGGACCCCAATCTTTGCCGCACAACTGACAGGGGACCCGCACGCGCTTGATGCCGGACAACCCCTGGCCAAGCTGTTTCAAGCCGGACTGAAGGCCATTCTGGACCAAGAGCAACTGCAGCAGGAGAGTAGGGAGTCTGAAAACGGGCCGCAGGATGTAGCCGTGTTAGGGAGCAGTGGTGGGAAAGATGCCGTTATTCTATTTCCTTCTCAGGCAGAGGAATCACTGACAGAGGAACCCCCGGTTTCGGAAACACAGAATGGCGACACGGATGACGATGACTGGAAGGGGATCAGCGCCTCCCTCTACCGCCGCCGCCTGTTTCGGCGGGTGGGACTTATGGACGATGACATTTCATCGTCGGTGGCGACGTTTGGTCTTACTTTACGGAAACAGGCTCATGAGCGCGTATCCGACGACGTTCATGAAGGAAAACCAGCAAGTGAATCTTGCGAATCAGCACTTCGCCATCCAGCAACGGAATTCGGCCATTTGGTCGTGCTGACGTTGCGGCATTTAGAGCAAAACTGGGAATGGGACTGCCGGCGACCGCTGTACGTCGTGGAAAACCCTTCGGTCTTCAGCGCCATTATCGACGCTTGGGAGGCACACAGGACATTGCCCGTCCCACAACTGGCCTTACTGAGCGGGCAGCCCAGTGTGGCCGCCATCCGTTTCTTGGAACAGTGGGAAGGACAAGGGGGTATATTTTATTACAATGGCGATTTTGATTGGAAAGGGATGGAAATCGCCTGTCGCCTCCGGCGGATGTTTCCCCGTTCTTTTCGTCCATGGCGCTTTGACAGTGTAACGTATAGCTGGTACAGCGATGTGCAAAAATGTCCCGTTCCTTTGCCTCATCAACAGGCGTTGCGTTCGCTCATTGTCCCGTGGGATGAGAAACTGCCAGAGCAAATCGCGGAGGGTGGGTGTTTGTACCAGGAGCAGATCGTGGCAGATTTGATCCGAGATGTGCTGCCGGAAAAACGTTAATCTCTCAATACATTCGTTCCAGAATCTCTATTCGCTTCTCAATCGGCTGGGCCCATGCTTCGCTTACATAGCCTTTTTTTGCGGATGAGACCTGATGTTCCCCCTGTTGGATGGGCAGCGTTCTGAGCAAGAAGCTCACAAAGTGGTGAGCCTCGTCGCGATCGTAGGGTTGAATGGCTTCTTTTGTGTAATCCGTCATTGTGCCTCTTTATTCATAGCCTGACTTTATTCAACAATAATTCGGGTTTTTGTCTTATAAATGAAAAAAAGGCGTCTTGATTTATACCATTATAGGTATAACATAATAGTTAGGAATCATTTTTAACGAATGAGATTTTTCTCATCTGGAGGGATGAATCATGAATGTCAATGTAGGAAGTTTGGATCGTTTGATTCGTGTCATCATAGGACTGGCATTGCTTTTTCTGTTGTTTTTCATTGAAGGGAATCTCAAATGGCTCGGCCTGATTGGCCTTGTGCCGTTGTTTACGGCTGCGGTGAAGTGGTGTCCTCTGTATACGCTGTTTGGGATTCGCACCTGTCCCGCGAAAAAAGACTAGTGCCCAGGATCCACCTCACTGCTCGGGTGAGGTGGAATTCATTTCTTCCGACCAGCTCCACAAACTCACTTCTCCCAACACCGCCCTTCTGACCCAGGGTTCTTGTTTCAGTTTCAACAACTCCTTGGTCGGCCCGGTCACGACAACGCCGTAGATCCGTACCCCCTTTTCCTGAATGTATGCCAGCCGTTCGCCGAGATGGAGTTTATGGTACCGTGATACCTTTTTTGCGATGGATTCGTACTTTGTCAATAGTTGTAGAGTTTTTACAAAATTTTCTTCCCTCACCTCGGCGCTGCCATAAGCCTCAATGGGAGGAGATCCTCGAGATTCAATCGTGACCGTGGAAAAGAAAGATTTACTTTCAACTGTTAACTGATTAAGTAACATGTCGTCGTGATGCCATATTGGAAAAAAGGGAAATCCAAACGGTTCGTCGACGGGTCGGTAATCACCGGTTTTATATGGCTCCTCCATGCCTGTATCCACCGCGAACCACAACGGATGGAAGTTTTTTCCCTCAAGAAGAGGCAACACTTCTGCCGTTGAATAAAAGCGATCCAAAGACAGATATAACTCTGCCACGGTGCCTTCCGGCAGCTTCTCCAGGCTGCTCCATGTGGATTGGGAATATGGAGCGCCCAGGTCATCTTCCGGATGGTAAAAAAGGGGATGGTTTCGCGGCGTGTAAACCAACCACTTTCTCTCGGACGAAGTCAGTCTGTTGAAGAGAAAAGAGGAAGACATTTCACCCACCAGTTCGAGCTTGTCGCCGATTTGTTTTTCCAACTGAGCATTTATCCGCATGGTAAACCACGGGGTTGTATTCATGCCGCTGCTGCTGAATTGGATATTGGGTTCTGTGACGGCCACTGTGGAACGGATGACATCTTGGTAAATTTCCATACGGTTAGGTTCACCCCATGAATAAAACGCCCCGGTGAGAATAGACCCGAATATCATGAGGAGCAAGAAAATAGCAAACGCCGTCAACGCGTTTTGCAGCCGCGCTTTCCACTTTGCCTTGCGAAGGAGGGTGTTTGAAAGATTCATTCCTGTGGAGTCGCCCTTTGCTGAAGAATTGCTATTGCGATGCGATTTTTTATTCAACTTTTCGTCTTGCCCTTTCTCCAATTCTTCCTCCAGAAATTCCTGATAAGCTTCCAGTTTTGCCAGTTCTTCCTCCACCTGTTTTTTTTCCTCATCTGTCAAGCGGCCTTCAACATAGGCGCTCCACCTTTTTTTCCATTCCTCTGTCATATGCGGTTCACCCCTTGTGCAGCTTTCGGATCTTCTGACGTGCACGGAACAACAGCACCTTGAAGTGAGAAAGGCTGACCCCCATGATTTCGGAGGATTCTTGATACGAGAATTGATGTACATCGTGCAGCAAGATGGCTTGCTTTTGTTTTTCCGGCAGGGCGGCGATGCTTTTCATCACTTGCTTTACCTCATCCTGAAGGAGGATCCTGTCCTCGAGCCGTTCCGGGACGGGCGATTTTGAGAGGGTTTCGTGAGGCACCGGCATTTGCCGCCGATGTTTGCGCCAGTAATCGATGTAAGCATGATGGGCGACGCGGAATAACCATGGCTTGAGTGATCCTGGCTGAATCTCCTCAAAGTGGAGGTAGGCGCGAAAAAAGGTTTCCTGTGTCAGATCTTCCGCCAGATGATGATCATGACATAGCGAAAGCAAGTAACGGTAGATGTCTGGCTGGTAGTCGCAATACAAACGGTCCAACGAGGCGCGGGGCATGGATACTCTCCTTCAAAAACCTCTTCATGTAAATAAACGGATTCATGCGAGAAAAGTTACAGGCATCGTAAAAAATAAGCGGCGGGAAATGCGCGTCGGCATGGGTGGCTTCCATCAGAGGCGCCTATCTTTGAATCCAACTTATCAGGTCGGGGAAGGTTGGACAATCTAAAATTGGTTGCAATGTCCATTCTCATTGTGTATAGTAATAATCAGTTGATAATAATTCTAAATAAGGGTGATACACCATGCCGAAGATTGTCTTGTACAGCAGCACCGGTTGTCCCTATTGCGAAAAGATGAAAAAGGAATTTCAGGAGTGGGGTTATCCCTATGAAGAGCGCAATGTGACCGAGAACCCGGATTACTTCAATGACCTGCATGAAAAAGGGATCTTTTCTACACCCGTCGTTTTCATTGATGATAAACCGTTTATCGGTTACCGTCCCAACGCCATGAAACGGCATCTGGGGATCGAAGACAAGCCGGAGGAGCCGGCTCCGGATACGAAAGAACAAGACAAGTTGTTCACGGCTGTGAATGAAAACATCCTCTCACAGACCTATGACCTGGTTTGCATTGGCGGAGGCCCGGCGGGCGCCTCGGCAGCTGTTTACGCCGCTCGCGCCAAATTGAATACCTTGGTGATTGACAAAGCGCCGGCGGCGGGAACGTTGGCCCTGACGCATAAAATCGCCAACTATCCGGGTGTACCGGAGGCGCTGACCGGCTATGAATTGCTCCTGCGGATGCAGAAACAGGCCAAGGGGTTTGGCGCCACCTTCGTCCGTTCTTCCGTGCAGAAGGTGAATTTCAGCGGCGAGATCAAAGAGATCATCCTGCCGGAGGGGGTAGTCAGGGCGAAAACCGTGTTTATCGCCGTCGGAGCGAAAGCGCGTTCCAACAAGATCAAGGGTGAAGAAGAATACCAAGGTCGCGGGGTCAGCTATTGCTCCACGTGTGACGCCGCCTTTTTTGAGGGGAAGACGGTGGCTGTAATTGGTGACAATGACGAGGCCGTGTATGAGGCGGAGACGTTGAGCCGTTTTGCCGACCGGGTGATTTTCCTGATTCCCGTGAAGGAACTGAAAGGTGAGGCCACGCTGGATGAACTGAAAGAGAGAGAAAATGTGGAAATTTACTTTGAGCATCGTGTACGCGAAATCGTCGGCGGACAGAGTGTAGAAGCGATTCGTGTGCGGGATGCGTCGGGAACGGAAAAGGTTGTAGATGTGGATGGCGTCTTTATTTACCTCTCCGGAACGCGTCCGAGTACCGACTTTTTGCGCGGACAGGTGGAACTGGATGAAGAGGGGTATGTCGTCGTGGATGAGTACCTCCAGACCAGTGTCGAAGGTGTATTTGCCGGCGGTGACGCACGCCGCACACCGATTAAACAGGCGGTCATCTCGGCTGCGGACGGCGCCATCGCAGCGATGGGAGCAGATAAAGTGGTCAACCGACGGAAGAAATTGGTGCCGCAGTATGATTGATTCCAGCCCTAGGGCCCAACAAGCCACCCGCCACAACTCCAATGCCTGCTTCAATCGTCCGGACACGACTCTTTCGGATGCGTGAGGAGATGCTTTTGTCTATAATAAAATAATAAATGCAGGCACAGTGATTGATCATTTGAGCACATTTTGCATGAAAGGAACGGGAAAAGCTGTGGGTGGCATGACCGTAGAGATGGCGCTCCAGCGTCTGAAAAACAAGGGGTATAAGTATACCGGCAAACGAAAAGAAATGATCGAGCTTCTGGCCTCGGAAGAGCGGTTTCTCTCTGCAAAGGAGATCATGGAACAACTGCAGGAGAACTATCCTGGGATCAGCTTTGACACTATTTATCGCAATTTGGCCCTGTTCACGGAGCTGCACCTGGTGGAAGAGACGGAGTTTAGGGGAGAGCGCTATTACCGTTTTTCCTGTTTCCGCACGGGCGAACACCATCATCACTTCATTTGCCTGGGTTGCGGCAAAACGGAACCGATTGAGGAATGTCCAGCTTTCGAAAACTTGAGTTTGCCTCCTGGTTATGAGGTGACCAGCCATAAATTTGAAGTCTATGGTAACTGTCAAGCGTGCGCGGGAGTTTCGGATAGTCGCTGACCCTTTTTCTTTGCGGTGCTTGGCCGCTTTCGCATTGCCGTGAAAACGCCTGGTAGGTGGGATGTATCTTTTGATGGGTCGAGAAGAAAGGAACTACCATTTTCTTGCAGAAGAAGATATTGAAAACATTGCCCAGACCTTCAAGGTCCTCTCTGATCCGACCCGGATCAAAATCCTCCATTTGTTATCCCAAGAAGAGTGTTCGGTGACGCATCTCGCTGAAGTGTTGGGGATGAGCCAGTCCGCCGTCTCTCATCAATTGCGACTGCTGAAAAATTTGCGCTTGGTCAAGTTCAGAAGAGCGGGACACACGATGTACTATTCCTGCGATGACGACCATGTGATCATGCTTCTGAAACAAGCCATCCAACACATTGCTCATGATTAAAAGCTAAAATATCTGCAAAGGTAAAAGGCACCACAGCTTGAGGTGCCTTTTTTACGTTTTTACCGAGGTTTTTACCAAGTTTGAAGGGGGGGCATGCCGGGAGAAGCATTGATGATCATGTTCCAGGTCGGAATCAGGTAGGCCACCAGGACCAGGCCAATCATCACAGGAACCCAGACACCCCACTTTTCGAGAATGGCGGGTGTGGACTGAATGTCTTCAACCGTTTCAGCGATCGGAAACTGGATCTTCGTTTTTGCTTTGGGCGCGAAGAAGAACAGGTTGGCCACAATGACAAGAAACAGGATCGCGCCGATAAACGCCAGGATTCCGCCAATCGCCATCCAGGTATGGTATGTCGTCCATGCCTCCCGAACCGGGTGATCCATGTACGTGGTGAAGCTGGTCCGTCGAGGTTCTCCGAGAATTCCGTTGATATACATGGCAATGGACATGATGATCATGCCACCCCCCCAGAACAAAGCCTGAAAGATGCCCAGCCGGTTCATGTTTGCCGTAAATACCCGGCCAGTCAAGGTAGGGATGAGATAGTATGAAGCGGCGAAAAATGTCAGGACGGTCGTCGTGGCCAGTGCCAGGTGGAAATGTCCCGTGACGAACAGGGTATTGTGGACAACCTGGTTCAGTTGAAAGCTGGCGTTGATGATGCCGGATGCGCCAACGGGGATGAAAGCCAACATGGCGATGAACATGGCGAGGAAACGGGAATCTTTCCAAGGAAGTTTGGCCATCCAGGACAAAAGCCCTCTTCCGCCTTTTTTCCTTCCCGCCTGTTCCATTGTCCCGACGACGGCAAAAGCGGTCATCAAGGAAGGAAACACCACTGCCATGGTCAAAACCACCTGCAAGTACTTCCATCCTGCGTGTATGCCTGGTTCATTCAGTTCGTGATGGAATCCGACCGGCAAGGAAAAGATGATCAGCAGGATGAAGGCAAGTCTTGCCAGAGCGTCACTGAAGATATGACTGCCGATAATTTTCGGCATACTGATATACCAGATGATGTACACCGGCAGCAGCCAGAAATAAACCAGCGGGTGGCCAAAATACCAGAACAAGGCGCGGGAGAGTATCACATTGACCGTTTCTGTCCAACCTAGAGCCCAGGGGATCAGCAGAAAGACCACTTCCACCGCGACGCCAATCGTTGCCACAAACCAAAGGACAAACGTCGCCACGGCCATGAACGCAAAAAGCGGCGAGCGCTGTCCAGGGTGCTCACGACGCCAGCGGCCGTATTGCCTGAAGATCGCGATTCCGCTTAACCAGCTGCCGACCACCAGCAAGGCCAGCCCGATGTAAAAGGCGGCAGAGGCCCCCATTGGCGCATAAAAGGTGTAAAGCACCGTTCCGCGATTGCCGATCACTTCCACCAGCGTGATGACGACGCCAGCGGCCATCGTGTAAAATCCTGCCCATCCCCACTTTCTGGCCGCTGGAATCAACTGGCCACCCATTGTCTTAGCCACCCCGGCGAGAAGGTACCCGGCAATAAAAAAAGTGGTAAACACAAGCGCCAGCACAATCCCATGAGCGGTCAGGAGTTGGTAATAGATCACCGGACGTGGCAGATTGAAAACCCCAGTTCTGTCCAGCACTTGCAACAAACCGGCAATGGCCCCGAGCAGCAGCATGACATAACCGACCCACAGATAAGCGCTGATCAACAGCCGATCTTGTGGCACAAAATCATGCACTGAGTCGTTCGGAGATGTACGGTTATCGATGGCTATGACATTTTGACGCATTCCCTGAACCTCCTTCTCGATTCCTCTCTTAACCTTTAAGACGCCCGCTTGAGATGCCCGCTCCTTACGATGAGCATAAGTCTCCAATCGCATTGTCCATCAAGCCGTTTTATCCATTATGTCGCTTTATCCATCAAGCCGTTTTCTTGTCATTGACGGTGATGGTGGCGAACATCGCTTGATGACCGATTCCGCAATATTCATGGCATAAGATGAGATACTCTCCCGGTTTGTCGAAGGTATGGGTGAAACGGTTCACATGACCTGGGACCAACATCATGTTGATGTTGGTGTTGGGGATGTATAATCCATGTACCACATCCGGCGTAGTAACCAGGAAGTGGACGGTCGCGCCGAGCGGAATCGTCATTTTGTTGGGTGCAAAGCCGAAGGTAAACCCGAGCATCACTGCCTCGTACTCATTCGGCCCCACCTTGTACAAGCCAGGCTTGTCAAACGGAGGTGTGGTCCGCACGGTCTGCGCATCCACCGTTTCCAGATGGCTAGGCGGGGTCGTGCCGACGATAAAGGCATAGCTTCCCAGGATGAGCAAAAAAGCGACCAAAATCATGCCGCCGAGAACGAGCCAGATTCGTTCATACTTATGGATGTGCAAGGCATCTCACCTCAAGATCATGGTATCGGTTTCAACCAGGTGAGACCGATCCGCGCTTATGAGCGCTGTACAAACGTATAGAAGATATAGCCCCATGCCGTAACGATGAACAGCCCTAACAGGATCACGAGAAACAACGTCCCCCGGTAAGAGACGGATTCTTCTTGCGGATCTTGCTCCTGTCCTGTTTTGGGTAACGGTTCGGCCATTCTTGCGCCTCCTTTCGTGCTTCTTTTCTTTAGAATGATCCTTTTTTTTCAGGATTATCCAAGCGCGGGTAAAAAATTCCCAGGATTCGTCCGTGATTCAAATGATACAAACAGAAAATCCGCCTTTGCCGGTGTTCACGAAGGACATGAACAACCGGAGGGCGGATGTGGGCTCTGCCGATACAAGCGTCCAGAGGGTCAGGTACCAATGTATTGCGCGTATAACCGGCGGGCGGTCACCAGATCGTTCGTGCCCTGAATGAGCACTCTCCCGTCACGAAAGAGGACAAGGGAGAGAGTTTTCAGGTGCAGGCGTACCAAGAAGCGGTTTTGTTCGATTTTGCCGTGTGGAGCCAGGCGGCTGGCCATTTCGTCTAAGTCAACGTTGAGCGGTTGAGCCGGCCGGATTTGGATGGTGTTTCTGCCACATAATACGGTTTCCATACTGGTCGCCTCTTGCTCTTCGAGAAACCGGAAGCGGTGTTGGACACAAGCTGGACAGGAGGGATCCTTTTTGTCGAGTGTCCGCATGTGAATGAAGTGATTGTTCCACAAGTCGACATGGATGAGCTGTCCGCTCAGTTGCTCGTGATCGCCGACCAGATATTTCAACGATTCAGTCGCCTGGAAAGCCGTGATCAGATGAATGATCGGACCGATGACCCCGGCTGTGTCACAGGTCTCAACGCTTCCGGGAAGCGGCGGTTCCGGAAAGAGACATGCCAGGCAGGGCGTTTTTCCCGGGACAAACAAGGCGCTCGTCCCGGCCGCGCCGATAATTCCTCCATACACGTAGGGGATACCGTATTTGACACTGACATCGTTGATCAGGTAGCGAATTGCAAAATTGTCCGTACCGTCCAAGATGAGATCCACGCCGGTCAACAGTTCTTCCGCATTCTGCCAAGTGACATCCGCCACGTGCGGTTCTATCTGAATGGTGGAGTTGATTGCGGTCAATTTTTCCGCCGCGGCGATGGCTTTTGGCATCATCTTGCGCGCGTCCGCTTCATCGAAAAGCATTTGCCGCTGCAGATTGCTCATCTCGACGAAATCGCGATCGATGATGCGGATGTAGCCAACTCCAGCACGCGCCATGTGGTTGGCCAGGGCGGCACCTAATGCGCCTGCACCGACAATGGCGATACGAGAGTGGCGCAGCCGCAATTGGCCTTTCTCACCGATGGGAGCAAAACGAATTTGGCGGGAATATCGGAGCTGTTCGTCTTCAGTAAGCTGCCCGACTTTCGTTAAATCCTCGTTGAGCTTCCTCATCACCTGAGACGCTCCTTTCTACGACCATTTTTTAGCACCATTATATCAGAATGCCTCTCTCACTTAACCGCTGATGTTGGAACGATAGACCAACTGGCCATATCAAGGCTTGTAGAGGCAAGATTATGGTATAATAATGGCGTCATCACGATTGGTTGAGAAATGTTTGCGGTTTTCAGGTGGATGATTGGTAGGAAAGAACGGAGCGAGACGAGGATGAACGAGCGGATGGACAAACTGGAGAATCGGTTTATGGCATTGGACATGATTGGATCAAGGTTATCTGGTCCAGGCATCATAGCAATGATGTCGTGGCGCATCGCGATGCTCCTTCTTGTTTGTTTTTTGCTGTTTTGGCTGACGCTACCGTTTTCAAACTTGCTTGAAGCTGCGTCTCATCAAGAGCGACCGGTTACGCGGGAACAGGTTTTGGACGTGGCCAAAGAGCTGGTGACACCCGGTGGTTGTCCCTCCCTGACGCTGGCTGACTGTACCCTTCCCACAGCGTTCAAGATCCGTGAGGAAATTGCCCAGATGTTGGCGCAAGGGATGGAGAAAGAGGAGATCATCGATGCCTTGGTGGCCAAGTATGGGAAAGCGATTTTGGGTGCCCCTGAACGCGCGGGGTGGGGTCTTGTGATCTGGTATCTTCCTTATACGTTGATGGGTTTCGTGGCCATCCTGTTGGGATTTTGGTTGTTCCGGAAGACCCGAACGGCAAAAGCGAGATCCATGACAACATTGCGGGAGGATGCCAATGATGACGAAGATATTCAGGAGATCCTGAAAAAGTATTTGTGAAAAAACGAGAGCCTGTTGACATGTTCCCGCTGGAACAGGTCTGCAGGCTTTTTTGTCGCAGCAAAGGGCATTCATTTCTAAAAAGAGGCAGGTATGACATGTTTTCTATGTGTGATCCTACCTTTTAGCAAGTATTTTTACATGATCAAGAATAAGGTGGGATTCAATATGGCCGAGAAAACGCAGCATACAGCACAAAGCCTCTCCTATATCCGTTCCGAGCTGAACAGGATTCAGACCATCGCCGGAACGTTGTCCAGCATTGAGAACCAGCATTTTCAGGATTTGACCAACCTGGGGGATGACCGTTTGCATCAGATCGCCGTGGAAGAGCAGAGCGCAGCCCGGCAGCTGGGGCAGGTCAAGCAGATCTGCATCGCTTTGGCCCAACAGGTGGAACAACTGGAAAAGAATTACCGGCAGGCACCGGAAACCAGGTGAAAACGATGTGGAAATTCTTGGCCAACATCACCCGGAGCCTGATGAACGAAGTGACGGACAAAGCGGTCGAACGGATGGCTCGTGACCAGTACACGGAAAATCTGTTTGAACTGGTGCCGGTGGCGCGGAAGGTGGGGCCGGTCAACCTGATGGAAACGGTGATGCGGGCGCACCTGGGTCAACCGCTGGGCCGGCCGCTTGGCAGTCACCATCGCTTTTCGCCGTGGGAGAAGTTTTTGTTCAATCCCGTTCATCTCCATCGCTTTCCGGCGCCAGAAGATGTTTCGATCGCCACCTCAGTGACGATCGGCAAGCGTGCCAGAAAACCGCTGACTATCTCCATTCCGATCATGATTGCCGCGATGTCTTTCGGAGGCGCATTGAGTAAAAGTGCGAAAATCGCGCTGGCAAAGGGAGCCACGATGATTGGAACGGCCACGAATACGGGGGAAGCAGGACTGCTAAAAGAGGAACGGGAAGCGGCCGCTCTTCTCATCGGCCAATACAACCGCGGGGGATGGCTGAATACACCTGATAAGTACCGACAGTTGGACGCGATTGAGATTCAGTTGGGGCAGGGGGCGCAAGGCTCTACACCGCAACGGACAGCGGCGAAAAATATCGGTCCCGATTTCAGGGAAGCTTTTGAGTTACAAGAAGGCGCCGCCGCCCAGATCCGATCCCGCCTCCCTGGCGTGAACACGAAGGAGCAGTTCATCGCTCTGGTCCGGCAACTGCGTCAGGAAACCGGCGTGCCGGTCGGACTGAAGATTGCCGCCACGCATTTTTTGGAACAGGAGTTGCAAATCGCGCTCGAGGCTGGAGTGGATTTTATCACACTGGATGGCGCGGAAGGGGGGACGCATGCGGCCGCCCCGACATTGGAGGATGACTTGGGGTTGCCCACTTTGTTTGCGGTGACACGCGCAAGCAAATTTTTGTGGAAGAAGAAAGCTGCTGGTGACGTCAGCCTCATCGCGACAGGAGGATTAACCTCGCCGGGGGATTGCATGAAGGCGATGGCGCTCGGCGCCGATGCGGTCTACCTAGGCACGTTGGCGTTGATGGCGCTGGTCGGGGATCAGATGGCCAAGACCTTGCCTTATGAGCCGCCGATCAGCCTGGTGGTGTACAACGCCAAAATGACCGATAAACTGGATGTTGGACGAAGCGCTCGGAACCTGTTTCGCTTCCTGAATGCGATGGTCCGAGAAATGGAGCTGGTTTGTATCTCCTTGGGTAAAACGAGTTTGCAGGACGTGACCCGCTCCGATCTTTGCACGCTGGATCCCTTTCTGGCCAAAGCCACTGGCGTGGAATTGGCCTATGTTTCGCATGATGAGCAGGAAGCGTTTTACCAGAGGCTGTTTCAGCCAGCAGACCGGAGGTACCCAGATGCGAAGGAACCTTTTGCGATTCCAACGCCATCAACTGACGACATGGAACAGCCGCAACTTCACTGAAAATGTTCATCCACCAATACCCGGGAATTCTTTTCATGTGAGAGGGCTGCTCGACAATTCCACGTTTTTTGATAGTGAGAGTGTCAATGGATGACCTCAGAGAGAACCTGTTCAATTTCCTTCATGGTCATCGGTCCCTGCTTTCGATAAGTAATCTGTCCCGTTTCGTCAAGGACAAAGCTGGTTGGGATACCGGTGATCTGATATTGCTTGGCGGCTTTTCCTTTTTCGTCAAACAGGTTCAGATAGGCAACCTGGTATTGTTGAAGAAAACGTTCGGCTCCTTCCCGTGTATCCTGTTTGGTCAGATTTATCCCGACAAACTGGACTTGTTCCCCGAACCGTTTTTCCGCTTCCACCAGATCGGGCATCTCGATTCGACAAGGTTCGCACCAGGAAGCCCAAAAGTTGAGAAGGACAGGCTTTCCCTGCAGTTCTTTTAATGTCACAGATTCACCTTCTGTGTTGACCAGTTTGAATTCTGGCGCCAGGTGACCTTTCAGCGGCAGACGCGATGGCGCGCCGATCAGATCGTCTGAGAGGACGAACTGGTAGAGTGACAATCCGGTGCCGATCAGTAAGAGAAGCAGGATGATCGTACGTTGACGGGATCTCATGCTTGGCGCACCCCTTTCATGGATTACGCTCGCCTCTTTCACTCTAGACTCAATTTACCATGGCCCCTATCCATTGTAAAATGAAGAAGAGTGACAGATTGATGAACGGTTTGACGCTGACAGCAAAAAGAATCGGGGTGTGCCTATGATTTTACGCCACGCAGCGGAAGGGATCTATCTTTTTACCCAGGACGACCATGCACAGGTCTCGGGAGAGATGGCCTCCTATTGGGGAAATGAAACCTTTCAACCTCTCTCAACCCCGTTCCGTGAGTCAGTGATCTTGGCGACGCGGATGCATGACTGCGGCTGGCGGCAGGCCGATCGGGAAATCCGGCTGAATCCGGCCGGTCAACCGTATGATTTTGTCACGTACCCGCTGGATGAGCGGCTCAAGATCTATCGGCTAGGGGTGGACGAGGTAGAGCGCAGGAATGCTTACGCCGCCCTATTGTGTAGCCTCCATTACGCAGGTTTTATTCATGCGATGCGTTGGTTAAAAGGTGTACAAAAAGAGCAGGCACGCATGTATCTGATTGCGGAAGAGGAGAGACGCAAGCGTCTTGTCACGCAGCTGGCTCATACCTCGACACCAGCCCGGCTCCTGCCAAATGGCCAAATGGATGAATGGACGCAGCACCATTTTTCGCTTTTAAGGTTGTGGGATTTGTTGTCGCTGTTGATCTGCATGACGACACCAGGAAGCCCGCCAGATACATGGGGATCTTGGTTCGGGCAAGGGGAGATCGGTATGCCGGCATCCCCCGGGGAGGTCCGTTTCGTCAAGGTACGATGGCATGGAAAAGATAGTCTTTGTCTTGACCCGTTTCCTTTTTCACAGCCGTTTCACGTTATACTGCCGTACCGGCTGCTGAAACCAAGCGTCATCCAATCAGCCGAGCAGCTGGAGCAGGTACAGGATGCCTTTGGCGATGCGGAACAGCGAATCATGAAGATCCACATTGAATGATTTTTGTGAACTTGATTTCATCGTTTGTTGTGAATCATTTCGCCGTGTCCAATGCCCCTTGATCTGTCGTCTGTTGTGTCCTCTGTCTTACAACCGGTAAAATGGCAGCGGTTTTCCATTGCAATGTCGCGATCATTTCGCTAAAATACAAGTACAACAGCATCCTGCGATGCGCGTCAGTCTCATTTTGTTTCGAACCGTACATTGACACGAGGGAATCCTATATCAGGTTGCCGATGGCAGGCCTGCGCGTCAGGACGTCAGAAGCAGCCTTGCGGATACCCACCTGCGAGAGCAGGTTCGTGAAACAACTGAGACGACGGCATGGTGGGAAGTTGCGTCAGCAAGGCCTTCCTGATGAGGAGGCTTTTTTTTAATTTGTCCTGATGTCACATCTTTCTACGCAATGGGAAAATCCTGAGGATTTATGTATAATTGGTATAAGGACGATGAAACAGTCTTGTGTCGTCTTTGTATCATTGTTTCATGAATCAAATCAACGTTTTTTCATCAACGACAACGATGTGACCGATGGAATGGAGGGACAGGATGGAAGAGGTTTTGATTGTCTCAGGCGCACGAACACCTTTTGGTTCGTATGGTGGTTCGCTCAAGGATGTGAGTTCGACGGAATTGGGTGTGGTGGCCAGCAAGGGTGCCATTGCGCGGGCTGGGATTCCCGCCGAAGAAATCGATAACGCGGTGTTTGGAAATGTCATTCATTCTTCGACCAACTCTCCCTATGTCGCCCGTCATATCGCTTTAAATGCGGGTTTGCCGATTCAAGCGCCGGCGTTGACCGTCAATCGGTTGTGCGGTTCGGGGCTTCAGGCGGTGGTCTCGGCAGCCCAGAGCATCCGCCTGGGGGAGTCTCATGTCAGTTTGGCTGGCGGAACGGAGAGCATGAGTCAGTCACCTTACATGCTGCGCAATGTTCGGTTTGGTGGCGGTCCCACGATGGATGATATGCTGACAGCCGCTCTCACCGATGAGTACTGTGGCACAGGAATGGGTGTGACGGCGGAAAATTTGGCCAAAAAGTATCATATCAGCCGCGAGGAACAGGATCAGTTTGCCTACGAAAGCCATATGCGGGCAGCCAGTGCGCGTGAAAGCGGCAAACTGGCAGAGGAAATCGTGCCCGTTACGGTCAAGGGACGCAAGGGGCAAGAGACGGTGGTGGCTGAAGATGAACATATCCGACCAGACACCACAGTGGAAAAGCTTGCCCAACTGAAGCCGGTTTTTTTGCGTGATGGGACCGTGACAGCAGGAAATGCCAGCGGGATCAACGATGGAGCGGCGGCACTGGTTGTGGCCAGCGGTTCCTATGTCTCCCGGAAGGGATTAAAACCCCTGGCGCGTTTGGTTTCTTGGGCGGTGGCAGGTGTGGAGCCCACGATCATGGGTATCGGGCCGGTGGAATCATCAAAAATCGCCCTCGAGAGAGCCGGATTGACGATTGATGACATGGACTTGGTGGAGATCAACGAGGCATTTGCGGCCCAGTATTTGTCTGTAGAAAAGGAATTGGGCTTGGATCGGAACAAGACCAACGTCAATGGTGGAGCCATTGCCTTGGGCCATCCTGTTGGAGCCAGCGGGGCCCGCGTCCTGTTGACTTTGATTTATGAACTGAAACGCCGGCAGGCGAAGCGTGGTTTAGCCTCGTTGTGCATCGGCGGCGGACAGGGGATTACGGTTATTGTTGAAATGCTGTAACCGCTTCGCGCGATCGTTTCATGTTGTCACCGGAGTTGAGGCATACTGAAGATAGATGTCCTTGATGGTTTGCAGCGCCTGGTCGAAATCGTCGGCTGACACCGGATGAAACGAGTCCGAATACTTTTTGATGGAATGCTGGTAACGGGGATCGTAGTAATGACGAAGACAGAGTTCCACCACGTTCGGATAGGAACGCTTGTCCAATGCCTCATACAGCTCTGCTCGCACGGTGGGTGTCAGCTTTTTTTCAATCCGTGAAATGGCTTGTTTGACTTCAGCGTGGAAATGTTCCATATCGGTTGCCGCTTGGGTATACATTTGGAGGATTCGCTGAACCCTTACCGGAGTGCTGGCGTGTAAAAGCAAGTGAGTCCCGTGGATTTTGGCTTCCATCATCGCATTGGGGATGGTCACTTTGCCAATCCGTTTTCCTTCTCCTTCGATGATACAGAGTGGGGCACCGGAAAGCGAACGCAATGCGTGAAACAAGAAAGCATCAAACGCCCGCTGATTCCGAGGCTGCAGATTGCCAATCGTGCCAAAGGCCGAACCGCGATGCTGCGCGAGATCCTCCAGGTCGATGACAGGATAGCCATCCTCTTGCAAACGCTGGATGAGCATGGTTTTTCCAACGCCGGTCATTCCGTGAAGAACGAGAAAATGAGGGTATGAGGAGGGATCTTCCAAAAACTGTACCACCAGTTTCCGATAAGCGCGGTACCCTCCTTCAAGACGCCAGACACGGATACCCACAAGGTCAAGAAACGTGGCGACCGCCTTGCTGCGCATGCCGCCGCGCCAACAGAAGATCAGCGGTTCTTCATGCGGCTTGAGACTGGACTGGATCGTTTGGATGATCGCCGGGATTTTCGGGGCGACGATTTCAACCCCTTTTTGAATCGCCGCTTCCTGACCTTGGCGGGCATAGGTCAGGCCAACGGCAGCTCGTTCCTCGTCCTTGAAAAGAGGCACATGATGCGCTAGGGGAACGGGGCTTTCCTGAACCTCTTGCGGGGAACGGACGTCGAACCAACGCAGATGGGGTTGTGCAAGTGCTTCAGCTGGTGTGACTTCTCGAATCATATTCAGAATCACCTGTGGTAAGGATAGATGTTTCGGGTAAAGGAAAAAGCCGGAAAATATCCGGCTTTTTCCATATTTTCTTTGTAGGGGATTTCAGCATTAACGGTTTTTGAAAAAGTCGGCATTCTTTTGGATAAAATGCTTGTCCTCCTCAGGGACGAAGTCCTCCATGTAAATCGCGTTGACGGGGCATTCTACCTCGCAAGCTCCGCAATCGATGCAGACATCTGGATCAATATAGTACTGGTCTTCTCCTTCATGAATGGCATCAACTGGACATACATCCACACAAGCCGCTTCTTTTACCCCGATACATGGTGATGTAATGACAAAAGCCATGAATGATTTCCCCCTTTGGTTTTCTCACACATACTACTTATTCGTTGCGCTTGAAAAAAATCCTTCTATGATAAGGCAGGTCTTATCAATTTCTTTATCTTCATACTAAAGAAAATCGACATAAGCTGTCAAGATTCGTCTCCTGCATCATTTTCTCCAGGTAATTTGCTGATTATGCGTTTCCCGGTTCCCCTGACATATTTCATGAACAATAAAGCGGTACATTTCTTCTCATACTAAGGACGGGTCAATAAAATGAAGACCCGTCGAAAGAAGGGGGGTTAACCTGGTGACAGAGCGGAATGAATCGGACCAGGAACGCATTACCAGCAACCTGAATGAATCGATTCAGGCTTCAGAACTTGTTCAAGAAGAGCCGGTGCAAAAGGATAATCTGGATCATCGTATGAAAGTAGTGACCCATGGCGTTGTTGCCGGGGGGAATGCGTTGACAGAACAGAACAGGACTTCATCAGAAAACAGGTTGGAGCGGCGGGAACAGGCGCAAAACGAACAACCAGATATTGAAGTTGCGAATGAAGTCACACCCGCATTGCCCGATCCAGCATTAGGCGGGGAGCAACGTCAGAAACCGGAGCCATCCCGCGATGAGGAACGGGATGAAGAAGGCGTTGGTGGTCAAGGGTTGGGGTGGACCGGACTTGTATTATCTATTTTGGCCTTCTTTATCTACCCGATTCTGCTTGGCATAGCCGGCGTCGCTTTTGGGTTTTTTGGATATCGTCAGGGTGCTCAGAGATTGGGGTTATGGGCCATGGTTTTAGGTGGGTTGGCCGTTTTAGGAGCCATTCTCTTCTCACCTTATTTTGTCAGGTAACGATGCCAAAACCACTTCCCTGTACCGATGGGGGAGTGGTTTTGGCGCATTGACATCAACCCGTTGGCCGTTGTGACGGGTGAACAACACGAGATTTGTCTGCTTGTTGGAGGGTGATTTTCTGATCATCCCACTTTTCGAGCAGCGGGATGAGGTATTTGCGCGAGAGAGGAAACAGTTCCTTAATGTCCTGAACAGTAAAAGATTCCCCTCCTGTATGCCTATCAATTAATTGCCGGGTGGCTGCTTGATAAGCTTCCCGATGCACGGAAAACTTTTCGGTCATTTTGATCAATTCGCCCGTCTCTTCCAAGAAGTTGCGAAGCTCTTCGCGCAAAGTTCCTTGAACATGGAATTGCTCGCACAATGTATCCCAGTCTTCGGGTGTCAACCCTTGTTCCTTGAGGCGTGACAATAATTGTTCGACGGTCGCCTGTAATTTCGGAGTGAGCTGTGGACGAAAAGCAGAAAGGTGAATCGATTGACCGAGGGTTTTAATTTGTTGTCGATTTTCCATTTCTTGAAGAAACGCCTGTACCGCTTTTGGTTTCCAACTTGGGAGAAGCTTTTGCACGGTCTCCATTTTGGGAGCGCCGCTGCGCAGCGGATAGGTGTTGTGATATTGCTCCAGATAGCCTCGCAATTCGTTTTCGCGGGCGGTCAAATGGCCAGTCGTTATATAGAAGGTTTCGTCATCCGAAATAAGGCCTTGTATTTGTTCGTTTTTCAGCAGCTGGCGAAGCGGTTCTTCCAATTCTGGCTTTGGAATTTGCAATTGCCGACTCAATTCATCAAGTGTTGCGATCTGCAAGATTTCTAGCTGTTGCAGGATCAGTTCTAGTGTACTCCCTTTGCTCTTTTGTTCCAGAAGCCGGATTGTTTCTATGCGGTGCTTATGGCGCGGTGGGTGGGGATCCAAGATCCAGCCGCCGCCGACGGTGATGGCTGGCGTCGAACGGCGAAGGATAAATCGCTGTTTTCTGCTGGCCACAATGGGCTCAGCCAGGGCAAGTTGGCAGAGAACCGTATCGCCGGGTTGCAAGATTTTTCGATCATAGAGAATCAATCTGGCAGACACTTCACTCGTGCCGATGTGGAGTTTGACAGGGCTGTTGTGTTTCATCGCAAAATCCAGATCTTTGAGATAGTGGAGCTCAATGTCCAGCCGTTCTGTCGGTTCCCATTGGCCAAGCGTGACCAACGTGTCCCCGCGCTGGACTTCCTCCAGTTCAACGCCAGTGATGTTCAGCGCGGCCCGTTGCCCGGCCACCGCCTGTTTCACAGCATGACCATGGACTTGGATGCTGCGAACCCGCACTTTTTTCCGCTTGGGCATCAGTTCTAACTCATCCCCGACGTTGATCGCACCGGAGTAAATGGTACCGGTGACAACGGTGCCGATACCTTTTAAGGTGAAGACGCGATCCAGCGGATGAAACGTATAGCCCGTCACCGGCCGTGGCGTCACTTTTTGCAGTTCTTGCTGGATGAGATGTTTAAGCGCTTCGATTCCTTCTCCGGTGACACTGGACACAGGCTGCATGGGCGCATCGGCAAACATGGTTCCCTGCATCTGTTCCCGCACGTCTTCGCATACCAGTTCCAACAGTTCCTCATCCACAAGGTCCGCTTTATTGATCACGATGATCCCGTGTTGAACGCCGAGCAGTTCCACGATTTGCACATGTTCCCTGGTTTGCGGCATGATGCCTTCATCCGCCGCGATGACCAATAACACCAGATCCATGCCTCCGACCCCGGATACCATGTGGCGAATAAAGCGCTCATGTCCTGGGACGTCTACGATAGATACCTGTCCGCCACCAGGGAGTTGCAAGGGGGCGAAACCCAATTCAATCGAGATGGATCTTTCTTTTTCTTCTTTGAGACGATCCGTATTCACGCCGGTCAAAATTTGTGTCAGTGTCGTTTTTCCGTGGTCAATGTGACCGGCTGTTCCGATGACATAATGCGGCAAGCCCGTCTGATTCAAACCGCTTCCCTCCGATCTAACGTACCCACTTGGATTATAGATGAGGAGTTCTAAGGTTTCAATGACTGCTAATCCCGCTCAAAGTGATAAGAGATGGCGGCCAGTCCGTACAACGATGCGGTTTCGGTGCGCAAGATTCTTCTGCCGAGTGAGACGGCTTTCATCCCACTGGCCATTGCTATTTCCACTTCCTCTGGTTCAAATCCACCCTCCGGACCGATGACCAACAAAATGTTTCCTCCTGGCTGGCAAGCGGGAAGGACCTTGTTCAAAGGGGTGGTTCCCTCTCCTTCATAGGCGATCATCACAAGATTCATTTCGCGGCTTTTGGCGATCAGTTGGCTCCAGTCCACCGGCGTTTCGATGATTGGGAGGATACTGCGTTGCGATTGCTCGGCCGCCTCTTTGGCAATCCGTCGCCAACGATGGAGTCGTTTGCTGATTTTTGAAGCATCCCATTGGACAACCGTCCGTGCCGATATAAACGGGATGATACATCTGGCTCCCAGTTCGGTGGATTTTTGCACAATCCAATCCATCTTTTCTCCTTTCGGAAGGCTTTGAGCGATGGTGACATGAACTGGCAGCTCCCGATCAGCAGGCAGTTCTTCAAGAATCTTAGCCAAGACCATTTGTCCTTGAACCGAATCAATTTCCGCCAATACATCGCGTCCCTGGCCGTTGCTGCAGATGATTTGATCGCCTTTACGCATGCGCATGACGCGAGTGATATGGGCCACGTCATCTCCTTCGATCGCGACAGTATGATTCGACATTTGTTCCGGCTTGACAAAATATCGTTGCATGATGCCTCCTTGTGTTGATACGGGTTTAGCTGTTTATTACCATCTTGCGCCGCTTTTGACAATAGCAAGTATAAAGATCAAGCAGGGAGCGCATTTTAATTCATGTTGGGACGTACCCCGACAAGACTGAAAACGAGGAGGCATTGCAAGGTGACCAATGCGCAACAGCAATTACAACAGGTGAAGGCTGCAGCACAACAGGCACAGCAAGCCGTGCAACGAGCCCAGATGATGAACAACCCGCAACAGTTGCAACAGGCGCAGCAGCAGTTGCAACTGGCACAACAACAATTGCAGCAAGCGCAGCAGATGCAGCAAAATCAGAATCAGGCAGAAGCCCAGGAATTTCAACAAGTCCAGCAACAATTACAACAAGTTCAGCAACAATTGGCTCAGGCACAACAAAATATCCAATAAATTGATCGAGGGGGAAGAGACAGCTCTCTTCCCCTTTCCATTTTCTGCTGATGCCTTTTGATGATTGACAGAGCCCCGAAAAAAATGATATGTAATGTATATCAGCGAGAAATAAAGAAATGAAGAGCTAGATAGTGATTATTTTTAAAAATTGAATTGAAAACGCTTTCTTGCAAGCTCAAATATTCTAAAATGGGATTCCATAAATTAGAAAGAGGGGGAAGCATGACGGAGGAAAGAATGCGCGAATTTATCAGAGCCTGCAAAGAGCAGTTGGCAAACGGAAATGAGAAAGAATTAAAGGCCATTTCACTGCTCGTCAACCCCACCAGCCAAATGACATATTGGGATGTTGCCAAGGTTTGCGGTTTGCCGATTGAAGTCGTCTTTGAACTTCAGGAATCCATCGATCACCGCAAGGGGAAATATTCCCATTTGGTGGAGCTATATCGCATGAGGTATTCGTTAGGGTAATTTAACGAATCATATCAATATTGGCGGGAGCGTGTGGGAATCGAACCCACCAGACGGCACCTGCCGTCCCGATCGGTTTTGAAGACCGCGGAGGACACCAGACCCTCATCCGCCCCCAAATTCCACGTATCGATTATAGGATGATTCGGGTAAAAGATCAAATTTTCCTTTTATGTCGTTGACAATCCACTCCGATTATGATTTTTTGAAAGTAAGTAGCGTAGCAGATGCTGCAATGTTAGCGCATATGAAAGGATGGTCCGCCATGGTTCATCTGGATGGGAACACGCTTGAAAAAATTTACGCGCTCAGGAAACAGGTGGATCAGGTGGATGAAGAGATTGTAGACGCGCTGAAGAGAAGAATGGATCTGATTCGGCAGATCGCCCTGCTGAAGGAAAACGCCGAGGCGGTGACCAGCCTTTCCACTTCTTTGCGCCACAAGGAAATTTTGGATCATGTGGCCCATTGTGCGAAAGAGCGTGGCCTTGACGATCAAATGGTTCGTGAGCTATACCAGATGATCATCTGGTATGCCATTGATAAACAGCTTGAGTTGTTTGAAAAAGATTAGAGTATAGGGAAAGCCTCCTCGCTTCATACTATCTGTGGGTTCATCCGTATCAGGGTTTATCCGAGATAAATGCTAAGAGGAGGCGATCTTTTTTGGTGAAAAAAGTGGCAAGTCTTGTCACCATCGCAGCTTTGGTATTGATGTTCCTTCCTGGATGCGCACCTCAACAAAGACCTGCTGATGATGCGGGAACAACCGATCGCACTAATTATCCGAATGACATGTACGCTCCGAATAATGGAGGATTCGAGCGAACAGGAAATCGCTGGAATGATTGGATGGGCAGAGATCGGGTGAGGCCGATGGATGTGGACAACAACGGATTCATGGACAACGACATCGGACCGGACAATGATGGCGTTTTGGGTGATACGATCAACCGCCGCCCGCCAGGCAACACGCGCGCGAGATAATCCTAAACAGGGACTGCTCCTTCTCGGTTGGCTCGAAGGGTCAGCCTTTTTTCATGATGTCATGCCTTCTGCAAGGCCTTGATGACGCGATTTGCACACTCCGTGATTTCATCGGCTTCAATGGTTCTCATATCCAACCAGAACTTCTCTCGCCAAAGACGGCCAATCACAGGCGGTTCTCCAGTCCGCAACGCGTGCTCGAATTGGGGCAGACTGATGGAACTTGGCTGAATCCAGACCAGCCAGGTGGGCAGGCTGACATCCGGCAGAGACCCCCCACCCACTTCCGAGCTCCCCTGTTCAATGCCGACGTCCGCCAAACCGGATAGCGGTTCCAGCAACTTTTGTCGCAGGGTTTCCGCCTTTTCGCGCAACAATTCACTCGGGGAGAGAATCATCTGCAATGTGGGGATGGCTTGTTTGGCCTCTTCAGGAAACAGGTATAAGCGGAGTGTAGCTTCCAGGGCGGCCAGTGTGAACTTGTCGACACGCAGGGCACGATTGAGCTGATTTTTTTTCAAGCGATCAATCAGCGCTTTCCGTCCCACAATGATCCCTGCCTGTGGACCACCGAGGAGCTTGTCCCCGCTGAAACTGACCACGTCCACTCCTTTTTTGACCACCTCTTGCACGGTCGGCTCATCGCCAATGCCGTAGAGCCTGAGATCAAACAACACACCGCTGCCCAGATCTTCATAAATCGGTATCTGATGTTCCTGACCGATCTGCACCAGTTCTGCAGCATCCACTTCAGCGGTAAAACCGATCGTCTTGAAGTTACTCCGGTGGACCTTCATGATCAGTGCCGTTTCTGCCGAGATATGCTTGATGTAATCTTGCGGATGGGTTTTGTTGGTCGTCCCGACCTCCACCAGACGCGCTCCGCTTTCCGCCATGATCTCAGAGACTCGGAATGAGCCGCCGATCTCAACCAATTCCCCACGCGAGACAATCACTTCTTTATCTGCGGCCAGCTCGCGAAGCACCAGAAATACTGCAGCGGCGTTATTGTTGACAACCAGGGCTGCCTCGGCTCCCGTTAACTGACAAAGCAAGGCCTCTACGTGTTCATACCGGGAGCCTCGTCTCCCTTCCTCCAGATTGTATTCCAGGTTGTTAAAGTGTTTTGCCGCTTCCAGTATGGCTTGACAAGCCGCATCCGCCATCTTGGCCCGTCCCAGGTTCGTGTGGAGCACGACGCCTGTGCCGTTAATGACACGGCGCAGATTGGGGCGTGCCTTCTTTTTGAGATCTGAGATAATCGCATCAATTAACTGATCATCTGAAGGGATGCTCATCTCTTGCCCGGCGAGCAACTGACGACGAAGTTTGTCCAGGTATTGACCGACCCCTTCCGATACCCAGCGGGGGGAAGTCATTTCACCCCATTGTCTCAACCGCTCATCCTGAAGCAGCCGGTTGACGGATGGCAGTTGCCGTAGACGCCGTTTCTGTTCGTTTGACAGCATTTGATTCACGTCCTCAAGATGAATTTATCCCTCTTGTCATCCCTCTTGTCCAATTTTCACTAGATATATTACCATCTTCTGCATTTCAAAACCAATCCGCCAACACATACACTGCCGATTGAATCCGTTCAAGATCATGGTTGTATGAGGGACTCGAAAGATTAGAATTAGAGATGAGGCGTTGCTGTATGTTATGATAAACATCAAGATCAAGAACTGGAAAATAACGAGGGGTCCGAATGATCTATCTAGATAACAGCGCAACCACCAAGCCGTATCCGGAAGTGATTCAAACCGTTCAAGATGTGATGGAACGTTATTTTGCCAATCCTTCCGCGCTGCACGCCAAGGGAGAAGAAGCAAATCGCCTGTTAACAGAAGCCCGCCACGTGGCATCACGCCTATTGCGCGTCGAGGCGGATGAAATCATTTTTACCTCTTCGGCGACCGAAAGCAACAATTTGGCAATCAAGGGTTCCGCCATTCAGTACGCTCGCCGGGGAAAACATCTGATTGCCACGGCAGTCGAACATCCTTCTGTCGATCAACCCCTGGAGCAACTGACAGATTTTGGCTTTGAAGTGACCCGCATCCCGGTGGATCGAAACGGGGTGATTTGTTTAGAAGATCTAAAGCGCGCTTTGCGCGACGACACGATTCTCGTGAGCATCATCTGGGTCAACAACGAGACCGGTTCGATTCAGCCGCTCAAGGAAATTGGCAAACTGTTGAAAGCGCGTCGCAAGGTGCTCTTCCATGTAGATGCGGTCCAGGGATTTGGCAAGTTGCCGCTGGATTTAACGTCTTGGGGGATTGATCTGCTTAGCTTGTCGGCGCACAAATTTCATGGGCCGCGCGGCGTTGGGTTATTATACTTGCGCCGGGGGCTTGCCCTGTCCCCGCTTTTGGCAGGTGGCGGTCAGGAGCGTGGGGTGCGATCCGGTACGGAAAATCTGCCCGGTATCGTCGGCATGGTGCAAGCCATGCGCCGCACGGAACAGCTGCGAAAGGACAGGGCGGGTTATCTTCAGCAGTTGCGAGGCATCCTGGTGGATGGCATGCGGGAAATCCCGGAAGCGGCACTGAACAGCCCGCCCGATGGCGCGCCGCACATTTTGAACGTCTCTTTTGCCGGGATTAAGCCTGAAGTGCTGATTCATGCCCTGGAGAAGAAAGGGGTTTACGTATCGACATTGTCAGCCTGTTCGGCGCGCCGGCAAAAACGGAGCCGCGTCCTTTTGGCGATGGGCATGGATGAGGAGCGCGCCAGCAGTTCGATACGGGTCAGCCTCAGTTACTCAAATACCGTGGATGAGGTGAAGGAGGCGGTGCGGATCTTGAAAGAGACGGTCAAGCAACTCAGGGAATGGAGCGAGGTGAAGGGATGAAAAAGCGCATCATGATCCGGTTTGGGGAACTGGCGTTGAAAGGAAAAAACCGCGGTGATTTTGAACGGCAGCTGATCCAGAACATGAAGGATGGACTGTCCGACCTGGAGGAAGCGGAAATTCAGAAAACGTATGGGCGGCTGTATGTTCTGGTGCCGGAAGCGCTTTCGGATGAGGTGGCGGGACGCCTCAAATGTGTTTTCGGCATCTCTTCATTCAGCTTTGTGGAGGAAGCAGAACTTGAGCTTTCTGCGATACAAGAGGCAGCTTATAAGCTGGTCATGCGCCAATTGGAGGAAAGAGGCGCTGATTCAGGGACCACCTTTAAGGTGCAGACGCGGCGCGTGGATAAAAGCTTTCCGCTCACCTCCATGGAGATCAGCCGCAAGGTGGGAGGATTTTGAAGTCTCATGCGCCGCTTACAGTGGATTTAAATGAACCGGAACTGGAGATTCATATTGAAATTCGACAGGAAGGAGCCTTTTTGTTTTCCGATGCTATGCCGGGGGCGGGTGGTCTGCCTGTCGGCAGCAGCGGGAAAGCGCTGCTCATGCTATCCGGCGGCATCGACAGTCCGGTTGCCGGGTGGTTGACGATGAAACGGGGGGTCCGGCTGGAGGCCGTCCACTTTCACAGTTTTCCCTTTACCAGTGAACAGTCGCGAAAAAAAGTGGAGGATCTGGTACAGATTCTCACGCGGTATGGCGGAAAAATCCGACTGCATATCGTCCCCTTTACAGAGATTCAGACCGAAATCCGCAAAACTTGCCCAGAATCTCTAGGGATTACCATCATGCGCCGGATGATGTTGCGCATCGCTGAGCGGCTGGCATTGAAATACCGGGCTTTGGCCATCGCGACAGGGGAAAGCCTCGGGCAGGTGGCCAGCCAGACGTTGGAAAGCATGTTGACGATCAATCAGGTCACTCGCCTGCCGGTGCTCAGGCCTGTCGTTGCTTACGATAAACAGGAAATCATCGCGCTTGCGAAACAAATCGGCACCTACGAAACCTCCATTCTGCCTTATGAGGATTGTTGCACCATTTTTACCCCGAAGTCGCCCAAAACCCGACCCAGGCCGGAGATGGCGGAACGGGCAGAACAAAACCTGGATGTGGATGGTCTCGTTCATCGCGCCGTTGAACAAGTGGAATCGGCATGGTTTTACCCGGGACAGCATAAAAAGGAATTCCAGTATTTTTAATGCGGTTTCCTTGTGAAGGACTTCTTTACTTGTATGAAGCTCCTTTCTCCGGTGGATACTGAACGTGTGAGATGTGCAGTGAGAACGGAATGAGGAAGGAGCGTTTTGGCCTTGAATGCCGCATTGTTACAGGTTTGGCAGATTTTGGACCAAGCGTATCAACAGATGGTGAAACTTCATCCTGTCAATTCGGCAGAAGATAATCTTTTTCGCGTTCAGATTCTCCGTTATTCAGGGAAACCTTTGCTTGCTTCGGATGGCCAGAACATTCAAGCCGGAGATCTCATCTGTAAAATTCATCTGCATAATTGTCTTCTCATGCAAAAACTAAAAGGGATTACCCATCAGAACCGTTTAGGACTGTACACGTTGAAAGAAATCCGGCGTTCTCTGCCCGGTTTGGCCTATTATGTGCGGACGCATCCTGACGAACCGCTCATCAAGGGGATTGTGGGGACAACCATCCTTTATCGCGGTGCCTCCCAGCTTGGTTTTTCGATTGCGGAAATGCCCCCCACTTTTTACAATCACATGAAAAATGGTTACTTGTTATGGATGCTGTGGATGTGCCATCCCGAAGGGAAGCACCGCTTGCAGCGCAATCCAGAAAAATTGCGGGTCAAGCAAGTGTTCATGACCAAGGAGCAATTGTACCAAAAATACGGGGGTCAACAGGAGGACAGCTATGCGACGAAAAGTGTTGCTCGTCACTGAAACCATCGCCGGCTATGGCCATCTGCGTGCAGCAGAGGCGATTCAGCAAGCGATGCAGTTGGTCGCACCTCATGTGGAAACCAAACTGGTCACGACCATGCCTTTGATCAGTTCAGCGCTGGAAAGGACTGTTCGCAAAGTTTATATGAACACACTCAAAGTGGCACCCAAAATGTGGGGGTGGGCCTATGAGAGTGAGCGGGTGACCAGTTCTTTATTAAAGGAAGGACTGGCTCGCACGGTGGCGGTGAAACTGGAGGCATTACTGGATGAAGAACAGCCGGATGTGGTGATTTGTACCCATGCCTTTTCAGTAGGCGCCTTTGGTTTTCTCAAACAGAAAAGGCCTTCCTTTATCCTCGGGGCTGTGATCACCGATTTTGATCTCAATGGATTTTGGGTTCATGAGGGAGTCGACTTTTATCTGGTCAGCAACGAACAATTAAAACAGAAGTTGGTCGAACGGTTTGACATCGCTGCCCACAGAATCCATGTCACAGGCATTCCGATCGATCTGAAGTTTGCCCCGATTCTGCGCACACAGGACAGGAAAAAGCTGCGCCAACGCATGGGAATCGCGGATGATGAATTCTTTTTCTTGATAACGGGTGGAGGGACCGGATATGGCCCCTTGGACCAAGTGGTGGAAGCGTTGGATACTCTGGATGAGCCGTTTGCGATCGGAGTGATTACAGGGCAGAATACAGAAATGTATGTCAAACTGATGGAGATGGCAGCCAATAGCCGGCATCGCATTCACTTATACGGGTTTGTGGACAATATGGAGGAGTTTATGCTGGCGGCTGACCTGATGATCTCAAAGCCGGGGGGCCTGAGCGTTTCGGAAGCATTGGCAATCGGCCTTCCCCTTTTAATCCTCCAGCCAATCCCTGGCCAGGAAGAGCGGAACAGCCGTTTTCTCGTCAATCAACGGGTGGCCTTTAAAGCGAAGGAACTGGACGATGTGGCGGAGATTGTCAAGCAAGTGATGCGACGTCCTGAGGTATTGGATGTCATGCGGGAAGCTGCAGGGAGATTGGGTAAACCCTATGCCTCCTTGCAGTCTTCCGGAATTATTTTGGATTACCTTCATCTTCCAGCCTTTGAAATGTCAATTCCGACTAAATGATGGAACGTGATTTCCGGCCGCGAACGCAGGCGGATGTTAATGCCTGTCTGCCCCAGACCTTCGCTGATATAAAAGGGCCTGTTCCGATAATAATGCAGTCCCTTGATAATGTTCAATTGGGGAAGCGGTCCCATTCTGCTTAAATGATACGCCTTCGGCCAGTGGATTTGTCCGCCATGGAAGTGACCTGAAAGGAGATAGTCGTAAGGGTAGGCTTCCATCTTCAGCACGATATGTGGATCGTGGCTCAACACGAGGCGAATGTCCTCAGGTCCTACTCCCTGAAATGCCTGTTTGACATCATCATGGCCGGAATATGCATCGTCGATGCCGATGATCGACAGAACTTTCTCCCCGCAAGTGATGCGTCTGTTCTCATTCCGCAGGAGGACGATGTTCATTTCTTGAAACACGTTCAGTAACTTGGCAAAATCCTTTCCCCGGAGCACATAATCATGGTTTCCCAAGACGGCATAGGTTCCCAAAGATGGTTTTAGTTCTTGCAACACGGTGAAATAGGGGCGCAATTTTTCGATAGATTCGACACGATCCAGGAAGTCCCCGGTGAGAGCAATCAAATCCACGGGACGATCCTGGATTTGTTTTTTGAGTTTTTCGGGAGATATTGAAATCTTTTCCATATGCAAATCAGTCAAATGCAGAATGCGCAATTTGTTTTCATGGAAATCTGGAATGTCCTGTTTTTTCGTGACCGGTATCGTTAATTGCTTTACATGAGGCCGATAGGTGGCGCGATGCGCATACAAATACAGCAAGAGACCAATAAACAGGATGGCAGCGATAATCCCGATGAACACACATACAACTCCTCTCCACTGTATCACTACAGATATCTTTACTATACAGAAAATCCTGTACCGACAGCTAGAGGCGATGATTGGAAATTTCGTGTCTATCATTCAACGACAAAAGACTTCTTGATGTCGGGTGGAGAAGGATTTTTTGTTTAAATGTCGAAAAAATCGATATGTGAATCTTACCAAACGACAGACAAGGAGGGATCCGATTGCTCGCGCGAGAGCCGGTTACTTACGTCGATCACCTGTTGCGACAGGCTCTCAAGCTTCGCGCCAGTGATCTGCATCTGGAGCCGATTGAAAAAGGATATCAGGTGCGGGCGAGAGTGGATGGATTGCTCCGGACAATTGAAGTCGTGGAGGATAAAGGTTTTTACTTGACCGTTTCTTCCCGCTTGAAACTGTTGGCTGGATTGGACATTGGCCAGCAGCGCCTGCCGCAAGACGGTTCATTCGTTTGGAACGGCGATGAGCAGAAGGTAAATGTCCGGCTGTCCACACTCCCGATTACCGAAGGTGAAAAACTGGTACTAAGAATTTTGTCGGGACAACAATTTTCTCGTTTTTCCGATCTGGGGATGAATTCGCGCATTGAAAATCACTTTCGTCGCTCTTTGGAAAACCCGGGATTGATTCTGGTGACAGGGGCGGCTGGGTCTGGAAAAACCACCACCCTGTATACGGTGCTGCAACAACTCAATCGGAGACAATTCAATGTGGTTACCCTGGAAGATCCGGTCGAATATCGCCTCGAAGGGGTGCAGCAGGTGCAAATCAATCGGTTATCCGGATTGGATTTCACCAATGGATTACGCGCCATTTTGCGGCAGGATCCAAATGTCATCCTCGTGGGCGAAATCCGCGATACAGAAACAGCAACATTGTGTCTCCGGGCGGCGCTGACAGGCCATCTCGTTTTGTCTACGTTACATACAGCAGATGCATGCCAAGCTCCGATTCGCTTGATTGAAATGGGGGTTGAGCCCTATCTGGTCGCATCGGGAATGAATGCTGTGTTAGCACAAAAGTTGTTGCGGAAAATCTGCACTGCTTGCCAGGGCTTGGAGCGAAAGTGTAGGCAGTGCGGCGGAACTGGTTATGACGGACGAACCGGCACATTTCAATTGCTCCTCTTCGACGCGGTGTTACGGGAATTGCTGATGACCTCGCCATCTGCCTCACGGATTCGTGAACAGGCCACAGAGAGACGGCTGCTTTATACTTCTCCCCAATTTAGCCGACAGCCAACCGTGCTCTTGGATCCGGTGAATGGGTCGGAGAAAGGAGCGGCCAACTCTTGAAACAAGAACGCTTGCGGAAGATGAAAGCAGACCAGTGGGCCTGGTTTGCGGAACAGTCGGCTGAGATGTTGCGATGCGGCGTTCCTTTGCGGGAAACTTTGACCCTGTTGAGCAAGAGTAGTTGGTTTCCACGGGCACAGATCAAGCGGGTGTTACGTCATCTGGAACGGGGCGCCTCTTTTTCGCTTGCGTTGGAACAGGCTGGATTTTCTCCCATGTTTGTAGCTTTGATCCGCGCCTCAGAGGTTTATGGTGGATATGTGCATGCGTTGCAAGAATTGGCCCGTTATTATCGCCAACAGGCATTTTTAACATCACGACTCAGGCAGGCGTCGGCCTATCCGCTGTTTGTATTGCTGCTAACAATCGCCGCTTTTTTCTTTCTCCTCCTTTTTGTGTTGCCACAATTTCGTCTCTTATATGAAGCGATGCAAGTGGAGTTGCCATGGTGGACATCGATGTTGCTCCATTATGGTCAGCTGTTCCGGCGCTACGGTTTGCTCCTTCCGTTTCTGATCATTGGTCTCATCCTGCCCCTTTGGATTTTGTCGCGAACGAGATTGGGAATTTCTGTACAACAAAAGGTCGTCTATCGATTGCCGCTCATCGGGCGTTGGCTGAAACTGCGTAATAGCCATTATTTGGTACAGCAACTTGGTCTGATGCTGAATAACGGCGTGTCGTTGAACACGGCCTGTGACATCCTTGCTCGGAGCAGTCCATGGACAGGAGTTCGTCAGGCATTTCAGGTACTCAAGCGAGAACTGGAACGGGGACAGTTGTTCAGTCAATCTTTGTTCCATTACCGGCATTTTTTTGATCCACTGCTGCCTGAGATATTGATGATTGCCGAAGAATCAGGCAGGCTTGCGAATACACTGGACTTGTTACGTGATCGGTTTGCGCAGCGGATCGTTGATGAGAATCGACTTGTTGTCAAGTTGTTTGAACCCCTCTTGATTTTTTGTGTTGGCAGCGTCATGGGAATGATGATGATCTCATTGCTGATTCCCATGTTTCATTTGGGAACAAGGTAAGCTTCTGGAGAGGTGAGTATGCAGTGAAACCATGTCATCCCCGGTGGGAGTCCGGCTTTACCTTGGTAGAAATGATTGTCGTGTTGTTTGTCATCAGTGTCGTTTTGATGATCGCCTTGCCTGATTTGCGCCAATCCGGGGTTAAGGCACAGAAGACCACCTGCGAAGCCAACCAGCGGCTGATCCGGACGCAGCTGGAAAATTATTATCTCGATCACGGATACCAATATCCCTTTCAGGGTCAGACGTCTGCATCGCAAGAGATATTGGCGGAACTCCAGAACAAGAAGTACCTGCAGACCATTCCGAGCTGTCCTTCTGGTGGGGAGTACCAAATTGTCATTCAATCCACCAATACGGCGGGTGCATCTGCTGCGGAAACTGAATATCTTGCTCGGGTGTCTTGCAGTGTGCATCAAGAACTCGGTCTGTAAGGGAGGTTGCAGGAAGGGTTGAAAGCAAACTCGGGGTTTACGTTGCTTGAAGTGACTATCTGTCTCTTGCTTCTTCTCGCTTTGTTTTCCTTGGTTTTGCCTAGCGTCGAGTACAGCCTCGAGAGAAGAGCGCTCGAAGAATTGGTTTCACAATTCCTTGCAGATTATATGTATGCTCAATCGCTGGCGATTGCTCAAAGTACGAATGCCAGCATTCAGTTTGCGCCAAGTGCGCATTTTTATACGGTTTATCTTGAAGGAAAGATCATCAAGCGGGTCTCTTACAATACACGCATTCGGGTTGGCAGCAGTTATGGTCTCCCAAAACCTCATGAAGTCCGTTTTAATGCGCACGGGATTGTGCAAGCTGGCGGAGAGTTCTTTTTATCTGGAAGGCGACAGTCAAAGCGGTTGATCATCCAGGTCACTTCGGGTCGCATCAGAGTGGAGGATGTTTGAGGAGTTGAACAAGCCGTGAGGTTCGTCCGCAGATTGAAGCAAACGGGCTTTACCCTTCCGGAAATGTTGGTTGTTCTTTTACTGGTGGCCATTTTTAGTATCGGGCTATTCACCTTTTGGGATCAGATGACCGCAAATCGGCGGGAGCGGGCGATACAGTTGGAAGCACTGATGTTGGCCCAAAACCACATGGAAAGGATGAATGCCGAGGCTTGCGGGCGAACCAACCAAAAGGTGACGGGTCAACACGCAACTTACCTGTTGCGGCAACAAGTGACAAACGTGGAACCAGGGTTAGTATGGTGTCAGGTTGAAGTGGAGTGGAGGGGAGAGATTGATGGAGTGCCGTCCGTCATTCAACTGGGGAAACTGTTTCCAACAGACGTTTTACCGAAAGAGGAGGCTCTTTTTCCTGAGGGAGATCCCCATTTGGGAAAATCGGGGTAAAAAGCAGCAAAGCAGCGAGATCAGGGAAAATCACAGCGACAAGCGAGGCTTCACGCTGGTGGAGACGCTTGTTGTTTTGTTGTTGTTCGGTACTTCCATTGCTGTTATTACCAGCTTGGTAGTACCCTTATTTACACAAGAAGCGCGGCTGCAGAATGAATGGCTGCTGCAGTCGGAAAGCATGCTCTTTTTCCATGATCTTGCGAGAGAACTGAGGGCTGCCAAAGAGATTCAAATCCGCAACCGCACTCTCTACGCCACCGTGCCAGAACCCAAAGTGCAACAGCTGCTTGAGGAGGAAATGGTTTCCTATCAATACTACTTGGACCGTGAGGGGCGTTTTATCCGTCGTGTTCAGCGAAGCGATGGCTATGTTGGGTATACCATCCTTTTGCAACATGTTCAATCGTTGCAAATGAACATTGAGGAAAATGGGATCGTTCGGATATCCGGAAGCATGAGACGAAATGGGGCAGAACATTCGTTTGAATGGTCAATCCTGCCTCGGTTGGGGTGAGAAAAGCGATGGACAAGCGTGGTTCGCAGCGAGGTGCTGTTCTCATGATAACTCTGGTTTTCTTCACCCTGACTTTTTTACTCGTCGGCGGCCTGCTAACAAGTGTCCTGATCCATGAACGGACGTTTTCATTGCACAGGGGGCATATTCAGTCCATTTACCTGGTGGATTCCGGATTTACTTGGGCTCGCACGCATCTTGCAGAAAATCCGGATTGGACGGGTGGGATGTTACAGGTACCTCTAGGAACCGTCGAGGTAGAGACCTCGGCACAGGCAAATGGGCGGCAGGAACTCTACATCCGAGGAATCACCGAATCTGCCAAAAGCCAGGTAAAAGTGTGGCTGGATGAGGATGGACGCTTGCTGTTATGGCAGGAGGTAGCCGCCAATCAATGAGCCTTTGGAAAGTTGAAATGGGTGTTTATAGGATGACCGACTGTCATGGATTCACATATGATGCTCCAAAATGCCTAAAATCTGATCATCCATGACGGAAGGAGATAGAGGTTCGGAATGAAACCGGAAATCCGTATTGGCAAACCCGTCTTTGTGCATCAGGAGTCAGGAGGCGGTTCAGAACGAGGCCGGGTTGAAACAGGAGAGAGATGGAAAAGTACTCATGGGAAAAGCGATGTCCTCCACACGGTCCCCATCGGTAAACACAAGTTGCCACCGCTGCCCTATGATTACGAAGCTTTGGAACCTTACATTGCGAAGGAAATCATGGTTTTGCACCACACCAAACACCATCAAAGCTATGTGGATGGCCTCAACCAAGCTGAAAAAAAGATGCTGGAGGCACGCCAGACGGGGGATTTTGCGCTGCTGAAACATTGGGAGCGGGAAGCCGCTTTTCACGGAGCGGGACATTATCTGCACTCGATCTTCTGGTTAAACATGTCACCCCAGGGCGGCGGAGAGCCGGGAGGATTGTTGGCCAGACAGATTGTTGAGACCTTCGGCAGCTTTAAAGCGTTTAAACAACATTTTACCGAAGCGGCCAACCGGGTTGAAGGGGTTGGCTGGGCCTTGTTGGTTTGGGCTCCACAGCCCCGCCGTTTGGAGATTTTACAGGCGGAAAAGCATCAGATGAACAGCCAGTGGGATGTGGTTCCCTTGTTGGCGTTGGATGTTTGGGAACATGCCTACTATCTGCAATATCGAAACCGGCGGGAGGATTACGTAAATGCCTGGTGGAACGTCGTCCATTGGGATCATGTCGCTTCCCGGCTCGAGAAGGCGATGGGCAGGGGCTAGATATCACAAACAACTGTTTGCTAGAAAAATATTTACGCTGGAACCTTCGCAAATAAATAGAAGCAGAAAAGCTGAGACCGGCAATCGACGCCGGTCTCGTGCTTTTGTACAGGTTGATCGTTCCCAGGAGACCCCGGATGTATCATCTGACTTTCCAAATAATTCCTTACATCCCATTCACTTACTAACCAACTGAACGATGGGTCATGTTAAGATCAAACATGTCCATACCATCAAAAGGGAAGGTGATAGGATGAAAGGTAGACTTGGAAAAAAGTTGGTGGCTTGGATGGCGAGTGCAGCATTGCTGGTGGCCGGCCTGTTTTTGACGTCGTCTGTTCCCACCGTTGAAGCCGCTACCACGAGCCAAAGCACTCTGGCTGATCAGATTATCCAGACAGGATTGAAGTACAGAGGAACGCCATATTATTTTGGCGCAAGATCAGGTGACACCAGTCGTTTTGACTGTTCCTCCTTCACTCAATATGTCTATTATGTGAATGGCATCAAATTGCCGAGAACTTCCCGTCAACAAGCTCAGGTTGGAACATATGTCAACAGCAGCGAATTGAAAAAAGGAGATCTTGTCTTTTTCTCAACGAAGCGGAATGGTCGCATCGATCATGTGGCCATTTACATGGGTGACAACCAATTGTTGCACGCCATTCCTAAGCCAGGGGTCACCGTGTCGAAAGTGAATTCTTACTGGAAGAACGCGTATGTGGGAGCGCGCCGCGTCATTTAAGGGTTGTCGTCAAATGATAAGCCGACACGCATCGGATCCGGTTTCGCTGAAGCCGGATCCTTTTTTATGTGATTGTGGCCGGGGAGCCAAGTGCCATCCGGCATAAAACGTGATAGAATGATGTGAAAGAATAAGATGGCAACCATAATATATGTTGAGAATCAGTATGTGAGAAAGAGGTCATGAAAAATTGAATATCCGGGAGAGGATTTTCCATAAACGCAATATCATCTTGATCGGATTTATGGGGACGGGAAAAACAACGGTTGGCGCAGCATTGGCCAAGCGTGTGGGTTGGACGTGGGTGGATGTCGATAAGAGGATTGAGGCGGAAGAGTGTCGTCCGATCAGCGAAATGTTTGCAAAAGAAGGAGAGGGATATTTTCGCAGGCGGGAGACAGAAGTCCTTCAATTTTTGCTGCGAGGTCGGCGTCAGGTCATTACCACGGGTGGCGGCATCGTATTGTCGCCGGTCAATCGCCAATTGATGCTCGAACATGGCTTCGTCGTGTCACTGAAAGCGAGTGTGGAAACGATTGTATCCCGCCTTAGCGGTGACACAACGCGTCCCTTGTTGCAAGGAGATGTGGAGACAAGAGTCAGAAAATTGCTCAAGGAACGGGAAGGGTTGTACGATTTTGCAGATTTGAGCATCGATACGACAGAAAAAACGGTAAATGATGTGATTGATGAGATCGAAAAGGTGACGAAAGCGTACTTCAATGGCTAAGGGTTAAGACCTGATGCACCCCGCTCAAAGCTTGGCGCAGATGGCCACCCAGTCATCCAGTCTTTCATCTTCAAAGCGCCGGAATCCAGCCTTTTCCAGTGCGACTAAGACTTCTTCCTTTTTCGTGACAATGATTCCCGCAGCGATGAAACAACCGCCTTCTTTCAGGCGCTCGGGAACGGCGGGTGCCAGGCGGATGATCACGTCTGCGATGATGTTGGCAACAATCACATCATATTTTCCGAGCACATTCTCCAGGAGGTTGTTTTGCCTGGCCTCGATTCGGTCAGCAAGTTGGTTCAGAGCGGCATTTTGGCGCGTCGCCTTGACGGCCACTTCATCCAGGTCGAGGGCCAATACCTTTTTGGCTCCCAGTTTGGCTGCCACTATGCTGAGAATACCGCTGCCGCATCCGACATCAATGACCTGGTGATGGGATTGCACCTGTTTTTCGAGCGCGCGAATCGAGAGAACGGTGCTGGGATGAGTGCCGGTGCCAAAAGCCATGCCCGGATCCATTTCAATGACGAGTTCCCCGTCATGCTTTGGGGCGTACGTTTCCCAATGCGGCTTGATCGTTATGCGTTCTGTGACCGCCAGCGGTTTGTAATATTTCTTCCATTCATTTTCCCAGTCCGCTTCGCTGATCTTGACGATGCTGAGCTGATTGGGTCCGAGGGAGAGACCGTGTTTTGCCAGGGCCAAAAATTCCTCTTGAATGGTTTGAATTTTATCCTCCAGAGAAGGGGTATCGGGGAGATACGCTTTGATGATCACACCTTCATCCGGATAGTCATTTGGTTCCAACTGATAGATTTCCCCAAACTTATCTTCCCACGCACGATTCAAAACGGCCGGATCCTCAATGACCACCCCATTGGCCCCCGCTTCATGAAAAATGTTGGCGACCGCTTCAGAGGCCTCTGCTGATGTATGTATGCGAATTTCTGCCCACTTCATCCCCACCAACCCCTTATTTTGGGTGCTCTCCTTTTATGTTATGCAACTGGCCTGCTTTCGTCACTTCACAACCATATTATGTCACATGATTCTGACCTGGACAACGGAATAAAAATGATGTTTTTGTCTATCCTGATCTTTAGGATGTGATTCGAGGCAAAGGAGGGAACGCGTTGTCTTGGGAAGAGTATCTGACATATCTGTCTTCCCGGTGGATGAAACGGTTTGCGGCGAAAGCAGGACAGAAGTCAGAGGGACAGATATCAGAGGGACAGCACGAAGAAGGTGAAAAGGAACCACTGCTTCAGTGGTGGTTTGGTTCGATTCCTCTTGCGCTGAAGATGGCATTCATGGACAGATTGCGGCGCAGCTCACGGTGACTGACCCTTCTCTCTTAAAACTGCTTGCAGCATGTTAGTTGATATATGCAGCCACTGCCTACAGGGCTCTAAAACCTGTGGGCAGTTGTTTTTTAAAATGATGCTGCTGGTCTGAACCTCATGGTGTGAGATAGAATACACCGGCATTGATCAAGTCGATCTGGACACGAGGTTCGTATTGCCATCTCACTTCGTCCAGGTGCTTTTGATAAGCTTGTGCGGTTTCTTCCGTCTTTTTGAGATTGGAGATTTGCTCAGGGCACTCTGGCTGGAGGCTTCTCATTTCAGTGGCTTTTTTGCTCTCATAATATTGTTTGAGACGCTCCATTTCTTGTGCCATTTGTATTCTGGCATCGTGAACCCAGGATGTATCCTGAGAGCGGATGTGCCGGGTCAGCCAATGTTCGATTCGCTGTACCGCGTTTTGCAGTGAAATGGCAGCCGGGAGAACGTGGACGCGGGGAGGAATCCGTGGTGTCAGACGTCGCGTTTGCAAGTGACGCATAAAGGATTTTTCGATTTTTCCCGTAATCATGTTCAACCCGAGGGAATGGATTTCGTCTTTTTTACGGTCGCAGATGTACTGTAGCTTGCAATTCAAACATAACCACGGGATGTAAGAAAGAGGTTGGCGACTGTGGAGATGGATGTCGATCTCCTCGAATAACCGGACCCATTGGCCGTGTTTGGCGGCCGAGGAAAAAATCTGCATCATTCGAGGTGTGCCGAAGCGCAAATCTTCTCCCTCAATCTCTGGAGGCGTTTTCTCCCGATCAAAGATGAATGTCAGGGTCATGGTTTGCGGCGGTTGCCCGGCGCGTTCCACAAAGGACCAGTAAAGCGGCCGGTTGGTCAGGTCCTTGTCGGCCATCTCGGAAAGTTTGACGCGAAGATGTCCGGGACTGGTTTCCAGAACATGGCTGTTGGTGGCCTGAAAATAGCGAAACACATAATGCTGCAATTGGTTGACATCCACAAGTATCACCCGTGCTGGAGCTGACTTTTCTGATGCTGCGCCTCCTTCACTTGCTGGCCGAGTGCGCTCAATTCTTCCGTCAGGGAGGAATCGTCCCGCGTCTTCAGGAAGATGTCGGTGAGACGTTTTTCAATCGTTTTGGATAAGTGGAGGCGCTCCAGGATCTCATCCAACTCGCCGATGACCATCTCAAAAAGGCTGATTTTCTCATAAAGAAGGTTGAGAATATGAGCCTCAATCGTGTCTTTGGTCGTCAGATTGTAGATGTGCACATCGTTTTTTTGGCCCAGACGGTGAACACGCCCGATGCGCTGTTCCAGACGCATCGGATTCCATGGCAGGTCGTAATTGATGACATGGTGGCAAAACTGCAGATTGATTCCTTCACCGCCCGCTTCTGTGGCCACCAAGACTTGGGCGCGGTTTTGGAACAGGTCTTTCATCCAGTCTTTTTTCCCGCGGTTGAAGCCGCCGCGGAACGGGACGGAGCGAATCCCTTGTTCGGTGAGGAGACGAATGAGAAATTCTTGTGTCGCCCGATACTCGGTAAAGATGATCACTTTGTCACCGATTTCCTTGACCAATTCAATCGCCTTCTGTCCCTTGGTGTGTTGCTTGACCTGCTTGGCCACATCGACGAGACGAAAAATGTCTGCTCGCAACGGTGAATCATCGGGCAGTTTTTTGAACAGGTTGACCAAGGTAACAAAGACCGCATCCCGGCTGCTGCAAACCTCACGCTGCAGCGTGATTAAGGAAAAGATGCTGGGACGCGTGCCGGTGGCGAGCGGCGACTGGTTGCGTACGAACTGAGTTACTTCATCATACAATTCCCGCTCTTCAGCGGATAGATCCAGGTAGATGCTTTTCACCCGCCGATCCGGAAAAGGAATCGATTCTTCGCTGCGGCGGTTGCGAATCATAACGTGGGAAAGGCGGTTCTGAAGTTCCGTTTCGTTTTTCGGCAGTCGTTCTCCTGCCATGAATTGTGCAGCAAACCCGCTTTGTGTTCCCAATTGCCCTGGCTTCAGCAAATTGATCAGGTTGAACAGCTCTTTGAGATGATTTTGCAATGGCGTAGCCGTCAGCAGGAGACAATACTTTTTATTGATTTGGCTGACAAATTGATACGTCTTGGTTTTCGGGTTTTTCAACTTGTGGGCCTCGTCGATGACCAGAATATCGAATGAGGTTTCCAGCACCTTTTGCCGGTTGGGTTCCCGTTTGGCGGTGTCCATGGAAACCACGAGGATATCGGCGTAATCCCACATGTAAGGCTTTTTGTAGGCGACGGCAGGGATGTGAAACTTCTGGTTCAGTTCTCGCGTCCACTGCAGGACGAGCGAGGCGGGGACCAGGATCAGCACTTTTTTGGCCAGTCCCCGGACCAGGTATTCCTTGACAATCAATCCAGCTTCGATGGTTTTTCCCAGTCCCACCTCGTCGGCCAAAATCGCTCTTCCCCGCATCTGATTCAACACCTTTTTTGCCGTCTCCAGTTGGTGGAGATAAGGGGTGAGATGGGGAAGGTGCATCAGGCATTGCAATTCCTCAAAAGAGCGGACGGCGGTCCGTTCGGCTGCTTCAAATGCCAGCTGGAACATTTCCCAAGAATGCCAGGGACCATCTGCTTCCAGCCGTTCCCGAAAGGAATCCAGCCAGGTATCGGAAAAGAGGATCGGGATTTCTTTTTCTCTGATCAATTCCTGTTTCTCCAATTCCTGTCCCCTCGCCCATTCCTGCTTTCTCGCCCATTCCTGCCCAGTCACGGCCATTTCGCGTTCCTCCGCGCGTCGGTACTCACATCTTATCTTACCCTGATGCTTGCCCTTTCATGACCCTGATGCTTGCCCTTTCATGTGGAAAATACGGTTAGACAAAGCTAGGTTGATTCCTGAATTAGACACATGTGTTAAGATATGTGTGACTAAAAGAAAACATCATAAGACAAAGAGTGGGATGAGATCAGCGAATGTTTCGTGGAACCATGCTTCGTGTCATCTCCTTGTTGATGTTCCTTCTATTGATTGGCGGTTGCAGTTTTTTGAAGGAAGAAGCCAAGACGGAAATAGCAGCTCCCCTCAACGCGGACTTATCCGAGTTTGAAAATGAACCTCCTCAACCGCAAATCCATGTCAGCCGGGCCTCGCTGGCGGCAATCGGGGACGTTTTGCTTCACCGGTCCGTGATTCGCGATGCGCAAAAGGGGGATACTTACCATTTCAACAAGATGTTTGAACGGGTCAAGCCATATCTGGAGAGCGCAGACATCACGGTGGCCAACCAGGAGTCGCTCATGGGCGGCAGTGAACTGGGCCTGACGGGGTATCCCATGTTTAACAGTCCCTTCGAAATCGGCGATACGCTGAAATGGGCTGGGGTTGACGTGGTGACGATGGCCAATAACCACGTCTTCGATCGAGGGGAAAGGGGGATTCTGCGTTCGATCAGCCATTGGGATGATTTGGGGATGGTGTACGTCGGTGCGAATAAGGACGAGGCGGATCGGGCTCGAATTCGTATACTCGAGAGAAACGGCATTATTTTTTCTTTTTTAGCTTACACGTACGGCACAAACGGCATTCCTGTCCCTGAGGGAAAAAGTTATCTCGTCAACCTCATCGACCGGGATCAGATTTCTTCTGATATTGCTCAGGCCCGAAAGCTCTCTGATGTGGTCGTTGTCAGCCTGCATTTTGGGGACGAATATGTGCGGATGCCCAGCCAAGAACAAAGAGAACTCGTCCAGTATGTGGCGGATCAGGGAGCGCACGTGATTCTGGGACACCATCCACACGTTTTACAACCAGTGGAATATGTGGATAGCGCGCTGGGGCATCAAGCTTTTGCCATTTATTCATTAGGCAATTTTCTCGCGGCACAAGACCTGTTATACCGGCAGATTGGCGGCATTCTGAAGGTAGAAGTGGAGAAGACAGTGACAGATGGTGAAGTCGCCATCCGCGTTCATTCTCCCGAATTCTTGCCTACCTATATCTTTTTTAAAAATTGGCGCGGATACACTATCATCCCGATGGATCAGGTTACTGATGCGCAACTGCCCAATGCACGACGACATTATGAAGAAATCAAGGCGCACCTTTCCCAATTTGTTCCTGAATTGCTGTTCACTGATACGAGATAAGGGTTGACAGCCAAGCAAACCGTTTATACATGGAGATAATGAGCGTTTCCTTTGGATGATTTATGGTCCATGCCCATTTAGAAAGAAATCCCTTTCCAATTTTGGGAACTCAACCGTCGCTCCAGTTGAGTTTGTTTGATGATTGAACATTTACTTGTTTTATTGGCAAAAAACACATATAATGGGGGTGACAATGGGATATACCATCTGGATGAAGGTGGAAGGAGAGACTGTCAGTTTGACAGCGCCGAAGGAGCAAGTCCCGGGAGGGGCGAATCTCTCAGGCAAAAGAACTTCCATCCGACAGACCTCTGGAGAGCGCCGCTGGCCACCCAAGGGGTAACTTTGCGCAAAAAGGCAGCAAAGGTAAACTCTCAGGTACAGGGACAGAGATGAAGAAGGATCCTTCTTTATCTCTGTCTTTTTTTGTCTGTTCCATGGCGCAACATAATGTGGCGTTTTAAAACGGATGCTTGTAAAGAGATAGTTTTAAAAAGAGGACCAAAAGAAGCATGCCGAAGGATGTGTGACGAATGGCTGATTTGCAGAAGACGCCTCTTTTCCCGCTCTATGAACGTTATGGCGGAAAAGTTGTGGATTTTCACGGCTGGGCGCTTCCGGTGCAATTTGCGGGTGTCCTCAAAGAGCACGAGGCCGTACGGACGCGCGCCGGGCTGTTCGACGTCTCCCACATGGGGAGGATTGAGGTGGCAGGTTCGGGCGCGCTGTCCTTGCTAAATGACCTGGTGACCAACCAGCTGGCAGAATTGGAGCCAGGCCGCGCCCGCTATACACCGATGTGCAACGCGAATGGCGGCACGGTCGATGACGTGCTGATCTACCGCATGGATGAAGAGCGGTTCTTGCTGGTGGTCAATGCAGCCAATCGCGAAAAGGATCTGGCTTGGATTCGCTCTCATGCAGCTGGGCGCCACACCGCTCAAGATCTGGCAGCGGATGAGCCGCAGCCGGATGACCCGCCATCAGATGCTCAGCAGTCGCGAGAGCAGCCAACCGCCGATGTATCTGTCAAGGATTGCTCGGAAGAATGGGCGTTGTTGGCGTTTCAGGGCCCGCTGGCCGCGCCGTTGCTTCAAAGGCTGATGGATAGAGACCTTTCCGGCGTGGCGCCGTTTGCTTTCTTGCAGAGTGTGAAGGTGGCTGACATACCTGTGGGCATGCTTTCCCGCACCGGTTATACGGGAGAAGACGGCTTCGAGTTGATGGTCAGGCATGAAGATGCGGTACAGTTGTGGGAGCGGTTGCTCCAAGAAGGGGAACCACATGGGGTTATCCCTTGCGGATTGGGCGCTCGGGATACGCTTCGCTTTGAAGCCGGGCTGCCCCTGTACGGCCAAGAGCTGTCCCCTGAAATTAGCCCGCTGGAGGCGGGTCTAGGTTTTGCCGTGAAGTGGGAAAAAACGTATTTTATCGGCCGAGAAGCGCTGTTACGACAGAAAGCGGAGGGTGTCCCGCGCAAGTTGGTGGGCCTAGAGATGTTGGACAAAGGGATTCCGCGCGCCGGCTATCCGGTGTTCAGCGGGGATCGCCAGATTGGTCATGTGACCAGTGGGACTCATGCTCCCACGCTGAAGAAAAATCTCGGACTGGCTCTGGTGGAGAGGGAGTTTGCGCAAATGGATCTGTTGCTGGAGGTAGAGGTGAGGGGGAAGAGATTGCGTTCGAAAGTGGTGAAAAGGCCGTTTTACCGACGTGGCTGAAACCAACAGATTCAATAAGGAAACGAAATATATGTTATGTAAACATTAAACAATTCTGTGTCGTCAGAATGGGGAGGGACAATGCGGTGCGTTTTCGCTACCTACCGACCACCGAGTCGGATCGAAGACAGATGTTGCAGGAGATCGGAGTCTCCAGTGTGGATGCGTTGTTTGCGGAGATTCCTGAAACCATCCGGTTGCGCAATGCATTGAAGATACCTAAGGCGCTTTCAGAACCGGAGCTGATCCGCTATTTCAACCATCTGGCAGGAAAAAATCTCGATTTTGACAAAGTAATTTCTTTTCTGGGGGCGGGAATGTACGAACATCACATTCCGGCTGTGCTCGGCGATCTCCTGTCCCGCGGTGAGTTTTACACGGCATACACGCCGTATCAGGCGGAGATCAGCCAGGGTGAGCTGCAAGCGATGTTTGAATACCAGTCGATGATCTGCGAGTTGACCGGAATGGATGTTTCCAACTCTTCCATGTATGACGGGGCCACGGCGCTGGCGGAAGCGGCAGGATTGGCCTGTGCGGCGACGAAACGGGACAAGGTGCTCGTCTCACGAGCTGTCCATCCGGAGGCGCGGGCGGTATTGCGTACCTATCTGCGGGGTCTCGGATTTTCGCTGGCGGAAATCCCGTATGAACAAGAAGGGAGTGAATCAGGAAGAACATCGCTCGCCGCCTGCAATCACAAGGTTGATGAGACGGTCGCGGCCGTGATCCTGCAATCTCCCAACTTTTTTGGCGTTATCGAAGACGGCGAAGCATTTGCCCGTCTCATTCACGACAATGGCGGCCTGTTGATTGCCTCTGTCAACCCAATCACGCTAGGGCTGTTGAAACCACCCGGTGAATGGGGGGCCGATCTGGTGGTCGGAGATGCGCAACCGCTTGGCATTCCTGTAACATTTGGAGGTCCCAGTTGCGGCTTTTTTGCGGCCAAAAAGGAACATTTGCGACGGCTTCCAGGCCGGATCGTCGGCCAGACGGTGGACCGGGATGGCAAAAGGGGCTATGTCTTAACCTTGCAGGCGCGTGAACAGCACATTCGGCGGGAAAAGGCCACCTCCAATATTTGCTCCAATCAGGCATTGAGTGCCCTGGCGGCGGCCATTTACATGTCGGCGATGGGTAAACAAGGAATGGTGGAGGTCGGACGGTTGAACGTGCAGAAAGCCCACTATGCGCAGCAAAAGCTGGCCACGATTCCTGGCGTGACAAGACCTTTTGCGGCACCGTTTTTCAACGAATTTGTCCTGAAGATGCCGAAGCCGGTTGAGGAGATCCGGCACAAACTGTTGAACGAGGGCATTCTGGCCGGTTACGACTTGGGGCGTGACTATCCGGAACTGTCCGATCATTTGCTCGTGGCCGTCACAGAAGTTCGGACAAAAGAGGAAATTGAACGTTTTGTCACTGCATTGGAGGGATTGGTATGAGTATGGTCAATCAGCCCTTGATCTTTGAACGATCCGCCGCAGGCAGGACGGCCTATAGCCTGCCTGAGCCTGACGTGCCTGCTGCACCGCCTGAGGAGTTGCTCCCGGCATCGCTTCTTCGTGATGAGGCTCCCGCCTTGCCCGAAGTGTCGGAACCGGATCTGGTTCGTCATTATATGGCGCTTTCGCGAATGAATCACGGCGTGGATAATGGGTTTTATCCGCTGGGTTCCTGTACGATGAAATACAATCCGAAGACCAACGAAGAGGTGGCTCGCCTTTCTGGATTTCGCAAGATTCATCCCTACCAGCCGGAGGAAACGGTTCAGGGGGCGCTGCAGCTGATGGTCGAACTGCAGGAGGCGCTGGCTGCGATTACTGGCATGGATGCTGTCAGCCTGCAGCCGGCCGCCGGCGCTCAGGGAGAGTGGACCGGATTGATGATGATTCGCGCCTATCTGGACAGCCGGGGTGAGGCTGGGCGGAACAAAGTCCTTATTCCTGATACCGCGCACGGCACCAACCCTGCCAGTGCAAGCCTTGCCGGGTTTGAAACGAAAACCGTGCGCTCCAACGAGCGTGGATTGGTGGATCTGAAGTCTTTGCGGGAGGCACTGGGACCGGATACGGCCGCTTTGATGCTGACCAATCCCAATACGCTAGGGCTGTTCGAGGAGGAGATTGTGGAGATTGCCCGTCTGGTGCACGAAGCGGGGGGGCTTCTCTACTACGACGGCGCCAACGCCAACGCGATTCTTGGTATCGCCCGTCCAGGTGATATGGGTTTCGATGTGGTACACTTGAATTTGCACAAAACCTTCTCCACGCCGCACGGCGGCGGCGGCCCGGGAGCCGGGCCGGTCGGTGTGAAGAAGGAATTGGAGCCTTTTCTGCCGGTCCCCGTCATCCGAAAAGAGGGCCAGCGTTATCTGTTGGATATGGATCGGCCGCAGTCCATTGGCAAAGTCAAGGCGTTTTACGGCAACTTTGGCATCCTGGTGCGCGCTTATGCGTACATCAGGACGATGGGAGCGGAAGGTTTGCGCCGCGTTTCGGAAGATGCGGTGTTACATGCCAATTATTTGCTGCAAAAGCTAGAACCTTACTTTGACCTCCCTTACCCGCAGCCTTGCAAGCACGAGTTCGTCCTGTCCGGCCGCCGGCAAAAGAAGCAGGGTGTCAAGACGATGGACATGGCGAAGCGGATGCTGGACTTCGGCGTCCACCCGCCGACCGTCTACTTTCCGCTGATCGTGGAGGAAGGGATGATGATTGAGCCGACCGAAACGGAGAGCAAAGAGACGCTGGATCGTTTTGTCGAAGTGATGATCCAAATCGCCCGCGAAGCGGAAGAAAATCCGCAGCTGCTGCGTGAGGCTCCGCACACCACGCCTGTCAAACGGCTCGATGAGGTGAGGGCGGCGCGGCAGCCGATTCTGCGGTATATGCCGGACGTGTCCGAAGAACAAGGATAAAACCAGGTCATGTTTCAAGAATGGAAAGGCATCTCGGCAATCGCGGGATGCCTCATTTAATCACGTTTCGCGCGTGAATGCATGAACATCATCATGATATAATGTCGTTACTCTGGTGAAGTGACGCGAATTTTGGAAAGCAGAGGAATTTCAAGGATGAAAATTGGAGTGAGGTGAACCGGTTGGAGAGATGGCGCTTTCTCAATACGGGGAAATCTTCTCCCGAAGTGAACATGGCGATTGACGAAGCCATCCTCATCGCCCACAGTCAAGGACTGGTGCCGCCGACGATTCGCTTTTACGGTTGGGATCCTCCGACGCTTTCGATTGGCTATTTCCAGCGCGTGGACAGGGATGTGGAGATCGACAAGTTGCGCCAGCAGGGGCTGGGCTTTGTCCGGCGCGCCACGGGTGGACGGGCAGTGTTACACGATCGGGAATTGACATACAGCGTGGTCGTCGCCGAAGATCACCCGCTGATGCCGCGGACGGTCGTCGAGTCGTACCGAGTAATCAGCAACGGCTTGGTGGAAGGGTTTCGGCGTTTGGGTCTTTCTGCCGATATGGTCTCCCTCGCTGCGGATGAGGAGCGGCAAAAGTTTGATTCGCACGGGTCTGCCGCCTGCTTCGATTCACCTTCCTGGTATGAACTGGTCGTGGCGGGACGCAAGGTGGCCGGCAGCGCTCAAGTGCGGCAAAAAGGGGTGATCTTGCAGCATGGTTCGATCTTGCAAGAGCTGGATGTGGATCAACTGTTTGATGTCCTGCGTTTTCCATCGGAAGAGCTGCGCCAGCGGATGCGGGCCAGTTTTGAGGAAAAGGCGGTTCCGATTCATCAATTAAGGGAGCCGGTCACATGGGAGGAAATGGTACAGGCTTTTTATGACGGGTTTGCGGCGGGGCTGGGGGTTCAATTGATTGAGGGTGAGCTGACACCGGAAGAAAAACGTCTGGCCGCGGAATTGGCCAGACGTTATGCGAGTGAGGAATGGAATTTTCGCCGTTAAATTATCGCCGCTGGCATGAACCGGCTGGCGTTGGAAACCACCAGCTGCGTCGTTTCACTTCGGTTGACAAGATGGAAAAAGGATGTTGGCCTGAGATCTAGAATCTTTGACCAATAAGAACCGGTTGGTTCCCTTGAATCGCTTGTTCAAAGGCTGATTGCAGCGCGCGTGTGAAGGGGCCTGGTTTCCCTTCGCCAATCGCCCGTCCATCGATGTGGGTGATGGGACAGACTTCCTGGACCGTACTGGTGATAAACACCTCGTCCATCTGGTACAGCTCATCGTGTGAGATGGCCGCCTCATACAGCTTCAAGCCGACCGTATTCAGCTGTTGCAGCACCACCCGCCGGGTAATTCCGTTCAAGATGAGATGATTGGCCGGGTGGGTGTAACAGATGCCGTCTCGAATACCGAAGAGGTTGGAACTGCTGCCTTCGGTCACTGCGCCGTCGCGCACGAAGATGGCCTCCTGAGCGCCTGCTTCGTGCGCTTCCTGTTTGGCCAAAATATTGGGGAGAAGGTTGATGGTCTTGATGTCGACCCGCAACCAGCGGATGTCATCCACGGTGATCGCGGTTATCCCCTGCTCCAAGCTTTCCATTGGCCGTTCAACCGGCGTCAGATAGCCTGTGAGAACTGGTTGCGCCCCTTGTGGAAACAGATGACTACGGGGGGCGACGCCGCGTGTCAGTTGAATATAGATGATCCCATTTTGTATCTCACTGATTTCGATTAACTTGGAGATATTCATTTTCAGTTGTTCCAGTGAGACAGGCAATGGTATCCGAATGGCCTCTGCACTGGCTGCCAGTCGCTTCAGGTGGGCTTCCAACTCAAAGGGTATCCGCTCATAAAAGCGAATGACTTCATAAATGCCATCCCCGAACTGATAACCTCTGTCTTCCGGATCGATGCGAAACAAATGGCGCGGAATGACGGCCTCATTATACAACATGTACATGCGCGATACTCCCTTTCAGCATTTTGATATTCGAAAAATCATCTCGTGATTCTCGTTACACCATATTGAACAATTCTTGGCATGCAGTGCGTCACGCATGAGCCTATTGTATCATGAAATGCTGCAACTTCTAAAATATAGGCGAATGAATGTCCCACATAGATAATTAGGTAAAAGCGGAAGTATTTAAGAGGATTATTTGTGGAAGCGGATAGTTTCGGGATTTTCTCGTCAATATATTGTAGTGTATAATGTACTGGTGACTATATATTGATTATGAAGATGCCAAGATACCTTGATTGTTTATCACGTGCTTGGTAGAACGATTGAATTCCTAGAATCGGAGGTCGGGACGATGCAGTCGACGAAGCAAAAGATGCGATTGGAAGGGCTGAGTGAGAAGATCTTTCTCGATCGTTACGCCCTGAAAAAGCAGGGCGTGGAAGGTGTCGAAGTGGGTGACACCGTTCTGGTCCTGGTAAAAGATGACTCACGCTTTCCGCAAAAAGAAGTGGGTGAGGTGATCGCCGTCGAGGATCAGGCGGTGACCGTGCGCCTTCGTAATGGAAAAGAATGGACAGGTGACCGAGGGTTGCTGACAGTCGCTGTTGAGAAAACCCCGGAAGCGCTGTGGAAGCGGTTGGCCAAAGCCATTGCGGCAGTGGAGCCAACGCCGGCAAAGCAAGCTGAATGGGCGGCCAAGTTTGAAGAACTGCTCTATGACTGGAAGTTAGTTCCAGGTGGTCGGATTGCCGCCGGCGCCGGAGCCAATGATGAACTGACCCTCTTCAACTGCTATGTCATTCCTTCGCCACACGACAGCCGTGGGGGGATCATGGACACGCTCACCCAGATGACCGAGATCATGGCGCGAGGTGGCGGAGTCGGCATCAATCTGTCCTCTCTGCGCCCTCGCCGGGCAGTGGTTCGTGGCGTGAACGGATCGTCGAGCGGCTCGGTCTCTTGGGGCGGGCTTTTTAGCTACACGACAGGGTTGATTGAGCAGGGAGGTTCTCGCCGGGGCGCCCTGATGCTGATGCTCAATGACTGGCATCCCGATCTCATGGAGTTTGTCACCGTTAAGCAGCGAATGGACAAGATCACCAATGCCAACTTGTCTGTCTGTATCAGCAACGCGTTTATGAAGGCGGTCAAGGAAGATATGGATTGGGAACTGGTCTTCCCGGATACGAGCGATCCGGAATACGATGAAGTGTGGGACGGTGATCTAGAGAAGTGGAAACAATTAGGTAAAAAGGTGAACGTCTACAACGTGCTGAAAGCGCGTGAAATTTGGCATACGATCATCGAATCGGCCTGGAAATCCGCCGAGCCCGGTGTGGTCTTCATGGAATACTACAATCAAATGTCCAACAGCTGGTATTTCAATAAAATTATCTGCACGAATCCCTGTGGTGAACAAGGTCTGCCGGCATGGGGCGTGTGCAACCTGTCAGCGCTCAACTTGGCCAAATTTGTCAACCAAGACGAAACGGATGTCGACTGGGAGGCATTGGGTCAAGCTGTGGAGTGGTCGGTTCGTTTTCTCGATAACGTGATCGATGCCACCCCATACCACTTCGAAGACAATCGGCGAAATCAGATGAATGAGCGACGTGTTGGCCTCGGAACGATGGGTCTTGCCGAAATGATGATCCGCTTGAAGATCCGTTATGGCAGCCCGGAATCGCTCGTGTTTTTAGATAAGTTATACGGTTTTATCGCGAAAAAAGCGTACCTTGCCTCTGCCGATCTGGCTGCTGAGAAGGGTGCCTTTCCGATGTTTGATGCGGAGAAATTTTTGCAAAGCGGTTTTGTCCGACAGATGGATGAAGAGGTCCGGGAAGCGATTCGCACCAAGGGCATGCGTAACGTCACCGTGTTGACCCAAGCTCCTACAGGCAGTACGGGGACGATGGTCGGGACATCCACAGGCATCGAGCCGTTTTATGCCTTTGAATACCTCCGTCAGAGCCGTTTGGGAGTAGACAAACAATATGTACCGATTGCCAAGGAATGGATGGACAAACATCCTGGCCAACCTCTTCCCGATTATTTCGTCACCGCCATGGACTTGACGGCAGAAGATCACATTCGCGTGCAGGCGGCCATACAGCGTTGGGTGGACTCCTCGATCAGCAAGACAGCCAATGCGCCGGCCGATTTTACCATTGAGGATACAAAAAAACTGTATGAATTGGCTTTCGACTTGGGATGCAAAGGAGTGACCATTTACCGGGATGGCAGCCGGGACGTCCAGGTCCTGTCGACTGAAAAGCCGTCTGAAGAAAAAGGAACCCAATTACAAGAAGGGGGAAAATCGGTTTCACAACAGGCAGAATACCACCGCCGGCCACAGAAATTGACTGGAGCAACCTATAAGTTGAAAACTCCGCTCGGAAAAGCGTACATCACGATTAATGACATCAACGGAAAACCTTTTGAAATTATTGTCAATATTGGCAAGGCAGGCAGCGACGTGTTCGCCATGTCGGAGGCATTGGGCAGGGTCTCCACACTTTTCTTGCGCTTCGGAGAGTTGCCGGATGGGAATAAGGCGAAACTGCTCATCAAACACCTCAAAGGCATCGGCGGCTCGGGCGCGGTTGGATTTGGCCCGAACCGGGTCGAATCGGTGCCGGATGCGGTGGCCAAGGCGCTCGAGATGCACATCAATGGCAACAATGCCTTACCTGATGGAGCAGACACCGCTTACGGAATGTTCGAGTTGTCCGCCGCGCAAGAGTCAGAAGAAGAGCCCTCGACGCGCTATACGATTCAGATTCGCCTGAATGAGGATAGCGATGCGGAGGATCGGACGGAAGATCTGGACCTGTGCCCAACCTGTGGCTCCGCTTCGCTCATCAATGAAGAGGGATGCAAGCATTGCATTGCTTGCGGGTATACACGTTGCGGTTAACCTGATTTCTCCCAATAAAAAATTCGCGTGCGCCTGGATGGATGAATCCAGGTGCTTTTTTGTTTTTTGGCAGGGCGAAACCCTGTTTTTCAAAAAATGGGAGATTGGTGGATGAGCAAGGGAAATCACGCGTCATACCCATAGTAATGGAGCAACCATCAGATGCTCATGGTGTTACAACTGTGAAAACAAGCATGTGAAACCAAAAGGAGGTTCTGGTATTAGTGCCTTATAGCTGGATTTACAGATTTTGTCACCGTCACATGTACCGTATGGTGGTGGTCCGGATGCGGGATGGGAGAAGGTATTATGGGAGACTAATGGGCGTCGACGGGAGATATGTTTACTTGCGGCCATATCCTTGGCCTGTTGCAGGAGGCGCCGAAAAGGTCACCGTGACCCATGCACTCGGCACCGAATGTTTACCTGCCGCGGATGAGGTGTTATTCTACCCCGTTGTTGTTCCGCTGGCCTTGTTTTCAATCTTGGCCATTAGCCTGGCTCCTTGGTGGTGGTGGTAGATCCAGATGACAAAAAGCGTAAAATAATTGGCTATCATTTATTGTCAACCAGGCCCTCTTGTTCATACCCTGTTGTAGAGATGGGGGGAAGAGCAATGTGGGCCGATGCTGTGTTTGAAGGTGGAGGAATTCGCGGAATTGCGTTGGTAGGGGCCATTCAGGTGGCCGAGGAGCAGGGATATCGATGGAAACGGGTGGCCGGCACCTCTTCTGGCGCGATTGTGGCTTCCTTGCTGGCGGCAGGTTATACGGCAGCGGAACTGCGTCGCTTCTTTCATGAATTGGATTTTTCCCGCTTCATGAAGCGTTCGGGCTGGCTGAGATTTCCGGTCATTGGACCGCCTGTACAGTTGTTGTTGAAAAAAGGTTTGTATGCAACCGGTCCTTTGGAACATTGGCTGGCCATGAAGTTGGCTGAAAAAGGGATTTATTCTTTCAGAGATTTGCAAGAGGATCGACTGCACGTCGTTGCCACCGACATCACATCTGGAAGTATTGTGGTGTTTCCAAGGGATCTCCGGAAATACGCGCTTCAACCCGGACATTTTTCCGTTGCGCGAGCAGTAACGATGAGTTGTGCGATCCCGTATTTTTTTCAACCGCTCCGATTGCGAACAAAAAGAGGTACCTACATGATGATTGATGGTGGCGTGTTGAGCAATTATCCCATTTGGTTGTTTGACAGCAAGGAAAAACCTCGCTGGCCGACCTTTGGCTTCCGCCTGGTCAGCGATCAGTGGTGTAAACCACACCCGACTAGGACGTTGTTTCAATATACGCAAGCCTTGACAAAAACGATGATCGGGGCTATGGACCATCTGGCCATACGAGAGGCCGATGCGGTACGGACGATTTTTGTGCAAACCGGTGACATTTCTGCCACCGATTTTTCGCTGTCCATCGATGAGATGGAGAAACTGTACGAATCTGGAAAGATGGCGGCCGAAACTTTCTTCCGCAGTTGGGATTTCGACGCGTACTGTTTAAAGTACCGCAAGCGTCATACCGTAAAATCGGCCGAGTTTTAATCGAGTTTTAATGAAGCAGGTGTTTATCGTCGTTTTTGTCCGAGGAAGGAGATTTCCCTTTTTTTCCTTCGATCACTCGAAAAGAATGTTCCTTTTTCTTTGCAGCCTTCTTTTTTTGGAAGGAAAGCTCCGGAGCGTTTGATTTTAATTTCAGGGAAAACCGTTTTCTTGAATGAGGTGTCCTTGCCGTATGAGAAGGTGAAGCGAATCCTCTGCCTCCTATAGGTCCGCTGCGGCGAAATCGGTGCCGTTGATGGCGTAAAAAATAAATGATCACTCCCAGGATCGCCAACGGGATCAAAACAGAAAAGGGATTGCTCAGCAAGGTGACGATCAGGCCGATGAAGAACAGCCCCATTAAGATGGTTGTCAAAAGACGGTTGCCCATGATCTGAACACCACACTTTCTCGAGAAAGTTTACAAACTGAGAGTTTGAGACGAAGACGCATGATGCGCTTCCAGTTCTCTCATTCGCTGAAAGGCGGCAATTGAAACCTCGATCTGAGATTCATCGGGTTCACGTGTTGTCAATTTTTGCAGCCAAAGTCCCGGATACCCAAGCCAGGAGAGGAAGGGAATATCCTTTGCGGCGTTGGTCAAACGAAGCACTTCATAGGACAAACCGATCACCACAGGAATGAGCAGAATACGATCCCACACCCGCTCCCATACGCTTGAATACGGAATGAATGAATACAAAATGACGCCTGTCAGAATGGTAAAAATCAAGAAACTGCTTCCGCACCGATAGTGAAGGCGGGAGTGTTTTTTGACCCGTTCGACCGTTAATGGTTCGCCGGCCTCAAACGCGTTGATCACCTTGTGTTCTGCACCATGATATTGAAACAGGCGCTTGATGAGGGGAGCTTGGCCGATAATCCAGAGATAGGCAAGCAGCAAGGCAGTCTTGATGAGTCCTTCGATCAAGTTGCGCAAGAAATAGTTGTGAACCCAAGCATCAAATGCGCTTGCCAAAAAGGCGGGCACAGCCGTAAAGATGATTTTCCCGACGATAAAGGAGAGGACGGCCAACAAGGCAATGCCGAAAAGGGCGGCCCATTTGGAGGCGGGTTTTTCCGGCTGAATCGCATCCGTTTCTTCGCACGATTCAGCATCGTACCGTTCGCTGGCGAATTCCATGTGTTTCGAACCGCCGGCCACTGACTCAATGATGGCGATATTGCCACGGAGAAAGGGAATTTTTCGTCCAATCCGCAACCAGGCCGTTGGCTCAATGCCTACCTCTTCAAAAAAATCTATTTGTTGATTTTTTCGTCGAATCGCGGTTACCCTTGTGCGCCGGCCGGCGAACATCACCCCTTCAATGACGGCCTGACCACCGTAAAGGGGCTGTTTTTTTTGTGACATGACTTTTGAATCACCTGCCATCATACGTTGTGATCTGTATTTTATTTTATCATGTTCACGTGTATCTGTGTGGCACGAGTTTTTAACCAAGGTTTGAGCTCAGATACACTTCTTTTTTCTGTTCCTCTGTGATGCCGATATACTTTAATGTGGTTTTATTGGACGAATGATTAAAAATTTCTTGCAACAAATCTGTATCTGCCCCATTCTTGTAAGCATGATACCCAAAAGTCTTACGTAATGTGTGTGTGCCGATTTCCCCGCTTACAATTTGACCCGATTCGTCGCGCTCAACCAAACCGGCGATTTCTGCGGCGTAATTGATAATTCGATAGGCTTGTTGACGGCTGATCGGCCGATTTTTCCCTTTTCGACTTTTGAATACATACATTTCCGGATCCGGTTGATATTCATTCAGGTATTCTTTAATCGTTTGCTTGACCACCTTGCCTAGATAAAATCTCTTGATTTTCTTTGTCTTCTTTTCCTTAACGATGACGTAATCTCTGATTTTACCGTTAGGCGTTATAATGTCTTTCACCTTTAAGCGAAGAATATCGCTGATTCGCAAGCCGACGTTGATTCCAAGAACAAAAAGCAATTCATTGCGCTTTGACTGGCCTCTTAATATCAAGCGTATTTTTCTGATAGTCCTTAAATCACGAATGGGTTCAACTGCACTCATATCTATGACTCTCCTTATTTCCGGTTGAATATTCTTGCTATCTTCTTTAAACAAGCAAGGAGACATATAGTGAAAAGCCATCTATCGGGAATTGTATCTCTATCAATCGTTTTGTGTCTAATAGTCACAAAATGTATCATTCGAAAGGTTGACTGGAAAACGATACGAAAGTACCATAAATCGCCTCACTGTAAGACTTTTAATCGACATTAATGTTACTAAAAAATACAACTGTAAATTCCGCTCTAACTCCTGCCCTCAAACCTTTGTCTCTCTTGTTTTTGCCACGAAGCATGCCGGCAAGGTTGCAAATATGGTCATTTCATATACTTCGTTTTAAACGAACAAAGGACAAGTTTCGACAGACGAAAATATAAGTTAGATTGAATGGAATCAAGGGTTTCGGAAAATGAGCGTAACTCGATCAAGAAACAAATGAAACAAAAGTATTTTAACGTAACATTCATCTACAATGAAATGTCGCAATATGTAAGAAAGGAAGTTATAGATGATTGAAATCAAAAAAATTACCGATGTTTCTGATGGAGACATCGTTGCACAAGATATTTATTTAGGCAGAACGTTGCTCATTGCAAAAGGTTCAGTGTTAAAACCCGATTTGATTCGACGTCTAAAAAAATACGAAGTAACTGAAGTGCCAGTCCGAATTGCCGATACGATCGAAGCGCCGATAGAACAAGCGGAGACTGTTCAAGAAGGAGTTTCCATACAGCCCTTTTTAGCGCAACTGAACAAACTCATGGAACAGCAGGCCCAAAAAGGTTTAAATGCACGTGAACAATTAATATCTGGGCCATTTTTTGAAGACATGAAGCATATTTGCTCGGAAAGCAGGTATGGCTTGGCATTCAATCACTCGGAACGTTTGACTTATGTATACGAATTGTGGCAAACGCTATTAAGGGATCATTACTATTATCAACTCATGAGGGAACTGAGACAGTGGGATCTGCCAACCTATTTTCATTCGTTGGATACATTTATTCTAGGTTCGTTGTTTGTAAAGCATATCGGAATGGGAAGCGAACATCTTTTTTCCGCGGCATGTTTGCTGCACGATATCGGAAAATTGCGAGTGCCACATAAAATATTGGCCAATGAAAACAAATTGACGACTGAGGAATTTGAGATCATCAAAATGCACGTGGAATACGGGGTCCAGCTGCTTGCAGAACACGAGCCGGACAGTCCGATCATCCCGATTGTAAAACAGCATCACGAACGGATGGATGGATCCGGCTATCCGGACGGACGGATTGGGAATCAGATTGAACTATTTGCTCGTATCCTGATGATTATTGACGTATACTCCGCTTTAACGCTTGAACGCCCCTACAGGAAACCTTTATCTGGCGCAAAAGCATTGGAAGTGATGCTGCACGAATCATATTTGTACGATTTATACTTCCTGCGTGAATTTATGCAGATGCTCCATATTTATCCGGTTGATGCCACCCTTGAGTTAACCAATCACAATATTGTTGTCGTTACCGACGTAAATCCCCAATTTCCTTACTTGCCGACGGTAACAAACAAAGAACAAGGTTACACCTATCAAATTCCCCATAATCTATCCATTTCTGTACGGAGATTGCTCTCATGGCAGGGAATGAACCATACAAAAAAACCTGACCGCTTTGTCATGGAAGAACTTCAGCATTTATATCAGAATCACCTCCTGTTGGGTGAAGCCGGAAAAGCCGTTTCCCTGATACAGAGTTTAACCCGTTCGCTGCCGCATGAGACGATTTTGTTTCAAGTGATTATGCAAACGATGAAGTTGATTCAACAAATGCAACGGTTAGGAGCATTGAAGGAAGATTGTTATCAAACAGCGTGTATTATCTGTCAAGAGGTCCTAGATCATTTCAGTTCAGCTGTTCGCGCGAACGATCATCCACGGAAAGACGAACGCTTGACCATACTATTAGTGCCTCTTCCTCATGCAAGGGACAATGGCCATTGGCCGTTAAAGATTGTAAGTGAAGCTTTTGTGTTCTCAGGATGGCGAACCATACCATTGGAGACATTTCCTTCGATGGAAGAACTTCTTGATTATGCACACTTAGAGCATGTGCGATATATATGCGTTGTTCCCACTGATCATGAGGATATACAACAGTTTGAGGATACCCTTAGATTGCTGAAACAGAAGTCGAAGATGGTGTTAACGATATGCACTGAATTCATGGATACTATTAAAATTAAACAAAATGATCCTATGATTGAAATTGTAGATTTTTATGCAGAACTCCCGGTTCTCATTGAACGCATCCATTTATATGAACAAATAAACCAGGAACGGAATGTATATCGTCGCTACAAATAACCTTGTTTCTTCCCTTGTGTCCCTCCTTTTTCAATCCGAACCCTCTATGGTAAAATGTTGCTATCTGTGAGGAGGGGTATGGGTGAACATTCTCGTCTTGCACGGGCCAAACCTGAATCGCCTCGGGAAACGGGAACCGGAGATTTACGGCCGTCAGACCCTGGAGGATGTAAACCAGGAATTGCGCATGCTGGGACATGCGCTTGGAGTCAAAGTGCTGGCTGTTCAATCCAACCACGAAGGAGAATTGATCGACGAGATTCAGTCACATCAGGATGATCCACACCTGCTAGGTATGATTATCAACCCCGGCGCGTTGACGCATTACAGTTATGCGTTGCGGGACGCCCTTGCCAGTGTCGCCGTTCCGGTGATTGAAGTCCACCTCTCCAATATATACAGCCGTGAACCGTTTCGGCATCAGTCGGTCGTTGCCCCGGTCGTCAAAGGCCAGATCACGGGACTGGGTACAGCGGGTTATCTTCTGGCGCTGCGCTTCCTCGCCGGTCAGAAAGGAAGTGTTTCATAAAACATGCATGCACAGCGCGTTTCCCGCGTTCGGGAAAGGTTGAGAGAGGAGAGCCTGGATGCGTTGCTGGTTACGGCACCTAGCAATCGGCGGTATATCAGCGGTTTTACGGGGACTAGCGGCCTGGTGGTGATTACTCATACGGATGCATGGCTGGTGACGGATTTTCGGTATGTGGAACAAGCCGGAGAACAGGCTCCATTGTTTCAGGTGGTTGAGCATCACGGAGAAGCGGTACATACCTTAAAAGAATTGCTGCACAAAGCTGGTGTTCAGCAGTTGGGATTTGATCAGAACCATCTCGTGTATGGGGAATACTTGCGGCTGCAGGAGGCTCTTCAGCCGATACGCTTGGTGCCGACAGCAGAGTGGATTGAGCGTTTGCGCTATGTGAAAGATCCAGAGGAAATTCAGCTCATCCGCAAGGCCGCGGTGATCGCTGAGCAGGCATTTGCGCATGTGTTGACGATCCTTCGTCCGGGCGTCCGGGAAAGCGATGTCGCCTTGGAATTGGAGTACAAGATGCGGCAATTGGGCGCTTCCGGTCCCTCTTTTGACACCATTGTGGCCTCCGGTCCGCGTTCGGCGCTTCCCCACGGCGTTGCCAGCCAGCGTGTTCTGCAGGCCGGAGATATGATTACGTTGGACTTTGGCGCGCGTTATCAAGGGTATTGTTCCGACTTGACACGAACTGTTGCCCTGGGTCAGGTGGATCCACGATTGCAGGAGATTTATCAGATTGTCCTTGCAGCGCAGTTAAAAGGTTTGTCTGAGATTGGCCCAGGGATGACGGGTCGTGAGGCGGATGCCGTGGTTCGCTCCTATATCAGTGACCGTGGTTATGGAGAGGCATTTGGTCACGCGACAGGACACGCGATTGGCCTGGACATTCATGAGGCGCCCAGCCTTTCCCGAAGATGTGAAACCATCCTGGAAAAGGGGATGGTTTTGACCGTGGAGCCTGGTATTTATGTACCCGGCCTTGGAGGTGTGCGGATCGAGGATGACGTGTTGTTGACCGACCATGGATTGGAAGTATTGACCCGCGCACCGAAAGAGTTCATGGTCCTCTAAGTAAAGACAGTATTCCAAGTGATGGAGGTACGCAATGATATCAACCAACGATTTTCGTACAGGGCTGACGATTGAAGTGGACGGTGATCTCTGGCAAATTATTGAATTCATGCATGTGAAACCGGGGAAAGGAGCCGCTTTTGTGCGCACCAAGCTGCGCAATCTCCAAAATGGAAACATCCAGGAAAGGACGTTTCGCGCCGGCGAAAAAGTGGAACAAGCCCGGATCGATACGAGAGCGATGCAATACCTATACAGCAGCGGTGACGAGTATACCTTCATGGATAGTGAAACTTACGAACAACTGACCTTAAATCGCAAGCAAATTGAGCGTGAACTAAAATTTCTGAAAGAAAATATGACGGTTCACATCATGTTGCACAACGAACAGGTCATCGGGATTGAACTGCCCAATACTGTTGAGTTGGAGGTTGTGGCCACTGATCCAGGTATTCGAGGCGATACGGCTACCGGTGGAAGCAAGCCGGCCACGCTTGAAACCGGTTTGGTGGTCCAAGTGCCTTTGTTTATCAATGTTGGAGACAAATTGATCATCGATACACGCACTGAAAGTTATGTATCCAGAGCCTAGACTCAAGGTTTAAAGAAGAAAAAGGTAAAACACTTGAGCAAGGCGGCTGTAATCCCTGCGGCCATCAATGGACCGACAGGGATTCCTTTTAGAAAGATGATCCCAAAAATCGATCCGATGACCAGACCGATGATCAATTGGGGATCGGTTTGCAGGAGAGAGAGGCCTTTCCCGTTCATATACGTCGCAATGGCGCCACCCATCAACGCCAGTATGCCGATTGGCGACGTAAACAAGGAGAGCAATTCTTTCCAGGTGATTTTTTCAGCAGCAAACGGTACCAGAACAGCCATCATCAAAAACAGCAAGCCGAATTCCAAACCTCTTCTTTCCACAGTCGGAAAAAACCTTTCAAGATGGATCAGCTTCATGATCAGAAGCAGGCTTGCAGCAGTGGCAAGGATATTTGAACGGCCAATGATTCCGATCACGATCAGAATAATGAGGATGAGTTCCCCATGCATAGGATGTAGAAGCCTTCCTCTCAATGGATGATTTTCTTCCAGGCACTAGTTCATCCTATGATCGTCGGATTAAAATTAGTCGTCCCAACTATGTTCCGATGGAGGTGCCAATGATGGAAGGGGGCTTGAAATGGGCAACAACAGGGTATTTGTCCAATTGACAACACAGAGTTAGATCATCAAGACAGCCCAGTTGAAGCAGTCGTTGACCCGTTTGGCCCTGCTGAATCACTTCGGTTAACCGGGGTCGGCTTGCGCGATAAGCGTGGTAGAGTGTCCAACCGAGATCATTGATCGTGATCCTTTCAGCCATTTGTAAAAGCCAATCGATGAGGTATCCGGCGGCGAGTCCATCTTCGATGGCGAATTGATTCCGTGTTCCGGCACAGAGGATCGTGATATCGGCCTGGTGTATGATGGCCTGCTTGGCACAAGATTGACCGTTTAAAAAAGAGCCGATCAGGGTTTGATCTGCTTTGGCCGCTTTGAGGATGGCTCGGGTGCCATTGGTCGTGGTGAAGATGATGCGTTGTGCTTTTAATGGGACAGAAAGCCACTCTGACGGTGAATTTCCCAGGTGAAAACCAGGTATTTTTTTACTGTTCCTTTCACCGGCCAAAAGATAAGACGGGTCTTGGGCTAACAGACTTTTGGCTTGCCCGATGGTTTCTACGGGTATAATTTCATCCACTCCTTGGGCCACTCCCGTGATCATGCTGCTTGTTGCCCTAAGCGTATCAATTACGATCACTGTTTTAAAAAGAACGTCTTCCTGCCTCAGTTCGTTTACCGACGCAACGACATCTATATGCATCTCATCACCTTTTTCTTCATCCATACGATTGGAAATCCAATTCGGTTAGCAAAGCTTCAGACGATTGGCGGACACAGAAGGTATCGGAACGCAGTCCCCTGCGCAATGATTCGAGGGAGTAGATATCCTGGATTGCAATGTTTCCCAAGTTCACTTGCCTGCCAAGCGTTTTCAAAAAATAGATCTGCTGGTCCTTCTGCGGCGCTTCCCAAATCAGGCGCTCCGGTTGCGAAAGGTTGCCGATAATCTCACGGACCAATCGTTCATCTGATTTCCCATCCTGATCAAATACTCCAACTCCTTTTCCGGATTCCCGCCCTTCGATGATGGTGAATAGCGCACCGCAATCCCAGTCCATTTCTACCACCTCTTGGAGGTGCGTCACTTCAATTTGGCTGCCTGCCGCTTTTTTGCCATATTCTGTGATGACAAAAAATCCCCGTTCCTGTGCCTCGCGAATCAACCTTCTTCTGACACTTAAAGGAAGTTCGATCGTCCCGTCCGAAATCTCGATCAGTGAGAAGCCAACCCCTGAAACAAAACGGAAATACTCCTCTTCCAACCCTTGTGCCAATGCCACTTCCAAAAAGGTTCCTCCAGGATAGACCACTACCCCGTGTTGCCGTCCGCATGCCACTTTGGCAGACAAATGTTCGGGAGAATAGAGAGCCGATGTGCCAAATCCCAATTTGATAAAGTCGATAAACTTTCCTGCCGTTTCGACCGTATCCTGGAAAGCGATTGAGCCAATGCCGGTGTCGATCACCATGGTCATGCCGGTGGTGCGCGGCTTTGTGGCTCTTGTTTGCGACGGATCGACCAGTTGCGAGTGAAGAGCTGCCATTCTACCAAACTCCTTCTATTCTCAAACTTGGGTATCGCTCCCTTATTTTATGCACGGGTGGGCACATGGGTACTCGTGGATTTCTTTTGTGGACTTGCACATCCATCGCCTGCATAGACATGAAGAAAAACATGTCAAAGGCAGGTGTCGAAGCATGTTTCTGTGGTTGAATCAGGTAGTTCTAGCGATGGGGCTGTTGCGGGTGATCTCGGGGACGATCGAGGTGTGCGCCGGGTTGTTGATGTGGCGGTTCAACGATATTGAAAAAGCCTTATTTGTCAATACGGCGCTGGCCATGGTCGGGCCGTTGGTACTGATTACGACGACGACGCTTGGCTTGGTTGGGATCGCCGACAAACTGTCGTTTGCCAAAATGTTCTGGATCCTGGCAGGAGTCATCTGCATTTTTATTGGCCTGAAGGCAAAATAACCGGGGATGGTTTCGCGCCTATGGTGCAATAATATGATTGTCCGTCACAAAGTGGCTTGTTCTGTTTGAGTGTTTACCTTTTGAGGAGGGAGCCGGATGATGCATCTCAGTGAAAAGATTTCTTTTCTCAAGGGAATGGCCGAAGGGATGCAACTGCAAAACCAAACCAAAGAAGGACGGCTGATCTTGGAATTGCTGGATTTAATTGACGATTTGATTGTCGAGGTTGAACGGTCCGCTGATCGCCAGGATGAGTTACATGATTATATCGATGCGATTGATGAAGATCTCCTGGATTTGGAAACCTTGGTGTATGACGAGGATTGGCAAGATGAAGAAACGGACTCGGAAGAAGAGGATCAGCTCGATTCGATGCAGGATGCCGGATCTGCCGAAGAACCTCATGAAGAAACATTTTATGTGTAACAACAAAGAGAATTCTCGGTATAACCCTTGCGGATGAGGCGCAGGGGTTTTTCTTTTATACATAATCTGTCCAAACCCGAATATGAATGTGGTAGAAACCTTGTACAAAGGTGAGAGCCCATGACAGCTGAACAAGCGCCTTATCCCTGGTTGGCTATATTCCCTTCTCATTTGAAGGAATTTCTGGCTCGATTATCGGAACACCATCTGGCCGGGTTCGAAGAAATTCGTCTTCGGATTGGCAAACCGATTGAATGTATCGTGCGCGGGCAGTCCTTGTTCCTCACGTCAAAGGGGGAATTAAGCCGTTGGCTGTCCGCAGGGTACCGATTCACGGTAGAGGATGGAACCAAGATGTTGAACGTGATGAGCAACCATTCCCTCTATACCTTGGAAGAGGAGTTGCGGCGTGGATATGTCACGCTCCAAGGAGGGCACCGGGTCGGCATCAGCGGCAAAGTGATTCTGGAGAGAGGGGAAATCAAAGCAATTCGCGACATTTCCAGTTTTAACCTGCGCATCGCGCGCGAAGTGGTAGGCGCCGCCAACGGAGTGATGCCATATTTGTGGAATCACACTCGGCAAGAGATGTATCACACGTTGATCCTTTCACCTCCGCAATGTGGAAAAACGACGTTGCTGCGCGATATCGCCCGTCAAGTCAGCTACGGAAATTCGCCCCTGCCGCGGGGATATAAAGTGGGGATCGTGGATGAACGATCGGAGATTGCGGGAAGTCTGAGAGGTGTTCCGCAAAAGGATGTCGGCCCCCGCACCGATGTGCTGGATAGCTGTCCGAAGGCGGAAGGAATGATGATGCTCATTCGCTCCATGTCCCCTGAAGTCCTGGTCGTGGATGAAATCGGCGGGAAGAAGGATACGCTGTCACTGATGGAAGCGGTCCATGCCGGAGTGAAGGTGATCACTACCGCACATGGTTGGGATTATGCGGATGTTTTGCGCCGGCCCAGTTTATCTCCCTTGTTGTCACAATGGGCATTTGAACGAGTGGTCATCTTGAGCCGTGAAAAAGGGCCCGGCACGGTACAAGCTGTTCTGGACAAAGCAGGCCAGCCTGTGGCCCTGGGTGGGACAAGGGGATGAAATGGCTCGGCATGTTCCTAGTCCTCTTTTCCGCAACCGCGCTTGGTTTTTACTACTCCCGGCGTTTTGCCGAACGTCCTCAGCAGCTTCGCCATTTGCAGGCCGCTTTCGAAATGTTGGAGACCGATGTGCATTACCGATTGGAAAGATTGTCTCATTCGTTTCAGCGGATTGGGTCCACGATTCCCGAGCCGGTGGGGAAATTGTTTCTCACGGCAGCAGATGAGTTGGAAAAGTCGGATGGATTGTCGACAGACCAATGCTGGTCACAGGCGTTGCGGCGGATCTGGCCGGAGACCTCTTTGAAAGAGAAAGAGCAGGAAGTCTTGCTTCAGTTTGGCCATTCGCTTGGAAACTCCGATCGCGACAGCCAGGTCAAACATATCCGGGCCCTGCTCCGTCACCTGCAGGTGGAAGAGGGGATGGCACGGGAGGAGCAGCTGAAATATGAGAAAATGAGCCGGACATTGGGGTTTTTAGGCGGACTGTTTATTGTCATCCTGTTGTTTTAAAGAGGTGGTCGTATGTCCTTTGATGTGAGTGCCATCTTTCAAGTGGCGGGGATTGGTTTGATCATGGCGATGATTCATACCATTCTCAGACAAGCGGGAAAAGAGGAATACGCGTTTTGGGCAGGGATTATCGGATTTGTCGTGGTTTTGTTGATGGTGGCGAAAATGATCAGTGATCTGTTTCAAGAGATTCAGCGCGTATTTCTCTTTCATTAGGTGGTACATGCATTGAACCTTAGCTGGAGGAGGCTCACGTGGACATTATTCAAATTGTCGGAATTGGCTTGATGACCACCATCTTGGCGGTAATCCTCAGGGAACAAAAACCGCAGTTCGCCTTTTTACTCGTGACCATCGTCGGATTGTTCATTTTTTTATTCTTATTGGACAAGATTGTGCAGATCATTGATCTGATTCGCCAGCTGGCGCAACGAACAGAGTTAAACAACATCTTTCTCGAAACCATCCTGAAAATCATAGGGATCGCGTATATCGCCGAGTTTGGTTCGCAGATTGCCCGGGACGCGGGAGAGGATGGAATCGGCTCCAAAATCGAACTGGCGGGAAAGGTCCTGATTCTCGTCATGGCGATCCCGATTATCTCGATCATTGTCGAGACGGTGCTGAAGTTGCTTCCGATTTGACCATGTCAAAGAGAAGGTGAAGAGGCCCGATGAATTTGTTAAAAAAGCCTCGAACTTGGCTGCTGCTGGCAGTATTGCTGACGTGGAATCCGCTTGTTTTGGCCGCCAGCGCAGCGAGTGAATCGGTCATTAATCCACCAGCGGCAGAATCAGGGTCGAACGAGTACGACGATGTTCTCAAGCAGCAGTTGAATGCGCTGCCGACCGATGAGGTGGAAACTTTTTGGCAACAGTTGCGGCAAGAGTACGGCGGTTTTCTCCCGATTTTGGAGACACCGAGTCTGATGGAGCAATTTCTTCCAGGCGGGTCAGGATTGGATATCCAGTCGGTTTGGCAGGGGCTTCTCGCCTTTCTTTTTCAAGAAATTCGTCAGAATGCTCACTTATTGGGGATGATTGTAGTTCTCACGGTATTCGCGATGATCCTCGGCTCGATTCAGTCATCATTTGAACAACAGACTGTTGGCACAGTAGCTTACGCGATTGTCTACCTGTCCTTGATTGTTCTGGTGATCAACAGTTTTCGGGTGGCCATGGATTTAGCCGGGAAAACCATATCGACCATGGTCGATCTGATGCTGGCTCTCGTTCCCTTACTTCTGTCATTGCTTTTGTCTCTGGGCAACCTGGCTTCATCCAGCATTTTCCATCCGCTCATCCTGTTTATGGTTCACGTGATTGGGAACTTGATTGCCACGCTCGTCTTGCCGTTGATCTTTTTGGCCGGGGTGATGAATGTGGTCAGCGGTTTCACAGGCAAATACCAGGTCAGCCAGCTTGCAGATTTGCTGAACAAACTGAGTCTCGGAGCGCTTGGCGTGTTGACCACCCTATTTTTGTCCGTCATTTCCCTGCAGGGGTTAACAGCAACTGTCGCCGACGGAGTGACGTTACGCACCGCAAAATTTATTGCCGGTAATTTCGTTCCGGTTGTTGGCAAGTTGTTTGCAGATGCGGCAGACACGGTGGTCGCTGCCTCCTTGCTGGTAAAAAATGCGATCGGAATGGCTGGCGTGCTGACGTTGCTCTTTATTTGCATCTTTCCGGCGATGAAAATTCTCATCCTTTCACTGATTTACAGTTTTGCCGGCGCGGTCATGCAGCCCTTGGGCGAAAGTCCGGTCACGACCTGTTTATCCCTGGTGGGCAAAAGCCTGATTCTCATGTTTGCGGCCATGGCTATCGTCGCCCTGATGTTTTTTCTCGCCATCACCGTCGTCATTGTGGCGGGGAATGTGACTCTGATGATGAGGTAGGTGCGACAAAATGCTTCAATTTTTCAGCCAGTGGTTCCATACGCTGATTTTGGTGCTGATTCTGGCTAGCCTGATTGAAATGCTGCTTCCCAGCCGCAGCATGGAACGGTACATCCGGCTCGTCCTCAGTCTCACTGTTTTGATGGCCATTCTCGGTCCCGTTTTCAATTTGTTGGACAGCCGTTGGCAAGAAGAGCAGTGGCTCCTCGATTGGTACTTACGCAACGGGGTGGTCTCCGGCGAAACAGGAGACATTCAGCAGCAGTCGGCAACGATTCAGAAGATCCAGCAAGAGCAGGCGATGCAATTGCTGGAACAGGGCATCCAGGAGGAAATTGCGCGCGAGGTGAAATCCAGATTTGCTGTAGATGTGGAACACGTGACTGTAACGGTAGAAGAAACTGGGAGGGAACGAGGAAATCATCTCGTGCTTCGCGCGATCGAACTTCGGGGGAGAAGAATCGCTAGACCCGAAATGGAACCTCGTGACGAGACAGCATGGGCGCCCATGAATGAACGTTTGGATATTCAACCTGTCGAGATTCAGATTCCAGGATCATTTGCCGCAAAAAATCCAAATCCAGCTCCGCTTTTGCCGCAAACCGGAGCAAGCAGCGAGATGGAGCAACAGCTGAGAGAATGGCTGGCATCCAGTTACCAACTGGAAATGAGCCAGATTACCGTTTCGCTGGATGGATAAGGGGGTGATGAGATGGAACAACGATCGAAATCGGAGTCGAAACCCGAGAAGGGGAAATTGAGTAAAGTCCAGTGGCTATGGATGATTGCCGGGGTGGGTGTGGCCCTGATTATTTTGGGTTCTTTTTTTCAAGTGGAACGTTATGTCCCATCTCCGTCCGAACCGCATCCTCCACAAGCCTCGCCGGTGGCTGCTTCCGAAAGCAAGGAGTCCAGTGTGGATGAGATGGAAAGAAAGTATGGAGAGGAGTTGAAAAAAATGTTGGAGGAGGTGGTGGGAACGGGTCGTGTATCGGTGATGGTCAATCTTGATTCCACAAGTGAGTTGGTCGTTGAAAAAAATGTTCAGGACAGGCAGCAAAAAACGGATGAAAAGGACCGGCAGGGAGCCACGAGGCGGATCGAAGAGAACAGCATCAACCGGCAAGTGGTGATTTACCGGCAGGACAATGAAGAGAAGCCGTTGGTACTGATGCAAAAGCGTCCCAAAATAAGAGGCGTTTTAATTATTGCGGAAGGGGCGGAAAACCCTCAGCTGAAGGCCTGGATTCTGGAGGCTGTCCAACGAGGATTGGACGTGCCCCCGCATCGAGTGGCGATTCTTCCACGAAAAAACGCTTCTTAAACCAATAAAAAACCATAAAGGAGTGAAGAAATCATGCCGAAAAAACAAACGATTTGGTTGATCTCCTTGTTGGGTCTGATGGTTATCCTCTCTGCCTATTATTTGTTGACCGAACCTGTCGATCTGGCTCAGCCGGCGGACGCACCGGACAAAGTGGCGCGAACAGACGGGTCAGAAGAGCCCGCGCAAGCGGGGGATGAGGCAACGGAAGAGCCATTGGTTGATCTCGATGCTGCCCCCGTCAACTTTGAAAAAAATGCATTGAATGATTTCTTTTACGAATACCGCATGCAACGGAACATTCGGCGAGAAGAACAGATTGAGCGTTTGTTGAACATTGTCAGCAATACAGAAGCTACGAACGAGGCGATCGCTGATGCCAACCGTCAATTGAAAGAGCTGTACGCGATTGAAGACAAACAATATGCGACGGAAGAGATGATCAAATTGGAAGGTTATGACGACGCCGTGGTGATTCCTGGCGATGGAAAAGTGAATGTGATCGTCAAGGCGGAGCAAATGACTCCCGAACAGGCGCTCAAGATCATGAACATTGTCTCGCAACACATGGATGTTTCTGCGGCCAATGTGGCCGTGAAGTTCAAGAGCTAGCATGAGGACAAAACCCCGGAAGCCATGGGATGGTTTCCGGGGTTTTCAATTTTTGGCCAGATTGGCCAATTGAAATCTCGGTGTGATATAATGGGTCATGTTCAGAGTCAATCGGAAAAATGAATGGGGCAAAAATCTTGTAAAAAATGCAAACGGAGAGGGAGTAACGTATGAGACTGCATGAACTGAAGGATTTAATCCGAGTCATTGACCAGTCCTCGATTCAGGAATTTACATACGAACAGGACGGGGTCAAGGTTGTCCTGAAAAAAACCGGCTCTACCGCTGCGCCTTCCGTGCTGCCGGTTGAACCTGTCGCGGTCGAGGAGCAAGCGGTCTTGCCGCAGGCAGGACAAAATCACGCTGGACGAAAGCCTGCAGAGACAGCTGTCGAGGAGCCGAAACCAGCGCCGCAGGTGGTGCAGCCGGCAACGTCGGAAAACGTCCAAGAGGAAGCCGATTTGCATCAAATTGTCTCGCCGATGGTCGGGACGTTTTACCGCGCGCCCGCACCGGATGCGCCTCCTTATGTGGAAGTCGGCGACGAGGTGAATGAGAAAACCATCGTCTGTATCGTGGAAGCCATGAAGTTGATGAATGAAATTGAAGCAGAGGTCTCTGGCGAGATCGTCGCCATCCATGTGGAGAATGGCCAACTGGTGGAATATGGTCAGCCCTTGTTCACGGTGAAAGTGAAATAGAAAGCGGGGAAGGCATGATGTTTCGCAAAGTACTGATTGCCAATCGTGGCGAGATTGCGGTGCGGATCATACGGGCTTGCCGTGAATTGGGTATCCAAACCGTTGCCGTTTTTTCCGAGGCCGATAAGGAGGCGCTCCATGTGCGTCTCGCCGATGAAGCGTACTGTATCGGCCCTGCCATGGCGAAAGACAGCTATTTGAATTTGACGAACTTGATGAGTGTGGCGACGTTGACCGGAGCAGATGCGATACACCCGGGGTATGGATTTTTGGCGGAGAATGCGGATTTCGCCGAGATTTGCGCCGCTTGCGGCATCACGTTCATCGGCCCCAAGCCAGAGGCGATCACGAAAATGGGCGCCAAAGCGGTGGCCAAAGAAACGATGAAGGCTGCCGGTGTTCCTGTCTTGCCGGGGACAGATGGTGTGATTCAGGATCTGCAAGAAGCGCTGGAAGTGGCGGAAAAAATCGGTTATCCTGTGATTATCAAGGCGACTGCAGGCGGTGGCGGACGGGGAATGCGGATTGCCCGCGATGCCGAAGAGTTGAAGCAAGGTGTACAAACCGCCCGCATGGAGGCTGAAACCGCCTTCGGCAATCCCGGAGTGTACATCGAAAAATATTTGGAATCACCCCGTCACATCGAGATCCAGATTATGGCCGATCAGCACGAAAACGTGGTTTACCTCGGCGAGCGGGACTGTTCCATTCAGCGGCGGCATCAAAAACTGATTGAAGAGGCTCCGTCCCCTGTCATGACACCGGAACTTCGAAAGGCGATGGGGGAAGCGGCGGTCAAAGCGGCTCGGGCCGTCGGGTATATCGGTGCGGGTACGGTGGAGTTTCTCTATCAGGATGGGAAATTTTACTTTATGGAGATGAACACGCGCATTCAAGTCGAGCATCCCGTGACCGAGTGGATCACTGGTTTTGACCTGGTCAAGGAGCAAATCTTGGTGGCCCAAGGGGAACCGTTGTCTTTTTCGCAAGAGGATGTGGCGCTTGAGGGTTGGGCGATTGAATGCCGGATCAACGCTGAGAATCCCTGGCAAAATTTCCGTCCATCACCCGGGGTCATCCGGGAATATCTGCCTCCTGGCGGTATTGGGGTTCGTGTGGACAGCGCCGTTTTTCCCGGCTACCAAATTCCTCCTTACTACGATTCGATGATTGCCAAGGTCATTACTTGGGGAAGAACGAGGGAGGAAGCGGTGGCCAGAATGCGGCGAGCGCTGGAAGAATTCGTCGTTGAGGGCGTAGAGACGACGATTCCCTTTCACTTACAAGTCTTGAGCCACCCCAAGTTTCTCGAAGGAGACTTTAACACAAAGTTTTTGGAGATGTACCCGATCATCGTCAAGTGAGTCCATTTCCATCGTCTCTTGGAAATTAATGAAAAGGGGCACGCAAAATGGAAGCATATGTTCCAGATTATGTAAAATCAGAATTGGGCTCGATCGAAATCGATTCCAATGTGGTGCGGATTATTGCGGCATTGGCCTGTCTGGAAGTTCCCGGAGTGGTGGCGATGAGTGGTGGTGGCGGATGGATCGAAGACCTTGCCGACTGGTTTACCAAAAACATTTCTAAAGGCGTTTCGGTCACCATGGATCAATCCGACGTCACGCTCGAATTGCGTGTGGTGGCTGAGTATGGGAAACCGTTGAACCAGGTGGGGAAACACATCCAAGACAATGTGCGCTATACGGTGGAATCGATGACGGGCCTGAACGTGAACGCCGTGAACGTGTCGATTGTGGATGTCGATTTTTCAAGTGGTTCCGAAGCGAAATGAGGTCGTCCTGATATGAATCGTTGGCTGGATCGGCTGCTGGTGGCGTTCGGTGGCCTGATGTTATTGGTTCTGGCGATTGCGTCAGCTCTGTGGCTGATAAAAGGTGCTTTATCAGAGTTGTTCCTGTCTTGGCTTGCTGCTTTGCGGGAAACAGAAAGCAGCTATTGGACGATGTGGATTCTGACCGCCTTTTACCTCCTCTTCGGAGTGGTTTTGATCTGGATTGCCTTCCGGCGGCCTCGGAGAAACAGCGGTGTTTTTCAGGTGAATGATCTGGGTACGCTTACCATTACCAGCGAAGCCGTTGAAAACTTGGTTCAACAGGCACTTTCTCAGGTTCGAGGGGTGTATACACAGACGCTTCGGGTCAAGACGAATGAGGCCGGTGAACTTCAGGTTTCTATCGTCCTGAATGCGGATGGAGAGCGAGATTTTCCTGGACTGGTGGAAGATGTTCAGACGCGGGTCAAATACCGTGTCGAAGAGATTACTGGCGTCAACGTCAGTGACGTTCATGTCGAGATTCAGAAGATCCAATCTCGGCCTCCCTCGCCAGTAACGAAACCAAGGGTGGAATAAGTGTGAAAAAACTTCTTGAAGAATTGTGGAACCAGCACCGCGGAAAGCTGCTGGGCACACTATTCGGTTTCTGGCTTGGCGTGTTGTTCTTGCTGGTCGGATTTTGGCGTATGCTGATCGTTGCCTGTCTCATCTTGGGCGGGTATTATTTCGGTAAAAAGGTGGACGAAAAGGAGCATATACGGGATGTCTTGGCTCGTATCTTGCCGGATCACTTTTTTCGTAACGATTCTTAAAAAGTCACCAAATCGGGGTGACTTCTTTCACTTTTAAGGGGTGAGCTCGTTGGCGATTCCAAGGCGATTGGCACGGGAAAAGGCGCTGCAGGCTTTATATCAAATCGACTTGACGCGTGCTACTCCGGAAAAGGCGCTGCAGGCACTCTTCCCAGAGGCGAGGATACCGGATGAAATCGATGATTTTGTCGTATCGCTGGTTTATGGGTCAGCGAGACACCAGGAACATCTGGATCCGTTGATCCGACAGTATCTAAGAGGATGGGACCTGGAACGATTAAGCGTGATTGATCGGAATATCCTGCGAATGGCCTTGTTTGAAATGATGCACATTGAAACGCCGTTTTCCGTCGTGATGGATGAGGCGGTTGAATTGGCAAAGCGTTTCAGTACGGATGAGGGACGCCGCTTTATCAACGGGATTTTGTCGGCCGCAAGCCGGGAACTGAAAAAGAATTCCACGGCACATGAAGATGGTGACGTTTGACACCACTTTCATGGCAAGAGGAAGGATGGGGGCCTACGGGATGTATGTATTGGGAATGGATACCAGTAACTACCGCACCTCCATTTGCATGATGGACGAAAAGGGTCGTGTCTATCTTGATCAACGGAAGTTGCTTGAAGTCAAAGCGGGAGAACGTGGACTACAACAATCGGCCGCAGTTTTCCAACATATCAAGCATCTTCCGGAGTTGATCGATGGGCCCAGCACTCTTTCAGGGTCATTGCGAGCGATTGCGGTCAGTGCGGCGCCACGTCCTGCACAGAATTCGTATATGCCTGTCTTTCAAGTAGGAGTGAGCTATGCTCGATGGTTAGCTCGATTTCTAAGTGTCCCCTGCTTTCAAACGACGCATCAGGAAGGACATCTGGCGGCCGGTGTCTGGTCGCTGGGTGATACGGGTAAACAGTTGGATCAAGCGGCGGCATTCACAGCGGTGCACTTGTCGGGGGGGACCAGTGAGATATTGGTTGTAGAACCTACTCCAACCGGTTACAAGACTGAAACCATTGGCGGCTCAACGGACCTCTATGCCGGCCAGTTGATTGATCGGGTGGGTGTAGCCTTGGGGCTTCCTTTTCCAGCCGGCCCGTCATTGGAACAGCTGGCCCTGCAGGGCGGGGGAGAAAGCAAGCTGCGGATTTCCTCTTCCGTCAAGGGGACGTGGTTCAGTTTTTCCGGACCTGAAACGCAAGCTCTGCGCTATCTTTCAGCAGGCATGTCGCCGGCTGCCATTGCTCGGGCAATCGAGATTTGTGTGGCCAACACGTTGGAAAAAGCGCTTCGCAACGCATTTGTCGCCGGTTATCCCAAGAATGTGCTGTGGGTGGGCGGCGTAATGGCCAATCGGTGGATCAAAAATCGGTTGCAACAGCGTCTCGAACATCCAGCGGTTGGCGCCAAATGTTATTTTAGCGCGCCCGAATACAGCGGCGACAACGCCTGTGGTGTCGCGCTTCTCGGGTGGAAACAGCTTCTAGCCGGAGGCAGCAAGTTTCGGAAAGGAGAATACGATGTCTGCACAAGTGATTGATGGCAAGGCGATTGCCAAGCAAATACGGGTTGAGGTGAAACAAACCGTCGATGATTGGCGTTTGCAACAGTTTGTTCCGGGATTGGCCGTTGTTCTCGTTGGGGACGATCCTGCCTCTGCCACTTACGTCCGGAACAAAGAGAAAGCCTGTCAAGAGGCGGGGATCTATTCGGAAGTACATAGACTGCCTGCTTCTACAAGTGAAGAGGAACTGTTGCGATTGGTTCATAGCCTCAATCAAAACGCGAACATTCATGGCATTTTGGTCCAGCTTCCGCTGCCGGATCATATCCGTTCAGAGCGGATCTTGGATGCGATCGAGCCGTCCAAAGATGTTGACGGCTTCCATCCCGTCAATGCCGGGAAATTGCTGGTCGGCAAACAGGGCATCTTTCCTTGCACACCCATGGGGGTGATTGAGATTCTCAAGCGTCAGGATGTTCCGATTGCCGGCAAACATGCCGTTGTGGTCGGGCGGAGCAACATTGTCGGCAAGCCGGCAGCTTTGTTGTTATTGCGAGAACATGCGACCGTCTCCATCTGTCACTCCCGCACCCCGGATCTGTCTTTGATTACGAAGCAGGCAGACATCCTCGTCTGTGCGGTGGGACAGCCAGAGATGATTAAGGGAGAAATGATCAAACCTGGCGCTTGCGTAATCGATGTTGGCATCAATCGGACTTCGGATGGCAAGCTGGTCGGGGATGTGTGTTTTTCTGAAGCGGTTCAAGTGGCAGGGAAGATCACACCTGTGCCGGGCGGAGTGGGTCCGATGACAATCGCCATGCTGTTGAAAAATACGCTGATCTGTGCGCAGCTGCAGCGGTAAAATGGACCGTTAACGCAGTCCATCGGTGAGGAGAAGCAGATGAGCCAGAAAACGTATACCGTCAGCCAACTGACGTACATGATCCGGGACCGCATTGACGAGGATCCGAGACTTCAAGATATCTGGATTCAAGGGGAAATTTCTAATTTTACCCACCACCGGCGCGGCCATATGTATTTTACGTTGAAAGATGCCTTCAGCAAGGTCCGGGCAGTCATGTTCGCCAGACATAACCGAACTCTGTCTTTCCAACCGGAGGAAGGGATGAACGTCCTGGCCAGGGGATATGTCAGTGTGTATGAACGGGATGGGCAGTACCAGCTATATGTGTTGGACATGCAGCCGGATGGCCTGGGAAGCTTGTTCCTGGCTTTTGAGCAGTTGAAAAAACGCTTGGAAGCGGAGGGCCTATTTGCGCCAGAACGCAAAAAGCCGTTGCCACCATTTCCTCGCGTCATCGGCGTGATCACGTCCTTGTCAGGTGCTGCCGTCCGGGACATTCTGACGACCATCCAACGACGCTATCCCGTTGTCCGGGTGATCATCGCGCCGGTGGAGGTGCAGGGTTCGCGCGCCGCCTCTTCCATTGTTCAGGCAATTCAAATGATGAATCAGCAGCAAGAGGCGGATGTCCTCATCGTGGGCCGTGGAGGCGGTTCCATTGAGGAATTGTGGGCTTTCAATGAAGAGGTGGTCGCCCGAGCGATTGCCGCCTCAAAGATTCCGGTTATCTCAGCAGTGGGCCACGAGACAGATGTCACGATTGCCGATTTCGCGGCCGATGTGCGAGCCGCCACACCCACCGCTGCGGCAGAACTGGCGGTTCCTTTGTACAGTGAGTTGGTGGAACGGATCGACCAATTGACGGCGCGACTGAAGCGGGCCATTCGCGGCCGACTGCAACAGGAAGCGATCCGATTGCAGCGAATTTCGCAATACAGCCTTTTCCGGCGACCTGAAAGCCTCGTCCAACGACAGGAGCAACGTTTGGATCATTTGCTCGATCGGCTTCGTTTTTCTCTGCAGACACGATTAAACGCTGCTGTCTCTTTCCTGCAAGACTTGCAGCATCGGTTGGTGAGCGTTGACCCGGGCCACCGGCTGAATCAGGAAACGGAGCGCCTGCGTTTACTGCGGTATCGCTTAGATAAAGGGATGCAAGGAATCTATCAACGGAAAAGCCATCAGTTCTCCTCGACATTGCGGCATTTGGATGCTTTAAGCCCGCTCAAAGTGATGCAGCGCGGCTATGCCCTGGTCCGCTCCGAAGCGGGGGATCTCATCTTTTCGACAGACCAGGTTGCGCTTGGCGATTTGTTGCAGGTACAGTTGCGCGATGGAATCCTGGATTGTCAGGTGTACCGCATGGAAGATCAGCCTGTTGAATCGTTTTATCAAACAGAAATGGGAGAAAATGGAGGTGAGCTGGGTGAGGAATGAGGAGGAGCTGAAAGATTTGGCAGAGCTTCCTTTTGACGAGGCGATCAAGCGTCTGGAAGAGGTGGTGGAAAAACTGGAACAAGGGGAAATTCCTCTGGAGCAGTCCATTCAGCTGTTCCAGGAAGGGATGTTGCTCGCCCGTTTGTGCAGCAAGAAGCTTGAGGATGTCGGACGCAAAATAGAGGTTCTTGTGAAGGAAAATGAGGAGTGGCGAACCAGGCCGTATCGCGAGGAGGAATCTGTTTGAACGTTGAACAGTATCTGCAGCAACGAGTCACGGCCATCAACCAACATATTGCCGTTCTTTGCAGTGAGGATGGCCCGCTGTCGGAAGTGCCATCGCGCCTCAGAGAGGCCATGGCATATTCTCTGATGGCAGGCGGGAAACGGATTCGCCCTGTTCTAGTGCTTGCGGCAGCGGAGTCTTTGAGGGCTTCTTGGGAACATTTGATTCCGATGGCTGCGGCCGTGGAGCTGATTCACACTTATTCTTTGATCCACGATGACCTGCCGGCCATGGACGATGACGACTTCAGGCGCGGCATGCCCACCAACCACAAAGTGTATGGCGAAGCCATGGCCATTCTGGCAGGAGACGCCCTGCTTACGCATGCTTTCACGATCATTGCGCGGACCGGTTTAGAACATGGTTTTGAGCCAAGAGTCGTCCTTCAAGTCATCTTAGAATTGTCAGAAGCGGCTGGGCCAGCAGGGATGGTCGGGGGGCAAGCGATGGACTTGGCAGCCGCAAACCCTGCGATCGATAATCCCGCTCAGCCCGAATCTGAACTTGTCAGTCATCTGCAACAGATTCATCGCAAAAAAACAGCTGCTCTCATTCAAGCTGCCATTCGCGTCGGCGGTCTTTTGGCGGGTGCCGACGCTCGTCAATTAGCGGCATTAACGACATACGGTTTGCATCTCGGATTGGCATTCCAGATTCAAGATGACCTGCTGGATGTGACGGGGCAATCAGATGCCTTGGGGAAAGAGGTGGGCAGCGATGAAAGGGCCGGAAAATTAACCTATCCCCGACTCTTTGGGGTGGAGCGCACCGCAAAATTGGTGCATGAACATACGGCAAAAGCGCAACAAGCCATTCAGGATGTTGAACTGAACGGGAAATGGCTGCACGAGATTGCCAACCTGCTGCTCCATCGCCTTACTTGAATCCCATTCTTTGTCAAGAAAGGATTGCCTCCGTTCGGGGAAATCTACTAGCGGAGGTGAGAATCGATGACAGTCGGGATAAAAATGCAACAAACCATCGCATCTGCCGAAGGGGTCAAGGCCAACTTGAAAACCTTTGCCTTGGAAACCCAAGATCAGCAAGCGAAGCAGATGTTCAACCAACTGGCGCAGTCGATGGACAGCATCATCAGCTCGCTGCAAAGCCGCATGAACTATATGGAACAAGAAGAACCGCAATACAAACAAAGTTAAAAAGGATGCAGGATCATTGAGATTCAGGTGTGGACTTAGTATTATGATTGAGATTCGTGACCGTTTTGTGATATAATCATTCAGGAGCAGGAGTGGTGCAGTATTCTAGTCAGTCCTCGTTTCTGAAGGTGGGCCTAAAAATCCACCGAAGGGCACATCGATGAAGTTCCTGGTGTTGGCTTGGGGAGCCCAGCCCTGGGCTGATGCTGGGAGTTAAGGTTGGAGGGCGATCCACAAAGGCATGTGGGCGTTGACCCTTCTTCCGCGGAGACCCAAGAAGCGTGGGCAACCACGGCTTGGGAATGAACCTGTACGTTGGCGAAAGCTGCGTACAGCGTAGCCTGCCTTGAGTGAAGCAGTGGGGATTACAGGTTAACTCTCTTTATGCTCACTGGCCATGGGTATAATACGGGTTCTGTATGAAACCTGCTTTGCAAAAGAGGCTAAGGAAACGTGAAGGACTGTCGAGGAAAGCTCCTAGACTGTCCGTTTGCGGGGCTTTTTGGAGATTAAAGTGTGGACTAAGTGGTAATCCAGTCCGACGAATGGCGACACGTCGAGGTCGGCTGAAAGGGAAACCGCCCGGATGGCGACATCGGGGTGCTGACTTGGGAAAACCTACTGGACCTGAAGCCACAGTATTTATCCAAAAAGCTACCACTCCGATACATACCCGTTCATTTTTAAGGAGCGGCACGACAGATAAATGAGGATGTTATCCAAAAGCTCCCTTCGATGGAGCATTTTTATTACCACATTGACGTTAGTTTTGGCCATTGCGATTTCTTTTATTTCGACATTTTTGATGGCTCATGTCAATTGGGGGATCGGCTTTATCATCCTCCTTTTTATCATATTTATCGGGATTTTTTTTGATGTCCTGGGCATTGCATCCACCGCAGCGGACGAACAGTCTTTTCATGCGATGGGGGCGGCCAAAGTTCGCGGTGCGCGTCATGCTTTAAAAGTGGTGCGAAACGCCGATCAATTTTCCAATTTTTGCAATGACGTGATCGGGGATATCAGCGGCATTGTGAGTGGTGCTGCCGCGGTCGCTGTGGTAACGCAGGTTCTGGCTTTGCTTCCTTCACGTACGATGATGGAAAACCTGCTCCATGTGTTGATGACAGCTTTTGTGGCGGCGCTGACAGTGGGGGGGAAGGCGCTTGGAAAATCGATCGCCATCAGCCAAGCCGAACGCATTGTCTTTCAGATCGGAAAAGTCCTCTATTATCTTGAAGAATACTTACATATCCGGATCTTTGATGTGAAAAAGAAAAATGAGACACCTCAAGGGGCTCCTCTGTCCAATAAAAAAGGGAGGAAATAGTGCATGCTCCTGGATCAAATCCAATCACCTGCTCAACTAAAAACGTTGCCCCGCCACCAGTTGCCCCAGCTGGCTCAAGAGATCCGGCAGTTTCTAATCGAGAAATTGTCAGTGACAGGCGGACATTTGGCGCCTAATTTAGGGGTTGTTGAACTGACGCTTGTTTTACATATTCTCTTTGATTCTCCCAAAGATAAGATCATCTGGGATGTCGGTCATCAGAGTTACATCCATAAGATCATTACGGGCCGAAAAGAGAAGTTTGACACATTGCGACAGTTTCGTGGGTTGAGCGGCTTTCCGAGGCGATCTGAATCTGAACATGACGTTTGGGAGACAGGACACAGCAGCACTTCCTTGTCTGCCGCTTTAGGAATGGCCGTGGCGCGAGACCTGCGAGGAGAAAATCATGAAGTGATCGCGGTCATCGGAGATGGCGCGTTAACCGGTGGAATGGCGTTGGAGGCGCTGAATCACATCGGGCACGAAAAGCGGAAGCTGATTATCGTCCTGAATGATAACGAGATGTCCATTTCGCCCAACGTGGGCGCTCTGCACAACTATCTGGGACGATTAAGGACGGACAGGCATTACGCGCGAATCAAGGATGAACTGGAATACTTTCTCAAACGCGTCCCGGCAATTGGGGAAACACTGGCTAAAACGGCCGAACGCCTCAAAGACAGCTTAAAGTATCTTGTTTTGGACGGTATATGGTTTGAAGAGCTTGGATTGACTTATCTGGGTCCAGTGAACGGACATTCGCTGGATGAACTGTTTTCTTCGTTGCAGCAGGCTAAGCGAATGAACGAACCTGTTTTGGTTCATGTGGTCACAGTCAAGGGAAAAGGGTACGAACCTGCTGAAAAGGATTCTGTCAAATATCATGGCATCAGTCCCTACAAGATTGAATCTGGCGAAGTGATGAAAACGTCCACATCGCCATCATACAGCAGCGTGATGTCGAGGACGCTCATTCAGCTTGCGGAAGCAGATCCCTCGATCGTAGCCGTTACCGCGGCGATGCCCGGCGGTACAGGGTTGGATCTATTTGCGGAAGTTTTTCCGGATCGGTTTTTTGATGTCGGGATTGCCGAACAACATGCGACAACCTTTTGCGGTGGTCTGGCGGCGCAAGGGTTGAAACCGGTTTTCGCGGTTTACTCCACATTTTTCCAACGAGCCTACGATCAAGTGATTCACGATATTTGCCGGCAGAATTTGCACGTCGCCTTTATGATTGATCGCGCCGGTCTGGTCGGAGCTGATGGTGATACCCACCAGGGCGTGTTTGATCTCGCTTATTTGCGTGTTGTTCCCAATATTACCTTGATGATGCCGCGCGATGAAAACCAACTGCGGCATATGATCTACACAGCGCTATATCATTGCAAGGGCCCTGTTGCCGTGCGATACCCGCGGGGGAACGCCTTGGGATTGCCTCCGGAACAACCGCGTGCCATTCCTGTCGGCAAAGCGGAGGTTCTCCGTCAAGGAAAAAGGGTCGCGATTCTAGCCATTGGCCCGATGGTGGACGTGGCGATGAAGGCGGCCGAATATCTCCGGCTACAGGGGATTGAACCGACCGTCGTGGATGCCCGTTTCATCAAACCATTGGATGAAGAACTGCTTTCCGAGTTGCCGTGTGAGCATGACCTGATTGTCACCATGGAAGAAGCAGCCCGTTTGGCAGGGTTTGGGAGCGCCGTGTTGGAATGGTATGCAGACCAAAAGCTTGCTGTACAAATTGAGAATATCGGGCTTCCTGACCGTTTTATTGAGCACGGCAGCATTTCCCAACTTCGGCAAGCAGTTGAGTTAACAGCGGAAAACTGCGCGCTTCGGATTACGCAGATCTTGTTTCACAAGAAACAAGATCTCTGGCGCGCCTGAACCTATCCCATAAGAACATCAATGACAGGCGGGTTCGAGATGTCCAAGACTGGAAGGAATAAGGTGCGTGTCGATCAATGGCTGGTTGAGCAGGGATGGATGCCTTCCCGCGAAAAAGCGCAGGCGGCAATTATGGCCGGGTTAGTTTTTGTCGATGGGCAGCGGGTAGAGAAAGCGGGAAGCAAAGTGTTCTCTGACGCTTCGGTTGAAATTAAAGGTGAAACGATACCCTATGTCAGCCGCGGGGGCCTGAAGCTGGAAAAGGCGCTTCGCACTTTTGAAGTCTCCCTCGAGGGGGCGACGGTGCTGGACATCGGGGCTTCGACGGGCGGTTTCACCGATTGCGCTTTACAGCATGGCGCGCGTTTGGTTTATGCAGTGGATGTCGGATACGGACAGTTAGCTTGGAAACTGAGGCAGGATCCGCGTGTGATTCTCTTTGAGAGGAGCAACTTCAGATATTTTCAGCCTGACCAGCTCTCACATGGTCTTCCAGATTGGGTGACGATCGATGTTTCTTTCATTTCGGTCCGCTTGATTTTTCCTGTCCTTGCGACGTTTCTGCCTGCCGAAAGTCATGTGATCACCTTGCTGAAACCACAATTTGAAGCCGGGAGGCGACAGGTGAGGAAGAAGGGGATTGTGCGCGATCCGAACGTGCACAAAGAAGTGTTGCATCAGCTCCTCGTAAAGATTTCGGAGATGGGTTTTCACCTGCTGGGACTGACTTTTTCCCCGATTACAGGCGGGGATGGGAACATCGAATTTCTTTCTTTTCACCAATTTCTTCCAGAAGAAAAACCGGCTCCCATATTATTGCATCAAGTGGAAGAGGTCGTCTCCGCTGCTCATCTTCAACTGAAAACAGGGCATGCTTGAACCCTGGCCAATGAGGTGACTCACATGGTCTGTGTCGGGATTTATGTCAATCCAACCAAAAAACATGCCTGGGAAGTGGCGAGTCAGCTCGTGTTTCTGTTGGAACAATACGGGAGCTCCCCGATATTGGAGCCGTCCGCAGCACGTTATTTGAAAAGAAATGATTTGGCATTTCCGTTTGAACAATTTCATCAGCGTGTGGAGCTGGTGTTTGTTCTTGGGGGAGACGGTACACTGTTAGGTGTGGCACGGGCCCTTGCTCCTTATCCGATCCCGATTCTCGGAATTAACCTTGGGCACCTCGGGTTTCTTTCAGAAGCGGAACCGCACAATTTGGCGGAAAGTGTTCAGCAGATCCTTGCACGCCAATATATTGTGGAAGAACGAATGATGCTGGAAACTGAACTGTTTCGTGACGGCAAACGCACGCATACGTTTCAAGCATTGAACGATGTAGGAATTGCCAAAGGATCCTTCTCGCGCATGGTGACCAATAAAGTGATGGTGAACGGGATGCTGCTCGGGAAGTATTCCGGCGACGGCGTTTTGATTTCAAGCCCGACTGGGTCGACTGCCTACTCTCTTTCAGCGGGAGGGCCGATCATCAGCCCAAGTGTAGAGGTTTTGCTCTTTACTCCCATCGCCCCCCATACACTCACCGCTCGACCGATCGTATTGGCGCCAGATGACGAGGTAGAGATTCAGATCCTTTCTGATCATGAAGACCTGGGATTGACCGTCGACGGACAACTCGGGGTCAAGTTGCAACACGGGGATCAGATTTTGGTCCGGCGTTCTCCATACACCACGCAACTGATCAAGTGGCGTGAAAATACGTTTTTTGAAGTGGTGCGCGAAAAACTGCAGGGGCAAACCTGGAAAGAAGAGGAAGGGACCTACGAGTGAAGGCCAAGAGGCGGCTCAAAATTCGCGAGATCATTGCAACACAAGACATTGAAACGCAAGAAGCGCTGGCCGAGGCTTTGCGTCAAGCGGGATTTTCCGTCACCCAAGCTACGATTTCCCGCGACATTAAAGAAATGCAGTTGGTAAAAACTCCGACGGCGAACGGACGATACAAGTATGCGTTGCCAGGCGACAAAGGGGTTAGCTCGCTGCAGAAATTACGGCGAGCGCTTGAAGACAGCTTTGTCAAGCTGGATTACACTGAATATTTTCTTGTTTTAAAAACATTGCCCGGAAATGCGCATGCCGTCGCTGCATTGATCGATCACTTAGAATGGCCCGAAGTGATGGGAACGATAGGGGGCGATGACACCATTTTGATCATTTGCCGCAATCAAGAGTTGACGGAGAGGGTGGCGGAGCGGATTTTAGAATTGTTGTAGCAGGTGAGGGGCATGTTGGAAGAATTACACATCAAGCAGTTTGTTACTTTTGAAGAACTGCACCTGCGCTTCGGTCGCGGGCTACACATTCTGACGGGGGAATCGGGTGCAGGAAAAACGGTCATCCTAGATGCGTTGCAGTTACTGATGGGGCAACGCGGATCAACCGATTTCATCCGCCCAGGAGCCGAAAAATGCTATCTTGAAGCCCTTTTCACTTATCATTCAGCCCATCCTGTGAGAAAACTTTTGACAGCAGCGGGCATCGATGAGGAAAGGGAAGATGATGCGGATGACGGGGAATCCTATACTTTGATTTTGCAACGAGAAATGACGCGACAAGGTCGGAGCACCTGCCGGATCAACGGGCATTTGGTTCCGTTAAGCCTGCTTCGCCGTTTGGGCGAGCTGATGGTTCATCTATACAGACAACAGGAAAGTCAGACGCTCAACGATATACAGGTTCAACGACAATGGCTGGACAGTCTGTTGCCTGAGAAAGGGAAAGCCCATCTGCAGGAGTATCGCAAGTGGTGGGACAAATACCGCCGGGGGCGAGAGGAATATCAGCAGTTACTAGAGGATGAAAAACAATGGTTGCATCAGCAAGACCTCTACCGTTACCAGCTCGAAGAAATCCGCAACGCATCGCTTATGGCGGGTGAGGAAGAACAGCTTGCCGCGGAACACAAAATGCTTTCGCATGCCGAAAAGATCGAGTACGCCATGAACCGCGCTTACCACGCGCTGGCCGCATCCCAAGGAGTTGTCGATCAGCTGGGAAATGCGCTCGCTGATCTGGAGCAAATCGCCCATCTGGACAGCGGGCTGCAGCCGCTCATTGAGCTGCTCAACCAGGCATATTACACGACTGAAGAGGCGATTATCCAGTTGCGGCGCAAAAAAGAATCCTTTCAGTACGATCCAGCGCGCCTGCATCAGGTTGAAGAACGAATCTCCCTCATCCAACACTTGAAAAGAAAATACGGCGATTCCATTGAGGCCGTTTTGACCTATGCTGAGCAGATTGAAAAAGAATTAAGCCAGCTGGACCGAAGGGAAGAGCGCATGGCCGAATTAAAACAGGCGATCCAAGAAGCTCAAGAGCAAATGACCTTTCATGCTCAAGAATTGTCACGCTGTCGCCGTCATTTGGCCCAGGATTTAACCATACAAATCCAGAACGAGCTGAAAGAATTGCAATTAGAGAACATGCATTTTCAGATTCAAGTTTTGCCTCGCAACGTCGGGGAACCGAAAGAGTCAGGACAACCGGTTTTTGATGCTCATGGCATGGATGAGATCCTTTTTCTCGCCTCCCCTTATGCAGGCGTTGAGGCATTGCCAATCGCCAAAGTAGCCTCAGGGGGGGAGCTATCCCGATTGATGTTGGCACTGAAAACGGTCTTTACCAACCTGGCATTTTCCCAAGCCAAAGAAGAGGCGACGATCATATTTGATGAGATTGATACGGGAATCTCTGGTCAAAGCGCCCAAGCAGTGGCGGAAAAATTGATTCGCCTGTCCCGAGTGCAGCAAGTGCTCTGTATTTCCCACCTTCCTCAAGTCGTTTGTATGGCCGATGCCCATTACCTGGTGCAAAAAGAGGTTGGCAAGACGGGTGCCTCTTCCAGCGTCCGTTTGCTCAAGGATTTCGAGCGCATTCAAGCACTGGCGCAGATGTTGGAAGGGGATCACATGTCGGAGCTCTCGCTTCAACACGCGGAAAACATGCTTCGCCGCGCGGAACAATTGAAAAAAACGATGATGGAAAAAGAAGGATGAAACCGGCTCAGTTGGGAAATCCTAATAACATCCCGAGACATATTGCGGTGGCAGGAATTGTGGTTTATAAAAGATTTCGCGTGCGGAGATCCTATGGTTACAGCGTGAGAATGACCAGTCCATCATCATGCTGGAGGGGATATGAGGGGTAAGGTGGGAGCGTGATTTTCTTGAATCAACATTGGGCAAAACGTCTGCTCGGCCTTCTTTTGGCTTCGCTTTTACTTCTTTTCGCTTTCTCAACCTCCTTTCTGGAATTTTCCACATTACCTGATCAACTTCGCTTTATCAATGGCTCCGTTCATCAGTTGCCAAAGTTGAGATTTACAACTGTTCAAACCACAAACAGCGAAATTCTATCGCTCCATGACTCTGACCTGCAGGCCAGAACTGGATTCACTTTCCAGACCCAGCAAGCGGGAGAGACTCAACTGGAAGTCAAGCTCTTTGACAAAATCCCGATCAAGACAGTCCATGTGGATGTTCTTCCGGATATCAAATTAGTACCAGGAGGACAATCCATCGGTGTTCAGTTGCAATCGGCTGGCGTCATGGTGGTTGGTTACCACATGATTGAAAATGTCCGTCATCAACAAGTTTCACCCGCCAAAAAATCCGATATTCAAATCGGTGACCTGATTGTCCGACTGAACGGGAAACCGGTTCTTTCTTCCGAGGAATTTGCCAAACAGATTCAACTGTCTGGAGAAAAAGGAGAGCAAGTAAAGATCGAATTGGTTAGAGGAAAAGAACAGTTACAGGTCAGGGTACAACCTGAAAAAAATGTGGGTTCCGGGAAATACCAAGTTGGTTTATATGTCCGGGATTCGGCGGCCGGAGTTGGCACATTGACGTTCTATCATCCGGAGAAGAAGGTTTACGGTGCATTGGGACACGTCATTACGGATATGGATACGCAAAAACCGATCCTCGTCGGGGACGGACAAATCCTTTTATCCCATGTATCATCCATTCAACGAGGTGAAAGCGGCAATCCCGGACAAAAGAGGGCTTTTTTCTACCACGACAAACCGATCGGAAACATTGAAAAAAATACTCCTTTTGGTATTTTTGGAAAGATAGATCGTTTTCCTGACAACACTTTGCTGAGAGAGGCGATGCCCGTAGCATATACGGAGGAGGTGAAGAAAGGGCCGGCAGAAATACTCACGGTTGTGGAGGGAGAAGAGGTACAGCGGTATCGAATCGAAATTGTAGATGTTTTTCCGCAGCGATACCCGGCAACAAAAGGGATGATCATTCGGGTGACGGATCCCGAACTGCTGAAAAAAACAGGAGGGATTGTGCAAGGGATGAGCGGGAGTCCAATCATTCAAAATGGACACCTCGTCGGCGCTATTACCCATGTCTTTGTCAACGATCCGACGTCTGGCTATGCCACGTTTATCGAATGGATGTTACGAGATGCAGGCTTATTGAAACAACAATCGGGGACAGGTGATACGTCCTCGTTTTTTTTTTGAAGAAAGGAAGGAAATTCCTAAGTGATTGTCGAAGTTGTAAATGTCCAAGTTTTAAGTCATGAATTGAATTGAGTTAAAATTAGTGCTATCTTTCAGCAAAGTGGGCAGGGGGGTTTAGTTTGGAGAAGGTTCATGTCATGATTGCAGATGATAATCGAGAATTTGTCACATTGCTGTCTGATTTTTTGGCAAAAGAAGAGCGTATTGAAATTGTCGGCACCTATCACAACGGAAATGAAATCATCGAAGCCTTGCAGATCGCCAATCACCTTCCGGATGTGATCATCCTCGATATAATCATGCCTTATTTGGACGGCTTGGGTGTGCTGGAACAAATGAAGGAGCTCCCGTTGAGCAAGTGGCCAAAAGTGATCATGCTTACCGCATTCGGACAGGAGTCAATCACCAAAAAGGCGGTTGAGCTCGGAGCTTCTTACTATATTTTAAAACCGTTTGACATGCAACTGTTACTGCAACGGATATATCAAGTTGCCGCCCCGATTTCTTATACACTTTCTGATTCCGGGTTGCGAAACCATCATCAACTATTTCTGGAAACGCCGCAGGTTCATGAACAGGCGGCTTCACTTTCCTCAGGGCTAAACCCGGCCAGGGACTTGGAAATCAAAGTGACCGATATCATTCACGAGTTTGGCGTTCCGGCCCATATCAAAGGATACCTTTATTTACGCGAAGCCATCATGATGGTTTATCATGAAATTGAGTTGCTTGGTCATGTGACGAGAAAATTGTACCCTCGCATTGCTGAGAAATACAGGACAACACCATCCCGCGTTGAACGGGCGATTCGACATGCGATTGAAGTGGCGTGGAACCGCGGGAATTTGGAATCGATCGAAAAGGTATTTGGTTATACGGTAAACCTGGATCGTACCAAACCGACAAATTCCGAGTTTATTGCCATGATTGCTGACAAGCTTCGCTTGGAATTGAAAGCGGGATAATCTGGATTTGACTTACGAAAAGCGATTGCAGTATCTATACCAGATTCGGGGACTGTCCAATCGTCCGATGACGAGTGGGCAGTCTTTTTTATTTATGGTTGTATTTTTTTTCCGAAAATCTTTCGTGAGGTATTGAAAATCCGGAATGAAAAATACTAAATCAGGGAATCCAATGCGTATGACAAGGAGCGAACGCGGGATGTTGACGCAGACCTTATGTCCCATCCTGGATGAAAACAGTGAACCGGATCTCAATGAAGATTCAGCCACATTCCTGATCGGGACATGTATCGTAGACGGTTCGACAAAACGATTGTTGAAACGCATTCAACCTGGGCAAATAGCGGTTCTTTCCCATCAGGATTTAGATGAAATGGTAGCATTGGAGTTGATTGAAAAAAAAGTATCGGCTGTGATCAATGCCCGCACGACATTCAGTGGCCGGTATCAGACAGATGGGCCGCGCCGCCTGTTGGAAGCGAGCATTCCAATTCTCGATTTGAGACGTTTCCGCGATCTTCAACGTTTCCGAGAAGGAATGACACTTTGGTTAACAGACCGGAAGATTGGCAGTTGGCAAGGGGAACGTTCCTATTCACTCGCCGAGGTTCGACGTCTGACCTGGGATGTGTATCAGCAAAGGTGGAGGCAGGCGAAAGCCAATCGATGGATCGAGTTCCAGAAATTTGCCGAAAACACCCTGAAACATGCCCAGCATGACTTGCACCAGATGTTTCATCAGACTGCCAACATCCCTCTGGCCACCGTGATGACAGGAAAACCTGTCATGATCGTAGCCCGCGGTCAGCATTATAAAAAGGATTTGCAAATGTTACGGCCGTTTATCGAACGGGCAAAGCCGATCCTCATCGGTGTAGATGGAGGAGCCAATGCGTTGCTTGAAAGTGACTTGTATCCTGATCTCATCATCGGGGACATGGATAGCGTTTCCGCCAATGCGCTTCGCAGCGGTGCCGAGTTAGTTGTCCATGCTTATCCGGATCGTTCTGCACCAGGAATGAGGAAGCTGGAGGAATTAGGCCTGGCAGGTCATGTGTATCCAATGTTTGGAACGAGCGAGGATGCTGCTTTGATGCTGGCATATGAAAAAGATGCAGAAAAAATCATCTTGATTGGTTCTCATTCACATATGATCGACTTTTTTGAAAAGGGGAGAAAGGGAATGGGTAGCACTTGGCTTGTGCGGATGTGGGTAGGGGATCGCTTGATTGACGCCAAAGGTTTCCACCATCTGTATCACGGATGCCAGACGTTTCCAACCATTCAAGCTTCAACGACAACGGTGATCTGAGCATGGTAACAGCGATCGTTCCCGCCTACAACGAAGAGGATTACATTGTAGAAACGCTGCTTGCTCTGCATTCGACAGGTTGCTTTGAGGAAATTCTTGTCGTGAATGATGGGAGTCGAGATCGCACCGCCCATCTAGCGCGCAGCTATGCTAAATTGATCTCCCACCCGGACAATTTGGGCAAAGGGGCAGCCATTGCGACAGGCATGGCACACACGAAGAGCCCCATTGTCTGTTGGGTGGATGCCGATTTGGGGAGATCGGCCGTTCATGTTCGCGGTTTGTTGACACCCATCTTGGAAGACGAGGCAGACATGACCATCGCACAATTTCCCAAACCCCGGCGAACAGAAGGCTTTGGAATTGTGACGTGGACAGCAGGAAAGGGGATTTACCATCTAACCGGAGAAAAGATCAATGCCCCTTTGTCCGGACAGCGTGCCCTGCGAAAAGAAATCTTATCGTTCGTGGAACATTATCCACGTGGGTTTGGCTTAGAAGTGGGCATAACGGTTCAATTGCTGCGTCAAGGATTTCGTCTCAAAGAAGTGCCGCTGCCGCTTGTGCATCGATCGTTGGGGCGAAATTGGCATGGTTTTGCCCATCGCGGACGGGAATTTAGAGATGTCGTAAAAACTCTGTGGGAACTGTACAGACAGGGTTAGACGGGAGGGAAGATGGTTGTTTGTCAAAGGAATTTGTCTTTTCTTGTGGGGGGTTTTGGGATATGGCGGCGTGAAGTTAGCCTATCCGCTGTTTGAACGGTTTTTGGCTGATATCTCCAGCATTCAGGATAATTATCAGGGAAAAAAAACGCTGATCGGAACGGGACTGGTGATCTATTTCGTATGTTTTTCGATCGGTGGATGGCAATGGCTTTTTGTCACGGAAACATTCAGCAGGCAATTTCTTCCTTGGCTCTTGTTCGGTTCTACCATCGCTGCGTTTGTCGGTTGGTTGGACGATCAACACGGTGGACAACATATCAAAGGTTTGCGGGGACATATTGCTGTCTTTTGCCGGCAAGGGAAGCTGACGACCGGCTTTTTGAAGGGATTTGTTCTTTCCATTGCGAGTGGCATCATCACGTTGCCGTTCAGCAAAGGGGTTGGGGATTGGTTCTTTCAGGCCATCCTTTTGCTGTTGTCGATTAATACATTGAATTTACTCGATGTTCGACCTGGCCGTGCCATGAAAGGCTTTTGGTTTTCCCTCTCTGCCGTGACTCCCTTTTCCATGGGGTGGACGCAATGGGAGATTTGGATGCCTTATTTGGGAGCCGTTTTGGCCATCCATCGTTTTGATCTCCAGGCGCGCTCGATGCTCGGCGATACGGGTTCCAATCTGTTGGGGATGGTTCTCGGGATCTGGTTGCTTGCGATGCAGCCTGAATGGGTGAAAGTGTTGTTTCTGGTTTTATTTATCGGCTTACATAGTTTAGCCGAAGTCAGTTCCATCAGCCGTGTCATTGAACGTGTCCCCCTTCTCAGATGGGTAGATCGATGGGGAAGACAAAACTGATTTAGCGGGAAGAAGTGGAGTTCTGCCTGTTCTTCTTTCGTTGTCGATGCAGCAGAAAGCCTCCCAGGAAAAAGAGGCCAAATGCCAGTAAGGCGAGGCCGCCTGCCACGTGCCAGACGAGCTGCCAGACCATCCAGGAGAAATCTTGGCTCCCATCCGGCTTGAGAAGATAAAATAGGTAGTATGTACTTTCCCGCAGCAGTTTCCATCCGTATGCACTCACTGCGAGAGGAATCGATAAAATCAAGAGGACAATGAAACGTCCATATCGCTGCATTTGTTCTCACATCCTTCAAGCACGTCCATTGGAATGGGGTTTGTTCAATTGTACCACATGAACATCTCAGGGAGCAGCCGGATCAAGCGTCTTTACAATTCCTGCCGAAGATCGGTACAATAGAATAAAAATCGGGATATTTTCAGAACTGGGTAGATGGGAAAAGAACCGGAAAACAAAGGGGATTTAACAGGATGATCGAGGTATTCCTTGCCGGAACAGTGGATTATCAGCTCGCCTGGGATTGGCAACGGGCACGGGTGAAGCAGGTATCGCGTGGAGAGAAGCCGGAGGCGCTTCTCTTGCTGCAGCATCCCCACGTGATTACGCTGGGCAGAGGAAGCCATGACGAACACGTATTGATCACGGCAGAGGAGGGATTCAGAAGAGGGGTAGAGTTCGTTCACGTCGATCGGGGTGGCGATGTCACTTACCATGGCCCTGGGCAACTGGTGGGATATCCCATTTTGCATTTGAGTCGGCGTGGAAATGATGCCAAGCAATATCTCAGGGATTTGGAAGAAGTCATTATCCGTTCACTTCGGGATTATTCTTTGGAGGCAACGCGCAAGGAAGGGTACACCGGTGTGTGGGTAAAAGATGAAAAGATTGCTGCGATTGGTGTAAAATTAAGTCGCTTCCGTGAAAGCGGTTTTGTGACCAGCCACGGCTTTGCGATCAACATACATACCGATCTGAGCTTTTTTGACCTGATTGTCCCTTGTGGCATTCAGGAGTACGGTGTCACGTCGATGCGGACTTTGGGGATCGTTTGTACGCTAGAGGAGTTTACGAGCCGCTTATTAGAGCATTTTGGGGAAGTGTTTGAGCAGCCGCTCGATGTGAAACAAGTGACACATCTTCCGAACTGATGGACGGGATTAAACAAATGTCAGGCCAAACGCGACCGTTGATAAGAGCATCGAAAAAATGACGAGGTAAATCAGCCACTTCATCCATTTTTGGCGCATCAAGCTCACCTCTGTTCTTTCAGTCATGGGTCAGATTCTTTATGATTCTTTATTTTTATGCTATCTCTTGAACAGGATGATTGCAAGAGGTTTGGTAAAAGCGTCAAACGGCTAAAACGGGATGTGGCATTTTTTGTTGGCAAATGCGAAATCGAAGCGAGGAGTGGAAATATGGAGCACGAAACGTTTGAGCAGATGTATCGCCAGTGGCTGGAAAAAACACAAGAACTGCTCAAAAAATTTCCAGAACGGCAAGATGCGTTTGCCACACTTTCCGGAATTCCAGTGGAAAGACTTTATTTGCCGGATATGCCAGATGAGAATTATCTAAAAAAACTGGGTTTTCCGGGAGAATATCCTTATACGCGAGGAATTCAGCCAACCATGTACCGTGCCAGGTACTGGACGATGCGTCAATATGCCGGTTTTGGCAGCGCAGAGGAGACCAACCGCCGATTCCGTTATCTGTTGGAACAGGGGCAGACCGGATTGAGCGTGGCCTTTGACTTGCCGACACAAATCGGTTACGACTCAGACGACCCGATGGCGCGCGGTGAAGTGGGAAAAGTAGGCGTCGCCATTGATTCGCTTCTAGACATGGAGCAACTATTTGATGGCATTCCGTTGGATAAGGTCAGCACCTCGATGACCATCAATGCCCCTGCTTCCGTCCTTTTGGCGATGTATATTGCCGTCGGAGAGAAACAAGGGGTAGATCCGACAAAATTGCAGGGAACCATTCAGAATGACATATTAAAAGAATATGCCGCTCGCGGTACGTACATCTTTCCGCCCAAACCCTCGATGCGCCTGATCACTGATATCTTTGCTTACTGTTCAGCGCACCTGCCGAAGTGGAACACAATCAGCATTAGTGGGTACCACATTCGTGAGGCGGGTTCAACGGCTGTCCAAGAGGTGGCCTTCACCCTGGCTAACGGTGTCGCCTATGTCCAAGCCGCATTGGATGCCGGGTTGCAAGTGGATGATTTCGCGCCGCGTCTGGCCTTTTTTTTCAATGCGCATAACCATTTCTTTGAAGAAGTGGCAAAGTTTCGGGCCGCTCGGAGAATTTGGGCCAAATTGATGCGGGAGCGTTTTCAGGCGAAAAACCCGAAATCGTGGCAACTTCGCTTTCACACGCAAACAGGTGGTTCAACACTGACAGCACAACAGCCGGATAACAACATTGTCAGGGTCACCCTGCAAGCTCTCGCGGCGGTCTTAGGCGGGACACAAAGCCTGCACACCAATTCACGGGATGAGGCGTTGGCGCTGCCGACAGAGGAATCGGCGCGGATTGCCCTGCGCACGCAGCAGATCATCGCATATGAAAGTGGTGTCGCTGACACGGTGGATCCCCTTGCCGGTTCTTATTTTGTGGAATCGTTAACGGACGCGATCGAGGAAGAAGTCTGGAAGTATATTCAAAAAATTGATCAGATGGGTGGCGCGGTTGCTGCCGTTGAGCAGGGTTACATGCAACAGGAAATTCGCAAGGCCGCGTATGAAACCCAACAAGCCATCGAACGTGGCGAACAGGTTGTGGTTGGGGTTAACCGTTTTCGATTAGAAGAGGAAACCCCGCCTCAATTGTTGCGGGTGGATCCGGCCATTGCGGAAAGGCAAAAACAAAAGTTGGCGGAAGTTCGTACGAATCGGAATGCTGAGCAGGTTAACCAGTGCTTGCAACAACTTGAACAGGCGGCCAAGGGGGACCAGAATTTGATGCCCTATATCCTCAACGCGGTCCGTGCCTATGCGACAGTTGGGGAAATCTGCGGAACCTTACGGCAAGTATTTGGCGAATACCAGGCCACCTGATAAAAAGGGAGTGAACGAGGAGATGTCTACACATCCGATACGCGTATTGGTTGCCAAGCCGGGTTTGGATGGGCATGATCGTGGCGCGCTCGTCATCGCCCAAGCCTTAAGGGATGAAGGCATGGAAGTGATTTATACGGGTTTGCGTCAGACGCCCGAGCAAATCGTTTACAGCGCCATCCAGGAAGATGTGGATGTCATCGGTTTGTCCATTCTTTCAGGCGCGCATAATGAATTGGTTCCTGAAGTGATGCGCCTTTTAAAAGAGAATGAGGCGGAAGATATATGTGTCGTCGTTGGTGGTGTGATCCCTGAGGAAGATATTCCGTTTCTTGAATCTGTGGGTGTGAAAAAGGTGTTTACCCCTGGCACACCGACACAAGAAGTGGCGCAATTTATTCGCGCCAATGTGCAACCGCAGCCGCTACTATTGGTGATGCCCCAAGAGCCTCGAAAAATGGCTCATCTGGGTGTGGCGGTCAAAAATTTGCAGGAGTCCATCAACTTGTACACGAAGCTTGGCTTTCAACTGGAAGGCCAGGAAACGGTTGAAAGTGAAGGTGTGGAGGTGGCATTTCTGCGATTGGGAGAAAGCCATGTTGAACTGTTGGCTCCTCTGCATGAGCAAAGTCCGATTGCTAAATTTATTCAAAAGCGCGGGGAAGGGATCCATCATTTAGCGATTGAAGTAGAGGATATCGAGGCGCAGCTTGCTTCTTATCGTACACAAGGAATTCAGTTGATTGATGAACATCCGAAAGCGGGTGCCCATCAAACAAGAGTGGCATTTGTCCATCCTCGTTCCACAAATGGCGTGCTTCTTGAACTTTGCCAGTCTTCCCACTAAGAAGCGATGGATAGCGATACACCAGGACATGTTGAAGAGTTCGAAGAAGGAGTGGGAGGTATATCGTGAAACCAATTGTGGATAATGCGGCGAAAATGCAAGAAAAAATCGAAGAGCTTTACCGTCGCCGCCAGAAAGTGGAACTGGGGGGCGGCTACGAAAAGATCGATGCGCAACACCGGCGAGGAAAACTGACAGCCCGTGAACGAATCAGCATTCTCTTGGATGAAGGTACCTTTGTTGAACTAAATCCGTTCATCGAGCATCGAAACACGAACTTCGGCATGGATCAGGTGGAGGCCCCTGGTGAAGGAGTGGTTACCGGGTTTGGCAAGATCCAGGGTCGGCCGGTCTATGTGTTTTCCCAGGATTTCACCGTGTTTGGCGGTGCGTTGGGTGAGATGCATGCCAAGAAAATTGCCAACATCATGGATTTGGCGGCGAAAAATGGAGCGCCGATCATCGGGCTGAATGATTCAGGCGGGGCCCGTATCCAGGAAGGGGTCGTTTCGCTGGATGGCTATGGACACATTTTTTACCGCAACGCCATCTATTCAGGGGTGATTCCCCAAATATCGGTGATCATGGGCCCTAACGCGGGAGGGGCGGTCTATTCTCCGGCAATCACTGATTTTGTGTTTATGGTGGAAAAAACCAGTCAAATGTTCATCACAGGTCCCAAGGTGATTCAGGCGGTCACCGGGGAAAAAATTTCAGCTGAAGACTTAGGTGGTGCGCGTGTGCATGCCTCAATAAGCGGAAATGCTCACTTTACAGCTGCTTCGGAAGAGGAAGTCTTGCAGATGGTTCGGCGCCTATTGGGTTTTTTGCCGCAAAACAACAAAGAGATGCCGCCGCGTGAACATCCCAAGTCTGATGATGGATGGGTGGAAGAACTGATTGATCTTGTGCCGGTCGAAGGAACCAAGGTGTATGATATCCGTGAAGTCATTCACTGCATCGTTGATGATGGAGATTTTATGGAGGTTCAAGAGCGCTTTGCGCGGAACATTGTCATCGGGTTTGCACGCATTGATGGTTATCCGGTAGGCATTGTTGCCAACCAGCCCAAGGTGATGGCTGGTGGTCTGGATATCGACTCCTCCGACAAACTTTCTCGCTTTGTGCGTTTTTGTGACGCTTTCAACATCCCGATCATCACCTTTGAGGATGTTACCGGATTTTTTCCCGGCGTGAATCAGGAACATCGGGGGATTATTCGGCATGGGGCAAAAATTTTATATGCGTATTCCGAGGCCACTGTACCCAAGATCACTGTCATTTTGCGGAAAGCATACGGTGGCGCCTATGTCGCCTTAAACAGTAAGGCCATTGGAGCTGATGTGGTATATGCCTGGCCGAACGCGGAAATTGCTGTCATGGGACCGGAAGGAGCAGCCAATATCATCTTCAGTAAAGAGATTGAACAAAGTGACAACCCCGAAGCCACTCGTGCGGCCAAGATTGCCGAATACCGGGAGAAGTTTGCCAATCCGTATGTGGCGGCTGCCCATGGGATGGTCGATGACGTCATCGACCCGCGGGAGACGAGAAAAAAACTGCGGGAGGCATTGGAAATGCTGCGGAACAAGGAAGAGAAGCGGCCTTGGAAAAAACACGGGAACATTCCTCTTTGAATGAGAAAAGGGCGTGATTGGTTCGTGATCCGTTGGCAAATCGGAGAGGTGCTGGATGTGCTCGTCAACCTGCCTTCCTTGCAAGAACTTTTGGTGCAAGTAGAAGGAAGGCGTGAAAAAGCGCTGAGTTTTCCACCGCTCATTGGACCGGTGAAGAAAGGGGATTATGTGTATCTCAACACTACCGCTGTCTTTTTGAACTTGGGAACAGGCGGGTACCACCTGGTGGCGCAGATCGTCCAAAGAACCGATGTGAATGAGAGTGACAGCCATCCCGTTTTATCACAAACCTCTTTTGATGGTCATATCATGAAAATTCGTTACACGCCTTATCAAGTCGCGATCCAAAGTTGCGAAGAGGAAAACAGTCCCGTTCACGAGATCATGAAAACGGCATCTTCTTTGGAAGGAATGCCGGTCTTGATCGGTGAACTGCACAGCATGCTGCCCATTTTGGTGACGGGAATCAAATGGTTGCAAGCAAAGCATCACTTGATGCGAAACTGGCGCATTGTCTACGTGATGAGTGATGGCGCTGCCCTGCCTCTCGTCATCAGTCATCATGTTCGGACTCTGCAGTCCCACGGCTGGATTGCGGGCACCATTACCTATGGCCACTCCTTTGGCGGCGATCTGGAAGCGGTGAACGTATATTCCGCGTTGCTTGCCGCAAAGCATATCCTGAAAGCCGATGTTGTCATTCTGGTCATGGGACCAGGAACAGTAGGCACGGGGACAAAATGGGGGTTTTCCGGTGTAGAGGTGGCTGAAATGATACACGCCACCTTTTCACTCGAGGGACGGCCTTTCTTGGTTCCCAGGATCAGTTTTGCCGATCGAAGAAGTCGGCACCAGGGAATCAGTCATCACCAGATGACTTTAATCAGCAAGGCCATCCATGTACCATTCACTTATTCCGTACCACCTTTTCACGGTCGCGAAGAAGAGGTGATTCGTCAACAGTTAAAGGCCATTTGTCATGCCAATGTTCATCTTCACAGGCAATCGATCATCAGTCGGGATGACATGTTCGCCCTCTTGAAACATTACCCCGGAGAGGAAATCACGGTCATGGGGAGAACGGTAAGACAGGATCCCGCATATTTTTGGGGCGTCCTCCACGGGCTGGCCCCCCTGTTGAATTGATTCTCCGCAAGTACTCCTCCAAGGTCAGTCTGGAGCGGGACAGTTGGCGCAATTTTGCCCGTACTTCCCAGCACTTGCCTGAGAGAAGCAGCTGCTTTGGTGTGTGAACACACTGAAAAGACACTCGCTTCACTGTCTAATCCTCCTCTATCTGGATATGGTCCGTATAGCTCATAATATATGGAAGGTGTGGGATAAGTATGCCTAAAACCTGTCCAAGCAGTCTACAAAGGGGCGCAAGCGATGAATGATTATCAAGAAAAGACGCTGCACGTAGAAACCCTGTATGCTGGACGGATCATCACGGTCAAACGACATCAGGTTTTGCTGCCTGACGGCAAACACGGGATGAGGGAAGTGGTGGAACACCCTGGGGCGGTCGCTGTCTTACCGATTTTAGGAAATGGCGATTTGCTGCTTATCCGTCAGTATCGCAAAGCGGTCGAAGAATCATTGATCGAAATCCCGGCCGGCAAACTGGAGCCAGGAGAATTGCCCGAAGCTTGCGCCCGTCGAGAGCTTTGGGAAGAAACCGGATTGACAGCAAAAAAACTGCAGTTCCTTTATTCTTTTTACACTTCACCCGGTTTTGCGAATGAACGGATATTTTTGTTTCTGGCATGGATTGGGAATGACACGGTTCAGCGACCCCTTTCTCTGGACACGGATGAATTTGTCCAGCCCTTTACCGTCACGCTTGGGGAAAGTATGCGCTGGGTGATGGATGGTCGGATTAAAGACGCCAAAACGGTGTTGGCGATTCAAAGTTTTGCAGGCTTTACAAATCAAAATGCGGAAAAATGATTCTATCCCCCGCTTGTCCCGAATAGGATGCCAATAAATAGGGGGAACATGTCATGAAAAAAGCGATCGAATCCGTATTGTCAACACGAACGCGCGATCTTCGCAAAGCACTGCTGTTTACGTCCATTTTGCTGATCATGGGCGTGATTTTTGGCGCCATTCTGGTCAATGTGTTGAGTCAGGAACAGCGTGATGAACTCCTGGACGATCTCAATCAGTTTTTCCTACATATCACCTATTTTCAAGCAGACTCACCCGACTTTCTCCGTATTTTGGGTGAAGAATTCAAACTGATTCTGGTCCTTTGGGTACTGGGGCTGTCTGTGATTGGTTTTCCGATGATCCTGGCGCTTGTCTTTGCGAAGGGCATGGCCATCGGCTTTACGGTCGGCTTTCTCGTTCACCAGTTGACCTGGAAGGGCATCTTGCTTGCTTCTGTCGGCGTTTTACCGCAAAATCTGTTGCTCATTCCCGCACTTGTTTTGGCTGCATCGGCAGGAATTCTCTTCTCTTTGTCACTGCTCAGAATGTTGTTTCGCAAGGTGCCCACAGTGGTACGACAAGAATGGGTGCAGTACAATGGGATCATGGTTACAGTGGGAGGAATCTTCCTGATCGGAGTTTTCGTGGAGGCTTACGTCACTCCACCCTTGATCGGCTGGGTGACGTCATTATGGCTCAGATGACAACCTCTTCTTGACAGATTATTAAATAATATCGATTCTTAATTAGTTTGACTTGCCTTTTACCCCTTCCTATAATGAAAGGGAGAGAGCTTGGGAGGGGTTTAAATGGAAGAACGCCTGGAGCATATTAAGGAAAAATTGCATGCCATGAATTATAAATTGACTCCACAACGAGAAGCAACCCTCCGAGTCATGTTGGAAAACCAGGTTGATCATCTCAGCGCAGAAGATGTCTATTTGCTCGTGAAGGAAAAGTTTCCAGATATTGGACTTGCGACCGTATACCGGACATTGGATCTGCTCAGCGATCTAAAAGTGATTAACAAACTGAATTTTGGGGACGGCGTGGCACGCTACGAGATGCGTGATGAAAACATGGAGCATCATCATCATCATCTCGTCTGCGTAGAATGTGGTGCGGTGGACGAGATTATCGAGGATTGGCTAGGACCCATTGAAGAGAAAGTGGAACGTGACTTCGGTTTTAAAATACTCGATCATCGATTGATCTTTCACGGCGTATGCCACCGTTGTCAGGCGGCAGCGAATGACCAAGACGTCTCTGCCCATCAAGATGAAAGTTCCAGAAATCTCGTCCCGGAAAAGGAACTGGGAAGAAAGCTGTCACACCGTCGTGGTTCCAACTTCTCACGCTGATGTGAGAAGTTTTGTCTTCGAGGTGACCAAAATGGATGAAGCGCTTGACCAATTTATTCATTTTTTAAAAGTGGAGAAGGGCCTGGCAAGAAATACCGTAGAGGCCTATCACCGCGACATTTTTTATTACATCTCTTACTTGCGAAAACATGGGGTTTTGTGCTTGGAAGACAGCCATGAAACACACTTGCTGCACTATTTGCGTCTGCAACGGCAGTCCGGCAAATCCAGCGCGTCGGTGGCTCGTCTCACGGCATCGTTGCGCAATTTTTACAAGTTTTTATGGCTGGAGAAAAAAATTTCGCATAATCCAGCTCAGGATTTACCGACGCCAAAACGGGATCAGCGCCTCCCTCACGTGTTGACGGCTGCTGAAGTGAATGCTTTGCTCAACACGCCAAAGCGGGACACTCCACTGGGCATTCGGGATACCGCGATGCTGGAATTGTTGTATGCGACGGGCATGCGCGTCTCTGAACTGTTGTCACTTCGATTGACCGATCTTCAACTGGAGATGGGCTTTTTGAAATGTTTGGGAAAAGGTTCAAAAGAGCGAATCATCCCTGTCGGACAATTGGCGATTGAAGCAGTATACGACTACCTTAACTTTAGCAGACCCCATTTGTTGAAAGGAAAGACCAGTGACGTCTTGTTCCTGAATTCTCGCGGAGAACCACTTTCCCGGCAAGGGTTTTGGAAAATGATCAAGCGGTATGCCCGGCAAGCTCAGATCATCAAACCACTGACTCCTCATGTGCTTCGCCACTCCTTTGCGACCCACTTGCTGGAAAATGGCGCCGACCTTCGTTCGGTACAGGAAATGCTGGGACATGCGGATATTTCGACGACACAAATATACACTCATGTGACGCATTCGAAAATTCGCGATACATACCGCTCTGCTCACCCGCGCGCATGATCAGGGAAAACATGGAAAAGAGGTGTTACCGATCAGATTCCGCCGCATCATTTTGATCGTTTTAGACAGTGTCGGTATCGGCGCCTTACCGGACGCGGCCCGTTTTGGCGATGAAGGAACCAATACGCTGGTGCATATTGCAGAAAAGCGGGGCCTGGATGTTCCTCGCCTATCTTCTTTGGGGCTGGCCCATATTCACCCCATTCCTGGGCTCACACCGCCACCCAAGCCTTTGGGAGCCTATGGAAAAATGCGGGAAATTTCGGCTGGAAAAGATACGATGACAGGGCACTGGGAACTGATGGGGCTTGAAGTGACCAAGCCATTTCAAACTTTCCCGGAAGGGTTTCCCGCGGAGTTAATCGAGGCGTTTCGCATCCGAACAGGACGGCAAGTGCTGGGAAATAAGCCGGTTTCAGGGACGGTGATCATTGAGGAACTGGGAGCTCAGCATATGGAGAGTGGCGCTTGGATCGTTTATACATCGGCGGACAGCGTTTTTCAGATTGCAGCCCATGAAGACGTGATTCCGCTGGAAGAATTATATCAGGCTTGCGAAGTGGCGAGGGAATTAACTTTGGAAGAGCCGTGGCGGGTCGGGCGGGTGATTGCCAGGCCGTTTATCGGGAACCCTGGAGCGTTTCGACGCACGCCCCGGCGCCGTGATTACGCCATTAAACCACCTGCGCCGACTGTGATGAACCGCTTGCAGGAAGCGGGATTCGATGTGATTGCCATTGGCAAAATCTCCGACATATACAACGGTGAAGGCGTCACACGCAGCATAGCGACACGTTCCAACATGGATGGAGTGGACCGCCTCCTGGAGGTACTCCATGAATCGTATTGTGGATTGGCCTTTGCCAATCTGGTGGATTTTGATTCATTATACGGACACCGCCGCGATCCGGAAGGGTATGGACAGGCACTAGAGGAATTTGACGCGCGTATTCCGGAATTGCTCGCAGCCATGGGTTCTGACGACCTTTTGATCATCACCGCTGATCATGGTAATGATCCCACTCATACGGGAACCGACCATACGCGGGAGTATGTTCCTCTCCTTGTGTATCAAAAGGCCATTCAGCCGGTCAACCTCGGCATTCGCCAGACCTTTGCCGATGTGGGCGCCACCATTGCAGAAAATTTCGGTGTGATGAAGCCGCAAATTGGCCAAAGTTTCTTGCCTGAGATTAAAGTGGAGGAGCGTCGTTGACATGAATGGAACTGAAACATACTGCAAACAGGTACAGGAGGCGGCAGGCGCACTGCAAAACCGGTTGGGCAGCTTGCGGCCGCAAGTGGCGCTGATTTTAGGTTCAGGCCTTGGGATGTTTGCCGAGGAAATCGAAGAGCCGATCGAGATTCCGTATGATCAACTGCCGCATTTCCCTGTTTCTACCGTAGCGGGACATGCCGGAAAATGGGTGGCCGGGATCGTGGAAGGTCGTCCCGTGCTTTGCATGCAAGGTCGCTTTCATTATTATGAAGGCTATTCGATGCAGCAAATTACATTTCCGATCCGCGTTATGCACGAGCTGAACATTGGGGATCTCATCGTGACCAACGCTGCAGGCGGGATTCGCCCCTCCTTTCAAGCGGGAGATTTGATGCTCATCGAGGATCACATCAACTGGATGTTTGCCAACCCGTTGAGAGGTCCCAATGTGGAAGATTGGGGGCCGCGCTTTCCAGATATGTCGCAAGCGTATGACAAAGAATGGCTTGCTTTGGCTGAACAGGTCGCTGCGCGCTGTGGCATTTCTGTGCACCGAGGCGTTTATCTGGCGGTTACCGGCCCCAGTTATGAAACGCCGGCAGAAATCCGTGCGTTTCGCAAGTTGGGGGCGGATGCGGTTGGCATGTCCACAGTCCCCGAAGTCATCGTGGCCAAACACCAAGGCATGCGGGTTTTGGGGATTTCCTGTATCTCAAACCTGGCCAGCGGCATCTTGGATCAGCCTCTTTCCCATGAAGATGTGGTAAAAACCTCCAATCAGGCCAAAGATCGCCTGACTGCATTGGTCAAGGGCGTTCTCAAGGAGTTGAGATGATGGGTGTGAAGGCTCACCAGGTATCCGAATCGGCAGCCGTCATTCATACGTATACTTCTTGCCGGCCGGATATCGGCTTCATTCTGGGATCCGGATTGGGAGAGTTGGCCGATCAAATTCAGTCTGCCGTGACGATTCCCTTTCGGGAGATTCCACACTTCGCCGTCCCCACCGTGTCAGGGCACCAAGGCGAACTGATCATCGGTGAATTGGAAGGTCGGCCCGTTGTGGCGATGCGCGGCCGCCTCCATTATTACGAAGGATGGGAAATGGATCAGGTCACGTTTCCGGTGTATGTGATGCGGCAGTTGGGCGTTCAATTACTGATTCTCACCAATGCGGCGGGTGGCTTGAATCCGGCCTTTTCGCCCGGCGATCTGATGCTGATCAGCGACCATCTCAATCTCACGGGAGACCATCCATTGATAGGCGACAACGATGAATGGCTCGGACCCCGTTTTCCCGACATGTCCCGCGCCTATGACAGGTCTGCGAGTCAATGTTTGAAAAGAGTGGCGAAGCAGCTTTCGATTCGCCTGCAAGAAGGGATCTATGCCGGGATCAGCGGCCCCAACTATCTTTCAATGGCAGAATTGAGAGCGTTATTGCACCTTGGCGCCGATGCGCTGGGAATGTCCACGGTTGCCGAGGCGATTGCGGCCAGTCACTGTGGTTTGAAGGTGCTTGGGATTTCTTGTATCACCGATATGGCCAATCCAGACCTCCTGGAACCGCCAACTCACGAACAGGTGTTGCGTGTCGCTGAATCCACCAAGCCAGCCTTTATTTCTTTGTTGCGTGGGTTTGTTCGTGCCTTTGGGGAGGAATCCATGTGCGCGCATGGGAACTGATCCGAAAAAAGCGGGATGGACAGTCTCTATCCCGAGAGGAGATACACTTTCTGATTCACGGATATGTCAGCGGGCAAATCCCTGATACTCAGATGGCGGCGTGGGCGATGGCTGTTTATTTTCGCGGCATGGACGATCAAGAGACAGCCGACCTGACGGAAGCCATGATCCGCTCGGGAGAGCAAATGGATCTTTCCGATGTCGCCGGCATCGTGGTCGACAAGCACAGCACAGGTGGTGTTGGAGACACCACCTCACTGGTTCTCGCGCCACTGGTGGCGGCCTGTGGCGTGCCCGTGGCCAAAATGTCCGGCAAGAGTCTAGGTCATACGGGAGGAACGATTGACAAACTTTCGGCTATCCCCGGCTTTACCACACAGTTGGACAGGACACAATTTATCCAGCAGGTGAATCAGATTGGCGTGGCGTTGATCAGTCAATCGGACAATTTGGTGCCGGCCGACAAGAAATTATACGCGTTGCGTGATATGACGGCTACGGTCGATTCCATTCCATTGATAGCCAGTTCCATCATGAGTAAAAAAATTGCATCTGGTGCCCAGGCCATCCTTCTCGATGTCAAAGTAGGCAGCGGCGCTTTCATGAAAACGCTGGAAGAAGCCACTGAGCTTGCTCGCATGATGGTGCAGTTGGGCAAACGGCTGGGGCGAAAAACGGTAGCGGTGATCAGTGACATGAATCAACCGTTGGGACGTGCAGTGGGGAACGCACTGGAGGTACGGGAGGCGATTTTCACCTTGAAGGGGATGGGGGATCCGCGTTTGCTCGAACTCTGCTTGTACCTTGGCAGTCAGTTGCTACTTCTGGCCGGGCGTGTCACTTCTGAAAAAGCGGGCAGACAGTTGCTGGAAGAGGCACTTGCAACGGGGCAAGCGATTCACAAACTGAAACAATGGATCACGGCTCAGGGTGGGCAGCCTGAAGTGGTTGACGAATTGGAACGTATGCCGTTAGCTCCTATCGTGCAAACGGTACGAGCAAAAGGAGAGGGGTACCTCAGCCGCATGGACGCGGAGCAGATTGGCGTCGCTGTCAACCTGCTGAAGGCGGGACAGGATCTCAAGGAGGAGAATCTGGATCTGTCCGTGGGACTGCTTCTGGAGCAACGGCTCGGTCACTATGTGAGACCAGGCGATCCGCTGTTCACGATCTACAGCCATCATGAACAGGTACAAGAGGTGGAATCCCTTCTATTAAAATCAGTGCACCTTGGCAAGACGCCTCCCTCCGTTCCGCCTTTGATTTACCAAACCATTAACTGACTCAATTGGCTGAAAAGTTCCGAATTGATCATTTTGCGGATGAATCTCCTTCTTTTCTGGAACAATAGGAAAAGAAGGAGGTTGTTCGATTGAGACCCGTAAAAACCCTTACCCTCATCCTCCAAATCACTATATGCGCCATCCTGATTTTTCTTTTTCCCGCACAAGGGTTGGCCAAGGAACCCGCTGATCTGACGCCGCAAGCTGTGTCCGCCATTTTAATGGAAGCATCTACGGGAACCATCTTGTATGAAAAAAATGCCCATGAAAAGCTGTCCCCCGCATCCATCACGAAAATCATGACGATGCTTTTAATTATGGAAGCGTTGGAAGAAGAGCGGATTACTCTTGATGAACAGGTTCGGGTGAGCGAGCATGCAGCTTCAATGGGCGGTTCCCAAATCTTTTTGGAACCCGGTGAACAGATGTCCGTGCGAGATCTGCTCAAAGGGATTGCCGTCGCTTCCGGCAATGATGCTTCTGTTGCCATGGCCGAGCATATCGCGGGGACAGAAGAGGCCTTTGTCGAGATGATGAATCAGAAGGCGCAAGATCTGGGTTTAAAGGATACGCGTTTTCTGAATGCCAGTGGTTTGCCAGCAGAGGGTCATGTCACGACAGCTTATGATATTGCTGTCATGTCCCGCGAGCTCCTCAAACATGAAACAATCACACAATTTACGAGCATTTACCAAGATTACTTGCGTCAAGACAGCAAAAACCCTTTTTGGCTGGTCAATACGAATAAGCTCGTTCGTTTTTATGAAGGAGTCGACGGACTGAAAACGGGATATACCAGCGAAGCCGGGTTTTGTTTATCGGCAACTGCTAAAAAGGGAAACATGCGACTCATTGCGGTCGTTATGGGGGAGCCGGACAACAAATCCCGCAACCGTGAAGTGAGCAGACTATTGGATTACGCTTTTGCCACCTACACCGTTCACCCGTTGTACGAAAAGGGCGACTTCATCGCTTATGCACGGATCAACAAAGGTGCGCAACGTCAAATACCGCTTCACGCCCCTCAGCAAATCAGCATCTTGATGAAAAAAGGGGAAAAAGTGCAGGATTACGACACTGAAATTGTGCTCAACGAGCCCCTTCACGCGCCATTGAAGCGAGGGGACATATTGGGATACGTCCGTGTATTGAAAGAGGGCCAAACCCACTTCACTTACGAGTTGAAGGTACCCCATGAAGTGCAGAAAGCCACCATTTGGCAGCTGTTTAAACGAGCCAGCAAGGAATTCTTCTTCCCATTTGGATCGAAGAACTGACTTTTTCACCTCACTGTGAAAATCATGCGAACGAAAGCTTCCCGCCCGCCTTGCGGCGGGTTTTTTTGCTCCGAGTTTGATTTAAGACGGATTTTCGTATATTTTGTAATTATTTTTCTACTTTTGTCGGAGAGAAGGATTTTTTGTGAAGCTCGTAGAATTAGCATGTTAAGAATCTGGGGTGAAGGGAGCGAAACCATGGCGATTACATGGGAACTGGAAAGACACCGGGATCTTTTGTTGGTGCGTCTCGTCGGTGAATTGGATATCCATACCGCAGAGTCGGTACGTCAAATGTTACAAGAGGAGCTTGACAAAGGAACAGTGAAGCACTTGATGCTCAACCTGGAAAGGCTGTCGTTTATGGACAGCTCTGGCCTTGGAGTGATTCTGGGCAGGTACAAAACATTGAAAGAAATCGGTGGAAAAATGCTGATTTGCGGAGCCAATTCAACGGTGAAAAGGATCATGGAACTTTCGGGATTGTTTAAGATCACACTTGTTTTTCAGACAGAGGAAGAGGCGCTTCAATCGATGGGGGTGATGACACGTGAAAAGTAATTTTATGAGCATTTCCTTTGCGGCTGTGCCGGAAAACGTCTCTTTTGCCAGAGTGGTTGTGGCCGCCTTTGTCTCACAAGTGGATCCGACGATGCAGGAATTGACTGATATCCAAACCGTTGTGTCGGAGGCGGTGACCAATGCCATTGTACATGGATACGACAACCGCTCGGAAGGGGTGGTCACGATGACAGCCAAATTGATCGGACAGGCCATCGAATTGACGATCGAAGATCAAGGAGTTGGAATCGCGGATCTGGAAAAGGCCAGAGAACCTCTCTTTACCACCAAACCAGACAAGGAACATTCTGGTATGGGTTTTACAATTATGGAAAATTTTGTTAATGACATACAGATAGAGACTGTGGTCGGAAAAGGAACAAAGATTCGTTTCGTCAAATGCTTACAGGCAAATGAAGCGATGTATAATTAGGGTGATCCGATGAATACAGAGGATAAAAACCTGGATAATCGGGATATGGATAAACAAGACGGCGCCTATCTCACGGATTTGGAAGTCCGTGATTTGATCGCGCGCAGCCAGGCAGGGGACAGCGAGGCCCGAAACCGTCTGGTCCATGCCAACATTCGTCTGGTTTGGTCGGTTGTTCAACGGTTTTTGAACCGAGGGCACGAGGCGGATGACCTGTTTCAGATTGGTTGTATCGGGCTTTTAAAAGCAGTGGATAAGTTTGACTTGCGTTATGACGTCAAATTTTCCACCTATGCGGTTCCGATGATTATCGGCGAGATCAAGCGTTTTTTAAGAGACGACGGCAGCGTGAAGGTGAGCCGTTCGATGAAGGAGATGGCCAACCGGGTTCGCAAGGTACGCGATGAGCTATCGAAAGAATACGGCCGTCAACCAACTGTTTCCGAAATTGCGCAAGCGCTGTCCATCACTCCCGAAGAAGTCGTGCTCGCCCAGGAGGCCAATCGGACGCCGTCCTCCATCCACGAGACGGTGTTTGAAAACGACAGCGATCCGATTTTGCTCATGGATCAGATTGCTGACGAGACACACGAGAAATGGTTTGACAAGATTGCACTGCGGGAAGCCATTGAGCGTTTGACGGAAAGAGAACAGTTAATTGTTTATTTGCGATATTTTTGTGACCAAACGCAGTCGGAAGTGGCAGAACGGCTTGGCATTTCCCAGGTGCAGGTTTCTCGCCTCGAGAAAAAGATTTTGCAGAGCATTCGCGATCAGATCGGTACATGACGCCCCTTCTCCTATTGTTCTGAACAATGATGTATGATATAATACAATCATTACGTAAACCGGAATAAAAACCACCTAAAGCGTTTCGCGGGGTTCTGGTTACAAGCAATGTGAGCATGCAGGGAAGCAACTGGTTGGCCAGTTGCTTTTCATGTTTCAAGAACGGGAGGAGAAGGCATTGTATTTGCATGGAACCAGTCGAATCAATGAACAAGGTCATCTGGAAATTGGCGGGGTAGACACGCTTGCTCTGGTCAAGCAATTCGGAACGCCGTTATATGTCATGGATGAAGCTTACATCCGCAACCAATGCCGTCTCTATGTGGAGAGTTTTCAAACCAGTGGTTTGCCCTTTCAAGTGGCATATGCCAGTAAGGCTTTTTCAACGATGGCCATGTGTCGCTTGGCGCAGGAAGAAGGACTTGCCTTGGATGTTGTTTCAGCAGGTGAGCTGTATACGGCTTTACGAGCAGGATTTCCCCCGGAAAAGATCCATTTTCATGGGAATAACAAAACGCCGGATGAGATCGAGATCGCCCTGGATGCCAATATTGGCTCTTTTGTCATTGATAATTTCACGGAAATTTCGTTACTGGATGGCCAGGCTCAGCAAAAGGGAAAAAGCGTCAGTGTCCTGATTCGCGTCACGCCGGGAGTCGAGGCGCATACCCATGAATATATCCAGACCGGTCAGGCGGATTCCAAATTTGGCTTCGATCTGGCAAGCGGGCAAGCGATGGAAGCGGTTCGGTTGATTCTGGACAAGCCAGCATTAAATCTGATCGGATTTCATTGCCATATCGGCTCACAGATTTTTGACGTGGCTGGTTTTGCGGCAGCCATTGAGCGTATGGGTCAGTTCATGAGAGATGTCAGGGATCAATATCGATACGAAGCTCGCGTTCTGAATCTTGGCGGCGGTTTCGGCATTCGCTATACAGCAGAAGATCGGCCGCTTTCGATTCCCACGTATGTGGGGTCGATTATACAGGCGATAAAAACCACGTTTGACCGCTTTTCGCTCCCATACCCGGAAATCCATGTGGAACCGGGCCGCAGCATTGTCGGTGAAGCAGGGACGACATTATATACAGTAGGCACTATCAAAAATATTCCCGGAGTGCGTAAATACGTTGCGGTGGATGGCGGTATGACAGACAACCCGCGTCCAGCCCTCTACCAAGCGCGTTACGAGGCTATGTTGGCCAACAAGGCTGCACAAAACGTCCAGGAAGTAGTCTCGATTGCCGGGAAATGTTGCGAAAGCGGAGATATGTTGATCTGGGACATCGCTTTGCCTGAAGTAGAAGTGGGTGATATCCTCGCTGTCTTCTGTACGGGTGCCTACAATTATTCAATGGCCAACAACTATAATCGAATCGCCCGCCCGGCCGTCGTGTTCGTCAAGGATGGGCATGCGGATTTGGTGGTGGAACGCGAAAGTCTGGAGGATCTGATTCGTTTGGATCGCATTCCAGCACGGATGTCATTCAGTGTGACGCCATAGTCCGGCGAGGATGTGAATGTGATTGAGTATTCATGTCAAAGTGGCTGTTTTTGAGGGGCCTTTAGACTTGTTGCTTCATTTGATTGAAGAGGCTCGGGTAGACATCTATGAGATCCCATTAGCTGAAATCGCCTCGCAGTACATGGAGGCACTGGAAATGATGAAGGAGCTGGAGATTGAGGTGGCAACTGAATTTCTCGTGATGGCGGCCGAGCTTCTAGCGATCAAAAGCAGAAAGTTGTTGCCGTCAACTCCAACGGCGGCTCCTTCCGAAAATCAATCGGACAGTGCGGAAGATCTTCAGCAGATACTCATCCAACGCTTGATCCAATATCGGGAATTTAAAGCGGCAGCAGAAGCGCTTAAACAGCGTGAAATACAGAGAAACCTTTTATATACACGGCCACCGCTGCCCACGTTACAAGAGAAGGAACGTGAATATGTGTCCTCTCACCCTCAAAAATCGGCTCATTCGATTCACGATCTGCTTGCCGTTTACCTTCAAATTATGCAACGAGAAACAGAGGAAACTCCTCGTCCACCTGCATTTCTTAAAAAGAGAATGGTTTCACTTGAGGAGAAGCTGCGACAGATCCTCGATTGGCTTCGCCAGGTAGAAAAAGTAACCTTTTGGCAACTCATTTCCGTCCGCCAACGCCAGGAACTGGTGGTCACCTTCCTCGCATTGCTCGAGCTGATGAAGATGAAGCAGATCATCATGAAACAGAAAGCGCTTTTTGCCGACATTACGATTATCAGGCGCTCTCATGGGGCGGACAAGGAGGGCATGGCATGGACAAAGTTGTAAGAGGTGAGCGCGAGTGGAAAATCACGAGCTGGTCAAAATCGTTGAGGGGCTTGTTTTTGCGGCTGGTCACGACGGCGTGTCGATCAAGCAGCTGGCAGAAACGTTGCAAACCGACCAGCAACAGGTTTCATCCGCTCTGCACGAGCTGCAAAAGAGATATAGCGATGAATCTTGCGGTCTGCAAATGATCCAAGTAGCCGATGCTTTTTTAATGACGACCAAACCGGAACTGGCCCCGTATTTAGAAAAATTCCACGAACCCTCACAGTCTACTGCCCTGTCCCAAGCTGCCTTGGAAACACTGGCCATCATCGCCTACCGACAACCGATTACGCGCGCGGATGTAGAAGAGATTCGCGGTGTGAAGTCAGAGAAGCCGATCCAAACGTTATTAAACCGCGGATTGATTCAGGAAGTGGGAAGACGTGATGCGGTTGGCAGGCCCATCCTTTACGGAACCACGAAGCGTTTTTTAGATCAATTTGGCTTAAATCGGCTCGAAGATCTTCCACCATTAGAACAACGAAAGCAAGAGCCATAAAAATCCAAAAAAATTCAGATTAACACAAGGTCCTCCAAGCGAGGGCTTTTTTTGTATACATATACCCATTGGACGCACATACTGAAAAGAAAAAGTGGCATAAAATGGGCTTTTCTGAGGAGTGGTTTGCGTGATTTTGGCAGTGGTAGCTGGGATCTGCCTACTGCTTTGTCTGCTCGTTCTATCAAAAGTAACCGTTCAGCTGCAAGTTGTTATCAATAACGCTCGTCCAGAGCTGTCGTTTGAAGTTTTCTCCTTCTTCCGCCTTATCAGATGGCGGAGGAAGTGGCCTCATTCTGATCATCATGGGCCCGTGATGAGTGAATCATCAGTGTCGCAGCCACGGTTGGAACCCAACGTTCAATCATCCATACGCCAGCGTTACACGGTACAGGATATTCGAGAGGTATGGCGAATGTTCAGATGGTTTCTTCGTCATGTTTCTTGTTTAAAATGGGAAGCATCCACTTTATTCGGAACCGGACAGGCAAACACCACAGGAACATTAGCAGGATACTTTTGGGCATTGCAAGGGGAACTTCTATTTTTGATGTCACGAGCCTTGAAGATGGTGACCAAACCGAAAGTCATGATCCGTCCAGATTTCGAGCGACGTTTGTGGATTTACCGCTTCGATTGTATAGTCTCTTTTCGTATTGGATATGCTATCCTCGCAGGTATACGTTTCTTCATTTATTGGTGTTGGTTGAGAAGAAGATGGTGCCGTAAAATCAATGAACGAACTTGTATGGAAAGGACGTGTAGTTGACATGGACCATCCGATTCAAGGATTGATGAAAACTGCTTTGGAAAATATTAAAGAAATGATTGATGTCAATACGATTGTCGGGGATCCAGTGGAATCTCCGGATGGAAGCGTCATCTTGCCGGTTTCCAAAGTTGGTTTTGGGTTTGCGGCAGGGGGGAGTGAATTTGAAAACGCGGATGAATCCCATGTTCCTTTTGGTGGCGGAAGCGGTGGCGGCATTTCGATTCAGCCTGTCGCCTTCCTTGTCGTGAATAACAATGGAATCCGCTTACTTTCGTTGGACAACAGCACTCACCTGTACGAGCGGATGCTCGACTTGGCGCCGCAAGTTTTGGAAAAGATACAGATGATATTTCAGCAAAATCATCAAGAGGTCAAACAGACTTCCCGCTTTCCGGTATAAACTTGTCTCATATTCTCCGCTTCATGCTCGTATACATGAGAACATGGGAGGTTCATTCAGTGGGTGATGATCACAACCATCATCTCGGAAAGCGCCTGAAACGTGTGCGAGTTGTTGGATTGGTGTGCCTGATCCTGGCGGCAGGACTGATGCAATCCCCTTCGGTTCACGCTGCCCCTGCGGTTCAGGCCGCGAATGCGATCATGATGGATGTGGATTCAAAACGCGTTCTTTATCAAAAGCGTCCAGATGAAAAACGACCCATCGCCAGTATCACAAAGATCATGACGGCGATATTGGCAATTGAATATGGCAATCTTGAAGATCAGGTTTTGATTAGTCCAAAGGCCAGCCGAATGGAAGGATCATCCATTTACCTGAGACCTGGAGAAAAGGTCAAGCTGGAGACGCTGCTCTACGGTTTGATGTTGCGCTCTGGAAACGATGCCGCCGTGGCGATTGCAGAACATCTGACCGGCTCTATAGAAGCTTTTGCCGATCTGATGAACGCCAAAGCTTGGGAGTTGGGAATGCGGAACACACATTTTGCTAATCCCCACGGACTGGATCAGGAAGGACATTATTCATCTGCTCGCGATATGGCTATTTTGAGCGCCTATGCGCTGAAAAATCCCGTATTCCAAGAAATCGTAAAAACCGAAAAAAAGCGTGTATCCTGGACGGGAGAAGAATGGCAACGAAGCTGGTTGAATAAAAACAAGATGCTCCATTTTTATGCGGGGGCGGATGGTGTCAAGACAGGCTTTACACGTCAAGCGGGGAGAACGCTTGTCTCCTCTGCCACGCGTAATGCTCAACAGTTAGTCGTTGTGACCTTAAATGATCCGGATGATTGGCGAGATCATATGCGCTTGTTGGATTACGGATTTTCTCAGTATCCGAAGCGCATGCTACTGAAAAAAGGTCAGGAAGTGCCCATTCCACCACCATGGAAACCTTTGAACCGTCGACTGGAAGTAGCAAAAACGTTCTATTATCCGCTGACAGAGGATGAAATCCATGACATTCACGTCGAGATCATTTTGCTGAATCAATCCCTTCATTGGTTGAAGGAGGCATCGAAGGGAGCGAAAGTGGGTCAAGTGAACGTAACTTTTCGGGGAAAACAAGTGGCTTCTTTGCCGGTACAAATCAGCAACAAGTGAGCGATCAGAATTGAATTGGGGAGAGGAGAACGGTGATCCACCTGATCTGGCTCTTGATGATTGTGTTTGGCATTTTGGTCGCAGGATTGCAGGGAAACATTGAAGTGATCAATGAAGCGGTCTTTGAAGGGGCCAAGACAGGGGTAACTCTCAGTTTTGGTCTCATTAGTGTATTGACATTGTGGTTAGGATTGATGAAAATTGCAGAAGAGGCCGGGTTGCTGAATGCGCTCGGCAATTTATTGCGTCCAGTGGTCCGCTTTTTGTTCCCATCTGTCCCCCCAGGACATCCTGCAGAAGGATATATTCTTTCCAATTTCACTGCCAACCTGTTCGGTTTGGGGAATGCGGCTACACCGATGGGTCTTGCGGCAATGAAAGAGCTTCAGTCGTTGAACCCCCAGAAAGAGACGGCCACTCCCGCCATGTGCACGCTTCTAGCCTTAAACACCTCCGGACTTACGCTGATTCCAACCACCATTATTGGGATTCGGATGACTTATCAGTCGGCCAATCCGACGGAGATTATCGGCACAACACTGGCTGCTACCTTTATTTCCACAATTGCGGCGGTGTGTTTGGACAAATGGTTTCAATGGCGGGAGCGTCATCGGAACGGGGAGAAGGCGTGAGATGGCTGCGCTCGTATCTTCCCTTTCCGTCTGGTTCATTTCGTTGTTGTTGTTAATGATTTTGTTGACGGCATTTTGGAAAAGGGTCCCTGTCTATGAAGTGTTTACAGAGGGAGCAAAGGGTGGGTTTCAGATCGCGGTCGATCTGATTCCTCATTTGGTCGGCATGATGGTGGCGGTAACCGTGTTCCGTGAATCAGGAGCGATGGATTTGCTGGTTCAGGTGATCGCTCCGATTGGACATTTACTGGGGATTCCTGAAGAAGTTTTGCCACTCGCCTTGATCCGTTCCATCTCAGGGTCTGGATCGCTTGCCATAACGACTGACATCATCGATACACATGGTCCCGATTCATTTCTCGGACGCTTGGCTTCGACGATGTTTGGCAGCAGCGACACCACGCTTTACGTGTTGGCCGTTTATTTTGGCGCAGTAGGGATACGGAACAGTCGCTATGCGCTGAAAGTGGGGCTGTTGGCCGATCTGGTCGCTGTGATGGCATCGGTTTTCATTGTCCGATGGGTCTTTTTGCCATAAATGATATTGTTTTCGGAAAGGGAGAACAACTTGCAGGAACGATTGCAAAAAGTGCTCGCACAAGCGGGAGTCGCTTCCCGCAGAACGAGTGAAGAGTGGATTCGCAAGGGATGGGTGGAAGTAAACGGCAAGGTGGTCACCCAACTGGGGACCAAAGTCAATCCACATACCGACAAGATCCGGGTTCGCGGGAAATGGATTCAGACAGAACCGAAAAAGAAAATATACATCATGATGAACAAGCCAAGGGGCGTCATTACAAGCACCCGCGATCCGCAAGGGAGAAAGGTGGTGACCGATCTCCTGCCGCCCCTTTCGGAGCGGGTGTATCCTGTTGGCCGGCTGGATTATGATACGGAAGGGCTGTTATTGTTGACCAACGATGGGCAGCTGGCTCATCGTTTGATGCATCCAGGCTTTGAAGTAGAAAAGGTGTATCTTGCATGGGTTCAAGGCAGGCCGGAGGAAAGCGCTTTACAACGATTGCGTGACGGGATTGAGCTGGAAGACGGGCCAACGTCCCCCGCAAGAGTGAGGTTGGTACGAGTCAAAGAACAAGGCAAAGTGACGTCCCTTTGTCGAATTCACCTCCATGAAGGCAGAAATCGGCAAGTTCGACGGATGTTTGATGCGATCGGTCACCCAGTGCTTTCTTTAAAGCGCATCCAGCAGGGGCCCATTCATTTAGGTGACTTGAAGCCGGGACAGTATCGCTTTTTGTCAAATCGGGAAGTGGAACGATTGAAAAAAATGTTGGACACAAAAGGTTCATAAAGTTTCGCTGCGGTCAGACGCTTGTCTGCCGCATTTTTTCGTATAATAAAGATTAAGGCTATTTAAGGTTTGGAGGTGCCGATAGAAATGCAGCAAGTGAGCGGTACTGCCACTGAAAAACATGTTGCTGAAAAAATTCTCATCGTGGATGATGAGGAACGAATCCGTAATTTGTTGCGTTTGTATCTAGAGAGAGAAGGCTATGTGATTGATGAAGCGGAAGAAGGCAAAACGGCGTTGGAAAAAGCCCTAAACGAGGATTATCAATTGATTGTCCTGGATTTAATGCTGCCCGAAATGGACGGAATTGAAGTTTGCCGGAAATTGCGCGAGAAGAAGACCACACCGGTCATCATGCTCACGGCGCGGGGAGAAGAATCCAGTCGCATTCAAGGATTTGAAGTGGGTGCGGACGATTATGTCTCCAAGCCATTCAGCCCACGGGAATTGATTTACCGTGTCAAGGCGGTGCTGCGCCGAGCCTCTGCGACCTCCTATCTCGATACGGAAAAAGCCAAAAACATGCTCGTATATCCACATCTGACAATTGATCATGACGCGCACAAGGTGACGGTTGACGGAGCAGAGGTGTATTTGACGCCTAAGGAATACGACTTGCTTTACTATTTGGCTTTATCACCGGACAAGGTATTTACCCGTGAACAACTTCTCAAGGATGTATGGAATTATGAATTTTTTGGAGACCTGCGAACGGTAGACACGCATATCAAGCGGTTGCGAGAAAAGTTGAGCAGTGTCTCAAAGGAAGCCGCGGAGTTAATCAAGACGGTCTGGGGTGTAGGCTATAAACTTGAGGTGAGGGAGTAATTGTCATTCTGGAGAGGAGTTGTCGTCAAATTATGGGCGACTATTATTGGGATGGTCACCATTGTCCTGATTTTATTGACGCTCCTGTTAGGGCAATTTCTCGGGAGTTATTATTCGCGTCAGCAATCAGAAAACCTGCTGAATCTTGCCGACCGCTTGGCTTACATCTTTCAAACTTACTCCGATAAAGATCTGGCAGTGGATACAGCCGGCCATCTTCTGGAGGCGTATCAAACCAGCCTGATTGTCCATAACTTGAATTCCGAAAAAGCGGAAGTCAGCCACTTCGCAACCGATCCAGATCTACCGCAGCTTTCGGCAACCGAATTGTTAAATGCCGATGAATTAAGCCATGTATATCGAGGAGGTACCATTTCGGTTCATCGTTCCCTCGATGAGGCCAGACGGCCCAACCTTTTTTTCAGCAATAATGTAAGCGGCGATATTCTTGTGGTCGCGGTGCCCTATCACGATCAAAAAGGTCAGATTATCGGTTCGGTAATTCTTTACCAGTCATTGAAAAATCTGGTTGAGACGACAAATGGCGCAAAGTGGTATATCCTCTATGCGGCAGCCATTGCGATTATTATGACCACGGTTTTTGCTTTTTTCTTGTCAACGCGGATCACCAGCCCTGTTCTGAAGATGAAAAAAGCGGCGGATCAGATCAGTCAAGGAAATTTCAAAGTTCGTGTGCCCATTCGTACGACGGATGAAATTGGCGAGCTGGCCAAGACGTTTAATCGCATGGCGGAAGACCTGGATACGACGATTAAAGACCTTTCTCGAGAAAAAGAACAGTTGGCAAGTATCCTTAACAGCATGACGGACGGTGTGTTGACGGTGGACGAGCACGGCAACATCCTGATTACCAATCCGCCGGTCAGGAGGATGTTGTATCATCTGCGGCACATGACAGAGGAAGCCAATGGCGAAACCAACCGCTTGCCCCAACCTCTCATCCCGTTGTATCAACATGTTTTGGAAGAAGGAAAAGAACAAAGTGGGGATGTGTCGGCCAATGGACGGAGCTGGTCAGTTGTGATTACGCCTCTGTACCGGGAAACGGTAGAAAAGAATAACGGAGTTCGTGGAGCGGTGGCCGTTCTCAGAGATGTGACAGAAGAGCGGAAGTTGGACAAGTTGCGAAACGACTTTGTGGCCAACATTTCCCACGAACTGCGAACGCCAATCGCAATGTTGCAAGGATACAGTGAAGCGATACTTGATGATGTGGCCCAGACCGATGAGGAAAAAAAGGCATTGGTCAGGATTATTCATGACGAATCGTTGCGAATAGGAAAATTGGTCAACGAGTTGCTCGACTTGGCACGCATCCAATCTGGACAGCTCAAGTTGCAAATACAAAAGGTAAACATCGTAAGTTTGTGTGAACATGTCCTGCATAAATTTAAGAAGATGGCAGAGGAATCAAAACTGGCACTGGAACTGGCCAAGGAATCCTCGATACCCGTGATCTATGCCGATGAAGATCGATTGGAGCAAGTGTTGACCAATCTCGTCGACAATGCTTTGCGACACACACCAGACGGCGGAAAGATCACATTGCGTGTGCAGACATTGAAAGATGAAGTGTTGCTCGAAGTGGAAGATACCGGTGTCGGCATTCCGACAGAAGACCTGCCCTTTGTCTTTGAACGGTTTTATAAAACAGACAAGGCACGTACGCGGGGAAAGGCAGGCACAGGACTGGGACTGGCCATCGTAAAAAATATTGTCGAGGCGCACGGTGGAATGATCACAGCAAAAAGTCAGGTCGGAAAAGGAACCACTTTCTCGATCGTCCTTCCGGTTCAGCCTCCGCAAACATAAACAGCCCGGATTGGTTCCGGGCAGTTTTTTTGCGTGAACACTCAGGGATTCAAGCATCCTTACAAATCAATTTCCTTTACATCGCGAATGTCAGACAGTTCCTGGATTTTGTTCAGAATAGCCGGGTCGGCCTCTTTATCAATCGAGAGTAGCATGATGGCTTTACCTCCTGCCGACTGCCGTCCGACTTGCATCGTGGCAATGTTAATGTCGTTGTCCCCAAGCACATGGCCAACCTGACCAATCATGCCTGGCTTATCCTGATGGGAAATGAGCAAGAAATGGCCTTTGGGCTCCACGTCAATCGAATAGTTGTCGATTTTGATAATCCGAGCGCCATACCCGTTGAGGAGCGTACCAGAGACCGAGTGCTCTTCCTGACTCGTGCGCAATGTGACGGTGATCAAGCTGGTAAACCCGCGACTGTGGGATGATTTTTGTTCCAGCACATGAATCTCTTTTTTCGCCGCCAGATGAGGGGCATTCACATAATTGACTTCTCCTGTCAAGTAATACGATAAGATGCCTTTCAATACGTTCCGTGTTAATGGATCTGTATTGAAGTCCCGCAAATCGCCGGAGTAGGTGATGACAACCTCTTTAATCCCGCCGCTTGCCATTTGAGCCACAAAAAGCCCCAGTTTCTCACACAAATCGAAATAAGGCTGTATTTTTTCCATCATTTCCGCAGGAATACTGGGAAGGTTGACGGCGTTTTTGAATGGTTCTCCTCGCAAAAGGTGAAGGATTTCTTCGGAAACATCCAACGCCACATTTTCCTGTGCCTCGACGGTGGAAGCCCCGAGGTGCGGTGTGACGATCACCTCGTCCATCGACAGGAGGGGATTTTCTTTGGAAGGAGGCTCTTCCTCAAAGACGTCCAATGCTGCGCCGGCCACCTTGCCGTTTCGGATGGCTTCGACAAGGGCTTTTTCATCGATGATGCCGCCGCGGGCGCAGTTGATGATTCGGACACCTTGTTTCATTTGGGCAAACGCTTCCGTGCTGATCATATGCCGTGTTTCCTTGTTTAGTGGCGTGTGAACGGTAATAAAATCGGCCTGCTGATAAATCTCTTCCAGGCTTGCAAGAATAATACCCAATTTTTCCGCCCGCTCCTGGGTCAAAAAGGGATCATATGCCATAATCCTCATCTGGAAAGCCTTGGCTCGTTTTGCCACTTCTGAACCAATCCGTCCAAACCCGACGATTCCTAGGACTTTATCCCTCAGTTCGACGCCGACAAAATCTTTCCGCCGCCACTCACCTTGGACAGTGGAGCGGTAGGCTTGCGGAATCCGACGCGCCAACGCCAACAACATTGCAAATGCATGTTCTGACGTGGTAATCGTGTTGCCGTCTGGCGCATTGATGACGGCGATGCCGTAGCGGGTGGCCGCATCCAGATCAATGTTGTCGACCCCGACACCTGCTCTTCCCACCGCTTTCAATCTTCGACCCGCTTCCAGGACTTTTGCGGTCACTTTGGTCTGACTGCGTACCAAAAGGGCGTCAAAGTCAGGAATCAGCTGAATCAGCTCTTCTTCGGAAAGGCCTGTTTTTTGAACCACCTCGACATCTGGCGCCTGCAACAATTTTTGTAAACCATACTCACTGAGTGGATCACTGACCAGAATGCGGTACACCAACCATCACCTCTTGTGCTGCCTTAATTGCTTGCCCAAAGGAAACTTCGATCTTTAATTCATGAAGCGTCAGTTCCAGGACAGAAAGGACGTTTAATACGTCTAACGGATCGCAATATCCCATGTGGCCGATGCGGAAAATCTCCGATTTCAAATGTTTCTGTCCGCCAGCAAGGATCATCTGGTAATGTTGTTTGGCAATCTTCCTGATCTGCTCGGCGCTGGCTCCCGCAATGCCTTTGACAGCCGTTACAGTCGGTGACGCATAGGCTTCATCGCCAAGAATCGGCAGTCCAAGTGTCTTCAAGCCGGCTAGCGTCATGTCGCGCATTAGGCGGTGCCGCCGATAAACTTCCTCCAGTCCCTCTTCCTCGATCATCTGCAAAGCTTCGCGGAGACCAAAGAGGAGGGAGATGGCTGGTGTATAAGGAGTGGTCGAATCCAGGATGTTTTTTTGGTAGGTACGTAAATCAAGGTAAAAGCGTGGCGTTGAGCAGGCATTGATCCGCTCCCAGGCACGCTGACTGACGGCGACAAAGGCTAGTCCAGCTGGCAGCATCAGCGCCTTCTGTGAACCGGTAACGGCGATATCCACACCCCATGTCTCCATGTCGAAGGGAGCGCCACCGATCGCACTCACTCCGTCTACGGCAATCAGAGCATCAGAATAGGTCCGAACGGCGGTTGCCAGTTCCGGAATCGGGTTTAAGATACCGGTTGAGGTCTCACAGTAAGTGGTAAACACCATCTTGGTGTTCGGGTATTTTTGTAAATAGGGAATCAACTGATCTGCTGTGCAAGCCTGTCCCCAGGGAATATCCAAGCGGTGCACATTTGCTTGATAGCGTTCGGCAATGCTGGCAAACCGATCACCAAATGCACCTGTGACGACAACGATGACCTCATCACCTGGTTGAACCGTGTTCACGACAGCCGCTTCAAGCGCCGACGTTCCACTGCTGGTGAGAATGATGACAGGATGAGAAGTGCCGAAGACAGGTTTCAGAAGGTGGGAGAGTTCTTCGATCAAATTGGAACACTCCTGGCTGCGGTGTCCAATCATCGCTTGACTCATTGCTCGCGTGACACGAGGCGGGATCGGTGTAGGTCCCGGGATCCGCAAACGTGTTTTGTCGCTGATCATGCAAGTTCCACTCCTATCTCTCCATTTGTTTCAAAATAAAAAAACCGCTCATCGACACACACGACCCATGTGTCGTGTGAGGGACGAGAGGTCTCGTGGTGCCACCCTCATTCGTCACTGACTGCGCAACAGTTCACCGACCGCGCAACACAGCAACCTCAGCGGTTTGTACAACCATGGGATAACGCCATTCCGCGTACGAGCCTACTTTTAGATTCAGCCCGTCAACTCCGGAGTGCTCCGGTGCAGGGAATCGCCGATTTTCACCAGCCATCGGCTCTCTGGAGATTCTCACACGCACCTTGGCTCCCTCATCATCTTTCTCGCCTGTCTTTTTATTTGTTGATACTTTAGCATGAGAGAGCCTCAATTGTCAATGAACAGAAGTTGAATCACATCTCCCCCACCACTCATCAGGCCTCGGCAGCTTCGGCCTGATACCGTTCCAGGCATTCTTCATAAAGTTTGGCAGCAAATGACGCATCTTTCCATCCTTCGATCACGGTTTTTTTGTTTTCAAGATCTTTATAAACCGCAAAGAAATGAGCAATTTCTTTTAAACGGTGTTCTGGAATATCCTCCAGATTCTGCGCAAAATCCCATCGTGGGTCATCAGCCGGTACAGCTAATAGTTTCTCGTCCTGTCCTTTATCATCTGACATCAACAATGCACCTACAACCCGTGCGCGAATGACACACCCTGGAAAGGTTGGAAAGGTGGTCAACACAAGGATATCCAGGGGGTCGCCGTCAAGCGCCAACGTGTTTTCCAAGTATCCATATTCCGTTGGGTAGTGCATGGGCGAATACAGCACACGATCGAGGCGGAATACACCTTTTTCCTTATCGTATTCATACTTGTTCTGACTCCCGGCGGGAATCTCAATAAAAGCATCGACCACTAATTGTGCCATTGCATGACCTCCTAGCGTGAACACCTAGTTCTTCAACAAACGTATTATAACAAAATGTGCTCTCCCGTAAAATAAAAACATTTGAACCACTGCAACCTTGTTGCGGCGTGGCTTTATGGTAAAAGAAACTTCGATGTACCTATATTGAAAAAGGTTCCGTTTTAGACTACAATGTATCAAAGTTCGTTGTAATCTCGAAATAAAATCCCATGTCGGAAACAGGCGAAGCCCTTGTTCATGAGCACCGAAATTGCGATTTAAAATTGCTATTTTTGTTGTGGAGATATGCTGACACAGACGCAAAAATCCGTTGAACCATATATAATATAGTAGTGGATAGGCAAGGAGGAGATCGCGATGCGCGTGGAGCGACTGGGGCAAGATAAAATTCGCATTTTTCTTACCTTTGACGACCTGATGGAACGGGGAATTGAAAAAGAGGATATGTGGCGGGATATTCCAAAGGTCCATGAATTATTCAATGAAATGATGGAACAGGCCTACGATGAGGTGGGTTTTGAAATCAATGGCCCGGTTGCGGTAGAAGTATTTGCCCTCCCTGCACAAGGAATCGTGGTGATCGTGACACGCGGTCATCGCGACCAACTAACAGAAGAGGCAGAAGCAGAACAAGATACACTCATTGAAGAGGAACTTTACGAGATGGAAGTCACATTAGAAGAAAACGATTGGCTCGTGTATCGTTTTACCGACTTTGAAAATCTGGTATCTGCGCTTCATTATCTCCGGAAATTGGGTTATCATGGCGGGACTGTCTATTCTTACCAAGAAGGCTATTACTTTTATGCCCCTGGCGATGAGCTGAATGAAGAGGTTTTGCATCGCATGGTTGCCGTTTTATCCGAGTACGGGGAGGCCTCTACGGTGACACCCTATGTATTGGAAGAGTATGCAAACGTCATTGCGCAGGATACAGCGGTCATGACATTGACCCATTATTTTCACGAATGACTGGAATTTCCAGCTTCAAAAGCCGATTGATATCCCAATGATTTCCAGTCGTTGGAGTCCAACGAACTGACCAGGGGAAACCCTGGTATTTTTGTTGCCCACGACAGAACACGGTACATACTTTCATCTCTTTCTTCTCAAAATACAGGTAGCTGGAAATGTCGCAAAAAGGAGATGACAACCGATGTACCGTCGTGTGGCAGGGATCCTTTTTCCTGTATTGGCTCTTTTCGTCGTCGGTCTCGGCATCTGGGGCTATCAGGAAAATCGTGACAAGAACTCCATCTTGCTGAAAGCAGAAAACCAGTATCAATCCGCCTTCCATAACTTGAATTTTCATATTGACACTTTAAATCAAGAATTGGGTAAGGCATTGGTGATCAATTCCCGCAAGCAATTAGCGCCTCGTTTGGCCACGGTTTGGCGCCTGGCGTATGCTGCCCAGTCTGACCTGGGACAACTTCCCCTTGCTTTGGTTCCGTTTAGCAATACGGAAGAGTTTCTGTCAAATGTGGGTGAATTCGCTTACCGGGTCGCGCTTCGCGATCTGGAACAGGAGCCGCTGAATGACAAAGAAAAACAGACCCTCAAAACGCTGTATCAGCACTCTGAACAAATCAAGAAAGAATTGAATGGTGTACAGAGCAAAATCATCGACAACCAACTTCGCTGGATGGACGTCGAGGCAGCATTGGCCAGTGAAAAAACGCAGACAGACAACACGATCATTGATGGATTTCAATCCATCGATAAAACGGTTCAGGAATTTTCGGAAGTGGACTGGGGAACCGTCAAAGCGGTGAGTGAAAAACGCAAGCACCGCTACGACAATCTCAAAGGAAAACGTATTACAAAGCAGGAAGTGGAAGAGAAAGTTCGGCGTTTTATCCAGCAGCCTTTGCGTAAAATCGATATTACAGAAACAGGCAAGGGCACGGAATATGCCGCTTACAGTGTGACGGCAACACCCCAAGGGAGTGAAGACAGCATCTACTTGGATGTCACCAAAAAAGGCGGACATGTCATCTGGATGATGAACGAGCGCAACACCGCCAAACCGACCATTTCTGAAGAACAGGCTCTGCAGATTGCCATTGATTTTCTGCAGAAGCGCGGTTTCGAGCGGATGTCTCTGATCAATGTACAACCTTATGACAATACGCGGATTTTTCTCTTTGTCCCTGTTCAGGATGGCGTTCGGCTGATGACGGACACGGTAAGCGTCAAGGTGGCGCTGGATCGGGGAGAAGTCACCGGTTTTCAGGCGGAAGAATATGTTTTCCATCATAAGAAAAGAGAGATTCCTAAACCTCGCTTGAGCGAAGCGGAAGCACGGAAAAAAGTGAATGCTGAACTGCAAACACCGGACGCCGATCTGGCCTTGGTAGAAAATGATAATGGCAAGGAACGTCTGGCTTATCAATTCCAGGGCGAACTCAATGGGCATACCTACAGGATTTACATTGATGCCATCAATGGGGAAGAAATCCTCGTCGAAGGGATTAAAAACATTGACGCAGAAAAACTCTAGTCCTCCTGCTTGAAAAAGTATCAGCGCTTGAAAAAGACTGCCAACTTATCTCAAGCATGATATAATAATATCAATGAGATTATGTGAAATGGGAGAGAGCGGTCAGGATGTTGCCTGAGCAGTTGCAATCCGTGAGCCTTGCCATCCTCGACAATGATGGGGATAACAAGGACACAGGAAAAAGCCGATTATATTCTTTAAAGGTTGTGGAGATCGAAGAAGATCAGATCACGATTCAATCACCCATAGAACGCCACCTCCTGTATAAACCTCTGCACAAGGGAACCGTGGTAGAAATTTCTTTTGTCCACAACGGAAGTCTTTACAGGTTTCAAACAGAAGTGCTCAAGCAATACCTGGACAATGAACCACTGCTGGTTCTCCGCAGGCCGTCCGCTGACCAGATCGAGAAAGTTCAGCGGCGGCAGTACCTGCGCGTGCCTGTGAACTTTCATACCACGATAACAGTAGAGGAAGGACAGGTAGTGGATGTTCCGCTCATCGATCTCAGCGGCGGCGGGTTATCCATTGTCCTTTCAGAAGACGAAGGGCGCAAATGGAATGTAACAGAAGGTGATTCAATTGAAGGAAGGATCCAGATTGAAGAAAAAGGAAAAACGCGCGACATTCCTTACAAGGCACAAGTGGTGTACAGCAGGCCAGATGAAATAAAAGGCCGCACCACGATTGCCTTGATGTTCACTGAGATCAAGGAGTCGGATCGCGAGGTGATTGTCCGTTACTGTTTTGCCCGGCAACTGGAATTGCGAAACAAGCAGATGTAGCTGAAAAGATTGTACAAATACCCACATCCGTGTTAAACTGAAGGTGAGCTAAATAGGATAATCAAAGCCAGATCACGGAAGTGATTCAAGTGGCTAAGTCACGCTGTCTGTGTGTTGTTGGTTGAGTATTGGCTTCGATCGCTTGAATCGAATACCATCAATGAAGCAGGCAAGCCGCCTGCTTTCTTCTTATTTGGGGAAAGGTAGATGACACAATGGGGAACATCCGGGTTGCCATCGATGGTCCAGCAGGTGCTGGTAAAAGCACGGTAGCCAAAAAAGTGGCCCAAGCGCTTGACATGATGTATGTAGATACCGGCGCAATGTACCGTGCGGTAACCTGGGGAATCATTGACGAACAGATCAACCTTGGCGACGAGCGGCGGTTGCAACAGTTTTTGCAACAGCTCTGTATTCATGTGCGATATGACAATGATGGCAAGCAGCGGGTTTGGCTGAATGGAAAAGAAATCAGCAAACAAATCCGCTCTCCACTCGTTACGGATTTTGTCTCCTCGGTCTCTGCGCACCCATCGGTACGCGAACGCTTGGTGCAAATCCAGCGGGAATTGGCAAAGCAGGATTCTGTGGTCATGGACGGTCGGGATATCGGTACGGTGGTCTTTCCGGACGCCGATGTCAAGCTCTTTATCACAGCATCTCCTGAAGTGCGTGCCCTACGGCGCCATCGGGAGCTGTTGGAGCAGGGATATTCCGCCGATTATGAAGAGGTGAAAGAGGACATTATCCGGCGCGACCAGCTGGACAGCGGGCGTACCATTGCTCCTCTCCAACCGGCACCAGATGCCATTATCCTGGATACCTCCGACATGACCCTTTCGGAAGTGGTCGAACATGTTATTGAGATTATCCGACAGGCAAAGTGAGGCGAACAACGTTGTATCACCTGATACGTTGGCTGGCAGCGCTTTTTTTTAAAATCGTTTTTCGCCTTGAGGTGCATGATCGCCACTATATTCCTCGGAAAGGGCCCGTGCTGCTATATGCCAATCATCTGAGCAACTGGGATCCGCCCATTTTGGCTGTGATCGTTCCCAGAAGGGTGCATTTCATGGCCAAAGAGGAGCTGTTCCGCAACCCTCTCTTAGCAATGTTGATTCGTTCATTTGGTGCGTTTCCTGTCAAGCGCGGTGCAGCTGATGTGGGAGCCGTCAAACGAGGCTTACAAATATTGCGCAACGGTGGCGTGTTTATCCTGTTTCCAGAAGGTCATCGCAGCAAGACGGGGAAGTTGGGAAAACCGTTTCCAGGCGCGGCCATGTTTGCCTTGAAATCAGATGTTACAGCGGTGCCAGTCTTGCTTTCTGGTACATACCGCCTTTTTGGCAAGGTCAAGGTAACGGTCTTGCCGCCCATTGATGTCAAGTCATTCTCCTCGGAAAAAGTTGGTTCAAAACAACTGGAAGAAGTGGCAGAGCAGATGATGGAGCCGATCCGGCTCGCGATGGCACGCTTAACGACGTCTTCGTCGACGAGTAGCAGCACTTGATTTTTGTTCTCAAGCCAATCTTAGATTGCGCTTTGATGTATAATGCTGATGTGTCTAGTCAAGAGGAGGGTTTACGTATGGTAGAAGAAATGAATACGGAAATGGCGGCTGTTCAAGTCATTCAACCGGGTGATACGGTCAAAGGGAGGGTGGTCAAGGTCGAAGATAAGGTCGCGCTGGTCGACATTGGGTATAAAAACGAGGGAATTCTCACCATTGGTGAAGTGTCTAACGTACACATTGATACCGTTGGCGACGTTCTCAAAGAAGGGGATGAAATCGATGTTCGCGTTCTGCGCATTGATGATGAAGAGGATAAGGTGTTTCTTTCCAAGCGGGCCGTCGATCGTGAACGGGCTTGGGAAGACTTGGAACAAAAGTTCCAGAATGGCGAAGTGTTTGAAGCTACAGTAGCCAACGTCGTCAAGGGTGGATTAGTTGTTGATGTCGGTGTGCGGGGATTTATCCCTGCCTCCATGGTGGAGCGCCATTATGTCGAGGATTTTTCCGACTATAAAGGTCGCACACTGACCCTGAAAGTGGTCGAAATGGATAAAGAACAAAACAAAGTGATTCTCTCCCATCGCGCCGTCCTTGAGGAAGAATTGACGAAAAAGAAGCAGGAAGTATTGGAACGATTGCGGGTAGGCGATACAATCGAAGGTCAGGTTCAACGTTTGACCGATTTTGGGGCTTTTGTTGACCTTGGCGGGGTGGATGGGCTGGTTCACGTTTCGGAAATCGCCTGGCACCACGTCGACAAGCCTTCCGATGTGCTCAAAGAAGGGGATCTTGTCAAGGTAAAGATCCTGAATGTGGATAAGGAAAATGAGCGGATTAGCCTAAGTATCAAGGAAACCACTCCTGGACCATGGGACGAGGCAAAATCCCGGTTTTCCGTCGGGGAGATTGTGGAAGGCACCGTCAAGCGCTTGGTTCCCTTTGGAGCTTTTGTCGAGTTGTTGCCTGGAGTGGAAGGATTGGTGCACATCTCACAAATTTCCCGTCGCCACATTGGGACGCCAGAAGAAGAACTGCAAGAAGGTCAGAAGGTGAAAGTAAAGATCCTGGATCTAAATTTTGATGCACAGCGGATCAGCTTGAGTATCAAGGAGGCCCAGGAATCACCAAAGGCCCAGAAAAACGCGCCGCCTGCAGAGCCGAACACCGGCTTGAATGTCACCCTGGGAGAGGTGATTGGCGACCAGCTTCGTCAACTGAAGCCGTAATCAAAACACACGTGTCGTGATTGCCAGATCGTGAGGATCTGGCTTTTTTTTTCACTTCCGTAGGGTTAAATCGTTCGTAAATGAGACATAATGGTGGGATGAAGAGTGACGGGAGGAGTACTTGTGTTTTCAATGCCACAAACACTGCTCATCCAGATGGTCTTTCTCATCCTCTTGGCTTCCGGATGGTTTCAGTCATGGACGCAACTGGTCAGGCCATCACTGCGCATGCACTTATGTCGGTTTTTTGTCCTGCAGATGGTCGCCAGTTTCATGACTGTCACACTCATCCCGGGCGTAAGCGTGAATATCGGCGGGCTGATGACACCCGTCTTTTTTGCGTTGTTTTTTTCACACGAGTGGCGCGGTTTGTTTTATCCCCTTTCTGCCATTTTGTTAACCACGGTAACAATACTGTTTATCAGAGAATTTATCCGGTACAGTCCTGTTTTTTGGATCATGGATGAAGCTTGGGGTGTGGCAATGCTGACAGTCCTGCTTGCGTTTTCCACGGGACGTCAGCCCGTTGAGCGTTGGCTGATTCTGACTGGAGGACTTCTCTTCTCAGAAGTGGCTTTCTTCATTCTTCATGCAGACCAACTGGAATCATTCATCGTTGCTGGCGAGTGGTTTCAACGGCTATGGTGGTGCACCTTTTGGATGGGTGCAGCAGGAAATGCATTATCTCATTACCTGCGGCGTTTCCTGTTCCATTTCAGACGAAAGTACCGTTTTCCGGCAATGATGCTGATTCGAAAAGCCATTCCTCGCAAACAGTTTTAAGCATGAAGGTAAATAAACGTTCCGGCTAGAAACGGGGGATATGATGGAGCTGTACCAACAAGCTATGCTGCTTGGGATTGCCATCGGATTTCTTGCGCGACTGTACATGTTAAGGACTGATTATCGCCAATATCCAACCTATCCACACGGCCGAATCATTCATTTGGCGTTGGGATTTATTGCGGCCAGCCTTGGGGCTGTAGCTGTCCCTTCTCTGGCTGAAAAAGATTTTACTGCCGTTACCTTTTTGACATTGGCTGCGCAGCAGTTTCGTGATGTGCGGAATATGGAAAGAGAGATGCTCACGAAAATGGATCAAGACGAACTGGTCCCTCGCGGTTCTTCGTATATCGAGGGAATTGCAATGGTTTTTGAGGGAAGGAACTATTTGGTCATTCTGACAGCTTTGCTCGTTTCGTTGTTTACCTTCTTATTCAATCCATGGATCGGGGTGATCGCTGGATTCTTCTGCCTGTTATTCGATCGCTTCTTTATGTCTGGAAAATCGATTGGCCATATTGCGCACGTCCAGGAAGCTCCGGTGCGCTTTAAAGGGGCATTATTGTGCGTCGGTGATATCGTCATCATGAACGTCGGGCTAACTACCAACCGGCAACTAATTCAAGAAAAAGGGATCGGACTGATTCTGACGCCAAAAAATCAGGATGGACGGATCACGCTATCCCACCTCGGGCAAAGACAGGCTATCCTTCACGATGCCACAACTATCCTCGGTGCCTATCGCGATTCCGGGACCCCTGCACTTGTTCCTATGGCAAAGTTGGATCTGGAAGATGGACGAGTCGGTGTTTTTCTCTTGCCACAAGAAAAAGATATCGAAAAAGCAATCCGATTGATCAAGCGGGTCCCGATTCTGGAAGGTGCTGTCCGGCGCCCGTCCCAAGCGACGGTTAACCAACAGCAATAAAGTCACTCCGTCCAAAATGAAAGGAGAAGACGATGGCCAGTCTTGAAAAAACCATCCTGGCGGTGATTACAACCGACCGCAATCGGGTGGGCGGGGGTATTCCGATTTTTTATGCTGAACATCGCGACGAATTGGAAATCATCGGCACACACCTTGAAGTGATCTTGGATGCGATGGTTCACGAGTTGGATGAAGGATTGTTGATCGTCGTCAAACACGCTTGAATCGTGTATGTAATTCATGTAGGATTGATTTGCCAACCATTTTGCAGCATGTAATTGTTGAATCAGAAAGGATTTAAGCACATGACGAAACCGACAGTGGCCATCGTGGGTCGTCCCAACGTGGGAAAGTCCACGTTATTTAACCGGCTCGTTGGCGAACGGATTGCTATCGTTGAAAACAAACCAGGAATTACGCGAGATCGAATCTACAGTCACGCTGAATGGAGAGGCAAAGAATTTCTCCTGATAGACACAGGGGGAATTGAATTGGGCCATGAACTTGAAATGGCGGAACAAATTCGCCAACAGGCGGAACTGGCGATCGACGAAGCGGATGTCATCCTTTTTCTAGTCGATGGAAAAGCGGGATTGAATCCAGCCGATCAGGATGTGGCCGCTATCCTCTACCGTACCAAAAAACCTGTCGTCCTGGCCGTGAACAAGGTGGATCAGCAAAATCAGGTGAGTCATTTGTATGAATTTTACGAGTTGGGATTGGGTGATCCGGTACCCATTTCAGCCGAGCATGCCAAGGGATTGGGCGAACTGTTGGATCGGTTGTTGGAATTTTTCCCTGAGGAAGAAGAGGAAGAATATCCCGGAGATACGATCCGGATCTGTGTCATTGGCCGTCCCAACGTGGGAAAATCCTCGTTGGTCAACGCCATTCTCGGTGAGGAACGGGTGATTGTCAGCCCGATCGCGGGCACGACTCGGGATGCTATTGACACCTCTTTTCATGCGGCAGGTCAATCCTACGTATTGATCGATACAGCAGGGATGAGGAAGAAGGGAAAGATATACGAATCGACCGAAAGGTACAGCGTTCTGCGGGCTTTGAAAGCGATCGAACGTTCTGATGTGGCCCTTCTGGTGATTGATGCACTGGAGGGTGTGGTAGAGCAGGACAAGCGCATCGCCAATTTCGCTCATGATGCCGGCTGCGGGATCCTGATCATCGTCAACAAGTGGGATGCCATTGAGAAAGAAACAGCAACGGCTCAGCGGTATACGGAACAGATCAGGCGCACGATTCCTTTTCTCGATTACGCACCCGTTCTTTTTATTTCCGCCAAGACGGGACAACGTGTACATACCATTCTCTCGCATGTCAATGATGTGGCAGAACAGCACAGCCGGCGGATCCCCACTTCGTTGCTCAACGATGTGGTGGAAGATGCGATGATCCAGACGCCTCCTCCCAGCAAAAGAGGAAGAAAGTTGCGAATTCATTATGTGACTCAAGCATCTGTCAAACCGCCAACCTTCGTCTTTTTTGTCAATGAACCTGAATTGTTCCACTTTTCCTACCAGCGATATTTTGAAAATCGCTTTCGCGAAGCGTTTCAGTTTACCGGAACGCCACTGAGATTTATCATTCGCAAACGTTCTTAAATGATGAGGGGAGAAACCATCATGTTTAATCTCACGGTTGTCATAATGATCATCGTATCCTATCTGCTAGGCTCAGTCAGCTTCGGGCTGCTAATCGGAAAATGGTTTTCAGGGATTGATATCAGGCAACATGGAAGTGGGAATGCCGGCGCTACCAATATCTCCCGCGTTATCGGGACGGGGCCGGGGCTGATCGTGCTGCTGCTTGACGGATTGAAAGGGTTTTTGCCGGTCATTCTCACGCTTGCTTTGACCAACGAACATTATCCTTCCGCGATGTTGGTGGGGATCGGTGCCATCGTCGGACACATCTGGCCGCTTTATTTTGGCTTCCGGGGTGGGAAAGGGGTGGCCACGACGATTGGTGTGATGATTGGAATCTCCTTTTGGGCAACCCTGATCGCAGGTTTGATCACCTTGTTGGTCATTGCCATTACCCGTTATGTCTCTCTAGGCTCATTGCTGTTGGTTTTCTTGATGCCGTGGTTGTTCCTCGCTTTTGGAAAAGGGTTGTCCGTTTTCCTCCTTTCCCTGCTGTTAATGCTGCTCGTTTTCTGGAAACACAGGGAAAACATTCAACGCCTTTTGCAAGGCCGGGAGAACAAATTTGGCAGGCGGGTACGATAACGTTCAAGCGTCAACGTGAAAGGCTCCTGCTGATGAGATAGATTCCGGTTATCTGTACGAGCAGTTATGAATCGCAAAGTGGGGTGGCTCCAATGGGGAAAATCGCGATCATCGGTGCCGGGAGTTGGGGAACCGCTTTGTCTACCGTACTAGCATCAAATGGACATCAGGTCTATCTTTTTGCGCGAGACAAAACGCGGGTAGAAGAGATTAACAGCCAGCGGACGAATGAGCGGTATTTGCCGGGAATTCACTTGCCACAAGGCATCACAGCGACCGATGAGATAGCGATAGCCACTGAAAATGCTGAGTCTGTTTTTTTAGTTGTCCCTTCCCAATCGGTCCGTTCGGTGAGCCAGTATGTGGCGCCTTATCTACATCCCGATACACTCGTAGTTCATGCGGTCAAAGGATTTGAGCTTCCCAGCCGCAAACGAATCTCCATTGTTCTGCGGGAAGAGTTGGGCGAAACAAAGTCAATCGCGATTTTGTCCGGTCCCAGCCATGCTGAAGAAGTGGCTCGTCGATTGCCGACCACCGTCGTCGTCGCCAGCGAGGACGTTCATGTTGCCGAAAAGGTACAGGACTTATTGATCAACACATTCTTTCGCGTGTATGTCAATCTGGATCCGATTGGTGTTGAGCTCAGCGGCGCTCTGAAAAATGTGATTGCGATTGCTGCTGGTTTATCAGATGGCTTGGCTTTTGGGGACAATGCCAAGGCGGCTCTGATCACAAGGGGTCTGGCTGAAATCACGCGCCTCGGGGTGGCGATGGGCGCCTCACAAAGCACCTTTTCCGGGTTGGCCGGGGTGGGAGATTTGGTGGTGACATGTACAAGCAAGCTCAGCCGAAACTGGCGGGCTGGTTATCTTTTGGCGCAGGGAAAAAGCCTGCAGCAGGTCTTGGATGAATTGGGAATGGTAGCAGAAGGTGTCAAGACGACGCAAGCAGCTTATCAATTGGCTCAGGAATATCACGTCGAGATGCCGATCACAAATCAGTTGCACCAGGTGCTTTTCGCGTCACGTTCACCCCGGGAAGCCGTTGAATCCTTGATGACACGTCTCCGTCGACACGAAATTGAGTTATTAGATTGAGATCACACCTTTTCGCAAAAATCACATAAACTGATGATAAAAGAGACCCACGACGGGATACAGTCACTTACCAATGGAATGAGGGAGCATAAATCCCTCTTTTTTTATTTCCAGAGTATATTCCCTTAGGTTCAAATATTTTGCTTGTCCGATGTTATTGGTATAATGAACGGTGGATGAACAGATATTGAGGTGTCTTTCAGATGATTTCGATGTTCTTTGCATTGCTGGCGATTGCCTTGATGTTTGTCGCCAATTATCTGATTATATCTGCGCGCCGCCGAGAGAAGGGCTGGGTGCGTACATTAATGTCTATCTGTGCTTTTTTACTGCTCCCCCCGATATTTTTCTTTGCCCTCATCGCGTTGCTCTAACTTCCGTATAAAAACAGCATCTCAGTTCTGAAAGGTTACGCGAAGGGACGTTGGTCGATGAAAAAAGGATTACTGATCACACTTGTTTCGGTTTTGCTGATCCTTATGACCGGCTGTATGTATCCGCAGGAAAAGAGAGTTGAAAATCAGATGCCTGTTCCCGAGCGCGTCCAATGGGTGCAGGAGGCGGTCGATGCTTATCGTCAACAGACTGGGGTTTTGCCGATTCAAAACAGGGAAGCGGAAACCCCCATTTACGAAAAGTATCCTATTGACTTTAAAAAGCTGGTTCCCAAATACCTGCCTTACATACCGGGTGATGCATTTGAGCAGGGAGGAACGCATCAGTATGTTTTAGTGGATCCGGAAACTGATCCGAAAGTCCGGCTTCTTGATATTCAAACGGCACAGATCGTCGCTGACGTCCAGCGGGCAACCGATCTTTACTGGATCAATCACCACAGGCTGCCGGCGACAGAAGTCCGCTATTTTCCACAATTTTTTAATGTCCAGTTTGATCTGCTTGGGATGGATGAAATCCTTGTCCAAAGTCCCTTTACCGATCATTATTTACCGCTCTTCATGGACCAAGTGGGTTATATTGGTGTCGATTATGCGCAAGACATTGCAATGTATTTGCAAAAAACCGATCCGGAGAAATGGAAAAACCGGGATTTGCGAGAATTGCTGGTTGAAGAATCCCTTTTTGTTCCTGTGAAATCTTTTCCATATCGACTGATCGACGGGAAGCCGATTCCACAGCTCAACGTTGCACAAAAATCTACGTCCGATACAGGGGAATAGCTGTGAAAGGCATCATCTACCACCATGTCTTACAAATGGACATGGTTTTTTTGTTTCGTTAAGGGTTTTCCAAGCAAGATTTTAGACATAGTTCAAAAACATCGTCATATATTTATACCGTCCCAATGTACGAACATCAGATTGAAAACTTGTCATTTTCATTCCGCAAGGAGGGAATTGCGTGGAAAAACTGGCCCTGTTTAAGGATATTGCTGAGCGCACCAACGGTGATGTGTATCTGGGGGTCGTCGGTGCGGTGCGTACTGGAAAATCGACCTTTATCAAAAGATTCATGGAACAATTGGTGATACCAAATATTGAAAATGAAGCAGAACGGGTTCGGGCCATTGATGAACTGCCGCAAAGCGCGGCTGGTCGGACGATCATGACGACGGAACCGAAATTTGTTCCCAACCAGGCGGTGGAAATATTTGTCGATGAAAGCTTATCTGTCAATGTGAGATTGGTTGACTGTGTCGGATATGCGGTAAAAGGAGCCAAAGGGTACGAAGATGAGCTTGGTCCAAGAATGATTCAAACACCATGGTTCGAGGAAGCGATTCCTTTTCAGGAGGCTGCAGAAATCGGAACACGAAAAGTGATCCAAGAACATTCTACGTTGGGAGTCGTCATGACGACGGACGGCTCCATTACCGAAATTCCGCGTGAAGATTATGAGGAAGCAGAGGAACAGATTGTTCAAGAACTGAAAGAAGTAGGCAAACCGTTTATCGTGATTCTCAACTCGGCGCATCCCCATGAACCTGACACCCAGGAATTAAGAGAGGAACTGGCGGAAAAATATGATGTTCCTGTTTTGGCCCTCAGCGTCGCCACATTGACGGAACAAGACATTCTCGCCGTGTTCAGAGAAGTGTTGTTCGAGTTTCCGGTCAATGAAGTCAACGTCAACCTGCCCAGCTGGGTCATGGTGTTGAAGGAAGACCATTGGCTGCGGACAAATTTTGAAACGGCAATTCGAGAAACAGTGGAAGATATTCAGCGCTTGAGGGATGTGGATCGTGTCGTCAGCAAATTTACAGAATACGAATTCATTGTCAAAGCCTCTCTATCCGAAATCAACATGGGTCAAGGAATCGCTGACATCGATCTGTACGCGCCTGATGAATTGTACGATCAGGTCTTGACGGAAATTGTCGGTGTGGAAATTCAGGGTAAGGATCACTTATTGCAATTAATGCAGGACTTTTCCATCGCAAAGCGGGAATATGATCAGATTAAAGATGGTTTGGCAATGGTACGCAATACCGGATATGGCATTGTTCCGCCCTCTTTGGATGAGATGCGTCTGGAAGAACCGAAGCTGATCCGCCACGGTTCGCGATTTGGCGTGCAACTGAAGGCCACGGCAGCCGCCATCCATATGATCCGCGTGAACGTGGAATCAGAATTTTCGCCAATTATCGGTACGGAGAAACAAAGCGAGGAATTGATTCGTTATCTGTTGCAAGACTTTGAAGAAAACCCGTCCAAAGTATGGGAGACCGACATGTTTGGGCGTTCGCTGCATTCCATCGTCCAGGAGGGCATTCAAGCTAAATTATCCATGATGCCTGAGTACGCGCGCTATAAGTTTCAAGAAACGCTTGAAAAAATTGTTAACGAAGGGTCAGGCGGGATGATTGCCATCATCTTATAACTCGCAATCACCACAGCAGGAGCACTCTTTGCGAGTGCTTTTTTTGTTATTTATCTTGAATTTTTATGGGCCGTGTATTAAGATAGGATCGACTTTCCAAGAAAAAGGTATGCTTTTTAAAAAATGCGTCAAGACCAGTATTAACGCGTAATCAACAGTGTAAGGAGGTGAGAACATGAACAAGACTGAACTGATCTCGCAAGTTGCGGAAATGACCAGTCTTTCCAAAAAGGATGCGGCCAAAGCGGTAGATGCTGTCTTTGAAGCGATTACCCAGGCGCTGAAAAATGGAGACAAGGTTCAATTGATCGGTTTTGGAAATTTTGAGGTGCGGGAACGTGCGGCACGTAAAGGTCGCAACCCGCAAACCGGGGCAGAAATCGAGATTGCAGCCAGCAGAGTGCCTGCTTTTAAACCTGGGAAGGCTTTAAAAGATGAAGTAAAATAAAATTTTCCATACATACTATTGAGGGCTGTCTTGGCGCAGCCCTTTTCTTTTTTCTTCGGTTTACTTGTGTTACGATAAAGCCAGCCTCAAGAAAAGAGTCGTCCTTGACAATCAGGATAGATCCTAACGTTCTTTCATGTCTTGGAGGGAAAAAAATGTCAGTTGATCATCAGAGAATCAAACAAGCGGTCCGCATGATTTTGGAAGCCATCGGCGAAGATCCAGATCGGGAAGGGCTACTCGATACGCCTGAACGTGTTGCTAGAATGTACGCAGAGGTTTTTTCTGGGCTGGAGGAAGAGCCGGAAGCATATTTTAAAGTCATCTTCAGTGAGGATCACGAGGAGTTAGTTTTGGTCAAGGACATTCCCTTTTATTCCGTATGCGAACATCACTTGGTGCCGTTTTATGGCATGGCCCACGTCGGTTACATTCCCAAGGAGGGGCGTGTCGTCGGTCTCAGCAAACTGGTTCGAGCCATTGAAGCTGTTGCGAAAAGGCCACAACTCCAAGAGCGAATCACCTCAAGGGTAGCTGATGCAATTGTGAACGCTTTAGAGCCGCATGGCGTGGTTGTCGTCATTGAAGCGGAACACATGTGTATGACCATGCGGGGTGTCAAGAAGCCGGGAGCGAAGACAGTTACTTCGGCAGTACGCGGCATTTTTGCGACCGATCCGATGGCCCGGGCAGAGGCGTTTCAGTTGATCCGGTCTTGATATCCTTGACATCATTTATCACGTTCATTATAATTGTGGTGTGTCGGGACGTGGCGCAGCCTGGTAGCGCGCACCCTTGGGGTGGGTGAGGTCGCAGGTTCAAATCCTGTCGTTCCGACCAGTACATATACCATCTGACAGGAACCGCAACATGTACATGTTGCGGTTTTTTTAAACCGAGGGAGGAAAACCCAATGGATCAGATGAACGACTATGTCATTATCAAGGCAGAACAAAACGGTGTGCAGGTGATGGGATTGACCCGTGGTGAGACGACGCGTTTTCATCATACAGAAAAATTGGATAAGGGAGAGGTCATGATCGCCCAATTTACCGAGCATACCTCAGCCATTAAAATCCGGGGTCAGGCAACCATCTATTCTCGTTATGGGGAGATTCACACAGATCCATGTCAAAAATAAACAGCAGAACGGGATAATCTGGCGGAATTCAGAGATGGCATAGTCCACCTCTTTTTTTTGTATGAATGAATTAAGATACCAAAGTAAAGAAAAAAGAAAGGTGGCGCCCGATGAATGCCGCAAAAGGACTGATAACCGGAATCGGCGGGTCTCTGGCGATTGCCTTGTTGATTTCGCTCATTCCGGCGGTCCAATTCTCTTCTGAAGTGCAAGTATTTGCCAATCGATCCGGTTTTACCCTTGAGAAAGGCAATTTGGTGGATTTCATTGCTGGCGTTCCGATTCATCCACGGATTGAACGTGTGGCCTTGCAGGAAAAGGCATTAGCAATCGATTTGTTAGTTGAAAACCATGCTTCCATCGATTCGGATGATATCTATCGCGCGCTGTATCAACTCACCGCTCATGCATTGGTTGGCACATCCAATGTGGAGGAGCTCCTGATTCGCGTTCTCCTAGAACAAAACGATGCCCCGCCTTTGCTTTTGGCCTCATTCGTCGCCCAGCGGACTGATCTGGCAAAGGATCCGCGAATGAGCAATCCTCAGCAGCTGGATTTGGATCTGTACATGTCTCATCTCTTTCAATTATCTAAAACGAATGCTTGGTATCACCGTTTCTCTGAATCAACTCAGTATTAGAGAGCGAAGAATCAAGTTCATGTGTGATTGATCATAAAAGTATGATATACTGGTACACGGTTACTGGTAATCGATGTGCACAAGGCGATTTCTGGAGGTCGCAAGATGGGGCAGAATATGGAACAGGCACAGGATGTGCTCTTTGCTGTTGAACAGCAAATCAAAGAAGTCATAGGGATACCTGCTCTTTTACAAGATCTGGAGTATCCGCAAGTGGACATCCAAAAGCTGGAATTACTCAACTGGTTTCTCCAAGATCTCGGTTGGAACGAGGAACAGCGCAAACGGGTGTGTACGGCGACCGCTCTCGCACAAATAGGTCTTGACATTCATGAAAATATTCGTTGTACCGACAGGATTGACGATGAGCAAAAAAGAAATCGGCAACTTACCATTCTCGCCGGCGACTTTTTTAGCAGCAAGTTTTACTGGTTGCTTGCCCGTTCTGGTGACATCCAAGTTATTCCGATTATCGCCCGGGCGATCTCCGAGATCAATCACTCCAAAATGCGCTTATATCAGTCAGGGTGGAATCAAAATCATTTTCATCTATTCCTGCAAGAGTTTACTGTCCTTCATAGCGCGCTTTATTCCAATTTCACGTTCTTAAATTCCGAACGGGGACAGTGGTGGAAAATACTCATTGAACGCCTGATCGTGAGCGAAAAGGCATATGAACAGTTAAACGGAACAGAGAGAGATCTTTTTTTGCGTCCGGAATGGGAGGTGATGTTCGCATCCTGGCTAAAGGATGTGGACGAATTGATCCAACGGGCGACGACAAACGTCGTTATAGCCAACTGTCTTCGCGAACGATTTCTTCATGTTCGTCGCCGAATGCCCAGCATTGTGATGGAGGTACAAGGATGAATCTGGACAGGGATCATCAACGGGTCAGGAACTCCTATTCCTTTTCAAAAGAAGAGTTTGTTTATCAAGTTTTCGAAAGCATTGCGCCGAAATATGACATGATGAATTCTGTCCTCAGTTTTCGCATGCATAAATACTGGCGACGATTTGCCATGAAAAAAATGAACCTCGAACCTGGGCAAAAAGCCCTCGATATCTGTTGTGGAACGGGTGACTGGACGATCAGTCTGGCGCAAGCCGTCGGCAAATCGGGTCAGGTATTTGGCCTGGATTTTAGCCCAAAGATGCTGGAGATCGGAAAGAAGAAACTGGAGCAATATGGTCTTTCTGATCAGGTGACCCTTGTTGAGGGCAACGCCATGAATCTTCCTTTTCCCGACCATTCCTTTGATGCGGTGACGATCGGGTTTGCGTTGCGGAATGTTCCAGACGTAAAACAAGTTTTAAGAGAAATGGTGCGCGTGGCCAAACCTGGCGGACAAGTGGTCTCTCTCGAGTTGTCTCATCCTACCTGGCCTGTGTTTCGCCGGGTGTATTGGTTTTATTTTCAACGAATCCTGCCCCTCATCGCCAAATGGTTTACAGGAAAGTATGATCAGTACCGGTGGCTGCCGGAGTCATTGAAATCATTTCCTGGACGGCGAAAATTGGCTGATTGGTTCAAAGAGGCCGGGTGTCAACAGGTGGAGGTGTATCCCCTGACAGGTGGGATTGCTGCACTTCACATTGGAAAGAAACTTGAACGCTGAAAGTCGGTGGACGAATGGATTTGCAAGAAATTTACCAGGAAATGCGAAAGGACATGCTCCTGATTGAAGAGGAGCTGTACGATACCATCAACCGGAGTAACTCCAGCCTGACAGAACCTGCCCTGCATTTACTAAAAGCCGGTGGAAAGCGCCTTCGCCCCTTGTTCGTGTTACTCAGCGGTTGTCTGGGAAATTATCGTTTGGAACACCTTAAATTGGTCGCCGTTCCGTTGGAGCTCATTCACATGGCGACGCTGGTTCACGACGATATCATTGACGACGCCGATCTCCGGCGTGGTCAGCCAACTGTGCGGGCGAAATGGGATAACCAGATTGCTTTGTATACAGGTGACTTTATTCTGGCTCAGGCGCTTCAATACATAGCCCAATTGAAAGAAAAGCGTATACATCAAATCCTCTCTCAGGCCCTGGTTCAAATGGGCCTGGGTGAAATTTATCAACTTCGCGATTTTTTTAATGTAAACCAGCACTTGCGCCATTATTTGCGCCGCATTAAGCGGAAAACCGCGTTGCTCATTTCCATCAGTTGTCAGCTTGGCGCTGAAGTCAGCCAACTTCCTGCCCGTGATGTTCAAAAGCTTTGCTTGTTTGGTTATTATGCTGGAATGGCGTTCCAGATCACAGACGATTTGTTAGATCTGACTGGCGATCGACAGACCACCGGCAAACCGCATGGCAGTGATGTTCGTCAGGGAAACTTCACACTCCCGGTCATTTATGCCCTTAATCTGTCGGAGTGGCGAACGCTCTTAATGCCTCTCATTCAACAGATACAAGAGATTACATCACCTTCGCAAAGCGGTTGTGAAAAGACCCATCAGCTAGATCATCTAACCGGGCGTTTGATTCAAATCGTCTATGATGCCGGCGGTATTCAGTATGCGCAAAATTTGGCAGATCGTTATTTAACCAAGGCGAAACAGGCCCTCAGCAGTTTTCCGCCATCCCATGAAAGAGAGCGCTTGATTCATGTAGCTGACGCGATTGCCAGGCGTCGGTACTGATTTTCTTGCAACTTCAATTGCCAATTGGTAAAATTTATCCCGTTTGGACATTGTTCAGGATGGAGGAATGGACATGGAGCGTACATTTGTGATGGTCAAACCGGATGGGGTACAGCGCAATCTGGTTGGCGAGATTGTGATGCGTTTTGAAAAAAAAGGTTATCAACTGATAGGCGCCAAATTGATGCAGATTTCTACCGAATTGGCGGAACGGCATTACGCGGAACACCAGGAAAAGCCATTCTTCAGAGAACTGGTAGATTTCATCACGTCAGGGCCTGTTTTTGCGATGGTATGGCAAGGTGAGCAGGTGATTGCGGCTGCAAGGAAAATGATGGGAAAAACCAATCCTCTGGAAGCTGAACCCGGAACCATCCGGGGCGATTATGGGATAACAGTCGGGATGAATATTATTCATGGCTCCGATTCACCGGAAAATGCCGAACGAGAAATCCAGTTGTTTTTCAAGCCGGAAGAACTGCTCTCCTACGAAAAAACGATTCAATCCTGGATTCGATAACAGCTAAGTTACCAGATGAACGAGAGACGAGAGAAGCCCGCACGGGAAACCCCTATGGGCTTCTTTTTCAGTGGCGTCTATATTGCGGAGTTTTTTGAAAACGAATGGGACAGGAGCGTACCGTGAGCGTGGATCATGATTACCAATTATTTGTACAAGGCTTGAAGCAAATTTTGCATATTGATCTCCATTTTTACAAAGAAAAACAGATGAAAAGGCGATTGACTTCCCTGCGCGACAAGTTAGGATACGATAATTTCCAGAGTTTTCTCGCCGACATTCGACAATCCCGTTCGCTCCAGGACGTGGTGCTCAAGCGAATCACCATTAATGTCACCGAGTTTTATCGGAATCCGGAGCAGTGGAACACGCTTCGCACAAGGATTTTGCCGCGGATTTTTTCTGAAAAAAAACGTCTTGTTTGCTGGAGTTCAGCCTGCTCTACGGGTGAAGAACCCTATACACTGGCCATGGTTCTGGAGGATGCAGGTGTGCGTCATTACGAGATTTTGGCTACAGACATCGATCCTTTTGTTTTGGAAAAAGCAAAAGAGGCGATCTATCCGGCGCAGGCGATCAAAAACCTGCCACCGGAAAAAAGACAGGCTTATTTCATTCCAAACGGAGATGTTGTTTCCCTGCGAAAAGAACATTTCAAAGGAAAGATTCGTTTCCGTAAGTTGGACTTGTTGCATGAGATATTTCCAAAGGGATTCGATTTAATCCTTTGTCGAAATGTGGTGATTTATTTTACCGACGAAGCGAAGGATCACCTGTACCGAAAATTATCCGACTCGCTGGCGCCCAACGGATTTCTTTTTGTTGGCAGCACGGAACAGATTTTTCATCCTCATCAGTATGGACTGAACTCGGTCGCGCCCTTCTTTTACCAGAGACAGGCATCCCATACATCTGACATTTCACCTTGAACCGGTTTTTCGTTGCTGCCATAAAACAGCTGTACTATAATAAACCATATGTTATAGAGAGAATGACAATTGGTGACGAATTGGATAGGAGTGAAGGAGGTAGTACATGCGTTATCTAACCGCCGGAGAATCTCACGGTCCCCAATTGACGGTGATCGTCGAGGGAATGCCGAGCAATGTTCCTGTTGACCTTTCTAAAATCAATGAGCAACTGGGCCGCAGGCAAAAAGGTTACGGACGCGGATTGCGAATGCAAATTGAACAGGACTCCGTTCACATTACAGCGGGAGTTCGCCATGGCAAAACGACAGGCGCTCCAATTTGTATGATCATCGAAAACAAAGATTGGATCCACTGGCAGGAGATAATGGGCGTGGAACCCCCTTCTGAAGAGTCGCGAGATAAGCGGCGCGTTTCACGACCGAGGCCAGGCCATGCTGATTTAAACGGAGCGATCAAGTATCGTCAATCAGATATTCGGAATATTTTGGAACGGTCCAGCGCAAGGGAAACTGCGGCACGTGTTGCATGTGGTGCGCTTATGCGACAACTGTTGGAATGTTTTGATATTGAGATAGCCGGGCATGTCATCCAGATTGGAACGGCCCGCATCAGCGACCATGACCACCAGAATGCTCTGATCATGCCGCTGAAAGAGATTCAATCGATCACCGAAAATTCTCCTGTTCGCTGTATCTCTAAAGAAACTGAACAAGCGATGATTGCCGAGATCGATCTGGCCAAAAAAGAAGGAGATTCCCTCGGCGGAATCGTGGAAGTGTTGGCCGATGGCTTGCCGGTTGGACTAGGCAGCCATGTGCACTGGGACCGCAAGCTGGATGGCCGTTTGGCACAAGCCGTGATGAGCATTCAGGCATTTAAAGGGGTAGAAATCGGCGAGGGTTTCAGGGCAGGGCAATTGCGCGGTTCCGAAGTGCACGATCCGATATATTGGTCAAAAGATCGCGGGTTTTACCGGCAGACCAACCATGCAGGAGGTTTTGAGGGAGGGATGACAACAGGTGAGCGTGTTGTTGTTCGTGGCGTGATGAAACCCATTCCGACACTTTATAAGCCTTTGCAAAGCGTCGATATCGACACCAAAGAACCCTTCAACGCCAGTATTGAGCGTTCTGACAATTGTGCCGTTCCTGCGGCCAGTGTGGTTGCCGAAGCGGTGGTCGCATGGGAGCTTGGGACTGCTTTTCGGGAGAAATTTGCCGGTGACTCTTTGGAGGAAATGGCGCAAAACTATCGATCTTATCAGACATATGTAAGGGGATTTTAGCCATGAGACAGCTCACCGTTTCACTTGGAAAACGTTCTTATCCGATTTTGATTGGTGAATCGTTATTAAAGTCGCTTGGCGATCTCTTTCGCAATGCTGGCATTGATCGGAGACGAAAAATTCTTGTCGTGACCGACCAACAAGTGGCGCCTTTTTACCTGCCAACGGTGATGGAACAGTTACAAAGTCACGGCTATCAAGTTTACACCAGTGTCGTTCCTGCGGGCGAGCAATCAAAAAGTCTGAAAATGTATGAACAGGTGATCACGCAGGCGATCGAATACGAACTGGATCGGCAATCGGTCATCGTCGCTCTCGGCGGCGGCGTCGTCGGCGACTTGGCAGGTTTTGTAGCCGCCACTTACATGCGTGGCATTGCTTTTGTTCAGCTGCCAACCACTCTGCTGGCTCATGACAGCAGTGTGGGTGGAAAAGTGGCCGTCAATCATGTGTTAGGAAAAAATATGATCGGCGCTTTTCATCAACCTAAAATGGTCATTTATGATTTAAAAGCACTACGTACCTTGCCCAAGCGGGAAATCCTTTCCGGATTTGCGGAAGTGATTAAACATGCTGTGATTTGGGATGCGGAATTTTTTCAATGGCTGTCCAAACAAGCCGATTCATTGCTCCGGTTGCGAAATGATGTGTTGGAGGATGCGCTTTTCCGTTCCTGCCAGATCAAAGCCCATGTCGTTTCAGAAGATGAACGTGAGTCTGGGCTTCGTAAGGTGCTCAATTTTGGCCACACCGTCGGGCATGCGCTGGAATCCTATTATGGTTACCAGCGATTGGCGCATGGGGAAGGAGTGGCCATCGGCATGGTGGTGGCCGCACGTGTTGGCGCCAAGTTTCATGCGGAAGTGAAGGCGGTCGAGGAAGCACTGACAGAACTGTTAAGACGTTTCGAGTTACCGATCCGGCTCCCCTCCGATGCCGATCTGAACGCGATTCTGGAGTTGATCTATCACGATAAAAAGGTGAATCATGGTGATATTCACATGGTTCTACCGCTCAAAATTGGTCAGGTTCAGATCGATCAGGTGGTTCCACCGGACCTCCTGATCGAAGCGATGCAGGAATTGCAAGAGGAAAATCGGCAAGGTTTAAAAACCCCGAGCGATGAGATCTATGCACAAGAGGGGGAAGGTAGGAGATGACATTCTTGCGCGGGTTTAGAGGAGCAACAACTGTGAACGAGAATTCTGAGGAAGCGATCCTTACAGCTACCCAAACCCTGATGGAGGTCCTCATCCGGGAAAACCAACTGATTGCAGAAGATGTTTCTGCAGTATGGTTAACGACGACGGAAGATTTAAATGCGGCTTTTCCTGCAAGAGCAGTTCGCCAAATTCCGGGATGGCAGTGGGTTCCCTTGATGTGTGCCCAGGAGATTCCTGTTCCCGGCTCGCTTCCCAAATGCATTCGAGTGATGTTGCTTGCCCATACCAATAAGTCGCAACAGGAGATCAGGCATGTTTTTCTAAACGATGCGGTCTCGTTGCGTCCTGATTTACATCAAAATGTTCCTTCCTCCTCTTGACAGATGTCATCGATTCATCTATTCTAAATTCTAAATCGGTAAAATGTTTTATGAAACTGAATCCATCAACATCCCTTTTTAAGTGAAGTTGAGATGAGTTTGAGTCAAGTTGAGCAGAGATGAGTTGAGCGGAGCGTGAGGGATGGGATACATGTGTACCCAAGACCAAAGCTTCAGCTTTGGTTTTTTTATTTTTAAGCCGATTTGGGCGGAATCATGGAACAAAGCCAAAGCGATGCGGGTAGTGATTCAAATGGCGGAAAAAAGCAGGGGGGCGTTGATGTATGAGTATGGTCCAAACCTTTCGTATCACAGACGGAATCCGCAAGGTGGTGGACGGGGAAGATCTGACGCGTCAAGAAGCACTTGAGGTGATGGGACAGATTATGGATGGTGATGCTTCCCCGGCCCAAATCTCCAGTTTGATTACGGCCCTGCGGATGAAAGGTGAGACGGTTGAAGAGGTGACCGGTTTCGCGTTGGCGATGCGCGAGCGAATTCAGAATCGCCCAGCCCGTCGTCAGGGATTGTTGGATACATGCGGAACGGGCGGTGATGGCGGACGTACCTTTAACATATCCACTGCCGCGGCCATTGTGGCTGCTGCAGGCGGCGTCAAAGTGGCCAAACATGGGAACCGTGCGGTCTCCGGCCAAAGCGGCAGCGCTGACGTGCTGGAAGCGTTGCAAATTCGTACCAATCTCGAACCACACCGGGTCAGTCAATGTCTGGAGCAGACCGGTTTTGCCTTTTTCTTCGCGCCGCATTTTCATCCGGCGATGAAACATGCCATCGGTCCCAGGCGCGAGATTCGAATTCGGACCGTATTCAACCTCTTGGGACCGTTGACCAACCCGGCCGGCGCTGAAACCCAGATCTTAGGCGTCTACGATTCTTGCCTGCTTCATACTCTGCCGAAAGTACTGGCCAACTTAGGTGTCCGGAGGGCGCTTGTGGTTGCCAGTGAAGACGGCCTGGACGAAGTATCGGTGAGTGCGAAAACACATGTTGCCGAATTGCGGGACGGCCACATTCAGCATTACGAGATCGTGCCGGAAGAGTTGGGACTCCAACGTTTCCCGCTCAGCAGCGTTGCCGGTGGACGTCCGGAAGAAAATGCACGGATCATTATGGAGGTTTTCCAAGGGGCCCAGGGGGGACCGCGTGACATCGTGTTAGCCAATGCGGGAGCAGCCCTTTATATCGCCGGAAAGACGCGCAGCTGGCAAGAAGGAATTCAGTTGGCCAAAGAATTGCTGGATTCAGGAGCCGCCTATCAGAAACTTCTAGAGATCAAACAGGTAACGGAGGCTTTGGCTGATGATTCTCGATAAAATTGTAGCGACAAAGAAGCAAGAAGTGGCAGTACTGTACGTCAGGGAATCAGAGCTGCGTCAAAAGGCCGCGCAGGCAAGTGCCTGCCTTGATTTTTTTGCGGCACTCAGTCAGCCCAATCATTTCATGGCTGTCATTGCCGAAGTGAAAAAAGCTTCCCCCTCGAAGGGTGTCATCCGGCCGGATTTTGACCCCCTTGCAATCGCATGTTCATACCAAGAGGGAGGAGCCGACGCCATTTCTGTCCTTACCGATCAGCAATATTTTCAAGGCGATCTGCACGATCTGACTGCCATCAAAGAGCGGGTAAACATCCCGGTCTTTCGCAAAGATTTTATTATTGATACACTGCAAGTGTACGAAGCTCGGGCTGCAGGAGCCGACGCGTTGTTGTTGATCGCGGCCATTTTGTCGGACAGTCAGTTGGCTGAGCTCTACCGAGAGGCCCATCAATTGGGAATGCAGGTGCTGATTGAAGTGCACAACAAGGAAGAATTGGAAAGGGTTTTGCCTTTGCAACCCCAAATGATCGGGATCAACAATCGAGACTTGCGCACGTTTCACACTGATCTGGAGACGACAGCCCGTCTTCTTCCACACATCCCGGAAGATATCCTGGTGATCAGCGAAAGCGGGATAGCCACAGCTGAAGATATACGTTGGCTTTCCAAACTGGGTGTGCGTGGGGTCCTGGTTGGTGAACACTTGATGCGTCAACAGGATTTGGCGGCTGCCATTCAGGAGCTGATGGGTACGCGATGACGAAGATTAAAATTTGTGGACTGCAAAGCGTTGAAGTGCTAAAATCTATAAAAACGATGCCCATTGATCTGATCGGATTTGTTTTTGCGAAAAGCCGCCGTCAGGTAACCCCACAGCAGGCCAGGGAATTGGTCAAAGAGGCTCCCGCCTCGATAGGCAAGGTGGGAGTCTTTGTCAATCCGACGCATGATGAACTGGATTCTATTCTGAGAAAGGTCCCGCTGACCCATCTCCAACTGCATGGCCAAGAAACGCCGGCGTTTTGTGCAGAACTGTCCAGCCGGCATTCGGTAAAACTGATCAAGGCGCTCCCGGTGAAGAGTCTTGCTGAGCTTGAGAGGGAAATTTTTAGGTATAAGGGAATTGTCGATGCGTTTCTTTTTGATACATACCATCCCACGCAACGCGGTGGAACAGGTACGCGATTTTCTTGGAACCTGATTCCCCATATCCAGGTTCTCATAGGAGAGACCCCTTATTGGGTTGCCGGCGGACTGAACCCGGAAAATGTGGATGAATTGTTGCGAATGTACAGCCCTTACGGCGTCGATGTCTCCAGCGGCGTGGAAACAAACGGCAGGAAAGATGTCCAAAAGATTGTTCAATTTGTAGAAAAGGTGAGAAGCCATGACGCAACCGACTGAACCAGTGGCCAAGGGGCGATTTGGGAAATACGGCGGGCAGTACGTTCCAGAAACATTGATGATGGCTTTGCATCAGTTGGAAGAAGCTTACCTGGATGCGAAGAACGATCCGACGTTTCAGCGTGAACTGGACGAACTCCGTCGTTTTTATTCGGGCCGTCCGACACCACTGACACATGCCCGCCGTCTCAGCCAGCACTTGGGGGGGGCGCAAATTTTCTTAAAGCGGGAAGATCTCAACCATACCGGTGCCCACAAAATCAATAACACGTTAGGGCAGGCTTTGTTGGCACAGCGGATGGGCAAGCGAAAATTATTGGCCGAGACGGGAGCAGGACAGCATGGGGTCGCTACCGCAACCGTCGCCGCGTTGCTCGGTATGGAATGCAAAGTGTTCATGGGTGAACAGGATACGAAACGGCAGGCACTGAATGTGTTCCGGATGAATTTGTTGGGAGCGGAAGTGATTCCGGTCACGACTGGCAGCCGTACGCTAAAAGACGCGATGAATGAGGCGATCCGGAATTGGGTGGCCAACGTGGAAGAAGCCTTTTACGTCTTGGGTTCCGTAGGTGGACCGCACCCGTATCCGCAAATGGTGCGTGATTTCCAACGCGTGATTGGCGATGAGACGAAACAACAGTGTTTGGAGATGTTCGACCGCCTGCCGGATGTTCTGGTCGCATCCGTCGGTGGCGGCAGCAACGCGATGGGGCTTTTTTACCCGTTCATCGAGGAAGAAGGTGTCCGGCTGGTTGGTGTGGAGGCGGCCGGAAAAGGGCTGGATTCCGGTTTTCATGCCGCCAGTTTGAGCAAGGGACGCCCCGGGGTGATTCACGGCGCCTTTACCTATCTGCTACAGGACGAGGATGGACAAATTCAGGAAGCTCATTCCATTTCTGCGGGACTGGACTATCCGGGGGTTGGCCCGGAACATGCTTGGCTGATGGAGACAGGGCGGGCTCACTATACAGCCATTCGTGATGACGAAGCTCTTTCCGCTCTGAAGATGTTGAGCCAACTGGAAGGGATCATCCCTGCTTTGGAAAGCGCCCATGCAGTGGCGGAAGCGATCAAGCTGGCGCCCCAAATGAAACCGCACGAAGTTCTAGTGATCTGCCTTTCTGGAAGAGGCGATAAAGACATGGCCACGGTGATGCAGGCATTCAAGGAGGGGGAACGATGAATCGCATTGATCACGTTTTTACCAACGCTCAAGGAAAAGCGGCGTTTATCCCCTTTCTCACTTGTGGCCATCCCAGCCTTGAAACCAGTCGCAAGCTCCTTCACTTGTTGGAAAAAAACGGCGCAGATTTGATCGAACTGGGTGTTCCATACTCCGATCCGCTGGCAGACGGTCCCGTCATTCAAAAAGCATCAGAACGGGCACTGGCAGCCGGAACGCGTCTGAAAGATGTTCTTTCGATAGCCGCAAAGTCCAGGGAAGAAGGCTTACAGGCCGGGCTGATCCTCTTTAGTTACTTCAACCCGCTGCTCCAATACGGACTTCCACAGTTGATCAAGACAATGAAGGAAATCGGTTTTGACGGGTTGATTGTTCCGGATCTGCCGGTGGAAGAAAGCCGGGAACTGCGGGAATTGGCAGAGCGAGGAGGAATTCACTTAATCCCGTTGGCAGCTCCTACCTCGCTTCCACGTTTAGAACAGATTGTGCATGAGGCACGAGGGATGATCTATTGCGTTTCTTCGCTGGGCGTGACAGGCATCAGGCAACAGTTTCATGCTGCACTCACGCGACTGATTCAATCCTTGCGAGAACGGACCAAGCTGCCGCTGGTGGTCGGATTTGGTGTCTCCAACGCTCAACAATACAAGGAACTTGCCGCCCTTTGCGATGGTGTGGTTGTAGGCAGCGCGATTGTCCGGGAAATTGAACGCCATGCCGACGCCTTGCTCTCCCGCTCGCCTGAAGATGTCTCACGCGCGGAACAACAGATCGCTGCCTATGTCCGACAACTGATCGGTGGCTAAAATGAGTTTTCAACCTGTTGCAATCTGATTCTGAACATGTTTCAATGGTAAAAACATATCAAGCTAAAAACAGGTGATTTCCATGACTCTTTCGTTTCAACCTAAATCCTCTGTCGTTGGGTTGCCGATGTATCAACCCGGTAAACCCATCGCAGAAGTGCAACGGGAATTCGGACTTCGTGACGTGATTAAGTTGGCTTCAAACGAAAATCCCTTTGGTTATTCCCCCAAGGTCAAAGAGGCGATCCAGGAGGCGCTGGAACATCTGCCTGTCTATCCAGATGGCGCCGTTCGGGAACTGAAACACGCCCTGGCAACGTTTTACCAAATTGACGAAGAGCAGATCATTGTCGGGAACGGTTCAGACGAAATCGTCTCCCTGATCACGCGCGCCTACCTGCAACCAGGCACAGAGACGATCATGGCGGACCCTACGTTTCCGCGGTATAAAACCAACGCCCAGATCGAAGGGGCCAACGTGATTGAAATCCCTACCCGTGAAGGACGTCACGATTTGTCGGCGATGCTTGCATCGATTACAGATCACACCCGCGTCATCTGGATTTGCAACCCGAACAATCCGACTGGTTGCATCGTCACAAGAGAGGAATTTGCCGCATTCTTGGAGCAAGTACCGGATTACATTCTGGTTGTAGCCGATGAAGCTTATTATGAATATGTGATGAATGAGGCTTATCCAGACACCTTGTCTCTGCTCAAAGAATACCCGAACTTGATCATTTTGCGCACCTTTTCAAAAATTTATGGCCTCGCAGCATTGCGTGTCGGTTATGCCTTGGCACACCCTGACGCGTTGGATCCGTTACATCGGGTTCGTGAGCCATTTAACGTCAACCAACTGGCGCAGGTGGCAGCTCTGGCGGCATTGAAAGATCAAGAATTTGTCCGCCATTGCCGTGCGCAAAACCGGGAAGGAATGCAGTTGATTAACAACCGGATTGAGAAAATGGGTCTGACAGCCTATCCTTCGGAAGCCAATTTTCTCTTGATCGACTTGAAGCAGCCGGCAGGTCCCGTTTTTGAAGCATTACTCCGACAAGGGATCATCGTTCGCTCCGGTGAAGCGCTCGGCGTTCCCACGACCGTTCGGGTGACCATTGGAAGCAGTGAGGAAAACCAGCGTTTTCTAGCGGCCCTTGAATCAGTTCTTAATGCTTCTTCTTTGTCGTCATGAACGAAAAATGTCCTGGGAGACTCGGAAAACGGATAGGAGGGGAAATCGATGATTGTGGTGATGAGCCCACAAGCCAAGCCAGATTCAATTGAAAAGGTAAAAGAGCGTCTGGAAGCGGCCGGGCTTGGCGTTCACATCTCCACGGGGGAAAACCGAACCATTCTCGGTGTGCTTGGCGACAAGCGAAAGGTCAACATCCAAGCTATCGAGGTCATGGAGGATGTGGAAAAAATCGTGCATATCGAGGCGCCTTTCAAACTGGCCAACAAACAGTTCCACCCCGAATCTACGGTGATCACAGTGGGAGACGTCCAAATCGGGGGAGAGCAACTGGTTGTCATGGCAGGGCCATGTTCTGTTGAAAGCCGCGAGCAACTCATGGAAACAGCCATGATTGTCAAAGAAGGGGGTGCACAGCTTCTCCGTGGAGGTGCATTTAAACCGCGAAGTTCTCCTTATTCCTTTCAGGGAATGGGCGAAGAAGGGTTAAAAATCCTGGCCGAGGCGCGCGAAAAAACGGGTCTGAAAATTGTCTCCGAGGTGATGGACACGGAGAGTCTGCCCTTGTTGCTCGAATACGTGGACATCCTGCAAATCGGCGCTAGAAATATGCAAAACTTCCACTTGCTGAAGGCCGTCGGACGGACCGACAAACCTGTTCTGTTAAAAAGAGGCCTGTCCGCGACGATTGAAGAGTGGTTAATGGCAGCCGAATACATCTTAAATGAAGGGAATCATCAGGTGATCTTGTGCGAGCGCGGAATCCGAACGTTTGAAACTTATACAAGGAATACACTGGATTTAAGCGCTGTTCCGGTCGTGAAACATCTCAGTCATCTGCCTATCATTGTCGATCCCAGCCACGGTACCGGAAAATGGAGATATGTGTTGCCCATGGCGCGAGCAGCCGTCGCCGCCGGCTCCGACGGGTTAATCGTCGAAGTTCATCCTCAACCCGAAAAGGCGTTATCAGACGGCCCACAATCCTTAAATCCCGATGTTTATCGCAAAATGATGGATGAAGTTCGCAAAATGGCGACTGTGATGGGCAGGAAGATATGACGCAGGTTGCCATCCTGGGAGTGGGCCTGATCGGCGGTTCACTGGCGCTGTCTTTACAGCATGACGCCAATCAGACGATCCGGGTTACCGGGTTTGACCTTGACCCATCTACATTGACGCTGGCGCAACAATTGGGCATTATCCATCACGGGACCACAGATTTGAGTGAAGCAACGGAAGAGGCCGATTTTATTTTTCTATGTACTCCGGTAGACACCATTCTGCACCTTCTCAAAAAGCTTGCCCATCTGCCGCTCAAACCAGGATGTATCGTTTCAGATACAGGAAGTACGAAATCAAAAGTGGTTGAAGCCGGCGTATCCCTTTTAGGGAAAGAGCGGTTTGTTGGCGGACACCCAATGGCAGGATCTCACCGTTCAGGAGTAGAGGCCGCTTCCGATCGGCTTTTTGAAAATGCTTTCTACGTTTTGACGCCCCATCCTGACTCACCGGAATTCTTGTGTCAAAGGCTAAAATCCTTGCTGACCAGCACACGGGCGACATTGGTCGAAATGACAGCCGAAGAACATGATCGAGTTGTCGGCCTCATCAGCCATCTTCCCCACATCATTGCTGCGGCTTTGGTCCAGCAGGTGGCTCGATATGATCAAGAAAACCATTGGTACAGCCAATTGGCCGCAGGGGGTTTTCGGGATTTGACACGGATTGCATCCAGCAACCCTATCATGTGGCGGGACATCCTGTTGCAAAACAGAGATGTTTTGTTGCCATTGCTAGAGGATTGGCAAGTGGAGCTGACCAGAATCAAACAGCTCCTCGCACAAAAAGATGCAGCGGCGATTTATTCTTTTTTTCACGAAGCGCGTAACTTTCGAGAGCAGATACCGGAACGGAAAAAGGGAATTTTACCCCCTCTTTACGAATGTTATGTGGATATCCCCGATCGTCCTGGAATTATTGGCGAAGTGGCGACGATTCTTGGCAACCGCCAGATCAATCTCACGAATATCCACATCATCGAAAACCGCGCCGATATTCCAGGCGTATTGCGACTTTCCTTTCGCCAACAGGAAGATCTCGACAAGGCGGTTGAAGCGCTCCAAAACAAAGGATTTCAAGTGTATCACCGATAACTGGTTGCGAATTGGTTACGAAATCGAAGGTCGATATGGAGAACCTGATATATTGGAGGAAGTTGATGACCCAATTACACGTGGAAAAAGCAAGCCGATCACTCACTGGCGCAGTGCGGGTCCCAGGGGATAAGTCGATCAGCCATCGTGCCATCATGCTCGGTTCGGTGGCGGATGGCCCTACCCGCATTCACGGCTTTCTCGTGGCAGAAGATTGTTTAAGGACAGTGGACTGCTTTCGTAAAATGGGAATCGCGATTAGTCAACCCTCAGCGGATGAGATGGTTGTCGAGGGCCAAGGATGGGAGGGATTGCGTGAGCCTGATAGCATATTGGACGTCGGCAATTCGGGTACCACCATCCGCCTGCTGTTGGGAATCCTAGCCGGAAGTTCCTTCCACAGCGTTCTTCAGGGGGATGCATCCATTGCGCGGCGTCCGATGAAACGAGTGGTGGAACCGTTGCGGGCAATGGGGGCGCACATAGACGGCCGACAAGCCGGCAACTATGCTCCCTTGGCCATCCGTGGCGGTTCTTTATCTGGGATACAGTTTTCTTCCCCTGTGGCCAGTGCTCAGGTCAAATCAGCGATTCTCTTAGCCGGCCTGCAAGCCAGCGGCAAAACGACCATTCATGAGCCTTATCTTTCCCGCGATCACACAGAACGTATGCTGGCTGCTTTTGGTGTGGCGGTACAAAAGCAAAACACCACTACAACGATCAATGGCATGCAACGTCTGCAAGGAGGCGTGCACCTTCGTGTCCCGGGAGACATCTCCTCGGCCGCCTATTTTCTGGTAGCCGCCAGTCTGGTCAAGGGAAGCAGCCTGTTTCTAAAAGAGGTCGGTATCAACCCGACGAGAACAGGAATCCTCGATGTACTTCAGGCGATGGGTGGAAAAGTGGAAATTCTGAATCGGCAATCCTGGGGGGAAGAACCGGTTGCAGACCTGCATGTTCACGCTTCTGAGCTGCAAGCAACCATTATCGAAGGAGACCTGATCCCACGGCTCATCGATGAAATCCCTGTCATCGCCGTCCTGGCCACCCAGGCTGAGGGGACAACGATCATTCGTGATGCTCAGGAATTGCGTGTCAAAGAAACAGACCGAATTGCCACTGTCAGCCGTTTTTTAAAAGACATGGGCGCGCGAGTGGAAGCCACTGCAGATGGGATGATTATTCATGGTCCAACACCGCTTCAAGGAACGACGGTTGACACTTGCGGAGATCACCGGATTGGGATGGCCGCATATGTCGCCGGGTTGATTGCCTCGGGTTCAACCCGGATTCATGGGGCAGAAGCGATCAACATTTCTTTTCCCGGTTTTGCTGAACGTTTTGACCAGCTGCTTCGCTAAAGACAGCGAAGCAGCTGCAACCACGTTAAATGAAACAAACGTTAAATGCAATAAACTTTTAAGTGGAACAAAAATTCCGTTGACTGTAAGCGTTTTCTGTATTATACTTTCCATACAGTATGGTTTCTCTCCACTCCTATCCATCTACCCACTCAGAAATGAGTGGCTCTTTTTTTGTCTTTTTTGTATAACCCGTGTCTTCCATTCAACATACTAAGGAAAGAAACAAAACACACTGGGGAAAAAACGTTCATGCTACTGTTAGCAAAACGGACCGGAGTATAAAGGAGTGGTAGGGTTGAATGTGGCCGATTTGCTGAGTTACGCTGACATTCATCAACTGAATCGAATGGCTCAGCGACTGGAATGTGAGTGCAACACCCATTCAAAACAGCAGTTGATTCAATCTATTCTCATCCGGATGAAACAAAAAGGGATCTATGGTACTGAGCTACATGAACTAGCTAGAGAAGAACTGCTTTTTTTAATGTTGTTGGTCTTCGATCGCCGAGAGTGGTTCTCCTTAGAAGAATTGACGGCCAAAGCGACATTGGCGGTGTCCCACACAAAATCACCTCGGCCAATCAGAACCCTCATCTCAGAAGCTTTAGCTAGTGGATGGATATTTCACGGCGTCAGCCGCAAAACACATGATCTCTTCCGCGTTCCCCGTGATTTGAATGAGGAATTGATAGCCCAAATTCGCCACGACTACGTTCGCCGACTGGAAACCTTTTCCACGCCGCCGATGATTTATCGCGATGAAGGTGATAGCCTTTTGGCCGATATTCGGTCATTTTTAAACTATCTCTACCAAACAGAGGTGCCGATCACTTCCGAAAAAGTGTTGTATAAGCGTCACTTACAACAACTGTTGATGCGAATGTCGGTCCAGGAAGAAATACCGACCCAAGTGGGCTGGCGTTTTGGCTATGGATTTCACTTTCGTCATTATCCTGATCGCTTTTCCCTTATCCACGATGTTTGTTTGATTTTACGCTTGATCAAAATAGAATCTGAACACGTTGTAGTAACTGATAAAGGAAAACAATTTCTCGGGTCGCCTCAATCGCTGGATTTAATTCCGGTTTACAGGACTTGGATCCGCATCTATAAGCATCCAATTCCGCTCCTGCCCATCCTTACAAACCTAGTGGGGCTATTATGTGATGATAAGTGGACCAGTCTTTCTTCTTTGTTCACCGTCATGAAGCCTTGGATAACCTCTTTTTATTACGATTCCCCGGAACAGGTTTTTGAACAGCGGATCATCAAAATGATGGTTCACTTGGGAATGTTGCAAATGGCAACTTTCTCCGAACGGATAGCGATCCGTCTCAGTCAGGTTGGAAAGAAACTGCTCGAGCAGGTGAGAAGCTTTGAAGCGACACCGATACCGACATATCCTTATAGGGATTGATTCACGACAAATTCCTGTTTTGTGGTTTGTCTTTTGTTCGATTTTCATTTATCTTGAACACGGGACCGGTGAAGACCCTGGCAACCCGTTTTTTTATGGATGAGGAAAGGAGCAAGAGAATGGATTATTATGAGCTGAATCGTGAAGTCTACAAAGAACATGCCAAATATCTGGACACGCTGCTGGCGCCTTTGCACTGGCTGGATGCTACTCAAGAATTTCTTGAAATTCAAAAACAGTCCATGGAACTGTTGGATTTCTGTCAAAAAATCGAACAGCCGCTGACGGGTAGGGTTATCTTGTTGCCAGAACTCTGGGTTTCTAGGATAGACTGGGAAAAACAGCTAGCGCATTGGAGCAATATTTTTCTCAAAGATCCATTCCGTTACCTGGTTTTTGTCGGCGCTGGACTGGAGCAAAATGGAAATCAACCGCTTCGACGGTTCCGCCCAGATGATGAGATTTACCTCATTGATATGACAGGACAGGTGACACCTTCAGACGTCTATCATTTCCTGCTTCGCACCTGGTCTGGAGGCAGATAAGAAGCCGATCCATGGTGTGACCGCAGGCGAGTATACCAAAATGCATAACCAAACGGTTTTACGCTCACATTAAAGACAGTCCAATTTTAGTCCAATTTTGTCATAACTTGACACCCTAAATGCAAGGGGATATGATGGATTATGTCCTAGTACATATGTGGTAGTTCGGCCAACCATTTCATCGAAGAGGGGGTTAGCAATGAGCGACAGGAAACGGATCTCGAGGCGAACCTTCCTGATGTACTCCCTGATGGGGACGGGAGGTTTCTTGGCAGCAACCATCCTCACCCCACTGGTTCGTTTTGCCATCGATCCCGCCTTAAAAGCGAAGGATGATTCCGATTGGATTCCGGTTGGTGACATCAGTGAGTTTGGGCCGGAACCTACAAAGAAAGATTTTAAAGTGAAACAGGTTGACGGCTGGTACGAATCGGAAGTGGTGCAGACTGCGTGGATTACGGTTGAAAACGGGAATGTTCTGGCACTTTCTCCCATCTGTAAACACCTCGGTTGCATCGTCAACTGGAACGGTTCTCCCGATCATCCGAATCAGTACTTTTGTCCGTGTCACTTCGGATTATACGAAAAGAACGGGAAAAATGTACCCGGAACACCGCCACCTGCACCGCTGGATGAGTATGAAACGAAGGTGGATGGGAACAAACTGTACCTCGGAAAAATCGTACCGAACCGTCTGGTGAGGGGGTGATTAACCGTGCTGCAACGAATCTATGATTGGATGGATGAGCGGCTCGACATCACGCCAATCTGGCGGGACCTGGCCGACCATGAGGTCCCTGAGCATGTCAACCCGGCTCATCATTTTTCGGCATTTGTCTATTGTTTCGGAGGGTTGACCTTTTTTGTTGTCTTGATCATGATCCTTTCCGGCATGTTCTTGGCCATGTATTACGTGCCAGATATTGTCAACGCGCATGCGAGCGTCGACTACTTGCAAAATCAAGTGGCCTTCGGACAAATTGTTCGCGGAATGCATCACTGGGGAGCCAGTGTGGTCATCGTGATGCTGTTGTTGCATACGCTGCGGGTATTTTTCACCGGCTCTTACAAGAAACCGAGGGAGCTGAACTGGGTTGTCGGTGTGCTGATCTTCTTTGTGATGCTTGGCTTGGGCTTTACCGGCTACCTCTTGCCTTGGGACAATAAGGCGTACTTTGCCACTAAAGTCGGTGTGGAAATTGCCGGTAGCGTGCCTTTTGTGGGTGAATTCATTAAAACGTTTCTGACCGGCGGAAGTATTGTCGGCGCTGTAACGCTGACTCGCTTCTTTGCAATACACGTATTCTTCCTGCCGGCGCTTCTGTTGCTCCTACTGGGAGCCCACTTTGTACTGATTCGCCGGCAAGGGATTTCCGGGCCGCTTTGATGATTTGCGTTGTCCGATTGGAGAATTCATTGAGATAAGGGGGGAAACGGATGGCACGAGAACACAAAGAGGTTCTTTATGTCGGGGATTCTCGCGTGCGCGCGGAGCGACGGCCGAACATTCCGCGTGATTACGATGAGTTTCCTGGCAATACAGAAGCCTTTATGCCAGACTTTTTGCTGAAGGAATGGATGGTTGCTGCCGTCTTCCTAGTCGGCTTTATGATGTTGGTGATCTTGCATCCAGCTCCATTGGAGGATGTGGCAGATCCGACCAATACCGCCTACACGCCTTTGCCTGACTGGTATTTCTTGTTTCTCTATCAGTTGTTGAAATATCCATTTGCCTCAGGCGATTTTGTCGTGGTTGGTACGGTGATCATCCCGGGAATTGCCTTTGGTGCTTTGCTATTGGCTCCATGGCTGGATCGCAGTCCACATCGCCGCGCTTTAAAACGGCCCATTGCCAGCGGGATCATGCTGCTGTCACTGGCCGCGATCATCTATTTGACTTGGGCCGCATTAGCTCAGCACGAAGCGAAGTTGGCTGCATCCGGGCAAAGCGGTACACCGATGGAATCGGCAAAAGTCGAGATGGTTGAACCGGACAGTGAAGGAGCGAAGATTTTTGCTTCACAAGCTTCTTGTGTCGGCTGTCACGGAGCGAACATGCAAGGTGGCGTGGGACCGTCACTGTTAGGTGTTGGCGACCGCTTGAGCGCCGAAGAAATTGCCAATGTCATCAAAAATGGACGAGGCGCTATGCCGCCTGGCGCCTTTACCGGCTCAGAAGCTGAACTGAACACGCTGGTCGAGTGGCTTGCAAAACAAAAAGCCAGCCCCGAAAATGCAGAAAAATAAGCTAGCGGAAGTGAAAAACTGGCCATCGTGAAAGGCCGGTTTTTCTTTTAGAAAACGATTATCCAGGGAGAGAGGAACAACGATGAACGTTTGGCATTGGCTTGCCAATGTGGTTTGCCGTTATCCATATTTGCAGCTATTGTTGATCGTCAATTTTCTCGGTACGATATACGGCTACTACTGGTACCGCTATCAGATTGCGGAAACACCTTTACACTATCTGCCATTTGTACCCGACAGTCCAACCGCCAGCCTTTTTTTTACAGCGGTATTGTTTCTATACGTCATCGGCCGCAGCAATCCTTACCTTGAAGCTTTTGCTGCAGTGACGTTATTTAAATATGGGATATGGGCCGTGGCGGCCATCATTGCCGGCGCCTGGCTGCAGGAACCATCGATCAAGTCCATGTTTTTGTTTGAAACGATTCCTGCTGCCAATTGGATGCTTATCTTCTCGCACACCGGGATGGCCTTGGAAGCGCTTTTGTTCACACGTGCCTATTCATTTGGGTACCGGCACTTGCTGGTTGTTTCGATGTGGATTTTTCTCAATGACTTCATGGATTACGTCTTTGCTCTTCATCCTTGGGTTCACCCTTCCCTCAACCCTTTCATTCCACAACTCGGCTTTTTTACGATTTGGTTAAGTGTACTGAGTTTGACTATCTTCGCTTTGACGGTTGACCGGCGTCATAAACTTGTCCTTCCCTCATAGAGATGTATGGAGGGGGGGGAAGTCATGAGGAAGAAGATGCGGCAATCTGTCTTGTGCGGAATCGTTTTATGCTTTCTCGTCGTACAGCCAACCTATGCGGCGGAGCCAGATGATGGACTATCCCCGTCACAGGATGGCAGTACCGTCCATGAGCAACAATTTCTCGAAAAGGCGAATCAGCTGCAATCCCTTCTGGAAAATGGCCAGTTTCTTGAGGCTAGACAACTGTTGATGCATATGAGTCAATTATTCACGCAACTTTCTTTTGACCAGCGAACAACAGTTGAGGGAATTCAGGCTCTTTCCGACACGATGATTCAACTGAAGCAGCTTTTGGCTGATGTTCAGCTACAACCAGAAAAAATTCAAAAAACAGCACGTCGGCTGATGATTGCCGCGGACGCATTGGTCCATGCCGGCAATGACGGAAAGAATGGGATGTGGAAAGAGCACGCGCAACTTCTGCTGAGGCAACTACAAACGATGCGACAGCATTCTCCGGACAAGCAATCGTTTCAACAATTGCTTGAAGGGTATCGTGAAATCCGTCCTGCATTACTGGTCAGCCAATCACCTGATCTGGTCACACAGCTGGATGCGCTTCTTGTTCGCATAAAACAGCTTTATCTTCAAAGCCAGCCTGATCCTGAAGCGTTAAACCTGAGTCTGAAGCATTGGGAAGATTTGCTCAATCAGGCGTATATCGGCAAAGACAGGCCCACCATTGCTGAGGTGATGCGTTCTCCTATGAGTCAGTTAATTTTGGGGTTATCCGCTTTTCTCTTCCTTTCCTTGGCGTATACGGCTTGGTGTTATCGAACTTTTCGAGACACATGGGAGACATAATTTATGTATGGTCATGGTGCTGCTCTTCCCGGTAAAAACCTTCGCCCAGCACATTTCTCGCATCACTGATCACCACAAAGGCATGTGGGTCCACTTGACGAATGATGCCTTTCAAACGAATCAGTTCGGGACGAGATACAACCACATAAATCACTTCTTTCTTCTCTTGGGTAAAACCCCCTTTTCCTTGTAACAAAGTCGTTCCCCGATCCATTTGATCCACAATGAGGCGGCTGATCTCCTGAGGTCGCTCGGAAATGATCATCGCCGCCTTCGCTGCATACATCCCTTCCTGTACGATGTCAATGACTCTTGCAGCCAGAAATACCAGAACGAGCGTGTACATTGTGCGTTCCCTGCCCAGGTAGAAAAAGGATGCGCCAATGACAAACAGATCAAAGGTGAACATCGTCCGCCCAATGCTCCATCCCAGATACTTGTGTGCCAATCTGGCCAAGATGTCGACCCCACCCGTCGTGCCACCAAAACGAAAAATGATCCCCAAGCCCAGACCTACTGTCACCCCGGCGTATAGAGAAGCCAGCAACAGATCACCTTCAATGGGTGAACCCATATCCTCGAACAGCCACAAAAAAAAGGAAAAGCAGACGGTGCCCCAAATGGTATACCCCATCGCCCGTCTTCCCAAGTAAATCCAGCCAAGCAGGAACAAGGGGATATTCAAGACGATGGATGTCACGCCGGGGGACCAATTCAAAAGATACTTCAGCAGAATGGCTACGCCGGTAAATCCGCCTTCACCTAATTCATTGGCAATGGTAAAATAGTTCACCCCAAAACCGGCAATGGCCGCTCCGGTCAGGATCGCGAGAACATTTTTAACAAACAAGATATCCCTCCTCACGTAGTGTTGATTCCTGCATGACCCATCAGTCATAGGATGTCTTGAAGGGATGTCTATCAACCCTTTTTACGCCTTTCATTGCATCTTTTCCCAAAATCCTTTACCATGGACAATGAAAAGAAGCTCCAGGTAGACGTGAAAGCAGACGTGAAAGGAGAATTGGCATGACGGCGATACGGGTGGCGGTGGCCGGAGCAAAAGGCCGGATGGGGCAGGAGGTTGCCAAGATGGTGCTCGGTGATCCTGAACTGTTGTTGGTTGCGGCCATCGATTCGAAGCTGGATGGGGTTCCTGTCTCGGAAGTTCTCGGTTTGCAGACGCCCGTGATGTTTTATCGTTCACTCTCCCATGCACTTGAGGAGACCAAACCAGATGTATTGGTTGATTTTACGGTACCGGATGCCGTTAAAGCCAATGCAGAGGTCGCCATTGATGCCGGCGTTCGCCCGGTAATCGGAACAACGGGTTTACAAACAGATGAGATCGAGCAATTGGATGATCGTTGCCGGCTACGGGGGATTGGCGGGATTGCAGCGCCAAATTTCGCGATAGGCGCAGTTTTAATGATGCATTTTGCGGCGATCGCGGCAAAATTTTTCCCGCATGTGGAAATTATTGAATATCATCACGATCAAAAGCTGGACGCGCCATCTGGCACCTCTTTAAAAACAGCGGAATTGATCGCGAACTCCCGTCGAGAAATGAGACAGGGGCATCCTCAGGAGGAGGAAAGGCTGGACGGGGTACGAGGCGGATATTACCACGGCTTTCGCATTCATAGTGTACGCCTCCCCGGTCTGGTGGCGCATCAGGAAGTCTTGTTTGGCTCTCCTGGCCAGACATTGAGCATTCGGCACGATTCGATCAATCGGGAATCCTTTATGCCAGGCGTGAATCTGGCAATCAAAAAAGTGATGACGCTTCAAGGAATGGTATATGGCTTGGAACAACTTTTGAAACTAGACTAAAAACGGAAGAAAGATTTGGTTCGCTTCACGTGCTGAATCAGCTTTGCCAAGATAATGGCGAAACTGGCCAAATAACGCATCGCCATCCCTCCTAACGAAATGTCGTCCGGCCGGTGATTTCCATGTGATCGGTTCTTGCAACGAACGTTCTTATGCTTATTATATCCTTATTTTCACATGGGAGGAACAGTATGACCGTATTCAGACGTAGCGTTGTTCGAAGAAACATTGTTTCAAGGACTTGTTGAACAAATGGTGCAAAAACCAACGAATGAACCGGGGGACCATTTTCCGCCAAACGATCAAAAATGGGAAAAAGCGCACCATATCATGGCTTGCTTGCAGAAGGCGGGATTTCAGGCTTATCTGGTAGGGGGATGTCTTCGTGATCGGTTGCTTGGCCGGCCGGTTCACGATTACGACATTGCCACGGATGCCCGGCCAGAAGAGGTGATGCGGCTGTTTCCGAATGCTGTTCCGACTGGCCTTCAACACGGGACGGTCACCGTGATCACCGATCTCGAACCATATGAAGTCACCACCTTTCGGAAAGAAGTGGGCTATCATTCTCATCGTTGGCCAGAGGTGGTTTATGTCAATCAACTACATACCGATCTTTCCCGCCGCGATTTTACCATCAACGCGATGGCTTTATCTGATGAAGGTGTTTGGGTGGATCCCTTTGGCGGGAGGAAAGATCTGGAAAATCAATTGATCCGTGCGGTCGGAAATCCGGAACATCGTTTTGCGGAAGATGCCTTGCGGATGTTGCGTGCCATTCGGTTTGCTGCCGAATTGGGGTTTCAGATTGAATCCATGACCTGGAATGCGATTCGCAAACAGGCACATCTGTTGAGCGAAATTTCGATCGAACGGATTCAACAAGAGGTCCAGCGAATCCTGCAATCGCCCCATCCGGACAAAGGAATGTTTTTATTACAAGAAAGCAGGTTAAAAGAGCAAATTCGTTCCTTGTCCCGGTTGGGAAATTGGACAAAGGACGATCTGGCTCCGTTATGTCACTTGACTACGCTTGCGAGCCGATGGGCCTTCCTGTATTTACTTCACAACCGGCTTCAGGAAGATGGAACCGATCCTGAGCAGGAAGCCCGCGTCAGCTTGCGGCAACTGAAGTGTGCACGTAAGCTGATCGAAAAAGTGCAAAGCGCGATTCGACTGGTTCGCTCTTTGGAACGGGGAGATTCAATCCATCGGCTGTTGCTTTATTATCAAGATCACTGTGTAAAAGAGGCAGTCCGCCTGCATGGCGCAGTGAAGAGGAGATCATCACAGGAATTGGAACAACAGCTGGCCGCCATCGATGACACGGCCTCACAACTTGTGATCCGAGACCCGCGTCAGTTGCAGATTGATGGTCACGACCTCAGAGCAGCCATCCAGGCGCCGCCCGGCCCTTGGATCCAAAAACTTCTTCAACAATTGTACGAAGAAGTGGCGATGGGACAACTTCCCAATGAAAGACAAACCATTCTAGCGCGTGCGATAAGTCATTACGAACAGCAATTTGGTTGATGGGCGATCTTTTCTGGCGATGGGAGTCACATTTCATCATGCTGGAGGTCCAATGTGAAAAAGGAGCTATTACAGCATTTTTATCAGGAGCCGACACAATTTACCTCGGGTGAAAAGCTGAGTCGCCGGTTAAACTGTACACGAGCAGCCATCTGGAAAACGATTGAAGAGTTGCGAAAAGAAGGCTACCAAATTGAAGCGGTACCGAACCGGGGATACCGGCTGCTGACAACACCGGATAGGTTGTATCCGCACGAAATTCAGGCCAGGTTGACAACGAGCTGGACAGGCTGCCAAATCCAGTATCATCACCGTATCCCATCCACGCAACAAAAAGCGCACGAACTGGCTAAAGAAGGAGCAGCTGCTGGAACGTTGGTCATCGCCGAAGAACAGACCGGTGGAAAAGGTCGTCTCGGCCGTGCATGGCATTCACCAGCAGGAACCGGCATCTGGATGAGCTTGATTTTAAGGCCCAATATGCCTTTGGAACAATTGCCCAAGCTCACCTTGGTTACGGCTGTGGCGATTGTGGATGCGCTTCGGGAGGAGCTTCAACGAGGCGAACACACCTTGCCGTCAGAAGCGATCCGGATCAAATGGCCCAACGATATCTATCTTCTGCGAAGCCACAAAGAGCGCAAAAAAGTATGCGGCATACTCACGGAAGTCAATGCTGAAATTGACCGTGTCAATTACTGCATCCTTGGCATTGGAATAAATGTCAATCAACGAACGGAAGATTTTCCAAAAGAGCTCCACGACAAAGCCATCTCCTTGGCAATCGCGAGTGGCAAGCCCTGGAATCGGGTTGCGCTGGTGGCAAGCATCCTTTCACATTTTGAAAAAGCGTATGAAACGTTTGAAGAACATGGCTTTCAAGCGATGAAAAGCCTTTGGGAAGAAAGGGCGTTCCCTGTCGGTACGCCCATTCAGGTGCATCTCCACGATCAATTGCTTCACGGTACCTATCAGGGCATTACGGAACAGGGGGCTCTGCTTTTTGGTCATCCAAATGGACAGTTGCAAACCATCCGTTCAGGGGATGTGCTGTTGTAAGTTGTGAAAAATTCGTGACAAAACGATGTTTGTCATGCTATAATTGCAAGAAGATGGTATCGCTTACGAACCATACTTCACAGGAATTCAATTTCTTTTTCCTTTTTAAGCATGTCAAAAGTTCAGTAAAAAATCTGCTCTGAGCCGTACGGACCGAGACAGAGGTTTGATGTGACGAATGCCCACGCCCTCCATCTCGGAGGGCTTTTTGCTTTTGCGGTTCAGGGGGAAGATGGGAGGCTGCAATGAATCAGAAAACTACGTTGATCGATCTGCAGAAGAAAAAGCAGGAGCGCACCCCAATCGTCATGGTGACCGCCTATGACTACCCGAGCGCAAAGCTGGCCGATGAAGCCGGTGTCGACATGATTCTGGTCGGCGATTCGTTGGGAATGGTGGTACTGGGTTACGAGTCGACGGTATCCGTTACACTTGACGAAATGTTGCATCATACGAAAGCGGTAACAAGAGGAGCAAAACAGGCCTTTGTCGTCAGTGATCTGCCCTTTTTGACAGCCCACCTTGGCATTGAATCCACTCTCAGGGCTGCAGGACGTCTGATGCAGGAAGGATTGGCCCAGGGCGTCAAGCTGGAAGGCGGGAAGGAAATCTTACCGCAAGTGCGCGCCTGTGTTCAGGCGGGCATTCCTGTAGTCGGACACCTCGGATTGCTGCCGCAGTCCATTCATCAAATGGGAGGGTACCGGGTTCAGGGAAAAGAGCTGTCATCTGCAGAAAAATTGCTTGAAGATGCCAAATCCCTGGAAGAGGCAGGGGCGTGTGCGATTGTTTTGGAGTGCGTTCCTGGACCGCTTGCCTCCATGGTTTCCGAGTCTCTGTCCATTCCGACCATCGGTATCGGCGCTGGCGCGGGTTGCGATGGGCAAGTGTTGGTCTTTCACGACTTGATTCAGTACGCATCCGGTCTTTCGCCGAAATTTGTCAAATCCTATGCTGACGTAGGATCGACCATTCGTGACGCCATTGCCAGCTATGCTCAGGAAGTCAGAGAGGGGAAGTTTCCGGGCCCTGAACACACGTTTTCGATGGACGAAAACGTGCTTCTTCAACTACGCCAGCGAAGGAGAGACATCGATTCATGAGCGCGAGAAGGTCGATGGAAGTGGTGACAACGATTGAAGCCCTCCGCTCCCGTATCGCCGAAGAGAAACGGGGAGAAAAACTCATTGGTCTGGTTCCGACGATGGGATATCTGCACGCCGGGCATCTCAGCTTGATTCGGGCAGCGAGGGAAGAATGCGACTGTGTGGTCATGAGTTTATTTGTCAATCCGCTGCAGTTCGGCGAAAATGAGGATTTCGCCAGGTATCCGCGCGATTTTGAGCGGGATCGGGCGCTGGCAGAGGAAGCTGGAGTGGATTTGCTCTTTTGCCCTTCTGTCGAAGAGATGTATCCTCGTCGCATGTTGACGACGGTTCGTGTTGTTGAACTGACAGAACGGCTGTGCGGTCGATCGCGTCCAGGTCACTTCGATGGTGTTGCCACTGTGGTCAGCAAGTTGTTCCATATTGTTTGCCCCGATCGTGCATATTTTGGCCAAAAAGACGCGCAACAGCTGGCGGTGATTGAACGAATGGTGGAGGATCTGAACATTCCCGTACAAGTGATCGGATGTCCGATCATCCGTGAACCTGATGGTTTGGCCATGAGTTCGCGAAACGTCTATCTGACACCTGAAGAGCGTCAAGTGGCTCCCACCCTGTACCAAGCGTTGCAGACTGGGGAAACGTTGATCCGGAATGGTGAACGCAATCCCCACGTCGTATTGCAAACCGTTAAACAGCAGATTGAAAGGGCGCAGGCATTTCAATTGGATTACCTGGAGCTAGTCAGTTACCCAGATTTAGAGCCGCTTGAGACAATCAGTGGCAAGATCATTTTGGCCGCAGCCGCCTGGCTGGGTGAAACACGATTGATTGACAACATCATCATCGAAATATAAACATCGAAATCGTATACAGAAACAGCTTTGAAGCCAACGTGTATGGGAGGAAACAGACAATGTTTCGAGAGATGATGAAAAGCAAGATCCACCGGGCCACGGTGACAGAAGCAAACCTTCATTATGTAGGCAGCATCACCATTGATCAGGATCTCATGGATGCTGTCGATCTACTGCCTAACGAAAAGGTGCAAGTGGTCAACAACAATAACGGCGCCCGCCTGGAAACATATGTGATTCCGGGAGAACGGGGAAGTGGTGTGATCTGCCTGAACGGGGCAGCGGCCAGGTTGGTTCATCCCGGGGATACGGTCATTATTATCGCCTATGCATGGATGAGTGATGAAGAGGCCAAGAAACACCGCCCCAAAGTGGCGATCATCGGCGAAAACAACCGTATCCAAGAAATTATGAAGCAAGAAAGACATGCTGAGATTCTTTAAAAAATGGCAGTGCAATCCATGGATGAACGATCCGTGGATAATCTTGTGGCCATAGGGGGACAATGAGGATACCAATGATCAAAGGTGGTCTTCGAAAATGGACCTCCCCATCCTCAGCTTTTATGATCAATTACACCGTGAATTAGATGCTGTTGAGGTTTCTTGGCCCTTACAGCCTTATCGTCTGGCCTGGATTCAGGAAATACATCGGATCATTTTTCATGAATGGCTGGACATGGAGAAACGGTTGAGACAATTGACTCCTTTTCTGAAATACCAGGAGGAAAGCTGCCAGCGCCTTGAACAAGGGATTGGTTTTTACGATTTGGGCATGTACCGGGAGGCTAAAGAACAGTTGGAGGGAATCATACGTCATGTTCCCGACGCCCTCCTCGTTCGCCTTTTCAATGCCGCTGTCAGTTATGAATTGGGTGATTACCAAAGCGCGGCAAGGGATTTGAAGCTTCTGATAACGAACGTCAAGGACGCGCCAGTTGTATATTTTATCCAACACCTTTTAGGGTGCGTAAAAGCAAAATTGGGCCAATGGGAAGAGGCCGCGGAACAGTTTGAACATCTTTATCAGACGGATCCATCTAGGGAAGAAGTAATTTTCAATTTGGCGTTATGTTACCATCACTTGGGAATGCGCGGAAAAGCCACTTACTTATTACGAAATCTCGTCGCTCTCAACCCGTCAGATCCCCAGCTGAAGCGATTGTATCAGTATCTTTCCCAAAACGGTCATTGCGCAGAATAAAAGGAGTCGCCTTACATGACCAAGTCACCATTGGTCATCTTTTTTTCGCCATCCGACCGGCACCCGAATGCCTTGGAACGCTGACAGGACTCCTGGATGGAAGTCTACGTTGTTAACGGAAGATGGCAAAATTCAAGTGCATACAGATGGACATCATGAGGATATAAAGATGTTTCATTGAGAGAATGGGAGGTGCGTCCATGCATACGATGTGGAAAGGGGCCGTCAGTTTTGGCATGGTTAACATCCCTGTCCGGATGTATGCGGCAACTGAAGAAAAGGATGTGCACTTTAAAACGCTGCATCAACCCTGCCATACTCCTATCCGCTACCAGCGCCACTGTCCCACCTGCGATCGGGCGGTTCCGCCGGAAGAGCTGATCAAGGGATATGAGGTTCAGCCAGGACAGTATGTTGTGCTGGATGAGGAGGAAATCAAGCAGTTGGCGCCGGAACGCAGCAAAAACATTGAGATTGTGGATTTTGTCAATCTGGAGGAAATCGACCCCATTTATTTTGTCAAGAGTTACTACCTTTCCCCTCAAGAAACCGGCGGCAAAGCCTACGCGCTGCTGCGAACAGCGATGGAGCAAACGGGAAAAATTGCCATTGCCAAGGTGATCTTGCGAAACAAAAGTTCTTTGGCAGCCCTGCGTGTTTACCGGAACGTCCTGGTGATGGAAACGATTCTATACCCGGATGAGGTGCGTGCGGTAGAACAAGTTCCGGGAATACCTCAAGCGGAAACGTTGCAAGAAAAAGAACTGCAATTAGCGATCCAGTTGGTGGAACAGTTAACCACCCCCTTTGAACCAGAAAAATATACCGACGATTACCGACAGGCTCTCTTGGAGTTGATCGAGAAGAAACGGGAAGGAATTGAGGTGCTGACACCTCAGCCCGCTCCTGCCGCTGGTCAGGTCATCGACCTCATGGAAGCGTTGAAGGCCAGTCTGGAAACCACCGGTGCCAAAAAGAAGGCGGTGAAAGGGGGGAGAAGGAAAGGAAAAGAAAAAGAACCGGCGGCAACACGTTAATGTTCATGACCCAATTTGAAGAATCACGGGAGCGCGGAGACGATGAGATTCCGTCCATGATTGAAACCGGATGGTGGCGCGGAGCACGGGTTTTAACCAAATGACATCTTCGGTCGTGCGGATCTCTGCATCAAAAGGGGGCGCTGCCTGTTGAAGCAGGGGAAGTTGCTGCTGCAACCAATCCCAATCCTCCCGGCGTAGTCCGCTGGCCGCTTGTCCGATAAAGCGCAGCCGGCCTTCTTTCGTCGGAATACCCAGGTACAATGAACGCATCTCGCCATTCGCTTTCCGTTCCACCCCGCCGATCACCGCTTCCATTTCTTGAAAGTGCTTCATTTTATACCATGCCTGGTGCCGCCTGCCTGGAAAGTACTGGCTGTCGATTCGCTTCGCGACAATTCCTTCAAGTCCCCATTCTTTCGTCGCCTGGTACAATCCCAAACCGTCGGCAAAACTTTCCACGATCTGCACGTGATCGGAAGGTTTCACGACCTGATGCAGCAGCTCCTGTCGCCTGTTCCAGGGCAATTGGCGCAAGTCCTTCGTCCCCAGTTTCAGCAGATCAAAGGCCATCAGAACGGCAGGATCCGTATTTTGAGCCTTCTCGATACTTCCAGGTTTACCCAATCGAATCCGCCTCACTACGCGAGAAAAACTGGGTCGATTGGTCTCATCGAGTACAATCAGCTCCCCATCCAAAATGAAGTCGCCGGCTCGCTTCACACGAAGCGCTCTTACCTCCGGAAAATGGTGTGTGATTTCACCGCCTTTGCGCAAATAAACGCGCAGGATGTCGCTGTCGCGGATGACAATGGCCCTGATTCCATCCCATTTGACTTGATAGAGAAACCGTGAATCCTGAAACGGCTCTTTCTTGAGGATGGGTTCCATTGGCTGAATTGGCAGAGACATGTTCCTCACCTAGCCATATCTTGTGCGTTTTCGTTCTTCTGTATTTATCCCTATAGAGCGGGTGAAACACGACATGATCACGGACGCAACTTCCAAATGGGTGGAGATCAACGAACGGGTGATGCGGATTACCCACCCGGACAAAGTTCTCTGGCCGGATATCGGCTTGACGAAATGGGACTACATTCTGCATCTGACCAGAATAGCTCCATTTTTGATCCGCCATGCCAGCAATCGCCTTTTGACCACCATTCGCTTTCCCGAAGGGATTGAAAGAGAATCATTTTACCAAAAAAATATTCCCTCTTATGCTCCTGATTGGATAGAACGGGTCAAACGGAAAAATACCACTTATATCCTGCTCAACCGTCCCGAAACCCTGATTTGGTTGGCCAACCAGGCATGTCTGGAATTTCACGTTTCTTTTTCCTCGTATCATGAAGAACTGCTTCATGCGTTGGTTTTCGATCTCGATCCGAATCAATGCGATTTTTCCCGAGTGGCAGAGGCAGCCCTGATCATTCGAGATGAACTTCAGTCGCTGGCCCTTGAAAGTTACGTGAAAACTTCCGGCGCGACCGGTTTGCAACTTTTTGTACCGGTCAAACCTTGCGCATATGAACAGGCAAGACAGGTGAATCACTTTTTTGCAGCCTATTTTCAGTCCAAATATCCTCATCTGTTTACCTTGGAGCGATTGGTCAAAAAAAGAGGGAGAAAGGTGTATTTTGACTACTTGCAGATGTGGCGGGGGAAGTCGTTGATCTGCGCCTATTCGCCACGGGCCAGGCCGGGCGCTCCCGTTTCCGTTCCGCTGAAATGGTCGGAATTGGAATCTGGCATCAAGCCAGAACAATTTCACCTCCAAAATATCCATGCGCGGTTGGAAAAAGAGGGAGACCTATTTCTACCTTTGACCAGGAAAGCAACCCAATCCATTGACCCGATCCTGGAAATGCTCAAGGTCCATTCTTGACGCCTGCCGCAAGCATCTGTTTAAATGGATGTAACTTCTTTTGAGAGAAACGGATGAGCGGAATGAAACAGCTTTTTTCGGGCGCTACCATCGTGACAGGCACCGGCAAGACAATTGAAAATGGCTGGTTGATCATTGAAAATGGGAAAATTCACTACGTCGGAAGTCCATATTCAATGGATGAAAAAGAGCTGTTCGGCGAGGTTCATGACATGCGAGGCAAAATCATCCTCCCGGGACTCATCAACACCCACACCCATGCTGCCATGTCCCTGCTTCGAGGGTATGCCGACGATCTCCCGTTGCAACAGTGGCTGGAAAAAAAAATGTGGCCGAAAGAGGCTCAATTTACCAACCGGGAAGTGTATTGGGGCAGTGCCTTGTCGATTCTTGAAATGATCAAAAGCGGAACCACCTGTTTTGCAGACATGTACGATCACATGGATCAGGTGGCGCGTGTCGTCGAAGAATCTGGCATTCGGGCAAGTCTGGCCCGAGGCGTGATTGGCTACGGTGATCCGAACGAGGTCAAAGGGAAAATCAAGGAGATGGAACAATTTGCGAGAGATTTCCATGGCGCTGCGGGCGGACGGATCACGACGATGGTCAGCCCACATGCCATTTACACCTGTCCGCTTTCGGTGATTGAACAGATCATCGGGATATCGGGTGAGCTTTCCCTGCCGATTCATACCCACCTGTCGGAAACCAAAAAAGAAGTTCAGGATTGTTGGGCTGAGTACGGCAAGTCCCCAGTGATGCTGTTGTCTGAACTGGGCTTTTTTGAGCGGCCGACACTGGCAGCGCATGTTGTGCATGTTTCAGAGGAAGACTTGGACATTCTGGCCGAATATCAGGTGTCGGTCTCGCACAATCCGGGCAGCAACCTTAAGCTCGCCAGTGGAATTGCTCCCGTTCCGGAAATGTTCAAACGGGGCATTACCGTCTCTCTGGGCACTGATAGCGCGGCTAGCAACAACAATTTAGATCTCTTCGAGGAAATGAGGCTGGCCAGTCTGATCCATAAAGGCAATACCTTGGATCCGCTGGCGGTCCCTGCCGACATGGCCCTGGCCATGGCAACGAGAGATGGAGCAAAAAGTCTTGGACTTGAACAGCATATCGGGACATTGGAAGAGGGAAAAGAGGCTGATTTCATTGTCATGACGATATCAGAACCGCACATGCATCCACTGTTTGATCCCGTCTCTCATTTGGTGTACAGCGCACGAGCAGAAGATGTCAGCGATGTTTATGTTCAAGGAAAGCCACTCATGAAGGAGCGGCAGATACTTACCTTAGATGAGGAGCGAATTCTTTATGAAGTGGGGAACATCGTACGGGGATGGTGAACATCTCGCAAAACATATTCACAAAAACAGGCCTGCACATGGCAGGCACCGGAGAGGGTAGAGGGGGAAGTTTCTATTCAGCTCCCAACTGCTTGAGCAACGCAAACAGGCTTTGACGGTAGCGCAACGCCCGAAGCTCAGAATGCATGTCCGCCTCGATGATTGTTTCGTCAGGGTGATTTGTCTCAGGGTTGGTGGCGTGGGTCATTGCCGAACAATGGGGTGTGTGGCGTGAGTTTTTCAATCGACACCTCCTACTCCTGAGTACAGTTTTATTATGCGGGTTTCTCGATGCCGTATGAGTAACAGAATGATGAAATCAAACCAGCTCTCTTTGTTCTTTTCCGAAAGACGAAAGGTGAGAAGGAAGCATGATCAAGAAAATCCTGATCCTGTCTGCGGCCGCACTTTGCTTATTGGTCGGGATTAGCCTGACGGTTCTTTACACAGGGTACGATCAAGTACGCAAAAAACAGGATCAGATCATCCAGGATGTCACCCGGCAGCAGTGGTTGGAAACCGTTTCGGAAGTGGCATTTTTTGCGAGCGAGAAGAATTACCATATCGCCAAAGGAATTGACGCGCAGGGGATCGAGAAATGGATCTGGTATAACGAGGAGGAAAAATACGAAATCCCTACGAATGGCTTAATTTCATCGGAAAATGCGGTGGAAAAAGCGCGGCAGCTTTATCCCCAGACGCGCTTGGTTCGCATGACTCCAGGGCTTTTCAAACAGCGTCCCGTCTGGGTGGTTTTGCTAAAAGAGACGGGGCTCTCGCGAGGATATGTGTATCTCTATATGCAAATGACAGACGGAAGGGTGATTCGCGAGCTGCGGCTTCGTTAGCAGGTTTTGTCGCTTTCATTCCCTTTGTGGACATGGTATACTAATACCAGTCTTGCCAGAATCAAAGTTAACGGGACAAACAATGACAAAGGAATGGAAGATGCGTGAAACTGCGGCTAAGCCTTGTCCTTGCGTCATTTGTTTCGACGTTGGCGCTGCTCTTTGCGGTTTGGTTTATTTATATGAACTGGTTTGTTGAAAAGCCAGTCGAAACAAAACTCACGGCGATCGCGGGAGTACGCGAAGTCCGCATTGAACCTTCGCGCGAGCGGGTGCGTGTCGAAATATCACTGACAGATGATGCCGAACTGAAGACGGTTCATGAGACAGCTTTGGCCATTCTCGCGCCGTTGGCCGAAAATCGGCAATTGACGATCCAGTTCCGAAGTCATCCAAGCCAGGCCATGCAGGAGGCATGGCATACAACACAGTTTCTGGTCGAGGAAGCGCTGAGTCGGCACGAATACCGGAAGTTGCCCGAGATTGCTGAATCGATGAAAGAACAGCTACAGCTGGATCAGGCGATCGTAGATATCAATTCAGAATACGTCTATTTTCAATTTCATAAAGGGGAATATCAGCTGTACAAAGTATATCCACGCAGAGCGGGAGAGGAGGATATACGTGGTTAAAGAATTGGCACTTGGTATTATACCCGCCCTCCTGATTTTTCTCGGCGCCATGGGGGTCAACGTCATGCCGCTCGTCTTGCTGGCAATCCTCATTGGGGCCGTCATCTTTTTTTTACAGGCCAGAGGAGAGCTCAATCTTGGCTTGAAAGAGAGGGGAAAATACCTCGTCAAGAATACGGCAGTCGCTTTTGATGATATTGGCGGTCATGAGCGAGTCAAGCGAGAAATGATCGAAGCGCTGGATTTTCTCAAGCATCACGATAAAGTGGAGTTATATGGCATTCGTCCGATCAAAGGGATTCTGCTCAGCGGACCGCCAGGAACCGGAAAAACCCTTCTGGCAAAAGCCGCGGCCAATTACACCGACTCGGTTTTCCTGGCCGCATCAGGGAGCGAATTTGTCGAAATGTATGTCGGTGTGGGCGCTCAGCGGGTGCGCGAGCTGTTCAAAGAGGCTCGTTCCCAGGCGGCAAAGCAAAATAAAGAAAGTGCCATCATTTTTATCGACGAAATCGATGTCTTGGCAGGTAAAAGAGATGGCGTCCAGTCTCGCGAATATGACCAGACATTGAATCAGTTGTTGACGGAAATGGACGGGATCGGCACATCCGATCATCCGCGCATCTTGCTGATTGCCGCGACGAACCGTAAAGACATGTTGGATGAAGCTTTGTTGCGGCCTGGACGCTTTGATCGGCAAATCGAGGTGGATCTGCCTGAAAAAAAGGCCCGTTTACAAATCTTAAAACTGCATAGTCGCAACAAACCCTTGTCTGATCAGATTGATTTGGAGAAAATTGCTTCTGAAACATTCGGCTTTTCAGGGGCCCAGTTAGAGAGTCTCATTAACGAAGCGGCCATTTACGCGATGCGGGAACGTTCAGAAACGATCCAACCCAAACACATGGCACAAGCCATTGATAAAGTCATGTTGGGTGAACAGACCGACAAAGAGTCCACGCAGGAAGAACGCAAACGGGTTGCGGTACACGAACTGGGACATGCTGCTATCTCGGAAATCCTGCGGCCCGGATCCGTGTCGCAGGTGGCGCTGAGTCCGCGCGGCGGCGCGCTGGGATATGTACGCCAGTCCCCCGGGGAAGATCGCTATCTCTACACACGCCCATACCTGGAGCAGCAAATCATGATTTGCTTGGCCGGCGCCGCCGCGGAACATCTGATGTACGGAAACCGCAGCACCGGGGCGAAAAATGACTATGAGCAAGCCATTCGCATCGTCAAGACGATGGTGGAGACGGGCTTAAGCTCACTCGGAATCGTGGATGTCAACCTGCTGCCCAAAGAGATGCTGTACAAAGAATGCAACGAAATTCTCAACCAGCTCTTTGAGCAAACCGTAAACCTGTTAAGGGAACATCGCCCGCTCTTTGAGCAGGCGCTGAAGATTCTCTTGGACGAGGAAGTATTAAGCGGAACCGCATTCCGCAAATTGTTCGAAACGTTTCTCGCAGACCAGGCCGTTTAAACGGTCTGGCTTTTCCTTTCTCTAGAGAACAGGTAAAATAGAGGATGATTGTTGAATTCGTGAAATGGGGGACAAAGATGAACCTATCTGAACGTGTGCGACAAATTTTGCCTTCACCGACATTGGCCATCACGGCCAAAGCGAAAGAAATGAGGGCACAAGGTCTGGATGTTGTCGGTTTCGGTGCCGGAGAACCAGACTTTAACACACCCCAGCACATTATCCAAGCCGCCATCGAGGCGATGCAAAAAGGCTATACCAAATACACGCCGGCTGGCGGGATTCTTGAGTTGAAACAGGCCATTGCGGACAAGCTTCAACAGGATAACCAGTTGAGGTACACCGCTGATGAAGTGGTGGTCACGGCGGGAGCGAAACATGCTTTGTACAACCTGTTTCAGGTATTATGTGAACCTGGCGATGAGGTGATCATCCCTGTCCCGTATTGGGTCAGTTATCCCGAACAGGTCAAACTGGCAGGCGCAATCCCCGTTTTTATCGAGGGAAGAGAGGACAATCAATTTAAAATCACGCCGGACCAACTGGAAGCGGCGATTACCCCGAAGACGAAAATCTTCTTGCTCAACTCACCCAGCAACCCCACAGGAATGATCTACAGCAAGCAGGAGCTGGAGGCTCTGGGAAACGTTTGTTTGCGCAAGGGGCTCGTGATCATTTCTGATGAAATCTATGAAAAGCTGATCTATGACAATGCTGTTCACATCAGTATCGCCTCACTCAGTCCGGAGCTGAAGGCCAATACGATTGTCGTCAACGGAGTCTCCAAGCCTTATGCCATGACGGGATGGCGGATCGGTTATGCAGCAGGCCCAAAAGAGATCATCAAGGCAATGGAAAGACTGTCCAGTCACAGCACCTCCAATCCCACATCCATCGCACAATACGCGGCGCTTGCAGCGATTACCGGGACCCAGGAGCCGTTGGAAGAGATGAAACGTCACTTTACAGAGCGGCGTCGGAAAATGCTGGAATGGATTGACCGGATCCCGGGTCTCGCCGCCTGCACGCCACAAGGAGCCTTTTATGTGTATATCAATATACAATCCGCTTACCAGACGCCGCACGGATCCTTTCAAAGTGCCGACGAATGGGCCAAAGCGCTGCTGGAAAAGGAGAAGGTGGCCGTGGTACCTGGTTCTGGCTTTGGAACCAAGAATCATATTCGGTTATCATACGCAACCAGCCTGCAGCAGATCGAAAAAGGAATGGAGCGGATTGCACGTTTCGTCCAGGGATAATACGCTTGAGGTGCAAGAGAGATGAACAAGCGCCATGATGAGAATCATTTTTATATCAAGACATGGGAAAACCCCATCGTTAGCTTGCCGGCTTCCTTGTTGAGAGATTACAAGCGCTTGGGAATTCAGGACGAGGAGATGATGTTGATCATCCAACTGCTGGCATTCCGACAAATTGAAAGGAACACCTTTCCCACCTTTGATGAACTGGCCAGTTGCCTCTCCTGTGATCGGCATGAGGTTGTGCAGCGCATTCAGCGCTTGATGCAAAAGGGCCTTCTTAAAATTTCTCAGTATCAGGAACCGGCCAGTGGGATGACGACTGAATCCTACAGGCTGGAACCCTTGTTTGAAAAATGGCGGGCATACCAGGCTGGCCAGCAGGTAGCGGCTCCATCGCGTGAGGTGAGCAGGAAGTCCATTTTCACCGTCTTTGAAGAAGAGTTTGGGCGTCCTCTATCCCCGATGGAGTGCGAAATGATCAACAACTGGCTGGATCGTGACGGATGTTCGGAAGAGCTGGTCAAAGCCGCCTTGAAAGAGGCTGTCCTGAGCGGAAAACTCAATTTCCGATACATTGATCGGATCCTTTTTGAGTGGCAGCGGAACAACATCCATACCCCCCAGGAGGCGCAAGCGCACGCGATGCGCTTTCGTGAACGGCGGCTGAAGGGGGCTCCACCTGATTTTACGTTTTACAATTGGCTGGAAGAGGAAGAGCACTCCGGGTAATCCTTTTCCCTCTCCTATTTCCCAGGCAAGCGCACGATTCTTAATTGCTCGACAATGTTGTCGAACCCTGTAAATCATCGATGATCTACAGGGTTGTTGAAGCAATTTCTTTCTTTTTCAAAGCGTTTTTTGAGTTCCAGTGCTGTATCTTCGGGCTTTTTCAGCGAAAGCGATTCATTGTGAAGCACTTTGAAATAATTGATCTCACTTGTTCCGATCATTCCCAATGTGGTTCGAGGGATGATCCGTACATGTGCGTGGTACCCAGGAGAGGGAACCGCCGGCACAAAAAGCCCAAGGTTAAAACTCACAAAGTGATTTGCTTTGAGGTAACGAAAAATCACCAAAAGGTCTTTGGCCATTTCGCGAATTTTTTCTTCTGTCAGCTGAGCGAGGGTTTCTCCGCCCTTGAAGATGCCTAAAAAATCCATCTGACCCTGTGGAGCGAATGCATGGACCCAGGCCAATGATTCATTTTCGCAAATCCATCGCTGGTCATGCTTTCGTTCTTCCTGAATCAGCAAAGTGTAATAGCTAGTTCCATATCTTTCCACAAAATCCCTGGCCGCTTGCAACGTTTTCCGTTGATAATTACTCGGATGAGGCGTGGCCACCACCTGCAGATGAGGATGAATGATGCTGGCTCCTGCCATCGGCATATAATTCCAATTGATGGACATATATATGGACGTCGGATCGACTCGATGGATCGCTTTCAAGCAATCTAACGCCACGAGAAAACCGTTCGTTAGCATCTCTTCCGTAAACTCATTCAGAGGAACGTAATGCTGTCCTGAAAAGATAGCAACGCCGCTATGTTTTCCATAGGGAAAGAGGTTCGGAAAAACGACGGCTTCTCCACGCTTAAAACGACCTTCCTCATGGATGGCCTCCGGATACTTGGGGGTCACTTGTAAGAGATTTTCCGGGCAAAAAGGACAGCCCAGGTCTTTGGTTTTATCAGCGATTGGGCGATAATCAGGAGGATTGAGCCGTCCCATCGGGTATTCCAGGATGCGCGATGTGTCTCCTGTCAGGGGGCAGTAACGGACCTCTGTTTTGCGCGAAAACGGCTTCCATCCGTCGGTTGGATCGTAAAACTGCATCCATTCTTCTTCGACGCGGAATTGGATAGCCAATCCTCATCCCTCCATCCATTTGCTGAGATACACAAAAAAATCGGCAACCATAAGATTAGTATGACCTACGATGGCAAATGAAGTCAATCGCACTCTGTGAATCTTCCAAAATGAATCAAGAATACAAACCGCACGAAAGAAGAATGATTGAAACGACCTTGTATCAGGAGGTGAAGCGCTTGCGATGGGTCATTCAGATTCTGCTGAACGGGTTGGCGCTGTTTCTCGTCGCATCTCTTCTGCCAAGTGTCCATATTCAGGGAATCGGTACCGCCGTATTGGCAGCCTTGATTTTGGGGGTGGTCAATGCACTTGTCCGCCCGCTTCTCGTTCTGCTTACACTGCCATTGACATTTCTTACCTTTGGCTTGTTTTTATTGGTCATTAACGCACTGACTTTTGCAATGACAGCTTGGATGTTGCCCAGCTTTCAGATCGATGGATTGGCAGGTGCCTTTTGGGGCGCACTCTTGATGAGTTTGTTCAGCTGGGTGCTCAACGCAGTTACATTGAGAATTTTGAAATGATGGTTATTTGCCGAATTAATAGAGCTACAAAAACACGGAGGAAACAACGATGGACAACGCATCTCAAGCAGCAGTTCGCGTGGAACAGTTGGATTGGTGGCGAGGAGATCAACATATCCTGAAGAACATCAATTGGCAGGTCAACACAGGGGAACACTGGGCGATCTTGGGCCTCAACGGTTCAGGAAAAACCACATTACTGCAGATGGTGGCTGGATATCTCTGGCCGTCAAAAGGGAATCTCACCGTTCTTGGCAACCGGTACGGAGAATGCGATCTGCGTGAAGTGAGAAAAGCCATTGGCTGGGTCAGTTCCGTCTTGGAAGAGCGTTTGAATCCCGGTGAAACGGTTCGAGACATTGTCATCAGCGGGAAATTTGCCACATTTGGTCTCTACGAAAAGTGGGGAGAAAATGAAATCGAAAAAGCCGAACAAATCTTAGGTTGGTTAGGATGTCAACAGTTGTCCGGTCACCGCTTTGGCCGGCTTTCACAAGGTGAAAAACAGAAGGTGATCATCGCACGGGCACTGATGGCCGAGCCTCAATTGCTGATCCTCGATGAACCTTGTAACGGGCTGGATTTGTTTGCTCGTGAACACCTTTTACAAACGATTTCCCAGTTGGCCAAGCAGGAAGGAGGTCCGACACTGCTTTACGTCACCCATCACATTGAAGAAATTTTGCCCGTCTTTCATTTCGTCCTGCTCATGGCAGACGGTACCATCCATGCTTTAGGAAAAAAGGAAGCGGTCCTCAGTGATCACAACCTGACCAAAGCATACAGGATACCTGTCCATGTCGAATGGCGGGAAGGAAGGCCTTGGCCGCAAATTCTCAGACGGACTTAGCTGTTTCAAACTACTTGAGCATGATTTCATTCACAAAAGAGGTGTAAGTTTGGTGAAGCTTCGCGTATTGTTCGTTTGCTTAGGCAATATCTGTCGATCCCCGATGGCGGAAGCGGTATTTCGACATCTCGTGCGGGAAAAAGGATTGACGGAGTATTTTGAGATCGATTCTGCCGGACTTGGAGGCTGGCATGTCGGGGAGCCACCCCATGAGGGAACGCGAAAAATCCTGGAAGAAAAGCAGATCGATGGAACCGGACTCGTCGCTCGCCAAATCAGAGAAGAGGACTTGAACGCATTCGATTACATTCTTGTCATGGATCGCGTCAATTTAAACGAAATCAAGGCATTGGCTGATCAATCAGGGGAACATCGCGCCGATATTCGGTTGTTGATGGATTTTGCACCTGAAAAAGGGTCCTCTGAAGTTCCTGATCCGTATTACAATGGGCGATTTTCGGAAGTCTACGAATTGGTTGAAGCTGGATGCCAAGGGTTTTTAAACAAACTGTTGCGCGAACATTGTTTCCCTTTCACTCGCTCATAACCAGAGGATAAAATTCTTGCTCAAATCTTTGAATTGTGATATAACTAAAATTGGCAACGATAAAAAAGTGTTTCAAACAACAAGGTTCATGGAAAAAGAATGGAGAGGAAATGCATGGGAAAATTTGATGGACAGGTGGCCATCGTCACCGGCGCGGCACGCGGCATCGGTGCCGCCATTGCCCGTAAGTTGGCTTCCGAAGGAGCGCGTGTCGGAGTGTTTGATCTGAATTTGGATGGTGCCGCAACGGTGGTGCAGGAGATCCGTGCCGCTGGCGGGGAAGGTTTGGCATTGGCATGTGACGTTGCCAATGCCGAACAGGTGGTAGAAAGCATCAAAAAAGTGGCGGACCAGTTTGGCAAGCTGGACATTCTCGTCAATAATGCCGGCGTGATTCGCGACAACCTCCTGTACAAGATGACTGAAGACGACTGGAATACGGTGATTGACATTCACTTAAAGGGAACCTTTTTGTGCTCGAGAGAGGCGCAGAAGTATATGGTCCCGCAAAAGTATGGCCGAATCATCAACCTTTCCTCAACATCCGCCCTGGGTAACAGAGGGCAGGTGAACTATTCGGCGGCCAAAGCAGGTATTCAAGGCATGACCCGGACGATGGCCATTGAATTGGGACCTTACGGCATCACGGTAAATGCCATTGCCCCTGGGTTTATCCAAACAGAAATGACCCGTGCTACCGCGGAAAGAATGGGCATTTCTTTTGAAACCATGATCGAAGAATTTGTCAAACGCAATCCCATCAAACGAGCTGGCACGCCGGAAGACATTGCCAATGTGGCCGCATTTTTAGCATCGCGAGAGGCAGAATATGTCACCGGGCAAATACTTTATGTCGCCGGAAGGCCTACGATCTAATCGAATATTAAGGACAGAGAGGTGGTGCAACCATGACGATCGACAAGAGTCTCATCGGCAGAAAGACAGAGGTATATACGATTGAAGTGGAAAAAGGACATATCCGCCGATTTGCGGAGGCGGTTGGAGATGATTGCCCGATTTACGTCGATGAAGCGTATGCGGCATCTACGCCATATCGAGGAATTATCGCGCCGCCGACATTTGCAACCACGTTGACCATGAACGCGCCAAGCCCTTTAAAAGATGTGCCTGGCTTTGAAATGCGGCGGGTGTTGCACGGGGAGCAGGAATACATCTTCCACAGACCGATGAGACCGGGAGACAAATATTGGATCCAAAGTGAGATTACGAATGTTTTTGATCGGCAGGGCAGCTCAGGCCGTATGACGTTCATCATTGTTGAAACCGTTGCCAGAGATATCGATAACCAGCCTGTTGTGACAGGCCGTTCAACCATCGTGTACAGACAAGATATTTAACGGGGAGGCCGCCAAGATGAAAGTGTTGACGTTTGCGGAGCTGCAGGAAGGAATGGAATTGGAGGCGCTGGAGAAGCCTCCAATCGACCGCGTTCAATTAGTGAAATACGCAGGAGCATCTGGAGACTTTAACCCGTTGCATACCGTCGACAGCTTTGCCCAGTCGGCCGGCTTGGATGGTGTCATTGCCCACGGGATGTTGAGCATGGGATTCTTGGGACAGTATGTTCGTGCGTTGGTGGGAGCCAACGCTGATATCAAGCAGATGAAGGTGCGCTTTCAACGCATGGTAAAGCCAGGGGATGTCCTTACTTGCCGTGGCAAAGTCACCGCTGTGAGCGATGGTGAAGAGGGCAAAGTGGCCACATTTGACATCGCGGCCGTAAACCAAAACGGTGACGTGGTCACAGCGGGTTCTGCTCAGGTCAAATTTTTTCAATAAAGTGGTGTTCAAAAGGCCAAAACATGAAAAGAAAAGCGCTAATAGAGACGCCAAAACGGTGTCTCTTTTGTTTTCGACGTGGTTCAGTTATCATTAAATCGAATTGAGTATCTGTACAGGAGGCATCTGGTTCATGACGACTGTCGATTCATCGCTGGAACAATTAGCGATCAACACCATTCGAACCCTTTCGATTGACGCGATTGAGCAAGCCAACTCCGGACATCCAGGGATCACAATGGGAGCCGCGCCGATGGCTTATGTTCTCTGGACAAAGTTGATGAAGCATAATCCGGCTAATCCGTCCTGGTTTAATCGAGATCGTTTTGTGCTGTCGGCCGGACATGGCTCCATGTTGTTGTATAGCCTGCTCCATCTGTGCGGATATCCTGTTCACTTGTCAGACATCAAGCAGTTTCGCCAGTGGAACAGTTTGACCCCAGGCCACCCGGAATACGGCCACACACCCGGTGTTGAGGCCACAACAGGTCCGCTTGGCCAAGGGATTGGCATGGCCGTTGGCATGGCGATGGCTGAACGTCACCTGGCCGCTACATACAATCGTCCTGGCCACCCCATCATCGACCACTATACATATGTTCTCTGTGGGGATGGTGACCTTATGGAAGGAATTTCTAGTGAGGCCGCATCCTTAGCAGGACATTTGAAATTGGGACGCTTAATCGTGTTGTATGATTCCAACCAGATTTCACTGGATGGTGAAACGAACTTAACGTTTTCGGAAGATGTGGCTAAACGCTTCGAAGCATACGGTTGGCATTATATAAAGGTGGAAGACGGAAATGATATCCAAGCGATTCATGATGCGATTGTTCAAGCCAAACAGGAACAGGATCGGCCCACGCTGATTGAAATTCGAACCATCATTGGTTATGGCAGTCCCAACAAGGCAGGCAAATCAGACGTTCATGGGGCGCCTCTTGGACCAGACGAGGTGAAAAAGGTCAAAGAAACCTATGGATGGCCGGGGAAAGAGCCATTTTATGTTCCCGAATCCGTAAGGGAACTCTTTGCTGAAGTAAAAAGCAGGGGAGAACAAGAGGAGTCCGCCTGGTTGGAAAAAATGCGTGACTATGAGGAAAAATACCCACAATTGGCGGCGCAATTAAAACAGGCGATGAATGGCGAACTGCCTGCCGGATGGGATGAAGAAATCCCCACATATGCTTCATCGGATAAAGACATCGCCACCCGTTCTGCCTCTGGGGAAATTCTCAATGCCATTTCGCGTCGGCTGCCAACCTTGATTGGTGGCTCGGCCGATTTGGCTTCATCCAACAAAACGCTCTTGAAAGGAGAAGAAACGTTTCGCGCGCTGGACTATACCGGGCGGAACATCTGGTTTGGCGTTCGTGAACATGCCATGGGGGCGGCGCTCAATGGGATGCTGCTGCACGGGGGCGTGCGGGTCTATGGGGGTACTTTTCTCGTCTTCTCCGACTATTTGCGCCCGGCGATCCGTCTGGCAGCGATCATGAAATTGCCTGTCGTTTATGTGTTCACCCATGATAGCATCGCTGTCGGGGAGGATGGTCCGACGCATGAACCGATCGAACATCTGCCGTCGCTTCGCGCCATTCCTGGACTGTATGTGCTTCGTCCGGCCGATGCGAACGAAACAGCCGCCGCCTACCGTTTTGCTGTTCAAAAGGCGGATGGTCCCGTTGCCATGATTCTCACCAGGCAGAATCTCCCCATTCTGGAAGGGACGAAAGAAATGGCGCCCGATTACTTTGAAAAAGGGGCGTATATTCTCAGCGAACCTAAGGAATCCCCGCTGGGCATCCTTCTCGCCACGGGTTCTGAAGTTTCCCTGGCACTGCGCGCTCAACAGCAGCTGTTGTCGGAGGGTTACCCCGTACGTGTGGTCAGCATGCCTAGTTGGGAGCTTTTTGAACGGCAGGATCAAAGCTACAAAGAATCGGTATTGCCTCCTTCCATCACAGCCCGTTTGGCGATTGAAATGGCCCGCCCGTTGGGTTGGGAAAGATATGTCGGGGAAAAAGGGGCCATCCTTGGCATCGACACGTTTGGTGCCTCTGCGCCAGGTGAGCGAGTGATGCAGGAGTTTGGTTTTACCGTTGAACACGTGGTACACAAAATGAAACAATTGCTGAATCCTTCTGCATAACTTCTTTGTAAACATTCTCTGAGAACAGTAACGGAGAACAGCAAAAGGAAGCCGAACGTCTGGCTTCCTTGATTTAGCTCCCTTGATTTAATTATGATAATAACATGAATTTTTGTGATATAATAGATACATAACATATCTTATGTTAACTCTTTTGAATCTCACGTCACTTTCAGCTAAAATAGGGTTGTATCCACACATCCCGCATCGGCTAAGTCAAGACAGGTCTCTATTATACATTAGGCAGGGGGCTGCGCGAATTGGCTAGTACATTGGACAAACGAATCGGTATCGTGATGCTGCTGTTGATCACGATTTTTATCGGATTTGGCCTGATTATTCCGGTGATGCCTGTGTTGGTTCAAGAGACGGGGGCTGCGCCTTATCACTTGGGATGGCTCTTATCCATTTATGCCTTTTTTTCTTTTATCCTGTCTCCGGTTTGGGGAGGATTATCGGATCGATATGGAAGGCGTCCCTTGATCATGATAGGACTTGTCGGATACGCGATCAGTTTCTTTCTCTTCGGCATGGCCACAGACAAACTTTGGTTAATGTACATCTCCCGCATCTTAGGGGGCTGTTTTTCCGGCGCTGCCACATCGGTAGCAATGGCGTATATCGCTGATATTACCAGTGAGGAAGAACGCAACAAAGGAATGGGTCTGGCTGGAATGTCCATTGGACTTGGGTTCATCATCGGCCCTGCCGTCGGTGGGTTTCTCAGCCATTTTGGTCTGGCTTTTCCATTTTTTGTATCGTCGGCGCTTGCTCTGCTGTTAACCTTGTTTGCGTTTTTTTATCTCGATGAGTCGTTGCCCTTGACAGCCCGACAGAAAAAACATGCAACCCAAAAAACATCCCGTTGGAAAGCATTTACTGGATCGCTGAAGTATCTTTACGCGATTTCTTTTATCGGTTCCTATGGACTTGCCGGCCTGGAAGCGACGCTACAGTATTATCAAATGGTAAAGATCCAGGCTACGCCAACCCAAATTGGGCTGATCCTGCTCATTAGCGGCATCGTCGGCGCCCTGATCCAAGGAGGAGTGGTGCGGCGAGTGAAACCAGGACACGAGCTTCGTGTGGTTGGGATTGGACTTCTCGTGTCGTCGCTGGGGATGGTATTAATTCTCTTTTCCTCTAACTTTTGGACCGCGACATTATTTGTGGTGATTTTTGGAGCTGGCAATACGCTCATTCGTCCTCTGATCACTTCATTGGTCACAAAAAAATCCACCGCAGGACATGGGGTGGCGACTGGTTTGGTTACGTCAATGGACAATCTGGGAAGAATTATCGGGCCGCTTTTGGCAACAATGCTGTATTCGGCCAATATTCACCTGCCATTTCTTGTCACAGCCTGTATTACGTTGCTGTCAGTCATGTTGCTGTTTGCGTTTGTTACACACGAGAAAAAGTTGGCCCCTTTTGCGTCAAAACTGTGAAAAGCAGGGGCCACCTTTCTTTGTGATTCCTTCAAAAAATGAAAATGGGCAAAGGGATAGCTTGCTTCCCGCGGATGCGGAAGCACCCGACCCATGGTTGAAGGTTGGCAAGGGAAACGATCAAGTACGCCGCCTCCGGGTAAGTTGCGTGTTCCATGTCATGCGGGGAAGGATAGGCGGGCGCAGTCGGATGGGAGTGATAAATCCCAACCAGCTCTTCACCCATTTTGTCCAATCCATGAAATACGCTTCGGATTTGTCCCTCGTCCATTGAAAATGAAACAGGACTGTGCTCCATGTTATCCATCTTCCAGATCGTTTCTGCTCTACCGCGCTTTCCTGAAAGGAGCCCACATGCCTCATTTGGCAGTTGTTCCAGGCAATGCCTCACCATTTCATCCCAGACACGTTGGGCTACCGGAAAAACGCCTCCCGTTGCGTTAATGTAAAGAGCGTCGTCCGCAGCAGCCGGCAGCATTTTGGGAGAGTGGTTTGACCATACGGACAGAACTCCCGGTTTGTTTCCCTGAATTCAGGCTGGTCGACATTCCTTTCGGGTAATATTCCGATCGGACGGGTCTCATTTGCCGTTGCCTGTATAACGCGCGAAGCTGATCGTGGGTCATTTGATCCCTTCCTTTCTGGCAATGTCATAATATGTTTATTCGAACCCCGCTCAGGAGGTAACGGCGTTTGTACCAATGATAAAAGAAGGAAGGAGAGATTCTCGTCACGGTGCAGTTGCAATCCATCATCTTCTACATGTTTTTAAACGGATTAAACGGTGCGGACTGAGAGGTGTGATGCGGCTTGAGAAACGTTGCATGGCTGCCATAGACAGCGCCGTTGAGCAGTGTGGAAACGGTAACTTCCTTTGGTTCCACAAAGCTGTTTTGCTCCAAAGCTTTTTTGTATTTTGCCTCCTTTTCCTGATAATCACTGATCGCCTTCTTGTATTTCTCCTCTTTCTCTTCCAGTTCCCTGATTCGCTGTTGCAGTTGTTCCATCGCCTGTTTCCATTCCAGCTCCTTTTCTTCGTACTGTGCAATCACTTCGTCTTTTTGTTGCAGCAGTTTCCGGTATTCGGATAAGCTCTCTTGGTTCTCTTTCAGCTGTTCCAAGTGTTCTTCCTCGTGAATGGGAGAACGCAGATTCTGTTTCCATTCCAGTGCCATGGCTTGATAGCGGGCAATCGTCTGCTCTTTTTGCCGCAGAAGTTGCTCAAGTTCTTCTTCTCGCGCTTCAAAACGGGCAATCATCCTGTCCTTTTCTTTCAGCAGCTTGCGATATTCCTCGTCCCTTTGCTCCAAAAGTTGCCGATATTCCTTCCCTTTTTCCTCCAGGAACTGGAGGTATTCTGTTTCCTTTTGTTCCAGGATCTGACGGTATTCCTTGTCCTTCTGTTCGATCAGTTTCCTAAATTCCGTCTCTTTTTTTGTGAGCAGCTGCCTGTGTTTTTCACCCGTTTCACCTAGCCATTTAAGCGTTTCAGATTCTTTTTCCTGGTAATTGGCAAGTTGTTGGTGGAGGTCGGCGAGGCGCTGTTCCGATTCGGCTTGAAGGGCTTCCAAGCGTTGAATCAGATGGTCCTTTTGATCAATCAATTGCCGATGCTGTTCGTTTTTTTGCTGCAATTGCTGGAGAAATTCTGCTTCCTTTTGCTCAATCAGCTTTCTGTATCTCGCCTCTGTTTGCCCCAAAAGGTGGCTATATTCGGTTTCTTTTTCCTGGCAGGCCGCGAGGCGCTGGTTGAGCTGGGCAAGCTGTTGCCGCGATTCAGATAGTTGAGCTTCAAGGTGCCGGATCAGGTCTTTTTTTTGTTCGGTCAGCTGACGTAGTTCTTCGTCTTTTTGGTCAAGAAGTTTTCGGTACGCCAACTCCGTTTGTTCCAAGAGTCGGCTGTTTTCCGCTTCTTTTTCCTCGTAATTGGCAAGTTGTTGGTGGAGCTGGGCAAGTTGTTGGCGGTATTCTTCCTCCTTTTGCCTTTGCTTCTCAATCTTCTGGTTCAGTTTTTCCAATGCTTGGTTCCATTCTGCTTCAAGCGCCTGATAATGGGCGAGCGATTCGTCTTTTTGCGCCAGCAACTGTTGGTAATCTGGCGTATGTGGCGATTCTGAAAACTTTTTGAGTTTTTCATTTAATTCTTCAAACCTTTTTTCCCATGTGCCCAGCTTCTTTTGATAATGGGCAATGGATTTTTCTTTTTGTTCAAGCAAGTACAGGTAATCGGCCTCCCTTTTTTCAAAGTCGTTGATTTTGTTGTATAGTTGTTCAACAACACCGTTCCATTCTTTTTCTTTGTCTTGGTATCGCATGAGCGCGGCGTTTAACTGCTCCATGTGTTTGCTGGTTTCATGATCGCGTTGGATACTTTCTCTCAATCTTTCTTTCAGATCATTGAGTTCCTCGCTGTATTGCGTCGCTTTTGTTTGATAGTAAGCCCTTTGCCGTTTTAGCATGGTCATCTGTTCTTTAATCAGGTTCAATTTTCCGGAGGGTTTCTTTTTTAGTGACATCGCATATTTTCCTCCATTCCGTGTGCTTTTCCCTATAGACATATGTAACAGGGAGGAAAATGTGCATAAAGACAACGGGTAAACCTTCTCTTTTCTTGTTTCTTGGTACACAGAAATGAAAATACGGGAGAATCTGTTGTTCTCCCGCATGTTTGTGCGCGTGATTTGGATTAGGGCACAGATGGCGCCGGAATGACATCCGGGAAGGTGATGCAGTCTTGGACGATGAGGTTGGCGTCCGGAACTGTCTTGAACCCGGTGTCGAAGACGATGGCACCCAGCGCGTTGCGCAGGATGAGGCGGTATTCGTCCGTGAGGCCGGGCAGTTCACGCAGCGTTAGCTCGTAGGCAAGGGTATCCTGTGTGCCGGTTGCGGTGAATGTGCGGGTTCCTGTACCGGTGACCACGGCCTGCAGGCCGCCGCCAGGGATCGCTGAGCAAACAGGTGTACTGATTTGTACCGGTGTGAAGACGAAGCTGAAATCGCCAGGGACTTCGTCGGTAGGCGTGGGTGTCGGTGTGGGTGAGATCGTGTCGACAAAGGTATAAGAGAAGGTACTGTCTCCCGGATTGCAGTTCGGGCAGATCTCGGCTATTAATTGTTCCGTGCCGACTTCCGCTACGCCGTCAAACAGCACGGTCGAATTGGTGAGAATGACGTTGGCAGTTGCCTGGCAGTCGCAGTTTTGACGCGGGAAGATCTCTGGGCATTGTGCCGGGAAGATGACTGGTGGGCAGTGGAATGCTGGCGGCGTGGGTGTCGGTACGGGTATGTCGGCTGGGCGAGGCTGGCAAAATTTTGCCAATACCTCCAGCTTCACTTCCGCTTCCACCTGGATTTCTTTGCAAATGACCACGTCAATCAGAATTTGGCCGCCAAGGATGGGCTCCAGCGGCGTGCACTCAACCGCGGTAATCCGGCAGAGGATGTTGTCTTCGTCGAGCGGTTCTGGCAGGCAGAGCACGATTTCATCGTCGAACTGGACAGTGGCTGGAAATTCGCATAACAGCGTGCCGTCGGCAAAAACACGGATCAGCAGCGTAGCACTGAAGAGAAAGCGGACAATGCCGACCCGGACGACGTTGCCCCCGATAACGATGTTTTCCCGGCGAATGCTGATGATCCGGCAGGAGAAGTCGAGTCCCTGCGTCGGCTGCGGTTTCGGAATGATCGGGAATGGTGAAGGGATGACCGGCTCCACACATTGAACAGTGATATTTTGCCCGGCCTGGATGGCTTCGTTGACAAGAGCCAGACAGTCGCTAGGAATTTGAACTTTGTTTTGATCCCGGTTCGCGGTCACGACCCAGTCGTACACCTTTTGAACGCGGATGCATTCTTCTTGCAGATTGTTCGGAATCGGCGCGGGTGCGGTCGGCGTCGGCGTCGGAACTTGAAAACCCTTGATGGGTCTGATTTGCCTTACCAATTATGAACCCTCCCTTTCCTAGGTGGTGTTTTACGCAATACATACTATGTTGAGGAGGGCATTTTGCTTGTAAACAAACGCCTATTTTTTAGGTGAATATTCCAGGTATATTTTCCCATCCGCAGTGTTCTCAGAACGGGATTCCGAACCGGCGCATGAACCATTCGTCGTCGTACTTCCGGCGCGCGAAGTAGCGTTTCCGCTGTTCCAGCACGCCACCAGCCAATACAGCTTCCTCGATCCGGGCTGGATCTGCGTGGTGAATCAAGCTGCGGCAAGAGGCGATCCGAGATTCGTTAAAATGGCTGTAGGCCATCCGAAGCATGTTGTAGTATACGTGGTCGAATGTCACGCGGTACGGGTGAGATTCGCGAAACAGATGGAACACCTTGACTGCCGGCTGCACGTAGCACTGGTAGCCAAATAGCCACAGCTTGAGCGAGATCTCCACATCTTCAAACCCCCAAACCTGAAATCCCCGATCAAATCCGCCCACATCGAAGAAGACGTCTCTCGTCATGGCCAAACATCCGCCCGGCAGAATCGCCGTAGGTGCGGGAACGGATATTTGCCGGTTCCACTGTACGCCCAACATGCGGTTCAGTGTCTGGCCGTACCCGACGAGATTCGGCCGGTTTGTCGAAGCGATGCCGGGGGACACGGCGTTCGCTTGTCCCGTCCGGATCAGTCCCAGCAACTGATCCATCCAATAGTCCTGGAAGAACAAGTGGGCGTCGCAAAAGATGAGGTATTCTCCCAGTGAATGCTCAGCACCCAGGTTTCTGGCAGGGGCAGCCCCAATTCCCTGAGTCGTGATTAATTTGATCTGTTCGTTTTCTCCGGATGCCAAAAACGCGCAGCATCCGTCTGTAGAACCATCATCCACGATGATGATCTCAAAAGGGTGGTGGGTTTTTACGCGTAATGCCGATTCAACGGTCGCACGCACGTTATTCCCTTCGTTTTTGGCCGGAATGATTAAGGAAACAAAAGGCATGTGTCCGTCAGACATTGGCTCACTCCTTCCTTCCTGACATCCTATGCCAAAACCGAGCGCAGGTACCCGTTTGCCGCGGGCATTCGCACCGACCGGCACTCTTTCTGATGGGCGTACATACAATGAACACGTAGCAGCCTATGAAGCAAGAGGGGAAGAGGGAGGGGATGCGGAATGACCGATAAAGAAGGGGGATTTGGGATGGATGATGTTGCGGTTTTTTACGCTGGTCAAACGTGTGGGACGATCCCTTTCACATCACTGCCTGCCTTTCGTCTGTTTTGTCAAGAAAGCGGGTTTCACTTTCAGTGGGAGCCAAAAGAAAACAGGATTGTTCTCGCGCCGGGGCTCAAAGGGAAAATGTGTGTGCTGGAGGATAGGCACCGACAGGTTCCCGCCGCAACCGATTTCCATCCACATGAACGGGACATTTTGGCACTGACGGAACGATTTCTCACCGCCGCTGGGGTGAGCGTCGCTCTGTCGCCGAACCGGTTGGACTGGCCGGAACAGAAGGATGTATGCGTACAATTTACCATCGAAAAGGCAGACATCGGGCTTCCGCCCCGAATGACTATCATTCAGCATGAAAGCCGGTGCAACCAAGCATTGGTGCACTGTCTGGAGACAGAATGGAAGAGCGCGGGGATACCGTGCGCAACCGAATGGCGGCGCGGGTGCCAGCCGTTCCACGCATTTGTCGAGGTTTGCTGCCAGCTTCCGACCAGCATGGCGCAAACGGCCTGGAAGGAGTGGGCAGAGCGGATAGCCTTCTTTTTCGCGTCCGGCATCCTTCGCTACTTGCTGACAGAACAGCAAATCTCGCCACTCTCCTGTCTGACTCCCGCTGTTTTGCGGATGTTGGCGGCAACACCCCCGATGCTCGAGAAGGGGGAGAGGGAAACACGGAGGTTGCCCAGTGCCTGGGAGAAGCCGGTCGGCGAGCCGATCGACGAAGCAGCAAGCCGGCTGCCGGAACAGGGAGAGTTGGCTGCCGAGGTGTTTTTTGATTACACCGTGCTCCGCTCCGACATCGAGGGTAAGCCGTTTTTGATCTTCGGAAACCTATATGTCAAAAATACAGGAACGGAAGCATTGATCAACCCGGTCGTTTGCTTGCGCGCCGATCCCCCTGGCAGCGTCAAACTGGGCGGGCAGATTTTGCCGGCCAACATGGTGGAGACGCTCGGCGTGCAAAGTCCTATGGGTGTAAGGGGCTGGAGATTTCTGGAGGAAGACTGGTTTGAGAAGGCAAAGGAGCGGGGGGAGTACTGGATCGCTCCGGTTCAGCCGGTGCGTATCGCGCCAAAGGAAGTCCATCCTTTCCAAAACTTCCAGATGACCGTGATGACACCGGAATCCGGCAACAGCGTGACGATCGAAGGATTCATCTTTTTCCGCGAACAGCAGGTGCAATTTTCCTCCAACAATCGGATCGCGGTGTCGTGCTGACGAAACAAAAAACGGCGCGCACAGGCCTGTGAATTTTTCAGGCATGTCCGGCTTTTGCATCGCGCGTGAATCAGGAACAAATCTTAACGAGGAAGTGGAACTGATGTTTGAGATGACGTGGCTCCATCTCGTGATTATCGTATTGGCCAGCTTTCGTTTGACACATTTGATTGTTTATGACGACATCATGTCGTTTTTGCGTGAACCGTTTTTCAGCGTTTCCTATGAAGCCGACCCTTCCGGCCAGGTGGTACGGCACATCCACCTGAAGGGTTCAGGCTTTCGCCGCTGGCTAGGGATACTCCTCAGCTGTCACTGGTGTGTCGGCATCTGGTCTTCCACAGCGATCGTTGCCTTGTACTTCTTGGTGCCGGCCGCTTTTCCCATCCTGGTCGTGCTGGCCGCGGCCGGCGCGGCGGCCGTCGTGGAGACAAAGCTATACTTGGAGTAATGATAGTGACGCCTGTAGGCGCCTTACGGATGAATAACCATGTTTTGGTATTTTTGCCGGACGAGCAGCGTTTCTCTAGCCAGCTGCGGCGCGAATTTGCCTGATCCCATCTCACTGTGGACGCGGTAGTAGAGTAGAGGTTGCGGCATGTAAAGGAAGTCGTATCTCATCAGAACGCGCAGCCAGAATTCGTAATCATGCGCATAGCGGAGCGATTCGTCGAACAGTCCTGCGTGGTCGAACACGTCCATGCTGAGCATGACGGTGGAACCGTTGATCAGGCAACCATGTTTCATTTGTTCAAAAAAATCGATCCGGTTTCCAAAAACGGTGTAGGGAGTGGGGCGGCGTATACGATTGTGTGCGTCTATGAAGTAGAAAGCGGTGTGGCTGGCGAAGGCACTGGCGGATTGCATGAACGCTATCTGGCTGGCAATTTTGTGCCTGTCGTAAAAATCGTCCGAACTCAGCCAGGCGAAATACGTTCCGGAAGCGTTGCGGATTCCTGCGTTCAGGGCGCTGGCCGTGCCTCCGTTGGCCTTTTCGATGTACCTTATCCGGTGAACGTACGGCGTAATTTTCTCGACGTGCCGAGTCGAACCGTCGTTGACGACAATCACCTCAATGTGGGGGTAACTCTGGTTCAGGGCGCTTTCAATGGCTTGATTCACGTACGCGCAGTTGTAAAACGGGATGACCACCGAAACCTTCGGTGCAATGCGCACAGAAAAATCCCTCCCTCCCATGAGCGCAGTTCTCAAGGATTTCCCGATCCTGTGGAATCAGCGCATTCGCGCCTCAAAAATGGCTTCCAGGGCAGTGACAATTTCTCGTTCAAAACGGTCTTTGGAAAACCGCTTCGCTGTCTGCAGCCCCCCGATCACCAGCTTGTTGTACAGGGTACCATTGGTGAGCACGGCGTGCATCCCCTCGGCGAGCAATACCGGGTTGCGCGGCGGCACGATGTAGCCGTTTTGCAGATGGGTGCAGTAGTCCAGCACGCCGCCGGAATTGGTGGTCGCCACCGGTGTTCCGCAGGCCATTGCTTCCAGCGGGGGAAGGGAGTACCCTTCAAACCAGGACGACGAGACAAACATATCGGCCTCCCGATACAGTTGCGCCATTTCCGCGTCGCTTGCCGGCGAATAAACCTGATGCGGAATGCCCGGCACGCCGAGTTTCTTTTCGGGGCACACGAGGTTCACGACAAAGGAATCAGGGTACCAGTTTTTCAATATTTGCAGACTGGCGACGAAATCGTGAAACCCTTTCAATTGATACCCCGCGCCGGGATCGCGGGCGATGTACATGATGACTTTTGGTTTATCTGTTCGGAACGTCTTCAATTTCGGACCGGGGTGGAATACGGTCAGATCGACACCCGGATTGACCACTGTGCTGCGTTGCCCCGCATGCTTGCGGATCTGCTCATCCAGCCAGCGGGAGATGGAGAGGATCGGCACGCCTTGCCGGTACGTCCACAGCGCCTCCTTCGGGTCGGGCACCCAGTACGGTTCAAACCCCAGACTGAGCCGCACGGTCTGGGCGGGCCAGGCGGAATAAGCGGGGCGAAACGTGGTGTAAAAGTTGGGCAAAACAATGTCCCCGTAAGGGATGTACTCCCTCGACAGCACGGGAATGGGGGTCAGTTTGCAGCGAACAGGGTACATCTGCGTCAGCACCCGCAACGGGCACAGTTCCACCTCGTGCCCGCGCGCGGCCAGCGCATTTGCGGTCTCAACCAGCACTTTGCACCCGCCGCCCAGGTGCAGGTAGCCCATTGGAATGACAATTTTCATCCAGTGTCCTCCCCGTCGTGGGTGCTTCCAGTTCCGCTCCGAAAGGGATTTTCTTGAAGCGATGGCGGGCAAGGAACAGGCTGCCTGTTTTGCCAGATCCAAGCTGCAGCCAGGTATGGAGAGCGCTGATAGACGCGGTAAAATTCCGCTTCCTTGCGGGAAAGAGGAATGACGTCGTCGGCGAGAAAGCTGAGCGGCGTCTGATGAGGGTTCAGGGGATGCCCGGAAGGGATGAAGTGGGATGACATCATTTCAATGTGGTTGGATGACTGGGAAGTATGAAGAGGGACTTCCAGAGTGAAGGATTCCTGGTCAATGAAAAAGGTGCCGGTGATTTTACGGTTTAAAAGAACAGTGAGCCGATATTTGTTCCTGTGGGCGGACGGGAAGGCGGACAGGGGAACCCTCCCCTTGAGCAGCAAGGCGTGCAAGGGAAACCCCGGATCCGCCTCCACGGTCATGACCAATCGGGCGGGAACCCAGAAATCGGCATATCGGTTTATGTTGCTGATTTTTGGCGGAATTCCAAAAACTGAATAATCCTTGAAGCGGTTTAACAACCAGAAAATGTCTTTATCCGCGTGTTGCGACAGGAACAATTGCAGCCAATCATTGGAGACGGTTCCGTAATGCTTGGAAATGGTCTGCAGGATCTCGGGAAGGCCGATGGATTTCCAATGCGTCACGCTTTTGGCTGACGGGTGGACTCTGGCAGTGGCCAAATATTCATCGAGAAACCCGATGGTGTGCCGTTTGGCGATCCGGATCCAGAGATCATAATCCATGCAAAAGTGCAGTGACTCATCCACTCCCCCCAGCTGTTGAAAGACATCCTTGCGAATAAAGGCGGTGGGCTGGCAGATGCGGCAACCATGAAACAATTTCTGGTAATCCACCGGTTCCACCGAATAAGCGGACCGCCGCTGGCTCCGCTCGTCCGTCACGTAAGCCAAGCCATGCACCATCGCCCAGTGGGGATGCTGCAGCAGCGCGCGCACGGCCTTGCGGATGGCGCCTGGCAGATACGTATCGTCCGAATTCAGCCACCCGATGATCTCGCCCCGAGACATGGCCAGCCCCTTGTTGATCGCGTGCGACTGGCCGCGGTCCGGTTCCGAGACATAGCGAAACCTGTCGCCGTGTTGGCTGTATTGTTGCAGAATTTCCACCGTGCCGTCCGTCGATCCTCCGTCGACCACGATGTGTTCAATAAAAGGATAATCCTGCTGCAAAACGCTCACGACCGTCTCCCGGATAAAACGGCTTCGGTTGTAGCTGGGCGTGATGATGCTCACCAGCGGAAGATGGGCCATCTCGATCACTCCATCGCTTTCAGTTTAGTGGGTTAAGCGGGCACCTCCAATGGCGCCGGCTGGCGCGCGCGTTCCCATTCGTCGCTTCCCGAAAAACGCGTGTTCACCGCATTAAACCAGGAGAGGTTTAAGATGCGTGCGATAAATCTCGGCTTCGGTGCGGGAGAGGGGGATCACCTCCTCCGCAACAAAGCTCCGCTTTCTCGCGTCGGAGTGGTCCGCCATGGAGAACTTTGAGGAAAGAATGTCCACTTGATTGACCGCGCGATCCGGGGGAAGCGGGATTTCAAAAACGAACGGGGATGTTGTGATGTCGTAATTCCTGACCGTTTGTCCATTTACCAGTACGGTGCACGTGAACTTGTGCGCATCATACATTCGTGAAGCCAGCATCCTGCCTTTGACAAGCAGCATTTTCATCGGGAATCCAGGATCCGATGCCAATGTGATCCGGAACAAGGGAGGAACACTGAAATCTTCGTGCCTGTTCATCCTTGTGATTTTCGGCGGATTGCCGAACAACGAGGCAGCTTGAAAGCGACGCAAAATCTGAAAAACGTTTCTATCCTCCATTTCACTTAAATAGATCGACATCCAGGTTTTTGAAACCGTGCCGTAATGCCTTGCGATGATTTTCAAGATCTCGGGAATGCCGACTGTTTTCCATTCGCGGTTTGTCTGTGAGCCGCGATGAACTCTGTAATTGGCGAGAAAATCGTCGATAAACCCGATGACGTGGTTCCTGGCGATCCGAATCCACACATCGTAATCCAAGCAAAATTTGAGGGTTTCATCCGCTCCCCCGATTTGTTGGAACACGCTTTTCCTGATAAAAACTGTCGGATGGGAGACAAAACATCCGTGGAACAATTTGTCGAAGTCGATGGGGGCGGTATAACCGACTGGCCCTTGTCCATGACCGTTCTCATCGATGAAAAATGCCCTGCCGTGGATCATCGCCCAGTCCGGATGGCGCTGAAACGCCTGCACCGCTTTTTTTACGGCTCCCGGCACATAAGTGTCGTCCGAATTCAGCCACCCGATGATCTCGCCCCGCGCCATGGCCAGTCCCTTGTTCACCGCGTGCGACTGCCCACGGTCCGGTTCGGAGACGAAACGAAAACGGTCGCCGCGTTGGCTGTATTGTTGCAGGATCTCCACCGTGCCGTCCGTCGATCCTCCGTCCACCACGATGTGTTCAATGAAAGGATAATCCTGCTGCAAAACGCTTTCGATCGTCTCCCGGATAAACCGGGCGCGGTGATACGATGTGGTAATGACGCTAACCAAAGGAGCAGACAAAGGCCACACCTCGCTTGCCAAAAATCAGTGCGGTCGCTTCATTCCCGCCCGGCGTTTGCCGCATGATGGTTGGTCGTTACAGGTATTCCGGGACCAGGCCGGGATTGCGGAAGGTGCGCAACAGCTCTTTGTAGGTATCTTGGGCAATCGCATGCCCGGGAACGGCTTTTGCAACGACGGCCATACGTCCGAGCGGATACCCGCTGATTGGCTGATCTTCAAGAATGTGAATGGTTTCCGGCATTGGCTCAAACAGTGTGGTTTTCAGCATTTCCATCACACACTGGATGGTCGGGATCCACCACGTGGTCACATCCAGGTAAATGCGTTTTTTGTTCTCCGGCGGACCGTTGTACACCATCAATGATTCTCCAGGGTTCAAAATGGCCGCTGTTTCCAGAAGCAAGAACCCTCCTGTCTTGATGACGCTCCGTGATTGAGACAAAGTCATCAGAGGATCCCGCACGTGATATAACAGGCCGAGGTGCTGAACAATATCGAACAAGTTGTGGCGAACTTGCTGCGGATAAGGAAGCGGTGTCGATTCGTCATCCATCAGAATCACTTTCAGTCCGTCCCACAAGGAATACGGGGAGACGTTGTATAGTGGAACGACATTGCTTTTTAGGATCTCCTTGCATAACGCGAAATTCGCAAAAGCCGGCTGATAGCAATCCGTGGCAACGACAAAGCTCGCCCCCAGCCGCTCGGCTTCAAACGCCCACAAGCCATCAAAACTGGCGATGTCGAGCACTCTTTTTCCTGTGTAGTCAATATGTTTCCTGGCGGCACGGATAATGTCCCACAATCTGTCGTAATCATTGCCGGGGGTTGTGATGCCGGGACGAATGGGTATTTTGTGATACCATCTGCGCTGATGGATGGCTTCAAGGATCTCCTCGTCTGTCCATAAACCGCCCATGTTCATCCCCTTCCCAGGTTTTTTGACGTTCTTGCCATATCAACTTGGCGCGTGAACACTTTTACCATATGATCCTGCCGCTTGTTTGGATTGGACGGTTGCACATGCCGCACGAGATCTCGGGAAAGACGACCATTTTTGCGGGGTGGGATAGATCACCTTTTCACACCTGTACATATGATGGTCGTAAAAGCGAAGGGGATAGAGGTGCGGACAATGAAATTGGTGCTCCTTGCGGGGGGATCAGGAAAAAGGTTGTGGCCATTCTCCCATCATCTGCGTTCCAAACCGTTTTTAAAAATATTCCATCATCCAAAAGGCGAAAAAGAGTCCATGGTTCAACGGACCTGGAGAAAACTGGAGGAACATCTGCCGTCCAGTGATGCGTACATTGCAACGTCGCAAACGCATGTCGATCTCGTGCACGATCAGTTGGGAACTGAAGTGCCACTGATCATTGAGCCTGAACCACGGGATACATTCCCGGCAATCGCATTGGCGGCAACGTATTTTTATTCAAAACAGCGTGTCGATTGTTCGGATGTAATCACAGTGATGCCTGTCGATTTTCATGCGGACGATGCGTTTTTTGTGAAGATGAAACAATTGGAGGAAGTGATTCATCACTCGGGCGCGGCACTTGCCCTGATTGGCATAGCGCCGTCCTACCCGTCATCCCAATACGGCTACATTGTTCCCTCCGGGGAACAGACGGACCTGGCTTCTGAAATCGCCTACCAAAAAGTGCAGTATTTTAAGGAAAAACCGCAGGAGCGGGAGATGCACCAGCTTTTCACGCAATGTGCCTTGTGGAACAGCGGCATTTTTGCCTTCCGGTTGGGTGATGTGATCCAAGAATTGGCCAAAAGAGGGTGGCCCACGGACTATGAAAAAATGCTGCAGGAATATGGGAATTTGCCAAAAATCAGTTTTGATTATGAAATTGTTGAAAACGCCAGTCAGGCGGTGGTGATTCCTTATTCTGGTTTTTGGAAAGATTTGGGCACCTGGAATGAAATCACGCAGGAGATGGACGGAACAGACGAAGCGTTTGCAAAATGCGTGGACTGCAAGAATGTGCACATTCTGAACGAATTGGAAATTCCTGTGGTCACGATTGGCGTTTCGGATGTGGTGGTTGCTGCGAGCCCGGACGGAATCCTGGTCGCGGACAAAGCCAAGAGCAACCTCGTGAAAAATGCCGCACCAGCGATTGCCAAACGCGTGAAGTATGAGGAACGGGGCTGGGGCTGGTCTCGCGTATTGGATGATCAGAATCATGAAGCATTGACCCGGAAAATCCATCTCCGCGCGGGTAAGCATCTCAGCTATCGGTATCACACGCATTGCCGCAAGGTGTGGATCGTGGCGGCCGGAGAGGGGGAATTGGTCTTGAACGGACGGATTTTCTCCATTTGTCCGGGCGCTGTATGGGAACTTCCGGCCGGAGCCAGGCACGCCGTCATAGCTTCCAAAGATCTGGACATCATCGAAGTGCAATTCGGAAACCAGTCGGAAGAAGATACGGTTCATCTCGCTTTGTCCTGGGAAGAGATCCGGAATGGAATACAAAAAGGGTAAATCAGGAGGGAGATCATGAAGCGGTGGCGGAACAAAAACATCTTGGTAACCGGAGGGGCAGGTTTTCTCGGATCTCACGTGGTGGAGCAACTCGAAAAGGCAGGTTGCAAAAACATCGTCGTTCCGAGAAGCCGACAATATGATCTGCGGGATCAAAAGACCGCCGTCAGGCTCATCCAGGATGCAAAGCCAGACCTGATTATCCATTTGGCGGCTTCAGTAGGGGGAATCGGCGCAAACCAACAGAACCCCGGAGAGTACTTCTATGACAATTTGTGCATGGGCATTCACTTGATGGAAGCGGCCAGACAGGGAGGAGTAGAAAAGTTTGTCGCGTGCGGGACGATTTGTTCCTATCCCAAATTCGCGCCTGTCCCGTTTCGGGAGGAGGACTTGTGGAACGGGTATCCAGAAGAAACCAGCGCGCCGTACGGCCTGGCCAAAAAAATGCTGCTCGTTCAGGCTCAGGCCTACAGAAAGCAATACGGGTTTAACGCGATCTTTCTTCTCCCTGTCAATCTATACGGCCCCCGTGACAATTTTGACTTGAATACCTCCCATGTCATCGCGGCACTCATTCGCAAATGCCTGGATGCAAAACAACAACGACGCGATGCCATCACGGTGTGGGGCACCGGGCAGGCCACAAGGGAATTTTTGTATGTAGAAGATGCCGCCCGGGCGATTGTGTTGGCAGCAGAGCACTATGATGGGCCCCAGCCTGTGAATATTGGCACAGGTCAAGAGATTTCCATCCGGGAGTTGGCGATGCTCATTGCCCAAGAAACGGGATTTACCGGGGCGATCCGGTTTGATCATACAAAACCGGACGGACAGCCGCGGCGGTGTCTCGACGTGCGAAAAGCAAAAGAATATTTCGGATTTGAAGCCAAGGTGTGTTTGCGCGAGGGATTGAGAAGAACGATCGAATGGTATGAAGCCAGCAGACACCAAGCCAATGTCGCAGATTGAAAGGAGACGTCCATGGACGATTGGGGGATGGCGAGATGAAAAAAGCGCTGATTACGGGGATCACCGGTCAAGACGGCGCGTATCTGGCCAAATTTCTCTTGGACAAAGGGTATCATGTGGCGGGATTGCTTCCGCGCCGCAGCAGCCATGCGTTGTGGAGGCTGGAATACCTGAACATTGCCGATGAGGTGGAATACCAGGATGGAGATGTCCTGGATCTCTCTTCGCTCATCAGGGCGATCAAACGGATCAAGCCGGGTGAAGTGTACCATTTGGCGGCGCAAAGTTTTGTCGGCTCTTCCTGGGAACAGCCGATTTTGACCGCGCAGGTGAACAGCATGGGGGTTCTACACATGCTGGAAGCGATTCGCGAGGTGGATCCCGGGATCAAGATGTATCAGGCTTCCTCAAGCGAAATGTTCGGCATGATCCAGGAACCGCAGCAATCGGAAACCACGCCGTTTTATCCACGAAGCCCGTATGCCGTGTCCAAGCTCTTCGGTTACTGGATGACAAAAAACTACCGGGAAAGTTTCCAGATGTTTACCTGCAACGGCATTCTGTTCAATCACGAATCGCCATTGAGGGGCTTGGAGTTTGTCACACGGAAGGTCACCTATGCGGTAGCCCGGATCGCCTCCGGTCTGCAAAAGGAGCTTCGCCTGGGCAATCTGCAGGCGAAGCGGGACTGGGGCTTTGCGGGAGATTATGTGGAAGCAATGTGGCTGATGCTTCAGCAGCCCGATCCGGATGATTACGTGATCGCGACAGGGAGAAGCAGGACGGTTGAGGAGATGTGCAAAATTGCTTTCGACTGTGTCGGTTTAAATTATCAGGATTATGTGCTCGTCGATCCGCGACTCTTCCGCCCTGCAGAAGTGGACGAGCTTTTGGGCAATCCGGCCAAAGCCAAGGAGAAACTGGGATGGAGCCCAAAAATCGGACTGGAAGAACTGATTCACATGATGGTTGAGGCAGACTTGCAACGGGTCAAAAAACAGGCGGTGTGATACACAGGCATCAAGAACAACTGCATCAGAAGGGTTGGGAAAGAAGATGGACATCAGAAGAAAAACAGTGCTGGTGACGGGGTCATCTGGTTTTATCGGCAGCCACCTGACTCAGCTGCTCGTCATGTCTGGCGCGACCGTCCGCGCGTTTGTGCGCTACCATTCGCTCAATACGCTCGGGTTTCTCGAGCATCTGCCGGCCGATCAACTCAAGGAAATTGAGGTTGTCAAGGGAGATTTGCGGGACCCTCAAGCGGTTTATCAGGCTGTGAAGGGTGTCGATGCGGTGTTTCACCTTGGCGCGCTGATCGCCATCCCGTATTCTTACCGTAACCCCACAGAAGTCGTCGAGACCAATGTGCTCGGCACCTTGCACGTGCTCCAGGCGGTCCGGGATCTGGGCATTCCCCGCATGGTACACACGTCGACGAGCGAGGTGTACGGCACTGCACGTTACGTGCCAATGGACGAAACCCATCCGCTTCAGGGACAGTCTCCGTATTCGGCAAGCAAAATAGCGGCCGACAAGCTTGTAGAGAGCTTCCACTGTTCGTACAACACGCCAGTGGTAACCATTCGCCCGTTCAACGTTTACGGTCCGCATCAGTCCATGCGGGCGGTCATTCCGACGATTATCAACCAGGCCCTTCACCGCTCGGAAATAGTATTGGGAAACTTGTCGCCAACACGAGATTACACTTTTGTGGAAGATACCGTGCGGGCGTTTCTATACGCGGCCGAAGAGGACAAAGCGGTCGGCGATTTGTTCAACGTCGGTTCCGGGTTTGAAATCTCGGTGCGGGATTTGGCCCGCATGATTCTCGAGCGAATGGGCCGGGATTTGCCGGTGCGGGTGGATCAAAACCGGCTACGGCCGAAAAAAAGCGAAGTGGATCGGCTGTTTTCTGACAGCAGCAAGGCAGCAGTCGTCTTGGGATGGAAGCCATCTGTGACTCTGGAAGAAGGCCTGCAGCGGACGATTGACTGGATGATGCGCCACAAGCACTTATATCAGCGTCCGACCGAGTACATCGTGTGAGAGGGGGAATCAACCGTGGATGCTGTCATCATGACCGGGGGCAGAGGCGTACGCATGATGCCGTACACCAAGGTGCTGCCCAAAGGACTTTTGCCGGTAGGAGATCAGCCGATTCTGGAAATCATCGTGAAACAGCTCCAATACCACGGTTTCACCAACATCACAATGGCATGCGGTTATCGGGCTTCCTTGATCCAGAGCTATTTTGGCGACGGGAGTGCGTGGAGCGTCTCGATTGCCTATCAGGTGGAAACGGAACCCCGCGGGACGGCAGGACCGCTTAAGACGCTCACCCACTTGTCCGAGCCGTTTTTGCTCATCAACTGCGATATACTGACCACATTGTCGTTTCGTGCGTTCTGGGAGTTTCACACGTCCGGACGCAGCATCATGACCGTCGCATCGCAACAAAAACACGTGCCCATCAACCTTGGTGTGCTGGAGACGGAGGGAGAACGTGTCATCCGATTCATCGAGAAACCGCTGCGCAATGCCCATGTCAGTATGGGGATCTACATGATGGATCCACTCATTCTTGAGTACATCCCGGAACGGCAGTTTTTCGACATCCCAGATCTGATCCAAGCGCTTTTGGAAAAAGGAGAGACGGTTCGGCATTATGAAAATGATGCGTTCTGGATGGACATCGGCCAGCCGGCGGATTTCACGAGGGCCAATGAGGAATTTCCCAAGTGGAAACACCTCTTGCTCCCGAAAGAAGCGGAATGAGCTCAGTCTTGAACTTTGGAGGAAGGAAAGTGAGGAAAGGAGGCTCATTGGATGTGAAAGTGATGACAATCCTCGGAACACGTCCCGAATTGATCCGCCTGAGCCGGATCATACCCCGTCTTGACCTCCTCGCCTCACGCCACGTGTTGGTTCATACAGGACAAAATTACGAACGCTTGTTGAACGAAATCTTTTTTGAGGAATTGGGCATTCGCCAACCCGACCACAAACTGCAAATAAATGCCCATTCATTTGGAAGACAGGTTGGTACGATATTCGCTCAAGTGGAACAGCTGATGCTCGCAGAACGCCCCGACCGCATCCTGGTGCTCGGCGACACCAACAGCGCGCTTTGCGCCGTGCTGGCCGAGCGTTTGGGAATGCCGGTGTACCATATGGAAGCGGGAAACCGCTGCTACGATATGACCGTGCCGGAGGAAATCAACCGCAAGATCATCGATGCCATCTCCTCCTACAACCTGCCGTATACACCCGTCGCGCGGGAAAATCTCCTGCGGGAAGGGATCGATCCGCAGCGCGTCTGGGTGTGCGGCAACCCCATCTATGAAGTTCTGGAGCACTATCGGGGACGGATCGAGCGAAGCGACATCGTGGAGCGACTCGGTCTCGCCGCAAACCAGTACATCCTGGTGACGGCACACCGCGCCGAAAACGTCGACAATGAACGGAGGCTGCGCAACATCCTCACTGGCCTGAAGCTGGTCGCTGAACAGACGGGGCTGCCGATTGTCTGCAGTGTCCATCCGCGCACCCGTTCCCGTTTCCGACAGTTCTCCCTCGATCCGTCCCATCCGCTGATCAAGTGGTGTGAGCCGTTCGGATTTTTTGATTTTGTCCAACTGCAAAAAAAGGCCCGCTGCGTCGTGACGGACAGCGGCACCGTGCAAGAGGAGAGCTGTCTCCTTGGCGTCCCGGCGGTCACCATCCGGCAATCGACGGAGCGGCCCGAAACGGTATTATGCGGCAGCAATACGGTATCCGGTCTGGAACCGGAACGAATCGCCGCCTGTGTTCGCCTGATGATCGGCACCTCCCGTTCTTGGGAGTGCCCCGAAGGGTACAAGGACCCCAACGTATCGATGAAAGTGGTCCGTTTCATATTGGGGGGGGGCTCCGCCATGTTTGAAGGACGAACCATTCTGGTAACCGGCGGGACCGGCTCATGGGGACGGGAACTGACCCGCAGGCTTTTGGCGAAACGCCCGAAAGAAATCCGCATCTTTTCCCGCAACGAATACGCCCAGGTCCAGATGCAGCGGGTTTTTGACAACCATCCCTCGCTCAAGTTCCGTATCGGGGATGTACGGGATTGCCAGGCCGTTTGGGATGCGTGCGCGGGCGTGGATTACGTCTTTCACTTGGCCGCGTTGAAACATGTTCCGATCTGCGAGAATCAGCCGGCAGAGGCGCTCAAGACCAACGTCATGGGAACCGAAAACGTCATCCGGGCCAGCATCGCCCAAGGGGTTCACAAGGTGATCGACGTATCCACCGACAAAGCGGTCGAACCGGTCAACGTTTACGGCATGACCAAGGGGCTGGGCGAACGGCTGGTGATCCGCGCCAACAATCTTAGTGAAAAGACACGTTTCGTCTGCGTCCGGGGAGGAAACGTGCTGGGCACCAACGGCAGTGTCGTCCCGCTTTTTCGCGAACAGATCCTGGCAGGCAATCCGATTCCGCTCACCTCCAAAGACATGACCCGTTTTTTCCTCACCCTGCCCGAAGCGATCGAACTGCTGCTGAAGGCCGCCGAAGTGTCGATCGGGGGAGAGACGTTTGTGATGAAAATGAACGCATGCAACATCCATGATCTGGCCATCGTCATGCGGGAACACCTGGCCATCGCACCGGTGCCCATCCAGGTAATTGGCATCCGTCCCGGTGAGAAGCTGCACGAGGTGCTCGTTTCCCGCTACGAAACGACGCGCACGTATTGCTATGGGGAGCAGTACTTTATCGTCCTGCCCGAACATCCGTCTCCGGCGCTTGTCCGGCAATACGGGTCCCTACAGCCTGTGCCATTTCGCGAGTATACCTCCCAGTCATCTTTGATGACACACGAGCAAATCGCACACATGCTGAAGAGAGGGGGATTTCTCGATTGAGGGTCCTGGTGTTTGGCGGCAACGGCATGGCCGGGCACGTCATTCGGGCGCACCTGTCGGAATGCGGCCGGCATGACGTGTGGCATACCGTGCGGGAAAAATCAGATGATCCTCATGCAATCAGTTTGGACGTCACCGATCAAGCGGCAGTGGCCCAGGCGATCCGCCTCGTCCGTCCCGATGTCGTGATCAATGCGACAGGCCTTCTCAACGAAGAGGCTTCCCGCCGTCTCTTCGACGCAATTTGCGTCAACAGCTTGTTTCCCCACCAGGTGGCCCGTCTTGGCGAAAAAATGGGTTTTCGGCTGATCCACATCAGCACGGACTGCGTCTTTTCCGGCAAGCGGGGAGAATACACGGAAGAAGATGTCACCGACGGCATGACCGCTTACGCGAAGACCAAAAGCTTGGGAGAGGTGACGTATGGCGGCCACCTCACCATACGCACCTCAATCATCGGTCCTGAACTCAAGGACGGCATCGGCTTGTTCCACTGGTTCATGAATCAGAAAGGGGTAGTGCAGGGCTACCGCAGGGCATTCTGGAACGGCGTGACCACGCTGGAATTAGCCAAGGCGATCGACTGGGTGCTGCGAAAACCGGTGATTGCCGGATTGGTGCATCTGGCCACGCCTGGGAAAATATCCAAGTATCAGCTGCTGCTTTGGCTCAAGGAGGCGTTTGGCCGTGAAGACATCACGATACGCCCCTGCGACAGGATCACCGCCGACAAGAGCTTGGTCAACACCCGCTCCGATTTCACCTACGCCGTCACGCCGTATCAGGAAGCACTCGCAGAATTGCGCGAGTGGATCCGCACACACCCGGGTTACGGTTATGGGCATGGATAAGTGACGTACACAGAGGCCGTTCTTAAAGAAGGGGAGCCGAACATCCAGGGCCCCTGTTTTTTTAGTGATAATTAATTTTTAAATTTAAATTTATTTTTCATTAAGATGATTTCGTATAAATATGCCAATTCTTAATGTAACATAATAAATCTTATGTAAACTTATTTGAAAATGTCTTTTTTTACGCTAAAATAGAGTCGTAAATGATAAGACATGACGGATGATATGATGGTTCCGCGATGAGGTGCTGGAATGAGAAAAGTAGTTCTTGTTGGCGGCGGTCACGCACATGTTTATATTCTTAAACAACTGCGGAAGAACAAATGGGCGAATACACAGATTGCATTCATCTCGCCGGACCGTTATCAGTATTATTCAGGCATGTTTTCGGGTTACGTGGAAGGGCGATACAACATAGATGACATCCGGATCGATTTAGCCCGTTTATGCGCTGCAGCGAACATCCGCTTTGTGGAAGCTTCAGTTGTCAGAGTGGATCCCGGAGAACAAAAGCTCGTCACGTCAATGGGCGAACGAATGCATTACGACGTGATTTCCTTTGATATCGGCTCGAAAATAGCCAACACTGACGTCCCAGGTGTACAGGAACATGCCACTTTCATCAAGCCCAACTATCTGATCGCAAAACTAAAGGAAGACTTCCTTTCTAAGTCCAAGGAACGTCTCGTCGTCACTGGCGGAGGATCTTCAGGCGTTGAAATCAGTTTCAGTCTTCAGGCGCATCGAAAAAGGCTGGGCTTCAATCAACCTGTGACATTGATCAGCAAAGGCCCACTATTGGAAAATGCAAGCAGCCAGGTAACCCGGCACATAATAACGGAGATTGTGCAAAAGAAAGGAATTCACCTGATTCAACAGGATCGCGTCATCTCTGTTTACAAAGATCATCTGGAACTTCAGTCGGGTAAAACGGTGGCATACGATCAACTCATATGGTTGGCTGGGCCGGCGGCACCGCCATTATTCCGGGCAAGCGGCTTCAAAACGGATCACCAAGGCTATCTGTTGGTAAACCACCACCTCCAGTCTGTGACCCATGAGAATGTGTTCGGGGCGGGCGATTGCATTTCCATACAACCGTATCCTTCACTGCACAAAGCTGGTGTTTATGCCGTACGGGAAGCGCCCGTGCTTTGGGCCAACTTGGGACGGTATTTATCGGGAGCATCGTTAAAACCGTATACGCCGCAATCCCATTATTTGTCCATCTTGTCTACCGGTGATGGTGAGGCGTTTTTGCTCTACCGGGGCCTGTCGTTTCACGGCAGCTGGTGCTGGCGGCTGAAACATGCCATCGATCGTTCGTTTATGAAAAAATACAAGCGATGGTAATGGCGGTTATATGGAGATACAGTTCAGCAAGCTATTAGTTAACATAATATACATTATCGGACGTTAAAAGCGAAAGCTCAGAGGACTATCGGAGGGACTATGGGCGGTTGGGCTTAGGACGTTCGACGTTCATTGAAAATTAAAATGTGGTTCTATTCCTTCTTCGAACGGATGTTTGAAACACGTGATTATGGTATAATGAGGTCGAACACGTGGTCTTAAATTAAGAGAGAGAAAGGTGGGGCTTTGGTTTGATGGAACCTCTATCCAAACGTCAACAAGCCATATTAGAGTTTATCGTCAAGGAAGTCCGTGAAAAAGGATACCCTCCTTCCGTGCGGGAAATCGGTGATGCGGTCGGCCTGGCATCCAGCTCTACCGTTCACGGACACTTGGCGAAACTGGAGAAAAAGGGATATATCCGTCGCGACCCATCCAAACCTCGTGCCATCGAAATCCTCGATCGCGAGATGAGTCATGCCGATTCTCAGCCGGAAGTGGTACATATTCCAATTGTCGGTAAAGTGACCGCAGGCTTGCCCATTACCGCAATTGAAAATGTCGAAACCTATTTTCCTGTTCCCAAATTCATGGCGCCCAACGAGTCAACTGTATTTATGCTGCTCGTACGTGGAGATAGCATGATCAATGCTGGAATCCAGGATCGGGATTATGTGATTGTCCGACAACAACATACGGCCAACAACGGTGAGATCGTGGTGGCCATGACGGAAGAACATGAGGCCACCGTCAAACGATTTTACAAGGAGCACGATCACATTCGCCTGCAACCGGAAAATCCCGCAATGGAACCGATACGCCTCCCTCATGTCACCATTTTGGGTAAAGTGATAGGACTGTTCAGGCAGTATCAAGAATAAGTTTGTCAAAGTGATGTTTGTTGAATGTTGTTCACCCTTGTTCGGTCAGGATCCGGTCAAGAAAGGAGAGCATGGCATACTTGACATGTTCGTAAGTCAAGCCGCCTTGCAGATATCCGATGTATGGCTCACGAAGTGGCGCATCAGCTGACAGTTCGATGCTTGCACCCTGGACAAATGTGCCAGCGGCCATGATCACTCGATCCTCGTAACCCGGCATCGGACTCGGAACGGGACGGACGAATGAATCGATCGGAGAAGCCGCTTGAATCGACTGACAGAACGTGATCAGTTCTGCCTCTCGGGAAAACCGGATGGCCTGGATGATATCGGAACGTGGTTCATTCCAACGCGGTGATGTTTCAAAACCGTAATGCTCAAGTAAGGCAGCGGTGAAAACGGCCCCTTTGAGCGCTTCTCCTACGATGTGAGGAGCCAGAAAGAATCCTTGTAAGATCAACCGGTTGGTCCCCAATGTGGCACCCAGCTCTTTTCCAAGTCCAGGTGCGGTCAAACGGGATGCGGCCATCGCAACCAGTTCCCGGCGTCCAGCGATGTATCCGCCTGCAGGTGCCAATCCACCACCGGGATTCTTAATCAATGATCCAGCCATCAGATCGATGCCAACTTCTGTAGGCTCCATCATCTCTGTAAATTCACCGTAGCAGTTATCGACGAACGTGAGCAGCTCGGGACGGATGGACTTCACAAACCGATTCAGTTGAGCGATCTCTTTCACGGAAAATGTGGGTCGCCAATCATAGCCGCGAGAACGCTGGATCGCGACCAGCTTAGTCGCTGGCGTGATGGCCCGTTCAATGGTCGCGTAATCAGGGCGACCGTCATCCAAGAGCGGAACAACGCGGCAAGTAATCCCATACTCGCGCAGATTGCCTCTACATTCGCCCCTTAACCCCAAAGCCTCTTGCAACGAATCATATGGCATTCCAGTGGCGTAAAGCAATTCGTCCCCAGGACGCAGTATCCCAAACAGCGCTGTTACAATCGCATGTGTACCGGAAACAAAGTGAGGACGCACCAATGCGTCCTCTGCGCCAAACACCTTTGCGTAAACCTGATCAATCACATCTCGTCCATGGTCGTCATATCCGTATCCGGTTGACCCGGCGAAATGAGCATCACTTACTCGGGAAGCCTGAAAAGCGTGCAACACTTTGGCTTGATTCTCTTCTACCAGCCTCGCGACTTCCCGAAAGCGTCCCGATAATTCTTGTTCAACTGTTTCGGAGATCCGTCGCAATCGTTCAACGTGTGTAAAATGCTGATACATCGGCGCAATTTCTCCCTATTTTATTCCAACTTTTTTTATTCCAACTTTTTGTTTGAAATCCAATTCGATGCGTCGATACTTCATCAAGTTTTGGAACTCCTAATCAAACTGTAAATCTTCCGGTAAAATCAACATGAGTTTCTCTTTCGTCCATACGGACTGGTGCATCAGACGCATGGCCTGATTACGAATCGATTTTTCCACCAAGTTCCGGACATAACGGGCATTGCTCGGCAATTCGTGAGACTTATTCACGGCCTCTTCCAGAATCGCTTGAAGTTTGAAGCGCGCTGCCGCCGATAGCTGGTATTCACGCTCCGCATACATAACATCGGCAATATCCAACAGTTGTGTGACTGTATAATCGCTAAATTCCACTTGAATCGGAAAACGGGACGGCAAGCCCGGGTTGGTCTCAAGAAAATGCTTCATCTCTTGAGTATACCCAGCCAGGATCAAAATGAACTCGTTTTTATAATCCTCCATGGCCTTAACCAAGGTGTCAATGGCCTCTTTGCCGAAATCCTTCTCTCCCCCACGAGCCAATGAATAAGCTTCGTCAATAAACAGAATGCCCCCCAGAGCTTTCTTTACCTGTTCACGCGTTTTTTGTGCGGTATGACCCACATACTCGCCCACCAGATCAGCTCGTTCTACCTCCACCAAGTGGCCTTTTTGTAAAATGCCCAATTCCTGGAACATCCGTCCAAACAACCGAGCCACCGTGGTTTTACCCGTGCCTGGATTCCCATGAAAAACCATATGTAGAACATGCGGTTCCCGTTTCATGCCCCATTGTTCCCGTTGTTGATTGATCCAATAAAATGCATAGATCTCATAGACCATTTGTTTGACTTTTTCCAGTCCGATTAACTGCTCCAAGTGTCTAGAGGCACGATAAAAATGGCGAAGGTGTTCGGGTTGCTCCACTCTGTTCATTGGACGTTCGAAAACAGATTTCGTTTGCCCTGCGGTGACGGGTTTCTGCTTTGCAGAAGTCAATTTGATCTGGATGCGGTGGGTAGATGGCAATGATGCACCTGTTTTCATCAGCCCTTCCACCCCTTCCCTTTTCAAACAGCATCCATGATGACTCAAGAATGCAAGCACGGATACAACCGGACGAAGCAAGCTTCCGTGTTGCTTAATTGGATGGCGGTGATTCTTCGGTTCCTTTTGCTTCCGGGGACTGATAAAGATTCACGGCTCTTGCTGGATGAAATGTGGAAATGGCATGTTTATAAATCATCTGTTGCTTGCCATCTGATTCGATGACAACCGTAAAATTATCAAAAGAACGAACATAGCCTTTCAATTGATATCCGTTGGTCAAATAAACCGTTACCGGGATATTTTCTTTTCGAACCTGATTCAAAAAAGTGTCCTGAACGTTTATAACCTGTTTCATGAATAGTTCCTCCTATAGTTTTTACAATTTATTTCTATTTATATCAATGAATTTATATGGACTATACATTGCTTCATGTATATTCGTCAAACGGATAGAATTTTCCTGCAATCAACTGTTGAATTTCAGGGAACTTCTCTTCCCATCCTCCCTCTCCTATCTTCAGCCAATGAACTTCATGTTGTCTCTGAAACCAGGTGAACTGTCTCTTGGCAAAATGGCGAGTCCTTTTTTTTAACTCATAGACCGCTTCTTCGAGACTCCATTGACCTTTGAGGTAAGCGATAATTTCTTTATACCCTAAACCTTGCATAGATGGCAAGGATTCATCATAACCTTTCGCCAACAGTCCTCTTACCTCTTCCACCAAACCTTCTTGAAGCATGCGATCCACCCGCCGGTGAATTCGTTCATACAGCAACTTTCGTTCCATCCATAACCCAACTGTCATCACATCAAACCACGGTTCTTGCTCCTTTTGTTGCTTCTGCCACTGACTGAACGGAAGCCCTGTCAGTTCTTGTACCTCCAAGGCGCGAATGATTCGCTTTTGATCATTCGGATGAAGTTTGTGAGCTGTTTCCGGATCGTTTTTCATTAATTGTTCATAAAGGCGTTGACTTCCATATTCTTGGCTAAACGCTTGCCATTTGTCCCGGATCTGCTGATCCTTTGGGGCATCTGAAAAAAGATAACCGTGTGTCACGGAACGTACGTACAGCCCTGTACCGCCGACCATCAGCGGAACCCGTTTCCTTTGGTGGATCTGTTCAATCGCTTTTAAGGCGTCCCGTTGGAATTCAGCCGCCGAATAAGGCTCATCGGGCTGGCAGATGTCGATCAGGTGATGCGGGATTTGTTGACGTATCTCAAGCGGCACCTTGGCCGTACCAATGTCCATTCCTTTGTATACCTGCATCGAATCAGCGGAGATCACTTCCATGTCCAACACTCTGGCGATTGCGACGCTCAGATCTGTTTTTCCGACAGCCGTTGGTCCCACAATGACCAGCAGCGGCTTTTTCATCCCCTACATCCCTCTTTCTCTTGCCAACACGGTGTCATGCCCAAATACGCAATGTTCATCAACTGGATGATTGGTTTAGATGATTCGTTTGAACATTCTTTTGATCTGATTTTGTGAAAAGTGAATGACAACCGGACGTCCGTGTGGACAGGTGTATGGCTGGCGCGCCTGTCTCAAGTCATCCAACAAGCGCTGCATCTCTTCGAGGCGAAGATGCCGATTGGCTTTAATGGCGGCTTTGCATGCCAGCCCCATGATGACTTCATCCAGGATATCGTTCATGGCAATCTTCATGGGATCGCCACCTGCGTTCAATAATCGATGGAGTATTTCCTGTATCCAAAAATCCTCCTCATCCGGGGGAATCCAACTCGGATAGGAACGAACCAAGAACGTATGTTGTCCAAAAGGTTCGATTTCCATTCCTAGGTTCAGTATCTCCTCTTTTCGCAACGTTAATAATTCGTTTAAAAGACTGGCTTCCTTTGGGTGCAGGTGGATGGTCAACGGAATCAGCAACGGCTGCCGTTGCACCTGGAACTGTCTGGCCAATTCAGAAAAACGTTCGTAAAAAATGCGTTCCTGGGCAGCATGCTGGTCCACCATGTAGAGCCCGAATTCATTCTGGGCCAAGATATAGGTGCCGTGCAACTGGCCTAATGGGTACATCATAGGGAGGAGAGCGGTGTTTTCCGGCGCTTGCTCGGGAGAAGATGAAACGGACACGGTCTCTTCTTCCTCATATATCGCCGCGCAAACAGGCGCGGTTCGTCCGCTATCCAATCGTGAGCCGGCATCCAGATGTAATGGCTTTGTTTCCCGTATCATTTCTGGTTTCGCTGTCTCCGGCGCCGGATCTTTTATGCGTGTTTCTTCGACGCTCGGGCTTTCAGGTACGTGAGCGGGCTGTTCGTCTGTCTGGTATGTCGGGAGAACCGTTTTTTCGATCGGGCGCATAAAATCGATCTGTACCTGTTGATTGACGTGCTTTGGACGCTGCCTCGACTTCGCTTGATGGCTACCAGGTCCACCAACGGGACGGGCATTGGCAGGATTAGGCGAAATCAACGATTGCTGGCGCAGTTGCTTGCTGACGCTTTCCTTCAGGCATTTCATCAATTCCTGCTCTTTGCTGAACCGCACCTCCAGTTTTGCAGGATGCACATTGACATCCACCAACTGCGGATCCATGCGCAAGTGAACAACGGCAATCGGGTAGCGGCGCTGCAACAGCAACGTGTGATAGGCGTCAAGAAGCGCATGCGTCAGGTTGGCATTCTTAATCGCCCGCCCGTTAACAATCCAATAGATGTGGGAACGGTTGGCACGATGGATTTGCGGCTTGCTGAGATACCCAACCAATTCAAAATCGGGCGTTTCTTCCTTGTACGGAATCATGGAACGCGCGGTGGTTAAACCATATAAAGCGTGAATGACGTGCAATAACTTCCCATCACCATCGGTTGAAAAGACCAACCGGCCCTGATGATAAAAACGAAAAGCGATATGGGGGTGACCCAGGGCAAGGCGCGCCAACACATCATGAATATGGGCTAGTTCTGTTTGCTTTGATTTGAGGTATTTCAGACGTGCCGGTGTATTATAAAACAGACCGTTGACCTGAATCCAGGTTCCTTTTGGTGCAGCTGTCGGTTGATGTTCCCTCACCTCTCCCCCTTCCAGGAAAAGTTGGACGCCTGCTCTTTCTGTCGAGGTGGCGGTGACCAATCGGACCTTGGAAACGGCGGCAATGCTGGCCAGGGCTTCCCCTCGGAAACCGAGCGAACCGATACGGTATAAGTCCTTGGCCGTTCGAATCTTGCTCGTCGCGTGTCGTTCAAAAGCCAGCAGGCATTCTTCCGGTTCGATGCCTGAACCATTATCCCTGACCTCGATCTGGCTGAGACCCGCCTCCTCCGCGCGTACCTCAATCTGGGTGCTGCCGGCATCGATCGAATTCTCCACCAATTCTTTGACGACAGAAGCAGGCCGTTCAATTACCTCGCCTGCCGCAATCTGATTGGCCACATGTTCTGCCAGAACCTGTATGCGGGGCATGATTACAACCACCCTCCTTTCCGCTTTAATTGGTACAAAATTTGCAACGCCTGAAGTGGCGTGGTCCGGTCCAGATCCAACTTTTTCAATTTGTCCAAGATTTCCTGAATCGGTTTTCCATCTCGATCATCCGCTTCGCCAAACAAACTCAATTGCTGTGTTCCGGCCTCCTCAAATGCTTTTGATGTGGCAGCCACCTCTTCGCGAACGGTTGCAAATTCTGGTTCTCCCATCGATTGCGCGGATTTCGTCTCTCCCATCCGGTTTTTTATTTCGTTCGAGGCATAATGCGCGAGGAGTTGTTCAGCGCGCTCGATAATGGATGCTGGAAGACCCGCCAACTTCGCACAATAAATTCCGTAACTTTTGCTCGCGGGTCCTTCTATCAAACGGCGCAAGAAGAGGACATCATTTTCCGTCTCTTCCACAGCCATGCTGACATTTTTCAGTCCCTGAAGCGTCGATTCCAACTCGGCCAACTCGTGATAATGGGTAGAGACTAACGATAAACACCCGATCTGATCATGCAAATACTCAATCACTGCGCAAGCGATCGCCATCCCGTCTTCGGTGGAGGTTCCCCTGCCCAGCTCATCAATGATCACCAGGCTGTTTTTCGTGGCTTGAGTCGTGGTCAGTCTTATTTCATTCATTTCCACCATGAAGGTGCTTTGCCCGCTGGCCAGATCATCCGATGCGCCAATCCGTGTAAAGATGCGGTCAAATAAAGGCAACTCAGCGCTGGTGGCTGGCACAAAACAGCCGATTTGCGCCAAAATGGCAATCAACGCCACTTGGCGCATATAGGTGCTCTTTCCCGCCATGTTGGGACCCGTCAAAAGCAAGATCCGGCATTGGTGATCCATCCTGGTATCGTTCGCGATAAAAGATTGGTCCGAGATCATCTTTTCAACGACGGGATGTCGCCCTTCAACAATGTTCATGCGCTGGTTTGTGGAAAAAACTGGGCGAACATACCGCTCCTGTACGCTGATTTCCGCAAATGTGGCATAAAGATCCAAAATTGCCAAGTTCCGCGCCAGCGATTGAATGCGGTGTGTAGAAGCCGCCACTTGTTCTCGTACCTCAACAAATCGTTGATATTCCAAAGCCGCCAGCTTTTCTTCCGCTTCCAGGATTAGCCGTTCCCGTTCCTTCAGCTCTTCGGTCACGTAACGCTCTGCATTGGCCAATGTCTGCTTCCGCTGATAACGATCCAAAGGCACCAGCGCAAAATTGGCCTTCGTGACCTCGATGTAATAGCCAAACACTTGATTAAACCCGATCTTTAAGGATTTAATCCCGGTGGCCTCGCGTTCGTGAGCTTCCAGTTCCGCAATCCATTTCTTACCCTCTCGTGCGATCTGTCTGAGCTCATCCAATTGCGGATCGTACCCATCCCGTATCACGCGACCCTCCTGAAATTGTACAGGTGCATCTGGAGCAATGGCCCGTTCAATCAATTCGCGAACTGGCAAACAAAGGTCCATGACCGCGCCTAATTGCTGGAGTGACGAGGAAGATGAGGAAAGGCAATGGGTGCGCAAATCAGGCACTTGCTCCAACGATTGTTTCAGCGAGAGCAAATCTTTTGGCGAGGCGATGCCCATGGCAACGCGGGTGGCGATTCGTTCCAGATCGTATACTTGCCGCAGGATTTGTCGGATCTCTTCGCGCCGCATCGGATCTTCCACCAGCGCTTCCACTGCCTCCAGCCTTTGTTCAATTTGGCTCCGATCCACCAATGGTTTGGCCAGCCACTGCCTTAACCGCCTAGCTCCCATGGTGGTCGCTGTTCGGTCCAAATGATCGAGCAAGGTCGCCTTTTTGTCTCCGGATAACCGCTCAAACAGCTCCAGATTGCGAACCGTAAATCCATCCATCAACAGATACTGCGTTGCCTCGACCAGTGAAAGATGAAAATGCCGGAGGACCCGCTTTTGCGTCTCTTGCCAATAATGAAGCAACTGGCCGATCGTCTGCTGCGCCGCAAGATGTAAAACGGGCGGATCAACGAGCCAGGTTGCGAGTAATTGACTGCTTTTCTCTTTATCAGGTGGTGTAACGGTCGTGATGATCCCCTTAAACCGCCGCTCAAAAGAATGCCTCAACGGGTGTGTGAGTGTATCCGCCAGGAGAATCTCACGCGGCTGGTATCTCGCACACTCATCTAACACTCCTTCCAGGGACATTGGATGGCGAACAAGTTCCAGTTCCCCTGTGCTGAGATCACCAGAAGCCAGGTAAAAGAATTCATCCTGCAAAAAAATCGAGCAGATGTAGCTATTTCCTTTTTCTTCATTTCCAAGCCATGTTCCCGGCGTGATGATTTGAACGACTTCTCGTCGCACGACACCCTTGGCCGTCTTCGGATCCTCCACCTGCTCACAGATCGCCACTTTATATCCAAGCGCAATCAGTTGTTCGATATATGTATCCGCTGCATGGTATGGTACCCCGCACATCGGGATGGGTTGGTCCCCTATCATTCCACGACTGGTCAGCGTTAAACCGAGCATCTCGGACGCCTGAACGGCATCATCAAAGAAAAGTTCATAAAAATCGCCCAGACGAAAAAACAAGAAGGCATCGGGATGCGCTTCCTTGATCGAAAAATATTGTTCCATCATAGGCGTCAGTTTGCCCGTTGGTTTATTTGCTACAGAGCCCATGTTTCTCCGCCTCGCTGCTGGTGTTTTGCCAGTATTATAACATAAGTATCAGTAAGGCAAGGTCAGCCTCCAGGCAGGGCGAATATCTTTCTTTTCATCCCAAGGAGTTCCTTCACGTATTTTTTGAAATAATGGATTGACATGCTCCTTGACATTTTCATATTGCGGAAGCGATTCAATCAATGACATTTTGGCTTCAGCAAGTGAGTAGAGCTCAGCTCCATTTCCACGGTAATAAGAATGCAATACATCCGGATTCAACAACGTCCCAATGGGAAGTTTTAAATGGTGATGAACGAGGAACTTTGCCAGGACAAATGTGGCGAGCGTGATTTTGGGAGAATAAATAAAGCTGGACAATGTTCGGTATTCAAACCCATGCCGTTTGGTCCGTACATCCCCTAACTTTCCATATTTGGGCCGTCGCGAGATGCCTCGTGGATCTTCTAAAATGCGAAACGGTAAAGCCAAATATTCATCCAAAACACGAAGCAACAAAAAATGAAAAGGTACATTGCCAAAATGCAAATGTCCACCAATCGGAAGATTTGCGATGGGTTCATTCCCTGCCAACCAGGACAAGTTGGATGAGCCAATCATTTTATTGGCCTGTTTCATGGTTGCATACAAGTTTCGATAGAGTTGCAGAGGATGTTTACTTGGTAAAGGGCGAAGCTCTGCAATCGGGTGCACGGACCGATTCTGGGGATCACGGTATGCATCATATCCCACCCTTCCTCGATAAGACATAAATCGAGAGGCCGGAACCGGCTTTCCGGATCGGCTACTCAATAAGAATTCGATGTCGGTGCCGAGGGTCATTTCATCTGGCTCCATGATGGTCCGACAATACCGGACAAAGGTTCGTGCATAATGTCCTAAAACGGCAGGTGTGCAATGAGGTGTCGGATCAATATCGATGATCTTCATCGAATGGGATGTTCGAACACCGATCAAGATCCCCCCAAAATCTAAACCCATTGCGTAGAGAGCGCCGATGGCCAAACGGATGGCTCGTTTCACCTCCAGTGAATACTTTTTCTGCGGAAGGAACGTCCCTCTTTGTAATCGGGATTTTTTTTCATCCATCTGCCATACGGTTGCTTTTTGGAACAAATACACTCCCATGACTTGGTGCTGAAATAAAACGATGTAATACCTCCGCGGAAAACGGATGGGTTTTTCAGATGTAACGCACGATATCCCACTTAGTTGTAAAATGCTTGTTCGCACGTTGGCATCCATCGCTTGCTGAACGGCTTGCTGCCGATTGAGCACAATAATGTTAGAATGATTAGAATGGTCTGACATCATGTGCTGATCCCATAAAATCAAAACATCAGGTTGAATGTGAGATGGTATGGTACCTCCTTCCATTAACCCTTCTTCACGGGCTTTTTTTGCAAGATCTTTTCGATTTCGATGAAGCAGAAATCCTTGCAACTCCTTCCCCCCTTTTGCAGCTGCCACAGGAGAGTGATGCTTCGGCTTCTCCTGGTGGAGCTAGAAGCTAAAGGGAATGCTTCTGAACCAGGGTTAATGGTGAATGGCTACATTCTAAAGTATGTAAAAAAAGAATGCCCCGTGAAAAAAGAGTCCCTTCGATTTGGAGAGGGGCTCCATGAAAGGCATTCAATCATTCATTTTTGATTACAAAAGCAAATCATCTGCTTCATCGTCTTCATCGGAAAGATCATTTGGAAGTTCATCATCCATAAAATCTAAGTCAAAATCTTTATCAACCCAATCTTCATCACTGGAGCAGACCAGAACCGACAGTTTCGTCTCGCCAATGATCTCCACTAAAAACTCCCGTTCCACTTCGATGACAAAATGGGTGCCATTTGGCGAAAGATACGCATCAATGCAGTTGGGTTCCAATGTGGGCGTCACCAGCACCTGCACATCGCTGTCCTTCATGTTGCCATCTAAAAAAGAAAGGGGAACGTGATCCACATAGGAAACCGTCTCGTTGGCCACTTCCGTCTTGGTATTTTTCTCACAAGCATACCATACGTTTAGATCATAGGTGCCGACAATTTCCACAAAATCTCCGGATTTTATCGCTTTATACTTGTGATTGATCACCCAAGCGCCAAGAATGTGAACCGGTGGGGTCGAGGGAGTTACCGTATGCGTGGACTGAGAAAACTTCCGACCTTTGCCACAAACCGCCTTGGCGAAGATCTCTCGACATTGGTACCGTTGGGTGGCAGTTGACATATTCAACCTCCTCCATACAATTCTTCAGTACAATTGTATGCAGGGCATCTGTCATGGGTGAATCATCCTGCCACAACTTGTTGGCGACATCTATTCTTTTTCTTCGCCTTCAAGAGAGATCAAACCAGTCTCCCCAGTTAATAGGTTGCCTCCCGTAGAAAGAATGATTTTTTCGGAAATCGTATTGGCAATCACATTGGTTACCATCTGGAGGAGATCGTTGATTTCCAGTTGAGATTCTTTAAATTCAGCCACAATTGGAATTTCATCCAGCTCATCCTGCAACCTTTCCAATTCTTCTTCCAGTTGGGCAGCCAGCTGTTCCTTGTTCAAATGTTTGGCATGAACGAGTTCTTTTTGTTTTCGCTTGATCTGGGCAATCAACGACTGCACTTTTTGGCTTCGTTTAATTTGTTGTTCAGCCCGCCGGTAGAAGTCCACCTCTTCCGACTGTACAATCAGATCGGCCAATTGGCGGGCTTTTTCCATAATCTCTTGCAGCGAAACCGATGGTGCGCCATCGTTTTTGGAGCCGGTGGACAATTGCGTCTCTTCCGTTTTATTCATCACTGTACTGCCTCCACCACTTCATATTTTGGCATTTCGATCCATTCGCCTTTGAGCGTCCAAGTCTGGGGTTGGGTGATTTTGACTGAAATCAGTTGACCAATGAGCGCTTTAGGACCTTTAAAGTGAACCAATTTGTTGGTGCGGGTCCGTCCGCTGAGAACATCAGCGTCTGTCTTGCTTTCTCCTTCCACCAGGACTTCAACCACTTGTCCGCGCAGTTGCTCGTTTTTCCGGCGGCTTATCTCGCCTTGCAACTCGTTCAGTCGTTCCAGTCTTTGCTTCTTCTCTTCCATGGGAACGTCATCTTTGTACTTAGCAGCCGGCGTTCCGGGGCGAGGGGAGTAGATAAAGGTAAAGGCCGAATCAAACTCCACCTCTTTGACCAGAGAAAGCGTATCGGCAAACTGTTCCTCTGTTTCGCCGGGGAAACCGACGATGATATCCGTCGTTAGAACAACTCCTGGAATTGCTCGCTTGATTTTTTCAACCAGCCGCAAATATTCCTCGCGGGTATACTTGCGTGCCATCCGCTTCAGGACAGTGGTATTGCCAGATTGAACCGGCAAATGAACATGCTCCACGAGATTACCGCCTTTGGCCAGCACTTCGATAAGACGATCATCAAAATCTTTTGGATGACTGGTCGTAAAACGAACACGCGGAATCCCGATTTTGCGCACCTCATCCAGCAAGTCCGCAAAGTCATACCGGAAATCTGTAAAATCTTTGCCATATGCGTTGACATTTTGCCCAAGCAGGGTGATCTCTTGATATCCGTGACGCGCCAGATGGCGCACCTCATCCAGTACATCTTGTGGAAGGCGACTTCGTTCTTTGCCGCGTGTGTAAGGGACGATGCAGTAAGTGCAGAACTTGTCACACCCGTACATGATATTCACCCACGCCCTTAGCGACTCCCGGCGAGCCTTTGGCAGATGTTCAACAATATCCCCTTCTTTTGACCAAACTTCCACCACCATCTCCTTGCTGTACAGCGCTTCCTTCAGGAGATGGGGAAGTCGGTGGATATTGTGAGTGCCGAACACCAGATCCACGTGCGGATAGGCTTGCAGAATTCGCTGGACAACCGTTTCTTCCTGTGCCATACAACCGCATACGCCTAGAATGAGTCCTGGGTTCGTGGTCTTGAGCGGTTTGAGGCGTCCGAGCTCGCCAAACACTTTGTCCTCTGCATTTTCACGAATCGCACAGGTATTAAAGAGAATCAAATCTGCCTCACACTCATCCGCTGTCTCTTGGTACCCCATCATTTCCAGAAGACCGGCGATGGTCTCGCTGTCATGCACATTCATCTGGCACCCATAGGTTCGAATCAGGTATTTCTTTCCTTTTCCCAGTTCCCTCAACTCTGATGGAATCGATTCAAACCGATGAATCTGGACCTCTTCTTTTCCCCGCTTTTTTGCTCTGAGTTGATCCGGCGTTATCAGAATTCCCATCTGACTCACCCTTTCTTTAACCGTCTATTTCAAACCGTCTATTTGCGTTCTATCAAAACGAACGATCGATGAATCCCAATGTGTTGAAGGCCTTTTCAATGCAGAATTCCGGTTTTCTTTCATTTAGATAACACTACACATTATACTGGATCTGCGAATGAAAGTCGACCAATGAAAAAGAACAGCCGTTCACGGGAACGGCTGTTCTTTGACCGTATGCAAACGGTTTATACGAACTCTTGTAAGAGCTCCTGGAATTGATCAGGTGCAACGGTCAGGTCGGCATTGACAAAAGGAATATCGGTGAAGCCTTGCAGTAAATCTTCGTAAGGCTTGGCGTCTCGATTGACATACAACAAACCGGTGACCAAGCCATTGGTCTCATGGACGATTTGTAATGCCTTTTGACGATCATACGGTTCATAATCATCGCCTAGCTCGACGACATTCTGCCTGAACCAGTCGTAGGTGTTGATCTTGTTATAAGTGACACATGGGCTAAACACATTGACAAACGAGAATCCGCGATGCTGAATCGCTTGTTCGATCAAGCTGGTCAGTTGCTTGACGTTGCTTGAAAAACCTTGCGCGACAAAACTTGCGCCTGCCGCGAGCGCCATCTCGATCGGCGCAATCGGCTGTTCGACCGCTCCCTGCGGAGTGCTTTTGGTGACAAAACCGGTTTGGCTTCGAGGCGAAGTTTGTCCTTTTGTCAGGCCGTAGACCTGATTATCCATGACGATATAGGTAATGTCAATATTTCTCCGCATCGCATGAATCGTGTGATTCAAACCGATGGCAAACCCATCGCCGTCACCTCCCGCCGCGATAACCGTCAGTTCGCGGTTGGCCAGTTTGACTCCTTGTGCAAGGGGCAGGGCTCGCCCATGAACACCATGAAAACCATACGCGTTGATATATCCCGAAATTCTTCCGGAACATCCGATTCCAGAGATAATCGCAACCTGCTCAGGTTCCAGACCCAAGTTGGCACAGGCTCGTTGAATGGAAGCTTGAACCGAAAAATCGCCGCAGCCGGGACACCAGTTGGGTTTGATGTTATTCCGAAAATCTTTCACCGTTGCCATCTCAAATCAGCTCCTTTTCCAGGGTAAACAGAGCCTTTGCCTGAGATTCAATCTCTTTGGGCAAGAACGGATTGCCGTCATATTTTAAAATGTTCTTCACCTTCTCGGCATGACCTACGTGCAGCTTGATTTGATTGGCCAATTGACCTGTTGCGTTATTTTCAACGACCATGACCATTTTGGCCTTTTCAACGTATGGTTTCATTTGTTCCGCCGGAAATGGGTGAACCAGCCGCACATGGACGTGATTCACCTTCAATCCTTCTTTTTCTAATCGTTCCAGCGCCTCTTGAATCGTCCCGCGAGTCGAATTGATTCCAACGAACAGGATATCAGCTTCCTCATGTTTGGCATGCACATACAGAGGCGAAGGAAAGCGCAGGTTTTGCAACTTGCGAAGCCGTTTCTCCATCATTTTCTTACGGTTTTCGGGGGCTTCGGACGGACTACCGGTTTCACTATGTTCCACCCCTGTGACATGGTGAATACCGTATTTCTGCCCGGGAACCACCCGCGGGGAGATGCCGTCTTTGGTCAATTCATAGCGCTTAAAGTTCCCCTGGATAGCCGGCAATTCTTGACCTGCAAGCAGTTTTCCACGGCGAATCTCCACCTTGCTATAATCCAGCGGTTCCACAGTCTGTTTGCCAAGAGACAATTGCAGATCAGTCAGAATGATCACGGGACATTGATATTCTTCCGCCAAATTGAACGCCTCAACCGTATCGTAAAAGGCCTCTTCCGCCGTACTCGGTGCGATGACGATTTTCGGAATTTCACCGTGCGTGGAATAGATCATCGCGTTGATATCCGACTGCTCCGTCTTTGTCGGCAAACCGGTGCTTGGCCCGCCGCGTTGGGTATCCACAATGACGACAGGTGTCTCGGTCATCCCGGCCAAACCGATTGCCTCCGTCTTCAGCGATAACCCCGGACCAGCCGAAGCCGTCATGGCGCGAGCTCCCGCGTATGCCGCCCCAATGACCAGGTTCATGGCCGCAATTTCGTCTTCCGTCTGAATCACTGTACCACCAAATTGGGGCAGCTTTTTCGCCAGATATTCCATAATATCGGAAGCCGGCGTGATCGGATAGGCTGCCATGATCCGGCATCCTGCAGCAATGGCACCAAGTGAGATCGCATCGTTACCGATCATAAAAAGGCGCCTCTTACCGTCCCCTGGTTGGAGCTTAAACTCCCCGAGCACATCAGAGGCATGTTCCTGGATAAAGGCAGCGCCCTGAAGCAAGGCCTGCATGTTATTTTCAACCACTTGTTTCCCTTTACGCAAAAAAAGGCCCTCTACGACTTCCTGAAAAACGCCCGGATCCAAGCCCAACAATGCAGATGATGCCCCCACCGCAACCATGTTTTTCATCAGTGAGGTCCCGAGCTGTTCGGCAATTTCAGTCAGAGGTACCGCATACAGACGAATGTCCGATATCACATTTTCCGGGAGAACAGGTGAAAACTTGGCATCCGCGATGATTACCCCACCTGGTCGCAATTCATGGCAGTTCACATCAATGGTTTCCTGATCAAATGCGACCAGAATGTCTAGATCATCCGATATGGAACGGATCAAGCGTGTACTGACACGAATTTTGCTATTCGTGTGCCCTCCCTTGATCCGTGATGAAAAGTGACGGTATCCATATAGGTAATACCCCAGTCGGTTCAATGCCGAAGCAAATATTTCACCTGTGCTGTCGATTCCTTCTCCTTGTTGGCCGCCCACTTTCCACGATAGTTGATCAATCATCTCTTTTTGCACCCCTTCACATTCATCCACTACCGACACCGATCAATTACTCTTTCGCTTTTGCAAATCCAACCAACGACCATATGTTCAAGAAGGGAAGAACATGGTGACTCCGTCAAAAAAATGTAAAAGAATGTTCATCAACTTGTCATATCTATCTCTCTTTTAAGCCCATTATTCCATAAATGATATGGTTTTTCAAGCCAACAAATGCCCTTTGCCGTTGTCATCCGCTAGAGGCGGGTCGGAAAAAATGACGATACAACCGCAACCAATTTTCACCCATAAATCCCTTTACCTCATCTTCTTTGTAACGTTTCAACAACGCTTCCACCAGTTGATTCAGTTGACCCGCATGTCCCAGTTCTGCCAGCAAGCGATCACAGCCGTCGAAGTCAGAACCAATGCCAGTTTGCCTCACACCGCCCCACTCACAACAGCGTTCCAAGTGCTTGAGAAAATCATCCAGCGTGGCCGGCTGCTGTTCGCTGACAAAGTCTCCGACAAACGTCAACCCGATACAACCACCTGTCGCAAAAATGGCTTCCACTTGTTCCTTCCGGAGATTTCGCCGATGATTTCTGATTTCAAAAACGTTCGAATGAGAGGCAATCACAGGTTCATGGTGGATGGAAAGCAGATCCCAAAAACCGGCTTCTGAGAGGTGGGAAACATCCAGCAACATGCCATTTCGACGAGCCTCTTTGACAAACTGGCGTCCAAAAGCGGACAATCCTCCCGGACGTGGCTCTGCGACCCCATCTGCCACCTCATTGCGATAATTCCATGTCAACCCGACAATCCGAACGCCCAAATGATACAAGATTCGCAGATAGAGCAGATCACCCTGAATCGCATCAGCCCCTTCCAGCGTCAGCATCGCGACCCGCTTGCCATGCTGGTTGGCCCATTCTAAATCGGCAGCTGAGCGAAACGGTATCCATTCACCGCCATCTTGGATAACCTGCCGTTGATACAGGTCGATCATTTGAAGCGCAGTGTAAAATCGACTCTGAGGACGGACGGATGGAGGTATGTATACAGCAAACGATTGCACGAAAACCCCTGACTGCCTCAATAATGGTGCGCTTGCATGTAAACGAGAAGAAGCTAAGCCTCCTTCTGATTTGCTGAGATGATCATGAAATGTGACCGCTGGATTTGCCCAGACTTTCCATAAAACATCACAGTGGGCATCCACAATTTTCACCCTGTTCTCCCCTTCCAATCATCTATCATATCCCTATTGTTATTCTTAGGCAAGGCATAGAAGGTCTAAAAAACAACTAAAACCTGTTTATCTTTTGACAAACAGGTTTTAGACATCTATCTCGCTCCTCTTATCTCGGTTCCACAATCAATTTTATCGCTGTTCGCTCTTCTCCATCGATGATGATGTCAGTAAATGCCGGAATACAAATCAGATCAATGCCGCTAGGCGCGACAAACCCTCTGGCGATGGCAATCGCTTTCACGGCTTGGTTTAAAGCACCCGCACCAATCGCTTGCATTTCCGCAGAACCTCGTTCTCTCAGAACGCCCGCCAATGCGCCGGCAACCGAATTGGGGTTGGATTTTGCTGAAACCTTTAATACTTCCATCAGCCGCTTTCCCTCCTCGTCAGATTCAAGATTCGCTTCACCTTTTACTATCTTTTCTTATTCTCTGGATGCGAAAAATATTCCGGATCATTTATACGTTAGTATGGATGTGTTAACCCATCCATGGTTGATCCTCTGTGAGGTGAAACGCTTGAATCCGCAGGGCCGCACCGGTTAGATCGTCCAGTTCAACCAACGTCGCATTCAATTGCCATGGCCCTCGATCTACCTCAAAGCGGACTGGAAGTTGGGTCAAAAATTTTTTGATAATGATATCCTTTCTCATGCCGATGACCCCATCCTTGGGTCCGGTCATGCCGACGTCGGTTTGATATGCTGTGCCATGAGGGAGAATCCGGCAATCATTGGTCTGAACGTGTGTATGAGTGCCCACAACACAAGACACCCGTCCATCTAAGTACCATCCCAAGGCAATTTTTTCCGCAGAAGCCTCTGCGTGAAAATCAATGAAGATGTGTTTGACCTGATCCTGCAGTTCCTTTACGATCTCATCGATGGTATGAAAAGGATTTTTGAGCGGTGGGAGATAGGTCTGTCCCTGAAGATTGATCACAGCCAGTTGATGGGATCCTTTTCGAAGAATCATCATTCCTTGGCCAGGTGTGCCAGATGGATAATTGGCAGGTCTGACAATCCGCTTCTCCTGATCAATAAATTCAAAGATCTCTTTATTATCCCAGGCGTGGTTGCCCAATGTAATCCCGTCAGCTCCCCATTCAAACAACTGCTTTGCAATTTTAAGGGTGATCCCTCGACCTCCCGCAGCATTTTCCCCATTGACGAGGACAAAATCGGGACGGTATTTATCCTTCAATTTTGGCAAAAGGAATGAGACGGCCCGACGCCCTGAGGAGCCAACAACATCACCAATAAACAAGATCCGCAAAGCTACACCTCCTCTTCGTTAGGGCCATAAACCTTACACCTTTCATAAAGATATCTTCGAAGAAAAAAGGAAGTGGCGCAGGCCACTTCTCATCTCGCATAATCGACAGCTCTGGTTTCACGAATCACAGTGACTTTGATGTGACCGGGGTAATCTAGCTCATTTTCAATCCGTTTTGTAATTTCCCGAGCTAGCCGGTAGGCTTCCGCATCGTCTACCTTTTCCGGGTGAACCATGATGCGGACTTCCCTTCCCGCTTGAATGGCGTAAGATTTTTCTACCCCTTCAAATGACTCACATATCGCTTCCAATTTTTCCAGCCGTCGGATATAATTTTCCAGGGTTTCCCTGCGGGCGCCTGGCCTTGCTGCCGATATGGCATCCGCAGCAGTCACCAATACAGAGATGACTGAATTGGCTTCCACTTCCCCATGGTGATACCCAATCCCATTAATGACAACCGGATGTTCTTTATATTTTTTCGCTAATTCAGTACCCACCTCAACATGAGAACCTTCCACCTCATGATCAATTGCCTTGCCAATGTCGTGAAGCAAACCAGCCCGTCTGGCCAAAGCAACATCCTCATTTAATTCTGCGGCAAGCAATCCTGCCAGAATCGCCACTTCTACAGAATGTTGCAAGACATTCTGACCATAACTGGTTCGGAACTTTAAGCGACCGAGGATTTTGATCAGATCGGGGTGTAAACCATGAACACCCGCCTCAAACATAGCTTGTTCACCATATTCACGGATCCTTTCATCCACTTCTTTACGGGCTTTTTCCACCATTTCTTCAATGCGCGCCGGGTGAATGCGGCCGTCTGCCACCAGTTTTTCTAAAGCCACCCGCGCGATTTCACGGCGAATCGGATCAAAGCCGGACAGGATCACCGCCTCCGGCGTGTCATCGATAATCAGGTCAATCCCGGTCAGGGTTTCAAGGGTTCGAATGTTCCTCCCCTCCCGGCCGATGATCCGCCCTTTCATTTCATCGTTGGGCAATGATACGACAGATACGGTGGTTTCCGCAACGTGATCAGCCGCACAGCGTTGAATTGCAATAGAAATTATCTCTTTTGCAATTTTATCTGCCTCTTCACGTATCTTTAATTCAGCTTCCTTGATCCGCTGTGCCGCTTCATGCTTGACTTCTTCCTCCACTTGTTGAAGAATGGTGTTCCGTGCCTCTTCCGCGGTCAGTCCTGATATGCGTTCCAGTTCTTGCTTTTGTCGGGTCAGAATATCTTGTTGTTCAGCAATCAGTGATTGCAGATGTTGTTCTTTCTCTTGCAGATGATGTTCCTTGTTCTCCAATGACTCCATTTTCCGTTCTAAAACTTCTTCTTTCTGCAAGATCCGCCTTTCGAGGTTGGTCACCTCATTCCGACGTTCGCGGATTTCAGCTTCAGCTTCAGAACGAAGACGAAAAGCCTCATCTTTGGCTTCCAGTACAATCTCTTTTTGTTTCGCTTCGGCTTCTTTTTTTGCTTGTTCTACAATTTGTCGGGCGGCTTCTTCCGCACTGGAGATCTTTGACTCAGCAATCGACTTGCGCATCCAATACCCTGCTGCCAAGCCTATGAACAATGCAACGAGGGTTGGGATGGCCACTGTGAGCAGATCCATCGTGCGTCCCCCCTCTCTAAAAAAAAGACCGATTACACGGTCTCACTTTATTGCTTCCATTCCCATCACATGCAGGTATGAATCGCGAAGACCAGGCAGCACCATGAGATTGCAGTCTCATTCTATGCTTTTTACCAGGGAATGTCAAGAATGCGCCAAAGACGCTCAAGAAAAGAGGAGGTTGAGCACTTTTTGGATCACATTTTGGGAAAAACCCCTGTAATATAGGTAACGCCCGATTTTGACCTGTTTGTCAAGGGATGATATTCGTTTTCCCAACGACTTTTCTTTTTTCAACGCTACACGCTTTGCAACCTGAAACAACTCATCTTGATCGACACACGACAATATCGGTTCGTATATCGCTGGATCGATCTCTTTACGGGACAGTTCCTGAGCGATCCGCAAGGGGCCGTATCCTCTTTGCAAGCGGTGATGGATGTACTGTTCAGCATAGACTTGATCATCTAAGTATTTTCGTTGGCGACAATGCTCCAGCACAGGCTGGACAACATCTTCGGAAAACCCTCGTCGTAACAAGTATTGCCTTACTTCACCGCTCGTACGCCAACTGGCCGCCAAATATCGATAAGCGCATTTTTTGGCTTGAATACACTCTTCTTCGTGGAGAAGTTGTCGATGAAGATGTTCATCCCAGACACTTCCCGCTGTCAGGCCGAGTTTCCGGATGACCGATTGATGAACGGTAAATGCGACTTCCCCTTCGATTCGAATCTGGCATCGATGGGGCTCAGAGGGTACCGGCTCAATCGCGGTAATGTACAAACCAGGCATGTTCAGTTGCCGTTTTGATCGTTGATTTACAGTTCAGCCGGAAATGGGTCATCCGCATCTGGGGAAACATCGGCCGATGTCACAATTCGAAGGGGGGTTATCTGGCAAACTTCACGAATCTGCTTCTCAATCGCTTCAGCCACTTCCGGATGTTCTTTCAAGTACAGTTTGACATTTTCCCTTCCTTGACCTAGACGCTCGCCCTGATAGGAGTACCATGCTCCGCTTTTCTGGAGAATGTCCAATTCGGCGGCAATGTCGATGATACTGCCTTCACGCGAAATTCCCTCACCATACATGATGTCTACCTCCGCCTGGCGGAAGGGAGGCGCCACCTTGTTCTTGACCACCTTGATTTTGGTACGGTTCCCGACCATTTCATTTCCTTGTTTGATCGTCTCGGCCCGGCGTACCTCCAGGCGAATACTGCTGTAAAATTTGAGGGCTCGTCCGCCCGGCGTGGTTTCAGGGTTGCCAAACATCACGCCCACTTTCTCCCTGATCTGGTTGATAAAAATGGCAATACACTTGGACTTGTTGATCGCACCCGATAATTTGCGCATCGCTTGAGACATCAGGCGCGCTTGTAAACCGACGTAACTGTCTCCCATCTCGCCGTCAATTTCCGCCTTTGGAACCAGCGCCGCCACTGAATCAATGACGATGATGTCAACAGCCCCGCTGCGCACCAGCGCTTCCGCGATTTCCAAAGCTTGTTCTCCCGTGTCCGGCTGCGATAAGAGAAGTTCGTCAATATTCACACCGAGATTCTGGGCATAAATCGGATCCAAAGCATGTTCCGCGTCGATAAAGGCGGCCGTGCCGCCCAGTTTCTGCGCTTCTGCGATCGCATGCAGGGCAACGGTCGTTTTGCCGGACGATTCCGGTCCATAGATTTCAATAATTCTTCCTTTGGGATAGCCACCCACACCTAACGCGATGTCCAAAGCCAATGCGCCGCTGGGAATGGTTTCTACCTGGAGCGAGGCTTGCGCTTCTCCCAGTTTCATCACGGAACCTTTACCAAACTGTTTTTCGATTTGCCTTAAGGCCATTTCCAAAGCTGCTTGCCGGTCTGCTCCCACATTCCTCTCCCCCTTGCTTGTCAAAAGGCTCTTCTGATACCTATCTTACCTGACGCTTACAGGAAGAGCAAGCATATGTTCGATGAAGCGAACGAAAAATGGTCGGCTCTGTGATCGGACCTCCTCATCACGAATGACGGTTCCATTCATTCCTTTTCGCCTTGTTGCGCGGCCTGGCCGGCTCCACATTGATGCGAACGCCTAAAAAGTTTACATATTTCAAGCCTTCGAGAACAAAGGGAGCCACCTGCTCCTTGACTTCCACAAAGGAAAAATCATCAAACAGGTCAATCCGACCGATAGATTGGGAAGTGACACCGATCGCGCTGGTGATCAAATCGATCAGCATGCGCGGTTTCAACCCCGCTCTGCGGCCAATGTTGATAAACAGCCGGACCATGCCAAGAGATGCCCCTGTATCGCCAAAATCGTATTCGTTCCATTGAAGATTGGCGAGGTGAGAGGAATAGTGTAAGTGCAGCGCGGCGCGGGCAATCTCTTTCAGAGGATAATGAGCCTGCAATTCCTCAATCAACTCATCATACTGATCGAGCGCTTCTCCTTCATTTAAGACAGCCACCAGCTGCTCCCGCCACTGCGAGCGTTTTTTACGTGTCACCTCCTCCAAAGAGGGCAGCTCTCTGGGCGAAATGCTCATTTTGGTCTGCTCCTGAATGGTGTGGAGCAACTTCATTTCCCTTGGCGTGACAAGCGTCATCGCGACACCTGAACGTCCCGCACGCCCTGTCCGGCCGATCCGGTGAACGTAACTTTCGGGATCCTGAGGAATATCATAATTGATCACGTGCGAAACGTTGCTGACATCAATCCCGCGGGCCGCCACATCCGTCGCCACCAGTAATTCAATTTCTCCTTCGCGAAATGCCTTCATCACTTTATCCCGTTGCATCTGGCTGAGATCTCCGTGAATGCCGTCAACCAGGTACCCGCGTTCCTGCAGCGCCTCGGTCAGCGCGTCCACCCCTTTTTTTGTGCGACAAAACACAATGCCCTGTTCCACTTCTTCGCTGTCAATAATCCGGCACAACACTTCCAATTTGTGAGATTCCAATACCCGGTAATACACCTGTTCAATGTATGGTACATGGACATCGCCACGGTTGATCGAAATGGGTACCGGATCCTTGAGATAACGTTTTGCCAATCTCCGGATCTCGTTCGGCATGGTGGCGGAAAAGAGCAAGGTTTGTCTCTCCTTGGGCGTGGCAATGATGATCTGTTCAATCTCGTCAATGAACCCCATATCCAGCATTTCATCTGCCTCATCCAAAACCAAGTAGGCAACCTGATTGAGATGGAGTGTACGGCGACGCAAGTGATCCAAAACTCTTCCCGGTGTACCAATGACCACATGAACCCCCTGCTGGAGAGCGCGAATCTGATGGCGAATGGATTGTCCGCCGTAGATCGGGAGAATCCGCAGCGATTTATACCGGGAAATTTTTCGCAATTCGGCAGAAACCTGAATGGCCAATTCGCGTGTAGGCGTCAGGATAATGGCTTGTACGGCCAGTTTTTTCGGATCAACACCTTGAATGACGGGGATCCCGAAAGCAGCCGTTTTCCCCGTGCCTGTCTGCGCCTGTCCGATGACGTCTTTTCCTTCCAGAATCACGGGGATACAGGCTTCCTGAATCGGTGATGGCTCCTCAAACCCCATATCTGAAATGGATTTCAAGATTTCTTCTTGAATCGATAGTTCGGAGAAACTTTTCACGTAGACTTCAACCTTTCTCTCGCAACAATTGGATGAGCTTAAACATCGCCGTCTTGACGGCGCGCGTTTGAATTTCTTGGCGATCGCCGGCATATTGGTATTCCCGCACGTGTGACCGTTCGCCCAATCTCCAAGCGATCCACACCAAACCGACCGGTTGGCCTTCCAGCTCATCAGGCCCCGCAACACCTGTAATACCAATACCGCATGTCGTTCGGCACAGACGTTGAACATGTTCAGCCATTGCCTCAGCCGTCTGGCGTGATACTGTGCCGTACTGGTCCAGCAAGTCTTGGGGAATGCCTAACACGTCCCGCTTCGTGGCCAGCGAATAGCTGACCACGCCGCCTTGAAAAACAGTGGAACTTCCTGCGACCGAAGTGATCGACCGGCTTAGCTGTCCTCCCGTACAACTTTCCGCAACGGCCAACGTATCGCCGCGTTTACGCAATTCCTCGATCAAAATATGCTCCAGCCGCAGATTCTCCCCCTCAGCATATATATGGTTCGGAAAACGACGGTACAATTCTTCGACAAGCGGCTGGAGCATCTGTTCCGCCTTTTCCTTGGAGACAGCTTTTGCCGTCAGGCGAACATTTACTTCCCGATCACCAGCCAGCGGCGCAATGGTCGGGTTGTTCTGTTGCTGAATCAAATCCTTGATCCGATCCTCGAGCAAGGACTCACCAATTCCGTAAAAGTGCAACACTTTCGAATGAATCACCAGCGGTTCGGGGAGAAGAGAGGCGAGAAAAGGGAGGACGAAATCTTGAACCATCGGCTTCATTTCTCTTGGCGGCCCAGGAAGCAACACGTACCAAATCTTCTTTTCCGCATCGGAAACAGCCATGCCAGGAGCCAGGCCGTAATGGTTTTCGAAGATTCGACTTCCTTGAATCACGTTCGCCTGCTTGCGATTGTTTTCCGTCATCACGAGGCCCCGTTTGGCAAAGAAAGCGGTGATTTTGTCCAAGGAAGGCTGGTGCACGACTAACGGTCGCCCGAGCAGTTCGGCCACCATCTCTTTCGTCAGATCATCCTCTGTCGGCCCCAGACCACCCGTCAAGATGATCAGGTCTGAACGCTGGCGCGCAAGATGAAGCACCTCTTTGATCCGTGTCGCGTTATCCCCGACAGCCGTGTGATAATATACATCAATGCCGATTTCTGAAAGCTTTTGTGAGAGATACTGGGCGTTGGTGTTTGCAATTTGCCCGAGCAACAACTCGGTACCCACGGCAACGATCTCCGATTTCAATCCCAATCCCGCCCTTTCGCCTGATCTCATCCGGCTTTCTGCAAGACGGACCAATTCTTTACAAAATACTCTACTCCGGAAACCACTGTCAAGAGCACGGCCAACCAGATGGCAATATCCGCCATCGGAATCCCCAGTCGTGAAAAAGGAAAATTGTTGACAATCAACAAAGAAATGGCGACAGTTTGAAACACCGTTTTAAGCTTGCCCATCCGGCTGGCGGCGATGACCTGACCATCCGCAGCTCCCACGAGGCGCAAACCTGTCACCGCAAATTCCCTGCTGATGATGATGATGGCCATCCAGGCATCCAATCGCTGCATCTGAACCAAAGCGATTAAGACAGCCGAGATCAGCAATTTGTCCGCCAGCGGATCGAGAAATTTTCCCATGTTGGTGACCAACCGATTTTTTCTGGCGATATAACCATCCAAACCATCCGTTAACGCAGCCAGCAAAAAGATCAATAGAGCCAGCGCCTCATTTAATGTCAACAAAAAAAGCATCACGACTGGCACCAATAAGATGCGCGCCAGTGTGATTTTATTGGCCAAGTTCACACCATCCTGCCTCCCATGCCAAATCCCAAAAGCCGGATCCTCGTTCCGACGTTCCATGAACAAGCTTATTGGCCAGCTTCCACTTGCTGGATGATATAATTTTGCGGCCGGGACAAACGCTCGGTTTCAATCGTTTGACCGTTGATGGTCAGCTGAACCGCAGCTGGCGCGCCGATCCGAAGACGGACCGTCGAGGGTAAGTCCGCTTTTTCTTCACCGGGCCATTCCAAGGTTTCTCCCGGTTGAAGTTCTTTGCTGAACAATTTAGGCCCCTTCGCATCATTGGCTCGCAGCTCGACCCAACATCTGTCTTTGGCTTGCAATTGAATCGCGAGTTTAGCTCCAGTCAATTCGTAATAATTATTTTGTCCTTCTTGTTTGACCAATTTAAGCTGCGCTTCTGGCTTGGTGGTTGGTTGGGTGGTAGAATCCTGTCCTGGCTCATCTCCAGAGTCCGTTTGATTTTGTGTCGGCGGCTCCTCTGGCTGGTCTGTCCCTCCTTCTCCCAATGGAGGCGAAGTGGGCTCTGTATCTTCCACAGTGAGGTTAGGCAATGAATTGGGGGGTAAAGTTTGCCCGGGTTGATTGAGATTCTGAGAGGACCAGAACCAATAAATGACGACGACGATCAGGCCAACAAAGGCGACAAGCAAAAGACTGGAGAATCCCTTGGTGAAGAAGGACGGCTTTGGCTGGACTCGGTATCCTTGATGGCGAGCGCTACGCGGTGGTAAAGAAACAACATCATCGCCTGTTTCCGGTTCCGGGGGAAAATAGGCAGACAAGAGTTGATCGGAATTTAAGCCAACCGCTTCTGCGTAACTTTTAATAAATCCACGGGTATAAAAGTGACCGGGCAAAAGATCGATTTTCCCCTCTTCGATCGCTTGTAAATACCGCACCCGTATTTTTGTTTCTTCGGCAATCTCTTCTAACGACTTCCCCTTTTCAAGGCGAGCCTGTCGTAAAATTTCGCCCAGGTTATCCAAAAGATAACCCTCCTTTCTCACATACGGCAACCACGAACGAAATTTATATGTAGACGATTGTAACGTATGCCTCGACCTGTCATGATATGAATGGCGATTCCTTTTGAGGAAAAAAGTCTATTGCCCCCTATAGAATAACAAAAAAGCCCTCCTTGTAAAAGTACAAGTTGGGCTTTTGATCGGCCTGAGACTTACTTTTGATCCACCAGTTTCACCATCAACCCAGCGAGCATTTTTTGTTCATGTTCGTTTCCTGCTTCCCAAAGCTCTTTTAGTAACCGTTCTTCGTTATTTTGCGGGTCCACATTGTTGGCCAGGTAATCGCCGATCTGGTAAGCAATGCTTTGGATGGTTTGATCATCCACTCCGGCGGCTTGAGCCTTGTCGACACGTTGGTTCAAAAACTCTTTCCATTGGCTGAAATTGTCCAAGATCGACATCTTCTTGCCTCCTCGTATGTTTGAACCAAATATTCGGGTGCATTTCTAATTTGCAACAGGGAAAAGAAAAATATGCATTTCTGTTCACCGCCAGCCTCCATACAGGCCAATTACCTGACCCGTCAAATAAGAGGCCTTCTCTGAAGCGAGAAATTGCACCAGAGCTGCCACTTCTTGTGCGGTACCAAATCTTCTGGCTGGAATTTCCATCGTCAACCATTCTTTTTCCCTCGGGTTCAGGTGTTGGTTCATTGGTGTCTCAATCGCGCCCGGTGCCACCGCGTTGACGGTAATGCCGGCACTGGCCACTTCTTTGGCAAGCGCCTTGGTCATCGCGTTGAGCCCTCCCTTGACAGTAGAATATACCACCTCATTGGCGGCGCCCACTTCACCCCAGATGGAAGTGATATTGATAATGCGGCCAAATCCGAGTCGAACCATATAGGGAAGGACCATTTGCGTCAGAAAGAAGCTGCTTCGCAAATGAAGATTCACCATCATTTCCCATTGCTCGATGGTCACCTCTTGCGCCAAGCGATACATCGTTGTCCCTGCATTGTTAATCAAGATATTCGGATAAAACAAATGGCGCTCCATTGCCTCGCCAATCCGGGACAAGCCTTCCAGTGTCGATAAATCCGCCGACACCGTATGTACGATAACCCCTTTTTGCAGACATTCCTCAGATAGGGTTCGGATCGAATGCTCAGAACGAAAATAGTGGAGCAAGAGGTGATCCCCTTGCTCCGCAAAACAACGTGCGATGGAGCTCCCAATTCCCCCGCTGGCTCCGGTAATCAATACCCTTCTCCCCGTGTTCAACGAAACATCCCTTCCTCGTTCTAAATTCTCCATACTCGTCAGCATTAGCGGGCCGCAAGCGGTTCAACAACAGAGACAGCCATCTGTTCCGGGTGAAGGTGTTCCCGCATCCGGCGATTGACATCCTCACACGTCAACTGCTCCAGCATTGGCAAAACAGCGAACAGATCGGTGCCGTTAAAACGGTAACTCGTAAACTGATTCGCGATAAACTCCAATGAGTTGAGTGACCGAAGCCACTGTCCAATCTTTTTACGACGCACTCTTTCAAATGTCTCCCCAGACAGACCCCCGTCCAACTGCCGCAAGAGATGTTCTTGCACGATGGACACAAGACGATCCGGATCAGGGGTGTCCCCACCAACCAGTGTAAAGGCATACGCCGTCTCTTCCACCGATTGATACCCAAAGCTGTCATCAATCAGATTTTCATCGTAAAGCTGCTGGTACAGTTCTGAACCGGTGCCGAATAGAGCCTCCATTGCCAGTTCTGTCTCACACTGCCGACGGAGCAACGCCTCTCCGCAGAGGCACTGGCCTTCTTTAAATCCAAACATCAGCTTGGGCACCGCAACAGATAGTTTGCGTCGGCGTTCCCGGTTCGCCACACCCTGTGGTTCTTGAGGGTAAAAGCGAGTGACTTCAGGTGGCGGCGCAAACGTTTTGGCGGCCTGATTGTCCTGCACCCAATGAAGCACTTCGTTCGGATCAATCTGACCGACAACAAACAGAATCATGTTACTCGGATGATAAAACGTCTCATAACATTGATACAGCATGTCTTTTGTGATTTGAGAAATGGATACCACGCTTCCTGCAATGTCAATGCGCACAGGATGACACTGATAGAGAGACTGAATCAGGCCAAAATACACCTGCCAATCCGGATCGTCTTCATACATCCGGATCTCCTGTCCAATGATCCCCTTTTCCTTCTCCACATTCTCATCTGTAAAATAAGGCTGCTGTACGAAATCGAGCAGAGTCAACAGATTATCCTGGACATTGTCCGTACAAGAAAACAGATAAGCCGTTCGCGCAAAGCTGGTAAAAGCGTTGGCCGAGGCTCCTTGCTGGGCAAAACGGTGGAAAACATCCCCGTCCTCTTCTTCAAACATCTTGTGCTCCAGAAAGTGCGCGATGCCATCAGGAACCTCGATCGGATCCCCGTTCTTGACCCGAAAATGGCGATCAATCGAGCCAAACCGGGTGGTGAACGTGGCATAGGTTTTTCGGTATCCTGGCTTGGGCAGGAGAAAAACCTGCAATCCATTGGCTAACGTTTCATGATACAAGGTTTCCGCCAGACGTGGTACATGCACGGTTTGTAACGGCATTAAACAGCCCCCTCCTCTTGTTCCCGATTCCGCAAAAAATAAACCGTATCCAGTTCAATCTTTTCGGCGACCCGCTGAATCTCTTGACGGCTCACCGACCGGATGCGCTGAATCAGTTCATCTGGTGTCTGGCGAACCTCAGCCACCAGCCCACGGAATGCAAAGTCGACCAAAAGGCCGGCTCGGTCATGGACTTCCCGCAAATGGTGAATCAGCAGTGATTTGGTTTGTTCGATTTCCAGTTGGCTAAAGTCCCCTTGCCGCATCATCTCCAACTGGTCTTTTACAATGTCAAGGGTTCGTTGATAGTTGGACACGTCGATCCCCGTCTGAATCATCAGGATCCCTTTTAGGCTTTCCAGGCGGGAGGAGGCGTAATAGGCGAGACTCGCCTTTTCCCGGACATTGCGAAACAGCTTTGAGTGAGCAAAACCGCCAAGCAAGCCATTGTACACCATCAACGCCGGGTATTCCGGAGATGCAAGGGTTACACCTCCCGTACGCATACCCAGATTGAGCTTTCCCTGTGCCACGTCCAATTCATCGACCACTGTCCGAACCTCCTGAACATGGTGCAGCTTCCCTTTGGCCGGCGGCAAAGGCTTCACTTGTTTGGCGGGAAAGGAAAAATACTGTTGAACGGTGGAGCGGATCGCTTCCTCTTGGACGTGACCGACAACAAAGAGATCAATCTGGCTTCGCTCAATCACTTGCTGATAATGCCGGTACAACAAACGGGGGTCAACCGTTTCCAGATCTTCCAACCGTCCGTATGGCAAAAGGCGAAACGGCTCATTCTGGCACATCTCTGAGATACAGCGTTCCTGGGCATAACGGATTTTGTCATCGATGATTCCCTCAATCTGGCGGCGCAGTGATTCCTTTCCCGCCTCCACATAACGCGACGTAAATCCTCCCGGTTCATCAAGGAGCGGATGTAAAAGAACTTCCGCGAGAAATGCGATTCCTTTCGGAAGCAGACCTTTCTCCCCGCTGAGGTATTGCTCGTGTGGAAGATCGAGAAAAAATTGAAGCACTTGGCGCTCCCCTCGTTTATCTACATCCACCTGAAAAGAGGCGCCATAGAGATTGTCCAAATAACGTTTCATGACCTGAATCGTCGGATAGTGAGCCGAACCCCGCTTGAGGACCTGAGCCAACATGGCAGTCGGTGTCACATCTGTTTCCGTCAAAGCCTGTTGAATCATCAGGACGAAAGTGACCGTTTTAAATTGCTTGGTCGGATAAATATGGAGGTTCATTCCGGGAAGGGAGGTGGTATCAAACCATGGTTGAGTGTTTAGAGCCATCCGTGTACCCCTTTCGATGGATTCGTTTTATCCCTATCGTTGCCAACCGTCTATATGCGTATGATCGAAAATAAAAAAACGACCGTGCGGCCGTTTTCTTACTCCATCTTTGCAACCAGAGCTTCCATCTCTCGAACTTTCAACGTCCCATCATCCATAATGTCGTAAATCTTCGTTCCCTGTTCATCATTGGGCTCAAATTCAATATAGCAATCACTGCAATAATAGCGGTGCAAACCAATCTGGCCAATTTTGGTTCGATGGCAAAGCGGACACTCCATCTCCCATCACCCACTTTTTCATTCTCGACATACCACCATGGATAATTATAACGATTCTAATGAACAAAGGTCAAGAAGGCATTTTCATCGGTTCAGTCGGGATTTTCAACCCACTTGATCGGGTTTGATCAGAACCTCGCGAGGTTTGCTTCCTTCATAAGGACCGACGACGCCGTGACTCTCAAGCGCGTCAATCAGACGGGCTGCCCGCGTATAGCCAATATGCAAACGACGTTGCAACAGTGAAACGGAAGCCTGTTGCGCCTCTATGACCAAGTGCATCGCCGTTTCAAACAGTTCATCTTCTTCTTCAGTTTTGCTCGTCTGGGGCGCTTCCGAGAGGATCAGATCCTCGCGATAATCTGCCTCTTGTTGAGACTTGACATAGGAAACCACCGCTTCCACTTCCCGATCGCTGATAAAGGCCCCCTGCACCCTGACCGGTTTGGGGTATCCGACCGGAAAATACAGCATATCCCCGCGTCCCAGCAGCTTTTCCGCCCCTGCCATGTCCAAGATGGTACGAGAATCCACTTGTGAAGAGACGCCAAAAGCGATTCGTGACGGGATATTGGCCTTGATGAGTCCGGTAATCACGTCCACCGAGGGCCGCTGTGTCGCGATGATCAAATGAATGCCAGCTGCTCTGGCCATTTGCGCCAATCGGCTGATCGCTTCCTCTACATCACCAGGCGCCACCATCATCAGGTCCGCCAATTCATCGATGATGACCACAATGTACGGGAGTTTTTCCTGTCCCCGCATTTCCATCATCTGGTTATACCGTTCAATATCTCGTGTACCTGTCTGGGCAAACAGCTGGTACCGGCTTTCCATCTCCTGGACCACTTTTTTGAGCGCCATCGAAGCTTTCCGGGGATCGGTGACAACTGGAATCAACAGATGCGGAATCTCATTGTAAACGCTCAGTTCCACCATTTTAGGGTCGATCATCAAAAACTTTACTTCATCCGGACGAGCTTTGTACAAAAGGCTGATGATCATCCCGTTAATGCACACGCTTTTCCCTGACCCGGTGGCGCCAGCAACCAAAAGATGGGGCATCTTGGCGAGATTTCCGATCACTGGCTCACCGGAAATGTCCTTCCCCAAGGCGATAGACAATTTACTTTCGCTATTCTGGAATGCTGATGACTCGATCACTTCCCGCAGTGTGACAATGGAAATCTCCGGATTGGGCACTTCAATCCCCAGTGCCGACTTTCCGGGGATCGGCGCTTCGATTCGAATATCTTTAGCCGCGAGCGCTAAAGCCATATCATCCGCCAAGCTGACGATGCGGCTGACCTTGACGCCCGTCTCCGGCTGCAGTTCAAAACGAGTGACAGCCGGGCCACTATGGACTTGCGTCACCTTGGCGCGGACGCCAAAGCTGTCCAAAGTTTGCTCCAATTTTTTGGCAAGTTGATTGAGGGAGCGATTCTTTTTTTCAGCGGCAGACTTATTTCCTTTTTTTAAAAATCGAACAGGGGGGAGATAGTATGTTCCTTCGGCCGTTCCCGTCTTTCCATGCGACAATAAAATCTCGGATTCGGTGTCTAAGGATATGTTCTCGGTGCCGCGATTTTCACCCGATCCATCCTTTTCCTCAAGAATCGGATCAGGCCCCATTTCCCTGCGCGCCATCGCTTCGTGAATGACAGGATCAGCAGACATTGGCGCATCAAAATCGGTCACCCCAGAACCGGCATCCTGTGGATCCATTTCCGAAAATCTCGTTTCCTCCAGATACTCTTTATCCTTCTTCATTTTTTTTGTGACCGCTGGTTCCGGCGTTTCGGTCGAAGAAAGAGTTTCTTCCAAGTTTCCCTGGCGAGCTTGGCGCTTTTCCAATTGACGGATAAAAAACGCATCCAGTCGTCCGTTAACGGCTTTTCCAAGGTTCTTGAACCACTGCACAAGTCCAGAAAAGGCTCTGACATAAGAACGATTCGTCAACAGCAATAATCCGAGAAGGATGAGCAGAATGACAACAATCCGAGTTCCATTGACATCAAAAAGGTAGGAAAATAAAGAAAAGAAGAGGGCTCCAATCATTCCGCCGCCGGCCCCCGAGGTTGCGGTTCCTTGCAAGTACTCTGCTTGCTGCGCCCATAACGTATCCCATGTCAGCGAAAGAATGTGTTGATTGGATAAGAGACCCTCGCCGGCTGCCACTTCATAAAAGCGAAGTTGTGCCAGTAATAATACAGCCAGCAGCAGAAGCAAAATACCGCTCCATCGGTATGACAAGCGCAACAACCAGCGGCGCCTGATCATCAGATAGAGTCCCCATCCTGCAAAACAAAGAGAGATCAGAAACCCCCAACTGCCTGCAAGCAGGAAAAAGAGAAAGCTGATATAGCGCATTTTCCCATAACCGATAAGGGATATCAAGGAGAATGTCAAAAGCACCAGTCCGTAAGCCTCAAACTTTAATTCCTCACGCAATCCTTTGCGCTTATCTGCCTTTCGACCTGCCATTTCCCTCCAACACCCCAAAAGAAAAAGCAACAGAAAGGGCAACGTGTCGTTGCTTGTTGCTTTTTCATCGATCTTGATTGCATTATATCACAAGCATGGGCAACTGAGGTAGAAATTGCCGGCAGCGTTTAGGGAGTTGGCCGAAAGTGGATGATGCGCCCAGGTGCATACCTTGAATGTAAGTAATCTTGCGGATTCGGACTGATCAACCGGACGATTCTGTACTGAGCTGGCGTCAAAGGTTCGATGATCAGGGTCACATGATTGATTTGCACTTCCTGAAAATTCCTTTCCTGATCGATGCCTTCGAGGATAAATTCAACAGGCATCGCCGAATAGATGATCATCGCCAACACTCCTCTTCATTGCACCAAATCTTGTTCCCTTCGGCTCTCCCGCGCCTCTCCGATCCGCCGATTTAATTCTCTGAACGCCATTCCCAGACCGCCGACAGCATCCATTAACCCATATTTGACCGCATCGACGCCGCTCACATTCGTCCCCACGTCTCGCGTCAGTTCACCTGTTTTGAACATTAATTCTTTAAATTTTTCCTCCGTGATGCGGGAATGCGAGGTGACAAATTTGACTACTCTCTCCTGCATCTTATCCAGGTATTCAAACGTCTGTGGCACACCGATGACCAGTCCGGTCAAACGTACAGGGTGAATCGTCATCGTAGCCGTCTCAGCGATCATTGAATAGTCGGCGGCCACCGCAATGGGAACGCCGATACTGTGCCCGCCACCGAGCACCAGTGAAACCTTCGGTTTAGAAAGAGAAGCGATCATTTCGGCGATGGCCAATCCCGCTTCCACATCCCCGCCTACCGTGTTCAAAACTACGAACAGACCTTCAATTTTCGGATTTTGTTCAGCAGCCACCAATTGAGGAATGACGTGTTCGTATTTGGTCGTCTTGTTCTGTGGCGGCAAGACCATGTGTCCCTCAATCTGACCGATGATATTCAAGAAAAAAATGTTGGATTCCGTGGACGGGACCTGTGTCGTGCCGAGTTGTTGAATCGTTTCCAGCGGCCCGGGTTTTCCTGTATCTTGCTCGGCGCCCGGTTGCTGCGGTTTTTCCGGAAATTGTGTCATCCAATCCCTCCTTGCGACTCAAAGCCAACAAGTCTAACGCAAACTTAGTATGGAATAAATTCTTGTCACTCATACCAGTCAAAAAGGCCGAAGCTCCTGTAAAAGGAGGATCGGCCTTGTGGTTAAATTGCGACCTTTATATGCGATCAAGAGAGGCGTTCCAAGCGTAATTTCCGTTCGGGATCTCCATCATCCCTGTTTTCTGACCCTCCATTTGACCTCTTGAATGCCATAGGGAGCCAATGTTTTCTCAAGCACTTGTTCGACCGCCCATTCTTGTTCCGCTTCCCTCACGGGATTTTGATTGAAAGATAACAATGCGGTTTCCCGATCGAAATCGATGGCCAACAACCGTGTCCCTTCTCTAATCGGATTAACCATCCCTTGCGGCCGGATGCGACATTGCAGTTGCACGGCTGTGATCCGCGGGGTTTTAACGCCGGTCACGTTTTCATATGTCACTTCCTGAGGGAATATGTCATCCCCCCGCAGGAAATGCAGCACGTATTTTTCCATCGTTGGTTGCCATGTATCCGAAGGCTTGAAATGCGCCGTCTCCCCTGTTGATAATTCACCTGACGCGATCTTTTGTCCTAAAGCAATCACGTCTTCTGTCTCTTTAAACCCGGTGAAGCGGTACACTTCCACACCATTTCGGAAATAGATGACGGTCGGATTTTCCTGTACATGAAATCGACGTGCCAGTTCCGGCGTATCATCCAGATGATGGACGCTGTATTGCCAGTCGGTCATCAGCTCCTTGACTTCCTGCAGAACTTTTGCCATGTTTCGCCCGAGTGGACACGGACCAAAGGTAAACAACTTGATTTCCATCCATCGCACCTCATTGATTTAACTGATAACATTTCAAACGTTTACATCATTCTTTCATCATACTGAGTGTCTATATTTACCATGTAACAAATAGTGCTTCCCGTTTTCATGGCTCCTTTTTTCGATTTCCAGACCAACGTTCCGCATCGCTTTCTCCAATTCTTCCACGGCAATCCTTTCTTCAAATGGAGGGCCTTCTTCCATTTGTTTTTTCTCCCACTCAACAACAAGTATTCTGCCACCAGGTCTGAGTACCCGCCTGATTTCCTCCATTGTTTTTACTAGGTCATCCGTTTCATGTAATACGAAGGAGGCGATTATTTTGTCAACCGTCTGTCCCTTCAGAGGAATGTTTTCGATCTCTCCCTGTAACAAACGTACATTTGTCGCTTCGGTTTGCCGAATTTTTTCCTCCAACAACTCAAGCATGCGTGGCTCGACATCTAAAGCAAATACTTCTTTTTCTGTCATACGCGATGCCGGAAATGTAAAATAACCCGTTCCGGCCCCCAGATCGAGTACGACATCGGAGCGAGCAATTTGAAAGTCAAGTAATATTTTCTCTGGTGGCAAAAGTTTTCTCCGTTCCGGATTGTCCAATATATGGGCTTTTTCCGGTTGAAATCGGTGTCCGCCCATTGCCGCTCTCCCTTCCGTATCTTGATTTCATTTCACGATTTCTCCTGGCAAAACAACAGATACGAGTACCCTTATAGGTAAATAGCCATGAATAAATTATACAATACATTCCCCCATGGATCATCACTTACTAAAGGGGATCATTTAGAGCTTCGGCGAGCAGCAATCCGCTCAAAAGGGCGCATCTGCCTCTCGATTTCTTCGTCTATTCGGTGATCAGCCAGGCCAAAAAAAAAAAAAAATTGACCCACCCCTCAACAAAAGGTCCCCTTCGATATATTGGGAAAAATAAACAAATATCGAAGGAGAAACTAAATATTAAGGAGTGGGACAGTGATATCATGAACTGAAATGAGATGGATGAACGAACCGGTTTACTAAGCCGATACTTCCCGGATCAGTTGATCCCCGGTTTTTACTTTTCCAAATGCTCTTTCAAACACTTTCAGCGCCATTTCGTGAAACTCGGGACCGTCCATCGTATCGACGCATTCGGAAACCATCGTGACATCATAATCTCTGCACGAAGCATCAATCGATGTGGCCAGACAGCAGCTGTTCGTATTGACGCCGGTTACCCACAGCGTCGTGATTCCCATCGTTTTAAGCACAAAGTCGAGATCGGTGGCCACAAAGCAGTCATAACGTTTTTTCGTATCTATCAGGATGTCCCTGTCATCCCACAATTCGGGAATGACCTGCACGCCCGGCAAACCTTCCAGGTTGTGTTTGGCGACATTTTTCCGAGTCGCATTCGGATCGTTGGATCTTTCCCTCCAGGCGGGATTAGAAAGGATCTCCTGCTCGGAACGGTACCTCGTCAGCAAATGGATGATCGGAATGTTCAAGCGTCTGCATTTTTCAAAAAAGATGCGGTTATTTTCGATCACCTGTTTTGAAACGTCTTCCGGAAGCGGCATCGTGGCTACAGCCGGATCCAGATGTCCCCTGTGCAAATCGATTGCCAAAACAGCAATGCTCATCCTCATTCACCTCTGAACAATATTTTCATGCAATCGGATTTCGCAGAACGCCAATTCCGTCAATTTCAAGCCGCATCACATCGCCGGCATTCATGTATCCTCCGCGCTTCACACCGTCATTTCTCTGGTACGGATCGGCCCCCAATTCCGTATCTGAACCGAGTGCAGGGCCGCCAGGCGTGCCAGTGGCGATCAGAAAGCCAGGTTTTAAAGTCATAAATTTGGAGTAGTAACTTACGAGATTCGGCACATCCCAAATGAGATTGCTTGTATTGTTGTTTTGGCGCAGCTCATCGTTGAGCCATGTCCTCAGGGCGAGATTGGACACATCGCTCAATTCGTCTTTCGTTACAATCCACGGACCGATAGGCGAGCCAGTATCATAATTTTTCCCTTCGCCGAAACGGAGCTGAAATCCCGTTACTTTTCCATTTTTTTCCCATGGAATGACCTGCTGCGACCGTGCGGAAATGTCATTAAAGATCGTATAGCCGAAGATGTAGTCAAAAGCTTTCTCTACCGGCACGTTTCTGGCCTCTTTCCCGATAATAATCCCGAGCTCGACTTCGTAGTCATACTTGTGGGTAATTTTCGGGTTATGCTCCACCGTCTCATCCGGTCCGATGACTGCGTGAGCCGACTTCAGGAAAAATTCCACTTCCTCAGGTTTTTCTCGCCTCGTTTCGTCAAGATGATCATGAAAATTCGCTCCTCCGCAAATAATGGTCGGCGGCACGAGCGGAGCTTTCAGTTTCACGCTGGAAAGCGGTTTGGAAGGAAGGTCTGAGCCATCATCGCAAATATACTGAAAGGCGTCCAGAGCAGCCTGCATCGCCTTGTGACCTCCCTCGATCAGTTCTACCATCCCGTCTTCAGGGATTCTTGCGGCCGCCAGACCTTCAGCCAGCGGATCGCCCTGTTGCTTCAAATATGCCGCATAGGCTTCGCGCAAAGGAAAAACCTGATCTGAATGAACAACGCCAATCCGCACTTTTCCCTCGTCTTCGTATCTCACCAATTTCATATTTATCAGCTCCTTGTCTTCACTGGATTTTCCAAACTGCCAATGCCGCTAATCACGCCTTTTACGCGATCTCCTTCTTTCAAAAAGCGATCCGGATGCTTCCCGGGCTTCAACAAGGGATTGCCTTGTCCGTCCCGCCCAAGAACCCAGCCGCCTGGCGAACCCGTCGAAATGAACAGACCAGGTTCCAGTGTAAAAAAATTGGAACAGTACGAAACAAACTGCTTTACGCTGCGGAGCAAATCCTTCGTATTGTGTGTTTCCACGAGTTCATCGTTGATATATTTTTTCAATTCGACGTTTTCCGGATCGGGAATATCGTTTTTTTCCACAATCCATGGTCCGATCGGAGCCGAGTTGTCAAATGAAGCTCCTTCGCCGTACCGATTGTGCCACATCCAACCTTCCCAGCCGACCTGCATCCGTGCACGGTTGATCACGTTATGGACGATGGTGAATCCGAAAATATGATCCATAACCTGGTCTTCCGGGATGTAGCGTCCCGGTTTTCCGATCACAACACCCAGTTCAACCTGAACGTCATATTTATCCGAAATTTCCGTATCGATAATAATTTCCTGATTCGGGCCGACAATCGTATGGGAAGATTTCAGGAAAAACTCGATATGTCTCATGAGCAGCGGATCTGCGGGATCTTCCACGTTAGGACCTGCGCACATGACGGTTTGCGGTTGAAGCGGAGGAAGAAGCTTGACTTCGTTTAAATCGTAGTAAAGCCATTCTTCGTTCACTCCGAGCAGGTCCGAACCCTTTTCAGCGACATAAGATACTCCCTGCTTCGCAGCCTGAACGGAACGTTCTCCGGCGCGCAGAAACGAAACCATGTCATCCGGAATCAAAACCGACGATACCTTGTCCGCCTGATTGTCTTCTTCCACATCTTTCAAATATCGTGCATAACAGGCCTGCGCATCGTATACCCTGTCTTTGTCCACAATACCTACTTTGACTCGCCCATTAAATTTAAAGCTGACAAATTTCAATTTAACCTCTCCTCCTGTTCAATATGGTTGATGCATTATGGGGTCATACCACCCTGGCCACCGGTTTGCCTACACCCGGATCAGCAGAAAATGTTCCGTTTTCATAAACGACATTGCCGCGGACGATCGTTGTCACCGGTTTGCCGATGCATTCCACCCCGTCGAAAGGTGACCATCCCGCTTTAGAGATAATATTTTCGTTGCGAATCGTCCACCGATGTTCAAGATCGAGCAGAACAAGATCTGCATCGGCGCCGACCACGATGCATCCTTTTCGCGGATACAGACCAAGCACGCGTGCCGGCATTTCCGAAAACAGCTGCACCACCCGCCGCAGCGTAATCTTTCCTTCATTCACGAGTTTCAGCATCATTGGAAGCGTAGTTTCTACGCCCGGAAGGCCAAAATTGCAGTCCCATATCGTGCCTGTCCTTTTTTGCTCAGCGGTAGACGGGGCGTGGTCCGAAGACAGCAGTTGAATGCTTCCGTCGTTAATCAGTTCAATCAGTTTTTCCGACTGTTCCGGGGATCTTGCAGGGGGGGTAAATTTGCCGAACGGTCCCAACCTTTTCACGTCGCTTTCGTTCAGAAACAAATATTGGGGACACACTTCGGCATACAGCTTTGCGCCTTCCGCCTTTTCCCGCTTAATCAAGTCAATCACGAACGGATGGCTGATGTGGGCGATCGTAGCCGTTACTCCTGTCATGCGCGCAATTAGGGCAACATTCGCGACCGCGATGTCTTCGGCCGTCTGGGAGCGCCATTCCGAAATGATACCGTTATCAAAACGGCGGGCCTCTTTAAGACGTTTTTCGTTGCCTTCCGTTATCGCATCGTCTTCACAGTGAACAAGACAGCGACCGTCAAACGATGAAATTTCCTGAAATGCGCGATACAGTTGGTCATTGTTCAATGTCGGGATACCGTGGGTCGTACAAGTAAAAATTTTGAACAACATCACGCCGCTTTCCCATAAGGCGCGAAGGCCGCCCACATCCTCCGGAAAAACGTGCGCGGTCAGGCCGTAGTCAACCAGTGACCGTGTTGACAAATAGCTGATTTTGTCTTTGTAGGCCTGCACGCTTCTGACCGGATTCGCGTGGGTATGTTCGATAACGGTCGTAATACCGCCGGAAGCCGCGGCCTTGGAACCGTGTATGAAATCTTCCCGGCTCGTTTCACCGGGATCCATAAAATGGACATGCTGGTCAATCATGCCTGGCACCAGATACAGTCCGTCCGCATCAATCGTTCGTTTGGCGTTGTGCAGCGGAAATTGCGTAATCGCGGCTATTTTTCCGTCCTCTATACTGATCGAACCTTTAAAACTGTTTGTCGCTGTGACGATCGTTGCATTGATGATTTCCAGTTCGAACAAATCGACACTTCCCTTCATATTCTCGCTAGTCTGCTTACAATATATCAATTTGGCACTTGGTTTTATATATGGTTCGCGGCTAAATATAGATATTTTTATTTGTGTGGTGATAACAATAAAAATTGACATGCTGCAGATGACATCTTTAACATGGAAGCAGATGAATGCTTAAAAGGAGGGGATTGAATTGATTACTGTCCAGGACGTTTTGCAGGCCAGCGCTTTCGAACAAAGCGAACTGCTGGCAGGCCATAACGGATTGTCGCGAGAAGTGTCGACGATCACTGTCGCTGAGGTGCCGGATGCGGCAAATTGGCTTCGCGGCGGAGAACTCGTCTGCTCCACCGCTTTTTTTATCAGCCAAACAGTTATGTATCAGAATGAATGGGTTGAAAGCCTGATTCATAACGGCGCATCCGCTCTGGCGATTAAAGCAAGCCGCTTTCTTGGAACGGTGCCGGACACGATCCTTGAAGTGGCCAACAAGCATGACTTCCCGATCATCGGGCTCCCCCACGAAATCACCTGGCCGACCGTGATAGAATCTTTCATGGATTTTTTCATGAATCAAAGGATAAAAATCATGCAGCTGGTTGAAGAAGTTCAACGCAGCCTGATTAATCATGTGCTGGAAAACAGCAGCATACAGACGATCACCGACAAAATCGCCAGCATGGTCGAGAACACTGTAATCCTGGAGGATGCAAAGTTGGATGTGATTGCAGTCTCGCATGCCGGGACCGCCGATGATTCCGAACGGGTAGAACGGATTTGGAATGAAAGGAACTCTTCGCTGTTTCGCAAACGCATCCTTCAGTCGGACTTTTACAAAAATGTTCAGCAGTTCAAGAAAAAAGAACCGTTTGAGATCGAAGTCGCCGCAGATGAACATACAAAGGCGCTGAACATTATGATTCCCATTTTTTCCAATCAGACGATATACGGCTTTTTGTCGCTGCTTGAAGTCAATCGGCCACATAACTATACAGACATCATCATACTGGAGAATTCGACTACTGCTATAGCCCTCCAGCTGATGAAACAGTATTTGCATCGGCAAACATTGCACAAAAAAACGCTCGCCCTGATCGACGATTTGATTCATGGCCGGTTTCATGCCCAGGCTATGTTTGACAATGACTTCGCAAACATCAATTGGACGAACCCGATGATCGCTGTTTTGCTCGACTATATCAACCCGCAATCGGAAAACGGTTATGCATGGGACCGGTCCGAAGAACTGATCTCCACAACGATCAAAAAGCATCTCCAAAAACCCTTCGATCAGGTCATCATCGGGGGAAATGGTTCGTTGTTCACGATTCTCGTTTCCTTTCATCCCAGACAAATGAATGAAGTTACCGGCCAGTTGAAAAAATCAATCCGGAACATGCTCGAAGAACTCGAACAACAATTCGGAAAAAATCTGTTCCACATCGGCGTCGGCGGTGCGTATCCCGAACTGAAACAGGTAGGAAAAAGTTTCAAAGAAGCCAATAACGCGCTCTCCATCATCAAAAAATTCAAGCGCAAAGGACCGGTGCTGTTTTTCGAGGATATCGGCATTCACAGAATTCTATCAATGATCGAAAACACGGAAGAAATCCGCGATTTTTGCGATGACTTTTTGTCCAAATTGAAAAAAAGCGACCCGGACAATGAGAACGTCCTTCTGGAAACGCTTCACGCCTATTTGCTTTCGGATTGCAGCATAAAAGAAACCGCAAACCAGCTGTTTTTGCATCCGAACACTGTAGCCTACCGGATCAAGAAAATCAAGCAGATCATTGACCATGACCTCGATCAGCCGGAATTTAAAATGGCATACTTGTTTGCTCTGGAATCCAACGCTTTATTCGAATAACCCGTTATTGTTGATTAAGAACAAACAATTCCCCCCTTTTTTATAAACAAGGGATATATTAAACGATGTTGTTCGTTGCTATAGTGAATATAATAAAAGGAGGGAAATCATGATCATTGATACACACCATCATATAATTCCTGAACCGGTCATACAGCGAATCCGAACGGGCGATCCTCGTTTTGAAGCAGAAATCCAAGTGCGCAACGGGCAGGAATGGATCGTGCACCGACAAGGATACGCTTATCCTCTTTTCGATAAATTTTACGACAGCGGCGCCAAGCTGCGTGATATGAAGGCGGCAAATCTGGACATGGTTATCCTGTCTCCAGCGCCGCCAATGTTTTGCTATTGGCTAGATGCCAGCACCGCAAATGATATCGCCCGGTTGGTCAACGACGGCACGGCGGAAATGGCGGCGCGACATCCGTCTTCGTTTAAGGCGATGGCCACAGTACCGATGCAGGAGCCAAAACTTGCAATCAAAGAATTACAGCGCGTGAAAGAACAATACGGCATGCAAGCCGTGGAGCTCGGCACTTCCATTGAAGGAGTGAATCTGGACGACCCCAGCTTCCTCCCTTTCTTTGAGGCTGCCGAATCCCTTGGCTGCACGCTGTTTCTTCATCCGTACTATGTCGGAGATAAATCGGGACTTTCCCGCTACTACTTCACCAACTTGATCGGAAACCCGCTGGATACGGCAGTCGCTGCGTCAAGCCTCATTTTTGGAGGGGTTTTGGATCGATTCCCCCGTTTGAAAATCATGCTCGCCCACGGCGGAGGCTACTTCCCTTACCAGATCGGCCGTTTGAATAAAGGTTACGAGGAACGCAGGGAAAGCCGTACGTGCCAGGAGCAGCCGTCTCACTATTTAAACCGTTTTTACTACGATACATTGACATTCCATGCGAAGTCTCTTGAATTCCTCGTGGAGCTGGTTGGGGACCGGAACGTTGTTCTTGGCAGCGACTATCCGTTTGACATGGGGACGCTGACGCCGTGCGACCTTGTCAACGAGTGCCGTTTCTCCGAGGAGACAAAACAAAAAATATGGCATGAAAATGCAGGCACATTATTTTAACCATGACCCAGGAAGGGGACAGACGGACATGAAGGTGGCTGTGATTCAAGTTCAGGCCAATGATTTATCAGAACATCGACAGGCGTGGAATCATTTGGAGAGCATGGTTCAAGATGCCGCAACATCACACGACCTCGTACTGGTGCCAGAATGTGCATTTCCTGCGTATTTTATCCATCCGGATGAGGGAGATGTCGGGCAAATTGTAGCCGAAGGCGAATCTTTGCTGGCGCGGATGAAATCCATCGCCCGGCAGCACGAAACATACATCGCCTACGGGTACGTGGAAAAAGACGGAAATGCACTCTTCAATGCCGCCCTGTTGATCGACCGCAAAGGCAATGAAGTCGCGAAAAAAAGAAAATCATTTTTATGGCATTTTGACAGCCAGTGGTTTGACGAAGGGGAGGATCTCGCCGTCGCCGATACGGATTTCGGAAAAGTCGGTCTCGTCGTTTGCGCGGATGCGAGAATGCCAGAAATCGTCCGGCTGGCGGCTCTTGAAGGGGCAAAGCTGATTATCGACCTGGCGAATTTAACCGCAACAGGCCCCAATATCTCCGCTCTGCAAAACGCCCAAAGCACATACATGCTGTCTGTAAGAGCGCTTGAAAATCAGGTGTGGCTCGCCGTTTCCGATAAATGGGGTGTCGAAGCCGACTCGATTACCTACGCCGGTCGTTCTGGCGTTTTTGCCCCTGACGGTAGCTGCGTATTCCAAGCATCATCAGACAAGGATGAAATCGTTTCTGTCGAGATTCCGACGGACGAACAAGGCAAAATCGTCTGTCCTGACGCGGTCAGCCCTGTAATCAGAAGACCGGAACTGTACGAACCGCTCACGCGGGACAAAGAAACGCTGCCGGTCGCTCGGATCCTCGGGGAACCGGTCATCCCCGCAGAAGTGACTCCGTATGTTACCGTAGCTGCCGGCGAAATTCAAAGCGCGGAAAAATATTTGCAAATGATCCGGCGTTTCGTTCATCAGGGCAGCGGGATCATCTGCATGCCTCCGGTCATCTTTTCGCTCTCCAGAATGGCTGAAATGATAGCACGGCTTTTGCCAAGGGGTGTCGTTGCCGCAGCAACGGAACTGAACGGAAACGGACTGATGACGACATACATGATTACAAGCCAGGGCATTGAACGCACATTCCGGACACTGCACAGCGAAGAAGCGCAGAACAACAAGGACTATCCGATTTTCCAGACGAAATGGGGAAACATCGGCATCATGCACGATAAAGAAGCCCTTTTGCCGGAATGGCCAAGAACGCTGATGCTGTTAGGGGCGGACTGCCTACTCTGGCCCAACCGGCTCCCTCACCCGATTGCCTGCAACGTCGGCCGAACCCGCGCGGCGGAAAACCGCATATATGTTGTCTCCGCCCAATCTGGGAATGAAGGCTGCATCAGTCAAATCATCGATCCGAACGGTACAGTCGCCGCTTCCACTTTGCAAAACAGAACGATACATGCGTGCGGAACCCTAGCGCTTTTTGCAGCGAGTCGCGTCAAAACGATTGTTCCCGGAACGAGTGTGGTTGCAAACCGACATCCACAATCCTACGGAGGGATCTTGAAATGATGAAAATTGATTTGTTTATTAACGGACAAAAAACGCCGCCGGAAACAGGAAAATATTTTAGTGTGATCAACCCCGCCACTGGCGAAATTATCGCCGAGGCGGCGGAAGCGAACGAAAATGACGTCAACCGCGCTGTGGAAGCCGCTCTGCACGCCTTTCAGCACAGCAGGTGGGCGCATGACAAGGAACTGCGTTATCAGGTGCTGAACCGGCTTGCCCAAATGCTCAGGGAAGCCCTTCCGGAACTTACTGAATTGGAAAGCATGTTCACCGGCAGACCGATCCGAGAGATGAAAGCTCAGCTCGCCCGTCTGCCAGAATGGTACGAATATTACGCTGGCGTTCTGAAAACGTTGGAGGATACGGTACCGCCGTTTGGCGGAAATTATATCAATTATACAAGGCGGGTACCACTTGGTGTCGTCGGCCTGGTGACGCCGTGGAACCATCCTCTGCTGATCCTGACGAAAAAACTTGCCCCCGCGCTCGCCGCAGGCAACGCAGTGGTGGCAAAACCGTCTGAAAATACGCCGGTGACCACGTTTTTTCTCGCGGACATTGCCAAAGATGCCGGCGTTCCGGACGGAATTTTGAACGTTGTGCAAGGGTTTGGTCCGGTGGCCGGAAAAGCGTTGACATCCCACCCGCTGTTGGAAAAAATCGATCTGACCGGTGGAACGGAAACCGGCAGGCAGGTTGCTGCACAGGCCGGATATAACCTGGCGAAAGTGGCCGCGGAACTGGGCGGCAAAGCTTCCGTCATCGTTCTGCCTGACGCGGATTTGGAGGAAGTGGTAAATGGAGCGGCGTTCGCCGCGTTTATCGCCAGCGGTCAAACTTGCGTCCAGGGCGCCCGCATTCTCGTTCATGAATCGATGCATGACCAGTTCGTCGAAAAACTTGTGGAAAAAACGAAAAACCTTGTCATCGGTGACCCCAGGTATCTTGAAACCGATATCGGGCCTGTCGTTTCCGAAAAACAATTTCATCGGATTATGGAATACATTCAAATCGGAAAAGCCGAAGGTGCTGTTCTGGCTTACGGAGGAACGGTCCCCGATCAGGAAGATCTTGCGTCGGGATTTTATATCACTCCGACCATATTTACGAATGTTGACAATTCGATGCGTATCGCCCAGGAAGAAATATTCGGGCCCGTAACATGCATTATGAAATATTCCGATCCCCATGATGAACTCGTCGCGATGGCCAATGGTACCGAATTTGGGCTGGCCATGTCCATATGGACGAACGACGTGCGTCAAGCGCACCGACTTGCTGAGCGTCTCGAGGCCGGCGTTATTTGGGTGAACGATCATCATCGCATTGACCCGTCTTCCCCTTGGGGAGGATTCAAAAACAGCGGTATCGGTTTGGAAAACAGCATTCAATGTTTCAAAGACTATACGAAAACCAAAAGCGTCATCGTTAACATCGACAGCGACAAATTTGACTGGTTCGACGGTTCTGCACAAGTCAAACGATACAGCTAATTCAACAGGAGAAGATCAATATGCCTCGTACAAACATTATTATCCGCATCAAGTTCGATCATGATAAAATCACGTTTGGCGATGTGGCCGCCGCGATCAGCAAAGCCGGCGGGGACATCATCGCCATCGATGTCATTCAATCCAGCAAAAACTTTACCGTCCGCGATCTGACCGTCGATGTAGCCGATTCGATGGAGTCCCGGGTGATCGAAGCGGTGCAAAACCTGAACGGTCTGAAACTGATCAACGTTTCAGACCGTACGTTTTTGGTTCACCTCGGCGGAAAAATCAAGATCATGCCGACGCTGCCCATCAAAAACCGAGATGACTTGTCACAGGTATATACCCCCGGTGTCGCTAAAGTGTGCAGCGCGATTTACGAAGATCCAAAGAAAGCATATTCGCTTACGATCAAAAGAAACACGGTAGCGGTCATCACCGACGGTTCTGCCGTTCTCGGACTGGGGGATATCGGCCCTTACGCGGCGGCTCCCGTCATGGAAGGAAAAGCGATGCTGTTCAAGCAGCTTGCCGACGTCGATGCATTCCCGATCTGCCTGAACACGCAGGATACTGAGGAAATCATTCGCACGATCAAATATATCAGCCCGATGTTCGGCGGAATCAACCTGGAAGATATCAGTTCCCCGCGCTGTTTTGAAATCGAATCGAGGTTGACTGAAGAATTGGATATTCCGATTTTCCACGACGACCAGCACGGTACCGCAATTGTCGTCACTGCCGGTCTGTTTAACGCATTAAAACTTGTCGGCAAGCGGATTGAAGAGGTCCGGGTCGTTGTGAATGGCATCGGCGCGGCCGGAGTGTCCATTTGCAAAATGCTGCTTGGAGCCGGCGTCAAACGGCTTGTTCCTGTCGACCGTGAGGGCGCCATCATCAGGGGCGGCACGTATGATCATCCGATGTGGCAGTGGTTTGCAGAACAGCCGCAGGTGGAAGATGTTCCCGGTTCTTTGAAGGAAGTGCTGCGTGGTGCCGACGTGTTTATCGGCGTATCGCGGGGAGGACTGCTCACAGCCAGTGATTTGCAAACGATGGCCGATGATCCGATCGTATTCGCGATGGCCAACCCGCAGCCGGAAGTGGACCCGGAAGAAGCGCTTCCCCATGTGCGTGTATTTGCCACCGGGCGAAGCGATTATCCGAATCAGGTAAATAATGTGCTCGTATTTCCGGGGCTGTTCAGAGGGGTGCTGGACTGCCGAGCCCGCCGCATCAACGAGCCGATGAAACTGGCCGCGGCGCGCGCCATCGCCTCGGTCGTCAGTGAATCCGAACTGAACGAGCAGTATATTATACCGACCGTCTTCAATGACCAGGTCGTCGCCAATGTGCGGAAAGCGGTCATTGAGGCGGCGATACTGACCGGAGTCGCTCAGCGCATTCCGCCTGACTTCATATAAATTTTCACCGTCCAAAAAATAAAGCTGCCTGAGCGGTAAAATCCAGGCAGCTTTTATATCCGCATCAACACACATGATTCCTTTTGCCGGTGGCGAATTCCTCGGATCTGCTTTCAATCTGTTCCGGGGTCAGCAAATCTTTTTTCAACAGCATTTGTTCAAACGCTTCCAGCCAATGATGATAATACTTCGAAACTTGTTCGGTTTGCGGATTCCGGCTCTCGGACTCGCCAATTTTTTTGACAAATTCATGATTGAACTCTTTCCACGGATACATGCCTTTCTCAAACAACAGGACCGCCATGGCGAAGATCCTGCTCTCCCATGGATGATCAAACACCATTTCACCGTTTTTCCGCGGCAGCTTTAACTCTGACTCGACCTGATTTATGATCGATTCAAGATTCCGTTTATTCAAGCGAGTCCCTCCTTTCGCGGGGGAAGCACTTTGGCAACGCCAATCATCGAGTCGCGAGTTACGAGCTCCGCCAGTTCTTCTTCCGTCATATGTTCCGTTCCTTCCGGACGTTCCGGTATGACAATGTACCGAACTTCGGCATTGCTGTCCACAACCCGGATCTCAACTGATTCGTCAAGCTCCAGACCAAATTCTTTCAGAACACTTCTCGGATCGATGACCACTCTAGAACGGTATGCGGTGCTCTTGTACCATGTCGGAGGCAAGCCCAACAAATTCCAGGGATAGCAGGAGCAAAGCGTGCAGACGACAACGTGATGCACTTCCGGTGTGTTTTCCAAGGCGACCAGGTCGGAATAAACCGCCGAAGCGATATTTTCCACGACATCTCCAAATCCCATTTCAGCCAAAGCTTTATTTCCGTTTTCAAGCAGTCTTTTTTTGAAGTCGGGATCGACCCATGCTCTGGCCACCAACTTGGCGCCGTACATCGGGCCAATGTCGGAAACAAAATGCGAAATCATGCGGTCGATTTCTTCTTCCGTTATCAATCCTTTTTCAATGAGCAGCGATTCAATCGCCAGTGTGCGCGCTTCATCAAACGATTCGGGCAGTTTATGCGGATGTTTGTGGTGGTGATGTTTGTCATGACTGCCCATCGTCATCCCTCACAGGTTCAATATAATCTTCATACATTTCAATATACAGTTTATCTTTTGGGGAGGCGCCCTCCCCCCATAAATCGCGTGCTCTAAAACAGACGAGATAAACCGGCTGATAAACCTTGATCCCTGTCTCAACCCGCACATCAGGAATATGATAATAGCCGTGAAGCTTTTCAATGATTCCTTCCCTTCCGCGGACATACCTAGGTACTCTTGTATGTCCAAGCGGCGAAGAAACTTTCACCCGCACCCGGTCCCCGCGGGAGTACTTCGGCTGCTTCACCCCTTCCTTGCATTCACTCCCTGACATGCCCGGAATGATCCGATTTCTTTGAGCCGAAGCCGTATACGACATCAATTTTCGAAACGGCTGCAAATGAGATACAGGAGGATCGGGAGTCAACTCCTTCATCCTGCCCTCCAATTCCTCTTTAGTGAGGACGCCCTTCTCAATGAGAAGGGCCTCCATCCGCAAAAGCCAAATCTGGTAATAACTTGATCCTAAATAATAAACAGGGTTTATGCGTTCGATTGCGTGCCGTGTTTCATCCACATTGTAGATTCCGCGCCTCGTAACGAGGGCGTCAATCGCACGCATTCTCGCTTCCCAATCTTCATGGAATACCGGCTCATGTGGTTCGATCGGTATCGGGCCGAACCCGTCGCTTCCGCCCACATCATGCATGCTGTTCACTGACGATACCCCTTATTGGTTGATTTCCGCTTCAATGGACTCCAGCAGCCGTTTTCCTTCTTCACCGAATTCTTTTACAAAGAAGTCGCGGACAGCCTGCATCTTCTCAACAAACACGGCTCTTTCTTCATCCGTTATTTGCACAAACTGCAAGCCAGATTCTTCCATGATGCCTCTGACTTTCTCGATATTTTCATACGTTGCTTTCACGGTGACGTCCCGACCAGCCAGGAACGCTTTTTCCATAGCGTCTTTGATGCTTTGGTCCAATCCGTCATAAAAATCTTTATTGATAATGATCATTTGGTCCAGCACGCCGTGGTCTGTCATTGTTACCACATCCTGGACTTCATGCAGCTTCATATCGTAAATCGTGTCCAGTGGATTTTCTTGAGCATCAATTGTACCGTTTTGCAGCGCATTGTACGTTTCAGCAAATGGAAGATCGGTAGGTGATGCACCCAATACCTTAAACTGCTCAAAAATGACCGGTGAAGGCATTGCTCTGAATTTCAGTCCTTTAAATGCTTCCGGTGTATTTAACGCTTTTGGACCGCTAAACTGTTTGTACCCCGTGTGCCAGAGGCCAAGCGTCTTGATGCCGACATCATCCGTCTTATCCAACAGTGCTCTCATCGCGTCGCTTTGCTGAAGTTCAAGCAAGCTCTCCGTATCATTCGGGAACAAGAACGGGATATCCAGCAATGTAATTAAAGGTTGAAAACCGCCCATAAACGATGTCGGAACGATCGACATTTCCAGGTTGCCAAGTTGCACAGCCTGGACTTGTTCTGTAGGGCTGCCAAGCTGGGAAGCCGGGTAGATTTCCACCTTGACTTTTCCGTCGGTTTCCGCTTCCAGTACTTCTTTAAACTTCTTCGCTCCCAAGTCTCGCGCGCTGTTAGGCGCCGAAGAGTGGGCGATACGGATCGTGATTTCATTTGCCGACGATGAATTGTTGGCGTTATTATCTGCATTCTGGTTGCCGGAATCGGCGTTGTTATTGGCATTATTGCTCGAGCACCCGGCAACGACAAGCAAAGTGAACAAAATCAGTAGAAAAACTTTTTTGATCTTTTTCATTGTGAAACCCCTCCTATATCACTATTTCTTATATAGAAATTAAAATTTAAAATTAAAAATTATATTTAAATTGATTTAATAACTAAAGTTCTCGGATCGAAATTCATTTTCCCGGTTGCGCCATCATATCCGGGAACCACAAGATCAAATCCGGCACATAAGTGACCAGCAACAACAGCGCGATGCTCAAAATGATAAAAGGAACGAGCCCCGGTATAATTTTCGCGTACGGCAGATTAAAGGTACTCTGCGCAATGAAAATGTTCAATCCAAACGGAGGTGTTACCATGCCGATCGTCAGGTTCATCGTAATAATCAGTCCGAGATGAACTGGATCGATGCCCAGCGCAAAGGCGGCCGGTGTGATGAGCGGGACCAGTATAATGACGGACGAATTCGGGTCGATAAACATTCCGGCGAGCAAAAAGATCACAGTAATGATCAACAGGACGATGAATTTGGAGTAATCTCCAAACAGATCACTGACCAACCCCGGCAAGCCGGATATGGTCATGACGTATGACATCGCCTTGCCTGCTGCAATCAGCACAAGCAGCATGGAAATGACCAATCCAGATTTGGCCGCCAATTCGAAAAAATCTCTCAACTTAATTCCTCTGTAAATGACAACTTCAACGAAGGCAGCATAAGCGACGGCCAATGCGGCAGCCTCCGTAACGGTCGTGAAACCTAAATAAACGCCGCTGAGAATGACGATTGGCAGACCCAATGCCCAGCCGGCTTCGAGAATCGCCTTTCCCAAATTGCGAAATCCGACAAATTTTTCCCTCGGGATTTGATTTCGCACAGCGTGAATGACACTGTAAATCATCAACGCGATCCCGACGATAATTCCCAGGATCATGCCGCCGGCAAACAACTCCCTAATCGACGCTTCAGGTGCAACCGTAGAAAACAAAACCATCGCAATGCTCGGAGGAATCAGCATGGCCAAGCTACTGGAAACGAGAATCAAGCCGACAGCAAACTCTGGCTTGTACCCTTTTTCCAACAAAATCGGATAAACAATGCTTCCAACCGCCACCACGGCCGCAGAACCTGCGCCGGATATTGCACCGAAAAACAAACAGGTGACGACAGTGGCGATCGCCAATCCACCGGGAAAATATCCGACTAATGTATTCGCCAAATTAACCAGTTTTTTTCCAACTTGTCCGTTCGAAATAATATCAGCCGCGAAAATGAAAAACGGAATCGCCAATATGGAAAACGTATTGACGCCGCCTATCATTTGCTGAACCAAGATGTCCGGATTCATATGTGGATAGGCCTGGTTCAAAACGATGTAACTTGGAATTAAAATGGCCAAAAAAACGGGCAGGCCGATAAACAGACAGACAAGAGCCAATGGGAACAGGGCAGCGATCATATCAGTCCCTCCTTTCCTTCAAGTCCAAAAACAAGTCTTTGGAAGTTAAATTTTTGACAATAATATGGAGGAAATTCACTGCTGACAAAAAACAGCCGATCGGCACGGCCATGTACACGTACCCCATGGAAATGCCTAAAGTAACCGACTTTTGATTGGATGCAAATACTTTTTCCGTCAATTCATAACTGAGGAACATCAGGTAAACCAAAAAAACGAAACTTATAACAAGCAAAACAATATGAAAAACTTTCTGAACTCTTCCTTTCAGTTTTGTAAACAAGATATCGATAAGAACGTGCTCTCCTTTGCGCACACAATAGCTCATCCCGATAAACGTAATCCATACCGCAAGAAACCTCGGCAGTTCGTCGGACCAGTCAGGGGAATATCCGAAAAAATATCGGGTCACTACCGTTACCACTACAACAATGGATAAAACAATCAGGCCCACAGATATGACCAGCTTCTCAAACCCTTCCAATATCCATTTGTCAACCCATTTGAAAAGCCTGATCAGTTTGTTGCCTTGCGACTGCGTTTGTACAGATGAGCTTTTCACATATCCCGCCCTCCTTCCCATGATGCGTTGCCAACTTCAACGATGAACGATTCGCGAATAGTGCTTGCGACCACCTTCTGTGTTATTCGTCATGCCGTAAACTCTACGATAGCTTAATATAAATCCTTAAATTTATATTATCATTATGATTGACGTCTCTCTATGTTCATTAATAATAAAAAATACTTCCTATTTTTATTGGCATAAAACAAAAACCGACGTTTTTCTGATTTTCAAATCCAACCTAAAGGAATAAATCTTTTATTTCGCATTTACCCTGTATGTCATTTGGTATAAATTCGGGAAGTCATGAGTGTGAAGGCCTACCCCGAGATACCGTAATATCTTGTTGCCGTTTCACTTGGAATTTTGGCAAGCGGTATAAAATACAAAATCCCCTGTAAGCATCATGCTCACAGGGGCATCTTTGCCAACTTTCCTATATTAAATTTAAATGTATAGATTTATTACGTCAATATTTTTTGAATGGTAACTGTCAATATCTCATTGGGTTCACCCTTCATTTTTGATTCCCTTTCACAGGATAGCCGTCTTGTCCATGTCGTGAAGGGTAAAGACTTCGCCCTCAGCCCTTGACTTCATTCCCGAGACGGTTGTCAACATCCGTTTAAAAATTTTGGATTCCGCCCCAGAGCTAGTTTCGAACCGCGCTGTAGCCTTGGCTGATACCATTGAGCGAAGGGGTTTCATAAGCTCGCGCAAGATCGTGATGCCGCAGGTGTATCCTTTTTCCCTCAAGATTCTCTCAGCGTTTAAAACACCAAACCGCGTGCGCAGCTCGATATACGGCTTAAACGGATCAAGTTTGCTTGTTTTGCGTTTTTCCCCTTGATTCAGTTGACTCCCAACCTCCTGTGAACGAATGGCTTTGCGAATCGTTTTACGGTCGTATCCAAGACGGCAAGACAGTTCCGAAATGCTCACACCCTCCTGATACAGTTTTTAATCTCCATCTTCTCACTCTCCGTCATATCTGGCACTTCCCAAGAAGTGGTACGGTGCCTGAAATTCGACACAGGGTAGGGAATTCATTCCGATGATTTTGGGGAAATTGCGCCGGTGTTTTTGGGGAATCTCAAACCGATGTTATTAGGGATTTTAGCACCGATGATGACAAGGACAAGGACAAAGGACAATCGCTCGTGATCGGTGAACTTTCTCATGCTTGGCAACCGGTGTCCCATCAACCATGATCTCAAGCATCCCATTGACTTCCCGCACCATCACCTCACGACCACTCTATGGCCAGGGAACCCCGTAACGCACCCCACCGCAGCTGACAAACCCGTCTCGACTGACCCGGCGCGGCTCGTAAAGATACTTCACCCATCTTTCTTTGGATGGCTGGGGCTGCAACTTTTCCTGAAGCAAGCGCTCAATTGGCCGTTCTCCAGTTGTCCCTTGAATCCGATTATTTTTGACATCGCACCACTTCAGGGCTTGCCGGTTGAGAACCCCCAGATCGACGAACTGCCTGCCTGGAATAAAGTTCTCTTTAATAAAGCGGACACTTCGCTTCACCTTCCCCTTGGTTTGTGGTCGTCTGACTTGACACACCTTTGGCACAAGACCCATGGCCGCAGCAAAGTCTGCAAACAGGAGATGACAGCGTGGCTTTCGATCCTCTTCCATCCCAAGTATAACAGTCTTTATCCGGTCCGTGAGCATGATCTGAGGAATGCCCCCAAAAATATCCGAACGCGTGAATCAGACACCGAAGGAAACTGTAGATATCACAGCGTTTCGTAAACTCGATGTACATGGGCCCTGGAATAACCTAAGACCATCACAAACACGGGAACTTTATGAACCTGTCCCTCGGGGTCGACATACTCACACATTCCCCAATCCATTTGCACAACTTCTCCGGGCTTGGTTTCATAACGTTGAATCGCTGGTGTTTGTTTTGGGAGAAAGCAGGCTTTTACATCGTCCTTGAGATAGTTCATCCACCTTGGTATCCCTGTTCCCGAATGCGTTCGAAAAGAACCTCGCAGTTGTAGATTCCTTTGGCCATCAAGTCATCCAGAAGTGGCTTGAATGGGGCCAATTTCGAAGATCGTTTTGTGCACGGCTTTCCTTCGGAGATTCCTTCTGAATCTCAGGTATCGCCGAACGGTATTTCGTGAATGACCCGTTTCTCTGGCGATGGCGCGTGTACTCTTGCCAGATGCCCTCACTTCATGTAATGATATCATTGTCCCACTCGTTAACATTTGGTTTCCCCTTCGATACTTGTTTTTTCCGATATATCGAAGGGTACCTTTATATCGAAGGGTACCTTTTGTTGAGGGGTAGGTCAATTCTTTTTCGGCGTTCCTGGGTCAATTATACGTCGGCGTTAACATGCATAATACTCGGAGACTTGATTCCTGCCTTAGTGCACAGTTCATGTACCGTAGGCACATAACCGTATGTTTGTATGTGCTTGACAATCTCGTTCAAGATTTTCTCATCTGTGGTACTTATTATCACCTCATCAAGCAGCAATATCTGTTTCCCATTATCGAAATCGAATATATGTTCGTATTAAAGTCAAAAAAAAAGAGACCCTATCAAATCGACAAAGATTAATTTGAAACCAAACAGCAAAAACATTTCTGTGTCCGGGTTTTACTCCACGCATGGTTTACTCCACTAATTCGGATCAAGACGCATTTCCAACCATATCGACAACTCGTAATGTTGCATGTTTTTCCTCCACAAATGATTAGGATCAAAACACTAGTGTTGAAATTATACCGGAGGGTGCTAATTTAGGATCAAAACTAACAATACGCAGCTGTTAGTTCACATCGGTGACCAGGTTTTTACTCAACTAATTCGTACATGGAACCCTCCCATCAAACATTTATTTAACTTCCACCCTTTTCCTGGTATCATATGGACAGGAAAAAGGTAAGAAAATGTACAAAGAGTAGAGGTTTCAGTTTTACCTGCTTGCCAAGCGCAAGGAATTATTTATGAACGAAACACATTATAATTATAAGTTGTATTTTTTGATTTTGTTATACAGTGTTGCCAATGAAATATCCAATGCTTCAGCCGCCTTTTTTTTCCCTTCCACGGTTGCTCCAAAGTATGCTAGAGCTTTTGAAATGTACTCGCGCTCAATTCGTTCGAGAGAAAAAATGTGGTTATCATATCGAATCTGCTGAGGTAATTTTGGAGAAATGTCGGATTCAAGGATAATGTTCGAACTAGTTACCATCACACCATACTCAATCGTATTTGCCAACTCACGAACATTTCCAGGCCAGTGATACATTTTTAGTAATTCCAAAGCTTTCTTTTCTATACTGTCAATCCTTTTCCCATATTTTGAGGCATACTTATTTATGAAATACTCTACCAAAAGAGGAATATCTTCCAGACGCTCACTTAAAGGGGGAACATCTATTGAAGTTACTGATAAGCTATAAAACAAATCACTACGAAACATTCCCATATTTACTTTCTGTCTTAAATTAGAACTAGATGAAGCAATTATCCTCACATCTACTGAAACTGGGTTCATCCCCCCAATCCTTTTAAATTGTTTTTCTTGAAATAATTTGAATAATTTAATTTGAAATGACAATGGTGTCATGTCTATATTTTTTATATAAATTGAACCTCCATTTGCTAGCTCAAAAATACCTACTTTTTTCCTACTTTCATGATTCACTAAGTTCTTTTCATAACCGAAAAATTCATACTCAAACAGATGTTCAGGAATGGAGCAACAATCAATGTTTAAAAACGGTTTGTCACTGCGATTACTGGCTGCATGTATCGCATGCGCAACCATCTCTTTTCCCGTTCCATGTGAACCTTGTATGAGAATCGGACTGTCCGTTTTGGCCGCTCGCTTTGCCAATTCTATCATGCACCTAAAACGGGAAGAGTTTCCAATCATATCTGCAAATGTATATTTCGGTGAACCAGCTATAGAATACCATTCGTTTAACATTGATTCACTTCTCATAAGTTGCTTCGAAAGTTCAATTTGTTCGGTAATGTCATAAACCATGATCACAGCTCCAACCATTTCCCCATTCCGAAATACGGGAGCAGCATTTGCCACTACTTCACCCCCCCGACCCGGAGCTGTTGTTTTTACACCTTTATATGTCTTTTTAGTTTTCAAAACCTTAGCCAAAAGCCCGGATGGATTAACCTCAAAAATATTTAGCCCAACCCTTTCTTCTGGACAAATCCCGGTTATCCGGGTAAAAGCTGGATTAATAAAAATCACATTCCCTTCGTTATCTACAGCTTCGATTCCTTCAACTGCACACTTCAAAATAGCATCTAATTGTTCTTTGGCATCTTCAATGAGATAAAGCTTATTCAGCTCATCCGAAAAGTCTGCTAACGCTTTTGCAAACCAGCTATTCATGTTTTCTGAAGGTAAAAGTTTCACAACTTTATCTTTCTGCTTAGTTTCTTGCATTACAACATCAATATAGGAAAAATTTTTATATTTGTTAATTAAACTTTCAGCGATAGGATGATTGAAATTAATTACTGCCTTTAACGGTTTCACAACAACGCCCCCCAGAAATGCATGTTTCCTTTGATTAATTTTATCAAAATATATTGAATAAATGTACAGATTGTAAGAAATACCTACAATTTGTTTTGACGTAAAACCGTCTTGCCAGCAGAAATAAGCGGAAATGAATAATATTGATACATTCCTCTAAATTAAATAAATTTATTTATCGATTAACTTCTTTCTTTTTGATACGGTAGAAAATACAAATGAAATAAGAACAAGGTACAATGAAAATATTATAAATGCATACTTGTATGAAGTATGATCCGCCAGTAAACCAAACAACAATGGCCCGATACCTGCTCCCAAACTGTTGGCAACAACTCCGTATCCTGTTCCAATGCCTGAATTTTCTTTGCCAAAAAGTTCTACTAAATAAGTAAAATAAACAGCTACCCAACCAAAACTTGTTATACCAAAAACAACAAGAATGACAAAAGTTAGTAGTACCCAAGGCTTAGGAAGAAATAACAATAAGTCTATTAAAATTGCATTCGCTAGACAACAGATCATGAGTATAGTCTTTCTTTCTCCTCTATAGAATCTGTCACTAATCCAACCTAAAAGCGGCCTAAAGATAGCACCACTGATTTGCATGGTGGCTAACAAAAATCCCGCCATCATAATACTGTATTTGAAATACTGGAGTACAAAAGGTATAAAAAATGAAGTAATACTTGCCTGAAAAGCAAGCATCGAAAACCCCATCAATAATACAAGATACACCGGTCTTGGAAAATTAAGAAATCGCATTTGCTTCTTTTTCGTTACTACCTCTAAATTTTTAGAATGAGAGGTATTATTATTTGTGGTGGTATTTTTCTTATAGAAATAAATGTAACTAATCAAAAAAGCAATCAGCATTTCTAATGCGACCAGTTGTAAAGAGAATCTCCAACTGGTCAAGACCGCAATACTCGGCACAACAAGGCTTGCTAAAAACTGACCAATGGTACTTCCGGACTGCTTAATCCCCATCACCAGAGCCATACGATCTGGAGAAAAATAATACGCAATCAGGCGATTGGTTAAAGGCAAAATTAATCCGTATGCTAAACCCAAAAAGATAACAGAAACTAGTACAAGCCAATATTCATTAGAAATGCTAAAAATGAAAAGAGATAATGTAAGGAGGCCGGGGCCGCTGAGAATGATATACCTTGTTTTTAGATGATCAACCAACCAGCCTGATAACAAACCGAAGAACACACCACCAACTGCGCCTGCAAGAGAAATTAACCCAATCTTTGTACCATTGAGATTCATTTCATCTGCAATCAGTGCAATAAGTGGGATATATGCAAAAAAGGTCAGTGAACTGCTGATTTGGAGACACATGATGATTGACAACATAGTCTTATTCAAATTTATCATCCCATTCCAGCTAAACAATCAGGAACAACTAAATTATAAAAGTTTTGATTTTCTGATATAAGCATACCCCTCCATAATACGGCGTGCTGTTCGGGAAAACAACACTTCCTCGACTTCCCATTTATCATTTTCTCTCTCCACTTTGCAGGAAATAGTCAATACTCCACTGGGATGGCCTATTCTGACATTTCCCCTACCTGATCGATGTGAACAGATTTCATGAATTAGAGTTCCCTCAATATTGGCAGCTACGGCCGTACAAACGGAACCACCACCTGGAAATGCCTTATGAACACTACCTTTGCTTGCCATACGTGCGCTAACATCTATCTCATCTGCACGTACCACCTTCCCAGACGAAAACACTTCATAGTTCAACGGTGGGGCAACCATCACCTGAAAAGGAAGTATTGTTCTCTGCGCAGACAAACCTATTAACTCAGCAGCAGCTGTTCTGATCTGTTCAAAAATATCCAATTTCTCTGATGTAAATTCTTCCGGCTTTTCTGTCCCTATCATTCTTATATCGGAGGCCCTGAAAAAAACACTGACTGTTCCGATATCCACTATCGAAACTTCTATATTTTTGTTGAGTAGAGGGACAAAAAGAATATCACGCACTTTCCCTGTCGGCAACAATTTGCCGGTTGAGGCTCCTACAGTTTGTGAATAATCCATAGTGATCTCTGCTCCTGTACCAGGAACACCATCGATTTCTAAATCTCCCTCAACTCTTGGAACACCGTCCTTTACTGGCACTGTTGTTCTGAATATTTTCCCTGTATTGGTATTGTGCACACGGACAACTGTATTCGGTTCCTGTGCCCGGACAAACCCTTCTTCAATAGCATATACGCCCACTGCTGAAGAAATATTGCCACAAATGATATCAAAGCTTACCATCGGCTTGTCGATCCCAACCTGTGCAAACGTATAATCCACGTCAGCGTCTGGACGGGAGGGTGGACCAATAATTGCACATTTACTTGTCAATATATCGGCACCTCCCAATCCATCTATCTGCCGTTTGTCCGGGCTACCGAAAAGAGCTAGAATAAACCACTCTCTTTTTATTGGATCTTTCGGTAAAACATTTTCATTAAGAAACACTGCTTTGCTGGTTCCCCCACGCATAATGGCACAGCGAACTCGAATCACTTCGTCCATTTTTTATCACCTCATTTCCAATATTCTTAAAAAGTTGCTCCGCCATCAACACGCAAAATCGCACCAGTTACGTAATCAGAAGCAGAAGAAGCCAAATATAGGCAAGCATAAAATACATCTCTCGTCGTTCCAATTCTCCCTAGTGCTATCCGCTGTTCAAGAGCTTTCTTCTTTTCCAAAGTGTTCCATAGGTGTTCTTCAGCTATTTTCGTCAAAATAGGTCCTGGCGCAATCGCATTAACCTGAATATTATACTTTCCCCATTCTTGAGCTAAAGACTTTGTCAAATGATTGAGTGCTGCTTTAGATGCACCATAATGAGCCTCGCCAGGCATCGGATGTAACCCTGCTATGGAACTGATATTAATGATCTTCCCGCCACCTTGCCTTTTAAAAACAGGGAAAACAGCTTTGCTAAAATGAAATGCAGTATGAAGATTTGTCTGAATCACAGCATTAAAACCGTTAGAACTTAAGGAAATGGTCTCAATCGGAAAACTCCCTCCAGCATTGTTTATCAACACATCAATACGGCCAAAACGTTTCAAAACTTCTTCCACCAAGCGCTCTGCCTGATCTAGTTGTCGCCCATCTGCAACGACTCCCATCACCTGACAGTCGAATGATTGAAGTTCGTTCAATGCAGCCGAAAGACGTTTGGATGATCTGCTGTTTATACATACTCTAGCACCAAGTTCCAAAAATGACCTGGCACCGTCCAGTCCGATCCCGCTTGCACTACCTGTGATGATGATTACTTTCTCACGCATATCAAAAGCTTCAAACAAGATTAATCACCTCTTTGTTTGCATTACTAAACTAAACAAATATCTAGCAGCACAACTTAATTACTCACCCCTGTATTGTGGTTTCCGTTTTTCCGCAAACGCCTTTCTTCCCTCTATCCTATCCTTTGTATCACGCAAAGTTCCCCACAATAACCTTTCCAGTTCCAGACCTTGCGATAACGGCATATCCAATCCCTTGGTGACGGCCATTTTGACTGCTCGGACAGCCAATGGGCCGTTCTCACAAATTTGCTGAGCAATACGTTCAGCTGTAGGTAATAGTTCTTCATGAGGTACCACTTCAGACACCAAACCAATTCTGTAGGCCTCTCTTGCATCTATCCGCTCACCGGTCAGCAACATTTTCATCGCAATTGCATAAGGAATTCTCCGCGGCAACCGTTGCGTGCCACCCGCTCCCGGAATACTGGCAACACGAACTTCGGACAAACCGAATTGCGCATTCTCAGATGCGATGATGATATCACATGATAACGCTAACTCTAGGCCACCCCCAATCGCATATCCATTTATAGCACATATAATCGGTTTCCATTGATCAAGAGGAGGAAGAAACGGAACAACAAAATTTCTTCCGTTAAATGTCAATTGCGCAAAACTTTCCTTGGGAGGCATGGTTTTCTTTAAATCAGCTCCGGTGCAAAATGAACGGTCACCTGCCCCCGTTAGTATAGCTACCCATAATGAATGATCATTTACGAAATCTTCCCATGCATCATTGAGTAATTCTTGCAACTCGGGGTCAATCGCATTGAGTGCATCAGGTCGGTTAAGTGTAAGATAAGCAATTTTTCCCCTTTTTTCATAAATTAAACTGGACATGATTATCCCTCCTTAAAATAACTGGTCAAATAGTTTTTAAGAAATGTGCTCAAAAATAGGACTTATCGTATCTTGTTCATCAAGATTTTCAAATAACGAGATAGTATGCTTTAGATTTTCGTTGGTTAAGTAATCTCCGACACAGTCAGTAAATTTTTCACGAAGTTCTTCCCTTGTTAATGGCCATTGAGGAGATCCTTTTGGATAAACAATCCGCTCTGTATACTCATTTTTGTTCTTATGAAGCAACGATACTTCCACAAACCCTTCCTCAACGGCATTACCATTTATCTGGATGGTGAAATCCTCCATTTTGCTAACCTTCCGTAGCAAAGACTGCGCTTCTTCCCGGTTAACCATTTCGTCTGTAAAAGTTTTGAGCGTCAGTTTTCTATCCAAGAGCACTGCAGCAAGAACATATTCAACACTGAACTTTCCTTCAAGACCCGTTGTAGGTCTACTGTGTATGACAGCAGCAAATCCTCCTTCTGGTGCTCTTACCTTGATTGAATCCACCTCATCAGCCTTGATGTTGTACTTTTCGATTAATTTAAACATTGCATCAGCTGGACGATGTGTCATATAACAACAAGGATACTTTTTGATACTAATGCCAGAAGAAAGCAGTTCCACTTTATCCCCGATTTTTTCATCCGTTTCAGGATGCATAATATCACCATATAAAGCTAGAAATCCTAGTGGCGCTTCAATAGCTTCTCGATTGGCAGTAAATCCCTTTTTGGCCAGTTTCGCAGCAACAATTCCCATTTGAGCAGCATAGCCGGGATGATAAGGCTTGGTCATCGTCCCAAAGTTTTGACGCGTTCCAGCAGCATGGGATGTCGCTATCCCTAATGCGCAGCACATCTCTTCTTCTGTTAATTCATATAATTTTCCTGCAGATACTGTAGCACCTATAGCCCCCAATGTTGCAGTAGCATGCCAACCTTTGCGATAATGGCGAAAACCAAGTAATTTCCCAAGATAGGCCATCACTTCAAAACCCGCGAAATAAGCAAGTACCACGTTACGTCCAGAAGCATTTATCTCTTCAGCTACAGCCAAAGACGCAGGAACAAGTACCGTACTTGGATGCCCGTATACCGAACTGTTTACGTCATCGTAATCCAAGGCATGAGCCATTGTGCCATTTGCTAATGCAGCCAATCCAGCAGATGTTTTCATCCCTTTTCCCCATACTGTGACAATTGGCTTCGCCCCTTCCGACTTGACATAATCAAAAACAATCTGACAACCCGCCTCATTTTTGCCTGCCAGAGCCACACCTACAGTATCCAAAAAGGCATTTTTAATGACTGAAATCACTTCAGAAGGAATGGTTTCCGGACACAATTCTGTCACAAATCGGGCAATATCCCTGGTAAGACCCATCTACCTATCCTCCTTCTTTGGAAATTAGTGCCTAATGTTATTAACAATTTAGCTATTTGAACACCCCGGCCGATACATATTGCTGAAATTCTTCATCGCTAAGTCCAATAAGTTCCTTACAAACGTATTCTGTATGTTGACCCAGAAGAGGAGCTGGGGTCTTTAATTTACCAGGAGTCTTGGACAATTTAAATGGCGTGTTGTTATAAATACTCTCACCCATCTCGGAATGATAAAGTTTCACAAAGTGTTGCCGATGTCTCAACTGTGGATCATTTTCAATCAGGTCTTTCGCATTTTGCACTATGCCAGCCGGTACACCTTTTTCCTGCAAAAGGTTCATTACTTCTTCCGGTGGGTATTGCTTGGTCCAACTTGCAATCAAGACATCTAATTCTTTTCGATGCTTTATCCGTCCAGTCAGCGTTCGAAAACGCGGATCATGAGCCAAATGAACCAATTCAGGCACCTGGAGCAAACTTTTCCATTCTTCCTCGGTAGAACAGGCCAGTACACACCACCGGTCCTCTCCTTTACACGGATAAACTCCATGTGGCGCCGCATAGGATACCTCATTGCCCATTCGCATCTGAACGCGTTGGTTATTGGCCATGTCCATTATTGCCATTGCAAGCACAGAAAGTGCCGATTCTGTCTGAGCTACCTCAACAGCCTGCCCTTTCCCTGTTCTATTCCGATATCTGAGCGCGGCAATCACGGCAAAAGCTGCATGACATGGGTTCGGTACATGATCTGGATAATTGGTTCCTGTTCCAACCGGTTCACGCTCCGGATACCCAGTAAGGTGGTTGAAACCAATCAATGCATTCATTGTCGCTCCAAACCCCATATAGTCACGGTGTGGGCCTGTTGATCCCTGCATAGGCATACTGAGGTATATGATATCTTTCTTAATCGCTTTAACATCTTCATAACCCAGGCCCCATTTTTCTAACGTACCTGGAGTAAAACTGTTGGAAATTACATCACATGTCATTAATAATCGTTTTACCAAGTCCACAGACTTGGGATTGCTCATATCTAATTGAAAACTCATTTTATTAGTATTACGATCTGAAAAATAACCACTACGATTGATTCCAGATATTCCATCTCGAAATGGCGGTGATAGTCGCAATATGTCCGGACGAACACCAGACTCAATCTTGATCACTTCCGCCCCATGATCTGCTAACAACTTAGTGGCATATGGTCCTGCGCCTACCCAAGTAAAATCAGCAATACGAATTCCTTCCAGAGGTAACCGTGCCAATTTAGATTACACCTCCTTCCTTCATCACACGCAGGTCTTCTACCGTATATCCTAACTTTCCGTAAATCTCTGTATTGTGTTTACCTTTAATTGGTGCAGAATAGCGGAGAGACCATGGTGTCACACTTAGACGGTAAGGAGGCCCAGGATAAACTACATCAATTTTCAAATCCTCATGCTTCAACGTCTGAAAAAAATCCCTAGCTTTCAACTGAGGGTTCTCAAACACATCTTTCGGCTCATTAACTGGACAAACAGCCAATTGTCTTCTCTGACCTTCTTCATAAATTTCCAGTTTCGTATGTTTCATGGAATATTGGGTGAAAATGCGATAAAACTCCTTTTTCCCTTCATCCGATTGCCGCCACTCCAATTCATTCCATTTGGGGTCGTTCAGAAGTTCCCAATTCTCTACATTCTCATCTGCTAACCACTGAACAAATTTCTCCCATGATTTGTGACCACTCAACCCAGCAACCATGATATAAACATAGCCATCTTCACATGGGTACAGCCCATATCCCGCCTGTGAACCTTCGACACCAACCCTTTTTCGCACAATTCCTTGCAGATCGTAATATTGAGCCGAATTTTCTAAGGCCATTGCAATAGCTTCTTGCATTGAAACATCGACCTGTTGGCCTTCACCTGTCACATCCCTATAATAGACAGCTATTATGGTTCCCACAGCACCATATAGCGATGCCGCGTAATAAGACTGGTTACCATACGGGCGAACTGGAGGCAAATCAGGATAGCCCGCCAAATACATCAAGCCTCCCATAGCCACTCCAACGATATCAGTTGCTTTATAATTCTTGTATGGTCCATCTTGCCCAAAAGGAGTTATCGAAGTCATAATCAGTCTAGGGTTAATTTCTGCCAAAACCTGATACCCTAATCCTAATGAATCTAAGTATCCTGGTAAAAAGTCTTCTATCAAAATGTCGTATTCTTGGATTAACTTCTTAATAATCTCCTGCCCTTCCGAAGTTTCAATGTTCAAGGTCACAGATTTCTTGTTCGTATTCATGAAAAGATGGTACAAACTAGTTTCCTCACTAACCTGGTCATGGTAGAAAGGTCCTAAACGTCTCACCGGATCGCCACTTGGAGGCTCTATTTTAAGAACTTCGGCCCCTAGATCAGCAAACAACTTGGCACAATAGGTTCCAATTTCCGAAGTGAGATCTAACACTTTCAAGTCTCCCAGTGCCAGCTTTTCCGACATTCGAACGTTCTCCTTTCACCCGCTGAATAAAATTTCACCAAAAATATCTAGAATGGATAATCTATCCTAATTTCTCATAATGCTCGGAAACCACGTAACCAGCTCCGGGACAAATGAAAGTATGATCATTTCAAGTATAATAATTAGAATATAGGGAAATGCGGCTCTAGATATTTCTAAAATTTGCATTTTATATCCTTGTTTTTCCGCAATTTGCATCATCACGAACAAATTCATGCCAACAGGAGGAGTAATTATCGCCATTTCCATATTAATAATGGCCAAAATTCCAAACCAAATTGGATCAAATCCTAACGCTTCGACAATCGGAAAAAAGATGGGGATCGTTATTAATAGAATCGATACCACTTCAAGAAACATCCCTAAAATTAGCCAGATTAAGATGATGACAATAAAAACAAGCCATCTGTTAATGTCTAAATCTGCAACGAATGCTTCGAGAGTTTGGGGTAACTTCACGATTGACAAGCCATGGCCAAACAACAGTGCTCCCACCATGATAAAAAGAATCATTCCCGAACTTGAAGCAGAATCCATAAAAATTGGAAGCAAATTCTTCACTTTAATACTACGGTAAATAATTAATCCCAATATCAAGCTAACCACAAATGAAACACTGGCTGCCTCAGTAGGCGTAAAAATACCTGAATAAATACCACCGATAATGATCAACGGAAGCAAAAATACCCATAATATATCCCGCAACGTTTTCCAGCGTTCATTCCAGCTAGCTGGAGATTGTCCAGGGAGCTTACGGGCATAAAATATCAGGATATATAGAATAAACAACAAGGTCAATAAGATACCCGGTACCACCCCGGCCATGAAAAGTTCCCCAATCGATTGATCGGTCATTGCGCCATATAAAATTTGCGGACCACTAGGAGGGATTAAAATTCCTAATGTCCCAGCCCCTGCAAGTGAACCATAAGCCAGTTTCCGAGGATATCCTCGTCTGATCATTTCGGCTGAAGCCACCGCACCTACTGTCAAAACAGTCGCCACACTGGATCCAGATACAGAGGCAAAAAAAGCACAAACTACTACGGTGGCAATTCCTATACCCGCTGGAATTTGGCGTAGCCACTTATCAGCCGCATCAAAAAGCCTTACTCCAATTCCACTATGGAGAATTACTTGTCCTGTTAAAATAAAGGCAGGTAAAGCTACCAACAAAAAATTATTTGTCGCATTAAAGGCAACCTGTGGGACTTGCAAAAATGCCATTTCTGGACTGATTTGTGTTAGCATTATCCCAGTGCCTACAATAGCTAAACTGAAACCCACAGGTAACCCAAGTAAAAGTAATATAAAAAAGACAATTAGTATAAAAAGATAAAGCAAAAACATACCTCCCTTTTTGTCAAGAATTAATCTCTTCTTCCCTCTTCAATATTGAAATACCACTTAATTATAATCCGTCTTATGATTGCCAGGCTTAGCAATAAACCTCCTAATGGCACAAACAATTGTGGTATCCATAGGGGAATTTCCAACAATGATAAATCCTTCTGGCCACTTGAGAAAGTTCTGAAAACCATTTCGCAACCTTTCCACATTAACAGTAAGCTAAATAATAAAGCGATTACAGAAGTGAAGATATCGAGGAGATCACGGTTTCTATGCGATAAATTAGAGATTAAAATGTCAACTCGGATATGCTCCCCTTTTTTCATTGCATAAGCTGCTCCCATAAACGACGAAGCGATAAAAAAGTAAATTGAAATTGGCTCCACCCAGTGAAGCGGATACGAAAAATAGCGAAAAATAGTTCCTATTGTAACAATAAAACCAATACTAGCTATCAACAGCCCAGCCATTAAACCGGAAAAATCAAGGAGACGGTCAATTATCTGATTCAGCCTAATTAATACCTTCAAAAACATTCCTCCTTGAAAAAGAAAATGTTCGAAGGAGAGGGGAAAATAATCCCCCTCAGCACCATTTACCCAACTTTTTTACTCAAGCACTTTTCTGGCAATCTCTATAATTTTCTGACCTTCTTCTCCAGAACGTTGAATGTATTCATCAATAATCTTGTCATCAACATCTTTGAATTCATCCCTATCCAGAGGAATATATTTCATACCCTTTTCCTCTAATGTCTTTAGGGCTTCTGCCTCTGCTTTTTGAACCTCTTCACTAATCCATCTTTCAGTCTCTGCTGCTGCTTCTTGGATTATTTGTTTGGCCTGCTCCGACAAACCATCCCACCATTTTTTGTTTGCCGTAACAGAAAACATCCCATAACCCCCGGGACCAACAATATATTCTGTAAACTCATAGTAATGACGGGCCACAAACGAAGTTAACCCTGATGTAGCTGCATCTACAGTACCTCTTTGCAATGCCTGTTCAACTTCAGCTCCGCCCAAAGTAACGGGAGAACCACCCATCATCTCTACTCTTTTAGCCTCAATTGGGCTTAAAACACGAACTTTCATGCCCTTGTAACTTTCCTTGGTGTCTAATGGTTTCTTTTTCGAAGCGGTATAACCAAATCCATAGTCGGCCCAAATTAAAGGTTCAGCTCCCAACTTGTTTAATTCCTGTTTAAAAATATCTGCAATTCCTTCTTGCAAGCCACGATGTACAACATCGAGATTAGGAAAAAGTCCAGGTAAACTCCAAAATTCAGCTGCCGGCAACAATCCAGCCCACTTTGTAAACGTGGTCATCCCAATTTCCACAGCACCCGAAGTAACAGCCTCTGGAATAGCATCATCATTGTATAATTGGCCAGAAGGATATACTTCAACCTGAATCATTCCATTGCTTTTTTCTTTGACCAAATCGGCAAACCTCTGCATCCCTTTGGCAGTGTGATGGGACTCGGGCATATTATGCGCTAATCGAACCTCGATCTTTTCAATCTCTTTACCATTTGATGTATTTCCGCCTGATGGTGCTGTGTTCTCTCCTGCAGTATTCTGTCCTCCTCCACATCCCGATACAAACAGAAGTAACAAACTTAAAACCAGTAATGGGAATAACAACTTACGATACTTTTTCATGTCTCTGTCAACCTCCTTGAGTAGCGCTTAATAAATATGTTGAGATAATTGATTCAAAATCAGAGTGCTTAACCATGCTTTTTACTTCTAAGTATGTCCCTTGCAATTGTCCATCGGTGAATTTCAGACGGCCCTTCTACAATTCGGTAAATGCGTAACATCCGGTACATGTACTCAAGTGGTAAATCTTTAGTCAACCCCATTCCTCCATGGACTTGGATTGCACGATCAACTACCCGAGTAGCCATTTCGGTACCGATTACTTTTAACATTGAAGATTCTCGTCGCAAATCTCTTACGCCTTGGTCCATTTTCCAAGCAGCATGATAGGCCATCAAGCGAGTGGCATGAATATCGATAGCTGAGTTTGCAATCCACCACTGAACCGCCTGCCGATCGGCCAACAACTCACCAAAGGTTCTCCGCTGATTAGCATAACTAACCATCATCTCTAACGCTCGTTCCGCCATTCCGATACTGCGGACCGCCAGTTCCATTCTTCGAACACCCAACCGATTTTGTAAAGGTACGAAACCTTGTCCAACTTCTCCCAAAACCTGGCTGTCATCTAACACGACGTTATCATAATGTACCTCGTACGGATGTAATTCACCAATCGTTGGAATCCCTCGTGTGATTTCTAGACCCGGGGTTCCTTTATCCACTAGAAATGCGGTTATTCCACCTCGTTTTCCTTTAGCCGGGTCAGTTACCGCCATCGTAATGATGACATCAGCCCTTGGAGCATTTGAAATAAAAATTTTCGTACCGTTTAAAATCCACTTATCCCCTTTTCGTTCTGCGCGCATTTGTATTGCGCCAGCATCAGAACCTGCATTTGGTTCAGTGAGTGCTAGACAAGAGGTAATCTCTCCCCTAGCATATGGAATGAGATACTGTTCTTTTTGTTCTTCGTTACAACATTGAATCATAAAGTGAAGATTTGGTGCATCTGGCGGCAGAACAAATGGCACAATGGATTTACTTAATTCTTCAATGACAACTGCTTTCGCCAGATTTCCCAAACCAGTTCCTCCATACTCTTCTGGGACGTCAATCCCCCACAATCCAATTTGTTTCGCTTTTTCCAACAGTTTTCGATTTATTTCAGGAGGAATGACTGGATCATCATTCAATCCACGATTGGCTTCCCGTTCTATAACTAGCTGTTCCAGTGGCATAAGTTCTTTTTGCACAAAATCTCGCACGACTTTTTTCAGCATTTCTATTTCTTCAGGAAGTTCAAAATTCATTTAAGAAAAGGACCTCCCTCTTAAATAAAATTCATTTAATTAGACATCAGGAGTAGCAAACAGACTCTTACCGCCACAGACGTACATCACTTGTCCTGTAATATAATGGGCTTCATCCGCAGCAAAAAACTGTACTGCTCGAGCTATATCTTCAGGTGTGCCAATTTTTCCAGTAGGTTGTGCTTTCATTAAACGGTTTCTTACCTCTTGAGGAGCACTCATAAGTAAAGGTGTTTCAATCAAACCAGGCGCAATACAGTTAACAGTAATATGATGTTTTCCAAGTTCAATAGCCAGCGAGCGAGTCAAACTGACTACCCCACCCTTAGAAGCCGCATAATTGGTTTGACCAAACCATCCTAACCATGCCCTGGATGAAATATTGATAATTCTTCCGTATTGCTGCTGTACCATATAATGCAGTGCAGCCTGGGAACAAAGAAATACTCCTCTTAAATTCACAGCAATTACTACATCCCAGTCTTCTTCGGACATTTTTAAAATACTTTTGTCTCGTCCAATACCCGCATTATTAACCAAGATATCAACCCTGCCATAATGTTCTACAATTTCCTTAAACATATTGACTACTTGGTCCTTCTTGGTCACATCAGCAACAATGCCCAACGCATCGAATCCCTGCTCTTGTATGTCAGTAACAACTTTGTCCACTTTTCTCTTATCCACATCGTTGACAATCACTTTTGCACCTTGTGCGGCCAGTCGCTTAACCGTTCCTTCACCTATACCGCTCCCGGAACCGGTTACAACTGCTACACGATTTTTTAAATTCATACTTTTAACCCTCCACACATGTGACTGTCTGTCAAATATCTGCCAATGTCTATACGGATAAAGACGAAAACAAGCTTTTCCCGCCACAAACAAACAAAGTTTGTCCGGTAATATAACTGGTTTCGTCAGAGGCAAAAAAGCAAACCGCATACGCAACATCTTCTGGTTTCCCAATGATTTTAGTCGGTTGCAACTTCATCAGGTTTTCTCGCACTTCCTCTCGAGCACTCATCAACAATGGTGTTTCGATGATTCCTGGACAAATCACATTGGAAGTAATTTGATGTTTCGCCAACTCCATTGCTAACGTTCTTGTCAAACTGACTACTCCACCTTTGGATGCCGAATAATTTGCCTGCCCGGGGTATCCTAGCCAAGCACGAGATGAAATATTGATGATTCTTCCATATTTTTGCGGTATCATGTAATGTGCAGCCGCTTGGCAAGTAAGGAAAACAGATTTCAGGTTAGTATCAATCACGTCATCCCAATCTCGTAACGTTAATCCTCTGATCGTCTTATCCCGGGCAATCCCTGCATTATTTACCAAAATATCTAGTCGACCAAATTTTTCCACAGCTCCATCGATTAATTCTTTCACTTCGTCTGGTCGAGTCACATCAGCTTTAATTCCTACAGCTATACTACCATCCGCCTGGATCTCTGATACAACGCGATCAATTTTTCCTTGGTCCAAATCGTTAATGATCACTTTAGCACCTTGAGCTGCCAACATTTTCGCTATTCCTTCACCAATACCACTTCCAGAACCTGTAACAATCGCTACTCGATCACGTACTCCCATACTTTCCACCTCAGCATGTTAAAGGATTAAACCGTAAACAGGTGTATACTGCACGCTCCATTATCCACACCTGATATCCCGCCACCTGTAACGTGTGTCAATCCTACACAAGCATCCCGAACCTGACGTTTACCTGCCTGCCCTGTCAACTGCCAGTATATCTCCACGATTTGGGCAACTCCGGATGCACCCAAAGGGTGCCCCTTTGACATCAGCCCACCACTAGGGTTAAACGCAACTTCACCATCCAAGGCTGGTTTACCTTCTCTGAGATACCTGTAACCTTCTCCCTTTTCACAAAAACCTAGTACTTCGTAATAGAGAATTTCCGCTATTGTGAAAGCATCATGTATTTCAGCTACATCTATATCCTTCGGTGACAAACCAGACATTTGATAAGCTTCCTTAGCAGCCCTATAAGTAATATCCGGCCAAGTAAGATCTCGGTATCCACCCTTAAAATACCCAGACGTTACCACAGAAGCTTTGACATCAATTTTGGGCGTACCAAACTCTTTAGCCATATCAGTAGGACAAATCAGTACGGCAGCTGCACCATCCCCATTCGGACAACAATGCAATAATGTAAAGGGATCAGCAATCATGCGCGCATTCATTACTTCATCTAAAGTTACTTCATTTTGGTACTGTGCAAATGGATTCAGAGAACCATTGTAATGATTTTTTACAGAAACTAGGGCTAAGTCCTCCGCTATGGCGCCATACTCATGCATATACCTTCTAGCTCGCATCGCATACACCGCAGGCATGACGATACCGTGATTTACTTCAATATCCTCAAAATCCAGTGGAAGAGTTCCGCCTCCCAAATTAGATAATTTTTCAACGCCAACTACCATCACAACATCATAAACTCCTGCTGCAACAGAAAGCCAAGCCTCATGGAAAGCTGTTCCTCCGCTTGAACAGGCATTTTCCACGTTATAGATCGGAATACCCGTCATGCCGATCTCCTTTAAAATTCTTTGTCCTATCAGGGAACCACTCCGTACTGAAGCAACATAAACAGCATCTACCGCTTCACGGTCCAGGTTCATTTCTTTCAATAAACTAATAACCACCTCACGCCCAATTTCACTTACCATTTTTTCTGGATACTTACCAAACCTGACCATGTGAGCCCCAATAACAGACACCTGTCTCATTATCCTACACCTTCTTCTTTGAAAGCGGTTTAAATTTGTAACTGTATACTGGCGTACCATCGAGATCTTCCCGAATAACTCCGTAGCATAATTCAACTTCTGTTCCGAAATCTACAGAATTCTCCTGCCAATCTTCAATTTGCGCACACACCCGAACCCCTTCTGGAAGATCAATATACCCAATCATATAAGGCGTTTTAAAACCATTAGGACCCACATGTACAATGGAATATGAATATACGACTCCTGTGCGAGATAATTCTACTATCGACTTTTGCTCAGAAAAACAAGCGGGACAAATTTCGCGTTTTGGAAACCAATAATTATTGCATTTATTACAAAGAGAACCTAATAAAACAATGTATCCATCGCGAAAGATCATCCAATTCTGACCAAAAACACGATCCGGCTGCTCAATGGCTTCATTCATAGTTTTTTATCACCTCCTTAATTTGTTTTCAAGAAGGAATATATAGATATTTTAGAGTGGGGTAAATTCACTTTTAAAATTTAGAAATAGTGGTACGAAACTAGAGATTGTTAAAGCCATACTGGATGAACGCAGATTAACATTGGGCTTTTTCAGCTTGTTCGACATGTAGTATAAACGGTCTTTTTCTTTTGCCAAGTTAATAAATTTCCGGGTGAAAACAGTTCCGGTTGCATTCATGTTCGAACAAATAGCGAAGTCCGTAAGCCCCAAATCAACCATGCAAATTTTTTGTTACGTGGGCATTCCCACAACTAGGTGAGGCGAGGAGGCGGTTAAACGCATCAACGAGCTTATTTCAGTGAGAGGACAACCACCCCGCCTACAGCATTCTCCGAACCCCTGCTCTCATCGTAACAGAGAAGAGGCTGCATTTTATCATACCAATACACCGTTTTTTTCAGGTCTTGTCTTGCAGATTCGAGATTCCCTATTCCATCACCTGTATCTTATGGAGAATATCACTAGTGTCACATTAATTGAACCCGAATAATTAATACTGTTATCGTTCTGTGATATTGTCAGCGTGTCATTGTTAAAACGTCTTGCGGACCATTTTGAAAGTGTACTAAAAGGATCGACCAAAAAATCACTTTAATCAATTAAAGGTGATCAAAATGTGATCAGACGAGTTTTCCAAGCAAAAATAAAAAGCCGAAAACCCTTGTCGCCCAAGGATTTTCGGCCTTTGGTGATCATGGCAGGTTTATACTTCCATAATGATTGGCAGGATCATGGGTCTTCGGCGCGTCTGTTCGTACAAAAATTTCCCCAGATCATCGCGCACGCCTGTTTTTAATGAAGACCACTCGCTGACATTGTCAGTCATTAATCGTTTTAAAGTATGGGTGACGATTCGACTGGCCTCTTCAAGCAACTCTTCTGACTCTCTCACATACACAAAACCCCGGGATATGATATCTGGCCCCGAGAGAATACTGCCGTTTTGTTTGCTCAACGTGACGACAACCACTAAAATTCCGTCCTGCGATAGCAGTTTCCGATCACGCAATACGATATTCCCCACATCGCCAACCCCAAGCCCGTCCACCAGAACATTCCCAATCGGTACCTTAGCCCCAAGTCGCGCATGTCCACGGGAAAAGTCGACGACATCACCATTGTCCACAATAAAGATGTTTTCTTCTGGAATCCCGACTTGTTGCGCCAAATGGGCATGCTGACGGAGCATCCGGTATTCACCGTGAATGGGGATAAAATACTTGGGCTTGATGAGCTGAAGCATCAGTTTCAGATCTTCTTGGCTGCCATGCCCAGAAACGTGCAGATCCTTGTTCATGGCGCCATACACTACATCCGCCCCAAGGCGAAAGAGATGATCCACCGTGCTGCCAACATATCGTTCGTTTCCGGGAATCGGCGTGGCCGCGATAATCACTGTATCACCAGGCAGTATTTCCACCTTCCGATGCAGGGAACGAGCCATGCGTGTCAAGGCAGACATCGGTTCTCCCTGACTGCCAGTCGACAAGATCACCACCTCATTGGGTGGAAGCTGGCTGATTTCGTCCGGTTCAACCAGCAACCCACGCGGGACGTGCAAATATCCCAATTCGGTACTGATGTTGATCACGTTCAGCATGCTTCGCCCGATAATCGACACTTTCCGGTTCGTTGCTTGTGCGGCGTCAAAAATCTGTTGTACCCGATGGACATTGGACGCAAATGTAGACACCACAATGCGGCGCTTGGCCTTCGTGAATTCCTCCAGAATGGCCATTCCAACAGTCCGTTCTGAGCCCGTGAAACCGGGACGCTCCGCATTGGTACTATCTGAAAGAAGACACAATACATTTCTTTGTCCGATTTCGGCCATCTTGTGCAGGTCTGCCGGCCGTCCGATTGGCGTCATGTCAAACTTGAAATCACCGGTATGAACCACGATCCCCTCAGGCGTCTCCAGGCATATCCCTACACTGTCAGGGATGCTGTGATTTGTCCGGAAAAATGTGGCTTTCATCGATCCCAATTGCACTTCGGAACGCTCATGAACGACGTGCCGTTTCGTTTGCCGCAAGAGGTTCACCTCTCGCAGCTTATTTTCAATCAAACCCATTGTCAACTTGGTCCCGTACACCGGCACGTTTAGATTTTTCAACACGTACGGCAAGCCGCCAATGTGGTCTTCATGACCGTGAGTGATGAGAATCCCCCGTACCTTTTCCTTATTCTCCAGCAGGTAGGTGATGTCCGGGATCACGACATCAATTCCCAACATCTCCTCCTCCGGAAACATCAAACCACAGTCAATCACCACAATGTCATTCCGATACTGGACCACGTACATGTTCTTCCCAATTTCTCCCAAGCCGCCCAGTGCAAAGATGGAAAGATGTTCTCCTATGCTGTTTTTGGACAAATGAATACTACCTCCTGTATTGACTGACCTCCTGCCCTCGTAGTTTTCTTCATTTTCAAGTAAAACCGCCCAAAATCACCTGATCGTATTATACTGGAACAACCGGAAAATGACAACAGACGGTAACCACAAAAAAACCGCCCCAGGGAGCGGCTTTAAATAAGAGGATTGACAGTGTTCTGATAGACGCGCAAGATCGTTTCAGCCTCTGATGGAGAAACTTCAGCCAGGGGCAGGCGAACTGGGCCAGATTTGATCCCCAAATGGTTCAAAAGAAATTTGAGTGGAGCAGGACTGTTTGTGATAAACAGCGCTTCAAACAACTCGATCAGATGCTGGTGAATCCGGGCTGCTTCCGAAACCCTTCCTGCCTCAAAATGTCCGATCAGCTCTTGCATCTGCTCGCCCACGACATGACTTGCCACGCTAACCACGCCTTTACCGCCAATGGAAAGAACAGGCAGCGTCAGTTTGTCATCGCCGCTGTACAACATGATATCTCCATGCGTGACCGCCATCATCCGCGTCATCTGGGTTAGATCGCCACTGGCTTCTTTGATTGCGACAATATTGTCGATCTCCGCCAGGCGTTTTAATGTCTCAGGTGTCATATTCACGCCTGTCCGGCCGGGTATATTGTACAACATCAGCGGCAAATCCACTTTGCTGGCGATCGCCTTGAAATGTTGATACAATCCTTCCTGTGAAGGCCGGTTGTAGTATGGCAGGACCAACATCAGTCCCTGCACGCCACACTTTTGGGCTTCACGGCTCAGCCAGATCGTCTTTTCCGTATTATTTCCTCCGACGCCTGCAATGACCTGACCCCGTCCACCCATTTTATGGACCGCAAAGCGAAACAACTCCAATTTTTCTTCATCCGTCAATGTAGGAGATTCACCTGTCGTCCCCGCCACCACAAGATCGTCTGTCCCATGGTTGACAAGGTAATCGATGAGCGTCCCACAAGCCTCCCAATCTACTTGTCCTTGTTCATCAAATGGGGTAATCATCGCGGTGATGACACGGCCCAACTTCATCCTCTTTTCTCCTCCTTGGCGTTTGCGTCAAGCCCGAACTTCCGGTGCAACGCCCGGACCGCACGGATCATATCCTTTTTTTTGACTAAAACCCAAATCGTGGTATGAGAATCGGCGGATTGAAGAATTTGTATCTCTTCTGATGTGAGCGCTTCGACGATTGTCGCCATCACGCCCGGTTGGCCAGCCATACCGGCACCGACCGCCGATACTTTGGCGCAGAGAGGGGTCACATCCAAATCATAACCTAATTGGCGAATCAGATCGACAGCTTGCTGAGCCTGCTGATCAGATACCGTAAAAACGATCTGATTTGGACTCACATTGATAAAATCAACGCTAATCCGGTGATCCGCCATTGCTTTAAAGACCTGTAATTGCATCTGATATTGCTGGAAATAAGACAACCCATCTGCATACACTTTGATTTGTGTCAAACCAGCGACATGAGCAATCCCCGTAATCAGTCGTTCGCGAACCGCTCGCGGATCGTTGGCAGGCAGATGAGTAATAAGCGTTCCCGAGTGATCGGAACCGGTGGCCTTGACACGAACAGGCAATCCTGCGTGCATCGCAATCTCTACCGCTCGCGGATGGATCACCTTGGCTCCCTGGCAGGCCAGATTGGCCATCTCTGTGTATGTCACAACATCCAATGGCTGGGCTTCTCGAACAATGCGCGGATCAGCGGTCATAATTCCTTTTACATCCGTATAAATATCCACCCATTCTGCATGCAATGCAACCCCAAGCGCGACAGCCGATGTGTCACTGCCACCCCTTCCCAGCGTCGTGATCTCCCCATCCAAACTTCTTCCCTGAAACCCGGGAACGACCACTAACTTTCCCTCTTGGAGTGCGTGCAGAATCCGGTCCGGTTCAACACGGATGATCTGCGCCTGACCAAACTGCTGATCGGTATAGATGCCAGCTTGCCCGCCAGTTAATACAGTCACCTGATGTCCGCGGGAGGTCAACAAGGTAGCAATGACAGCTGCCGAAATAATCTCGCCACATGATAAGAGTAAATCGGTTTCCCTCGCGCCAAGATTTTTGCCGTTTTCCTCAATCAGTGTCAGCAATGAATCAGTGGCATAAGGATCGCCTTTTCGTCCCATCGCAGAGACGACAATCACCACACTGTACCCTTGAGCCAGTTGCGCCTCAATATGTCGGACGGCCTCAAGCCGCCTCTCTGGACTGGCAAGAGATGAACCGCCAAACTTTTTGATCACAATTCTCATCGTGACAGTCCCAACTTTTCGATCGACAATCGGCATGTTTGTCATTCTTCAGGTGTTTGCAGACAGGTTTAAGATGAAGGATGGAGAAACAGCCGTTCAGCAATTTGTACGGCGTTCCATGCAGCGCCTTTTAACAAGTTATCTGAGACGATCCACAAGTTGAGCCCGCGTGGATGGTAGAGGTCTCTGCGGATACGTCCGACATATACCTCTTTGCTGCCGCTGGCGGTAACCGCCATCGGGTAAACTTGGTTCTCCGGCTCATCCACCACCACGACCCCTGGAGCCTGTGATAGAAGTTGTCGAACTTCATCTATCGCATAATCAGCCCCAAGCTCCACATAGACCGATTCTGAATGGCCGTTGAACACCGGTACCCGGACACATGTGGCGGTCACAGCCAAACCGGGCGCATGGAAAATCTTCTGCGTCTCCCGGACCATCTTCATCTCTTCCACCGTAAATCCGTTGTCTTGAAACACGTCAATCTGCGGAATCGCGTTAAAGGCGATCGGATAGTGTTTGGACTGGGATTTAACCGGCAAAATGCGCGGTTCGATCGCCTCATTCTTTAAAACTTGTGCGCTCTGTTCCTGTAGCTCATGGATCGCCTGTTGTCCAGCCCCCGAGACTGCCTGATACGTCGAAACGATGATTTTTTCAATTCCATAACGGTCATACAGAGGCTTGAGGGCAGTTACCATTTGAATTGTAGAACAGTTTGGATTCGCGATGATTCCCTTATGTTGGTAAGCATCCCCCATGTTCACCTCGGGAACGACCAAGGGCACCCCATTCTCCATCCGAAACGCGCTCGTATTGTCAATGACGACTGCCCCACGTTTGACGGCTTCTGGTACCAACACTTTGCTGACAGAGCCACCTGCGCTGAAAAAGGCAATATCCACGCCCTCAAACTGTTCTGGAACGGCCTCTCGGATTTCAAGCTCCTGTCCACGAAAAGAACGGCTCTGTCCTAAACTCCGCTTGGAAGCCAGAAGTCTTAATTCCAATACTGGGAGAGGACTATTCTCCAACAACGCTACAATCTTTGTTCCTACTGCGCCTGTGGCACCCACAACCGCGACTCGATATTGACTCATACTGCTGCTCCTTTCTACGCATAACGAAAACGCTCAATCAGCATGGGCTGCAATTGTATGCCATCCAAGGCCGCTTCGCATGTGTCCTTGATCAAATCCATCCTGGCTACCAGAGAGGTCGGTTTCAGTTCTGGAGAATCCTGCCCAAAAGGGACAAAATAGATGTATTTGGCCGTCAGGAGTTTCGCTAGATTATGCGCGTTCAAACCAAGTCCATCATTGGTCGAAATGGCAACAACAACGGGTCGACGGTTGCGGAGTGTGGCCTTCGCAGCCATCAACACCGGGCCATCTGTCGTCGCGTTGGCCAATTTGCTCAACGTGTTGCCGGTACACGGGGCAATGACCATGACATCCAGTGTCTTGCCCGGACCTAACGGCTCTGCTTCCACGACATTGGTAATTAACTCATTGCCAGTGATCTGGCGCAGGTGATTCAGCCAGTCCTCCGCTCGGCCAAATTTGGTATTGGTCGTCTGCATCGAGTGGGAGACAATCGGAACGACAGAAATCCCCTCTTGAACCAAGCGTTCAATCTGAGGAAACACCTCATCGTACGTGCAATGGGAAGCTGACAAACCGATGCCGACGGTCTTCCCCGTCAATTTCATTGGCTCAATCCTCCTGTTTTCCCGTCTGTTCGACCACCAGCCGAATCAATGTCCTGGCGAGGATCCGGCCAGCCGTCTTCGGCGCAACGATTCCGGGCAAACTAGGAGCCAATAAAGCTTTTAATCCTCTCTTTTCAGCAAAACGAAAATCGGTCCCTCCTGGAGCAGAGGCCAGGTCGATGATCACGGCCCGCGGGGGGAGATTGGCCAGTACAGATGGGGTCAGGATCAACTGCGGAACAGTATTAAAGATCAACTCAAATCCTGGCGCCAATTCCTTAAGACGTTCTGTGTAAAAAGGGTGAAGTCCTTGTTCAAAAGCCCGCGCAAAATGCTCGGGTCGATGTACCCCCACCCTGACGAATGCACCCATTCCTTTTAACACTCGCGCCAGCGTCATTCCAGTCCGTCCAAAGCCCAGCACGACTGTTTTCGATCCATGAATCGTAAAATCTGTATTTTGTATCGCCATCATCAAGGCGCCTTCGGCCGTCGGAATGGAATTGTAAATGGCCACTTCATCCCGATTCAATAATTCTTCCAAAGGCACCGCAAACTTTTCGCATAATTGGCGCAAATAGGGCTTGGCTATCCCCGTAAAAATTTTTGCCCTTTTGGAAAGGACTTGCATGTGCGCTTCTGTAATGGCCAACGTCTGATGTGTAAAAACGCTCTCTACCCTGCCCTGATCATCACAGCTGACGATCGGCAATACAACAACATCCACCGCATCCAAAGCCTCAGGAAGTAATGGTTGCTTATAAGTACCGGGAAATTCGCTTTGCAAATTTTCAAAGCCGATTAACGTAATGGTAGCATCCAGCTCTGCGCATGCTTTTATCACTTCCAGTTGACGGGCATCACCGCCAATAAAGGCGATATGAACTCCTGTCAGCATCACGCTACCCCTTTCAGACCATTCTACTAGAATTCTAGAAAAATGCAAAGCGACATCCCCGTTCCCCGGGAATCGTTGTGCTATCTCAGCCTATTCATCCACCAAGGTGAAGGTGCATCGGTTTTTTTACAAGTCAAAATCATTCGCTTCATGTTTGGCCTTGATTTCAAAGAGAATCATATCTGGGCCAATTTTTTTGATGGATTTCCATGGTATATGCCATGTTTCTGCTTTCCTCCGGTGAAAAAAAAGAAAGGAGCCACGCTTTCTGACCTCAAAAGAATCAATTTCGCCCGTATCTGGGTTAAAAACCATTTCCATGCCGCTCATGGATCCAATCCGTTTTCCCTCATCGATCGCCACCAGTTCCTTGTTCAGCAATTGACTCAAACGCATTGAAAACCCTCCAAATATATATTGCAAGTTAAGACAAACATGCCCAGCAAAAACCGAAATCAACGAGTCCCGAAAACAGCGAATCCGTTTATTTTTAGCTATTCCGTATTGGCCCGTACTTTCCCATCCTCAGAGTAAAAAAGAACCCTGACACACAATCGGTCAGGACTTACTTCGCAGGATTACGGAATTGATTTTTGATATAACGAGTGATTAATTCGTCAAGTCGCTGGCTGAGCTTTTGGATAGATGGATCAGAAAAGGCGGAAGGGTCATGGTTCACATGTTTGTACAGTTGGGTGCGAAGACGCTCGATTTCTTGCAGCAGTTGTTTTTCTGACATCGGTTCTTGCGAGGGTTGCATGTTATCCTTCATGAATGCCATCCTCAAACTCCTGAATGTCCAAAGCCACCACTTCCGCGTTCCGTTGCCCCCAATTCTTCGACAACCCGCCAGCTCGCATCGATCACTTGTTGAATCACCATTTGGGCGATTCTGTCCCCGCGGTTTATCGTCACCGGTTCTTGCCCGAAATTGACGAGAATCACGGCAATTTCCCCCCGATAATCTGAATCAATCGTTCCGGGCGAATTCAATAGCGTCAGTCCGTGCTTGAGGGCCAGCCCGCTACGCGGACGGATTTGCGCCTCATATCCTTTGGGCAACTCTATTTTCAAACCTGTAGGTATCAAAGCCCGATGCCCAGGCATGAGGGTCACCGATTCATGGACTGCCGCATGAAGATCGTATCCGCTGGCTTCCGCAGACATTTTTGTTGGCAGTGGTAAATCCTCATTACCTGGGATACGTTGAACTCGTATCTCGATCAAACCATGTCCCCTCCATCGTTGTCGTTTAATCTATCTTGCTAGGTCCCTAAGACCTGTCTCAGCCTTGCCAACGGTTCATCTTCGCCAACTGTGGCCACGGCAGGCGCATCACGAAAAACAGCCTGTGCCACCTCATGTACATCTTCGAGAGTAACGCGGTTGATCTTCTCGAGCAGCTCATCTAAGGACCAGTGTTTCCCCAAAAGCAATTCATTTCGCCCCAGGCGGCTCATGCGGCTATTGGTGCTTTCCAAGCTGAGCATCAAGTTCCCTTTGATTTGTTCACGAGCCTTTCGCAATTCTTCTTCAGCGATTCCATTGCTGCGTATCTGATGGATGATATCCAGTGTCAATGCGAGAACCGTCTCGACATGTTCTGGAGCGGTCCCGGCATAAATGGCAAAAATACCTTCATGCTTGAAAGAAGAATGATAAGAATACACCGAATAAGCAAGGCCGCGATCTTCGCGGATCTGTTGAAACAATCGGGAACTCATACTCCCCCCAAGAATGTTATTCAAGACAATGAGCGAGTACAGGCGCTCATCTTCGAATGACAAGCCGGGAAAACCTAGGCATAGATGAACCTGCTCTGTTTCTTTCGGATAATAGATCGTCTGGTGGTGAAATCCAGCCTTTTGCTCAGAAAGTGTATGTATCGTCGCAGGAAATTGGGAGAACGCCTGTTCCACCAGTTTAAGCGTATCTGGACTTATATGGCCGGCAATTGCAATCACCGTGTTGTCGGGGGTATATGTTTGACGCATGTACGCGATGAGGTCATCTCGCCTCATCCCCCCCAAAGCCTCTTTCGTTCCAGTAACGGACGCGCCAAGCGGGTGTTCATCAAAAGCCGCTTTCGCCAGAAGTTCGTGAACCAACTCATCCGGGGTATCTTCATACATCTTGATTTCTTCCAAAATCACCTGCTTTTCTTTTTCCAGTTCCTCCGGTTCAAACAGGGAATGGAAATACATGTCAGCCAAAAGTTCAAGTGCATACGGAAAATGATCGTCCAACACTTTTGCGTAGTAACAGGTATATTCCTTCGAGGTAAACGCGTTGACCTGTCCGCCGATACTGTCAAATTTCTCGGCAAGCTGCCGTGCCGTATGATGCTTGGTTCCTTTAAACAACATATGTTCGATCAAGTGCGAAATGCCGTTGACCTGCTTTGACTCGTAACGGGAACCAGCACCTACCCAAACGCCAATGGAGACAGAACGCACTGAGGTGATCTCTTCAATCACCACCCTCAAGCCATTTTTAAGGACATGCCGATAAATCATCAGGCATTCCTCCTATTCATCAATCAACACGGCGAATCCACGGTATCACTATATCAAAATTCTGGCAGTCTCACAACATCAACCCGTTTTGAAGACAACACGTCCGTCACAGTCCCGAGGAGGAGATTTTTGGTTCGAATCTGGCGGATCATCGGTTTAAGCGCCTGTACTGTGGGTGCGGTGGGATGCATGAGAATCAGATTTCCATTTGAAACCTCAGGAATGATTCGCTTTAAGATGAGTGCCGGTGGAGGTTTTTTCCAATCCACAGTATCCAACGTCCAAAGAATGGTCAACATCCCTTGACGATGAGCCACTTCGACCACTTTCTGATTAAAATCTCCGGCAGGAGGGGCAAAAAATCGCGGCCTGCTGCCCATAATCCGCTCAATCGTCTGATTGGTCTGATTGATTTGCCACGCCATCTCCGACTCCGTCAATCTGCTCATCATTGGATGCGAATAGGCATGGTTTCCAATCTCATGCCCCTGTTTGGCTATCTCTCTTACCCACTCAGGATGTTTTGTCGCCCAGGAACCATCCAGAAAAAAGGTTGCTTTGACCTGTTCTTCCCGCAGGATCTCCAACATGGCAGGTAGATACTCCTCTCCCCAAGCCACATTGATCATCAGACCGATCATCGGCTTATGGGGATTTCCCCGATAAATCGGCGCGGGAGGCAATTGCTCCAAATCAATCCGCGGCGGCGTTTCTTCGAGAATGGGCTGGATCGGCTGACCTTGTTGGCGCTTGGCCAATTGATACGTAGCTTCGCGATCCACCAACAGACCGTTATGCCCTGGAATGGCTTTCCATACCGGATCCAGCCGCGCATCTTCTGGTGGTTGATCAACCCGCTCCGCCAGCGATTGAATCTCCGTCCATAAAGGGTCGTCTTTGCGAACAATCTGATGCTTCTCCTCCATAAGTGCGGTTGCTTTGATCGAATCTAAATAAACATGAACCGGCTTCAAAAAGGGAACGAACAGCAACAGCAAAAGTCCCCCTGTCAATATGGAGGCAGCCCAAAGCGATCGGTTCTGACTCACCGTGTACCCTCCCGTTCATCACCATCCTATGCGGCGATGAGACGGGCTATGTGTCTAAAATAAAATAAAATAAAAAAAGAGACAGAAGGACTCTGGCTCTTTTTTCCCCCTGAGTCATTGAAACAGGTTCAAGCTTTTTGTGGTTTTTCCTTTTTCAGGACAGCCTTACGTGAGAGGTTGATCCGGCCTTGGCTGTCAATTTCCGTCACCTTAACCAAGATCGTGTCCCCAATATGTACCACGCTCTCCACCTTGTCTACCCGCTCATTGGCCAATTGGGAAATGTGTACCAGCCCTTCTTTTCCAGGAAGGATTTCGACAAAGGCGCCAAACTTTTCAATCCGTTTCACTTTACCCTGATAGACATCCCCGACAACCACATCCCGGACAATTGTCTCGATGATCTTCTTTGCTTTTTCATTCATCGCCTCATCTGGCGATGCAATGTAAATGCGTCCATCTTGTTCAATATCGATTTTTACCCCGGTTTCGCTGATGATCTGGTTGATCACGCGACCACTCGGTCCAATCACATCCCGGATCTTATCCGGATGGATTTGCAGGGTGATGATTTTGGGAGCATATCGAGACAGTTGTTTGCGCGGTTCAGAAATCACCGCAAGCATTTTTTCCAAAATGTATAACCGACCACGCCGCGCTTGCTCCAACGCGCGTTTCAAGATCGATTCGTCTATGCCATCAATTTTAATATCCATCTGCAACGCTGTAACGCCTTTGGCAGTGCCAGCCACTTTGAAGTCCATATCTCCCAAGTGATCTTCCATCCCCTGGATATCGGATAAAATGACAACCTGATCACCTTCCTTGACCAACCCCATAGCGATCCCTGCCACAGGAGCCTTGATCGGCACACCGGCATCCATGAGCGCCAAAGTGCTGCCGCAGATGCTGGCTTGCGAGGTGGACCCGTTGGACTCCAGCACTTCAGAGACGAGACGAATCGTGTACGGAAACTGGCTTTCAGAAGGAATGATCGGCAATAATGCCCTTTCTCCCAATGCACCATGTCCGATCTCCCGTCGTCCTGGCGCGCGAATCGGGCGGGCTTCACCAACACTGTACGGGGGAAAGTTATAATGATGCATAAACCGCTTGCTTTCTTCTAATCCGAGGCCATCCAGGATCTGTACATCCCCGAGCGCGCCCAAAGTACATACGCTCAAGGCTTGCGTTTGGCCACGGGTAAACAGACCGGAGCCGTGCGTTCGCGGCAGAAGACCCACTTCGCAGGAAATCGGACGTATCTCATCAGGAGCTCGTCCATCGGGACGCTTGCCATCTATAATCATCTCGCGCACCTTGCGTTTGATGAAGCGATCCGCCACTTCTCGCACCTGTGCAAGACGTTCGTCCTCTTCCGTCCACCGTTCGGCAAAGTGCGCCAATGTTTCTTCAATCACGCCATCGATCGACGCTTGTCTTTCCTGCTTGTCTGGAATCTGCAGAGCGACAGACAATTTTTCCGAGGCGAATGTTTCTACGGCTTCGACCAATTCGGGTTCAGGATCGACGACCTGTACCTCCAGCTTGGGCTGCCCCACTTCGCGAATCATCTCTTCAATCAACGCGATAATCTCTTTGATCGCCCGATGCCCGTACAGGATGGCCTGCAGCATCGTCTCTTCCGGAACCTCATTCGCACCCGCTTCCACCATCATAATGGCCTCTTTCGTGCCGGCAACGGTCAGATGAAGATCACTTCTCTCCTCTTGTTCAACCGTCGGGTTTAGAACCAGCTCACCATCCACGTGGCCGACAATGACGCCGCCAATCGGGCCACGAAAAGGAATCTTTGAGATGGAAAGCGCTGCAGATGTTCCGATCATTGCCGCGATCTCCGGGGAACAATCTTGATCGACGGAGAGCACCGTTGTCACCACTTGAACTTCGTGACGAAATCCGTCTGGAAACAGCGGACGAATCGGCCGATCAATCAAGCGCCCGGAAAGAATTGCTTTTTCGCTGGGACGGCCTTCCCTTTTGATGAATCCGCCGGGAATTCGGCCAACCGCGTATAATCGTTCCTCGTAATTGACCGTCAACGGAAAAAAATCAAGATCCCGCGGTTCTTTGGAAACAGTCACCGTGGCCAATACGACGGTCTCTCCATAGCGAACCAAAACAGCTCCATCCGCCTGTTTGGCCAATTTTCCTGTTTCCAGAACGAGCGGTCGCCCTGCCAGCTCCATTTGAAACGTTTTCTCCAAAAGGTGTCCTCCCTTCATCCGCTTCCATCATGGAAGCATGCTGTATTTGAAAGAATTCAAGGTTTGAAGATTATGTATCCTTTGAAAAAGGCTTCCTTGAAGGAAGCCTTTTGCGACTTATTTACGTAAGCCAAGCTCTTCAATCAACTTCCGGTAACGCTGAACATCTTTTTCCCGCAAGTAGTTCAGCAAGCGACGACGTTGGCCAACCATTTTCAACAAGCCCCTGCGAGAATGATGGTCCTTCTTATGAACCCGCAGGTGCTCATTCAATTCGTTAATCCGTTCTGTCAAAATGGCGACCTGTACTTCTGGCGAGCCAGTATCACTTTCATGACACCGGAATCGTTGAATGATCTCTTGTTTCCGTTCTTGCGTCAGTGCCATGAGTTCACCTCCTTATCTCTTCACACCACAGGCCTAGAATACGTCGGTGACTCGTCTTCCACGCCGAGGCGAATCCTGCCATCCAGCCCGTTCCACACGAAAAGACTTTAGCCGGAAGGCTAAGCAAAGTATATCACAGCTGGAAATTCAACGCAAAAGGGCGACGGACAGTTGCTCAGTCCCTGTTGACGGAACAACATCTCGGGACTTGTGCCTGAGACTGGATCCACTGCTCCGCCTGCTGGACATCCTCTTTGATCTGCTGAACCAGCGCTTCCACATTTGGAAATTTCTTTTCCGGCCGTATATAATGCATAAACTGGATGGCCATTGACTCACCGTATAGTTCCCCTGAAAAATTCAACACATGTACCTCAATCGAAAGATCCAGTTTTTCTTGATGGAAGGTTGGTTTATACCCCAAATTGGCAACGCCATGGAAAACCTGACCTCTACATTCCACACGTACGACATACACGCCTGTTTTTGGGATGAAGTAAGGTTCAGTCATCGTGAGATTTGCCGTCGGAAATCCGATAGTGCGCCCCCGGTGTTCTCCATGAATCACTTTGCCATGTATGCGGTAAGGACGGCCCAAAAGCCGGCAAGCACGGCCGGTGTTTCCTTCGTGGAGCATTTCCCGGACAAGCGTACTGCTCACTTTTTCCCCTTCCAGGGTAACTGGGTCCACGACCTCCAACATGTATCGATCCCGGCAATGTTCACGGAGCGTCTTGGCCGTGCCCATCGCGCGATGCCCAAACGTATAATCAAATCCGACCACCACACCCTTTGGCCGCAGGCGCATTAAAAAGGATTCGATAAATTCTTCCGGTATCATCGCCGCAAAATCTCGCGTAAAAGATACCACATATGTATGATCTACGCCCAGCTTCTCCAATTGGCGAAGTTTTTCCGAAAGGGGAGTTAGGTAGGAGGCATACCCCTCTTTTCCAAGGACGGCCCGGGGATGTGGATGGAAGGTCATCACGCCGGCAGGAAGGCTGAGCTTTTCAGCCATTGCCAGCGCACTTCCGATGACTTTTTGGTGGCCGATGTGAACACCATCAAAATAGCCGATGGCCAATACCTGTTCCGGGTGGTCAACCTCTTCCAGAGGATGAGCCAAGTCGTGCACGCTCATCGCCATCTTTATACACCTCCTTTTACACAGGAAAGAACACTTTTTCCGGTGTCATTCGCACAAATCGCTCCTCACGCCGTAGAGTGGCGGTGGCGAAAAATAGTTTTTTCCCGTCCGACAAACGATAAACCCGGTACGTCCCTGCCGGATACTGCGCCACAGGAAAGAGAGAAACCTCAAGCCGCAGGGACTGCCCTTGACTCAATCGGGTGGCAAGCGGAGCCTCCAATTCGAAAGCAGGCAAATGGAGCAATGCGGCATCCAGCGGGCGCAGGAGCTGTTCAACCGCGCCGGCGGCAGCAGCCATCTCGACCTGTTTTTGCTCGACACAATCCGCAAGCGTAAAAGGACCGCTTTGAATGCGAACCAGACGACTCATATAAGCCGGATAACCCAACCAATGGCCAATATCGCGGCACAAACTCCGTATGTATGTCCCTGTTGAACATGTGACTTTGAACTGAATGGCCATTTCTTTTCCCTGGTGAGTCAAACCCAATAACTGCAATTCATGCACAATGACCTTCCGTTTTGGCACCACCACCGGAATCTTTTCTCGCGCGTATTGATACAGTTTTTTGCCTTTCACTTTCATCGCCGAATAAAGGGGAGGCTCCTGTTCGATTTCTCCTGTAAACCTTCGAAATGCCTCTTCGATAAGGCTCTGATCCATGGATGTCACAGGGACCTCTTCAATCACTTGTCCCTCGCCGTCGAGTGTATCGGTCGCTTTTCCGAGAATCATCTCTCCTTCGTAAACTTTCGGCAGTTGGTGAAGGTATTCAATCAATCGCGTAGCCTTCCCGATACACAACGGCAAAACGCCACTGACGGCTGGATCCAGTGTGCCTGCGTGGCCAATCTTTTTGACACCGAGTGTCCTCCGGGCCCAGGCCACCATATCATGTGAGGTACAGCCAGATGGCTTTCGCAGTGGCAGGATTCCGTTCATCGTCAAAGTATCACCCAATCCACCATTCCCCAATCCTGTTCCTCCACCCACATTCCAAGCTCTGTTCAATCATCCGCCAAGCGACAGCTGTTTTTGCACGCTGTCCCGCACCTGTTCCATGACAGTAAAAAGATCCCCTTCAACCGTGCAGCCTGCGGCCCGAGCATGGCCCCCGCCACCAAACAGGGCGGCAATCTTGGATACATCCACCAACGCACGGGAACGGAGGCTGACTTTGCAGGATGTCGATGACACTTCCCGGAACAGAAGACCTACTTCTACTCCCTCAATGCGCAAAGGGTATTGCACTAGTCCATCCATATCCGCCTCTGTCGCACCTGCTTCACGAAAATCATCCTGGGTCACAAACATCCATGCGAGGCGTCCATCCATCTCTCTCCGAAGGCGAGATAATGCCTTTTGCAACAATTGAAGGTGGGCTTCGCTCGTTCGCTCCAGGAATTGTTCAGCCAGTTCGCTGGGGTTCACACCTACATCCAAAAGCCGGCTGGCCATTCGCATCACTTCAGGGTTCGTATTCGCGTAGCGAAATCCCCCTGTATCCGTCAAAATACCCGTATAGAGACAGGTGGCAAGCGGCTCTTCCAATGGCACTTGCAACACTTCCGCGAGATAGTAAACCAATTGTGCGGTGGCGGCCGCTTCCGGACAAACCAGATTCACCGTTCCGTATCGGGTATTGGTAGGATGATGATCAATATTGAGAATGCTGGCGCCGTCAGCAAACCAGGATGGAAATGGTTCCATCCTTTTCTCATCGGCGCAATCCAGCGCGATCACGTAGTGATAGGGCCCCGAATGGTCTTCTTCCGCGGAAAGAATTTCTTCCGACCAGGGTAAAATGCTGTACTTTTTCGGCAAGCGATCAGGATTGACGACACAGTACTTTTTCTTTAACGCCTTGAGAATTCCCACCATGGCAAGTGTAGACCCAATCGCGTCCCCATCCGGACTGAGATGGGAAATGACGAGAAACTGATCATAATCAGAGATAAAGTGAGCCGCTTCCCGATACGCTTGCATCATTTCAGGAGAGATCCTCATTGTGGAGTTGCTTGAGGATTTGCGCGATCCTTGTGCCATGTTCAATCGATTCATCAAGCTTAAAGAACACCTCCGGCGTATGGCGCAGCGAAAGTCGTTTCCCAATCTCGGAGCGAATGAACCCCTTGGCTTTTTCGATCCCTACCATTGTCTCTTGTTTTTGCGCCTCGTTTCCGAGAATGCTGATGTATACGGTGGCCTGTTGCAAATCACCGCTCACTTCCACATCGGTCACGGTCGCAAAACCGATCCGCGGATCTTTGAGTTCTTTTTGAAAAATGTCTGCCAGTTCTTTTTTGATTTGTTCAGCCACACGATTGGAACGCAGTCGACTCATCTTCTCACCTTCTTCACTCGCGAGCTGCTATTTTCGACATCAGATGCTGTTCATTTTTGCGGCACGGCTTCCATGACGTAGCACTCCAGATGATCGCCCTCTTTGATGTCATTAAAGTTTTCGATCATCAAGCCGCACTCATACCCTTGACTGACCTCTCTGACATCATCTTTGAATCGTTTCAGTGAGCTGATTTTCCCTTCATAGACGACAACGCCGTCGCGAATCACCCGCACGCCTCCGTCACGCGTGATTTTCCCGTCCAGCACATAACATCCGGCAATTGTCCCGACCTTGGACACTTTAAAGAGCTGCCGAACTTCGGCAACACCGGTGACCGACTCCTGATACACCGGTTCCAAGAGGCCCTTCATCGCTGCTTCAATTTCCTCAATGCATTCGTAAATCACCCGATGCAAGCGGATTTCCACCTTTTCCTGCTCGGCCAGGCTGCGGGCCTGCGGTTGCGGACGCACGTTAAATCCAATGATAATCGCATTGGATGCCATCGCCAAATTGACGTCCGTTTCGGTAATCGCTCCGACACCCGTATGAATAATCCGCACACGCGCGCCTTCAACGTCAATTTTTTCCAGTGAGCCACGTAATGCTTCCACGCTACCATGGACATCCGCTTTAATAATCACATTCAGCTCTTTGACCTCACCTTCTTTCAACTGCTTGTAGAGGTCATCCAGCGTCACTTTATGGGTGGCTGTCAACTCCTCCTGCCGTTGTTTGGCGGCGCGACTTTCGGCAATCTGTCTGGCCTTCTTCTCATCTTCAAACACCAAAAAGGGATCGCCGGCGTTTGGCACGTCAGCCAGACCCGTAATTTCCACCGGTGTGGATGGTCCCGCCTCTTTCATTCGCCGTCCCATGTCATTGCTCATCGCCCGAACACGTCCAAATGTGTTTCCGAGCACCATTGCATCCCCAACGCGAAGTGTCCCCTGTTGTACCAGAACCGTGGCAATAGGGCCTCTTCCTTTGTCCAATTTCGCCTCGATGACAATGCCCTTTGCCGCGCGGTTGGGATTGGCCTTTAACTCTTGCATTTCAGCAACCAGCAAGATCATTTCCAGGAGTTCGTCAATTCCTTCTCTCTTCAATGCTGAGATGTGGACAAAGACGGTATCGCCGCCCCATTCTTCCGGAATCAGATTGTGCTCGGTCAATTCCTGTTTGACCCGGTCCGGGTTACTTTCCGGTTTGTCCATTTTGTTGACTGCTACGATGATGGGTACGCCTGCGGCTTTGGCATGGTTGATTGCCTCGACCGTTTGTGGCATCACCCCATCGTCGGCCGCCACCACGAGGACGGTGATGTCGGTCACCTGTGCGCCACGGGCTCGCATCAGTGTAAATGCTTCGTGACCAGGCGTGTCGAGGAAGGTGATCTTCTTGTCATTGATCGATACCTGGTAAGCCCCGATATGTTGGGTGATCCCGCCTGCTTCTTGTTCCGTCACTCTGGATTGACGAATTGCGTCCAGCAACGTGGTTTTTCCGTGGTCCACATGGCCCATGATGGTGACAACAGGCGGCCGTTCGGTGAGAGCTGCTGCATCATCCTCATCCGGATACAATTCAAACTGATCTTCGTCAATCTCCGTTTTTTCTTCGACGGTCATGCCATACTCGGCAGCGATCAATTCAATCGCGTCCTTGTCCAGTTCCTGGTTGATCGTGGCCATGATTCCGAGAAACATCAACTTTTTAATGATCTCGGAAGCCTCTTTCTGCAGTTCCTTGGCCAGTTCACCGACGGTCATCGAACCGGTGTAAGTGATGACCTTAGGGGTCTGCGCCGCTGTTTCTGGCTGACCCTGTTCCTGCCGTTTGCTTCGTTTGTTTTTGCGACGGGAATAAAAACGGCTTTCCCCTTCTTGAGTGACCAGTTCTTTTTCCCGCTCAGGCTGTCGGTGCGCTTTTCGTTCACGCGCAGGCTTGTCGTTGGCTGTCACGCTGACGGGCGCAGTCCGCTCTGGACGCTCCTTGCGTTTTTCTTTACTTGCAGGTGATGCTGTTCCACCATTCTGCTTTGTCGCGTCGAACTTCGGCCGTTGTCCCTGTGGCCGTTGCCTGTTTTTCTGCCCCTCTTTGTGATGCTTGAACGGTCGATTTCGATCTTGCGGACGCGCACCTGTTTTCATGCTCGCTTTTTCAGAACGTCCCCGCTCCGAACGTTCCCTGTCATGACGGTCTTTTGCCGGTCGTTGAGACGGGGCTTTTCCCTCCCTAACCGGCTTAGCAACTGTCGAGGATTCCACTTCACCGGCCGCCCGTTTTTTGACATGTTCAAAATAATTTTGGATCTTTTGGATTTCTTCCTCTCCGATCATGCTCATATGATTATTGACACTCACATCCATTCTTTTTAGTATCGAAATAATTTCCTTGCTCGACATGTTCAATTGTTTGGCGTACTCATAAACTCGTATTTTGCTCATTCACTTCACCTCCGGGCTTTTTCATATCGCGCATCAGCAGATCGGCAAACCCTTGATCCGCAACCCCCAAAACCACTCGTTGGCTTTTCCCGATCGCTTCTCCCAGACTGGTTCGTTCATACGTGACGAGACAGGGAACCCCATAATGGGCGCATTTGTCCATCAGGCGTTTTTTCGTGTTTGCGGAGGCATCCGAGGAGAGAAGGACCATTTTGATTCTTCCTTTTCGCAGCGCCGATAAAACCCTCTCTTCGCCGTCCAGCAGTTTTCCGGCCCGATAGCATAACCCCAAATGATGAAAAAAATTACGATTCATCGGGCTTAACACCTTGGGCATCATGCAGGATTTGATCATAAAATTCAACCGGAACCTTCACATCCAATGCATGTTCCAGCGCGCGTTTTTTCGCCGCCAGCTCAACACATTCCCGCACTGGACACAGATAGGCCCCGCGACCCGATTTTTTCCCCGTCGGATCAATCAATAATGCTCGCTCCGGCGTCCGGACAATGCGCAGTAAATGATTTTTTGGTCGCATTTCTTGACAAGCGACACATTTTCGCATCGGAATCTTTCTTTTTTTCACCTTCGCTCACCTACACTTCCTGAGCTTCATCCGAAGTGGAAGCAAATGAAGTCTCCTCAATTTCTTTGGCCAGATCTTCCGCTTGGGTTTCCGACTTGATATCAATCTTCCACCCTGTCAGTTTTGCTGCCAACCGTGCATTCTGGCCTTCTTTACCGATGGCTAAAGACAATTGATAATCAGGAACCACGACGCGGGCCATTTTCTCCTCCGGATAAAGGGTTACGGACACGACTTTGGAAGGACTGAGGGCATTGGCCACGTACACTTGCGGATCCTCGGACCAGCGCACGATGTCAATCTTTTCTCCCCTTAATTCATTCACCACATTTTGCACGCGAGTGCCTTTTTGCCCGACACAGGCACCGACTGGATCTACCTCAGGCAGATTGGAATGAACCGCAATTTTAGAACGGGTTCCCGCCTCGCGCGCTACGGATTTGATTTCAACGACTCCGTCATAAATCTCTGGCACTTCCAGCTCAAAGAGACGCTTCAAGAGTCCCGGATGATTTCTGGAAAGATAAATCTGCGGACCCTTGGTCGTCTTTTCCACCTTGGTGATATATGCTTTGATCCGTTCACCCTGTTGCAGTCGTTCCGTGGGCATGACCTCCTGTATCGGCAATAAAGCCTCTGTCTTGCCCAGATCCACATAAATAAAGCGATGATCTTGACGTTGCACCAGTCCCGTCACGATATCTTCCTCACGGTCCACAAACAACTCATAGATGACACCGCGCTCCGCCTCCCGTATCCGCTGCGTGACCACCTGTTTGGCCGTCTGGGCAGCAATCCGTCCAAAATCCTTGGGCGTTACTTCCAGTTCCACCACATCATCCAACTGATATTGGGGGTTGATCTGACGGGCTGCATCCAAACTGATTTCCAGCCGCGGATCAATCACTTCATCAACAACTGTCTTGCGCGCGTACACTTTTACAGCGCCTGTTTCTCGGTGGATATCCACCCGGACATTCTGAGCCGTATTAAAATTTCGTTTATATGCCGAAATGAGTGCAGCCTCAATGGCCTCCAGCAGCACTTCTTGGCTGATCCCCTTCTCTGATGCCAGTTGTTCAAGTGCACTAATAAACTCTTTGTTCAACATCCTTACCCCCTCATGTACACCTGACATTCGTCAAATCAATCCGTCCAATCGATCGTCAGACGAGTTTTGGCCACTTTATCTCGCGGAATTTGAAGTTGTTTTCCCGCTTCAAGAGAAAGTGTCAACACATCCTTGTCAAACGCTTCCAGCCGGCCGGCATGTTTTTTGCTCCCGGCAAAAGGTTCATATAAGGTGACTAAAACAGGCTTGCCAATCGATTGCTCCAAGTCCCGTTCTGTTTTGAGCGGCCTTTCCGCACCTGGAGAGGAAACTTCAAGAATGTATGGCCCGGGTACGGGATCTTTCCGATCGAGCAGCTTGCTCAGTTGCTCGCTCACCCTGCCACAAGTGTCCAGGTCGATGCCCCCTTCTTGATCAATAAAAACACGCAGGAACCAGTTGCCTCCTTCTTTGACATACTCAATATCCACCAACTCCAATCCTTTTTGTTCCAGAATAGGCGTGACCAGCTCTGCCGTGACTTGAACCACCTTTTCTTTCATGCCTTCCTCCTTGATCATGATATGACAGTCCCTGCGATCGAGGAACGAAACATGACAAGATCAACATCCTGTATGAAATGCAAAGAGTGGGGAAGCCCCACTCTTCATTCGTCCATATCCTCAGTATTACCCGTGAGAATTATAACATAACGAAAGATAGAGGGCAACGCTATTAAAAAAGCGACAGCTGGTTGGATTCCGGCAGCTGGTTAAAACAGCCCATTTCGGCCAGCTGATCCGTCACGGTTCTAGAGACGCGGGTACGTTCCTGAAAATCTTCGACGGACAAGAACGGTTGCTCTTCTCGCGCGCGAACGATGCTTCGGGCTGCGCTTTCGCCAATCCCCGAAAGCGCCCGAAAAGGCGGTATCAGCGTATCGCCGTCAATAAGAAAGCTCACGGCATCCGAACGGTACAAGTCCACTTTTTGGAAACGAAAACCGCGTTGGAGCATTTCCAGCGCCAATTCCATCACGACCAAAAGTGATTTTTCCTTTGGTGAAGCCTGGTTTCCTTTTTCCTGGATTTCATCCATTTTCAACATGATTGCATCCGGCCCCTGCAACGCCAGTTCCATGTCAAAGTCATCGGCTCGTACGGTGAAGTAAGTGGCGTAAAACTGGATGGGCCGGTACACCTTAAACCAGGCAATTCGGAGCGCCATCATGACATAAGCCACCGCGTGCGCTTTCGGAAACATGTACTTGATCTTCTGACACGATTCGATATACCAATCCGGTACGTGATGTTCCTTCATCACCTGAATATCTTCTTCCGAAAGTCCTTTCCCCTTACGCACGCGCTCCATGATTTTAAAGGCTTGCGAGGGCTTGAGACCACGGTGGATCAGATACACCATAATATCGTCGCGAGTAGAGATCACCTCGGCCAGGACAGCCTTCCCGGAACGAATCACATCCTGTGCGTTGTTGATCCACACATCGGTTCCGTGCGATAACCCGGAGATGCGGACCAATTCCGCAAAAGTGGTCGGCCTGGTCTCCTCCAGCATCTGCCTGACAAAGCGGGTCCCAAACTCTGGAATCCCCAACGTCCCCGTGTTGGAACGAATCTGTTCCGGTTTTACACCAAGCGCCTCCGTGCTGTAAAACAACGAGAGCACCTTGGGATCAACCACCGAGATCTTTTTCGGGTTGACATCTGTCAGATCCTGCAACATCCGAATCACGGTCGGATCATCGTGGCCAAGAATATCCAGTTTAAGCAAGCGGCCGCTAATCGCATGGTAATCAAAATGCGTGGTCACCGTGCCGGAAGCCACATCATCTGCCGGCCGCTGGATCGGTGTGAAATCATAGACATCCATATATTGCGGGATCACCATGAGTCCCCCCGGATGCTGACCCGTCGTCCGCTTGATTCCCGTGCAGCCGGCCACTAACCTTTCCACCTCAACGCTGCGTGGGTTGAGATTGTTTTCTTCCAAGTACTTGCGGACAAACCCATATGCCGTTTTTTCAGCGACAGTAGAGATGGTTCCGGCACGAAACACATAATCTTTCCCGAACAGCTCCTCGGTATATTTATGCGCCCGCGGCTGATATTCGCCGGAAAAGTTCAGATCGATGTCCGGCACCTTATCTCCTTCAAAGCCCATAAACGTCTCAAAAGGAATGTCGTGCCCATCCTTGTGCAATGGCTCACCGCACTGCGGACAATCCGCATCCGGCAAGTCGAACCCCGAACCGACCGAGCCATCGGTAAAAAATTGGTGCCAGTGGCAGGACAGGCAGACATAATGGGGAGGAAGCGGATTCACTTCCGTGATCTCAGTCATGGTGGCGACAAAAGACGATCCCACCGATCCCCTTGAACCGACCAAATAACCGTTATTGAGAGAGTGTGCCACCAGCTTGTGGGCAATGTAATAAATCACGGCAAAACCATTTCCGATAATGCTCTCCAATTCCTTCTCCAGACGCTGCTGGACAAGCTCCGGCAAGGGATCGCCGTAGATCTGTCGCGCTTTTTCATAACTCATCTGACGAATCGCTTGATCCGCCCCCTCGATCACGGGCGTATGCAAGTCATCGGGAAAAGGCTTGAGTGGCTCAACCATCTCCGCCACCTGTTTTGGCCCTTCAATGACCACCTGTTTTGCCTTCTCTTCGCCCAGATGTGAAAAAGCATCCAGCATCTCCTCAGTGGTTCGGAAATAGGCAGGTGTCAGTTCATCGGCTGACACCTTTCCGGCAGTCAAGATTGTACGAAAGATGGCATCATGCGGATGCAAGTAATGCACGTCTCCAGTGGCCACCACCGGTTTTCCTAATTTTTCCCCCAAGGCCACCATTTTACGGTGCAGATCGCGCAGGTTCTCTTCATCTTGAACTACGCCTCGTTCAACTAGGGGCAACAACTGATCGAGAGGCTGAATTTCCAGGTAATCATAAAACTGAGCTACCTCTTCCGCCTCTTCCAGAGGTTTTTGCAAGAGCGTCTCAAACAGCTCGCCCCGCTGACAGGCAGTGCCGATCAACAACCCTTCTCGCAACTCGATCAACAACCGCTTGGGAATTCGCGGAACGCGATGAAAATAGTCGAGATGGGATAGCGAGACGAGGCGGTACAAATTTTTTAAACCGGTCTGATCCTGGACCAAAAGACTGACGTGAAAAGGCCGGCCTTTTTTCCATTCGGTCCCGTCCCCTTGCTGATTCAACTGGGCCAAAGAGTGAATCCCCTTCTGCGACAGGTCCTGAATCATCCGCCACAACAAGTGCCCGGTCGCTTCGGCGTCATGAGATGCCCGGTGGTGATGGGATAGCGGAATCTGGAACGCCTCACACAACGTGTTCAGACGGTGATTTTTCAGTCTCGGATATAAAAAACGGGCCAGCTCCAACGTATCCACAACCGGTTCCGAGATGGGGGGCCAGCCCAGTTTCTGGCAGGCCGCATTGATAAAGCCGATGTCAAATCGGGCGTTATGGGCCGCGAGAACGGCTCCATGACAAAAATCACGAAAACCGCTGAGCGCTGTCTCGAGAGCGGGAGCATCACTGACCATCTCATTGGTGATCCCTGTCAAGCGCGTAATCGCCGGTGAGATCGGCTTCTTTGGTTTGACAAAGGTTTCATACCGATCAATGATCTGGCCGTTTTTGATCTTGACGGCGCCAATCTCGATCAATTCATGATAATTGGCTGACAGACCCGTTGTCTCCGTGTCAAAAATCACATAGGTGGACTCAGACAGCTGTCTGTCTTCTGGTTGCCAAACGATCGGCACCCCATCATCGACCACATAAGCCTCCATGCCATATAATATCTTCACGCCGTATTTCTTTCCCGCCTCATAGGCGTCCGGAAAGCTCTGCACCACGCCATGATCGGTAATCGCAATCGCGGGATGACCCCACTTGGCAGCCTGTTTGACAAGATCAGAAACGTCCACCACACCATCCATTGCACTCATCGAAGTATGGGCATGCAACTCCACCCGTTTCTCTTCGGCCAGATCCTGACGCACTTGTGGCGGAACTTCGTGAAGATCGGAAGCGATCAAGGTCAATTCGCGCGAGTAGAAATCCACTTGCGCATGGCCGCGAACTTTCAGCCAGGTGCCCTTCTCGATCCGTTTCAACACGGACTCGTCCTCTTTATCGCGGACAAACACCTTGACCTGGATCGAATCAGTATAATCGGTTACCGACAAAAGCAATAGTTTCCGACCGTTTTTCAACTCCCGCCATTCCGTCGCAAATACCTCTCCCTCGATGGTCAGGTTCTGCACTTCTTCATAAACCTCATGCAAAGGGGTGGGAGGGCTGCTTATTCTGGAACCATAAAGCAAAGGAGCTTCGGGGCTCGCCCCCGATTCGGGCAATGTCCCGGGCTCCTCCAGCGCCTGCTGGGCCTGCTGAATGAGCGTCAACTCTTCGGTTCGCTTTTGCTCTTCGAGCTGTTGACGTCGTGCTGCATCATCCTGATATTCAACTTTGATTTGCAAGGAGATACCAGTCAAATCCAAAATCAGTTGCCGTAACATGTGAATTAGGTTTTTCTTTTCTAACAATTCAACCAACAACGGTTGAGTGACTTGCAGACACAATTGTTGATCCGCGAACTGCCATGTCACTTCCTGCATCCATTGGTGAACATGATCCGGCAAGGAAAGTTGTGAAATGAGGTAAGTCCAGTATTCGGGAAGAAAACGTTCCAACTCCAGCCGATCATGGCGGCAACGAAAAGTAACCCGCACCATCTCGCTCAACTGATGGACAATCTGCGATGTCACCTGCTCAAAAACAACTGCCGGAACCATCTCCGGCAATCGTAAATGAATCACCCACTCTCGCTGTTCGGGGTATACCTCTACTTTTTCAACTTTCGCCTGGGAAAAGTATGCCCAATGCGAATCTGGGATGACCGCTTGCTCGAAAAGCACGGTCAGCGGCTTGGCGAATCCCCCGGCTGTCATGTTCTCACTCCCCCATGGCACGCGCTCAATGGCTGATGGGCAACGAACGAAATACTTACACTAAGAGCAATGCATCAAGCTGTTTCTGCAGGGCGGTGAGCTCCCACTCCTGCACCTCACCAGTCTTGCGGTTTTTCAATTCAACTCGTCCTTCAGCGGCTTTCTTGCCAATCAAAATACGCCAAGGGATGCCGATCAGATCGGCATCATTCAGCTTCACTCCTACCCGCTCCGGACGATCATCCAGTAAAACCTCAATCCCTCGCTCCTGCAGCCACTGATAAAGTTCCTCAGTCAATCGACGCTGCGCTTCATCCTGGAGGTTGACAGGTACCAGATGCAGCTGGAAGGGCGCGATACTCGCTGGCCAGATAATACCACGCTCATCATGCGATTGTTCGATGATGGCAGGGATCAATCGGCTCACGCCGATCCCGTAACAGCCCATCATCATGGGTTTTCGCTGCCCATTTTCATCCAGATAGAAAGCGCCCAGTTTTTCTGAATAACGGGATCCCAACTGAAAGATGTGTCCTACTTCGATCCCGCGTGAAAACAGGATCTCGCCGCCACAACGCGGACAGACATCTCCCTCTTGAATCATACGCAAATCCAAGTAGGCCTGAACCTGAAAATCCCGTTCAGGAACAGCGTGCAGGTAATGGGCATCGGTCTGATTGGCGCCGACGACCGCTTCTGTCATCTCGGCAACCGCCAGATCGGCATAGATGTCTACAGTCAGGCCAACCGGTCCCGCAAAGCCAACTTCAGACGCAGTCAACCGCCTGACGGTTCCCTCGTCGGCCAGTTCCAGTTTGTCCACCCCAAGATGAGCTTTGAGTTTCACCTCATTCAATTCATGATCACCGCGAACCAATACAGCCACAATCTGATCACCTGCCTGATAGAGCAAGGTCTTGATCAGTTGCGACGGGGACACCGACAAAAACTGGCTGACCTCTTCGATTGTCTTCATGTTGGGTGTATGTACCTTTTCAAGCGCGGCAACCTGGGCACGCGCCGCTAACGTCTGCTCGGCATTGTCTGACGTCACGGGAACTTCCGCTTTTTCAATATTGGCGGCATATTGACAATTCTTGCAGGAAACAATCGTGTCTTCACCCGCTTCAGAGATGACGATAAATTCATGCGTGCCCGTGCCGCCGATGGAGCCCGCATCCGCTTCCACTGCACGAAACTCGAGACCCATCCGGGCAAATATCTGGCTGTACGCCTCATACATCGCTTGATAACTGCGCGCAAGTCCTGCCTCATCCACATCAAAAGAATAGGCATCTTTCATAATGAACTCCCGTCCCCGCAACAATCCGGACCGGGGACGGCGTTCATCACGAAACTTGGTCTGGATCTGATAAAGGATCTGAGGCAATCGGCGATAGGAATTGACCTCGGCTGCCATCAATGCCGTGATGACCTCTTCGTGTGTCGGTCCGAGTACCATCTTCCTGCCATGCCGGTCTTCCAAGCGGATTAACTCCGGACCATACGTTTCCCAACGTCCGCTTTTCTCCCACAGTTCGCTTGGTTGTAACGCAGGGAGCAGTATCTCTTGCGCGCCTGCCCGATCCATTTCCTCACGGACGATGCGTTCCACTTTGTGCAACACGCGTAAACCCAAGGGCAAAAAAGTGTATACACCCGAAACCAACATTCGAATCAGACCCGCCCGCAACATGAGGCGGTGGCTGATCATTTCCGCATCAGCCGGCACCTCCCGCAGTGTCGGGATGAGCAGATCTGTTTGCTTCATCGCTTTCCGCCTCCGACCTATCCAATATTTCAATGACTTTCTGCAGATTTTACCATCGTATCGATTTCCTTCATCAGTTCCTCAAACAGCTCTGTTTCTTTCACTTTGCGCACGATTTTCCCGTCCCGGAAGATCAAGCCTTCTCCATCCCCGCCGGCTACACCCACATCTGCTTCGCGAGCTTCACCAGGACCATTGACCGCACACCCCATCACCGCGATCTTCAATGGAATTTTTAACCCTTCAACCGCATCTTCCACTCGCGTCGCCAACCCGACCAAATCAATCCGGCAGCGACCACAAGATGGACAGGCGATCACTTGCGGTTCATCGGTCTTCAATTCGAGGCTTTTGAGGATTTCTTTTGCCACTTTTATCTCTTCCACAGGATCGGCGCTGAGACTCACGCGGATCGTATCGCCAATTCCCTTCGCCAGCACAGCGCCAATCCCCACAGCCGACTTGATGCCGCCGGCAAAGGCGGTTCCAGCTTCTGTCACCCCCACGTGCAAAGGATAGGGACGGAGCTTCGCCATTTGTTCGTAGGTTTCCAGCATCGTCCGCACATTGGAGGATTTCAGGGAAATGACAATATCGGTAAAATCCAGGTCTTCCAGAATCTCCACGTGCTTCAGCGCGCTCTCCACCATCGCCTCGGCAGTGGGATAGCCGTATTTTTCAAGCAGCGGTTTCTCGACCGAACCTGAATTGACTCCGATGCGAATCGGAACCCCCCGCTCTCGGCAGGCCTCCACCACCATCTTGACCCGTTCGCGGGAGCCGATATTCCCAGGATTGATCCGGATCTTGTCCACACCGCTTTCCAGTGACTTTAAGGCCAAGCGATAATCAAAATGGATGTCGGCCACCAGAGGAAGCGGTGAATGCTTCTTAATCTCCTTCAGTGCCTCCGCCTGTCCCTCATTGAGGACCGACAGACGGACGATCTGACAGCCGGCCTCTGCCAGCCGCTCGATTTGCGCCAGCGTGGCCTTCGTGTCCCGCGTATCGGTCGTGGTCATCGACTGGATGACCACCTGGCTTTGCCCGCCGATTTGAACCCCACCTACATAAACCGGCTTGGTCTGCTCTCGCGTATACACACCCCATCCCCCACTTCATCGCACTGTTTAACCGAAGAATCGCAACACATCATTGTACGTCACGGCAATCATCAACAACATGAGCAGGGCAAATCCGATCAGGTGTACCATACTCTCCTTATGCGGGTCGATGGGCTTCCCGCGCAGGGCCTCTATGGCGAGGAAAATCAGCCGCCCGCCATCCAGGGCAGGTATCGGCAAAATATTAAACACAGCCAGGTTGATACTCAATAATCCGGTCCAAATGAGCAATGTGCCCAGTCCCTGAGCCGCCATATCCCCGGTCATTTTGAAGATCCCGACCGGACCTGCCAAATCATCGAAGGATGCGGCCCCGGTGATCAGCATGCCAAATCCTTGAAACGTGGCCTTTGTAAAAAACCAAAACTGAGCAAACCCATGCGGAATAACCATCGCAGGCGTCCGCTCCATCACCGGATAAATTCCCAACTTCCCACGGCCGTCGTCTTGCTCTGGCGTGACATCCAAAGCGAGAAAGGACCCTTGACGCTCAATCGTCAAGCGGAGCGGCATGCCCGGCGAAGCGGAAACCTTGTTGACCAAAGCTTCCCAGTCGGCAATTGGCTCGCCGTTAATCTCAACAATCCGATCCCCTTCTTGCAAGCCGTATTCTTCCGCAGGCGTTCCTGGTTCAATTCCCCCCACCATCGGCTCATTGGAGGGGACGCCGTAAAGCCAGGCAGCGAGAATAAAGAAGATCATCGCCAGCAAAAAGTTCATCGCGGGTCCGGCAAAGATGGTCCAAAACCGCTGTCCAATCGTTTTTCCTGTAAACTGCCGATCAATCGGCGCGATTTGTACCTCCTCTTGACCATCATCAACCACAGCACGAGGATCGACAGAAAATCGCAACTCCTGTCCTTCTTCATCCTCCAAGACGACGTAAAGTTCCTTTTCCAGATCAATTTCCCGCACAGTCCCTGTCAGATCCACTTGGAAAGAAGGGATTTTTACGTAAAAGCGAGTTACTACCTGGTTGTCGGATAACTGCAAGCCAATTGCTTGGCCAGGCTTGATCTCAATCACTTCGGGGTCTTCTCCGGCCATCCGCACATACCCGCCAAGCGGAAACAGGCGAATGGAGTACCTGGTTTCCCCCATCTTAAACGAGAACAGCTTGGGTCCAAATCCGATGGCAAATTCACGACACAAGATTCCCGCTCGTTTTGCCATCAACAGGTGACCCAATTCGTGAAAAAAAATCAGGACTGAGAGAACCAGGACAATGGTTATGGCCGTTTGCAAAGTTTGCCGCACATCCTTTCCCTTCAAAGACTTCAATGTGTGAAAGCCGTGATCTGCTCGCGGGTCACCCGTCTCGCCCATTTATCTGCCGCCAATACTTCTTCAAGCGAAGGCTCCGGCCCGCCCTGGCACCGATTGAGGACCTCCTCGACCACCCGCTCGATACAATCAAAGGGCAATCTCCCTTCCAGAAAAGCATACACCGCTTCTTCATTGGCCGCGTTCATGACTGTCGGATATAAGGCTCCGGCCCGCCCAGCCTGATAGGCGATGGAAAGCGCCGGATAACGCGCTTCATCCACGACCTCCAGATGTAATGCAGCCATTTTTTCAAAAGAAAGATACTCCTGTTGAATATGGGGCAGCCGTTCCGGAAAACTCAATGCGTACTGAATGGGCGTGCGCATATCTGGCAGACCGAGCTGCGCCAAAATGGCCCCATCGACAAACTCTACCATTGAATGGATGATGCTTTCCGGATGAATCAACACTTTTATTTTATCAAATGGCACTCCGAACAACCAGTGAGCCTCGATCACTTCCAGGCCCTTGTTCATCATCGTGGCCGAGTCAACCGTGATCTTGGCGCCCATGGACCAATTGGGGTGCTGCAATACTTCCTGAACCGTCACCGTGCGCAGTTGTTCGCGGGTCAGATGGCGAAGTGAACCCCCAGATGCTGTCAAAATCAGCTGACGCACGCCTTCCCAGGACTGCCCTTGAAGCGCTTGAAAAATCGCCGAATGTTCACTATCCACGGGCAAGATGGGAACCCCCCGTCTCTTAGCCTCCCGCATTACCAGGTGACCTGCGCTCACCAAGGTTTCTTTGTTGGCCAGGCCAATCGGGATACCCGCCTGAATGGCCGCCAACGTCGGCTTCAGACCGATACTGCCCAAAATCCCGCTTAATAAAAAATGGCACTCAGGATGAGTAGCCACTTCCAATAATCCTTCTTCGCCATAACAGACACGTATATGAGACGGCAATTGAAGGCGAACCTCCTCCGCCAACTCACGTGTCGCCACAGAAACCAACCGCGGCTGAAACTTGCGGGCCTGAGCGACCAATTGATCCACTTGACGACCGGCTGCTAATGCCAAAACGCGAAAACGATCAGAGTAATGGGTGATCACTTCCAGCGTCTGGCGCCCAATCGATCCGGTTGATCCCAAAATGGCCACATTTTTCATCTTGGTATCCTCCGTTGCAAATTTGAAGAACGTCTAACTGTACCAAAAAATGTAGTACACCAGTGGAAAAACAACCAGCAAACTGTCAAACCGATCTAAGACGCCACCATGTCCCGGCAGAATTTGCCCGGTATCCTTCACCTGAAAAGAGCGTTTTATCGCAGATTCCATCAGATCCCCGAACTGTCCAACCACGCCGATCAACAACCCCACTGCGACCAACTCCAGCAAGGAAATCGGAACAAAGGGAGAAAACAGCAGACTGACCACCAGAGAGGCGATCACCCCGGCCAACGAACCCTCCAGCGTTTTATTGGGACTGATAGAGGGCCACAACTTATTCCTTCCCCAGCGCTGACCGATCACATAAGCCATCGTATCGTTTGCCCAGGTACCCAAAAGAAGCAACAAGCTCAGGGTCAGCCCGCTTTCCAGGAGGCGTGTGGACAGCATCGCTGACAGGCCCAATCCAATATAAAAAATGCCAAGCAGGACATGCGCAATATCCGTCACATCCGTCCGGTTTTTTGTGAATACAGGAAGAGACAAGAAGATCAAGACGAGCAGACTCAAGAATGCCGGGTGATAATCGATCAACCCGCCTGCCCAAATCGAAAACAGGAGCAAAAAAAAGGCTCCGGCCAAATACAGGCCACTTAATCGAGGAATCTGACGCAAACGGTTCCACTCATCATATGCAAAAGCTGCAAGACACGACAGCAATAACGCGTACCAAATCCCGCCCAGATACAGTAAAGCCACAAAGGCTGTACCGCCGATCAGCCCAGTCCACATTCGCTCCTTCAAACCTTACACCTCATTCTCTTTGACCATCCCGTACCGCCGAATACGACTCTGATAGGACGCGATCGCTTCAAGCAGGTGTTCTTTCGTAAAATCCGGCCAACAAACCTCTGTAAAATACAATTCCGTGTAGGCGATCTGCCACAATAAAAAGTTACTAATCCGCAATTCGCCGCTGGTTCGAATGAGCAAATCTGGATCTGGTAAAAGGGCCGTGTACAACCGGCAGCGTATGTCCTCCTCTGTCAATGTGGAAGCTTCAAATGTTCCCGCCTTCACCTCTTGCATCATCTGAAACACTGCCTGGAGCAGTTCGGCGCGCCCTCCGTAATTCAATGCGAAACTCAACACAAGACCGGTATTCTCCCGGGTGGCATCAATTCCCTCCTGAATCGCCCTACGGGTGTGTTCGGGTAACGCTCGCTCATCACCCAACAATTGTAACCTGACATTCTTCTTGACTAGTTCACCGAGTTCCCGGCGTAAGAATTCCTCAGGCAATCGCATGAGAAAATTGACTTCTTCCTGCGGACGTTTCCAGTTTTCCGTAGAGAAAGCATACAGTGTGAGGTAACCAATCCCTAGTTCGTCACAGGCTTTGGTAATTTCTTTCACTCTTTTCATCCCGGCACGGTGTCCAGCCACACGGGGAAGGCCTCTTTTTTTTGCCCATCGTCCATTCCCATCCATGATGATCGCAACATGTTGTGGAATGACGGAAAACTTCATCTCCGGCGGGTGTTCCATTGCCTTTCCCCCATTTACCGTTTCAAGATCCCTGCTCACTATAACATACATCCGGAAGGGCGGATTCTATACCTCCATGATGTCCTGTTCCTTATCGCGAATCAATTTATCCACCTCTTGAATGTACTGATCCGTGAGTTTCTGTACATCTTCCTGCCTCCGGCGCGATTCGTCCGTCGACAACTCACCGGCCTTTTCCTGTTTTCGGATATCATCATTCGCGTCACGCCGCAAATTCCGAATCGCCACCTTGGCATCCTCGCCCATTTTTCGAACCAGCTTCACCAGCTCCACTCTTCGCTCCTCGGTCATCGGGGGAATCGCAATCCGAATCACAGAACCATCATTCATCGGGTTCAATCCCAAATCAGACTTTTGAATCGCCTTTTCAATTTCCTGAATGATCCCCTTATCCCATGGCTGAATCACCAAGAGGCGCGGTTCCGGAACAGATATATTGGCCAATTGGTTGACCGGCGTCGGCGTACCATAATAATCAACATGTATCCGATCCAATAATGCAGGCGTGGCCCGACCCGTCCGAACACTGTGTAATTCTCTTTTTAATGTATCGATCGTCTTGTCCATTTTATCTTTAATCGGCGATGACATCAAAAACTCCCCCTCACAATCGTGCCGATTTTTTCGCCGAGAATCACGCGTTTAATATTTCCTACATCTTCTATAGAGAATACCACGAGGGGAATGTTGTTGTCCATGCAGAGAGAGGAGGCAGTCGAGTCCATGACACCAAGCCCCTGATTGAGGACATCCAAAAAAGTCAATACGTCGTATTTCTTGGCATGGGCCACCATTTTCGGGTCAGCCGAGTAAATGCCATCCACCTTATTCTTGGCCATGAGGATGACCTCCGCCTCAATCTCAGCGGCCCGTAAGGCAGCAGTCGTATCCGTCGAAAAATAAGGGTTTCCCGTTCCGGCCGCAAAGATGACGACACGACCTTTCTCCAGGTGGCGAATCGCCCTGCGACGGATGTACGGCTCTGCGACCTGCCTCATCTCGATCGAGGTTTGCACCCGGGTAGGCACTCCATGTTGTTCAAGGGCATCTTGCAAAGCCAGGGCATTGATGACCGTGGCCAGCATCCCCATGTAGTCGGCAGTCGCCCGATCCATTCCCTGTGCACTTCCAGAAACGCCTCTCCAAATGTTTCCTCCTCCGACGACAATCGCCACCTGAACACCCATATCAACGATTTCCCGAATATTTATGGCGATTTCTTGGATCATTCCGGGGTCGATCCCCGCTTCCCGTTTACCGGCCAACGCCTCCCCGCTTAATTTTAAAACGACACGACGATATACAGGTTGCACCACTCTATCTTCCCCCCGTGCTAGGCTGATCACAGGATCTGTGGAAAAGGAGACACTCTTGTGCCTCCTTTTCCCATGCGTTCGTTCGATTACAAAAAGAATGCAGAAACTCAGGTGGTTTTAATTTGCGCCATGACTTCTTCCACAAAGTTTTCTTGTTTTTTCTCAAGACCTTCTCCCAACTCAAAACGGACAAAGCGGCGAATGGAAATATTTTCCCCGATTTTTGCGATAGTCTCTTTTAACAACTGATCAATTGATTTGTCGGGATCTTTAATAAACGGTTGCTCCAACAAGCAGATTTCCTTAAAGTATTTTTCGAGCCGCCCTTCAACCATCTTTTCAACCACATGCTCGGGCTTACCTTCATTGAATGCTTGCGTCCGCAAAATGCTCCGTTCTTTTTCCACTTCTTCGGCCGGTACTTCATCCTTTTTGACATAAGAGGGCTTGGCAGCGGCAATTTGCATGGCGATATCTTTGACAAAGCTTTTAAATTCATCTGTCTTGGCCACAAAATCCGTCTCGCAGTTCACTTCGACCAGTACACCAATTCTCCCGCCAGCGTGTATGTATGACTCGACGACACCCTCTGTCGCAATACGTCCAGCTTTTTTCGCTGCTGCCGCCAATCCTTTTTCACGTAGAATTTCAATCGCCCGTTCCATATTTCCGTCTGCTTCGGTCAATGCCTTTTTGCAATCCATCATGCCGGCGCCCGTTTTCTCACGCAACTCTTTCACCATTCCTGCAGGTATTTGCATCTTCTTGACACGCCCCCTTCTTGGTTCGATTTTGAGCGATATGTGCAGATTCAAAGGTGGTGTAACATCAAAAAGGTGGCAAAGAATGGCCGTTCCCATCCTGTGCCACCCTTTTTACATGAGTTGTACAATCCCTTTCTCAAATGACCAAGCGCAAATTATTTTTCAAGATGCCGTGTTGGTTTCGTCGCCGTGTTTCCCTTCCAACACCGCATCTGCCATTTTCGAAGTGATCAGCTTGACCGCCCGGATGGCATCGTCATTCCCTGGAATGACGTAATCCACTTCATCCGGGTCGCAATTGGTGTCGACAATCGCAATGATTGGGATTTCCAGCTTCCGTGCCTCGGCGATCGCAATCCGTTCTTTTCTCGGATCGACGATGTAAATGGCATCCGGAAGTTCATTCATCTCTTTGATGCCACCTAAAAACTTGGCCAGGCGTTCCTTTTCCTTGCGGAGCAGGATCACCTCTTTTTTCGGCAATACATCAAACGTACCGTCCGTTTCCATTTCTTCTAACTGGTGCAGCCGCTCGATACGCTTTTTAATCGTGGCAAAGTTTGTCAAAGTCCCACCTAGCCAGCGGTGGTTGATGTAGTACATGCCACAGCGCTCTGCCTCATCCCGAATCGAGTCCTGCGCCTGCTTTTTCGTGCCGACAAAGAGGATTTTCCCGCCATCGGCAACCAGGTTACGCACGAACTGGTATGCGTCTTCCAGCATTTTGACCGTTTTTTGCAGGTCAATGATGTAAATGCCGTTTCGTTCGGCAAAGATGTACTTTGCCATTTTTGGATTCCAACGGCGCGTTTGGTGACCGAAATGGACACCAGCTTCCAACAATTGCTTCATTGATATGATCGACATCTTAATCCTCCCTCAAACATGGTTATCTCCTCCGCAGCTTCTTCTTCTTCCAGGACTTTGACAGCAAGCACCACTGGAAAAATCCGCTACGTGTGTTTTTTCACACGCTTCATCATAGCACAAAGGCAGGTTGTAAGCAATCATCATGCCGTCACACAAAAAAGACAAAAAATATCACGATCGCTTTTTTTGTTGATAGGCGGCAGACTGTAAGATAAATTGAATTTCACCGACGCCGCGGTTCATCTGCCGGGCGATTTCTACCTCGCTCCTGCCTTGCCGTTTCATCGCCAGAACCTCTTCCAGCAATGCCTGAAAAGTGGAGACGGTGTCTTGTGATTTGACCGCTTCTTGGTGTGCGTTGGTCACTTGTTCGACAGTTGTTGCCGTGGATGGGTGAAGATCGGGGAATCGAGGTTCATCTTTGTTTCTGTACTGCTGATGGAACTCCTGATGTAATGTCTGAAGTTCTTCGATAAACCGCCTGTTTTCAGCCTCCAGTTCATCCAGCGCCGCTTCCAAAGCGGCCGCTACATTTTGCTCATGAAGTCTGATCTCCTGTTTGACCCTATAGTAAGTGATGACACTGATGAGGAGGGCCAGAAGAGAAAAAATGAGCGCAAAGGATTGCATCATCTCCCACCTCGTCCATTGCCTCTCTACTTATGTACATGCTTTACCCATGACCATAGATATACGACTTTTTCTTGCCCAACATCCCCCGCAGACGAAAGATCGCCTTTTTGTGAAGCTGCGAAATCCTCGCCGCAGAAAGGTTCATCACATGAGCAATCTCCTGAGGGGTCAATTCTTCATAATAATACAAGCTCAACACGAGGCGTTCCTTTTCCGGAAGCCGCTCGATGCATTGAGCCAGAAGTTCATTCACTTCCTGTTGGTGTACCAGTTGTGACAGCTCAGGCAGATTTTCATCCTCCAGTTTCTCATGGATGGAGAATTGCTCTTCGTCCGATTCGATGGACAGCCATTTCGCCTGCTCTGTACGAATCAGTTGCCGATGCAATTCTTCCAGTTGCATGCCCAGGTATTCAGCCACTTCTTCATCACGCACGTGGCGCATCTTCTCCTGTTCCAGTCTCTCAAATGCCTGAGTCAATTCGCGTACTTGCTCTCGTTTTCCCCTTGGAAGCCAGTCCAGTTTCCGTAACTCGTCCAAAATGGCGCCACGTATCCGCCAAGCGGCAAAGGTTTCAAAACGCACCCCACGTGATGGGTCATATTTTTCCAGCGCATCCCATACTCCAATCATGCCGATGCTGAACAAGTCTTCTTCATCCAGTACCGTCGTAGAAAAAAAGGAACTGACTTGACGCTTGACCAATGGAGCGCATGCGCGGACCAATTCTTCCCGTACCAAAGGGTCTTTTGTCGCTTTCCAGTGTCCCCATAACTGTAGCCACTGCTCCTGCTCCACAGCCCTCACCCCATCAGTTTATCGCTTTGAATCCAGTTCCTCCTGTCGGCTTTCATCGGCAACGACATTCACATATTGACCGACTTGCATCGCCGTTCCTTTGGTCTCCTGGTTATCGGGAACAGCCGGCAACTGACCTTTTGATGTGAGCCAGGGAATCAGCCATTTTTCAAGGGCAAAAAAGATCAGGGCAAACAGGATAGCAGCCTGAACGAACCGCCATAGCGCGATCCACCACGGATTCACCAAGAGATTCAAAATCAAGACGAGCGCACTGGCGCAGATGGCTGCCAGAAAGATCCATCGGTTTTTACGGCCTCCCGGCTTCATATCCAACTCTCACCCTTGAACACCGTTTTGATAAACGTTCGGCCAGTGTCGCAAAAATGTTCGACCGTGCGTCCATAATTGCCACCGACATCTTCAGCCACAATAGGAATCCGGTATTGGTTCAGTAAATCCCGACAGGTCTCCACATTCCGCTGACCGATATTGAGTGCTTCCGGTCGTTTACCTAGGGTTCGAAACATCTGAGCTCCCCCGATTAACTTAGCGCGCAGTCGGTAAAGGGTGACTCCTTTTGTCTCCAATGTGCGGATAAGCGCTGGAATGGCTGTCGTCGCGTACTTGGCTGTCATTTCTGGTGGAACCGGCATCTCGGTGCTTGGCAGCATAACATGGGCCATTCCCGCAACCATGGATTGTTCGGAAAAGAGAATCACCCCGACACAAGAGCCCAGGCCGATCGTGCGGAGAATGCAGCTGTTATCCCCGACAGCCATCTCCGCCATCCGTACTAATCGTACCTCCTCCATGCCTACACTCCCAGTGCGCCAAACAGCGCATCCATTGATGTGGGTGAGGGAATGAAACAAAACGCCCCTTCGATCCGATCCTGGCCATCAAAAATTTCCGCGTCGATGACAACCGCTTTGTTTTCAAGTTGTTCCATTTCGGCCAGCCCTTCACCCAATATGGCTCCCAGCATGTCGATCGACAGACGAGGCACCGAGATCGACATCCGTAAACCTGTCAAATCGGACAGCGAGGAAAAATAGGATGAAACCAAGATGTTTCCCATCTCAAAGAGAAAAGAGTATGCCAGTTCCGAGAAGTTCTCGATACCTGCACGTTCCCCAAGCACCACTTCCACAACCCGCTCCACGGAACGGATATCTAGCATAAAAAACATTCTGCCTTCCACATCTCCCTGCACGTCAATAACCACCGTGCCCATCGGAATGTCGGCACCGCCACGCGAGTCAAGCAATTCAGCAAACGTCATCACTTGAACTCGCGGCACTTTCATATCAATCCGGCGGTTGAGCAACTGGGAAAGAGCGGTGGCTGCCCGGCCAGAACCGATATTCCCCAACTCCCTCAATGCATCCATGCGAAAATTTTGCCTCTCAGGGGAACTCATGCAATAGTCCCCCTGAAATCTTCCAGTTCTGTCAACTCCTTTTGATTTAACGTCTTCTCAAGGTTCAGCAAGACCATCACACGCTCTCCGATCTTTGCCATCCCATCCAAATAATCGGCTTGAATGCCTCCGACAAGAGAGGGGGGAGGCTCAATTTGCTCCGCAGCGATATTGAGAACGTCCCGTACCATATCCACCACCATCCCGACCGTGATCTCCTCTAGCTTGACCACAATAATCCGCTGCTGCTCGCGCGGGACCTCTTTCCCCTCAAACGATTCAAGAGCGAAGCGTTTCCGCAGATCGATGACTGGCAACACTTCGCCACGCAGGTTCATGACTCCCATGACAAATTCAGGAGCGCGAGGAACCCTCGTAATGTCCGGTATCCGCTCAATCGACAAAACTTGATGCACGTTGACACCATATTCCTGACCGGCCAATTCAAAAAGCACATATTGCTGATCCAGGGTAACCTTTTCCTCCGCTGACATTGTCAAACCCTCCTCACCTCAAATTCCTTCTAAAAGCCTCATCAAAGCGATTCACTCTCAAAAATTCCACCCAACAAGTCAACTTTCCCCTGTTAAGCTTGCACAAACTGTGCCCCATCCAGGATCAATGCCACGTTGCCGTCTCCCATAATGGTCGCGCCTGCAAATCCAAACCTGGCACCTAGGTAATTGCCAAGCGACTTCACCACAATCTCCTCCTCGCCCAGCGTTTCGTCTACCTGCAGGGCAAGATAGGATTTGTCCCGTTGAATGACAATATAAATCAAATCCTCCTGTGGCGTCACTTCTAATTCTAGGAAATGATGAAGTCGGAACAGCGGAATCCAATCGCCGCGAAAAGGAACCATTTCTACATGGTGCACCTGCTTGACAGTGGCTGCCGGAATCTGGGCAATTTCGATCACATTGGATAAAGGCAGGGCATAGGTTTCACCGCCAACATTGACGAGCAACGCTTGAATAATCGACATCGTAAGGGGCAATTCGAGACTGAACGTGGTCCCTTGCCCCGGTGTGGAGTGGACATACACGCTTCCTCCCAATGATTCAATTTTTGACTTTACCGCATCCAGCCCAACACCCCGCCCGGAGATGTCGGATACTTGTTTCGCTGTACTGAAACCAGCCATGAAAAGGAATTGATAGACTTGAAAATCGCTGAGAAGCTTCCCTTCTTCTGGCGTTGTCAAACCCTTCTCAATCGCCTTGCTCAACACCAGATCGCGCTGAATTCCCTTCCCGTCATCGGCCACTTCAATCACGACCGAGTTGCCTCGCTGGTAGGCGGCGATCACTAACTTTCCTGTTTCCGGTTTACCTAACTCCCTGCGGACGTCCGGTGGCTCAAACCCATGATCTAAAGAGTTTCGGATCAAGTGGACCATCAGATCAGAAATTTCATCCATGATCGTCCGATCCAGCTCTGTCTCCCACCCTCGCATCTCCAGCTCCACTTGTTTGTTCAACTCTCTGGTTAAGTCCCGAATCATCCGCGGGAACCGATTAAACATGTTTTCGATCGGCACCATCCGCAGCTTCAAGACCACATCCTGCAACTCCCCTACCAGTCGGTGCAAATGATCCACCGTTTCGACAAGCTCGGGATCATTCAGACGAGAGGAGATCCGAGACAGGCGGCTGCGATCGATCACCACTTCACTAATCAGGTTCATCAAGCGGTCAATCCGTCCCAAATCCACCCGCAACGTTTGATTTCTGGTCTGGGATTTTCCCTTCGCCGGGACGGGAGCAGCAGGGGCAGTCGAAGCAGGAGCGACACGGACCGGTTTTTCGACAACACTCGTAGCGGCCACTTGGTTTTGTGATGCAATTTGCTCAGACTTGGGATGATAAGGATTCGTCCGTACCTCGATCACATCTAAAATTTCTAGGAGTTCTTCCCGAATCTCCTCATCGCTTTGCTTGGTGATAAACCAGACGACAAACCAGTCTTCAAAGTTCTCTTTCTCGATTTCATCAGCCGAAGGGTAGCTGCCCACAATCGTTCCCATTTCCTCCAAATTCCGAAAAACCATATAGGCTCGAACGGATTTTAAGGCTGTGTTCTTGTCCAGGCGGACCATGATTTCGTAGGCAAACAGCCCTTGCCCAAGAGCCTTGCGCATGACAGCCACTGCTGCCTCTTCCGGTTCTGGAACCTGGCTGCCGTCTTCTGTTTTTTCTTCCAGCCCAGAAGATGGTATCTCTCCAGAGACAATGGCCTTGAGTTGAGACACCAAATCAGCGGTGTCCAATTGGTCCCCAGCCCCTGATTCGATCGATTGCAACATGGACTCCAGTGCAGTAGCACACGCAAACAAAGTGTCTAAAATCGGTGTGGTGACGGCCAATTGATGATTGCGAAGCAGATCCATGACGTTTTCCATCTGATGCGTCAACTCCGCCAGGCGTTCAAAACCCATCGTTGCTGACATTCCCTTCAAGGTGTGAGCGGCGCGAAACATTTCGTGCACCACTTCCACCTCTTCCGGGCGCTGTTCCAGCTGGAGCAACAGTTGGTTCAACGTTTCCAAGTGTTCGTACGATTCATTGAGGAACATGTCCATATATTGATCCACAACACTCACCTCTTTCCTTGCGATATTGACGAGACGGGATGGAACAATTGACGAAAACGGCCCCAAAAACCACGTTTGTATGTAAACGCGCCGACAGAATGATTCTTTTCATCGGCAAACGGGTTAAACTGGATAAAGTATTCCGCGAGGGCAAATGTTTTGCGGGAAATAAGACTGTTGGGATAAGCTAACAGGTATGGTGTTTGCTTGTGCACTGCCTTGACCACGTGGGGATCGTCAGGCAAAATACCCAAACGATGCAGAGATAGCGAAAGAAATCGCTCCGTAACGGCTGCCATCCGTTTGTGGGCCATCATCCCTTCCCGCTCATTTTTGGCGCGGTTAATCAGCAAATGGACACGCAACGCTTTCTCTTCCAAACTCAGCAACTTCAAGACAGCATAAGCATCTGTCAATGATGGGGGTTCCGGCGTGGCCAACAATATGATTTCGTCCGCCGCCAGCAACAGATTCAGGCTCTGGTTATTCAGGCCTGCACCCAAGTCGATCAACAGATAGTCGGCATAACTGCGCAATTGCATAAACTGCGCCAGAAAATGTTCCAATTTATCATCGGTCAAGTGAAACATCTCTTTCATCCCTTGACCGCCTGAAATGTATTGCAACCCCTCAACACCAGGTGAAATGGCTTGCCAAATGTCCCCTTCCCCCCGAAGAAGGGAGAGCAGTGTGACTTCTGGGGTTTTTCCCATCAGCACATGCACATTGGCAAAACCAAAATCGGCATCCCAGATCACTACGCGACGTCCCAACTTTTGCAAGGCCAACGCAAAATTCAAGACAAAGTTGGTTTTACCAACTCCCCCTTTGCCGCTGGTAATGGCAATCACTCGGGTCTCTTTCTGTTCCCCGTCACCGTCCGAGTTGACCGCTGTTTCCATACCATCAGAGGACAAGGCGGCAGTGCTGCCAGCCACATCGCCTGTCTGGTTCTCCTGTATCGAGACAGAGGCCTGCAGATGCGGATGCTGATGCCCCGATTTCCATACCTGTCGATGAGTCTGATCCTGTGTCTGCTGCTCGCCCTGTTTCAGCTGTCGCACCATCTCCCGCAGCCGGTCTGCCTGATCAGTCATCTTTTAACCCTCCTAACAACCATTTGGTCAACTCTTCGGCCTCTGCCACCACCAAATCGTCAGGAACAGACTGCCCATTGGTCAAATATGCCAGCGGCAGCGGGGATTGATGCAGCAGGTTGAACACATTGCCATACGTCGATGTCTCATCCAGTTTGGTGAGAATCAGTTTCCGATTTGGCAACGAGGCAAATTGTTCTGAGAGCGTCCGCAAATCTTCACCTTTGGCAACCGCGCTCAAGACAATGTATGTCTCACAGGGCATGTCATGCTGCAGATAAGGTTTTAACTCCGACAGGTGCATAGGATTCAAGTAATTGCGACCCGCTGTATCCATGAGGATCAAGGAACAATTTTCCAGACGACGAATGGCTTGCGTAAATTCTTGTGGGGAAAATACCACCTCAATCGGAATGTCGAGGATGTTGGCATACGTGCGCAATTGTTCGACCGCGGCCACACGGTAGGTATCAATGGTGAGCAAACCAACAGAAACCTTGCGGTGCAGTACATAATCCGCAGCGATTTTGGCAATTGTGGTGGTCTTTCCAACACCTGTCGGACCGATAAAATGGACCATCCGTGTTTGAGACTGGATGGGTGGCGTGATGTAATTGGACAGCCACGTTGTGATCGTCTCTGCTCCGCACTGGCGGATCGTCGGCCATGAGGCATCCCCGTGTACACGTGACTGTATCTGTTCCAACCAATCGTAAACCAGTGCGAGGTGAATGTCTTGGCTCATCAAATAATCGGTCCATTTCCGGTATGTGGCCGGCCAATGCGGATGATGGTGCAACGTGTATTGCGCAAATGCTTGCTTCATTTCCCGCAGTTCATCCAGTACCTGCCTGTGCAAGGAGGACTCCAAAAAAGTCACTTCGCGTTGTGAGGAGAGAGGCTTTGCGCCACGCCCCTGGGCGGACTGGGAAAGGGGTTGTGATTCAACCGCGGCCATCACTTCCACCTTCCGTTTTCCAAAAAGCCCTAGCCAGCCGCCTACTTTCACCGGCTTGGAATCCAAAATCACCGCATCGCGGCCAAGTTCACTGCGAATTTGCTTCATCGCTTCGGCGACTGAGTCGGCCACATATTTTTTGACGATCACAGCTGAACCACTCCCACACTTTGAACTTGCACATCCGGTTCCAGTTCGTTATAGGAGAGGACGGGGACATCCGGCAGCCACTTCTCCAAAAAACGACGCACATAGGGACGCAAGGCAGGTGAGGTCAAAAGGAGCGGCTGCCAACCGCCTTGCGCCAACCGCGCAATTTGCTCGGATATGCGCTGCAACAACTGTTGCGACGTACCTGGGTCCAGTACCAGCTGCGTACCCGTCTCTTTCCGATGGATGCTGTCGGCCAACCTCTTTTCCAGTGCCGGAGAAAAAGTGAGAACACGGATGGTCCCGTCGTCCGGGCAGTACTGTTGCGTGATCTGACGGGATAAAGATTGACGAGCAAATTCGGTCAACAAATCAGGATCCTGGGTGAAGCTTGCATGGTCGGCTAAGGCCTCAAAGATCAAGGCAAGGTTGCGAATGGACACCTTCTCCCGCAGCAAGTTGGCCAGCACCTTTTGTACGACACCGACACTCAGATGCTTGGGCACCAGCTCCTCGACCAAGGCCGGTTGTTGTTCCTTCAGGTGATCGATCAAGGATTGGGTCTCCTGGCGACTTAGCAGTTCGTGCGCATGTTTCTTGAATATCTCTGTCAAGTGGGTCGCAATCACGGATGGCGGATCGACCACCGTCAACCCCAGCATTTCTGCCTCTTCCCGATGCGCTTGCGGCACCCAACGCGCCGGAATCCCAAAGGCCGGATCCCTGGTTTCTGTTCCAGGAATTTGTTGAAGCTGTTCTTCCGGACCCATCACGAGAAAGTGATCCAGCATCACCTCGCCGGACGCCACCCGCGTACCCCTGATTTTCACTTGATACTCATTCGGTTGAAGCTGAATATTGTCGCGTATCCGCACCACCGGCAGGACAAACCCCAATTCCGCCGCCATTTGCCGCCGGATCATGACCACCCGATCCAACAAGTCACCTCCCTGCTTGCTGTCGGCCAACGGGATCAAGCCGTAGCCAAATTCAAATTCCACCGGATCGGTGTAGAGCAATTGATACACGTTTTCAGTGCGTCGGAGATCCTGCGCCCCCTCTTCCACAGCCGACTCTTCCGCGGAAGGTGAAAGCTCGTCTTTGGGCCGTTGCATCCGCCAGGCAGCAAACGCCACCAAACCTGCCACTGGCCAGGTACTAAGAATACCAATGGGCGTCAAGAGACCCAGCAGAGCGATCACACCAGAGACAATAAACAGGGATTTGGGATAGGCAGTCAGCTGGGACGTGATCTCCTCACCTAAGTTGGACTCTGAACTGGCGTGCGTCACCACAATTCCTGTCGCCGTCGCGATAAGCAACGCGGGAATCTGACTGACCAGCCCATCTCCCACCGACAATAAAGTAAATCGCTGCAGCGATTCGCTAAAGCTCAGGCCCATCATCAACATCCCAATGACAAACCCACCGACAATATTGACCGCCACGATGATCATCCCGGCGATGGCGTCTCCTTTGACAAACTTGCTGGCGCCGTCCATCGCGCCGTAAAAGTCTGCCTCATCCTCAATTTGCTTCCGCCGTTGTCTGGCCTGATCCTCCGTGATCAGGCCGGCGTTGAGATCCGCGTCAATGCTCATCTGTTTGCCAGGCATCGCATCCAGAGTAAAGCGGGCGGCCACTTCGGAAACGCGTTCGGCTCCCTTGGTGATAACAATAAACTGGATCAACACCAAGATCAGGAAGATGATGAAACCCACCACCGGATTTCCCCCGATGACAAACTGGCCAAACGATTCAATGACGCGCCCGCCGTACCCTTGGCTCAAGATGGCGCGCGTCGTCGAAACGTTGAGCGCCAGCCGGAACAGCGTGGCCACCAGAAGCAGCGTCGGAAAGATTGAAAACTGCAGCGCCTCCCGGGTGTTCATCGCCACCAGCAGGATGGCCAGGGCCAACGTCATGTTGATAATGATCAGGAAATCCAACAGCAGGGTGGGAAGCGGGATCACCAGCATGATCACGATCAACACGATAAACACCAGGACGGCCGTATCCTTAAGCTTCACCGCACTCCCTCCTGCCTACTTGCGTCCCTACCTCTCATTCCCTATCCCCCGTCATCTACTCCTGCAAGCTCAAATCTTTCTGCCAGTTACTTGGTACACATAGGCCAGCACCTCCGCCACAGCCTGGAACATCTCTGGAGGAATCCAATCCCCGATTTCAACACTGGAAAACAGCAACCGGGCCAAGGGAGGATTTTCCACAATTACGACCTCGTGTTCTTGCGCAATCTCCCTGATCCGTAAGGCCACATACCCTTGCCCCTTGGCGACGACTTGTGGCGCCGGCATCTCGTCCATGTCATATTTGAGAGCCACCGCATAATGGGTCGGGTTGGTGATGACAACATCGGCGTGCGGCACTTCCTGCATCATCCGTCGCATCGCCAATGCCCGCTGACGTTCCTTGATCCGGCTGCGAATCAACGGATCCCCCTCTGTTCGTTTCAGCTCATCCTTGACCTCCTGCTTGGACATGCGGAGTTTCTTTTCGTGATCATACTTCTGGTAAAAGAAATCGAACACCGCCAAGACGAGTAACAGCACGCCCGCTGTCAAGCCCGTCTTGACAACCATGACTCCGACATACTTCAAAGTTCCAATGAGCGGCCACTGCGCCAGGAGAACCAGTTCCTCCCGCTCTAACCAAATGACCCAACCCACCGCCAGCGTGATCACGATAAACTTTAACAGCGACTTGGCGAATTCCACCAATGCGCGCGGTGAAAAAATGCGTTTGAATCCTTCCACGGGATTCAATCGTTTCAAATCCATTTTCAATGGTTGGGTTGTAAAAAGCACACCCACCTGCAACAGATTGCTGGCCACTCCCAAAAAAAGAACCAAGCCGAACACAGGAAGCAGCATCTTGGCCATTTCCCAGAGCATTTCTGTGAAAATCAGTTGAATGCTGTGTGGGGTCACTTGCCAGTGCAAGTACTCGGTCAAGTTTCGTTGAAACAGGCCTGTCACCTCATCTGCTAAATATCCTCCAAAGATCCCAAGTAAAGCAAATACACCCAGGATGATGAAGGCCGGCGCAATGTCACTGCTGCGGGCAACCTGCCCTTTCTCCCTAGCCTCCTGCCTTCGCCGCGGTGTGGCCTTTTCTGTTTTTTCCATTGCCATCTCAGATCCCCAACCATTGCATGACTTGGCTCATCGCTTCAAACATCCGCTGGAACAACCAAATCAAAACGACAAAGAAACCAGGTATGACCAAGAACATGACGAGAATGCCAAACAGCATCTTGAACGGAAAGCCAACGACAAAAAAATTCATCTGCGGCACGGTACGAGCGATGATCCCCATCGCCAGGTCGACAAGAAACAGAGCTGCCGCCATCGGCGCGGCGATTTGTAAAGCAATCAAAAAACTTTGCGAGAAAAAGCGGGCCAGCCATTCCATCGTGAGCTCAAAACTTCCCAATCCCGCTTGGCCAAGAGGAATCAGTTGGAAACTGGCCAGGATACCACGAATCAGCTGGTGATGTCCGTCGATGGCCAGGAAAAACAACATCGCCAGCATCAACTTCAGATTGGCTGTCACAGGCATCGGCACCCCGGACTGGGGGTCAACCAAGTTTGCAAGGGCAAAACCCATCTGCAAATCGATCATCGCTCCTGCCATCTGGATGGCCGCAAAGATCATCGAAGCTGTAAAGCCAAGAAGCAGTCCGACCATCGCTTCCTTGACAATCAAGACGAGAAAGACGGCGTCGAGAGCAAGATCAGGATTTATCTTCATCTGGGAAATGACCAAAAACCCTAAAGCTACACTCAATCCCAGTCGGAACAAGACAGGGACGTTTCGATATGACAGAAGTGGCATCGTGACAAAAAAGGTGGTCATCCGCGTCAAGACGAGTAGCATTGACAGAAACCAAGGTTCCACCCAAGCAATCACTCGCTTATCCAATCCAATAAATCATTTGTTGAAACATCTCTTTCGTGTAATCCACCATTTTTGTCAGCATCCATGGTCCAAACAATAGGAGCGACAGAAGAATCGCAATGATCTTAGGGATAAAGGCCAACGTCTGCTCCTGAATCTGCGTCGTTGCCTGTAAAATGCTGACGAACAAACCGACAAGCAAACCTGCTCCAAGCAACGGAGTGGCCAAAATCAAGACATGGAAAATCGCATTCCTTGCCAATTGCATGACCAATTCACTCGTCAATCCGCTCCATCCCTTCTATCGAAAACTGACCAACAGTGACTCCACGACCAAATACCAGCCATCTACCAAAACAAAGAGCAAGATTTTAAAAGGCAATGAAATCATCACTGGAGGCAACATCATCATTCCCATCGCCATCAAGACACTGGCCACTACCATATCGATCACCAGAAAAGGGATAAATAGCATAAAACCAATTTGAAAGGCCGTTTTCAGTTCGCTGATGGCGAATGCCGGGATCAGGGTGGTCAAAGATAAATCCTCAATCGACTCAGGTCGTGGCGAATCGGTGTAGTCCAAAAACAGAAGTAAATCTTTCTCGCGAGTATGGGATGCCATAAATTGTTTGAGCGGTATAACTGCTTTTTCAAAAGCTTCTTGCTGTGTCAGTTCTCCCGCCTGATAGGGTTGCCACGCTGTTTGATATATTTCATCCACTACCGGTGACATCACGAACAAAGTCAGAAACAGCGCCAGCCCGATCAGCACTTGGTTTGGCGGAATCATTTGGGTTGAGAGAGCACTACGGACAAAAGACAGAACGATCACGATACGGGTGAAACTGGTCATCAAAATCAAAAAGGCTGGCGCCAGACTGAGAACCGTCAAAAAGAGAAGCAATTGCAACGCTGGCACCAAATCGGGCGTTCCTTCCCCACTCCCAATTGTGATTTGGACACCAGGAAAGACCAGCGGCTGCCCTTCTAACGGCTCAGCCAATACCGGTGCAACCAGCAAGAAAAAGCCAGCAGCGAGCAGCAGAGCGAGGCAGCAGAACTTTCGCATCAACGACCTTCACCATCCCCGGAGGAATCCTTACGCATCAGGTGCCGATGGAACCATTTCCGCCGCTGTTCTTTCAGTCGCGCCAGCTGCGCCGAAAACCGGCGGGCAATCTCCGTGGAAGGAAAGCTAGCGGTTTCCAGCTGAGCCACATTTGCCAACAAGATTTCTTTCTCATCCGGATCGTCGATGAGCCGAAGTAATTGCACCTCTTCAGCCACACCCAAGACGTACACTTTTCCTGCAATTTCCACCAATTGCAGGGACTTTTGTGCGCCAAGGGGAAAGCCACCCAGATACCTTATTCCGCCTACTTCCCGCAGGAAACGTTGGCGTCTAAAAAAGATTCGGTAAAACATGTAAATCAACGCTAACACCAGAGATAGGGCAGCCACCATATTGAGAAGAGCACGCAAGATGCCGCCGGATTGAGAAGGAGCAGATTGTTGCTCGGTCGTGCCGCTGGACGGTGACTGGGAAGGTGTCTGATCAGGCGACTCCAGTGCCTCCTTGACTGTCCGTTCGCCAAAGGGGTTGTCTTCCAATGCGACACCCCATTGTGGCCACAACCAAAAAAGTGCAATGATGGACAAGACGAGAAAAGGTGACCGTTTCATAGGTATCCTTTCTATCCGACTTTACCAAGAATTTTTTTCACCGCTTCAACCACCCTATCTTCCTGAAAAGGCTTGACAATAAAATCCTTTGCGCCATTTTGAATGGCCTCAATCACCATTCCTTGCTGTCCCATCGCTGAACACATCACGACCCGGGCATTCGAATCAATTTTGCGAATTTCTCGCAATGCTGCCACGCCATCCATCTCCGGCATCGTAATATTCATCGTGACGAGGTCTGGTTTTTTCTCCTTATATAACTCGACAGCCACCGCGCCGTTTTCAGCCTCCCCGACCACTTCATAACCGTGGCGTGTAAGGATATCCTTCAACATCATTCGCATAAAGGCTGCATCATCCACAATCATGATACGACCGGACATGGAAATCCCTCCTGTTGATCCATTTTACTTACATGTTGCGAAGTTAAAGGCTGCGAAGTCGTTCGCGTGGATCGAGAATGTTCGTGATCCGAACGCCGAAGTTTTCATCGATGACGACCACTTCCCCGCGGGCGATCAATTTTTGATTGACATAAATGTCAACCGGTTCACCAGCCAGCTTGTCCAGTTCGATGACCGAGCCCGGAGCCAATTCCAATACTTCTTTGATCATTTTTTTCGTCCGGCCCAATTCCACAGAGATCTGCAACGGAATGTCCAGCAAGAGATCGAGGTTTTGTGCCTCCACCTGAGATTTCTGCGCAAAGAGCGGTGTAAACTCAGGTTTTTGAACAGGGATCTGTGGATCACTCTGAGACAGATGTGACGGCGAACCGGAAACAGGTGCTTGCAGCCCATCTGGTGAATGGTCCGTGGAAAATTTTGTCTCGCCGGAGGCAGACGCTGCTTTTTGACGATCTGGCTCCGATTGTACAGCGACGCTGGAAGTTGGTGCTGCGAGATTCTCTGGAGCTGTCAAGACCTCCTTTGCAGCAGCTTGCTCGGTATCAGCGGAAACCGTTGATGGTGACATGAGAAGTGAAACCATTTCCTTCGCAAAACTCAGAGGGATCAAGAGCATGATCGTCGAATCGATGAGCGTACCCACCCGTAATCTGAAGCCGATGCGAACCAGCCAATCTTCTAAATCCAGTTGATCGCTCTCTTGCTGAATATTGACGATCCGGGCCCGAGGCGGCGAAATATTGACCACTCGCTGGTACATGGAGGCCATCGCCGTCGCCGATGAACCCATCATCTGATTCATCGCCTCTTGCACCGCACTGAGGTGCAGTTCCGTCAGCTCTTCCTCCTCGTTCACCTGACCATCCCCACCCATCATGATGTTGGAGATCACGAGAGCGTCACGGATTTTGAGAACCATCAAGTTGTTTCCCAACAGCCCTTCCGTAAACTGGACTTCCAGCACCACGTATGGCGTATTGAATTCTTCCATTAGCGCCTCCTTGCTCAGTACCCGAACTTGAGGCGTGGTGATCTCCACCCGCTGCAAAAGAATCGTGGAGAGGGCTGTGGCGGAAGAACCGTAGGAAATGTTTCCAATCTCACCCAGCGCATCCATTTCCACTTCTGTTAACTGGGCTGCCGAAGCAAGCGATTCGGTATCGGATATCTCTCCCGACTGGTTCAACAAGGCATCAATTTCTTCTTGAGATAAAATCCCGTCATGACTCATGCTCTTTTCCTCCTGGTCGCAAAAAATCCACGATTTGTACGCCCATCCGTTGGTTCACCAATCCAGGTGTGCCGAGATACTTGACTTCACCATCCACCTTGACCCGTAAGGGCTTGTGTATCGATTGGTCCAGGGTGATCACATCCCCGGGACAAACCCCCAACAATTCTTTTACTGTCAACTCAACCCTGCCCAGCTCAACAACCACCTGCACCTCTGTGTTTAACAATTGTTTGCGGATCGGTTCACTGTCACTTTCTTTTCGATAGCGCTGTTGATGAACGAGAAAATAATGCGAGGAAAGGCGTTGAATGACCGGTTCCAAAGCGATATGAGGAATACACAGATTGATAAATCCTTTGGTGTCGCCAATGGCTACGCTAAACGAACTGACCACCACTGTTTCATTGGCCGATACGAGTTGCAGAAATTGTGGGTTATACTCAATCGTATCCACACGCGGTGAAAGCTGGGCCACGTTCGTCCAGGCCTCGCGAAAATGCTCAAAGGATTGTGTAAACAGGCGCTCCAAGAGCAACCGGTCAATCTCCGTGTAGTTGGCAGAAACTTGTTTGCCAAACCCCTGACCGCCCAACACCCGATCCAGCATCGCATATGAAATATTGGTGGGTACCTCGAGAACCATCTGTCCCTGCAATGGCTCTGCTTGGAAGACAAAAAGCAGTGTCTGGCTGGGGATGGAACGGATAAACTCTTCATATGGCAATTGCTCCACCGTTTCCAGCTTGACATCCACGAATGCGCGCAAGCGCGCGGAAAAAAAGGAACTCAGCAAGCGGGCATACCCTTCGTTGATCCGGGTCAAGGAACGGATCTGTTCTTTCGACATTCGCAGCGCCCGCTTGAAATCATAGGGACGGATACGCAACGTCTCTTCTTTCAGTTCATCCGCATCCATCTCTCCAGAAGTCAGGGCAGCCAGCAGCTTATCGATTTCCGATTGGGAAAGTACTTCCGCCAACGTGATACCGCCCCTTCCTACTGAACAATCTGCTGCACCGTGTACACCTCAACCACTTTACCTTCCTGCATGAACTGGTTGAGTCTGTTCTGAAGCTGTTCACGCAACTTCTGAGAGCTTTCTGACCTCAGCAAGTTCTCTTTTGTCTGGTCTTGCAGCAGAGAGATGATTGCATCATTGACCTGAGGGGAGCGAAGTTCCAATTCTTCGACCGCCTTTTTGTTTTCCACCTGGAAGGCATACTGTACAAGGACCAGATTTCCTGATCGGAGATTGGTCCTGATCTCGGGGGATGTCCAAGTCAGCTCCTTTACATCTACCGCACTCAACTCCTGAGCCGTCGCACTGCCCTTCAGTCGCATCACGCCTTCTTGCGGCAGTCCAAACGTAAAAAGCAGGATGATCCCAGCGGCAATGATAAGCAGCAACACGGTAATCAGGACAAGTAAAACCATTCGCAGCTTAGTCATCGACAACCTCCGTACTCTGTTTCACGGTGACGGCGGCAAGCCCCACCTGGCGATAAAAGGTCGTGACCCGCTCCGCCACTTCTTCCATGGTTTCTCGGACGATCATCTTTTTGCCGGTGGTCAGGGTGATCACCGTGTCGGGAACCATTTCCACCGTCTCAATGAACAAGGCGTTGACGCCCACCAGTGTACCGTTGAGCTTGGTCAACTGAATCAACCGCCGTCACCCTTTCCTTTAACGCTTCAGGTTCACCAGTTCCTGGAGCACCTCGTCCGAGGTGGTGATAATCCGGGAGTTGGCCTGGAAACCTCGCTGCGCGATGATCATTTCGGTGAACTCCTCCGACAAGTCCACGTTGGACATTTCGAGGAAGCCCGTCCATAATGCCCCACTACCCATTGCTGGATTGTTGGGGTAAGTTATTAAATTGGCGTTGAGAGTTGGTTCGGTATCAGCATTCCTTGTATACCTATATAATGAATTTCCAATTTTTTCTAATCCAGCTGGATTTGCAACTACAGCAACGCCAATCTTAGTACCATAAGTTTGTTTACTACCATCATCAAGAAGTAATTCAATTGTGCCATCCTGGCCAATTGAAAAATCAACCACTTTTTGACCGGTGTACTGTTTTAGATTAAATGTACTGCTTCCGTCATCCCCGACAACTTTCATACCCTGACTGTTAACAAGATTCCCCTCTGCATCTAAAGTAAAATTCCCTGCTCTAGTTAAGTATAAAGTAGTCCCATTATCAGGAGTGACAATAAAAAATCCATTTCCGTTGATATACATATCTGTCTTAACATTCGTTGTTTGTGGAGTACCAGTATTAAAAGTTGTATCTATGGATGAAATAGAAGCACCCAATCCTACCTGCTTCGGGTTGATACCCCCCATAGGAGCAGCAGGGGCAGTGGCACCCTGGAGCGTCTGGCTGATGATGTCCTGAAACATCACTCGCGATTTTTTAAATCCTGTTGTATTAACGTTGGCAATGTTGTTGGAAACGACATCCAGTTTCGTCTGGAAATTCCGCAAGCCGGATATGCCGGAGTAAAACGAGCGTAACATCTTTTAACCTCCTTTTGCTTTTGAATGAATCGATTTCATGCCATTTATAGCCGCTAAAATGCTTCATGACGATGCATATTTCCTCTGATGATCAACAGATATACACTTTCCTCTGATGGAACAGTCTCTTCCGAAGCCTCTTCGTCCGGGTTTCAATATCCCATCCCTGCCTTGATCTCATTCAGCGTCTGCTGAATCTCTTTCAACAACTTGACTGTTTCTTCCTGCCCCTGCGCTACCGCGATCATTTGTTCCAGGGCGCTGAATTGCGCCAGCTGGACGATGAATTCACGGTCCTCCATCGGCGACAACGGATCTTGGTATTGCAGCTGCGTGACAAGTAGTTTGAGAAAGGCGTCTTTCCCAAGAATGTCATTGGCTTGCTTGGCGTTCGACGGCGGTGTGCTTTGTGAATTCATCGTGCTGGCGGTGCTGGCCACTGCAATCTCTGACACTCCGCTCCCCCCTTTCCCCAGACAATCTGTAATGGACGATGTCTTCACTATCTACAAAGGGTTATCGCCATCTCAGTGCGCATTTCTCTTCATCGATTAGAGCGCTTTTTGGATAAAAAGGCGTTACACACTCATGTCAATTCCCTTATGTAACGATGCTGGTCTGTCACGACGCAAATCTTGTACCCCTGCTTCATCGTCTTCGATCCCTTGATAACGACTGGCAGAGGAAACATCTCCATCCCTGCGCTGCGGATTGGCATTATGATGTTGTTCCTGATAAAACGGGGTGCTTTGTTCATGCCATTGAAAAAGGGAATCCTCTCTGATCGCGACGTGAATTTTGTCCACTTGCAGCCCTTGCTGCGCGAATGCTTGTTGCAAGGTTTGCAGCTGTCCTTCCAGGATATCCCTGGCCAACCGGTTGTCAACGAAGAGTTGCGCCTGCAGTATCCCTTGATGAAGGACCAACTTGACGTGAACTGTTCCAAGCTGTTCTGGATAAAGCTGAAAGCGGGCCTCGTAACCTCTTCCCTCTAACGTGTCAAAACGCGAAAGCAATAATCGAACGTTTGGGAAAGGTTGCGCGATATCCCGGACAGGGCTCTGGCTTCCCGCTTCAGCCTGCGCCGGTGAACCCGTTTGCGTCAACCATTGCAGAAAGGAACGTTCAGCCGAAGCGATCCCCTGGGGCGAGCTTGTCGGTGCGAATGATGGCTGTAAATTGCCGGCCATCTCATTTTGAGTCTGTCCGGACGAACCATCCGGGCCAGATCCAGAACGGGCAGCCGCGCCCCTCACAAGGGAGTTCTTGGCCAAATGGACCATGAGTGGGTCTTGTTCATTGATTCGGACATTCAACTGTTGATTCGCTATGTCTGACTGTTGTCCAGCATCCAAATCAACAGTTTGCAATTCCTGACCCGCCATGGCTTGTCCGCCATCTGCCTGCAAATATGCTCGAATCATTTTCAGTGTATCGGATGCGAATGGTGGCAAAGAGGACTGATCCGATCGATCGCCCTGTTGTTGAAGGAACGTCTGCAGAAGATGCAGTAAGTCCTGGTTCCCTCCTACACTGTTGGTCAGAGGTGCAACAGCAGTTGGCGGTTGGGTGCCGCTTGATAAGGTGATTCCTCGCAGCCACTGCTCCAGCAATGCCAATGATTCACCTTCCAAGGCGTTCAACGAGCCTTGACCCAGTTGGCTTATTGGACTCATTCGGCTTATCAGATGCAGTTGGTTCATTGCATTTGTTGAATGTTCCCCTGAAGATTCGGCTCCCGGATGGGTCGGTGCGTTTGGTAACGAGCCGGCCTGCGCATCGGCTTGCTGCAGCAACGGTTGAACGAAAGCGGCCAACCAGGATTGAAGCAGGGTATCTAACAATTCTTGGGACAACTCGCCCTCTGCCGATCGAGTCTCGATGACGGGTTGGCTTATATTGACACCGGATAGCTTTTCTAACGGAATGTCAGAAAGCAGAGCGGCTTGCAACCAGTCGGCAAATGGGGTTCCGGGCTTCACGCTTGTCGAAGCGCTTGTCAATTGAGTTCCTTGACCTCCCTTTCCAACGGCGGATGTTGTTCCGGTTGTCAATCCTTGAAACCACATCTTGTTCACCTCCTTTGGGCAAAATGTCGCGTTTCGTTGTAAAATGAGGTCATCCCGAGGAAGAGCCCCTGACCAATTGCCTCCCGATATCGGTGGCCACATCCGCCTCCAACACAGACATTATCCTGGCCCTTGCGCCTGTGCTCATTGCCCGCAATATTTCCAACGTGCCGGTTCGATCCCGTGTCCACCACTGTTGGAGAATCTCTGCTGCCGGTTCAGGTTCCATGGCAGATAGTGTCTGGGCCATCTCTTCGGCCGTCACAGGCTGGGTCGTTGGAGTGGCGGGGGACGCTGGCAGCGCCTGTGTCAACTGGTTTCGGATCATATTGAAGTCGGTCTTCTCATCCAACTGCGGCACTTGTTGCAATGCCAGGGTGAACTGTGCCGCGGTCTGCGGGTCGAAGCGTGAAAGAACGCGGCTGCGTTCTTTTTCCCCCATGACTTTCAGGATCAACGCCGCCTCTGTTTGAGGCATCGCCTGAAGAATGGCCGCTGCTTTACTCGGCGACATTTCGCTGTATAATTGCGTCGTCGATCTCAGCTGCCGGTATTCTTCTGCCGAGGCAGCCGACTGTTCTTCCTGCTGGCCTCTCTCTTGCTGGTCAAGCAGTTGCCGGTTTAGCTGCTCTACCTGATTTTCCAGTTGACGGTTAGCGTCCTGAAGCCTCGCAACTTCTTGACGCAGGGCATCTGTCTCCTTTTCCAACGCTTGTTGACTTTGTTGATCTTGCTGCCGATTTGCTGAAAGAGGCCAATCGGGAGGGGCATACAGATACCAGAGGAGGCCCGCGATAACCAACAGAAACAGGAGAACAGGCAATATGACTTTCATCCTGCTTTTTTTCACTGGCTTGCCTGTGTGATCGCCTTTGGCCATCAAAGTCCCTCCTACAACCCATAGACGTGGCGAATGCTAGCGAGATCGTCCAGTTCCTTTTGTTCCTGCTTTTTCGCTTTAACAAGTTGTTGCGCTAAAACCATCTGTTTCACCTTGTTCCACTTTTTTTCATCCACGGAACGAGCGATGACCTCCTGGCGTTTCTCTGTCTCTTGGATTGCAGCGCGTTCAACCTGTTGCCGATGGAGTTGGATCTGTTCCTTCATCTGCTGCTGGTATTGGCCCCATTGCGACCAGAATCCGGCAGGAAGTAGATGGGATGTCGCAAGGAACTGTTCCAGCATGTTTTCCTGTTCCTGTTGAAAGCTGATCAGTTCTTGCAATCTGCGATCCGCCTGCCGTTTTCTATCGATGGCTTGCGCCAGGTGTTGCTGGCTCTGTCGCCGCGCCAGCTCTTTTAAGTGGGCGATCCGTCTTGCCATCTCCGAACCGATCATCCTTTTCTCCCGTCCTCCTTCTCAACTGTGCCGGCTAAAGCGGCCGACTGGACATCTGTCTGTACGCCGATTCCGATGTCAGGACGCCGATTTCCCAGAACTTTTTCCTTCCAATTGTTCGTGTAGCTCAAACAAGGCCCGTGTATTGGCCTCATAGTTGCTCTCCTCATCAACATCCTGTTGGAGAAAGGCTTCGATCATGGGAAAGGCCCCAATGGCTTGGTCCACCTTTGGTTGATGACCCGCTTGATAAGCACCGATGGTGATCAGATCCTCATGTTGGTAATAGATGGACAGCAACTCCTTGACCCGGTTGGCTACCTGCCGCTGTCGCTCCGGTACCACTTCATCCATCACCCGGCTGATGCTCTGCAGGACATCGATGGCCGGAAAGTGTCCCCGCTGCGCCAATCTCCGGTCCAGAACAATGTGCCCATCGAGAATGCCACGGACGGCATCCGACACCGGCTCATTCATGTCATCTCCATCCACCAATACCGTGTAGAAGGCGGTGATCGAGCCCCTCTTCCCTGTGCCGGTCCGTTCCAAAAGCTTGGGTAGGTGAGCGAATACGGAGGGCGGATAGCCCCTGGTAGCTGGAGGCTCGCCGCTAGCTAAACCGACCTCCCGGGCAGCCATCGCAAAACGGGTCACCGAATCCATCATCAGGAGGACATCATGACCTTGCTCGCGAAAATACTCGGCGATCGCAGTCGCCACTACCGCCCCCTTCATCCGAACAAGGGCCGGTTGATCGGAAGTGGCCACCACGACGACAGAGCGAGCCAGTCCATCCGGACCCAAGTTTTTATCCAAGAAATCGCGCACCTCTCTGCCTCGTTCGCCGATTAAGGCGATGACATTCACGTCCGCATTGGTATTGCGGGCAATCATCCCCAGTAAAGTGCTCTTGCCCACACCGCTGCCCGCAAAAATGCCCATTCGCTGACCTCGGCCGACAGTTAACAAACAGTCAATGGCCCGTACACCGGTGCCCAGCGGCTGACGGATCGTCTGTCTGCTCAACGGGTTTACCGCCTGTCTGGCGGTCGAAAAAGAGTGCATGTCCGGCAGAGGGTGGCCATCCAGAGGTTGACCAAGCCCGTTCAGCACTCTGCCGAGCAACGCTTCGCCAACTTGGATGACAAATGGGGAGTGAGTGTTGACAATGCGGCTTCCAGGTCCGATGCGGTTGATTTCACTTAACGGCATCAACAGCAAACGTCCTTCTCGAAAGCCCACCACCTCTGCCAACACCGGTTCCCCTTGCGGTTGCGGAAAAATCTTGCAGAGTTCACCGATATTGGCCTCCAGGCCCGTCGCCACAACGGTCAAACCAATCAGTTCCACCACGCGTCCTATCTGCCGGTAAGGATTCAGTTGCGGCAAAGCCTCAATATACTTCGACAGATAGATGCTCATGGAATATCCCCTTCTCCCGCAACGCCATGAAATGCTCCCGAATCGTCGCCAATTGCGCGTCCAGCGTGGCCTCAATCGTCCCATGCTCGGTATGAATGATACAGCCCGGACTTTCCACCTTCGGATCAACCGTGACCTCGATCTGCCGCTCTCCTTCTAACAGAAGTGACAAATCATGGTAAAGTGCTTCAACAGCGGGCAAATCAGACGGGTGAACCACCAGGCGGACCCTTCCTTGCAACTGGTTTTCCCGCAGTGCCTGACGAATCATCTGCCGAACTGTATCTTCCTGTTGTTCGGCAAGCTGCCCCAGGACTTTGCGCACAATGGCCAGACAAAGCAGGAGGATATCCTGTTCCGTCTCCTGAATCATCTTTTCCTTGAGATGAGTGGCATGGCGCAAGAGTTCATTGATTTCCCGCAAGCATCCCTGCCACTCTTCCTTTGCCTTGGCAGCACCTTCCTGATACCCGTCTGCCAACCCCTGTTCCCAACCTGCCTGGTATCCCGCTTCTTTCGCCTGCTCACGCAGTCGGGCAAGTTCGGCCTCCTCCTGTTCCCGCCACTGCGCCAACTGCTGGCGGCTCGCCTCTTCTAGACGCCGCACCTTAAGATGGGCTTCTGCCAATATGGAATCGGCCAGCTGGCGTATGGGATCTGGCGATTCCATGGGTTTCTGAGCAGGGGGGGCTACTTCCACATCTGCATGAGTACGAGGCGGGCCAATGGTTACAACCCCGGACAAAGGGGTCTGACCAGTAACACGAATAATCTGACCGGTCTTTCGCAAGCTAGACAACGATCTCATCTCCTCCGCCGCGCGAAATGATGATCTCACCCATCTCCTCCAGTCGGCGAACCACGGAGACAATGCGCATTTGCGCCTCTTCCACATCACGGATTCGGACAGGACCCATATAGGACATTTCCTCTTGGATCGTTTCCCGCATCCGCGCGGACATGTTCCGGAAGATGGCCGCCTTCACCTCTTCGCTGGCCGCTTTTAGAGCCAGCTGCAAATCAACATTGTCTACATCACGAATCACGCGCTGGATGGAACGATCATCCAACATGACGATGTCTTCAAAGACAAACATCCGTTTTTTGATCTCTTCCGCAAGCTCCGGCTCCATGAGCTCAAGGCCTTCCAGGATCGCTTTTTCCGTTGAACGATCAACTCCATTGAGGATCGAAACGATACTTTGAATGCCGCCCACCTCTTCATAATCCAGGTTGGCCATCGTCGCCAGACGCTGTTCGAGGACGCGCTCGACCGAATGGATCACATCCGGCGAAGTGCTCTCCATGGTGGCAATGCGGCGGGCCACGTCCACCTGCTGTTCGCTTGGCAGGGAACTCAGGATCATCGCTGCCTGTTCCGGAACAAGGTAAGACAGAACAAGCGCGATGGTCTGCGGATGTTCATTTTGGATGAAGTTGAAAATCTGCATCGGATCCGCCTTACGGGCAAATTCAAAGGGCCGAACCTGGAGACTCGCTGTCAGCCGGTTGATGATCTCCATGGCTCGCTGTTCCCCCAGCGCCTTCTCCAATACATCCTTGGCATAATGAATGCCGCCTTGTGAGATATATTCGTGCGCGACCCAGATCTCTTGAAACTCTTTTAACACGCTGGAGGTCATCTCCGGGGTCACCTTTCGAAATGTCGCAATCTCCAGTGTCAGCTCTTCAATTTCTTCCTCATTGAGATGCTTAAACACTTCAGCGGAAAACTCCGGCCCCATGGAAATCAACAGGATGGCCGCTTTTTGCTTCCCTGTTAATTTGCGGGTTGCCACTTCAAACCCTCCTTCCCCATGGGTTGCCCCTTTAGTCTTCCTATCAATCTTCTAACATCCAGGTGCGCAAGAGCTGGACAAACTCTTGCGGATTTTTGCGCATGGCTTCCTGCAATTTCTTTCGCATTTTGCTTTCATCGGACTCTTCCAGTAAAACTGGCAATTCCTCAGGCGGATAAACGGCTGTATACGTTGACGCCTCCTCGAAACTTTCCGCCTTCTTGCGGCGGCGGAACCACAAGAAAAGAAGAAGGCTGAACAAGAGAATTCCACCAGCAATCGCTGCCCAAAGCGGCCATACAGGTAACGCTTCCGGCTCAGCCTGACCTTCAAACATGCGATAATCCACCGCGATCTTGTTCTGGATGTCGGCAGGAGTCCAGTTTTGCCCGCTGCCGCTCAATGAGGCGCTGACGATACCTGTGAGCATGTTCTGGATCCGCTCACGATCTTGCTCAGCGGCTGCCAGGTCATTCGGGTCTTGCGGTTCGAACCACACCGCCACCGAGAGATCTTCCACCCGATAGGGACTGGCGACGACCTCTTTCGAGATCCGGTTTACCTCGTAATTGATGCGTTCTTCCAAGCGTTCATAGCTGCCACCATCAATCGCTCCTTCACTCACATACCGAGGCACCTCGCCGCTGCCTGTGCCGACCACACCGCCGGCTCCCAATCCTCCTCCTGTTGATTGCTCCTGGATGTTCTCCTCGCTGATAGGCAACCCCTTGTCATCAACAACGGGCTCAACCCGGTTTTCCTGGCGCTTTTCTTGATCAAAATTCAAATTGGCAAAAACTTGGACAATCACGCGATCAGGTCCGAAGATGGCCCCTAAAGTCCGTTGAATCTCTTGCTGCAGGCGCTGCTGAAAATTCACCCTGATTTTTTCCTGCTGTTCGTATGCCGATCCCAGAATCGCATCGGATTGCCCCGTTTGCGCAGTGGAAAGCAACATCCCGTTTTGATCGACGAGCGAAATGTTTTCAACAGGAAGGTTAGGGACACTTTTGGAAATCAGTTGGTACAAGCTATTAATCTGTTGAGGTTCCAAGCGGGTGCCCGGATCCAGCTGCAGAACCACAGAGGCGGTGGCAGGGTTTTGCTCATCAGTCAGCCAAACGCTCCGTTGCGGCATTGTGATCATCACATCGGCATCATTGACGCCATCCAGTTGCTTGATCAACCGTTCCAGTTCCCCTTCGATCACACCCTTTTCCAACACCTTGAATTGTTCTTGGGTCATGCCAAGACCCAAGTTTTGCATAAACACGTCATAGCCGATGGAACCACTCTTGATTTTATCTGCCAACTGAACTTTGACATTGGCAGCTTGCGACTTGGGAACAGAAATCATTGTCCCATCCTCTGAAAGGCGGTAAGGAATGCCCATTTCGCTCAGTTGCTGAGTGACTGTCTGAGCGTCCTTTGGTTCCAAGTCATAAAAGGCGACTTCATATTCCGGCCGTGTCAACCAAACGATCAGTGAAACAAGCAGCATGATACCCACAAGCGCAGATACGAGATAGAGAATTTGCTGCTTTCGAGGAAATGTTCCCCACCACTCCATGAGGCGTGACCAATATTGTTTCAGGGTTACGTTCACCATGTCACCTCGTGCTCACTCTTCCGCTTCGATACAAGAATTTCTTAAGTTCATATATGCGCAGACCCCGTAGAAGACACCCCTTACTAAATTGATCGATTAGATTTGCATGCGCATAATTTCTTGATAAGCTTCCACCACTTTGTTGCGGACCTGAACAACCATCTGCAGGCTAACCGAAGCCTGCTCAGCAGCAATCATCACGTCATGCAGATTCTCCACTTGTCCAAGCGCCAGCTGCTGCGTCATCTGTTCGGAATAAATCTGTTGTTGGTTTACTTTTTCCAGTGCCTCGGTCAAAAAGGCTTTAAAATCCTCGGTCACCTCGCCTGAGGCAGTAGGCTGTGCAGGGCGCATCTCCGAACGAGCGTCAACAGCTGGCACAATCAACTGATTCATCACAGAACCTAGCAAGCGGATCATCCCCTTCCAATTTCAAGCGCTTTGGTCAACATCGCTTTGCTTGTTTGAAAAGCGGTCACATTGGCCTCATACATCCGGGCGGCGGTCAACATGTCCACCTGTTCCTTCAAGATGTCCACATTCGGGAGCAAAACATACCCTTGATCGTTCGCATCAGGATGTTCCGGCATGTAAACTTGCTGAAAAGGTGTCGGATCCTCTACAATACGCTTGACCACCACCCCTTGACCCGGTCCGCTCTTGCCCATCGCTTGTTGTAAATGACTGGCGAACCCGCTGGCCAACGGCGCAAATTGGACCATCTTCCGCCGGTACGGGATCCATTGACCGTCTACGTACTGGCTTCGCGTGGTCTGGGCGTTGGCAATGTTCGAAGCCACCACATCCATGCGGAAACGCTGGGCCGTCAAGCCGGATGCGCTGATCGCTAATCCGTCAAACATTTGCATCAGACTTATCTCCCTTCTAGAACTCGTCGATATTTCTCCAAGGCATTCGAAGTTTGTTGCACCAGCGCCTGATACCAGAGGGCATTTTGTGCCATTGAAGCCATCTCGTAATCTAGATCGACATTGCTCTGGGCATTGGAATTGGTCAGACGGCCTTCCTGAATCACCTGAATCTCCGGCATGGATTTTTGGCCGATTTGTATGTGTCGAGGATCTGTCTTCTTTCCGATGAAAACACGCCGATGGTAGGCATCTTCCAACACATTCGCAAATCGCACATCTGAACGTCGAAAATAGGGCGTCTCCGCATTTGCCACATTGTTTGCCAACACTTTCTGTCGTAGTGCCGCGGCATCCAGGGCTAGGTGCAGCAAAGGAGGGAGATTGATCATCTTCCCACTTCCTTACTTAAAAATGATGGATTGCTTCCGAGTGTATAACCATTTGCTGTCATTTCATTCAATATTTGTCCTATTCGACAGAAGCCCGTTTTTTCCTGCACTTTTCACCTCATTTCGCTAAAAATTTCATACAACTAGAACGATCTCATGAAACGATCTTCGTGTGCATAAATTGATAACGGAAATGCTAATAAAAAAACCTTGTCTAAACGACAAGGGACACCCCATGTGCAGCATGGCAATCATGGTACGGCTTAAAGCCGTACTTTAGACCCATTGCTTTGCGTCGCCAGCTTTCGCTGGGTTTGCCCTCTACTTTGGAAAAAATATCTATGATTTGGTAGTCTTAACATACCATAAATTTCATAGAACGACAATAACAACCATAGAAAAACAAGGCAATTCGACAAAAATAGATAAAAATAGACATAAACGAACAAATAAAAACCTCCCTCTACAGAGAGGAAGGTTTCCCGAAATGCTCCGATTTTGACACATCGCAAGCCTTGCCATCAGGTCTTTGTCGATTAAGACTCTGCTTTCAGTTTTTCCAACTCGGTCAACAACTTTTCGTTTAACACCTTGATATAGGTTCCCTTCATGCCGAGCGAGCGAGATTCAATCACACCAGCACTTTCCAGTTTTCGCAACGCGTTGACGATCACAGAACGGGTAATGCCCACGCGATCCGCAATCTTGCTCGCCACCAGAAGTCCTTCCTTGCCGTTTAGTTCTTCGAAAATATGTTCCACGGCTTCCATTTCACTGTAGGAAAGGGAACCGATGGCCATCTGGACGACAGCCTTGCTGCGAGCCTCCTGTTCCACCGCTTCGGAGCGCTCGCGCAAAATCTCCATCCCAACAACCGTTGCGCCGTATTCGCCGAGAATCAGGTCATCATCCACAAATTCCTTGTTCAGGCGTGCCAAAAGCAACGTTCCAAGCCGCTCCCCACCGGCAACCACCGGCACCAGGGTGGTGTAGGCTTTGTCCAAAATGCCGCGCATTTCGACCGGGAAAACCGTGAGCGGGCTGTCCAGCGTGATGTTGGCTTTTGTCTCATCTTCCTTGAGCAAAAGATTATTGTACTCTTGTGGAAAACGACGTTCTTCAATCATTTTGTTGAGGCGATCATTTTCAATCGGGGTGTAGATCGAAACACCCAGCATTTTCCCTTTCCGACTGACCACAAAGGTGTTGGCTTCAATGACATCACTCAGCACTTCAGCCATTTCATTGAAATTGACGGCATGACCAGCTGTTCTCTGCAACAGACGGTTGATTCGACGAGTTTTCGCAAGTAAATTCATGTTTCCATATCCTCCTTCTCAAGGCTTGTTTCTATTTTGCCATTTTAACATTTTATAAAATATATTGACTTAAATCCTCATCTTCAACAATCGGCCCCAGTTTTTCCCTGACATATTCCGGGGTGATATCGACTTTCTCCAAGTGGACGTCCGGCGCCTCAAAGGACAGATCCTCCAGCAACTTTTCAAGCAGTGTGTGCAGCCTGCGAGCGCCGATGTTGTCGGCCTGCTGGTTGACTTTCGTGGCCAACTTGGCAATTTCGCGGATCGCATCTTCCGTAAAGAGAACCTGGATACCTTCTGTCTCCAGCAACGCGCTGTACTGCCTGAGCAAGGCGTTCTTGGGTTCTTTGAGAATGCGGACAAAGTCTTCTTCGGACAGGTCATCCAGTTCGACGCGAATCGGCAACCGGCCCTGAAGTTCAGGGATCAAATCGGATGGTTTGGCGATGTGAAAAGCTCCTGCAGCGATAAACAGGATGTAATCGGTCTTGACAGGACCGTATTTCGTCATCACGGTGGATCCTTCGATGATCGGCAGGATGTCCCGTTGGACTCCTTCACGGGAGACATCCGGGCCGTGCTCCTTGCTCGCGATTTTGTCAATTTCATCGATGAACACGATACCGGATTGCTCGACTCGCTGAATCGACTCCCGGACCACCTCTTCCATGTCGATCAGTTTCATCGCCTCTTGTTGGGTCAGGATCTTCCGGGCTTCCCGAATGGGAAGGCGGCGCTTTTTTGTCTTTTTCGGCAAAATGCTGCCAAACAACTCTTGCATGTTAATCCCCATCTGTTCAACGCCTGTGTTGGAGATAATCTCAAACATGTTCGGGATATTGTCTTCAACCTCGATTTCAATGAGCTCATCTTCCAACTGTCCGCGACCCAGTCTTTCGCGAATCTCGCGGCGTTGTTGCTCCAGTTGTTGGTCGGGGAAAGAATCCTCCGCCTCCTTGCCATCATCCGGATTAAAGAGCAGTTCCAAAGGGTTTTTGAATGGCCGGGTTTTGCGCTGACCAGGCACTAAGATGGAGATGATCCGCTCATTTGCCATCTGTTCGGCCCGTTCCTGAACTTGTTCGATTTTCTCTTGCTTGACCATCCGAACGGCAATTTCGGTCAAATCACGAATCATCGACTCCACGTCGCGGCCCACATAGCCGACTTCGGTGTACTTGGTCGCCTCCACCTTGATAAACGGTGCCCCCACTAGCTTTGCCAGACGACGCGCGATTTCCGTTTTCCCAACGCCAGTCGGGCCAATCATCAGGATGTTTTTCGGCACGATCTCGTCCCGCATTTCTGGCGCTAAGAGACTGCGTCGATACCGATTGCGAAGCGCAACCGCAACAGCCTTTTTGGCTTGTTTCTGCCCGACGATGTATTTGTCCAGCTCAGCTACGATTTGCTTAGGCGTCAGCGTCTGATTCATCCCCTTCCGCCTCCCTCTCCCGCCAACGTCTCCACGACAATCTGATGATTGGTGTAGACGCAGATGTCGGCAGCAATGGTCAGTGCCGTTCTGGCCATTTCTTCGGCGCTCAGTTGAGGCGCATGTTGCTTCAATGCCTTACCGGCAGCTAGGGCGTAATTGCCACCTGAACCGATCGCCATCAGCCCATCATCCGGTTCGATGACCTCGCCGCTTCCCGACACCAGGAGGAGGCGTTCCTGATTCATCACCAGGAGCAACGCCTCTAAGTGACGCATTAACTTGTCCGTCCGCCACTCTTTGGCCAGTTCCACCGCTGCCCGCAACAGGTTGCCGCTAAATTCTTCAAGATTTGCCTCGAAGCGCTCAAACAATGTCAGCGCATCGGCCACGGAGCCGGCAAATCCTGCCAAAACTTGTCCATGATAGAGACGCCGAACCTTTTTGGCCTGATGCTTCATGATCGTGGACTCACCAAAAGTAACCTGCCCATCACCGGCCATTGCCGCCTGTCCTTGGTGCCGGATGGCAAAGATGGTGGTGGCATGAAACATCCCCCTCATGGTTTTGCCCCTTTCGCTCGCGGGTGTGTATCCACGTAAACTCGGCGCAACGCTTCCCGAGTCGTATGTGTATATATCTGGGTGGTAGAGATTTGCGCATGTCCCAATAGTTCCTGCACAATCCGAATATCGGATCCACCGTTTAGCAAATGTGTGGCAAACGTATGCCGCAGAACGTGTGGGGACAAGCTGATCTGATTGGCGAGCTGCTGCGCGTATTTGTCCAACAGGCGGCGAATGCTGCGATCACTGAGACGGGTTCCACGGTGGTTCAGAAAAAGAGCCCCTTCAGCCATCCCGTCCGTGCACCTGGCTGCAAGATAAGGCCTTCCTGATTTCAAGTATTTCCCAATCGACTTAATTGCATAACTTCCCAGTAAAACGATTCGTTCTTTTCTTCCCTTCCCCCATACCCGGGCCTGGCCAGCCGTCATATCCACATCTTCCAAATCTAGGTTCACTAACTCACTGACACGCATCCCTGACGCATAAAGCGTTTCAACGATGGCACAATCCCGTAAACCGAGCGGCGTCCCAGTGTCAATGACTGCCAGGAGTTGCTCCACCTCCTGCGGGTACAGAAATCGAGGCAGGCGCGCCTCCAATTTTGGTGTAGCCACCAGCAACAGCGGGTTGTCTGTCAGGCGTCCCTGCCGGACAAGATGCTTGAAAAGGCTGCGCAGCGTGGCCAGCTTGCGAGCAATGGTACGGCGGGCATATCCTAAGTCATACAAGTGACTCAAGTAAGCCCTCACCGTATGCACATCCACCTCTGTAAAACTGGTCCGGGAACGCTCTTTGAGAAAATCAGCGAATTGCCGGATATCCTGCTGATACTGGCGGAGCGTATGAGTAGAGAAGTGGTGTTTTGCATGGAGCATGTCGACAAAATCTCGACACTCTTCTACAAAAGTAGACATCTTTTTCACTCCATTCAAAACAAACATATAACATAATAGCACAATTGAAAAGAGCCTGGCAAGAAAAATTGTGTATTTCTCGTGAAAAATTCTGAACGCCCGTTCAGTCTATCCTTGCGAAACTGCAGGCTTTGCTTCTTGGTAACCGCATGCGGTACATACAACAGCTTGCTCCTGTTTTTTCCCCTTTTTTTCAACCATCAGCGATTGGCAGTTAGGGCATCGCTTTTCTACCGGCTTATCCCATGACACGTAATCACATTCAGGGTAGCGATCACATCCATAAAAGGTACGACGGCGTTTGGTTTTGCGTTCAACGATTTGACCGCCGCATTTGGGGCAGGCAATCCCGATGGATTTTACGATCGGTTTGGTGTTGCGGCATGCTGGAAAACCCGAGCAGGCGAGAAACTTGCCAAAACGTCCGTACTTGTAGACCATTGGCCGGCCGCACTTTCCGCAAGTCTCATCGGATACTTCATCCTGGATCTCGATCCGTTGCATCTCCTCATGGGCGCGTTTGAGTTTTTGCTGAAATTCCCCATAAAAATCATCGAGGAGTTGAATCCATTGCATTCGTCCTTCCTCGATCAGATCCAGGTTCTCTTCCATTTGGGCAGTAAATTCCACATTCAGAATCTCTGGAAAAAATTCTGCCATGAGCTGGATGACCAGCTCGCCCAGTTCCGTCGGGACAAACCGTTTTTCCTCCAGGTTGACATAACCGCGTTTTTGGATCGTATCCAGCGTTGGTGCATAGGTACTGGGCCGCCCAATACCGAGCTCCTCCATCGTCTTCACTAGTCGCGCCTCAGTGTAGCGGGGAGGAGGCTGAGTAAAGTGCTGTTCTGGGGAAATGTTGAGCAACTCTGGCCGATCCCCTTCCGCCAGTGGCGGGAGAAAGCCTTCTTCTTCCACCTGGTCATCCGTTCCCTCAATGTACACCTTCATAAAGCCGGGAAATTTCAATTTCGATCCGCTGGCTCGAAACACCGCATTACCCGCCACAAGCTCTGCCGAAACGGTATCCAAAACAGCGGCAGCCATTTGACTGGCGACAAAGCGTTCCCAGATCAGCTTGTAAAGGCGGTACTGATCGCGACTGAGATATCCTTTGACGGCATCGGGTGTCCGGTATACGGAAGTGGGACGGATCGCTTCGTGAGCATCCTGCACCCCTTCTTTTTGGGCGAATTGGCGTGGGCGCTCGGGGAGAAACGATTCTCCGTACCATTCACGGATGAAATGGTTGGCCTCTTGGCGAGCTGTCTCAGAAATTCGCGTCGAATCGGTCCGCATGTAAGTGATGAGACCGACGGAACCCTCTTTTCCGAGATCAATCCCTTCGTATAATTGCTGCGCCACCGACATCGTCCGGGCTGGCCGGAAATTCAGTTTCCGGGCAGCCTCCTGCTGCAGCGAGCTGGTGGTAAAAGGCGGCGCCGGATTTCGTCGCCGTTCCGACTCCTTGACCGACTGAACCACCAGTGGCAGACCCTCGATTTCTTTTAGTAAAGCCTGCACCTCTTCTTCTCGTCGAAGTTCTTCCTTTGTTCCCCCACGGCCATAAAACTTTGCCTGAAAGGTCTGCCCATCCTTTTTCAGATGAGCCGTCACCGTCCAGTACTCTTCCGGGACAAATTGCCGAATTTCCCGTTCCCGATCGATGATCAATTTGACGGCCACCGACTGGACACGTCCCGCGCTCAAACCTTTGCGGACTTTTTTCCAAAGCAGGGGACTGATGTTATATCCGACAAGGCGATCCAGTATACGCCGGGTTTGCTGGGCATTGACCAGGTTCATATCGATGGGCCGAGGGTGTTTAAACGCCTCTTGGACAGCTTCTTTCGTGATTTCGTGAAAAACGACCCGACAAGGCTCTTCTTCCGGCAGGTCTAAAATGTGAGCGAGATGCCAGGCAATCGCTTCCCCTTCGCGGTCAGGGTCCGCTGCCAGATAGACGCGTTTGACCTTTTTCGAGCTATCCCTGAGTGCCTTCAAGACATTGCCTTTGCCACGAATGGTGATGTATTTCGGTTGGAATTCATGTTCTACGTCCACTCCCATTTGACTTTTGGGGAGATCGCGAACATGACCCATCGATGCTTTGACCATGTATTTTTTTCCGAGGTATTTGCTAATTGTCTTTGCTTTCGCAGGTGATTCCACGATCACTAAAGCTTCAAGCTGCGACATCCAATGCTCCTCCTGTCCAAAGCTACCCATTGAATTGAAAACAAAACTTTTTCTATTATTAAATCATAAACCTTTCTTTGTCAAACTATGCTTTGTCCGCGGGAAAAGTGAGCAGGTCAATTAGTCGCAGCGGATGAAGTAAGACCCCGGCATTTGCCGGATTACCTTTTTCATCTGCAGTCGCATCAGCATCGGATACAGGTCTGTCCAGTCGGCACCGGTGATTTTTTTCAGTTCGTCGATGTGCGTCCCCGCATACCCGATTTTTTCCAATAACCGCTGCTCCTCGGCGTTCAGACGAACGGCATGTGAAGATTTGGCAGCGATGTCCAGAAATGAATATTCTTCCAAGATATCATGAACACCTGTAACGATTTTTGCCCCTTCCTTGATCAGTTGGTTGGTTCCACTGCTCTGTGCGTGATAGATGGGGCCTGGCACGGCAAATACGTCCCGTGACTGCTCGAGAGCAAAGTCAGCGGTGATTAAGGCCCCGCTGCGACTGGCCGCTTCGACAACAACAATACCAAGAGACAATCCGCTGATCAACCGGTTGCGCTGCGGGAATAATCCGGCATGAACGGGTGTTCCTGGGGGATATTCGGAGAGAATCAGCCCCTTTTTCGCAATTTCTTCGTACAGCCATTTGTTTTCCGGTGGATATATGTGGTCAATGCCACATCCCAGGACTGCAATGGTCCCTCCTTTGGCTTGCAAAGCGCCCTTATGCGCTTCACTGTCTATCCCCCGGGCCATTCCGCTGACGACAGTCCAGCTGTGTTCTGCAAGCTCACGCGCCAGTTTGTAAGCTGCCATCCGCCCATATGAGGTTGGATGACGGGTGCCGACGATCCCGATGGCCGAACCCTGCAACAACTCCAACCGACCTATTCCGTATAAGACCCAAGGGGGTTGATGAATCTTGCGCAGGAGATCAGGATAGTGTTCATCCAGGACGGTAAGCACGTGATACGGCCACGAAGCCCGTTGTTTTTTGTATCGTAGGACCCAAGTTGCCGCCATCATCTCCTTGATGGCCTCCGCAGTTTGCCGCCGGATGCCAACAGACCGATAATTCTCAAGTGACCATCGGCTCAATTCTTGTAATGAAGTGGTGGCCTGGACGAGACGGTGAATCGTCTGCCAGCCCACTCCTTTCACCGCATCCAGGGCGATCAGCCAATCCCGTTCCGCAAGCTGCATCTCGATCACCTCTTCGCTTGCCATGATTCGACATCTGTGTCAAAAATCCTTCCCGCATTAACATTCCGACATAAAAAAGGCATGCCCGTCCGGCATGCCAAGAAGCAACTATTGTTTATTCGCTCTCGTATCTGGCTTTATTTCACTTGGACACGTTGCAGAAGATTTCGCTCCTCCAACAAAGCCACCAAGGTGGAGCCCATTTCGGCCGGTGTGGGCGCCACGCGAACGCCTGCCGCTTCGAGTTTGGCAATTTTTTCTTTTGCCGTCCCCTGACCTCCGGAAATGATCGCTCCGGCATGACCCATCCGCTTTCCTGGAGGTGCTGTCTGACCGCCGATAAACCCGACAACCGGCTTCTTCATGTTCTCCTTGATCCATTCTGCCGCCCGCTCTTCCGCGGTTCCGCCAATCTCGCCGATCATGATCACAGCTTCCGTATCCGGGTCCTCATTAAACATCTTCAGGACATCGATGAAATTGGTGCCATTCACCGGATCGCCACCAATCCCGACAGCCGTGGATTGCCCAATGCCGCGTGTGGTCAATTGATGAACCGCCTCGTAAGTGAGCGTCCCGCTGCGTGAGACGACACCCACTTTCCCGGGGATGTGAATGTAACCGGGCATGATTCCGATTCGACATTCCCCGGGAGTGATCACGCCGGGACAATTGGGGCCAATGAGACGTGTTTTCTTGCCTTCCATAAAACGTTTGACCTTCACCATGTCCAAAACAGGGATTCCTTCGGTGATGCAAACGACCAGCTCCACGCCGGCGTCCACAGCCTCCATGATCGCATCGGCGGCAAAAGCGGGAGGAACATAGATTACAGACGCGTTGGCTCCCGTTTTCGAGACCGCTTCGTGAACCGTGTTAAACACCGGAATACCTTCTACCGTTGTGCCTCCTTTGCCAGGAGTGACACCTCCCACCATTTGTGTGCCGTATTCAATCGATTTTTTTGTATGGAAAAGGCCAGTCGCGCCGGTGATCCCTTGCGTGATGACCCGTGTTTCGCGATTGACGAGAATGCTCATCGTTTCCTACACCCGCCTTTTTCTTTAGATCGACTTTACTTCCATGTGAAAAGAAGGTTGCTTCCCTATATACGCCTTATTCCTTATATACGCCTTATTCCTTGACCAGCGAAACAATTTTTTTCGCCCCGTCAGCCATTGAATCAGCCGGGGTGATGTTCAGGCCGGATTGTTCCAGGATCTGTTTGCCAAGGTCCACATTGGTCCCCTCTAGCCGCACCACCAGTGGTCGATCCAGTCCCAGTTCCTTGGCTGCTGCCACAACCCCTTCGGCAATCACGTCGCAACGCATGATCCCGCCAAAAATGTTGACAAAGATACCTTTGACATGTTCATCCTGTAAGATAATCTTAAATGCCTCTGTCACTTTTTCCTTGGAAGCGCCGCCGCCGACATCGAGGAAGTTTGCCGGTTCACCGCCATAGTACTTGATGATGTCCATGGTGGCCATCGCAAGTCCGGCCCCATTGACCATGCAACCGATGTTGCCGTCTAACGCGATGTAACTCAACCCGTACTTGGAGGCCTCGATTTCACGCGGATCCTCTTCATCCAAGTCTCTGAGTTCCATCAATTCGGGATGGCGGTACAACGCGTTGGCGTCAAAGTTCAATTTGGCGTCCAGGGCCATCACCTGTCCGTCACCGGTCACAACCAAGGGGTTGATCTCAGCAATCGAACAATCCTTATCGACAAACACTCGATACAAGCCCATCATAAACTGGACAGCTTTGTTGACGAGCGCATCGGGAATGTTGATGGCAAAAGCCAATTTCCTCGCCTGAAATGGCATCAGACCAACCGCCGGATCGATCTCTTCCCGGAAGATCTTTTCCGGTGTGCGGGCGGCTACTTCTTCAATTTCGGTGCCACCTTCTTCCGACGCCATCATCACGACACGGCCGGTCTCCCGGTTCAGGACAAGCCCCAGATAGTACTCTTTCTGAATGTCGCATCCCTGCTCAATTAACAGGCGCTTGACCTCTTTTCCTTCCGGACCGGTTTGATGCGTCACCAACACCTTTCCAAGAAGCTCTGAAGCATACTGGCGAACTTCGTCCAGGCTTTTGGCCACCTTGACGCCGCCCGCCTTCCCCCGTCCCCCGGCATGGATCTGGGCTTTGACGACACAAACTTGCGTCCCCAGTTTTTTGGCTGCTTCAACCGCTTCCTCCACCGAAAAGGCGACCATCCCTTCCGGCACCGCGACACCATAAGATCTGAGTATTTCCTTCCCCTGATATTCGTGGATATTCATCGACATCCTCCTCTTTAAAAACGTTACGGACATTTTTCTAGTAAATCGGCGAGGAATCTGCTGGAAACCAACATCATTTATTTTAAATCAAACAGGACGTGAGATCCATTCGATCGTCTAAATCGATCCAAAGTCTCTCACTGTTTCTGAAAGCACAGGTATACAAATAGCCCGTGTTGTCCCAAAACCAGCAACGGACAACGACGGGCTCTGGAGCCATCGATCATAGAAGACACAGGATGCCGCACCTGAACCATGAACGATTCACGCGCCTCCGATCAATCCCTGCGGTAGCTGACATCATGGGTGGGGTGCATGAAGCGGGTCCCGGGAAGTATCCCTTCTTCCATCTCTTTATTTTCGACAGAGGTATGCCCCAGGTCGTTGTGATCATCCACCCACCGGTCATCCGACATCACCGCCGGATCGGTCTCAACGGTCCAATTTTTCAAAGGATCTTCTGGAATTCCCTTCGCGCCATCCACGCTCGCTTCGCTGCGCTTTTTGAGCGGTCGATCTTGACGTGCCATTTCAAGCCTCCCAGCACCCCGTCTCAGGGGTATGTTCTCATCAGATTATTTTTTAGGATTTACACGCGGTCGGAAAAATATCCTGTCTCTCTAGATGGTGTCGACCCCTTCCAGGTGATCCAGAAAAGGCTTAGCTCCTTGCCACTCAATCGCAATCACATCCAGGCGCAGCGGCATCGAAAACAATTGTTTACGGGCCACATATTCTTCCGCCACACGACGGACCTGCATGAGTTTGCGGCGATCCGCAGCCTCTCGCGCCGTGCCAAAGGTCAGCGAGCGTCGCGCACGCACTTCCACAATCACCAACACGCCGTCCCTTTCTGCAACCAAGTCCAGCTCTCCCCGGCGTCCCCGCCAATTGATATCCCGTATGTGGTAGCCTTGTTCCAGCAAATAACGCCGCGCCAGTTCTTCACCTTCTTTCCCTGTTTGCTGTCGTGTCCAAATCTTTCGGTTCACTCGCTTCCCCCCGTTTCTGGTCCAAGCGATAGACGAAGGCGAGGATTTCTGCCACTGCCTGATACAAATGTTCCGGTATCTCCTGTTCCACATCAAGCTGATACAATACTTCCACCAGTGCCGGATCCTCCCAGATGGCCGTCTTGTCCCCGATCCGTTCGAGAATTTTTTCCGCTAACCAACCTTGTCCCTTGGCCTTGACACGAGGAGCTTTGTCCTTCCCTTGCTGGTAGCGTAAAGCCACCACTTTCTTGTTTGGATTCAGCATCGCAGATCAATCCCGCCCGGCATCCAGCGCACCACAGATTGTGGACTGTCTGCCACCTGCCAATGAATAGCGCGAACCTGGAATCCCATTTCAGTCAAACGCGCAAGCAGGTGCTCCTCTTCGCTCCGGCGTTCCGATTCGGGGATAGGCTGCTGGGTGGAAACGGTCATCGACAACACTTTTTCCCGCCAAAAAAGTTGTACTTGCAGCTCTTTGAGATGAGGCATTTGCAATTGAATCTGAAGGTGACCAGCAGATGGCCATGAACGAGCGCCTTCATCCGGTATGGCAAGTTGCAGCCAGCCATTCATCGGTATCCAAGGCGGGAGGGGGTGGGAAAAAAAGCACCAGGCATCGTCGTATGCAACGGGCCACTGCAGGATCAAGTGCCCTAACAAGGAGGAATACGTCCCTTGCCCTCCTTTCGATTGAACCTGTCGCACGGAGGAGGATTGGCCTGTCTGCTGCAGATACTGATAGATTTTCGCACGCCATTGATCAAGACGAAAGGAAGGCATCTCAGTCAGCCCAGCTGGAAAGAGAGGATATCCTTTAGAGAAATGGAAGTATTGCAAAAATGATTCTCCCTGTTGTCTCCGAGGAACAGACAGCGCCTGATATACCGCGGAAAACAGGGGAAACTCCAACGGAAAGCCTCGCATTCGCAAGTGAATCGCCGCCCACAATCCTTGTTGGTTTAAAAAACGGCCCTGTAGCCACTGGTGAAGTTGCTTCAACAAATGGGCGTCAAACGGCAGGCGCTGCTCCACCAGGTACTGTACGGCAGCCCGCACCGCTGGGGTGTTCGGCAAATTCAGGGCTTGTAACATGCGCTTCCATTCATCCGTAGACGGCTCCACTTCCGCCAGCAGCCGGAAATGGAGAACAGGCGCCAGTCCTTCCACGGTCAGCCAGGCCGTTCTTCCCGGGGTTAGGGGTGTTTTCAGGTGAGCCCAGATACGATGTTCTCCCAGCTGTAGAAGTGCTCGCCCGTTGTCTGTCTGCAGCACCAAGCCGCGTATCACTTGTCCGGGAAAAAGTCGCAACAAGCTTTCTCCGCTTGTCCCGTCTGCGCCTCTCCCCGCTGCACTTTTTCCCGATGTGCGCTCATCGTTCAAGAACAGATGATATGTATTCGAGATCAATGATAACAATCCATCAAGCATGTCTCTCTTCCTCGATTTCTTGCAACAATTTGCCGAGAAAAGTGCGTCGATGGTGGGGACTGGGACCAAGCTGAAGGATCTGTTCCCGATGATAGGCGGTGGCATATCCTTTATGTTTGGCAATCCCGTATCCCGGATCCCGAGCTTCCCACTGCTGACAGAGACGATCACGGGTTACCTTGGCGACAATGGAGGCCGCTGCAATCGTCTGGCTTTGCTGATCTCCGCGCACAATCGCCAATTGGGGAATAGAAGACTCAATCTGCTCGGCATCGATGAGGATGTATCCTGGGCGGATGGAAAGCTGTTCCACCGCCTGCCGCATGGCCATGCGTGTCGCCTGGCGGATGTTCCAGCGATCAATCTGGGCCTCATCTGCCCGCCCGATGCCGATGGCCAGCGCTTTTTCGCTGATCTCTTCATATAACTCTTCTCGCTGTTTCGCTGACAGTTTCTTTGAATCGTTGACGCCGTGGATGATGGTATGGGGCGGAAAAACGACGCACGCGGCCACGACATCCCCGTAAAGCGCACCTCGACCTGCTTCATCCACGCCGGCGACATAGCGTATCCCCTCTGCCCACAACCACTTCTCATAACTCAACACATCGGTTCTCCTCCTGTTTTTTTGAAGATTCCGGAACTGGCGGCCGCTCAAGAGAAATCCGGCCGATCTTACCCGTCCGGAGATCCTGCAAAAAGAGGTTGGCGGTCTTTTCAAGATCCACTTCTCCGCCTGCGATCAAGCACCCTCGCTTGCGTCCAATTGCTGCCAGCCATTCCCACGGATCACCTTGTAACGCAGTGAGGCTGTACCGCTGAAGCAACAAGGCCAAGTAATGCGCCCTTAGATGACGGAGGGCATATAAAGCCACCTCGACAATATCTAGGACCTCGTCTTTGACAGCACCACTTGCGGCTAATCGATACCCCACCTCTTGATCTTCAAACTTGGGCCATAACACTCCTGGCGTATCCAACAATTGCAATTTTCCCCGGACGGTAAACCATTGCTGTTGCTGCGTCAATCCGGGGCGATTTCCGGTCTTGGCCGCCCTGCGTGAAAGCATGCGGTTGATCAGCGTAGACTTGCCCACATTGGGTATACCCAGGATCATCGCCCGAATGGGCGGCGGCTGCACTCCTTTTTTTTGGAGCGATGACCGTTTGTCGCGCAACAATTGCTCACACTTCGGGATAATCTGTTCCACTCCCTGACCTGTGATGGAATTGACAGGCAAGACAGGTTGTGCTGAAGCGGCAAACCAAGCGATCCATTGTTCGGTCACCTGCGGATCGGCCAGATCGGCTTTGTTAAACAGAACGAGACGAGGTTTTTCCTCAACGATCTGGTCAATCTGCGGGTTACGGCTGGATAACGGGAGACGTGCGTCAAGCAATTCAAGAACAACCTCTACCTCTTTCAGGCGTTCCCGGATCAGGCGCGTCGCCTTGGCCATATGGCCGGGATACCAGTGAACCATGACAAACACCCCGTTTCACCGTTGACAGGCTTTTATTCCCCGCCTTTGAGAATCCGGAACGACGACAACGGCCAAAATACGACATCTGCCCGGCCGACGATCTGTTCTTCGGAAATCACCCCGATCATCCGGCTGTCTTGGCTGTTCCTCCGGTTATCCCCCAAGACAAAATAAGCCCCTTCAGGTACTTGCTGCGGACCAAAATCTTCCGTTAAAGCCAAGCCAGCCTCATGCGTTTTGCGCCGATACTCCTCGAGGTAAGGCTCGGCCACTTCTTTCCCGTTGATATATAATCGATCATTGCGGACTTCGACTGTCTCGCCCGGCAAGCCAATGACCCGTTTGATATAATCACGTGTCTGCGTCGCGTGAAAAACCACAATATCACCGCGCTTCGGCTTGCCCCACAGATAAACCGCCTTGGTTACGATCAAACGCTCACCGCTGTGAAGGGTGGGCACCATCGACTCCCCGTCCACAATAAACGGCGCAAACAAAAAAGTGCGAATCAGAATAAACAAGACAACGGCAAGGAGAAAGGCTTGCAGCCATTCTCTGGATTCTCGCCACAAACTGCGACGTTCTTTGACGGATGACGCCCGTCCCTCAGGCGTCTCCATGTTCTTGAGTTCCATCGTCTGATCGCCCACGTTCCGTTCGTCCATGCATTTTCCTCCCAAACAGGTCCCCTCCCAATCATACAAAAAAAAGGAATCCCCGGCAAATCATCGCAACCGGCAAGGCAGGGCCAGAAATCAGATATGGTCATAAGCAGAGAAAAGAGGACTTGCTCTGCAAGCCCTCTTTCTTGATGTTTTGCCAATTACTTGCGCATCTCTTTGATCCGAGCTGCTTTACCGCGCAGTTGACGCAAGTAGTACAGCTTGGCACGGCGAACCTTACCGCGACGTACCACTTCAATTTTATCGATTTTCGGTGAGTGAAGGGGAAAGGTTCGTTCCACACCGACGCCGTAAGAAACTTTCCGGACAGTAAATGTTTCACTGATTCCACTGCCCCGTTTCTTGATGACAACCCCTTCAAACACCTGGATCCGCTCCCGTTGTCCCTCAATCACCTTGACGTGTACACGCAAAGTATCACCTGGGCGAAATTCAGGGAGATCGGTTCGCAATTGGTTCTGTGTCACTTCCCGGATGACATCCATTGGACACCCTCCTTCCCGCACCACGTTCATATCATCTATCCATGACAGCGGAACGCGTATTCAGACAATAACGGTTGTATCTTACCACAAGTCAGCATCCAGACACAAACGGCTATTCTGGCGTCATTGGTGTCTGGCTTTGCGATTCAAGGCGTATCTCAGCCAACAACTCCCGTTCGAGCGGCGACATGACGCGTGTCTCCAGCAAGTCTGGCCGTCGCTCCAACGTCCGGCGCAATGCCTCTTTTAGCCGCCAGTGATCGATCTGGCGATGATTGCCCGACAAGAGAACTTCAGGGACAGACCATCCCTGGAATACTGCTGGGCGCGTGTACTGAGGATATTCCAGCAGTCCCGAAACAAATGACTCTTCCTGAAGCGACGCTGGATTCCCGACCACGCCAGGACGGAGACGAACGACACTGTCGATCAACGCCATCGCTGGTATCTCTCCGCCAGTGAGAATAAAATCTCCTAGCGAGACTTCATCAGTGATCAAGTGCTGGCGAATGCGTTCGTCAAACCCTTCATAATGGCCGCTGATCAATACAAGATGAGAAGCGGACGAGAGCTCCTCGGCCATTTTTTGGGTATAGGTTTTACCCTGCGGACAGAGGAGAATCACACGGGTGGAAGGAGATCGTTCTTGTAAGGATTGCTTATTTGGCGCAAACCCTAAAATGTCGCGGAGCGCAAGATAGATGGGTTCCACCTTCAGGACCATCCCATGCCCCCCACCATACGGCGTGTCATCCACCGTACCGTGTTTGTTCGGGGCATACTGTCTAAAATTGACGAGGTTGATCTCCACCAGACCGCGCTGAATGGCTTTCCCCAGGATGCTGCTGTGAAGAAATCCTTGAAACATCTCAGGGAACAGGGTCAGCACGTCCACTCTCATGCCTCATCCTCCAAAAGCCCAGGCAACGGTTCAATTAGGATCCGTCTGTTTGCCACATCGATCTGCTTCACCACATCATCAATATAAGGGATGAGAACTTCTTTCTTTCCGTCACGAACCACCCAGACGTCGTTGGCTCCTGGCTGAAGAATTTCCCGAACCACGCCAAGATTGCGGCCATCCAAGGTCAAAACCTGACACCCGACAATATCACGAAACAGGTACTCTCCCTCTGCCAGCGGCAGCTCTACATCCTCTGGCGCCTGAAGAACCGCCCCTTTCCAACCTTCCACTTGGTTCAAGGAGTCATAATCGGCAAACTTCAGGAGCCATCCTTTTTTGTACGGCCGCGAACGTTCAACGATCAATGCCCGCGTAGTTGCCGAATGCGCTTCGGGCACTTCAAGATACAGCTCCTTGCCAGGCGCGAACCGGATTTCCGGGAAATCGGTCAACGACCGCACCCGCACTTCACCGCGCACGCCGTGGGTGTTGACGACTTGCGCTACGCGTACGAGATGCATTTATCCTTCCACGCTTTCATGATGATCGTGCACCTCCAGGTGGATTCGCCTTCCGGAATGAGCAAACGCAGCGGCGATCACGGTACGTATCGCCTGTATCGTCCTGCCACGCCGCCCGATCACATGCCGGATATCCTTCGGGTGGACTGTCAAATGAAACCGTATTTCCCGCTCCTGCACCTGTTCCGTCACATGAACCTTTTCCGGGTGTTCTACCAGCGCTTTCACGATCGTTTTGATCAATTCAGTTGTATTCCCCATCCTGCTCGTCTCCGTCACGACGATTCCTCCTCACGGACGAGGATTACGCTTTCTTGTACTTGGCTTCGTGAAACTTCTGCAAAACGCCAGCCTTGCTCAACAGACTGCGCGCGGTGTCGGATGGCTGGGCGCCTCTTTGCAACCATTGCAGCGCCTTTTCCTCGTCAATCTTGATCTCAGCCGGTTGCCGAAGCGGATCATAGTAGCCGATTTCCTCAATAAAACGGCCATCACGCGGCGACCGGGAGTCGGCCACGACGACACGGTAAAATGGACGCTTTTTGGCTCCCATCCGTTTCAGCCGAATGCGTACTGCCATGCTGTTCACCTCCTTGCCAAGGTCAAAACGGAAACCCCTTGAACATCCGTTTCTTTTTTCCCTTTTTGCGCGTCAGATTGTTCATCTGCTTCATCATTTTTTTCATGTCCTCAAACTGCTTGATCAACCGGTTGACATCCTGGATGCTGTTTCCCGAGCCGGCGGCAATGCGCCGGCGACGGCTGGCATTGAGGATTTGGGGATGGCGTCGTTCTTCAACCGTCATCGACTGGATGATCGCCTCGACCCGTCTGAGCTGCTTTTCATCTACGGTCAGATTCTGCGCTCCTTTGATGCGATCAAACCCTGGCAGCATGTGCAACAGCTCATTCAGAGGACCCATCGATTTAATCTGCTGCAATTGCTCCAGAAAGTCATCAAAGGTGAATTCCGCTTTGCGCAGCTTTTTTTCCAGTTCAGCCGCCTTTTCTTGATCTACCGCTTGTTGCGCCTTTTCGATCAGGGTGAGTACGTCTCCCATGCCCAGAATCCGCGAAGCCATCCGGTCCGGATGAAATGGTTCCAGCGCATCGAGGCGCTCCCCCATCCCGACAAACTTGATGGGGCAGCCGGTGACGGCTTTGACGGACAAGGCGGCGCCGCCGCGCGTGTCGCCGTCCAGTTTCGTCAGGATCACACCGGTCAGCGAAAGCTTCTGATGGAAAGCCTCTGCCACGTTGACCGCATCCTGACCGGTCATCGCGTCAACAACCAGCAGGATTTCATGGGGCTGAACAATCCCTTTCATCGCTGACAGTTCTTCCATCAGATCATCATCCACATGCAGCCGGCCGGCTGTGTCAATAATGATCGTATCCCGCCCCTCATCCTTGGCATGGGCCAGAGCGGCTTTTGCGATGTTGACGGGATCCGCCTGCTGTCCAAGCGCAAAAACAGGCAGCTCCAGTTGCTCGCCCAAAACTTGGAGTTGGCGTATCGCCGCCGGGCGGTAGATGTCAGCCGCCACCAAAAGCGGCCGCCGGTTCTGCTTTGTCAGGTACCGGGCCAATTTCCCTGCCGTGGTGGTCTTACCGGCCCCTTGCAGGCCGACCATCATGATCACTGTAGGGCCCCGCTCCGCCAATTGGATTTTGGAGACGCTGCTCCCCATTAACGCGGAGAGCTCATCATGAACTACCTTAATCACCTGTTGCCCAGGAGTGAGGCTTTTCAGCACTTCCTGGCCCAGAGCCCGCTCCTTCACCTTGGCGACAAAATCCTTGACGACCTTAAAATTGACGTCCGCTTCCAACAGCGCCAGACGCACTTCACGCATGGCCTCATTGACATCACTCTCGGTGACGACACCTTTGCCGCGCAATTTTTTAAATGCCGCCTGCAATCGTTCGGCCAAACCCTCGAATGCCACGAAGCGCAAGCCTCCTTTTACGCATGCTCCATTTCCCACAACTGACGGAGCACGTCTTGTAAAGCATCCCAGTCCGACTGGTTGAAATGGTTCATCGCCTCTTGTAACAGCTGCCTGCGTGCAGTCTGTTGGCGCAAGAGCGACAATTGCCTTTCAAACTCCAATAACCCCTCTTCCGCCCGCCGCAGGTGCTCATAAACCCCCTGGCGGCTGATCCCGGTCAACTCGGCAATTTCGCCCAGTGAATAATCTTCCTGGTAGTACATTTCAAACACGTTTCGCTGTTTTTCGGTTAAAAGACGTCCATACAGGTCGTAAAGACGGTTCCATTCATCCCATTTCTCCATTGGAAAGCGTTCCATGTTATGGCCTCTTCTCACATCTGCCTATCCTTCTTCAAGGTGCGCCGATACAGATGTCATGGACACATATAAGCACGAATCCAGTGTAATCCATCGCTTCATGGGTGTCAAGGTTTTCATCTTGTCACTTCTGCTGCTCGGTTGCCACAAACATCCCCTCGACAAAAGCGCGTGCGTCAAATGGCTGCAGGTCTTCCGGCTTTTCCCCCAATCCGACAAATTTTACTGGGATCTCCAGTTCCCGCCGAATGGCCACGACAATGCCTCCTTTTGCGGTGCCGTCCAATTTGGTCAGGATAATCCCAGATACGTCCACCGCCTGCCGAAACAGCTTGGCCTGATTGAGCGCATTTTGACCCGTCGTCGCATCCAGGACCAGCAACACTTCATGGGGCGCTTCCGGGATCTCCCTGCGGATCACGCGATGGATTTTACTCAGCTCCTGCATCAGGTTGACGTTATTGTGGAGGCGGCCGGCCGTATCACAGAGAAGGACATCCGCCTTACGCGAGCGGGCTGCCGAAAGCGCATCATACACCACAGCGGCCGGATCGGCGCCAGCCTGATGGTGAATCACATCCACGCCCAGCCGTTGTCCCCAGGTTTGCAGTTGTTCGATCGCGCCGGCACGGAAAGTGTCCCCGGCAGCCAGCATCACCTTTTTCCCTTGATTTTTCAACTGATACGCCAGCTTCCCGATGGTCGTCGTCTTTCCGACACCATTGACGCCGACAAACAAAAGAATGCTGAGCCCATGTGGGTTTAAGCGAAGTTCGGATGGGTCACTTGCATCTTGCATCAAAGCCAGCAATTTTTCCGATAACAGCGGCGCCAGTTCTTCTGCCTGCTTGATCTTGCGCTGCCTGACTTCCTCTCGCAGTTCATCCATCAGCTGCAGCGTGGTGGGGACGCCAATGTCAGACGCGATCAGAATCTCCTCAAGCTCTTCGTAAAACGCTTCGTCTATCTTGTCACGGAGAAACAACAAACTCATTTTCCCCATGACGGTCTCGCGGGATTTTGTCAGACCTTCCTTGAACTTGTCAGCAATTTTTTTAAACAGGCTCATGTCCACCCTCCTCAACTTCCTGTTTGCAACCCTTGTTCTCGTTCTTCCGCCATTTGTGTCGCCGCAACCTCGGACAATGGCAACGAAAAGACCTCTGACACTCCCGCTTCCTGCATCGCAACACCGTATAACACATCCGCCTCTTCCATCGTCCCTTGCCGATGGGTAATCACCAGGAATTGCGATTCGCGGGAGAAAAGCCGCAACTGCTGCGCAAAACGGCTCACATTGGATTCGTCCAGCGCGGCATCCACCTCATCCAAAATACAAAACGGAATCGGCTTTGTTCGCAACATGGCAAACAACAGAACAATCGCCGTGAGCGCTCGCTCTCCGCCAGAAAGCAGATTCAGGTTTTGCATCCGCTTTCCCGGTGGTTGGACTAGAATGTCCACACCGGTATTCAACAGATCGTCTGGTTCGGTCAAGACGAGATCCGCCTTGCCGCCACCAAACATCTCCACGAACAACTCCTGAAAGTGCATCCGGATCGTTTGAAAAGCAGATTGAAAACGGGCGGCGATCTTCTCGTCCATCTCTTGAATCGCCTCATACAACGTCGTTTTGGCGGCGAGAAGATCCTCTTTCTGACGGGTTAAAAAGCTGTGACGTTCAAAAATCCGTTCATACTCGTCGATGGCACCCAAATTGACTTCACCCAAACGCTGGATCTGGCTCTTCAGCCGTGCCACCTCTTTTTCCACGGCTGCTTCATCTTCAGGCAAAGAATAATGCGCTTTCGCCCACTCGTATCCGATTCCGTAATCGCGTGACAGAGAGGTGAGCAGGTGATCCAAGCGAACTTCGAGACGATTTGTCTTGACCGCTAGCTGATGGTGTTCCCCTTCCACCTGTTGCAATGAGGCTTTCTCTTGATTGAGGCGGTTTTCCGCTTCCCGAAGCGATTGATCATAACCTCGCTTATCTTCCCTGAATTGCGCCAATTTTTGCTGAATGCTTCCGATCCGTTCGGCCCACTGTTCACGCGCTTTCTCTGCCCGTACTTCTTCCTGCTCGGATTTGAGCATTTCCTGTTCCAACTGTTGGATACGCCGCTCCAGGTTGTCCAGTTCCCCTTGGTGCGCCGTGGCCGAGGCAGTCCATTCACGAAGTTGTTCTTCTTGATGCTGGCGTTGCTGCTCTAGACGAGCCACTTCTGTTCGCAGGTGAGTTGTTTCTTGGTTCATCTGTTCTATTTCTAACAACCACTGTTGTTCCGCGCCTTGCAAGGATTCAATTTGTTGGCGGATTGCAGATGCCTGTCCGGTACGGTGTGCAATTTGCTGCTTCAAATCTTGTAACCGCTCTTGGCTCTGTCGTTCCTCCTGGTCTAGCTGTCGCATTTCTTCTTCCAAGAGCTCAAGCCGTTCCCGGTTTCTCTTCTTTTCACCTTCAAGGCGCTCCCGTTTCAACTCCAATCGCTGAAGCTGGCGAACCAGCGCTGTTAGCTCTTCTTCTAGCGAAAGTTGCTCCAGCTTTCGCTCCTTTTGCGCAACAAGGTGCTGTTCCAGTTGCTGTTGAATCTGCCGTCGTTCACCGATGAAGGCTTCCAGTTTTTCTTTTAACTCTTCCAATTCACGTTGTCGGCCCAGCAATGAGGTTTTGCGGGCAGGGCTGCTGCCACCCGTCATCGAGCCGCCCGTATGAACTAGATCGCCTTCCAGTGTGACAACTCGCATCCGATATCCTGTCTTGCGGGCAATCTTGTTCGCCGCTTCCAAATCGCGAGCCACCAATACCTGTCCCAGCAGGGCGTGGATCACGGGATGATACTGGCTATCTGTTTGCACCAGTTGGTCAGCCACACCGACGTATCCGGACATTTCCGCGGGAAGGCGTCGTTCCCTGTTGCTGTCAGAACGATGCTTGCCAACCACATCCAGCGGCAGAAATGTGGCTCGTCCCGCTCTTTTTTCCTTCAGATAAGCGATACAATGCCGCCCGGTGGCCTCATTCTCCACGATCAGGTGTTGCAAAGCGCCCCCTAAAGCCGCCTCAATCGCTGCTTCCAGCTCACGCGGAACACGGATCAGTTCGGCCACGGCGCCGTGTATGCCGGTGATGACGCCTTTATCCCGGGCTTGTAAAATCGCTTTGACCCCCTGGGCATACCCGGCAAATTCCTGCTGCATCTCTTGCAGCACCTCATGTCTGGAGCGTAGCTGCGATTCCCTGTACTGCAACTGTTCCAGGTGTCGCTTCTTCTCCTCCACCGCCGCTTGCAGGCGTGCCTCGGTTTGGCGAGCTCGTTGGAGGGTGAGCTGTTTTTGTTTTAACTCGACCTGTAAAGCCTGTTCCGCTTCTGAGAGTTTCTGTTCAGTCAACTCCTGCTGTGCGCGTTGAATTTTTAGCTCATCGAGTTCACGCGTCAGTCGCGCTCGACGCTGCTGATAGGTCTCCAAAGTTTGTTGCAAGAGGCGCTCCTCGTTCCGCAAGGTTGACAAATGGTTGGAGTGGTCAAAGTACTCATTTTTCAACTGTTCCACTTGCTCTTTTTGTGCAGCCCATTCTTGATTGGCACCATGCAGCCGCGTTTCCAGATCGTTCAGTCTGCGCGAGGCGGCCGCTAATTCCTCTTCCTTCTGCCGGCAAATCTGGCGGTGCTGGGAAAGCCGCTGGTCGAGCAATTGCATTTGCTGCGCCACTTTTTCCCGATCCCGGATACTCTGTTGCTTTTGCGCAGCCAGCTGACGCTGCCTCTCCCGCAACACCTCCCGCAATCCGTCCAGCTTTTCCAATTCGCCATTGGCATGAAGCTGATCATGATGAAGCTGTTCAATGGCAGCTTCCACCTGTTCAAGCTGCTGGCGCAAAGACGCGAGCTTGCTCTCTTCGGTAGCCATCTGGCGGCGTTTTTCTTCCCGTGTTTGCTCCACTACCTGCATGGCTTGGTGAGCTGCCTGCCACTCATCATGTGCCTGCTGGATTTGCGACAGGTACAGGGAAATCTCGAGTCGTTCCAATTGCTCGCGATATTGTTTGTATTGCCTGGCCACTTCTGCTTGCCGCTTTAGTGGAGCCAATTGATGATCCAGCTCATGCAACACGTCGCCAATGCGTTGCAGGTTTTGCTCTGTTTCTGCTAGATGCTTTTCTGCTTCTCGCCGCCGTACCCGATACCGCACAATGCCAGCCGTCTCTTCGAAGATCCCTCTTCTGTCCTCCGGTTTGTTGCTTAAAATTTCGTCAATCCGCCCCTGCCCGATGATCGAGTAAGCTTCTTTTCCCAATCCCGTATCCATCAGCAGATCGGTAATATCTTTCAAGCGACACGGCTGGCGATTGATAAAGTACTGGCTCTCGCCGGAACGGTACAATCGCCGCGTAATGGTCACTTCTATAAAATCCAGCGGCAGTGTCTGATCTTGGTTATCGAGAGTCAGGGAGACTTCACAGTAATTCAGGGGCTTGCGAGTCTGGCTCCCTGCAAAAATCACATCCTCCATTTTCATCCCACGCAACGCTTTGGTGCTTTGCTCCCCCAACACCCAACGAATGGCATCGACGATGTTGCTTTTGCCGCTCCCGTTGGGTCCCACGACCGCTGTAATCCCCGGCGAGATTTCCAGTTCGGTAGCTTGGGCAAATGATTTAAATCCGTAAATTTCAATCCGTTTCAGGTTCACTGGCAACCTCCCTGTCTTTAGGCAAGCCGTGTTGAGACATTGACATCTTTTTACGTAACCGTGATATGGGTACAAGAAGATGATACAAAAAATGAGGGGGAACCAACTAAGTTGTTCCATCCCCCATTTCATCCGTGGAGACGACACGGCTATCTTTCGCCAGTTTTTTCAATGCTTGGGCCGCCGCATGTTGTTCCGCTTCTTTTTTCGATCGTCCCTGTCCGACGCCCATCAGCCGGCGGCCGAGGAACACCTCCGAAACAAATTCACGGTGATGAGCCGGCCCGCGTTCTTCGACAATCGTATATCGAAGTACACCGAGATTTCGCCGCTGAATCTCCTCCTGCAGCCGGCTTTTAAAATCGTTGAGCTGAAAAAATTCTCCATTCAAGACCCGCGGAAAGATCAGGCGTTCCAGCACGGCAACAACCGCCTCATAACCCTGATCCAGGTAGAGAGCGCCAATAAAGGCTTCAAACGCGTCTGCCAATACCGAAGGGCGCGCCCGTCCCCCTGTCATCTCCTCTCCTTTTCCAAGGCGAATATAATCGCCAAAGTGGAGCGCTTCGGCCAAAGAGACCAAAGTGGGCTCACAGACAATCGCGGCGCGCAGTTTGGTCATTTCACCCTCGCTCATCTGCGCAAAGTTGCGATACAGAAATTCGGAGACGGACAACTCTAAAACCGCGTCGCCCAAAAATTCCAAGCGTTCGTTATCCGGAATCTCCATGCCACGGGAACGCATCTCGTTGACATAGGAAGAATGCGTGAAAGCCTGACGGAGCAAATTCTGATCACGGAATCGGATTCCCAAGCTCTTTTCGAATGGCTCAAGCGACTTCAGAATCACCACCGCCTCGTTCCTACTCTGACCATCGCTTCAGGATAATCGTGGCGTTATGTCCACCAAAACCGAAGGAGTTGGACATGGCCGTCTGAATTTTTGCCGGACGCGCCTGATTCGGAACATAATCCAGATCGCATTCCGGATCCGGAAATTCGTAATTGATCGTCGGCGGGATCACTTGTTCACGCAACGCCAGTGCACTGGCAATCGCTTCGACGGCTCCCGCTGCCCCGAGCAAGTGACCGGTCATCGATTTCGTGGAACTGATGGCCAACTGATAAGCATGTTCAGCAAACACTTTCTTCACGGCCTGGGTTTCCGTTTGATCGTTCATGGGCGTCGAAGTTCCGTGCGCGTTGATGTAGTCTATCTCTTCGGGCCGCATCCCTGCATCTTTCAACGCCCGTAGCATCGCCAATCTCGCGCCCTCCGCTTCCGGGTGTGGGGCTGTCACGTGATAAGCATCACCAGACATCCCGTAACCCACCAGTTCCGCATAGATTTTGGCGCCCCGGCGCTGTGCGTGATCGAGCGATTCCAGAATGAGGATGCCTGCACCTTCCCCCATGACAAATCCGTCCCGCTCCTTGTCAAACGGGCGGCTGGCCCGTGTCGGCTCGTCATTGCGGGTGCTCATCGCTCTCGCCGAACAAAAGGAAGCCAATGCCAGCGGGGTAATGGTCGCTTCCGCCCCGCCTGCAATCATCACTTCCGCCTCGCCGCGTTGAATGAACCGCATCGCATCGCCAATCGCATGCGAACTGCTGGCACAGGCGGTCACCGGCGCACTATTCGGCCCACGCACGCCGAAGCGGATTGAAACCTGACCGGAAGCCATGTTTGCGATCATCATCGGGATAAAGTGCGGGCTCACGCGTCGCGGCCCCCGTTCCAACAACACCCGATGCTGTTCTTCAAAGGTGGCGATTCCGCCGATTCCGGAACCGATGTACACGCCGATTTCTTCGGGATTCTCATCCTCCATCTTTAACTCGGCGTCCTCAACAGCTTTTTGTGCCGCGACAACGGCAAATTGGGTAAAGCGGTCCATGTGCCTGGCCTCTTTCCGATCTAGAACTTCCAATGGGTCGAAGTCGCGCACCTCGGCCGCGATTTTTGTCGGGTACTCACTGACATCAAACGCTTGAATCCGATCAATGCCTGATTTACCGGATAACAGATTGGCCCAGAACCGTTCCACCGTATTTCCCAAGGAACTGATCAATCCCATGCCGGTAATGACAACCCGTCTGCTTTCCATCATCTCACCTCTTTTTTACCAGGGTGGCTGTTCTATAATTTATGGGGCAATAAACAGGCCCATCATCATCATCATCATCGTAAAACATCCAGGGCAGGTGAACGCCAACAGGAAATGGCAACCTGGAAAAGGTCGTTGGCTTGATAAAGCGGTTGAGTGTGGAACACGAGTGAAGAAAGCCCCGAATACCGGGACCTCCTCCACAAATGTATGCTCAGTTAGAGATGGATTAGCGAAGGGATCACTGATGAGTTTTGATGTATTCCACTACCTCACCAACCGTATTGATTTTTTCCGCTTCCTCATCAGAAATTTCCAGTTCAAATTCGTCTTCCAGTTCCATCACCAATTCGACCACATCCAATGAATCGGCACCCAGATCATCCTTGAAAGATGCTTCCGGCGTCACTTCCGACTCATCCACACCCAAGCGGTCGACGATAATTTTCTTGACGCGTTCAAAAATCTCCTTTTCTGCCATTTTCTTCACCTCCCTCTTTGGTATTATACGAGAACTGTTTCAGAAACACCAGGAAAACAAAAATGGGCTTTTCCCCTCCCCCTCGGCAGGCTACATCGCCATGCCCCCATCGACATGAATCACCTGTCCAGTGATATAGGAACTGTCATCAGTGGCTAGAAACCGCACGACACGAGCCACTTCTTCCACCTGTCCAAAACGGCCCAGGGGAATCTGGTTGAGAAGCTGGCCGCTCACTTCTTCGCCAAGCGCGGCCGTCATATCGGTTTCGATAAACCCGGGAGCGACGGCATTGACCGTTATCCCCCGACTGGCCACTTCCCTGGCCGTTGTTTTTGTCAGGCCAATCACGCCCGCCTTGGCAGCAGCATAATTTGCCTGTCCCGCATTTCCCATCACGCCAGAAACCGATGTGATGTTGATGATTCGCCCCCATCTCGCTTTTAGCATCGGCCGCATCGCCTGTTTGGTGCAAAAAAATACGCTCTTGAGGTTGGTCGCCAGCACCTGGTCCCATTCTTCTTCTTTCATCCGCAACAACAAATTATCCCGCGTGATGCCGGCATTGTTCACGAGGATCTGCACCGCGCCCAATTGTCCCTCTACTGCCCGGAACATCGCTTCAACACTGGCTGAATCAGATACATCTGCCTGTATGGCGACGCTTTTTCGCCCCATCTCCCGAATCCGTCCGGCCACTTCCTCGGCCGCCTCGCGACTGCCGGCAAAGTTCACCGCCACATCAGCCCCTGACCGAGCCAGTTCCATGGCGATAGCCCTGCCAATCCCTCGCGATGCGCCGGTGACCAGCGCCACTTTTCCCGACAGCATCCTGATACCTCCCCTTCTCACGCAAAATGTTGCCAGACTTTTTCCAGATCGGATACCTTTTCCACTTGATACGTCTGCACCTGGCGATCCACTTTTCGAATTAATCCGCTGAGCACGCTTCCCGGACCGATTTCCACGAAGGTATCCACTCCTTGTGAAAGGAGCCAGCGGACACTTTCTTCCCAACGCACCGGAGAGGCCACCTGGCGGTATAACAGTTCCCTGATCTCCTCCGGATCCTGTACCGGCAGCGCGGTCACATTGGCCACCAACGGCACCTTCGCAACGGAAAACGTCGCTTCATTCAGCCACCGCTGGAACATCTCAGCTGCCGGCTGCATCAGTCGCGAGTGGAACGGACCGCTGACCTCCAGCATCATCGCCCGTCTGGCCCCTGTTTCCTTCGCCCGCTTGCAGGCTTCCTCCACGCCTTCCCGAGTGCCGGAGATGACGATCTGTCCTGGGCAATTCAGGTTCGCCAAATCGACAAGTTGGCCGGCCGCGGAAACCTCTTCACAAATCTTCGCCAAATCAGACTGCTCCATGCCAAGAATGGCAGCCATCGCCCCCTTGCCGGCTGGCACCGCTTCTTCCATCAACTTCCCTCTGATCCTCACCAGCCTGACCGCCTCTGCAAACGGGAGAGCGCCTGCCGCCACGAGGGCGGAATACTCACCAAGACTGTGTCCGGCCACAAAATTGACGGGAATTTCCCGCTTTTTTAGCACGCGCAACAGGGCAATACTGGTGGTCAGTATGGCGGGCTGGGTATTTTCCGTTTTGCGCAGCTCTGCTTCATCCCCATGCATGCACAACTGCGTCAGCGAAAAGCCCAATACCCCATCCGCCTCTTGAAAGACTTCCCTCGCCACAGGATAAGCCTCGCTCACCTCCCGACCCATACCCACATATTGGGAACCCTGTCCGGGAAAGACCCAGGCCACTTTTCCCATCACACATCCCTCCTCATCCTGCATACCAATTGATAACCGCCGCCCCCCACGTCAATCCGCCTCCGAACCCAACCAAAACCAAGCGATCCCCATCCTTGATCCGATTTTGTTTCAAGGCCTCATCCAGCGCCACTGGAATCGACGCGGAAGACATGTTTCCATAACGATCCAGATTGATCACGACACGGCTTTCATCCAACTCCAGGCGCCGCATCGCTGCTTCAATAATCCGGTAATTGGCCTGATGCGGAATGAGCAAGTCAATGTCGGAAGGCTGGAGCCCCGCCTTCTCGATGACCCGGAGTGAAGCGGTTTGCATGATACGCACGGCAAACTTGAAGACATCCTGGCCGCTCATGTGAATGGTGTGCAGCTTTTTCGCCACCGTCTCCAAGCTGGCAGGCATCCGTGAGCCCCCAGCCGGCAGGTGCAAGTATTCACCCCCTGCCCCTTCAGAGCCCAGTTCAAATGAAAGAAGGCCATACCCCTCTGGCACGGGACCGATGACCACCGCTCCCGCTCCGTCGCCAAATAAGACACATGTGTTCCGATCTTCGTAGTTCGTGATCTTCGACAAAGTGTCCACTCCGATGACCAAGGCATACCGATAAGCTCCGGAGCGGATAAACTGCGTTGCCGTCACAACACTATACAGAAAACCGGAACAAGCTGCGGCGAGATCAAAGGCTGCAGCCTTGTCGGCCCCTAGCCTGTCTTGGAGGATGTTGGCTGTCGAAGGAAAAAACGAATCCGGCGTGATCGTGCCGACGATGATCAGATCCAATTCTTCGGCACGGATACCAGCGGCTTGCAATGCTTTTTTTGCTGCCTCCAGGGCCAGATCGGAAGCTGCCTGTTCTTCAGATGCGATCCGCCGCTCCCGGATCCCGGTGCGCGAGACAATCCATTCATCGCTCGTTTCTACCATTTTTTCCAAATCCGCATTGGTCAGCACTCGTTCCGGAACATAGGAACCGGTTCCGAGAATCCCGACATGTTCATTCATTGCATTTGCTCCCCTTTACCAATGTTTTCGGCGATCCGCTTGATGACCCCATACTTGACTGCTTTTGCCGTCTGGTGAATAGTCTGCTGGATGGCACGCGCTTCCGACGAACCGTGGCTTTTTATGAGCAGCCCGTCAACGCCGAGAAGCGGCGCGCCGCCGTATTCGGTATAATCCATCTTCTTCCGCAGTGCCCGCAACTGTTTCCAAATCAATATCGCGCTGAGCTTGCTCAGAGGACCGGCGCCAAACATTTCACGCAACATGCGGGCAAACAACATCCCTGTTCCTTCCATCGTCTTCAACAGAATGTTCCCTGCAAACCCGTCGCAGACAATGACGTCACAAACCCCAAATGGCACATCCCGCGCCTCCACATTTCCGACAAAATGAAGCGGGAGTTTCTGCAACTCAGCGTATACCACCTTGGTCAGTTCATTTCCTTTGGATGCCTCTGTGCCCACGTTCAGCAGGCCGATCCGGACCTGTTCCTGATTTAAGGTGCCTCGGGCATATACATCCCCCATCATCGCGTATTGCACCAGATGTTCCGGCTTGGCATCCATATTGGCGCCGCCATCCAGCAACAACACGCCGCGATTATCCACCGTCGGCAAAATCGGCGCCAGAGCTGGCCTGTCCACACCGGGAATTCTTCCGACGACCAACAAACCAGCGGCCATAAAGGCTCCCGTATTGCCGGCGGTGATCATGGCATCCACCTCTTTGTGCTTTACCATCTGGCAAGCCACGACGAGAGAGGAATCTTTTTTCCGGCGGATTGCCCGAACTGGCTCCTCTTCCGCCGTGATCACCGTTTCTGTATGGCGGATCAGAAGCCGCGGGTCAGACTTGGGGAGATACTTCCTGATCTGTGCTTCATCACCGACCAGCACCACTTCGATGTCCAATCCTTCCTCCAAGGCGAACAATACCCCGCGCACAATCTCTCTCGGAGCATGATCCCCTCCCATTGCATCAATCGCCAGACGCATCCTCGTTCCCCTTTCATCTCATGACGGCTGGGTTGCTCGATAAACCCAAAATTCGCCTTCAAAAACCATATCTTCTCCGGAATAGGTCTCCACTCTCACTTTGCTGCGTGAACCGCTCGATTGCAGGACTTGTGCCTTGGCGACTAAACGCTCTCCGATTTTCACCGGGCGAATAAAGCGCAACTTGGCCGTTGCCGTGAGCGCCATCTCTGCATCAATCACAGCAATCGCGAGCGAGTTGGCTTGCGCAAAGATATGGTGGCCGCGGGCGATTTTCGTCTTTTTAAACACATGCTGCTCATTTACATCCAGGAGAGAGATGCCTCCTTGATCCAATTGCAAGTCCACAATTTGGCCGATCACTTCTTGCGTCGCCAAGCTCCTGACTTTGTCATCGCCGCGGGCCAGCTGTTTCATCCGCTCGCGTAACTCAGGGATCTTCAACGCAGCCCGATCCAGACGAATGGTCTGTACGCTCACACCAAGCATGCGGGCCAGCAGCTTGTCGGTCACAAAGGGATTTTGCCGAATGATTTCCGATACTTGGCGTTGGCGCTGTTCCTTGGCACGACGGGAGATTCTTGACACCACCTTCAAATGAAAATCGACAAAACAAAAATATTGCAATATTATTAACATTTATTACGTGGTGCTAAACGTAGTATATAAAAAGAATTACCCCATCGCAATAAGCGCGGGGTAATTTTTCGTGTCATTTGGAGATGATTTCTCGTCCTTTATAGTATCCACAATGCTTGCAGACATGGTGAGACAGCTTGTATTCGCCGCACTGCGGGCATTGGATCATCCCGGGGACTTCCAGTTTGAAGTGTGTGCGCCGTTTATTTTTTCTCGTCTTGGATGTCCTTCGAAAAGGTACTGCCATGATCCTACCTCCTTTTCACCTGGGCTTCTCGGATTCATTCGCATTCACGTTTAGCAGATCTTCCAACTTACTCCATCGAGGGTCGATGGTCTCTACCTGACAGGAACAGGCGCGTTCATTCCGGTCAGTTCCGCATTGTGGGCAAATGCCGCGGCATTCGTCACGACAGCGAGGAATATAGGGTAGTGCGAGGATCAGCGCCGATTCAACGAGCGGTGTCAACTCAATTACGCGGTCCCGTATCTGAATGAGATCGGCCTCTTGTTCCTCGTCAGTCAACATTCGCTCAACCAGCGTTTCTTGCAACGGGAAGTGCAATTTGGCTGCATAAGGTTTCAGACAACGTGAACAGCTCAACTGCGCGATGGTGTTGCACTCGCCTTGCAAGTAAAAAAAATCGCCAAGCTGAGCCACCTCAGCCTCAACGTGCACCGGCTCCAGAGTCAATAACTGTTCCAGCTCCCCGACCAGATGGGATAAATCCACAGAGGTTTGTATCTTGATCTTCGGGTTCGGCGCCTGGGAGAGATCGTGCAGTGGAATGCGCATGACTTCACCCACCTTAGCTCAACAGGTTCATTATACCATCGAACAATGGTTTGTCAATTCTCGCATGAAGCATCCACTTCATTCGCATGGCTTGTCAGGCCAAGACTGAAGCAGTCGGCGAAGCTCCTCGATCTTTTCTCTTGCCGCCTGCTCACCAGCAGCAATACATTCGGCTGCCTTTCTGTAATCGGTCGAGCTGATATGACCCACCTTCGGTTGGATGAACATGTCTGCATGGCCCGTTTGGGTTTTGTACAACTGTCGTTCCATCACGTCGATGGTCTGCGAAATCACATCGAAGAGGGACTTTATCTCTATTTTCGGCAATTCCGCAACCACATCCACGGCGATGATCAGATCAGCGCCCAACTCCTTGAGCGTCGTAATCGGAACGCGCGTGACAACACCGCCATCCACCAGGACACGCCCATCTTCCACAACCGGATGGAAGATGCCCGGAATGGCAATGCTGGCACGCACCGCCTTGTCAATCGGACCTTGGGTAAAAATCACTTCTTTTCCTGTCTCCAGATCAGTGGCCACAACGGCCACGGGGATGGACAACTCTTCCAACCGCTTGCCATGCGTGAGTATACGGATCAATTCACTGATTTTTTCTCCGGCTATCAAGCCCATCTTCGGCACGGTAAAATCAATCCAGTGTTTCGGCTTGAGGTAGGTGGCCACTTTCTCCATCAAGTGCGGATTTTGATGAACCGCATAGATGGTTCCAACCAGGGAACCCATGCTGCTGCCCGCGATGCAATGAATCGGAATGGCTGCCTCTTTCAACGCTTTGAGGACGCCGATGTGCGCAAATCCTCGCGCGCCGCCTGATCCGAGCGCCAACCCGACTTTTGGTTCCATCAAACCATCCCCCCAACAGCCGTGACGCCATGCACTTTAAGCAAACTTTCCGCTTCAGGCATAAATACGGCCATGAACACGTAGATATGTGTTATCCAAAAGCTTGGACCTTTGCGAAAGCGACGATGACTGACCCCTATGGTCCCCTTTCTGTGTACAGCCCGCACTACTATGTTCCCGGAGTGAACTGGCACAATGAGTTTAACAAACTTGAGAAAGCGAATCAATCGCAGCCATACCATGACGTTGCTGTTCAGCGGATGCGCCATGTTTCTCGTCGCCGCCGTCATCATTTACCCAGAAGAGGCCTTTAAGGCATCGCTAAAAGGGTTGTCCATCTGGTGGGAGGTTTTGCTGCCGGCACAGCTGCCGTTTTTCATCATCTCCGAATTGTTGATCGGCTTTGGCGTGGTTCATTTTCTCGGCGTATTGCTTGAGCCCATGATGCGTCCCCTGTTCCGCGTTCCCGGAAGCGGATCCTTCGTCATGGCCGTCGGCCTGACATCAGGAAATCCGATTGGTGCCAAATTGACATCGCGGCTGAGAGAACAAGGACTGATTTCACGTACGGAAGGCGAGCGCCTGGTTTCATTTACGAGCACGGCTGGGCCGCTTTTTATGTTTGGAACGGTAGCTGTCGGTTTTTTCCAGAACGCGAAGGTTGGAATCATATTGGCGTGCATTCACTATCTGTCCAACTTCATGGTCGGCATTCTGATGCGCTTCCATGAACCGGACGGACCATCCTCTCCAGTCATCGAAGCAGGAAAAGGATTTATTCTTGTGCGGGCATTGCGCGCCATGCACCGTGCCCGCATCAGGGATGGTCGTGCCCTCGGGCAATTGCTGTCAGACGCGGTGGTCACATCAGTCAGCACCTGTCTGATGATCGGCGGATTCTTGGTCTTTTTTTCTGTCATGATCGCCATGTTAACGATCATTCAACTGACCGACTGGCTTGCCTCCCGGTTGGCCGGCTTGCTTCATTTCTTCGGATTGCCTGGCATTCTGGGACAAGGCATCGTACCCGGGCTGCTGGAAATCACGCTGGGAACGCAATTCATCAGCGCCATACCATCCCACGTGCCACTTCTCTATCAACTTGCTGTCTGCAACGCGATCATCGCTTGGAGCGGCCTATCGATTCACGCCCAGGTAGCCAGCCTGCTGAGTCAAACAGATATCCGCTATCTACCCTACCTGATTGCTCGCATCCTTCATAGCATTCTCGCCTTTCTGCTGACGCTGGTGCTCTGGGAGCCCCTGGAAAAACAAGTATCCAGGGTCCTGAGCATCCCTGCCTTTTTGCATCTCACGCCGCAAAGCGGCTGGGAACAATGGTGGATTTATCTGATCGGACTGAATGGACTGTTTTTTTTCGGTTTACTGATTATGGGATGCTGCGCCTGTATCCTGCATTGGTATCGCCACATAAAATCGTGAGATGACGCCGGATTGTGTTACAGCTGAAAGGCCTTCAATTGCTCATTCAGTTCCTTGGCCACGTCTTGCAGGGAATGGCTGACAGCACCCACCTGCTGCATGGAAGCGGTTTGCGTCTCCACACTGTTGGAAGTTTCCTTGACTGCGCGCAAGTGAGTTTCGATGTTTTCCGTCAGCTGGTTCATGCCGCTGCTGATTTCTTCACTGCCGGCAGCCATTTCTTCAATCGTTCCGGATACCTCCTCGATGCGTCCAGAGAGAAGATTCATCGCCTCCTGAATCTTGTTAAAGACGCGTTCCACTTCATGAATCGTATCCATCCCCTTCAGCACCTGCTTCTCATTGCTCTCGATCTGCGCCGCCGCACGGCTGATCTCATGCTGAATCTGCTGCAGCTGCTGGTCAATCTCCTTGGCTGCGGCACTGGCTTCATCGGATAGTTTGCGGATTTCCTGAGCCACCACGGCAAACCCTCGCCCCGCCTCGCCGACCCGAGCCGCTTCAATGGCCGCATTGAGGGACAATAGATTTGTCTGACTGGCCACATTCTGAATCATTTCGGTGATCTTTGAAATATTCCGCGAATAGGACTCCAGGTTGGCCATCAACTGAACCGTCTCTTGCGAACTGTCGCCAATCGCTTTCATCTCGGAAACCGCCTGCTCCACACTTTCCTTGCCTTTTGTGACATCATGGGTCGTTTCACTGGAATAGCGAAGCACCTCTTCGACGTTCTCAACAATGTGCTCCAAGCCGCGCGCCATTTCGTCGACCGTCTGGGACATTGTCTTTGCCTGCGCCATTTGTTCATCCGATGACTTGGAAATGTCGATCGAACTGGCTGCAATCAGTTCGGTTGCCTGCAGGGTTGCCGAAGAGCTTTCCTCTAATTGGCTCGTATATTCCCGCAGTTGGACCACCGTCTGCTCCAATCTGGACAGCAAGGCATGGATCTGTCCGGCCATTTGATTAAACGCGGACGCAAGCATCCCCAGTTCATCTTTCTGGTTGAGTTCGACACGTTGGTTCAATCGACCCTGGGCCATCGCATCTGCTGCCTGAACCACCGCCTTCAAAGGCCGGACGATCGATTGCGCGACCACCCATCCGACCAATCCCGCTACCGCCACGGCCAGAATAATCAGCGTGTATTGCAAAAATGCCACTGACCTTTCAACCTGAAGGGCATAGTCATAACTAGCCTGCGCCAGCTGATTCTCATGACCCACCCACTCATCCAAAAACTTGTTCAAACCCATGATTTTGGTGGTCATCTGTTGATTATAGCTGCTGATAGCAAGATTAATGCCGGTGGTTCGACCGACTGCTTCGTCGGCCTTGGTCAGCAAGTCGATAATCTTCTCCAGTTCGGTGACGTAACCGCTCCAGATGATCTGAAAGGTTTTCATGTCTTGTTCCAGAATTTGATACTGTTCATATTGATTGCCGATTTTGTCAACCTTCCCCTGGATCTCACTCAACAACTGATTGATCGTATCGATTTGCCCCTCAGTCACTTGTCGGTTGGCCATCAACGCCCCTGCCACGGACGAATTTAGCCTCTCAAACTGCGCGGACAGCTGAGTCATTTCTGAGACGGCAAGCAGTCGCTCTTCGTAAATCTCCTTGGTAGCCGCCGTGAGTTGCTTAAAAGCAACCAAACCGGTACCGCCGACCAATAGGAGGATCAAAAGAATCAGCCCGTAAGAGGCATACAGTTTATACAGTACCTTCAGATTTGAGATAAACCGAAGTTTTGACGTCCACCGAGACAAAAATGAAAAAGCGGAGGAAAAAAATGTTTGTAATGTATTGAAAATCTTTTTCACTGTTCACAACTCCCTTCACGTTCTTCCTTTGTTCAATAAAAAAACCGCCACGTCACGGGCGGTGCGATACTTGCAGCCCGGCGATCATGAGGCACATTTTTTCCCTTGCCTTTTAGACCCGTAGCTTTGCGTCCCATGTTTTCACATGGTTTGCCCTGACATACATTTGACTTGGGAATATATGCGGTTCTGATATGTCTTCGTCATCGCACGTGAAATTTTTCGCGCATCGCCTGTTCAACCACAGGCGGCACAAAATCCGAAACCGAAGCGCCGTATTTGGCAATCTCTTTGACGATGCTGGAGCTCAAAAACGAATATTTGCTTTTAGTCATCATGAAAAAGGTTTCAATCTCATTGTTCAATTCCCGGTTCATCGACGCGTTTTGCAGTTCGTATTCAAAATCTGACACGGCTCGCAAGCCTCTGATGATCACAGTCGCATTTTTTTGTTTGACAAAGTCCACCAGCAAGCCAGAAAAGTGGTCCACAACGAGATTAGGAATCTCCCGTGTCACTTCCTTGAGTAGGGAGACGCGTTCATCTACGGAAAAAAGCGGCGTCTTGTTTTGATTGTTCAACACTGCCACAACCACTTGATCGAACACTTTCGCGCCCCGTTGAATGATGTCCAGGTGACCATAGGTGACCGGATCAAAACTGCCTGGATAAACCGCCACTTTCATCGCCATCTCTCCTTATTTCATCTCTCCTTTTAAACATGAATGATCCCGAAAAAGGCATTCGAACGTCGGCTATGTATGTTTAAAAATGGTGAGCGCCGTATTCCCGTACCGCCGCTCCTTGACCTTGCGCAGCATTCCCATCTGATCCGGGACGCTGACCCTGGCATCATGTTCCAGGACCACCTTTGCAGCCTCCGCCAAAACCTGCCCCTGTCTGATTTCTGTCAACCAGGTGAGGGGAGCCGATTCCTGCATATATGGGGGATCCAGAAAGACGAAATCAAACTGTCGATTTTTCTCGGCCAGAAACGTCAACGCATTCTCTGCCCCCATCTGATACACCTCAGATTTCCCTTCCAGCCCCAGCGTGTGAAGGTTGTCCTGAATCACACGAATCGAATGACGGCTATGGTCAACAAAAACAACGTGATCAAGACCTCGACTCAGCGCCTCGATCCCCAGTGCTCCTGTCCCTGCAAATAAGTCGAGCCCTCTCCCTCCTTTAAAAAACGGGCCAATCATATTAAACAAGGCTCCCTTTACCTTATCTGACGTTGGGCGAACTTGTCGTCCTGGAACCGATTTTAAGATTCGTCCCCGGAGTTCCCCAGCAATGACGCGCATCCCTTTCACCTACCCGTCGCCTTCGCTCAGTCAGGAACCGGAAATCTTTCTTTATTTTAGCAAAAAATGGGCGAAAAAGATAGAATCAGATCAAAAGAAATATAGAAAAAATGCCACCTGTACCGTCATACAGGTGGCGAAATGGGAGAGGAGAAACCGGAGGAAGAGCTTATGGGGAAACGTAAGCCTTCTCCGCGGTTGTTGCGTACGCCAAATTGGCGTCGCTAGGATCATGATGTCCAGTCCGGAGAAAAATATACACGCCAGGGAAAATTAATCAAAAGGCTTCGCTTCCCCATATCCCCGTTGCAACAATTGCCGGCAAAGGGGGGAAGTCTGCCCCTGCAGCAAGTCTGACCTTTCATCAGCAAGCCAACGTGCGTCGCGTCTGGCATACTCGATCATCGTCTGATCGTGGACGAGATCGACAAGCCGAAATTCGACCTCCCCACTCTGCCGGACACCCAGCACATCGCCCGGTCCCCGCAAGCGCAAGTCTTGTTCAGCAATCGCAAAACCATCTTGCATTTGCACCACTGTCTTCATTCTTTCTTTTCCGATGTCCGATTTCGGATCGGCAACCAGAAAACAGTATGCTTGTGCCGACCCTCGCCCTACCCTGCCGCGAAGCTGGTGGAGTTGGGCAAGTCCAAACCGTTCCGCGTCGTAAATCACCATCACGGTGGCCCGCGGCACATTGACCCCGACCTCCACCACGGAAGTGGAAACCAATACATCGACCTCTCCGCGGTAGAAGGCTTCCATGACCTGTTCCTTCTCCCTTGCCGGCATCCGTCCATGCATCAGGCCAACGCGGGCTTTCAGCTGTTCGGTCAATTGGGCGTGCAAATCAACCGCATTTTGAACATCGATTTTTTCTGATTCTTCGATGAGCGGACAAATCACATAAGCCTGAAAACCTTCATCCACCTGCCGCTGAATCCAGGCGACCACTCGCGGAAATTGCTTCGGCCGAACCCACTGGGTTCGGATCGGGACACGGCCAGCAGGCAACTGGCGGATGATCGACAAATCCATATCCCCATACATCGTAATGGCAAGCGTACGTGGAATCGGAGTCGCCGTCATAAACAGCGCATCCGGATAAACTCCTTTTTGGCGCAAGGTTTCCCGCTGTTTGACGCCAAAACGGTGTTGTTCATCTGTCACCACCAATCCCAGTTGACGAAACTGAATTTCTTCCTGAAGCAGCGTGTGTGTTCCCACGAGGACATCCAGCAAGCCCATCCGCAATTGCGCTAACAGCTCCTGTCGCTGACGTGAAGCGGTGCTGCCCGTCAATACGCCGACACTGACATTCACTTCTCGATAAAGTTCTTGCAACGTCTTACTGTGCTGTTCAGCCAAGATCTCCGTGGGCGCCATCAGCGCGCACTGGTATCCAGCCTTAATCATCGCCAGCATGGCAGTGGCTGCAACCACCGTTTTTCCCGAACCGACATCTCCCAACAAGAGGCGGTTCATCGGCTGCGGCCGTTTAAAATCGGCCAGGATGGCATCTACAGCTTTTCGCTGATCATCGGTCAACGTAAAGGGAAGCTTTTGAATGAACTGTTCCACCGCCGCGTGGGGGACTTGGCGAGGCGGACGATGAACGGAGTCGTTTAGCTGTTTCCGCCGCAGCTGCAATCCCAATTGATAGAGCAACGCCTCTTCGTATGCCAACCTTCGACGGGCCTGACGGAGCGCCTCCTTGTTTTCAGGAAAATGGATGGCCTGAATAGCATCCTCGCGCGAAAGCAACCGATACTTCGTTAAAATCTCGGGCGGCAGCACCTCATCAATCTTCCCTTTCATGGCCAACAGGAGTTGCCAAATCATTTTTTGCAACGCCTTGCTGGTCAGCGGCGAGACGGTGGCATACACCGGTTGATACGGCGTGTCAGGCTGTAGATCACGAAACTCATCTGGAAAAACCAGCTCTTCCACGGTCAACTGCAACCGATGCGCATCCCATTTTCCCGTCACCTGTACACATACCCCGGGCCGAAGCTTGTCCAAAAAATAATTCCGGTTAAACCAGATCAACTGGATCGGCACATCATCCACCATACAGGTCACCGCATGCCGCGACTTTTTATGGCCGTACCAACGGCTCAGCGGATGCCCGCAGATCTGCCCGCGAAAAGTCACGCTCTCGCCATGCGGCGCGTGGTGAATGCGCTGCACCTCACGCCAGTTATATCGGAATGGAAAATGGTAGAGCAAGTCTTCCAGCGTCCGAATCCCCAGCCGTTCCATGGCCTTTACCTTATGAGGCCCCATTCCTTTCAAGACGGTGACAGGAGAGTCGAGAGACAACCCGTGATGTTTTGTCCCCGGTCTTTTCATTGCTCTCCCCCCGATCCTTTGTTCTTGAAATTGATCATAAAATAGCCCCCGTGATGCCCGCAACCTTTTACACAACGTCCTCCGTTCAATTCGTTCTTTGGCACGCCTCCATCCGTCTGCACGCCACCCGGTATAATAAGTGTGGATACGAAAGATTCTTGTATGTGACAACGTGTTATAGTATAATTGCATGGTCAACGAGGTTAGTACGAGCAAGGAGGTGGGCAGCATGGCTCGCAAATGTTACATCACTGGAAAGTCACCGGGCCGGGGAAACAAAGTCAGCCACTCCAACCGGAAATCCAAACGGCAATGGGGCGTCAATGTCCAAAAAGTACGCATTCTTGTGGATGGAAAGCCAAAACGTGTCTACGTGAGCGCCAAAGCTCTAAAATCCGGAAAAGTGAAGCGCGTATAAAAAAAGCACCCTCCCCAGGTGCTTTTTATCATAATTTGTTAACGTTGCCTGCTGAACAACTTGGCCACCACTTTAACCATCCCGCTGAGAAACCGCGGCAATTTGATCGCATAAAATCGCATCCGCCCTCCCCCCTTTTTTTCAAACGGTATTACTTCCGCCTTTTTAGGGTAATCCCGATAAAAATCAAACCGAGACCGATAATCGTAATCCACACCCATTCGGGAACTGATAAAAGGACAAGGATAAATCCAATCACGATTAGCAGCCATGACAGCCAATTTGAATGGCGGCGGATCGCCAAGCGCATATGACGAATCGTGGTCATCCCTCGACACCCCCATATGGGCACCACGTCAGGTACGTTCCATATGAGTATATTCACCGAGCTTGGCTAACGTGCCTATTTTTTTAGCATACGCAACCTCTGAATCGCCTGTGTACGGTCCTGCTGACGAAAAATATAGGAGCCGGAAACGGCAACCGTCGCGCCTGCATTCCGCACTTGCGGCGCAGTGACTTCGTCAATGCCACCATCCACCTGAATCTCGATGTGCGAATAGCCCCGCTCATCAAGAAGCTGCCGCAAAGCCGAGATTTTTCGCAGAACGGCGGGCAAAAAAGCTTGTCCACCAAACCCGGGATTCACCGTCATCAGCAGGACGAGGTCCAGATCATCCCACACATAATCGAGAACGTCTAGCGGTGTCGCCGGATTGAGGGCCACACCGGCGCGTTTGCCGAGCGAGCGGATGAGTGCCAACGTCCGTTGCAAATGGATGGTCGACTCTTGATGCACTGTGATCAGATCGGCGCCATGCTCTGCAAAAACCGGAATATATTTGTCCGGATCAGAAATCATCAGGTGAACATCCAGAATTTTGTCCGTCAGAGGACGGATCGCCTGAAGGACAATCGGCCCCATCGTGATATTGGGCACAAAATGCCCATCCATGACATCAATATGTATCCAGTCGGCCGCCTCGACCGAACGCAATTCCGCCGCCAGGTTGGCAAAATCTGCTGAAAGTATGGATGGCGCAATTTTCATTCTAAGCCTCCTCCTCGTGTTAAAAAAAGTGCCGCCGCGCCAATCATCCCGGCATCATTCCCCAACAAAGCTGGCAACACGTCAACGCCGGCTACTGCCCGCGGCAACCCCTTCGCCTGTACCTTTTGATGAATTTGCCAGTGCCAATCCCCCGCCGCATGGATCACTCCGCCTCCCAACAAAATCCGTTCCGGATTGAGAACTAGACTGACAATGACCAACGCTTCTGCGAGCGCCTCACCTGCCTCTTCCAACACCCTACTGGCAAGCAAGTCACCCTGCTTCTGCGCGTGAAACAGTCCCTGGATGGTCAGTCTCTCCTTCTGCAAGCTGCTGGCCAATCCCGCCTGCAGGCCGTCCTGAGCCAAACGAAGCAACCCCGTTCCCGAACTAACCGTCTCTAGGCACCCTTTTTTCCCGCAATGGCAGGTCCACATGCGTGACGAGACCGGCAAATGGCCGATCTCACCAGCCATGTTGGTAAAACCGTGAAAAAGTTGGCCATCGATCACCACTCCGCCGCCAACGCCGGTACCGATGGTCAGACAAAGAAGCGGATTCTTTCCCTGACCGTGCCCGCGCCAGCTTTCAGCCAGGGCGGCCAGATTCGCGTCGTTGTCCATCTGAACAGGCCAGGGGAAGCGGTGTTCCAATTCCTCTTTGACGTCAATGTTTTGCCATCCAAGGTTGATCGCTTGATGGATCAGTCCTTTTTCACGATCCAAAAAAGCAGGCAAGCCGATCCCCAATCCTTTGATCTGCCGGGAGGACTGTTTTGTCTCGTGTAAAAGTTGCAGCACCATATTTTCTAAAAGTGAGAGAAAATGCTGGAATCCCTTTTCCTTTTCAATGGGGCGGATCAGCTTATGGAGCAATCGGCCATCAGACCCCACAAGACCAACCTTGATAAAGCTTCCTCCCACATCCACGCCAATCGCGTGCCACGTAACCATCTTCATTCCTCACGTTTCCTTTGACGCATTTCCCTGTAGACGCTGTTCAAGTTCTTTTCGGAGGTGATCATATCCCGGGCGACCCAGTATCGCTGACAAATAGCGCTTGTACGCTTCCACGCCAGGTTGATCAAAGGGGTTGACACCTGCTAAATAACCGCTCATGGCGCAGGCTTTCTGAAAAAAATAGATCAACTGCCCGAACCAATAGGCGTTCAGCTCCGGAAGCCGCACAACAAAATTCGGCACCCCTCCGTCAACGTGAGCAAGCCGGGTGGCTTCCAGCGCTTTGCGATTCACCCAATCCAACGTCTGGTCCGCCAGAAAATCCAGTCCGTCAGCAAATCCGTTCGCCCGCGGTATCTTTACGGGCTTCGGCGGATTGAGAATATCAATGATCGTTTCAAACAAATGACGCCGGCCTTGTTGAATGTATTGACCCAAGGAATGAAGATCGGTCGTAAACTGCGCCGCCGTCGGAAAAATCCCTTGTCCGTTCTTTCCTTCGCTCTCGCTAAACAGCTGTTTCCACCATTCGGAGAAGGAATGTAGACTTGGCTCATAGGTAACCAACAATTCGATGCATTTTCCCTGACGATACAGCAAGTTGCGATACGCCGCATAACGATAGGCCGGATTGACGGATAAATCAGGGTCCTGAAAGCGCAGGAGGGCATCTCTTGCCCCCTGCAACACAGCTTTGATGTCAATACCGGCTACTGCCATTGGCAACATGCCAACTGCAGTGAGCACAGAGTAGCGTCCACCAATCTCCTCTGGCACGGTGAAAATGGCAAACCCTTCCCGCTCTGCCAGCTGGCGCAAGGGCCCGGCAGAACCAGTTGTGACTAGTACACGTTTGACCGCCTCGGCCGCTCCATACCACTCTACCAAGTGCTTCCAGATAATCCTGAAAATGAGCGAGGATTCCAATGTCGAACCAGACTTGGAAATGACGTTGATATAGACATTTTTTCCCTCCAATAAGCGCATAACCTGAAGGAGATGCATAGAACTGAGCTGGTATCCCGAAAAAAGGATGTCTGGACCTTCCGCCGGCAGCATCTCGATGGCCGCACGCGCACCGATATAAGAGCCGCCGATGCCAATTACTAAAAAAACGTCGGCCCGCTCACGAACCCCTTGTGCTGTCTCTAAAATCCGCAACATCTCTGAGTTTTGAACGTGCAGGGGATAATCCACCCACCCGAGACCTGGCTCTTGCCGATGGTGAAGCGTCTGATGGACGATCGAAACATGCGGCTGAAGCCGCTCCAGTTGCGAGCCATCGACAAATGATGCCGCCAGAACATCATCCAGTATCAGCTGACCCATTCTCCGTGCCCCTTTTTACTGTTTTTTATGCTTCTCCTCCGTCAATCGATCCTGTAAAAAAACCAGATAGTGTTCATAACGGGAAGCGGCAATGGCCCCTTCCTCGACCGCCTTACGAACCCCGCAATCAGGCTCTTTCCAGTGAAGACAGCTGCGAAAGCGGCAATGCTCGGCAAAAGCGGCAAACTCAGGGAAAGTATCTGCCAGTTCATTGGAAGTGATTCCTTGGAAATCCAACTGACTAAATCCGGGTGTGTCGACCAAGTACCCACCTTGAGAAAGAGACAGGAGTTCAACATGGCGCGTGGTATGCCGCCCTCTCCCCAATTTTTTGCTGATCTCCGCCGTCGCCATGTTACTGTCAGGAATCAACGCATTCAACAAGGAGGATTTTCCCACGCCCGATTGTCCCGCCAAAACGGTGGTTTTTCCTTTTAATTGCTCTGCCAACTGGTTCAATCCCTCTTCCGTCCGCACACTGACAGGAATCACCGGATAACCGATGTTTGTGTACACCTCGCACGTTTGCTGAAACTGCTCAATCGCTTCGCTTTCCTGCATGTCTAACAGATCCATCTTTGAAAAACAGATCAACAGCGGAAGCTGGCGCGCCTCCACATGCACGAGAAAGCGATCCAATAAAAGCAGGCTCAGGGAAGGTTCAGCGACGGAAAAGACGAGACAAACCTGATCCATATTGGCCACTGGCGGACGAAACAATTGGTTGTGACGCGGGTAAATGGTTTGAATGACGCCGTATTCACTGCCATCCCACGACACACGAACCCGATCACCCACAAGGGGTGAAAGCGCCTTTTTCTTAAACACCCCACGCGCCTTACATGGAATAAGGCCGTCGGAGGTATGCACATAACAAAAACTGCTGATGATCTTGACAATCCGCCCCTCCAATTCCATGGTATTCCCCCAGTCATTCACTTTCCCCTATCCGTCTTTTTCCGATTGCTTCCAAATCCCAGACGGATAAAGCACCGAACCGCACATCATCATGCTCAATCATCCATCGTCACCGCTCTCTTGGTCATCTAAGGGTCCGCTGCTCACCCAGAGATCCACCGAAGAACCAATCGGGACCGGTTCGCCCGCTTCATAAGGAAATTGCCGCAACACGGTGCCTTGTTTTTCATCGCTCGGCTGGGTGTAGACCCGGCCAAGATTGAGCTCTTTCTCGAGCAATCGCGTCTCTGCTTCTTTTAGAGTCAGGCCACGCAAATCGATCATGGTCAACATCTCTGGGCCTGCGCTGATGACCAGCCGGACGGTCGTCTGTCCTGGGATGACCGTGGTTTGGGCAGGTGGATCATGACGAATAATCTTTCCTTTTGGCACGCGATGGCTGAATTCTTCCTCGAAACGATATAAAAGTCCGAGGTTTTCCAGTTCTGCCACTGCCTCTTGCCGCGTACGTCCCTCAAACGAAGGAAGCGTCACCGATGCCGGACCCGTACTGACCCAAATGCGAACCGTTCGATTGACTTTGACGTTCAAATTCCCCGGCGGATCCTGTCTCACGACATGCTGTGGGGGGATCTCTTCATTTTCCACGTCAAAACGCTCCACCTCAAGACCAGCTGCCGTCAATAAATGAACTGCCTCTTCCTCTGGCAAACCGACCACATTCGGGGTGACCACTTCTGGCACGTTCCATTTCGCTTGCAACTGGTCCAACGCAACCCATCCCGTAACTATCAGAATCATCATCAAAACAGCCAAGAAAAGGGTCATCCGCCTGCCAAAGCGGCGTTTTGAAGCACCCTTTACCTCAGACTCCACAGCTGGTTGATCGCCATCCGCATCTGGCGAATGTCTGGTGGCTGAAAGAGGTGTGAGCAGACGTGTCGCTTGATCATCGTCATCTTGATGCTCCAGCAGCGGCGACCCAATCACACCCCCTGGTTGAAGAGCGATCGTCAAATCGGCACGCATTTGCGCGGCTGACTGATACCTTTGCCGAGGGTCTTTCGCCAGCGCGCGAGCCAGCACATTTTCCAAACTTTGTGGAATGAAGCGATTCTTTTCATAGGCTGGGGGATACGGTTCTTGTAAATGCTTCAGTGCAACCGTCACTGGCGTGTCGCCGGAAAAGGGCAATTCGCCGGTCAGCATCTCATACAAAACCACGCCAAGTGAATACAGGTCAGATTGCCCACTGACAACAGCGCCCTTGGCCTGTTCCGGTGAACAGTAATGGACACTACCGAGCACCGTTCCATGCGTAATCGTCGCCTCACTGGATGCTTGGGCAATGCCAAAGTCAGATACTTTGACCGTTCCTTCCGCAGAAATGAGAACGTTGTGCGGCTTGATATCGCGATGGACAATCTGTTGCTGATGCGCGTATTCCAGCGCGTCACAAATATCCATGGCGATGCGAACCGCCTCATCCACAGGAAGAGGAGCCTCGCGAGCGATTTTTTCCTTTAGCGTCTCACCTTCCACATACTCCATGACGATGTACGGGATGCCATGATCTTTCCCCACGCCATAAAAATGCACAATGTTTGGGTGGGACAACCGCGAAACGGCCTCCGCTTCCCGCTGGAAACGACGGGTGAAGGCCTCATCGTGGACAAACTGCTCCTTGAGGACTTTGAGCGAAACAAACCGCAACTCCTTCAGATCAAGTCCCTGATATACGGTAGCCATTCCTCCGCTGCCCAGCCGTTTGATCACCTGGTATCTTTGGTTTAAGACTTTTCCGATCATGTTCCCACTCATGTTCCCACCCCCAACTAACCATCAACCGCTCGGCTATCTTGAGACGTTGAGGGAGGAGTAAACAGGATGAGCGAAATGTTGTCTTCGCCCCCCTGCTCTAAGGCTTGATGAAGAAGCTGATCTGCCTTATCCTGCAGCATACCGTCGCTCCGCAGAATCTGGCTGATTTGTTCATCACTCAGCATCGTGGTCAGGCCGTCACTGCACAACAGCAGTAAATCGCCCGGTTGAGGATGATAGCGGTTAAACTCCACTTCCACTGTTAAGTCGGTTCCCAAAGCGCGGACAAGAATGTTCCGCTGCGGATGATGAATCGCTTCATCGGCGCGAATCTGTCCACTTTTGACAAGTTCATTGACCAATGAGTGATCGGCGGTAATCGGCAGCAGGCGGGATGAATCCCAAGCATAAGCGCGACTGTCTCCAATGTGGGCAATCCATCCCCAATCCGCGGAGATCAGGGCGACGACGATGGTTGTCCCCATGCCGCACAGTCGCGGATCCTCTTGGGCCTGCTGGTAGATGACATGATTGGCTTTGAGGATGGCTGCTTCGAGGCGATTTCGAGCCTCTTCGGCCATGGTTTGGGAAGTCACTTCACGAAGCTCGCGTTGGATGACATCAATGGCGGTGCGGCTGGCAATATCGCCCGCCTGATGCCCGCCCATGCCATCCGCCACCATGGCCAGAATCATTCCACCCGCGCGCTCATCATAGTAAACGGCATCCTCGTTGACTTCGCGAACTTTACCCGCGTCCGTTCTCCACGCACCACGCATTCCAATCCCCCTCTATGGCGGCAGCTGACTCGTGTGCCTATATCCAAATCTATATGATTAAAACGGCCAACCTTCTACGCTTTCTTTCTCAGCCGTGCAATGAAAAAACCGTCACTGTGAAATTGATGCGGAAGAATTTGAACCTGACCATTGTCGCATAGCGGATGGGAACATTCCTGATCCATTTCAAACTGGCAATGGGTGGCGAGAAACCAGGCCACATTTTCCTCATTTTCGGCTCTCTCAATGGTGCAGGTGCTGTAAACCAACAGGCCGCCTGGCCGAATCAGAGGTGCGACGCCCGTCAACAATTGTCGTTGCAGTCGCACCAGCTGTGGAATGTCATGTTCCTGACGGGACCACTTGAGGTCAGGCCTGCGCCGGATGACGCCAAGACCGCTGCAGGGGGCATCCAGCAAAACCGCATCAAAGAGATCTTCACCAGATTGAGCGCCAAGACGGGCATCATACCTTCTCACCTCAATGGCAGACAAACCCAGTCGTCTGGCTGCCTGCTGAACCAACTTCACTTTATGGTCATATACATCCCATGCCACAACCTGACCCTGATCGCCCATCCATTCTGCCAGGTGAGTGGTCTTGCCCCCCGGTGCCGCACAGGCATCCAAAACTCTCATCCCCGGCTGCGGGTCCAAGATTTCCGTCACCAATTGCGCACTCTCATCCTGTATCGTAAACAGCCCTTCTTCATGCCAATCCGTCTGGGCCAGCAGAACGTTTCCTTCATAGCGGATGGCATCGACCGCTACGGGCGAGAGTTGAACCTTCCCCGGACAGTTGTCGCGAAGCAGCTGAAGCAACTGGTCGCGAGACGATTTCATTCGATTGACGCGGATCGATTGTGCAGGTGGACGGTTATTTTCTCGACAGATCGCCTCCGTCACTTCCTCACCATATTGTGTCAGCCAGCGGCGGATAAGCCATTCCGGGTGAGAATGCTCTAAAGACAGGCGCGTAACGAGTGGAATATCGCGAGAGATTTGCCTTTTTTCAGGGAAGCGCAGGAAGTTTCGCAATGTCCCATTCACAAATCCGCCAATCCCTGGATTTCCCCATAATTTGGCCAATTCGACCGACTCATGCACGACAGCATGTTCAGGAATCCGATCCAGGTAAATCAGCTGATAGACGCTCATGCGTAACAGGTTTCTCACCCAAGCGTCAAGCTGCTTTAAATCTCGCTTCAAAAATGGCGCCAACATCCAGTCTATCGTATTCCGACGCTGTAAGGTTCCATAGGTGATTTCGGTGGCCAAAGACGCTTCCAATCGGGGAAGGCGCGACTGCCGCAACACATGATTCAACTTCAGGTTGCTATACGCCCCTTCTTCCACCGATGTTAAAACCGCCAAGGCGGCTGCCCTGGCGTTTTGGATCTTTGGTTTTGGCTTTCTCACAGAGCTTTTTTTCACGCGCCTGGACCTCCGCTGTCAAGACGTTCTCCAGGTTGGATTGCACGACCGCGGAGATAATCGGCCACTTTCATCCTGGTTTTGCCGGCAGGCTGGATCTCCAAAAGTTTGAGCGCATTCTGGCCACAGGCGACGATCACAGCCTCTTGGGACACTTCGAGAATGGTCCCAGGAGACATATGATGTTCCCGCTGGACCGGATGCCCCCACCATATCTTCCAGGTTTCCTCTCCGTAGGTGGTATAAGCCACGGGCCATGGATTTAAACCGCGAATGCGGTTGTACACCTCTTCGGCGGTGCGACGCCAATCGATGCGCTCATCTTCACGCCGTATGTTCGGCGCATACGTCGCGCTGCTGTCATCTTGCGCGATCGGTCGAATCTTTCCTGCGAGCAGCTCGGGCAACGTTTCAAGCAAAAGACGAGCCCCCAGCTCCTTGAGCCGGTCATGCAAAGAACCCACGGTATCCTGCGGATGAATCGGCATCGCGCGCTGGGCGATCATGTCTCCAGCGTCCAGCTCTTCAACCATGTACATGATCGTGATCCCCGTTTCCCGTTCACCATTGATAATAGCCCAGTGAATGGGAGCACCACCCCGGTATTTGGGCAATAGCGAGGCGTGAACATTGATGCATCCATAGCGCGGCGCATGTAATATGGGAGGAGGCAGCAATTGCCCGTAAGCCGCTGTAACAATCAGATCCGGCTGTAACGCGAGGATTGGCTGGAAGTCTTCCTCCCGCCTGATTCTTTGGGGCTGCAAAACGGGCAAGCCATAACGTTCTGCCACTTGTTTCACCGGGGGTGGGGTCAACACCTGCTTGCGGCCTTTCGGCCTATCCGGCTGCGTGACAACCCCGACCACCTCATAGGGAGAATGCACCAGCGCCTCGAGAACAGGTACCGCAAAGTCCGGTGTTCCCATAAACAAAATACGTACCGACATCAATCCGACTCCTTTTCGGGCTCGTGGAAAACAGAGGTCAGATCCGTAAATAAAATGCCGTTGAGGTGGTCAATCTCATGTTGCAGGGCACGCGCCAGAAACCCCTCGCCTGTGATCACGACTGTTTCGCCATGGCGGTTTAACGCCTGAACGGTACACCGCATGGCACGTTTCACCTCACCGACGAGGCCGGGTATGCTGAGGCAACCTTCAGGTCCGACTTGTTCGCCTTCGCGATCCGTGATCACTGGGTTGATCAGCTCAATCAATCCCTCCCCCACATCAATGACCACCACGCGCTTCAACACACCGACCTGTACCGCAGCCAGCCCCACGCCCCCTGCATCGTACATCGTCTCCGCCATATCATCCAGCAGCTTGTGGATGTTCGGCGTGATTTGATGCACCTCTTTACTGATTTGACGCAAAATCGGATCCGGCTCCTTCACAATGATCCGTACAGCCATGTGTTCCTTCCTTTCATCCTTTTCTCACCCTAACTTCCATTTATCTGCCTTAACTCAGCATACGCGGTTCCATATCAATATGCCAACTGACCTGTTCCTTCTTCAACCGTGGCTCCCACTCTGCCACTGCCTCTTGCAAGATCGCACGGATAATCGGTTCATTGGTATATTTTATCATGCTCTGAAACCGATATCTATTTTTTAATTTGGCAATCGGCGCTGCGACCGGACCCAGGATGTGGGCATCCGCCTTCAGCTTGCTGTTGAGCCAGTGGGTCAGCTGCGTCGCCCAAGACAAGGCGACAGCAGCTGTTTCATGCATAAAGACCAGCTGAACCAGGCGGCAATACGGCGGATAGCCAGACTGCCTGCGAAGCGACATTTCCCGCTCAAAAAAGCGTTGATAGTCATGCCTTGCGGCCGATTGAATGCTTTCATGTTCCGGATTGAAGCTCTGTATCACCACTTCTCCCGGCCGTTCGTGACGTCCGGCGCGGCCGCTCACTTGGGTCAACAGTTGAAACGTCCGTTCGCCGGCCCGAAAGTCCGGCAGATAGAGCAGCGAATCGGCCAGAATCACACCGACCAGCGTCACATCGGGAAAGTCCAACCCTTTGGCAATCATCTGCGTTCCAAGCAGCACATCTGCCTCGTGCTTTTGAAAACGATCCAGGAGGAGCTCGTGAGCCCCCTTTTGCGCGGTCGTATCCGCGTCCATTCGCAACACGCGCACCTCGGGGAAGAGGCGATGCAGCTCTTCCTCCACCCGCTGGGTACCGACCCCCAAATGGCGGATGTGCCGACTGCCGCATGCCGGGCAAGTGGACGGTTCCAAGGTTGTAAATCCACAATAATGACAGCGCAGGTGGTTCCCTACACGGTGGTAGGTCAACGTGATATCGCAGTGAGGACAGGTGATCACCATCCCGCAAGAGCGACACATCACAAAATGGGCAAACCCTCGCCGGTGCTGAAAGAGGATGACCTGCTCTTTGCGGGCAAATCGTTCTGACATTTTTTCATAGAGCAACCGGCTGAACAGGCTGCGGTTTCCCTCTTGCAACTCTTTGCGCAAATCGACAAGGTGAACCCGGGGATAAGGACGGCCATGAACGCGGTGACGCATGCGCAACAGTCTGAAACCTCCCTGCAGGGCTGCTGTATAAGCTTCGAGCGAAGGTGTGGCACTGCCAAACACGACCGCCGCTTGATGATACCGAGCTCTTCGCAGGGCGACATCCCGAGCATGGTAACGGGGCGATTCCTCCTGTTTGTAGGTCCCTTCATGTTCTTCATCGATGATGATCAGCCCAATATTTTCAAAGGGTGAAAAAATGGCCGAACGGGCGCCGACAACGACACCGGCACGGCCTTCCTGAATTCTTCGCCATTCATCAAAGCGCTCCCCTTGCGACAAACCGCTATGAAATACTGCCACACGCTCGCCGTACCTTCGCCGAAAACGATCCACGATCTGCGGCGTCAAAGAAATTTCCGGCACCAGGACAATCGCGGCACGTCCCTGTCGCAAACAATGGGCGATCGCCTGCAGATATACCTCCGTCTTCCCGCTTCCAGTCACGCCATGCAGCAAAAAGGCCTGATACTCCTGCTTTGAAATGGCCTCTACAATCGGTTCTAAAACGGATTGTTGTTCTTCCGTGAGCGGCTTGGGCTGATCTCGTTCTGCAGGCCGATCAGTAAAGGGATCTCGCTGTATCTCTTTTTCCACCCGAACCAATATTTCCTGCCGAATGAGCGTTTGAAGCGCAGCAGAAGAGGTCTGAAACCGTTTCAGCAACGCCGATTGTAACCATTCCTGATCCGGATGCTGGCGAACATGCTGCAGGATCTGCCGCTGCTTGACCGCCCTTGGCGAAAGATGCTGTAAAAAAATATCCAGCTGCTCCTGATCCACATTCAGCCGAAGGAAGACGGCCTTCTTCGAGCGGACATTCCTTCTCAGAACAGGGCGGACGGTCAAACGCCCCTCACGCCGCCACTGGTTAAGCAAACGCTGATGCGAGGGAAATGCATTTAACAACTCTTTCCAAGTCGTAGAGGGATGTCGCTGCACATAGGAGAGAATCTCCTGTTCATCATCTGTTTTTAGCCAACCGTCATCCACAATCTCCACTTCCATCGTATACCTTCCGCGAACGCCTGCGGGAATCATCGCTTTAAGAGCGGTCATCCATGAGCACAACGTCTTCTGACTGAGCCAATGCGCAAGATGGACCAGCTCTTCCGTCAAAGGTGGCGGCACCACTTCCTCGATCTCACGCAGCACCATGTCACCATGCTCCCGAACCGTCTCTTGGTTGGTGCTCTCGCCTTCGTCGCCCAGCACGCCGATCACAATGCCATCCACGTGACGCGCTGCGAACGGAACCACCACACGCGATCCGACCCGGATCTCATCAGCCCATTCTTCCGGCACCGCGTAGGTGTAACTCTGATCACCAACCTGCCCGGGAACATCCACCACCACTTGCGCCCGTCGTCTCATCGCTTCTCCTTCTTAGCCAAATGATCCAAAATGAGATCCAGAAGCTTCTCCGCCACTTCCCGCTTGCTCATCTTTGGCCATGAGTAAAATAAGCCCCCTTTTCCGTATACCTCCACCCGATTGGCGTCCGCATCAAAACCGATATCCTCTTGGGACACGTCATTGGCAACGATAAAGTCGGCTCCTTTTCGCTCCAACTTGTCCATCGCATAGCGTCCCACCTGCTCCGTCTCGGCGGCAAAACCGACGATGCACTGCTCAGACCGCCTTCGTTTGCAAATCGCGGACAGAATGTCCGGGGTACGCCGCAGTTGTACCTGTATCTGGTCAGACACTTTTTTCATTTTTTGATCTGCCACCTGGACCGGTGCATAATCAGCTACGGCCGCCGACTTGAAGACGACATCAGCATCAGGCAGCAGGGAGAGAACCGTTTCATACATCTGCTCGGCCGTCTCAACGGCAAACACCTCAACACCTGACGGCGGCAAGAGGTGAGTCGGACCCGTGACCAAAAACACACGTGCCCCTCGTTGTCGCGCAGCTTCAGCAATGGCATAACCCATCTTGCCGGAGGAACGATTGCTAAAAAAACGAACCGGATCCAACGGTTCGCGTGTCGGCCCAGCTGTGACGAGAATGGTCCGCCCTGACCAATCCCGTTTTTTTGTGAGCATCATCTGGATTTTTTTCACGATATCGGCCGGTTCCGCCAGCTTCCCCTGTCCTTCATAGCCACAGGCCAATAATCCCTCCACCGGGTCGATAAATTCCACCCCGCGCGCTTTCAGGCGGGCAATATTTTCCTGAACGGTCCAATGCTGATACATGTGGACATTCATCGCCGGCGCAACCAGGATCGGCGCCTGTGTGGCCAATACCGTCGTGGTCAGCATGTCATCAGCAATGCCGTACGCCATTTTCGCAATCAGGTTCGCGGTCGCCGGGGCTATGACGATCAGATCGGCATGATCAGCAACATCAATGTGAGAAACCACCTTTGGATCCCGCTCCTCAAACACATCCACGAACACATGTTGACGTGACAGCGTCTGAAAAGTCAACGGGCTGATAAACCGAGTGGCCCCGGCAGTCATGATCACCTGCACCTTTGCTCCCAGTTTGCTCAGGCGACTGCACAGATCAGCCGCTTTGTAAGCGGCGATCCCGCCTGTCACACCCAGCACAATACGATTCCCTTCCATCATTTCCCTCCTCACGCCACGGCGGCGGAAGAGCTTTCTAGGATTCTTTCTCTTCCTGCTCTTCACCCTGTTTTTCCTGGAGGACGATCTTGCCGGTGACGATTTCTTCTAATGCCATACCTACCTCTTTGTGTGACGAGACCGAATCGATGGTCAGCAGAGAACCATCCTTGATCTGTCTCGCCCTTTTTGCGGCTGCAGTGACGAGCAAATACTTGCTGCCAACCACTTCAATCATCTTATCCACTTCGGGAAACAGCATCAACAAAACTCAACCTCCTTCAACTGTTTCGCAAACCGGCCCCAAATCCGCTCGGTCTTGAGGTGTTCAGCCGCGATAATCGACCGGATCTTGTCCGCGGCTTCCTCAACGACGTCATTCACCACTGCGTAATCATAGTGATGAATCATCTTTAGCTCTTCCTTGGCAACGCCCAATCGGCGGAGAATATCATCCTCATCTTCCGTTCCCCGATGTTCAATTCGTTCTTTCAATGCGTTCAAACTGGGGGGCAGAAGAAAAATAAAAATGCCGCTCGGGAACTTCTCCTTGACTTGAAGCGCACCCTGAACCTCAATTTCCAAAATGACATCTTTTCCCTTTGCCAACGTTTGTTCGACAAATGACCTGGGTGTCCCGTAATAATGATCGGCATACCTAGCCCATTCAAGCAACCGTCCTTCTTCAATCATCCGCTGAAATTCTTCCTGGGTCTTGAAAAAGTAATTCACGCCATCCTTTTCCCCGGCACGAGGCTGACGTGTCGTTACCGATACGGAATACACCAACTCGGGCATCCGATGGCGCAATGCAGAACAGACGGTCCCCTTTCCTACGCCGGAAGGACCTGACAATACAATCAATAATCCTTGATGGTCTGCCATCTCAATCCTCCGGATCCACTGTTTGATCCTCTTTGGTATTCAGGCGGTTGGCTACGGTTTCCGGTTGTACCGCTGAGAGGATCACGTGATCGCTATCCATCACAATCACAGCTCTGGTTCGCCTTCCGTAGGTCGCATCGATCAAACGGCTGTTGGCCCTCGCTTCGGTGATGATTCGCTTGATCGGGGCAGACTCAGGACTGACGATCGAAATGATTCGGTTGGCCGACACGATATTGCCAAATCCAATATTGATTAATTTAATAGACATCAGATATAACCCACCCTCCCATGCCAAAATCTACAACAAAGTTTATTCAACATTTTGAATTTGTTCCCGCATCTTGTCAATCTCACTTTTTATCGTGAGAATGTGTTGGTTGAGGGTAGGATCGGGCACTTTGGCAGAGATGGTATGTATTTCTCTGCTCATTTCCTGTAAAAGGAAATCCAGCTTTTTCCCGACCGGCCCCGGCTCTTCAACGATTCGGGAAAATTGCTGACAATGACTTCGCAAGCGGGTCAACTCTTCATCAATATTGGCCTTTTCAGCGAAGACCAACAACTCCGTGTGCAGCTTTTCTTCCGGCATCTCCACACCGAGTGCTTCCAGCCGCTGCAACAAACGATGGCGAAAGAGCGCCAACAGCTGTTCACTGTGTTGCTGAATCTCGTCCACATGTTCAAGGACGAGTTGATTGCGCCTCCGAAGCTCTTCCTGGATGATCAGGCCCTCGCGCCGCCGCATCTCGTCCAGTTGCTGACAGGCCAAGGTAACGGCCTCCCGCAGCGGAACGCTCCAATCATATTCTGCATCCACTTGTGTGTGAAAGATTTCCGGAATTTCCAAAATCGTGCGGACATCAATTTCGCCTGATAAATGGAAACGTTCCCTAAGTGTCCGCAGCAACCCTATCCACTCCTCAACACGTTGCCAGTTGAGCATCTGAATCGTCCCGTTTAGTGGCTCCAACTGCACATACAGATCTACTTTCCCACGGGACAAATGAATCTGAAGCTCTTTTCTCAGTAATTCTTCATAAGATAACCAGTTCTTCGGCAAGTGAATCGAGATTTCGCGGTAACGGTGATTCACAGACCGAAGCTGCAGCAGCAGCCGTTGCCCGTGAGCCGATATCTCAGCCCGTCCATATCCAGTCATGCTTTTCATATTTGGTTTCACTTCCATTTTTTTATTCTAAACAATTTAGGGGATATGAACAAGTATCAAGACCTGAACAGAGAAAGCCATTCTTCCCTCATGTCAACGATCATCATGGGGAGAAGGCTTTCACTTGGATTCAGCGCGTCGGGTAAGTTGCCCGCGCCGGATGACTGTTCGACAAAAGGTGCGGAATGCCTGCGACAAACGTCGGAATGGCTGCCGCCAGCAGAATCAACGCCCATTCACGCAACTGAAGCGCTGTGGTGTGGAAAATCGGCTGTAAAAGATCCACATAAATCACAGCCAGCAACATCAATCCCGATAAGAGCACAGATAAGACAAGCAAACGGTTTTCAAACGGATTGCGATCAAAAACGGAACGCTCACACCGGCAGTCAAAGACATGAATCAATTGGGCCATGACCAGCGTCGCAAAAGCCACTGTCTGAGCCCGTTGCAAGTTATCCGGGCTCTCTGCCAACGTCAGCCAAAAACTGCCCACCGTAACCAAACCGATCAACAAACCCCGACTGATGATTTTCCACCCTATCCCTCGCGCAAAGACGCTTTCACGCGCATCCCGCGGCGGACGGTGCATCACATTTTCTTCACTGCGATCCACCCCCAGCGCCATGGCCGGCAGTCCATCCGTCACCAAGTTGACCCAAAGGATGTGAATAGGCAGTAGAGGCAACGGCATTGCCAACAACATCGCAATGAACATGGTGAAAATTTCTCCCACATTGCTGGCCAACATATAACGGATAAATTTTCTAATGTTTTCATAAATCCCCCGTCCCTCTTCGACGGCAGCCGCAATCGTCTTGAAGTTGTCATCAGCAAGGACGAGCGAGGCCGCTTCTTTGGTGACATCGGTACCGGTCATGCCCATCGCAATGCCAATATCTGCCGCTTTGACGGCAGGAGCATCATTGACGCCATCCCCAGTCATCGCGACGACTTCACCCTTGGCTTGCAGCGTCTTGACAATCCGCAGCTTGTGTTCCGGTGCAACTCGCGCATATACGTATATCTGATCGATATTTTTCGCCAGTTCTGATTGTCCCATCCGGGAAAGTTGACTGCCGGTGACCACTTGTCCTCCCGGCGGAAGAATCCCCAATTGCCGGGCGATGGCCTCTGCCGTCGTCTGATGATCGCCGGTGATCATTACCGTCCGAATACCGGCCCGCCTGCAGCGTTCAATGGCCTCCCTCACTTCCGGGCGAGGCGGGTCGATCATGCCCATCAATCCGAGAAAGTTCAAGCCTTTTTCGGCCTCAACTTCACTCCCGGGAAGCTCGCCCGGACGCAGGCGCCGGTAGGCAAAGCCCAAGTTTCGCAAGGCCATTTGCGCAAAGGATTCAATGGTCTGAAGAATTATCCTCTTGAATACAGGTGTCAGGAGCTGCTCCTTGCCGCCATAGATCACCTGTGAACAGCGCTCCAACAATACATCCGGCGCTCCCTTTACCAGCAACCAGCGGTTGCGGGAAGCGTCCTCAACAATGACTGACATCATCTTTCTTGCCGGATCGAACGGAAATTCCTTGATCCTCCGCCAGCGTTCCTGCAGCTCAGCGGGCTTCAGGCCAGCCTTTAAACCAGCGAACAGCAACGCTCCTTCTGTCGGATCACCTTGCAGCGACCACTTTCCATTTGATTCTGAAGTCTCGCCGCTCGAGGGATTCTTTTCCCTGCCGAAAAGCTTTTTTCTGTCGTTTTGGATCAGCCGGGCATTGTTGCAAAGACACCCGATCTCCATCATCCAGTTGAGTTCCCGATGCTGCTGCACCGAAAGCGGCATGCCTTCCAAGACGAAGGTGTCAGGTGAGAGATCTTGCTCTCCTTTCACCTCGATCATCCGTCCGCCGAGCCAGATATGCATCACCGTCATCCGGTTTTGCGTCAGCGTTCCCGTTTTGTCAGAACAAATGACAGTGGCCGTGCCCAACGTTTCAACGGCCGGCAACTTGCGAATAATGGCCTGTCGCTTGATCATCCGCTGCACACCCAGGGCCAAAGACACCGTAACAATCGCCGGGAGTCCTTCCGGAATGGCTGCCACCGCGAGGCTGACGCCAGCGAGAAACATGTGATACAATTCTTGTCCGTGCCAGACACCAAGACCCACCACCAGCGCTGTCAAAAGCAGGCACGCGCCCACCAAAACCTTCCCCAGATGGGCAAGGCGATGCTGCAACGGGGTCGTCTCCTCCTCTTCACTTTGCATGAGGTGGGCGATCTTTCCCATCTCCGTGCGCATCCCCGTGGCGACCACAATGCCGATTCCTTTTCCTTGCACTACACTGGTACCCATAAAGGCCATGTTTTGCCGATCTCCCAAAGGCAAATCCGCATCCGCCAGCGGTTCGGTAAATTTCGCGACCGGCAATGATTCACCCGTCAGCGCCGCTTCTTCGATACGCAGTCCTTCCGCAACCGTCAAACGCAAATCGGCAGGTATTCGATCGCCACTTTCCAAATAGACCACATCGCCAGGCACAATTTCTCTGGTCAGGATCTTTTGTAATTGCCCATCCCGCAAAACCTGGCACTCAGGCGCTGTCATCTTCTTGAGCGCCTGCAACGAATTTTCCGCCCGATACTCCTGGACAAACCCCAAGATGGCATTGAGAAAGACAATCGCTACAATCGTCAACGCATCTGTATACTCCCCAAGCAATCCCGACAACAACGTGGCCATCAAAAGAATGATCACCATAAAATCCCTGAATTGACTGATAAACAAAAAAAGGGGATGGGACCGCTCTCTTTCTGCAAGGAGATTTTCACCATATTGCGACAACCTGTGCTCCGCTTCTTTCCATGTCAGGCCCACCTCGACATTTGTCTCGTATTGGCGGAGTACATCGGCTACGGATTGCTGGTATGCATTCATATCCCTCATCACACCTCTGTTGCCCTCCTATCTGCTTGACCACCCTGCTATACTTTATTCAGGGCAAGCGAAAAACATGCTATACTTGTTTGGGATGTCAAATGGAAACTGATGGACAGGAGGATGGACAATGGGTTTTGACGGTTTTGTCATGCGTGCGATGATCCATGAACTGGAACCGCTCGTCGGCGGGCGGGTGACAAAAATTTATCAACCGAGTGAAACAGACATCATCCTCCTCGTCCGTGCTCATGGCGAAAACCATCGTCTTTTCCTTTCAGCCAGTCATACCATCCCGCGTCTCTATCAGCTCCAGGAACAACTGTCCAACCCGCCTGAACCCCCGCTGTTTTGCATGGTGATGCGCAAACACCTGGAAGGCGGGTTAATCGCCGGTATCGGCCAGATGGGGCTGGATCGGGTATGCTGGCTGGACATTCGAAGCCGGAATGAACTGGGAGACTGGGGAATCAAACGGTTGGTGCTGGAAGTGATGGGAAAGCACAGCAACCTGATCTTGATCGATCTGGAAACTCAGAAAATCTTAGAAGCCATTCATCACGTGCCTGCAGCATTAAGCCAAGTTCGACAGGTGCTTCCTGGAAGGATCTATGCGCCCCCACCGCCGCAGGAAAAAGCGATCCCATGGGAAATCGATCAGGAATCCTTCTTTGCGGCGATTGACTGGAACCGCGGAAAGCTGGAAAAGCAATTGGTGGAACGTTATTACGGAATAGGTCCCACACTGGCCAAGGAGATCATCCATCGGGCCGGCTTGCCCACCAGAGAAAACGTATGGCATACGTTTTCCGAGATCATCCGGCAACTAAAACAACACCATTATGAGCCCACTGTGATCCACGGAAAAGCGAATGATTTTCATGTCATCCCCATCCACCACCTGGCTGGTCAGAAAAAAACATACCCAACCGTCAGCCGATGCCTGGAATCGTTTTATCGAGAGCAAGCCCAAAAAGAAAGAATCAAACAGCAGGCTCACGATCTCAAAAACTGGCTTGAAAACGAAATCAGAAAAAATCAGAGAAAAATCGAAAAACTCATCGTCACATTGGAAGAAGCGCGACAAGCAGAGGATTATCGGCTGTTCGGAGAACTTGTCACCGCCAACCTCTACCGCATCCAGGCGGGTGATCAAGAGCTCATTGCGGAAAACTTTTACGAGGAATCGATGCCGCCGATTCGCATTCCACTGGATCCCGTTCTCTCCCCGAGCGAAAACGCACAGGCTTACTTTAAGAAATACAACAAGGCCAAAAACAGCCTGCGGATGGCGCAGCAGCAACTGGATCTCGCGAATGAGGAAATCCGCTATTTTGAGACCATCCTCGCCCAACTGGCATTAGCAAACGCCAGAGAACTGGAAGAAATTCGCGAGGAACTGGTGGAACAGGGGTATCTCCGCAATCGCAAAACGGTCCGTCAAAAAAGAAAACCCGAACTGCCGCGTCCGCAACAGTTCAGGTCTTCCGAAGGAGTAGATATCCTGGTCGGAAAAAATAACCGGCAAAATGATTACTTGACCGGAAAACTGGCCAACCGTCATGACACCTGGTTACACGCCAAGGACATTCCGGGCTCCCATGTAGTGATCCGGGGTCAGCATTTCACCGAGCAAACCTTAAAAGAGGCTGCTCTGCTTGCCGCCTGGTTCAGCAAAGCGCAACATTCCTCACAAGTCCCGGTGGACTACACTTTGATTCGGCACGTCCACAAGCCGAACGGGGCCAAGCCAGGATTTGTGATCTACGACAAACAAAAAACGATCTATGTCACACCGACCAAAGAGGCTCTAGAACCTCTGTTGAGAACCCAACATCAGGGTTGAACAAGGAAGTCGAGCAATCGTCGAATATCGCTTGGCAATGGACTTGACAAAGAGATCGGGGCCTTTTCAGCAGGATGTATGAACGAAAGTTCAGCGGCATGTAACGCCTGCCGCTGAATCCACGTCATATTTCCGCCATAAAGCGCATCGCCGTAGATGGGATGACCATGATGCGACAGGTGAACGCGAATCTGATGGGTACGGCCGGTCAACAGGTTTAGGCGAAGCAACGTCGCGTTCGGAAAAAACTGTTCTACCTGGTAGGCGGTTCGAGCCGGTTTTCCCCTCAAGTCCACCAGGCGGCGTGGACTGCCAGGCTCCCGCCAGATGGGCGCCTCAATGACACCTCTCGGATGACTCATTTTCCCTTCCACAACCGCCAGGTAACCCTTTTTCAACTGTCCATCACTCATTTGCATTGCCAGCTGTTGATGCGAAAAAGCGTTCTTGGCGATGACCATCAACCCCGATGTGTCCCGATCAAGGCGCTGAACGAGGTGAAAACCAGGCCGCTCGCCGCGGGAAAGCCAATGATGGATAATCCCGTTGGCCAATGTTCCGGAAGGATGCCCTTTGGTCGGATGAACCACAATGCCCGGCGGCTTGTCTACAACCATCAGCCAATCATCTTCATACAAGATATGAAGCGCCATTGGCTCAGGAGACAGGTGTTCCGGAAAAGCGGCAGGCACGGCCAGCTGTATCCGATCCCCTGCTGCCACACGCTCCGTCAGAACAGCCTGCTCGCCATTGCGCCAGACCCTTTGATCCCTCCGCAATTGCCTGAGAAAGCCGCTTGAAACCGGCCAACGTCTGGTGATGACCTCTCGGATCATCAACCCTTCTTCCTCTGCTTTGACGACCACTTGCAAACGCTGCGCAAACCTAGTGGACACAACATCACCTTATATTCGCCTATATTCCCTAGTATCGAAACATTTTCCTAAATGCGTATCTGAAATTGAAAAAAACCAGCCTTCCGGAATGCTTTATAAACCACAACCAAAGCAGGTCCAGCCAGCAGGCCCAACACCCCCATAAATGAAAAACCGAGCACCATGCTGAGCAGGATGGTCAACGTACTGATTCCCAGACTGTTTCCCAGCACTTTCGGTTCAATGAGCCGTCGGAGGATTGTGATCGCAATGTACAGCACAATCAATCCGATCCCGAAAAAAATCTCCTCTTTGACCAGCGCCCAGATTGCCCAAGGGATCAGGACCAACCCTGAACCGAGAAACGGCAAAAAATCGACCGCGGCAATCACGGCAGCGAGCGCCAACGCGTAGGGCACACGCAAGAGCAATAACCCGATCAGCGTGAGCGCGAAAATGATCAAGGCAATCAAAACTTGACCACGGATATATCCGATGATACCCTGATTCAATTCACGCAGGATGATATTCAGTTTCTCGTGTGATTCCGGGGCAAACCAGCGGTAAAATTGGACCTTGAGCTGGGGCAAATGCATGCTGATCAGAACAAATGCCAACATGGTCAGAAGCGTGAGAATAATCATGCCCGGAAGCGCCGAGGCGAAGTTGACAAAAGCCGTTGCCGAGCGTCCCAGCAAACCGCTGGAATTGCTGAGCCACCCAGAAAAGCCGTTTGCCACATTCTCTTGCAGCACATATAACGTCTCCGGAGGGATAGCCTGTATCCAGCCAGAGATCAAGCTTTCTACATCAGCCACATACTGCGGAGCCCTGCGATATATTTCAACCAACTCAACCAATATGCGGGTCACCGCAAAGTAGATCACCACGCCAAGGAGCATCGCCAACCCACCAAGCACAATCCAGGATGCGGCCACCCTGTTTTTGACACCCATTTTCTGGATCGTCTGGACGATGGGTTCTATCAATACAGCCAATAAAAGCGCGATTAAAAAAGGCAAAAAATACGGAAAGAGAAAATAACCGCCGATAACCAGCACAATCCCCCATGCCCATCGTGTCCAAGATGGGTTCCAGATGGGATCATTCAATCTCGTATCCCCCTAAACAAGAAAATCAGCGATTCACTGAAAAGCGATGTTCATGATTCTACAGCTATTCTGTTTATATCGAAGGCGCCCGTGCAAGTCAAGAAAAATCAACCAGTCGGATCCGATGGCAAACGCCTCAACACACGGAACGGCACATGTCGCAAAGATCAGGCCCCATGAGGCGCGCATACTAGCCCCTTACATGGAACGGTACACGATCTCCCCGGCGAGAAATGTCATTTTGACTTTTCCCTTCAGGCGCATGCCGGCAAAAGGCGTGTTGCGGCTCGCTGAAAAAAAATGCTTGGGATCCACGGTCCATTCCTCTTGCGGATCGATCACGGTCAGATCAGCTGTCTCTCCCTCAACCAACCGCCCCCCCGGCAGGTTCATCACCTCTGCCGGGTGCTGGCTCATCTTGCGGACCGCCTCGAGTTGACTCAATTTTCCGGTGTGAACCAGCCTCGTCCATACTAGCCCCACCGCCGTCTCCATGCCCAGCAAGCCAAAAGGAGCTTCGGCCAGTGAAGACGCCTTTTCGCGTTCTGTATGGGGCGCGTGATCGGTGGCGATGACATCCAGCGTCCCATCCTGCAGGCCGGCGATGACCGCTTCCACGTCGGCTGCTGTGCGCAAAGGTGGATTAACTTTGGCCAACGGACCCCATTCAAGCACCGCCTCATCGGTAAGCGTAAAATGATGCGGAGCGGCCTCCGCCGTGACCCGAACCCCCCGTTGCTTGGCTTCCCGGATCAGCTGGACAGCCCGTGCGGTGCTGACATGTTGAATGTGAACATGCGCGCCCGTATCTTCAGCAAAAAGAATGTCACGGGCTACGATCAAATCCTCGGCCAGGGAAGGAATGCCCGGATCCCCCAGCTGCCGGCTGACCTTCCCGCGATGAATGGCTCCTTTTCCATCCACCAAATGATGTTCTTCACAATGACTGCTGATCGGCATGTCCAACTCTCGCGCCAAATGAAAAGCCTCGTAAAGGATGCGCGGATCCATCACGCTTTTCCCGTCCTCGGTAAAAGTCACCGCGCCTGCCGCCTTCAATGCGGCCAAATCGGTGATCCGTTCGCCTTGTAAGCCATATGTAATGCTGGCGGCAGGATAGACCCGAACGGTTGCGGTTCTCTGGCTTGTCTCCACAACGTAATGGATTCGTTCCGGTGAATCCAGCACAGGGGAGGTATTGGGCATACAGACCACCGCCGTAAATCCTCCCGCCGCAGCAGCCCGCGTCCCCGTTTCAATCGTTTCTTTTTCCGGAAAGCCGGGATCGCGCAGGTGAACGTGAATATCAATCAATCCTGGAGTCACCAGGCAGCCGTTCACATCAATCACTTCAGCCCCTGATACCTCCAGATTTGGCATGATCTGAACCACCTTGCCGTCTGCGATCAACAGATCCAGTTTTTCCTCTGTACCTGATGCCGGATCGATGAGCAGGCCGTTTTTTAATAAACGCTTCATTCCCCCGCCTCCTACTCGCCTTTTTGCCCCGGATTTTTGCGGCTGCCCGGTTTTTCGACGGGCAGGCCTTCTCGGCACAGCGGGCATTCTTCGGGCGTATAGGTAGCCACATTCAGACGGATAAACGGGTGAAAGGGGACTCCAAAATCGGCTTGTCCACCGCTGCGGTCGACGATGGAAGCCACACCCAACAGCTGACTGCCAGCCTCCTGGACCAGTTGAATCACCTCTTTCACAGAACCGCCGGTGGTCACCACATCTTCTACCACCAACACCCGCTCACCAGGTTGGAGGGCAAATCCCCTGCGCAGCGTCATCATGCCATCTTCCCGCTCCGCGTGGATATACCTGGCTCCCAACGCGCGCGCTGTCTCATAAGCGACGACAATGCCACCCAATGCCGGACCGATCACCACATCCGCCTGCTGATCCGCAAACGGCGCCGCCAACGCCTGGCAAACCGGCTCGGCATACTGGGGATATTGCAACAGCAACGCGCACTGGAGATACTGATCACTGTGCAATCCGGACGTCAATAAAAAGTGGCCTTTTCTCAAAACCCCTGTTTTTTCGAGAATGTTCATGCCTTCCTCGACAGAAATGGGTTGTTTCGCACTCACTCGAACCCCTCCAAAGACATTGTCATTTTCCTAATCCATGTATCCGTTTTTTCTTCGCACGATTCCGTTGATTCCTCGCGATTCATTGAATTTCTCATGGACATTCTCTCATTGCCTCGTCCATTTCCGCAAGAATGGCCTCAAACGCTTGGGCGGGATCGGAAGCGCGGGTAATCGGGCGGCCAATGACCAGGTAGTCACTCCCCGCTCTCACCGCCTCACCGGGAGTCATCATCCGCCGCTGATCGTCCTCTGAACTGCCCGGCCGGATGCCCGGCGTCACACAGAGCCATTCATTGCCGCAGGCCTCATTGATGAGACGCACCTCGTGAGGCGAAGCCACCACCCCATCCAAGCCCGCCTGTTTTGCAAGCCGGGCGTAACGCAACACCGCCTCGTCCACCGGCCCGGGAATGCCCAATTCCTCGTTGAGAATCTGCTGATCGATGCTGGTCAACTGCGTGACCGCAATGAGCAGGGGAGCACGTTGCCCCAAAGACAGTCCCTGTTCGACGCCTTCCCGGGCCCTCAGCATCATCTCCCTGCCCCCGGCGGCATGGACATTGAGCATGTCGACGCCAAGCCGGGTCAGCACGGCCATCGCCCTCCCGACGGTGGTTGGAATATCATGCAACTTCAAGTCGAGGAAGATCTGGTATCCTCGACTTTTCAACATTTCCAGCAACTGGCTTCCCGTCGCATAAAACAATTCCATGCCCACTTTGACATACCGGACCTGAGGAACCCGCTCAAGAAAGGTCAGCACTTCATCCACCGACGAAAAATCCAGCGCCACGATGACTCGCTCTGCCATGCTTTGTTTGCTCAACATCCGATTCCCCTTTCCTTCCAACCCAAACCGGTCAAGTCGGATATCTGCTTGACACCCAGTTCCGCCAAACGCTCAGGAAGCGCCTGGATAATCTGCGGGCAGACCAGGGGATTGACGAAATTGGCCGTACCGATGGCCACAGCGGAAGCGCCTGCCAGAAAAAATTCAATGACATCATCCACCGTCGTAATCCCGCCCATGCCGATGATCGGAATCTTCACCTGTTGGCTCACTTCCCAAATCATTCGCAACGCAATCGGTTTGATAGCCGGTCCGGAAAGTCCTCCTGTCACATTGGCCAAGAGCGGTCCCCTCTTCCGGATGTCCATTCGCATCCCCAACAGTGTGTTGATCAGTGACAGGCCATGCGCTCCTGCCGCCTCCACCCGTTTGGCAATCTCCACAATGTCTGTCACATTTGGCGACAACTTGACAAAGACGGGCACCGCACTCACTTTGACAACAGCCGCTGTCAATCGGGACGCCATTTCAGGATCAGACCCAAAGGCTATCCCCCCGACTTTGACATTGGGACAAGAGATATTCAGTTCCAACGCTTTCACGTTGGGCTGCCGCGACAGCACCTCGGCCAAACGCACATATTCTTCCTCTGTATTTCCGGCAATATTGGCCACCACTGGCACATCGTATTGGGCTAGCCATGGCAATTCCTCAGAGACCACCTTTTCCAAACCGGGATTTTGCAGGCCGATGGCATTCAGCATCCCTGCCGGCGTCTCTGCGACGCGCGGCGTCGGGTTCCCGGTCCGCTCTTCGACCGTCGTGGCTTTAATCGCAATCGCTCCGAGAAGAGACAAATCGTAAAACTGGGCATATTCGCGGCCAAACCCGAAACATCCAGAAGCAGGCATGACAGGATTGCGCAATTTCAGGCCCGCAATGTCCACATCCAGACAGGCAACGGATGCTTGGCCTTCGCGTTCCTTTTTCTGCTCGTGAACGAGGACGATTTCCTTTTCCATATCCTTCCACCTCAAATCCGGATCTCCCGCGCGTCAAACACTGGTCCATCAGAACAAATTTTGCGGTAATCCTTGCCGTCCTGCCGTCTTAGCGCCGGCACGACACAGGCCAAGCAGGCCCCCACGCCGCAACCCATGCGTTCCTCCAGAGACAGATATCCAACCGGTCCCACTGTTGCAACGTCTGCGGCTTCTCGAGGTTGGCTGCGCCGGATCGCGCTGTAAAACGCTTTGACTGCCCTGAGCATCGGCATCGGACCACAGGCATAATACAGTTCCGGCCTGACCTTGCCCGTCTTGAAGGCAGTATCACGATGCGCGCTGACTTCTGCCTCTCCTGCCAGATCGGCCAACAGATCGGTGACCCGTCCTCTTTCTCCCATGCTGCCGTCTTCCGTGGCCACAAAAACCTGGCCAAACTGGCGAAACTCATCGACGAGAAAGCTGACATCCCCCGATGCGAATCCCAAAACCACTTTCAGCTCATGTCCATGCGCGGACAATTGTTTGGCCAGATAAAAGAGAGGAGGAACTCCGACGCCGCCCCCAATCAATGTACAGGTGGCGGGAGAGGCGGGAAGCGGAAAGCCACGTCCCAATGGCCCCATCACATCCACGCAATCGCCGGCCACGCGGCGGCTAAGCCAGTCGGTGCCCACGCCTTCCACGCGATACAGAAGGCTTAGCTCGCTTTTTTGTTCATCGTAGTCACAAAGGCTCAGCGGACGGCGCAACAACGGGTAAACTGTGTCACTGCACCGCACGTGAAAAAACTGCCCTGGTTGTGCATTGAAAGGACGTGGTACACGTAATGTCAAGCGATAAATGCTTGGCCTTAGAGCCTCTTGTCGCAACACTTCCATCTGCTGCACCCGGTCGGACAACAGAGATCGCTTATGCTCCATAGGGGACACCTCATTTCACGCGGTTGCCACTGCGAAAAACTGCATTCTGCTATATGTTTCTTCCCTAGCAACGGATCGCCTGCATCGTATGCTACAGTATAGTGGTTGCCTCGTGACTGGCAAAGCTCGAGAGGCCACGCTTGATCACTTCTTCCAACACCGCCATCCGAACTGCCACACCATTGCGCACCTGTTCAAAAATCCGGGATTGTGGGTGGTTTACCACTTCACTGTCTATTTCCACCCCGCGGTTCACCGGTGAAGGATGCATGATGATCGCATGTGGCTGCAGGTGACGTGCCCGGTCGACAGTTAACCCGAAAGCCTCGCGATACGCCTTAAAATCCGGCAGCTCAGCCACCGACATCCGCTCTTTCTGTACCCTGAGCATCATCACCACATCGGCTCGTAACGCCTGTTCCATGGACACCAGCCGTACACCCGCCGGGATGCTTTCCGGCATCCACGATGGTGGCCCGGTCAGCAAAACCTCAATGCCTAATCTCGGCAAGAGGTTGAGATGTGACCCGGCAACGCGACTATGGATCACATCACCAATCAATGCAACTTGGATGCCTGCCAGCCTTCCAAAAGCCCGTTGCATAGTCAACAAATCCAACAGACATTGCGTCGGATGTTCGCTGGTTCCCTCCCCCGCATTGATCAGCGGAACCTGTATCACTTCGGTCAAACGCCGCATGATCCCATTTTCCGTGTGCCGGATGACCATGGCATCGACACCCATCGCCTCCAAGGTCCGTACCGTATCTTCCAGGCTTTCCCCTTTTCCCAGGCTGGAAGTGGCGGGTTGAAAGTTGAGTGTTTCGCCACCGAGCCGTTTCACCGCCATCTCAAAAGAAAAACGGGTCCGTGTGCTCGGCTCAAAAAACAGGTTGGCCACCACCACCTGCGCCAATGACTGACCGACTGGATGTTCCAGACGATATAAAGCTCGCTCAAGGATGGTGTCCACTTCATCCCGCGTCAACGCGGACACCGAAATCAAGTGTTTCATCAACGTCCCTCCTCAATTTGACCCGTCTCCATTTTTTCACAAAAAAGCTCTTTACCAACCGGTAAAGAGATTTTCAAACACATGCGCACAGGCGCAAACCAGCACCTGGCTACAGGGCTTGCACACTCCTTGCCGGCCTCACAGGACCTGCTTAAAGGAACCGTCTTCCCCCCTGACCATATTCAACTGTCATCTGGCTCCAGCAGCAAAACCCGCTCTTGCGCGTCTGGCTCTTCCAGCTCCACGGCCACCACCTCGTAGCGGGAAGTGGGCACATTTTTCCCTACATAGTCGGCCCGTATCGGCAACTCACGATGGCCGCGGTCGATCAGCACAGCCAACTGGATCAATTGGGGACGTCCGAGATCCATCACAGCATCCATAGCTGCACGAATCGTCCTGCCTGTAAAAAGAACATCATCGACGAGGATCACTTTTTTCCCTGTCACCTCAATGGGAACATGCGTACCTACTACCTCAGGTTGTCGCTTTGGAACGCGCCGATCATCCCGGTACAGTGTGATATCCAGCTCTCCCACAGGCAACTGGACGCCTTCAAATTGGGCGATGAACCGAGACAACCGCTCCGCGAGAAAAATTCCCCTCGTCCGAATCCCAATCAGAACCACCTGCTCGACGCCCTTGTTCTTCTCGATGATCTCGTGCGAGATCCGGATAAGTGCCCGACGAATGGCGGTTTGATCGAGGATGATCGCCTTTTCTCGCAATGCTTTTGTCGAAATGGCCTTTGCACCATGGGTTCCTTTTTCTGTAGTGACATGATCAGGTTTCACCACAGTGCACCTCTTTTCCATTTCATGTTCGCACTTGAAATACCTGGTAGGCCGGTAGCTAAGGTACACATTTTCAGAGGTCATCAAAAACCTGTCCAAATGTACGGGCAGGAAAAGCCGGATGCGTTGCGTCACCTTTCCAGCCTCTCGGGACTTGGTTTAAAGGCGCCTTTGTTCTTTCACATTATTACACTCGTAGAATCTGCTGTCAATGACCAAGCGACTCACGACTGAGTCAAGTATTTATGGGTGCTTTTCTTTTTGACAGTAGAATTTTTTTGTTGACCTCTTTCTTGCAAGCGTTTTCTTCACTTGTTTCTCTTCTCGTTGGTGCTTTTTGTGGGTCTTTAAAAACCTCTCAGACCTTT
>CAMTVR010000011.1:0-86031 GCA_947085265.1 uncultured Bacillus sp. | reverse complement strand
CACTGGTAAAGACCTGGCATTCCATGGCAACAGAAACTGCTCGCCACAATATCCGCTACCTGCTGCAACCATCGGGAACACCCATACACCAAGCTCTGAAAGGGCTGAGAGGTTTTTAAAGAGCGCCAAATGAACTGACAAGAAAAGAAACGAGCAAAGAAAACGCTTGCAAGATAGAGGTTGATGAAAAAAATTCTACTGTCAAAAAGAAAAGCACCCACAAAAACTTGACTCAGTCTATAGGAATTTTAACCTTGACATGGCTGGATATCCTGACTATAATGAGTCGTAAATTGACAATGAAAAATCGGCAAAAGCGATGAGAAGGAGTAGGATCCGCTGGCTCTTTACGACAGAGAGCCCAACCTTAGGCTGGAAGTTGGGTGTAAATCCAGTTGGAGCGCTCGCCTTCGAGTTTTCTTCTGAACGACTGGCGCAATGCAGCTGGTACCAGTAGGAAGAAACGGGAGTGGCCGTTAACCACAGAGTTTGAGAATTGTTCTCGAAACTCGTTGAGGTCAGGCGTCGCGAGACGTTGACGAAGTTGGGTGGTACCGTGGAAGCGAGCTCTTTCACCCCAAACCTGAAGTTTACAGGTGCAGGGAGAAAGAGCTTTCATTTTTTTAGATTTCTTATAAAGAAGGTGAGGAGAGTATGAATGCGGAAATGGCGGCACTCGTTCGGCAAGAAGAAGTGCCGGCTCGGGATTCATTCGCAGATCTGGAGGAAGAACTGAAAAAAGAAGAAGTTTTGAGCGGTTCCGAGATCTTGTTGCGATGCCTGTTGCTTGAAGGGGTTGAATGGGTCTTTGGCTATCCCGGGGGTGCCGTTCTGCCGATTTATGATTCCTTGTACGGAAACCGTTTGAAGCATATTCTCGCACGTCATGAACAAGGCGCGATTCACATGGCTGATGGCTACGCTCGGGCAACTGGTAAACCGGGTGTGGTGATTGCCACTTCAGGTCCTGGCGCCACCAACCTGGTCACGGGGATTGCCACAGCGATGATGGATTCGGTTCCCCTGATCTGTATTACGGGGAATGTGCCCCAGCATCTGATCGGCACAGATGCCTTCCAGGAGGCGGATATCAAGGGCATCACCATGCCGATTACCAAACACAGCTATCTTGTCACCGATGTCAACGATCTACCGCGCATTATCAAGGAGGCGTTTCACATTGCGACAACGGGCCGTCCGGGTCCTGTCTTAATTGACATTCCCAAGGATGTTTCCAATGCCAAGACAAAGTTCTACTATCCTGACAAGGTGCATCTGCGGGGGTACAACCCCACCATTTATCCCAATGGCATGCAGGTGGAGAAGGTTTGCCGTGTCATCCCGCGCGCCAAGCGTCCTGTCATTCTGGCCGGAGGCGGGGTTATCTCGTCAGGACCGAAGGCAGCGGAGGAATTGATCCGTTTTGCAGAGAAGGCGCAGATCCCTGTGACGACCACCCTGATGGGTCTCGGCGGGTTCCCGGGTCAACATCCGCTATTCATGGGGATGCCGGGGATGCACGGTTCGTATGCAGCCAACCATGCGCTGCTGGAATGTGATTTGCTCATTGGTGTCGGTGTGCGCTTTGACGATCGGGTGACGATGGCACGTCTTGACAAGTTTGCGACTAAAGCCAAAATCATTCACCTGGATATCGACCCGGCTGAAATCGGCAAGAACGTGGAGACCTATATTCCTCTTGTCGGGGATGTCAAACACTCCTTAGCGGCAATTAACGAAAAATTGGAAGCCGGTGACACCCGGGAGTGGCTGGAGCAGATCAAAGCTTGGAAAAATGCTTATCCCTTTACGTACAAGAAGAGCGATGAGGTGCTTAAGCCGCAAGCGGTGGTGGAAATGATCTACCGGACGACGGGGGGAGACGCGATTATCACCACGGATGTGGGGCAGCACCAGATGTGGGTCGCGCAGTATTTTCCCTTCAAATATCCCCGTTCCAATATCACATCTGGTGGACTCGGAACGATGGGGTTCGGTTTTCCGGCGGCGATTGGCGCTAAAGTGGCTTATCCTGATCGCACCGTGATCGCTGTGACGGGGGATGGCGGATTTCAGATGACGGCACAGGAGCTGGCGATCGTGGCGATTCACAGCATTCCGGTCAAGGTGGCAGTGATTAATAACCAAGTTCTCGGAATGGTTCGCCAGTGGCAGGAAATTTTCCATGGCCGTCGTTACAGCGAAATCGATCTGGCGGGCAGCCCTGATTTCGTCAAATTGGCTGAAGCATACGGTGTCCGAGGGCTGCGAGCCAGGACGCCCAAGGAAGCTGAGAAGGCCTGGCAGGAGGCATTGCAACATCCGGGGCCGGTGGTTGTCGATTTTGTGGTCCCCGCAGAGGAAAATGTGTATCCCATGGTGGCCCCTGGCGCAGGATTGGATGAAATGATCATGGGAGAGGACGAGGCATGAGCAACCAGCAGACGCATACGATATCGATTCTCGTCAATGATGAACCAGGTGTTCTGGCCAGGGTTGCCGGTCTGTTTGGAAGGCGCGGGTACAACATCGACAGTATCACCGTTGGTGGCTCGGAAGAGCAGGGGTTATCCCGCATGATTATTGTCACCCATGGAGACGAACATACGGTGGAGCAAATTACCAAACAGCTGAACAAGTTGATTGACGTGATCAAGGTTCAAGTGCTCAGCGAGCAAGCAATGGTAGCACGGGAGCTGGCGCTCATCAAGGTGAACGTCAATCCGGCGAACCGCGCAGAAATATCCGGAATCATTGAACCGTTCCGCGCTTCAGTGATCGACGTCGGGCAAACCTCCCTGATCATTCAAGTGACCGGCGATCAAAATAAAGTCAATGCGCTCATTCAGCTCCTCAAGCCTTACGGCATCAAGGAAATTTGTCGCACCGGAGTTTCGGCGATGTCCCGCAGTTTGGCAATGGTCGCATTGAAATGAAAAATTGAAATGAAAAGTATTGAAATGAAAGTGACATACATGGCAATGAGAGGAGTACATGATTATGGCTAAAATTTACTATGAAAAAGATGCGGATCAATCCTACTTGAATGGCAAAACAGTGGCGATCCTCGGTTACGGCAGCCAAGGCCACGCACAGGCCCAAAACTTGCGTGACAGCGGCGTGCGGGTCATTGTCGGATTGCGCAAAGGACGTTCCTGGGAACAAGCGGAAAAAGACGGTTTTGAAGTTTATACCGTGGATCAAGCGGTCGCCCAGGCGGACTTTATTCAAATTCTGATGCCGGATGAGACGCAGGCGAAGGTGTATCGCGAGCAGATTGAGCCCAACCTCAAGCCGGGATCGGTCATCTCTTTTTCCCACGGTTTCAACATTCATTTTGGTCAAATCGTCCCGCCGGAGAACGTGGACGTGGTGATGGTGGCTCCGAAGGGACCCGGTCATTTGGTCCGCCGCGTCTATGAGGAAGGGTTCGGCGTACCGGCCTTGATCGCGATTCATCAGAATGCGACCGGCAAGGCATATGAACTGGGTCTGGCGTATGCCAAGGCGATTGGTGCCACGAAAGCGGGTGTGATTGAGACGACGTTCAAGGAAGAAACGGAAACCGATCTGTTTGGTGAACAGGTGGTTCTTTGCGGCGGCCTTTCTGCCCTGGTCAAGGCAGGATTTGAGACATTGACCAAAGCGGGCTATCAGCCGGAAGTGGCCTATTTTGAGTGCCTTCACGAGCTCAAGCTGATTGTCGACCTGATGTATGAAGGGGGCTTGAGCCGGATGCGTTATTCCATCAGTGACACCGCTGAATATGGGGATTATGTCTCCGGGGATCGGATCATCACCGATGAGACGAAAAAAGAGATGGAAAAAGTGCTGCGCGATATTCAGCAAGGTGTTTTTGCGCGCAGCTGGCTGACGGAAAACCAGGTTGGCCGGCCGATGTTCAGCACCAGAAGGCGGCTTGAGACGGAGCACCCGATTGAACAGGTGGGCAAACAGCTTCGTGAGATGATGTCTTGGATCAAAAAGTAGGTTTGGGACGAGAGGTCAGGGTCGGGCAACGGGTAGGTTCCGTCTTGGAACCTCCCCTACTCAACAGAAGGTTTTGATAAAAAACCCTTTTTAAAAAATAAGGATTTATTTTTATTAAGATTTTCGCTTAATTTTTAATGGAGGTGGAACCATGAGAACGATTTACACCTTTGACACGACCCTGCGGGACGGCGAACAATCTCCGGGGGTAAATCTGAATGATGAAGAGAAAGTAGAGATTGCGCTGCAATTGGAACGCTTGGGAATCAATGTGATTGAAGCCGGATTTGCCGCTTCTTCTCCGGGAGATCTCCGGGCAGTGCAAGCGGTGGCCAGAGCGATCAAAAACGCCACGGTTGTCAGCCTGGCACGCGCCAATCCGGAAGATATTGACGCCGCAAGAGAAGCGCTGCGCGACGCTGCCAATCCCCGCTTGCACGTCTTCTTGGCCACTTCGCCGATCCACCGTCAATATAAGTTGCGCATGACGAAGGAGCAGGTGTTGGAACAAATTGCATATTGTCTCGATTATGCCAAAAAGTACTTCTCTGAGATCGAGTTTTCAGCTGAGGATGGCAGCCGTACCGAATTGGATTTCCTGACGCAGGTCGTGGATGTCGCGATTCGCCACGGGGCTACCGTGATCAATATCCCTGATACGGTAGGTTATGCAACCCCCGAGGAATATGGGAATATCTTTCGTCACCTGAAAAACACGGTGCCGGGCATCGAAAAAGTACAGCTCAGTTGTCATTGTCATGACGATCTTGGCATGGCTGTTGCCAACAGCCTGGCTGCGGTGGAAGCTGGCGCTGATCAGGTGGAGGGCTGTATCAACGGAATTGGTGAACGGGCAGGTAACGTGGCGTTGGAAGAAGTGGTGATGGCGCTTGAGACGCGTCAAGATTTCTATCAAGCGAAGAGCACTTGGGTTTTAAAAGAGATTTACCGCACCAGCCGCCTGGTCAGCCGTCTGACGGGCATGGTCATCCAGAAGAATAAGGCTATTGTCGGAGATAACGCCTTTTCCCATGAGTCGGGAATTCATCAGGACGGCGTCCTGAAAGAGAAAACCACTTACGAGATCATCCGTCCCGAAATTGTCGGCGCGGGCGAAACCAAGTTGCCATTGGGTAAGTTGTCGGGCCGCCACGCTTTCAAGCAAAAGCTCGCCCAGTTGGGGTATCAGTTGAATGACGAGCAAGTGACCCAGTTCTTCCGCAAGTTTAAAGAGCTGGCGGATCGCAAGAAGACGGTGACGGATGAAGATATCATGGCCATTGTGGATGAGCGGATTTCTCAGGCGCCCGTCATGTTTAATCTGGAATACTTCCATCTCTCATATGGGACACAGGCGACGCCTGCGGCGACCATCCGCCTAAGTACAGGGGGCGGCAAAGTGATTGAAGAGGCCGCGTTTGGCAATGGTTCCGTGGACGCCATCTACAAAGCCATTGATAAGGCTACGGGGAACACGGGAGAACTGGTGGATTTTCGGATTTCTTCCGTCACGCAGGGGAAGGACGCGCTGGGTGAGGTGACCGTGAAGATCAAGGAGGGTGAGTGGATTATCCAGGGACGCGGTGTGAGCACGGATATTCTGGAAGCCAGTGCGCGTGCCTACCTGGATGCGATCAACCGTTATCATCAGCGGAAAAATGCCTTGGGAGAACCGCAAGCTTCTGCGGCCCTCTAGGGATCAGCAGGGGGCTTTTGCCCCCTTGCCTTATTTAATCTCATCCTGGATTTTTGCAATATTTTATTTTGCAGAGAATGGTGGTAAGCGATGACAAAATCATTTCGGGTAGCCGTATTGCCTGGGGACGGTATCGGACCGGAAGTGGTCAGAGAAGCGGTGGGCTTGCTGGGCAGGTTGGGAGAACTGACTCGGATCTCCTTCCAAATCGAAGAGGGGATCTTCGGCGGGGCAGCTTATGAACAGGCAGGTGATCCGTTACCCGAGGAGACATTGCGGCTTTGCCAGGAGGCAGATGCCGTGCTGATGGGCTCAGTAGGCGGTCCGAGGTGGGATCACCTGCCACGCGAGAAACGTCCCGAATCTGGACTGTTGCGGCTGCGCAAATCTTTGGATCTGTATGCCAATCTGCGGCCGGCTGTTGTTTTTGAGAGCATGTCTCAGGCCTCGACGTTAAAACCAGAAGTGGCAAAAGGTGTGGACTTGCTGGTTGTCCGGGAGTTGACGGGTGGAATTTATTTTGGCGAGAAGGCATGTACGGTGACAGCAGATGGAGAGAGAGCCAGTGATCAGTTGGTCTATTATGACTGGGAGATCGAACGGATTGTTCGCAAGGCATTTGAGCTTGCCATGCTGCGCCGGAAAAAGGTAACCTCCGTGGACAAGGCCAATGTCCTGGAAAGCTCTCGCCTTTGGCGACGGGTTGTGGAACGATTGGCGAAGGATTACCCGGAGGTGGAAGTGGAGCACATGCTGGTGGACAATTGCGCCATGCAGCTGGTTTATCGGCCGCTGCAGTTTGATGTGATTGTAACCGAGAATATGTTTGGAGATATCCTGAGCGATGAAGCTGCCATGCTCACCGGTTCGATCGGCATGTTGCCATCGGCCAGCCTCGGAAAAGGTCAATTTGGTCTTTATGAACCCGTCCATGGTTCGGCGCCTGATATTGCGGGTAAGGGTGTGGCCAACCCGATAGCCACGATTCTTTCGATGGCGATGATGCTAAAATACAGTTTTGGTTGTTTAAAAGAGGCTGAACTGGTGGAAATAGCGGTCGAGCGCACCCTTCAGGAGGGAGCACGTACCGCTGATATCGCAGGAAAGGGAGAAGCAGTTCTCGGTACTCGGGAAATGGCAGAACGAATCCGCGCCCATCTTGAGCAATTGGCAGCCGAGTAAATGATCATCCAGCGGATCATTGCAACAAACTAAAAAGGAAAGGGGATACACAAACATGTCTTCCTATCAGAACCTTTTGTTTGAAGTTCAGGACGACGGAGTGGCCATCCTCACGATAAACCGGCCACAGGTGTTGAATGCGCTCAACCAAGCGACATTGGATGAACTGGATCAAGCGCTGGATGAGGTCCGGCAAAACGAGGCGATCAAGGTATTGGTGGTTACGGGAGCTGGCGAAAAGTCGTTTGTCGCCGGCGCCGACATCGCCGAATTTGAACTGTTTCAGAGCGCTTATCAGGCGGAAGAGATGGCTCAGAAAGGGCAACGTCTCACCCAAAAAATGGAGTCCTTGCCCAAGCCTGTGATCATGGCCATCAATGGTTATGCCTTGGGAGGCGGGTGCGAGTTGGCCATGGCCGGCGATATTCGAATTGCTTCCCGCAATGCCCGATTCGGTCAACCGGAGATCAATCTGGGAATTATCCCTGGTTACGGAGGGACGCAACGTTTGCCGCGGCTGGTTGGTAAAGGCATGGCGAAGTACCTTTGCATGACCGGGGAACATATCACCGCTGAGGAAGCCTGGAGGTTGGGTCTGGTTGAGAAAGTAGTGGAACCAGATGCGTTGATGCAGGAAGTGATCCAACTGGCGCGACAATTGGCAGCCAAACCACCGATTGCTCTGCATTTGATCAAAAAGGTCATCAATCAGGGGCCGGAAATGGATCTGGATAGCGCGCTAAAGATGGAGGCGGCCTACTTTGGCTTGTCAATGAATACGGAGGACCGGGTGGAAGGGACTCGTGCCTTCCTGGAAAAAAGACAGGCTCGTTTCTCTGGTCGGTAGCGTTCAAAAAAAGCCGTCGGGAGTGTTGCCCGGCGGCTTTTTTGTTGTGACGTTGTGTCAGGTGATGTAAGAGGGGGGGCTGTCCCTTCTTGATATGTTTGTTATGTTTGTTGCTCATTGTATGGAATGATTATGCGTGTGATGTAGATCCAGGGCCTGTAACACATCTTGTACGTGTCCTTTTACCCGGACATTACGCCATTCCCGTACCAACCGGCCTTCCGGATCGATTAAAAAAGTGGAACGGACAATGCCGTAATATTCCCTTCCCGCCATCTTTTTTAGTTGCCAGACGCCGTAGCTTTCAGCCACTTGGTGTTTCTCATCGGAGAGGAGGAGAAACGGCAAATCATGTTTTGCGATAAATTTTTCATGGGATGGCAGCGGATCAGGGCTCACTCCCACGATCACGGCATTGCGCGCCTGAAACGCATCCATGGCATCGCGAAAATCTTGTGCCTCTTGGGTGCATCCGGGTGTATTGTCACGGGGATAAAAGTACAACACGACGTATTTTCCCCGGAAGTCTGAAAGTGAAACCTGGTTGCCGTTGCTTGCCGGCAGTGTAAAGTCGGGAGCTGGTTGACCGATTTCCACCGTCAGGGTGGACATGAGGATCCCTCCTATAAGCGATTTGTCAGATGGCTGTCTAAACCTTGTATTGTTCGATCAACTTTGCCAGTTTCACCATTTCTTCTTCGGTGTTGAAAAAGGAGCAGGAAATCCTGAGTGCTCCATTGTCAGGGATGGAACGGAGGATGACTCGTTGCTTCAAGGCGTAATCGACGAAGGCGGGGGATGGGATGTCTTTCAGCTTAAAGGTTAAAAGTCCAGCTTGGTTGTTTTCCGGGGTGATCATCTCGACGTTGGGGAGTTGGGCCAGCACCTGACGAGCCAACTGGGTGATGGCCTGGATCTGAGAAAAAGCCCAATTCAATCCAACCTCTTCCATAAGCCATCGAACAGCAGCGCCAAGTCCTGTAATGACCGGCCGATAAAGGGTTCCCACCTCAAACCGCTTTGCACCCGTTGCAGGCAGCGCATACGGCGAAAGCTGGTCATAGTGCTCCATCGAGCGATATCCGACGAAGGTGGGTTCAACCTCAGCCAGGCGCTCCTTCCGAATGAACAGGCCACCTGTCCCTTCCGGACCGCAAAGCCACTTTTGTCCAGGAAAAGCATAAAAATCTACGCCTAGCTGATGCAGATGTAACGGAATGGCACCGACTGCTTGTGCACCGTCGACGAGTACCGGAATGTGTTGCTGATGAGCTAGGTGGATAATTTCCTTTAGCGGCAAGACGGCTCCTGTACTGTACGAGACATGGGAAAGGACAAGCAGTCGAGTACGCGGTGTAATAGCTTTCGCGATGGCGGATAGTGCTTCCTCCGGGTGGCCTAGCCCGACATCGGCATATCGAATCGTAACTCCCCATCGGCGGCTTAATTGGGCCAGCGGAATCAACACTCCGCTGTGTTCCAGGGTGGTGGTGACAACCTCATCCCCAGGCTGCCAGTTCAGTCCCCAAAGGATGATATTGATTCCCTCCGTCGTATGGTGCGTCAGTGCCAATTCATCCGCTTCCGCGCCTAAAAATTCAGCCAAGCTGAAGCGTGTAGCCTGAATCTGTTCGGACAGCTTGACAAATCCAGGCTGAGATGCGCGGCCTTCTTCTAGATCCCGTGTTCCTGCTGCGGCCATCGCTTGGTGAACAGGGGTGGGAAGTGGTCCTGATGTTCCGGTATTGAGGAAAATATTTGAAGTGGCAGAAGGAAGCTGGCTCCGAATCTGATGAAGCTTTTCATAGTCCCAGGCTTCCACCGGCATATCTCCCTTCATGATGGTGTTTTCTATTTTTCATCCTGTTCGTGATATTTTTGTTGTGGCGATTGGCAGCATGGCTGAAAAGAATCATTGTTTCAGGCTTCGTTTTTTTCAGACCGCTTGTTCAAAAAATCGATTATGCCCATCGCACAGACTTGAAGATCCATCTTTAAAATCTCGTAAACCTCATGGGAATCTTGCACACCTTTTTCAGACAACTCTTCCCTGATTGCATCCATAAGCCGTTCGGAGATCAGTTTCACTTGCTGGACGAGTGTCCCTGCATTTTCAGCGAGGACTTTTTCACTGACTTCCATAAAACGAGGGATCCAATGCACTACCTGGCGGAACGCTTCTTCCACATGCGTTGTCATTCCGTAGTGGCCGAAATAGATCCGCTCCAGATTCATTTTCCGAAAGCGCTCGATACTGGCCAGCATGGCTGTGGGGTCAAACTGATTCGGAGATGTCGTGGGCAGGAAAAAGGGGATGCCGTCCGCTTCTAGGTGAGCATAACGGATTCCTGCTGTATCGCCAGAGAACACGCCGTTGCTCACTGGATCATAAATACTAAAGTGATGCAGGGCATGTCCGGGTGAGTCTAGAAAACGCAGTGTCCGATTGGGGCCAATGGTTAAAGTATCTCCTTCCCCTTTGATGAGGATACGTTCCTCTGGGACAGGGACAATCGGATCAAAGAGAGTTTCAAACTTTTCCCCATAAACCATTTTTGCGCCAGCGATGAGTCGAGTCGGATCAATCAGGTGGCGCGCGCCACGCGGATGTACGATCACTTGGGCGTTTGTACAATCTTTTAATAATAAGCCGACGCCTCCAGCGTGATCAAGGTGAATATGTGTCACAATGATATGACGAATCGCTTCCGGATGAATGTCGAGTGCTTCCAGTCCTTGCAGCAGGTAGGGAACAGAAGGGCTGGGACCGGTTTCGATCAGTGTCAATTCTTCCCGAAAAACAAAACATCCAGTGCGGTTTGCAAAGCCGAGATCATGCAAATCGATCAGTGAAATTCCGTGTCCAAGTTCAAGCGGTTGTTGCTGAGACATCTTTTTCTCTCCTTTGTCCAGTTCAGGTTTCGATGGAAGTGATATGGTCTTTTTTTAAAGATAACGCAACATCAACGTATTTACAATTGTGCCACTTCAATCGAATGGAGGCCGAATGAAAAAACAAAAAACCAGTCCTGCTCTGTACTGGTTTTTCAGCATAGCATAGCGTAACTTTATTTCAACACCTTTCCCTGAACATCGATGACGTCTGATGGGGAAGGTTTGTCCGATTGTTTTCGAAGCAAGTTGTACAGCAGTATGCCAAACCCGGTGAGAACGAGATCGTCTATCGGGATGAAAGGCATCAGATCGATGGGTGAAAGCCAGTAAATCAGGATCAGCGGAAAGATCAACCACTCGCGGCCTCGAAGCCCTTTTCGGATCAGCTTCCGGACCAACCACTGTACCCCTGACTTTGTCGGCGTCATGAATTCACCTCCTAAAGCTATCTTTATTTTAGTGCAAGGAAACTGTCAAAATCAATAAATAAAGCTATTCGACAGCTTTCTTTCGGAGATTGACATATCATGCATGTTTTATATATGACGAAAACGTTTACTCTTAATCCGCAACATGGAAACTAAAAGCGTGACAGGCCCTTGGTTATCCCGGTCCTTTTTCATGACGGACCGGGGTTCGTGTGTTTGGTTGAATTCATGAATGAATCATCCTTGAAGATGCTGCTTGTAGCAGGATCATGTGGGCAATATCCCGGGCTGCATGTGGCCGACCAAGATATTTGGCTGTCTCCCCCATTTTGTGGAGCTTCCCCGGGTTTGCCAGCAGTTCTGTGATGGCTGTTTGAAACTCCTGCCAGTTTTCAGCTGAAACAGCGGCTCCTGCCATTTTCAAGTATTCCGTATTACCTTGTTCTTGGCCGGGGATTGGACGATAAATGAGCATCGGACAGCCAATGGCCAGGCTTTCGCTTACTGTCAGGCCGCCGGCTTTGGTGATAATCAGATCCGAGATGGCCATCAATTCATGGACCTGGTTCACGTAGCCAAATATCCGGATTGGATGTAGAGAGTGCTTCAGTTCTTCTTCCAGATACGTCTTTAAGAGACGGTTTTTTCCGCAGATGATCAGAAGTTGAATGGGATGTGTTTGCGCCGCCAGATAGCGGCATATTTTTTTGATATGAGGTAAATTTCCATAAGCTCCACCCATTACCAACAACGTAGGCAGGAATGGAGAGAGCACATATTTTTTTTGAAGCTGTTCTTTGTCGTATCTGACACTGTATTGTTCGTGCACGGGAATCCCTGTCACGTGGATTCGGGAAGGATGAACGCCCCGCTTGATCAGGGACGACTTTAACCAATCTGTTGCTACAAAGTAGTGGTCGGTATAGGGCTGTACCCATTGCAGATGGAGAACATAATCGGTGATCACGGTTGCAATGGGTATTGTCAGCTTGCCCATGCCTTTGAGCTCCGATAACAATCCTGCAGGAAAAGGAAAGGTGGAGATAATGGCGTCTGCTTTGTGTGTATCCAAGATTTCCAGCATTTTTTCTCGACCCAGGGAGCGATGAACGTTCCGGGACAGTCCGGGATAAGCAGAGAGAAAGTTGGTTTGTTTATACCATTGACCATACAGGACTGGCGTCGATTTGATGCTCCGAAGATAGAGGGATTGGGCCATCGAATTGAGACGAGGATAAGCCTCTGCCAGAAAGTCGATGACCTTTACCTGACCATCGGCGTTGATTCGCTGCAGCGCGATCGCTAACGCTTCTGAAGCCCGGTTGTGACCTTGCCCATAGGAAGCCGTGAAGATGAGAATGTTTTTGGGACGTTGTCCCGACATGGCTCATTCCTCCCTTGTTCTCCTCGATTTTAGAATGATTGTCTTTTTTGGATGTGATATGCAGAGCTCGGAGATTTTATGAGCGTGTCGGATAATTCGTCTGATATGAACAATGTACCAGATTCCCGGGTAAGTCGCATACACATATTTTGACGTAAGAACTGGGTAAATACTTACACCGATTTTCCAATATCTAAGCATCTTATTGAACACATGTTTTTGAACGCCGAATTTTAGACAGACACAAATGATCGCTCACCTTCATAGGCTATAGTATGGATAGATCTTGCCGGGGGTGATAGGCATGTCTGGTCTGCTGGCAGCTTTGATGTTGTTTTTTAAAGAGCTGTCTTTTTTTGTTTCCTACATAAAGAATAACGCCTTTCCGCAACCGCTGAGTGAAGAGGAAGAACTGGAAGCACTGCAGTTGATGCAGACAGGTGACAAAGATGCGAGGAATCGCCTGATTGAACATAATTTGCGGTTAGTCGCACATATTGTCAAAAAATTCGAAAATACCGGAGAGGATACGGAAGACTTGATCTCGATTGGAACCATTGGCTTGATCAAGGCCATTGAAAGTTATGAGATAGGGAAAGGGACGAAGTTGGCCACCTATGCTGCAAGATGCATTGAAAATGAAATTCTGATGCATCTGCGTTCTTTGAAAAAGATCAGAAAAGATGTTTCACTTCATGACCCCATCGGACATGACAAAGAAGCCAATGAAATCACCTTGATTGACATTTTGGGAACCGATCCGGATGATGTTGTCGATTCCGTTCAACTGAAGATCGAGAGCAATAAAATTCACGATTTCTTTCATGTTCTCACTGAACGGGAGAAGGAAGTCATTCGGAGTCGCTTTGGGCTGGATTCTGGAAAGGAGAAGACACAACGAGAAATTGCCAAGGAATTGGGGATTTCCCGGTCTTATGTTTCACGAATTGAAAAGAGAGCTTTGAGCAAGTTATTCCAGGAATTTTATCAATCATCCCAAGGCCGCCATCGATCAAAACAGGATCCCTAACCATTTTCACCTCATGATTAGGATGACACTGTTCACGTGATATAATAGAAAAAACAGGTGAATGATCTTGGCAGGTATTGGAAGCATTCGGAGAGCAAGGATGGGTGAAAGATCTTGTCATGGTTAGAGCAATTTATTCCTGATCAAAAGGTTGTCTCCATTTATGAAATTGATCCCATGTTTTTTCGGCAACGAGGATTCAAAGGGTTAATCGCTGATTTGGATAATACGCTGGTACCTGCAGAGACTGGATTGGCGACACTTGAATTGGTGAGATGGTTAAACCAATTAAAAGATGACGGTTTGCAAGTCATTATTGTCTCCAATAATCACAGGAGACGGGTGGCAAAAGTGGCAAATGCGCTTGGGATTCCCTACATCTCACGTGCTCATAAGCCAGCCCGGCGGGCATTCCGGCAGGCGCTTGAACAATTGCAATTAAAACCGATAGAGACAGTGATGATGGGTGATCAGTTGTTAACCGATGTTTATGGCGGAAACCGCCTTGGGCTTTACACCATTTTGGTCAAGCCCATATCGCCTGTTGAGAAGTTTTCGACGCGTGTCAATCGATGGGTGGAAGGGTGGATTCTTCGGCAATTGAAAAAAAAGGGAAGATTTCCCGAGAACTAAATGAATGACTTTTTGGAAGGGGTTCTATCTTGAGTGAAGAGATGTTCTGTACAGGTTGTGGGGTTGCGATACAGACGACGGATCCACAGCGTCCAGGCTACGTTCCTGAGCGGGCCCTTAGACGACAGGAACTGATCTGCCAACGCTGTTTTCGGATCCGTCATTACAATGACGTGTTGGAAGTATCGTTGGAGGCGGAAGATTATCGTAGAATCTTGGATGCAATCAGCGAACGGTCGGCCGTTGTGGTCATGGTCGTTGATCTGTTTGATCTTGAGGGAAGCTGGATTTCGGGAATCAATCGCTTGATCGGTTTCAACCCCCTGTATCTTGTGGCCAATAAAACAGACTTGTTCCCACCAGAAACCAACTGGAACCGGATGGAGCAGTGGCTCTACCGACAGGCGCGTGAACAAGGCATTCAATTGCACGGCATCTCTTTTGTCAGCGCGGAAAAGAATCGCGGTATCGGTGAGTTGGTCACCTCCATACAACAGTTGCGAGATGCCAAAGCACAGGATGTTTATGTCGTGGGGATGACCAACGTTGGCAAATCGACGTTGATTAATCGTTTGCTTGGATACTTATCGCCTGACAAGATGGACAAGCACGATGGGAGGATGCAAGTGACCACCTCCCCTTTCCCTGGCACGACGTTGGATACGATTAACATCCCGCTTGGAGATGAGGGTTTTCTCATTGACACGCCAGGTCTCATTCATTCACGACGTTTGACGCATTACCTGGCGCCGGAGGATTTGCGTCAGATCGTTCCTCAGAGGCGCCTTAAACCAAAAATATACCAACTTGAGCCGGAACAGACGTTGTTTTTTGGTGGATTGGCCAGGATGGATTTTTGCAAGGGACCTGCCCAACCTTTTGTCTGCTACGTGTCGGAAGCACTTCGCATCCACCGAACCAAACAGGAACGGGCCGACACATTGTATCGTAAACACCTGGGTGAGCTTCTTTCACCCCCGACGGCAGCAGGAGTAGACAGGTATCCGCTGCTCGCCAAACGTCACTTGCTTGTGAAGGAGGGCCAAGATGTGGCGATTTCTGGACTGGGATGGATCGCCGTCAAGGGGGAACGGGCTGAGATTGTGATGTGGGTTCCAAAGGAGATTGATGTCGTCATTCGGGAATCGATGTTTTAACCACGCGAAGAACTTGAGACAAGGGAAAGGGGAGAGGTGAATGATCCGCATGGTGGGCCTGCTTGGCCACCCGGTTGGTCATTCTTATTCACCGCGGATGCACAACGCCGCTTTTCAGGCACTGGCGCTGCCATATGCTTACCAAGCGTTTGATGTCTTGCCGGAAAGGCTTGTCGAGGCAGTGCGAGGGATGCAGGCGCTGGGGTTTCGGGGATTTAATGTGACGATCCCGCACAAAGTGGCGGTCATGCCCCTTCTCGATGAGATATCTGAGGAGGCCATTGGCATTGGGGCGGTGAACACAGTTGTAATGGATGTGGACGGCAAGCTATACGGAACCAACACGGACGGTTTGGGATATTTGCGTTCCTTGCAAGAGGATACAGGTATTCCCCTTTGCGGCGCCACTGTCATGATTCTGGGAGCGGGAGGAGCGGCCCGCGCAGTCGGTTATACTTTGCTGAAAGAGGGGGTCGCCGTTCTGCGGATTGCCAATCGCTGTCCCGAAAGGGCCGAGCAACTGGCTGCACAGTTGCGTGCGGCTTTTGCTGCGCGTGGTGCTGTTTCTTTTGGAGAGATCACGAGCTGCTCATTAAATGAGGCTGGTCAGTGGTTGAGTGAAACCAGTTTATTGATCAATGCCACATCGGTAGGGATGCACCCCCATGTGGGTCAATCCCCCTTAGCTTCGGACTGGCTGCAGCGGTTGCCGGAAGAGGCCGTGGTCAGCGATTTGATTTACAACCCGCGCAAGACCCGTTTTTTGGCCGCGGCAGAACAGTGTGGTTTGAGAATTCACAACGGGCTGGGAATGTTTTTGTATCAGGGGGCGGAGGCGTTTCGTTTGTGGACAGGAAGGGAGGCGCCTCTTTCGGTGATGCGCGAGGCGATCGAAGAATCAGGAGGGAATGAGGGGTCTTAATGAGCCAAGAGCGGCAGGACAGAACCGTCATTGGTGTGTTGGGGGGCAGTTTTTCGCCGATTCACCATGCGCATTTATGGGTGGCTCATTATCTCCTCGAGGAATTGATGTTGTCAGAGGTCGTCTTTGTTCCGGCGGGCCAGCACGCTTTTAAGGGTCGCTTACTGGAGGCGCGTCATCGCATTGAAATGATTCGATTGGCCATTCAAGGAATGGAACGCTTTCGCTTGTCTACGATCGAAGTGGATCGCCCGGGCCCTTCGTATACCTATGATACGCTGCAAAAGCTGCGGGAAGAGATTCCTGATGCCACTTTATACTTTATTATTGGAGGAGATAATTTGACGGAAGTGCCCTTGTGGCATCGGGGGGAAGAGCTGCTACGGGAATTCAAGTTTGTCGTCGTCGGCAGGAACCGGGAGGATCGGTTGGCGCTTGAAGCGCTGATGTCCCGAGATCCGTTGTTGAAGCAGTTTCGTGCCAACGTGAGGATCGTGCAGGTACCCTTCGCATTTGATCTGAGCAGTTCCTACATCCGACAGCGGCTGGCGGCAGGAAAATCGATTACCTATCTGGTACCCGCGGCGGTCGAGGCCTATATCCATGAGCACCGGCTGTATACTGATGAGCTTGGCTGACGAGCATCCTGGGTGAAAAAGCATTGGATCAAAGCGACGCATCAGATACAATAACATTCAAGAGAGGAGATTGACGGTCGGATAAAAGGGGGTCAAAAGCTTGAATCGTTGGATCCGTTGGATGACACAATTGGGCAGCCTGATATACGGGAAACCGACCGCTCAGTTAGTGCATTTGTTATGGATATTTTCATTGCTTTTTTTTCTCGTTGGGATGATCTATTGGATGAGAATGGGTTGAACACCGGTTTGCCGGAATGAGATTGGGGTGAGGGGATGGAACGGATGGCATTGGTGGAAGCGGTGCGGCAAGCTTTGACTGAACACCGCTTCCATCACACGCTTGGGGTGGCCGAAACGGCGAAAAGATTGGCGATGCGTTACGGCGCTGACGTGGAAAGGGCAGAGATCGCGGGTATTCTCCACGATTATGCCAAGTTTTGGCCCGCCGAAAAGATGCGCGAGGTGATTCAGCAAGAACCCGATTTGCCGGACGACTTACTGGAATATGACAAGGAGTTGTGGCACGCTCCTGTTGGATCCGTGGCGATCAAGCGGGATTTTGGCATTACGGATCCAGAAATCATCGATGCCGTACGTTACCACACATCGGGAAGAGTTAAAATGAGCCTGCTCGAAAAAGTGGTATGCTTGGCCGACTACATTGAGCCAAGCCGGAACTTTCCGGGTGTGGATGAGATTCGGGCGTTGGCAGATGAGGATTTGGATCGGGCGCTTGCGACCGCTCTGGGCGGTACGATACAGTTCCTAATCGAGAACCGCAAGCGCGTCTATCCGTTGACGCTGTTCGCATATAATGATTTGCTCTGCTACATGGAGGCGAGAGAAGCTAAGGGATGAGTCCTTGGATCAAATTGACGGCGGGAGGGTGTTATGGCTTTTTCGGTTGAACAGATAGTCCAGAAGGTGGTTCAAGCAGCGCGCAAGAAAAAGGCATTGGATATTCGGGTTTTGGATCTTCGGGGATTGTCCTCGGTAGCCGATTACTTTGTGATTTGTTCCGGAAATTCGCGAACTCAGGTGGAGGCCATTACGGAGGCCATCGAGGAGGAGCTGGGGCCAACAGGGATTTCCATTCAAGGATTGGAAGGGAAAGAGGATGCCCGATGGGTGCTGATGGATTTGGGAGATCTTGTGGTTCATGTATTCCATCGGGATGATCGAGAGTTTTACCAGCTGGAGCGTTTATGGGGCGATGCGCAACTGGTGGAACAGCTGTTAGAAGAGGTGGAACGTTGACTTTGTGCAGACTCATCCATATAATATAATGCATAAGATCGCAACCCATGTTCGAACGGGTAAGTCACTTGCCGGAAAAGTCTCATGATCGCAGGCGATCCGAACATCATGATACGAAGCAGGCGAAGAAGAGGAGCAGTAGCCTCAAACCTTCCGTTCAGAGAGTCGGTGGCTGGTGCAAACCGATATGGAGGGCAGGTGAACTCGCCTCGGAGCTGGCTTGGGGAAGCGTACGGTACCCTGGCCGTCGCCCCGCGTTAAGGGGGAATGAGTGGGCAGGCTTTGCTTGCCAATTAGGGTGGTACCGCGGGAACTGATTCTGTCAAAGAACCTCTCGCCCCTAGCGAAAGAGCTGAGGGTGGGAGGTTTTTTCATGGAGAAACGTCCAAACCTGATGTGAGGAGGTTGACGATGAGCACTTTGGTGACGAAGACGTACAACCCAAAGGAAATTGAGCCAAAGTGGCAAAAGATCTGGGAAGAGAAGGGGATTTACCAGACGGAGGAAGAGGAAGGCAAGCCCTGTTTTTACGCGTTGGAGATGTTTCCATATCCATCCGGGCGGTTGCATATGGGGCATATGCGCGTCTATTCGATCGGGGACGTGATTTCTCGTTTCAAGCGGATGAATGGGTATCAGGTGCTGCATCCGATGGGTTGGGATGCCTTCGGATTACCGGCGGAAAATGCAGCCATACAACGCGGCATCCACCCTCGCAAGTGGACATTGGAAAACATTGAGCAGATGAAAAAGCAGCAGAAACAACTGGGTGTCAGTTATGATTGGGAACGTGAGATTGCCACCTGTCTTCCCGAGTACTACCGCTTTACACAGGAATTGTTTTTGCTGCTTTACGAGCGGGGCTTGGCTTATCGGAAGAAGGCGGCGGTCAATTGGTGCCCGAGTTGCACCACCGTGTTGGCTAATGAGCAGGTGGAGAATGGCAAGTGCTGGCGTTGCGATTCGGAAGTGGTCAAGAAGGAATTGGAACAGTGGTTTTTTAAGATTACCGATTACGCGGAACGTCTGCTTCAGGATTTGGAGAAACTGGACGGCTGGCCGGAGCGCGTGCGGACCATGCAGCGCAATTGGATTGGCAAGAGTACGGGCGCTGAGGTGGTCTTTACAATCCCTGAGATTGGCGAACAGGTATCCGTATTTACTACCCGGCCCGATACGTTGTACGGTGTCACCTGTCTGGTATTGGCTCCCGAACATCCGCTTGTGCCTCGTCTGGTGAAGGGAAAAGAAACGGAAGCGAAAGTGCTCGCTTTTGTGGAACAGATGCGTCGCGAAAGCGAGATAACGCGCACGGCTGCGGATGCGGATAAGATTGGCCTTTTCACTGGTGCCTATGCGGAGCACCCGCTGACGAGAGAACAGATCCCGATCTGGATCGCCAATTATGTGTTGGTCGACTACGGAACCGGGGCTGTCATGGTGGTGCCGGCGCATGATGAGCGGGATTTTCAGTTTGCCAAAAAGTACAATTTGCCAGTGAAAGTGGTGATCCAAAACCATGAACGGAGTTTAGTACCTGAAGAGATGACCGGGGCCTACGTTGAGGATGGCGTGATGGTCAATTCTGGTCCGTTTGACGGCATGAACAGCAGGGAGGGGATTGCTGCTGTCAGCCGTTATTTGTCGGAACACGCTAAAGGCGGTCCTACCGTTTCCTACCGCATCCGTGATTGGCTGATATCCCGCCAACGGTATTGGGGTTGTCCGATCCCCATCGTTTACTGCGATCATTGTGGGGTGGTTCCGGTTCCCAAAGAACAACTGCCTGTCTTGTTGCCGGATGATGTGGTGTTCGACGGGAAGCGCAACCCATTGACCACCTCTGAATCGTTTGTCCATACCACTTGTCCAAAGTGTCATGCTCCCGCCCGGCGGGAGACAGACACGATGGACACCTTTATCGATTCATCCTGGTACTTTTACCGCTATACCAGCGTCAACGAGATGAACCGCCCGTTTGACCCGGAAAAGGTGAAAAAGTGGCTGCCGGTCGATAAATACATTGGCGGGATTGAGCACGCCGTGTTGCACCTGCTGTACGCCCGGTTCTTTACGAAAGTGCTTTATGATGCCGGCTGGGTCGCGCATCAGGAACCGTTCAAGAGCCTGTTGACCCAAGGGATGGTCATCAAAGATGGAGCAAAGATGTCCAAATCCAAAGGAAACGTTGTCAGCCCAGATGAAATTGTGGAAAAATACGGAGCTGATACAGGTCGTTTATTCATCTTGTTTGCAGCTCCCCCCGATCGCGATTTGGACTGGAGTGATTCGGGCGTAGAAGGATGCCACCGCTTCTTAAACCGGGTCTGGCGCTTGGTTGAGCAAAGCCTGTACCTTTTTGGAGAACAAAGGTCGGTTCCCGATCCCCGGGATGAGTCCAGCAAGGCGTTACATCGTTTGACCCATTACAGCATTAAAAAAGTGACTGAGGACATTGAGGAGCGGTACCATTTCAACACGGCAATCAGTGCCATCATGGAACTGGTCAATGGCATCCAGGAGTTCGGAAATCAAGCAGAAAGCGGCACCGTGGCGAAAGCGATTGAAACGATGCTTCTCTTGCTTGCGCCATTTGCGCCCCATATTACAGAAGAGTTATGGCATATGATTGGACATCAGGAGAGTATTCATCAACAGGCCTGGCCGACATACGATCCGGCGGCGCTGGTTCTGGATGAGGTGGAGATTGCCGTGCAAATCAACGGCAAGATGCGCGCGAAGTTGATGGTACCGACCAAGGCGGGGAACGCGGAAGTGGAACAGATGGTTCTCTCGGACTCTCGCGTCCAGCCACATCTGGAAGGCAGGAACGTTCGCAAGGTGATTGTGGTTCCTGGGAAGCTGGTCAATATTGTGGTGGGATAAAACCATATGCGAGCCCTGTTGCCAGCCATTTGGCACGGGGCTTGATACTTTGTGCGCAAGATCCTTTATTTGTTCCCGAGGATATCCTGAACCTTTTTGACATCTTCCATAAATTTAGCATGTGTGATCTGGAACAGCTGTTGAAAGAGGCCATCCATCTGTGCGGCTAACAGATCCAACCCCTGCTGCGTGATCCCACCCGGCACGGACACCCTTTGTCGAATTTCCTCAAGAGAAAGCCCCTCTTGCGTCAGTAACTGGGTTGTCCCATCAAGCATTAGAATCACCAAGAGATCAGCCAGTTCACGGGGGATTTCCGTTTCTTCGGCAGCCGCCGTGGCAAGTTGATCCAAGATATAACTTAAAAAGGCAGGGCCGCAGCTGCTCAGATCAGAGGCGACGCGCGTATATGTTTCCGGTATTTCGATCGGCGTGCCGATTTGGGCGAACAGTTGAGAAAGCTGCTCCTGCTCCGCAATGCTGATACGAGGGTGATAGGTGAGCAGGCAGGCTCCAGAATGTGCCAGATTGGTGATGCTGGGAATGAATTTGATGAGCTTGCAAGGGATGCGTTCTTCCAGATGCGCCAATTGAATCGGACTGGTGATCACGACAACGGTTTGGGATGGGCGCAGATATGGCGTGATTTCATCCAGGACTTTTTGGAATTCCAATGGTTTTACACAGAGGAAAAGCAGTTCTGCCTGTTTGGCCACTTCGACATTACAGGAAGCGACAGCGATTCCATGGTGCTTATGTGCGATGGCATATGCTTTCTGAGGGGTTCGATTGTGGATAATCAGTTGTTCTGGCATGAATGCGCGGGCACGTAAAAAGGCATCAATCAGGATGCTGCCCATTGTCCCGGTCCCAATAAATCCTACGTATCCGGAAAAGCCTGCTGCCATTTCTCTTCCTCCCCATGCGCGAAACGAAACCATCGTTGATCCATGATATGAGTGGCGAGCCAAGATGATGCCAAAAAAATGAGTCCCAAGTGGTCCAAAGTGGTTTCAATGAGAATGGTTGGATATGTTGTTGATTTGACGTATAATAAAGTATGGATAAGTACGAATTCTAGGAGTTGTACGGAATGCGCTGGAGCGAGCGGGAAAAACGATTAGGGATGCTGCTTGCGCTGAGCGGGTTGGTCTTGATCAGCTTGCTGCTGTACCTGCAGTTTGGGCGAGTTTCTGAGCCGTCCGTGACATTTCCCGTCTATGAGGAGCAGGATTCGGAACAAGAATCTGTAGCAGATCAGGCCAATTTACGCGAATCAGAAGCCGCTCCTTTGGTTGTTGACGTCAAGGGTGCGGTTAAACAGCCTGGGGTTTACTCATTGCCCGCTGGCGCGCGTGTGGTGGATGCCATTGAACGGGCTGGCGGCCTTTTGGAGGAGGCGGATCCGGAACGGATCAACCTGGCACAGCCGCTGACAGATGGCATGGCATTCCGTGTGCCGTATCAAGGAGAGCAGGAGAAGTTGCCTGCTGAGCCAGTCTCCGCTTCTGTTGCCAGCGCATCCGGGTCATTTTCCGATTCTGGGAAGGTCAACATCAACACCGCCACGGAGGCTGAATTGGATACCTTGCCGGGGATCGGTCCGGCCAAGGCAGCAGCGATTATCAAATACCGGGAAGAGCATGGCCCCTTTCAAGACATCAGCCAATTGACGAGGGTGCCGGGCATCGGGGAGAAGACATTTCAGAATCTACAAGATTTGATCACGGTTCACTAGATAAGCCATCGATGACAAGATATGAGGAGGCGTTTCGAATGCCCAAGCTGTTTGTCCCTTCTGATGAACGTATGAGACAGGTGTTGGAGGATGCGAAGCGAATTGCCGTTGTTGGGCTGTCCAATAAGCCGGAGCGAGACAGCTACCGGGTGGCTCAATACCTGCAGGAACAAGGGTATGAAATTATCCCGGTCAACCCGATGGTGGACGAGGTGTTGGGTCAAAAGGCGGTGGCTTCCCTCAAAGAGATTGAAGGTGAGGTAGATATTGTCGATGTGTTTCGGCGCAGTGAGGAGATCCCGGGGGTTGTCGATGATGCGATTGCCATAGGCGCGAAGGCCATCTGGCTGCAACTGGGCGTCATTCACGAAGAGGCAGCGCAGAAGGCAGTGGACCAAGGTTTGGATGTGATCATGGATCGGTGCATCAAGGTGGAGCATGCACGGCTTTTTTCTTAAAATTTGATGGGGTGAAGTGAGCCAGCCGGAACGCGGTTCGATTGATGGCAGATTGCTTTCGTGCAGCTTGTTTAAAGTATAGAGGGAGAGAGAGAATGATACTCAACGACAGACAAATTATCGAACTGGCTGAGCAAGGAATGATTGAGCCATTTGTTTCCCGCAACGTGCGCCAGTTGGACGAGAATGGGCAACGCGTGATTTCTTACGGTGTCTCTTCGTTCGGATACGACCTTCGTGTCGGACGGCATTTCAAAGTGTTCAGCAATGTCCACAATGCGATCATCGATCCGAAAAATGTCAATGATCGGGCATTTGTCGATATCGTGGCAGAGGAAGGATATATTCTGATTCCTCCGAACAGCTTTGCGCTGGCTCATTCGATCGAGTATTTTCGGATTCCACGGGATATCATGGCCATTTGTGTGGGCAAGTCCACTTATGCTCGATGCGGGATTATTACCAACGTGACGCCTTTTGAACCGGGTTTTGAAGGCCAAATCACCCTGGAAATCAGCAACACGACGCCACTACCGGCCAAAATTTATGCGGATGAAGGGCTCTGTCAGGTCCTGTTTTTACGCGGGGAACCTTGTGAAGTCAGTTATGCGGACCGCAATGGAAAATATCAAGGACAGAGGGGGATCGTGACACCGCGGATCTGAGGCGGGGCAGGAATATCTCTGCCTGTTGTCGAAATAACCACACATCTGGAGGGTGTGTGGTTTTTCGTGCATGAGAGGGTTTGGTTGATCGCCGGTTTTTTGGCGGGGGTGGTTATGGGTCATCCACCTGCCAGAACCCTGACCGTTTGGCTTGTGGTCACAGCTTTCCTATGCTGGGGCACGTGGGTGCTGGCGCGAAAACGGATGACATGGTTCCTCCTGTTTTTGCTCGCATTCGGGGTCGGATTGGCCTATATGAGCTGGGTGGAAGGGACGAATCACTCCACCATTTCCGAGATTCTTCAACAGAAAAAAAGCGCAGAGGTGCACCGGCTGTCAGAACGGACCGAACCGGTGCGTCCGTCCTATCACGTTCAAGTTCGGGGAGTGCTTCTATCCTCTCCCGTGGTGGGTGGCGACCGTGTGCGGTTCGTGTTGTTGGTGCGTAAGATGGATTGGCAGGGGACATCTTATCTGTTGCGAGAAAAGGTTCAGGTTACATTACGCCTTGATGAGGAACGGGAGCAGCAGGAGGTTGCCGACTGGCGGCCCGGCTCTGTGTTGTCGATGCCTTTGGCGCTTCGCTTGCCTGCAGCGGCGGCCAATCCAGGCGGTTTTGATTATCGCCAGTACCTTCACCAACAGCGCATCCATTGGCTGGGAGATGAGCGAGGCATCGATACGGTTCAGGTGAAGCCGGCCGTTTCTTTGCGCGGCTTGGTTTATGATGGGCAAAAGCGGCTTCAGGTTGTACTAGATCAATTGTATGATGGTGATGTAGCGGCGTTCCTGAAAGGCCTGCTGCTTGGTGAACGAGATGCCGTTACAGCTGAGCAAAACGAGGATTTTTCTTCTCTGGGGATTGCTCACATTCTGGCCATTTCAGGGGGCCATGTGGCGATTGTTGTGGCCCTTTTCCTCACTTTGCTACAAGGTTTGGGTGTCTCGCGGGAGCGGAGTATCGGACTGACATTGATGTTCTTGCCGGCGTACGCCCTGATCACCGGAATGCAGCCGCCTGTCATCCGCGCTGTCATCATGGCCGCGCTGGCTTTGTGGGCGTTGCGGCAACATCGTGCTTATGATAGTCTGGATGCCCTGTTTATGGCCGCCTTGCTGATGGCTGTATGGAATCCGTATTTGCTTTTCCAGATCAGTTTTCAGCTTTCCTTTTTGATCACGTTTGGGATCATTCTGTGGACGGATCGGCTGGCACAGTGGATGGCTTCTCTTCCAGGATGCTGGGGTTGGGCACCGCTTCGCTATTCGATTGCGATGACGCTGGTGGCGCAGCTGGTCTCTTTTCCGCTCGTCATCACCTATTTTCACGAGTATTCCCTGCTTTCCACGCTGGCCAATCTGATCTTTGTTTCACTGCTCAGCCTCATTGTGCTGCCGCTCGGGTACATAACCCTGCTTATCGGGCTGATCCATCCGGGCGGGGCCTATCTGTTGGCGGAACTCAATCAGAAGTTGAGCCAGCTGGTCCTGGCCGGAACGTCCCAGATGGCCCAATGGCGTCTTTTTGCCACCACGTGGCCTACGCCTTCCTTATTCTGGATTGTCTTTTATTTCCTTTTGTGTGCTTGGCTCATGACCATCCTGCCACAACGGCGCATCTTGCCACCTGTATATGAACGAACGACGGAACGGCAGGCTGCACAGCGCCTTCCGCATTGGCGGCAAGCGCCGCCGCTTCTGGTGCTATTCCTGCTTGCCAGTTGGCTCGTCGTTGCCTATTTGCCGCATGGAACGTGGGAACGGGGGGTTCGCGTCACAATTTTGGATGTCGGGCAGGGAGACGCCGCCGTCGTGGAGACACCGCGCGAGGTGTGGCTGATTGATGGCGGCGGCCGTCTGACATGGGACGAAGAGGCTTGGCGCCAAAGACGGGATCCGTTTGATGTGGGGAAGGATGTGGTATACCCTTACCTTCAACACCGGGGGATCCGTCAGATTGATGGGATGGTCCTGACGCACGGAGACGCGGATCACGTTCAGGGTTTGAAGGCTGTGGCCGAACGGCTTCCTGTCCGGATGGTCCTGGTCAATGGGGGGCCTTCCACCCCCGTGCAAGCAGAGGTGCTGGAGGTGTTGAGGAATAAGGGCGTGCCAGTTTATCGGGCTGTCAGCGGCTTAAGCTGGCATGCCGGCGACGGGATCGAGTGGGAGGTGCTTCATCCTCCGGCAACGGAGCGGGTGGAAAATGACAACTATCACTCCGTTGTCTTGCGTTTGTCGGCATACGGCCGGCAGGTGCTGTTCACTGGCGATTTGGATGTGGAAGGGGAGAGGCAGCTGCTGTCTCAAGGAACGATTCGTCCTGTGGATGTGTTGAAGGTGGCTCATCACGGTTCCGACACCTCCACCACGAGGGAATGGCTGGCCGCGTTACAGCCGAAGCTGGCGGTCATTTCAGTCGGCGAAGGAAACCGCTATGGCCACCCTTCTGCCGAGGTTTTGCAACGTCTCGAAGAGGCGGGGATTCCCGTGCTGCGCACCGATTGGGACGGGGCGGTTGTGCTGCGGTTTTTTTCAAGCGGGAAGTGGCAGGTTCAGACCCAACATGGATATGGAATGGATTGATGAAGAGAGCATCTCGATTGAAAGCCGGCGCCATCCATCACCCGGAAGGCGGTTTTTGAACAGGTGACGGCCGCGGCCTTCGCTCCATTTTATCGGAGTTATATCGGTTGAATGATGCAAAAACGAAAAAGTGAGGAGATAGGGATTGGTTCGTTTGCTCGCGTTGGACATTGACGGGACGATTCTGCGCGATGATGGGTCGCTCAGTCCGTTGATGGCAGAAGTGCTGCGAAAGATCCAGAAAGAAAAGGGGGTGCTGATCACCCTGGCTTCCGGCAGGCTGTTTGATACGATGCGATCCTTTGCGCAGACACTGGAGGTGAAGATCCCGGTCATCTCCTCCAATGGAGCCTGTCTGACGCATCCCAAAACGGGAGACAAACTCTTTTACCGGCCGATTCCGGTACCGACGGCGAGAGAGGTTTTGGCTTACTTGGAAGATCATTTGCAACGTGATTTGCTGGTGAACCACGAGAAGGGGTTTTATATCAACCGGCACAATTCGCTGCTGCACATTCCGAATCCGTCTTCCTGGGTACGGGAACGGTTGGCACGCTGTACGGTGGTGGACCGTTTGGCGGATGAGGTCAACTTTGAACCGCTAAAAATTTCCATCCTGGAAGAAACAAATGACATTCCGGAAACCGTCGCTTCATTACAGAAAATGTACGCTTCTTCCCTGAGCATCTTCCCTTCTTCGGAATACAGCATCGATCTAAATGCCTACCAGGTTTCCAAGGGTCAGACCCTTGAGCGCTTGGCATCGTGGCTTGGGATACGCCGGGAGGAGATCATGGCAGCTGGGAATGCCGATAACGACTTGGACATGATCCAGTTTTCCGGGATCGGCATTGCGATGGGAAATGCGCCCGACCACGTGAAGTCAGCGGCTGATCTCGTGGCGGGGGACAACAACGCGGACGGACTGGCAACCTTGTTGAAAGATTATTTTGGTGTGTGAGGTGGCCTTATGCAGAGCGATCTTCGTCAAGCGATCCAGGAGTTGCGACAGGGGAAAAGGGCCTCCGTATATATATTGTACGGCGAAGAACAATGGTTGATGGAGGAATTTGTTCGTCACGCCAAAGAGATGCTCGTGCCCGAATCGTTACAGGATTTAAATGTGGCAATGTTGGATTTATCGGAATCGCCGCTGGATGAACTGCTGGATCAAGCCGAAACGTTGCCCTTTTTAGCCGATTGCCGCCTGCTCATCGGTAAAAACGCATATTTCTTCAGCGCGATGACGCGAGGAAAAATAGAGCATGATCTGGATCGTTTGCAGACTTACTTGGACCACCCTTCTCCCCAGACAGTCCTGATTTTTCTCGTTCCGGCAGCCAAGCTGGATGAACGAAAAAAATTGGTCAAGCAGGCCAAACGCCAGGCGACGCTCATCCCGTGCAAACCGTTGACAGGAGAGGCGCTCGTCCGATGGGTCGATCGCCGCTCCAAAGTCCGCCGCGTGTCGCTGTCTACTGACGTGATTGAGCTGTTGATCCGCCGCGTGGGTCAGCAGTTGTCGCTGCTTGACAATGAACTGGAAAAACTGTCCCTGTATGCGCAAGATCAGCCGCTGTCGCGGGAAGATGTCGAACAGTTGGTGCCGCGCACGTTGGAGGAAGATGTGTTTTTGATGGTGGATGCCTTGTTGGAGGGACGCACAGAGAAGTTGTTCCGGATTTTCTACGATCTCATGCAAAAAAAGGAAGAGCCGCTGAAACTGCTGGGCTTGTTCAGCTACCAGATCAGGCTCCTCTTGCAGGTGCATCATTTTCATGTTCGGGGTTACTCCAGTTCTCAGATTGCCAACATTTTAGGCGCGCATCCCTATGCGGTCCAGCGGGCGCAAAAACACATCCGGCAGAAGGCCAGAGGCTTTGACAGCGTCTTGATCGATTTGTTGCAAGCGCTGGCGAGGCTGGACAGGGCCATGAAAACCGGGCAGACGCAGGTGGAGCGGATCGCTGATTTGGAGCATTTTCTTCTGATTGCCAGTCAAAAAATCCAAGAACAAGGGGCTGTCCCATCGGTCTGATGGCGGACAGCCCCTCTTGCATACTTAGGCATTGGCCGCTTTTGCCTGCTGCCATTTTTTCATGAGGCGGGACTTATGACGGGCCGCTTTGTTTTTATGAATCAGCCCTTTTGTGACCGCCTTGTCCAGCTTTCTGACGGCCAATTCTAATTCCTGTTCTGCTTTGGCCAGGTCACCGGCTGCCAATGCCGTTTCATAACGTTTGATATAGGTCCGCAAAGCGGAACGTTGCGCCATATTGCGCATGCGATTCCGTTCGGCCACTTTGATCCGCTTTTTGGATGACTTGATGTTTGCCACCGTTTCACCCCCTTGCCGTTTCACCCACAGTAAGACGAATCGATTCTATCAAAATTCAGTTTGCTTGGCAAGGAATTGCGTAAAACGTGCAGTATAAATCGGCAAAAGATGGGAAAAGAAGAAGGGTAGAATGGTTGGCGAGGTGTCAGCAATGGCTGAATTGGATTTGTCCCGTTACGCGGTCCAGACCGACTTGGCGTTGGAAGCCCGGCAACTGGCGTTGGACGAAGATCCTGTCTTGGAAGGCGTGGCGATTGAGGAGGACAAGGAACCAGGTGTGACGATCACGCGCATTCACGTGCTCAATCAAAAAGGGGCGCAGCGCATCGGCAAGCAGCCAGGTCATTATGTAACGCTGGAAGCGCCCGGACTGCGCACGAAAGATACCTCATTGCAACACCGTTTGACGGCGCTTTTGGCGAGAGAGCTCAAGCGGTTTTTACAGCAACTCGGGATCAGGCAAGAGGAGCGTGTGTTGGTCATTGGCTTGGGTAATTGGAATGTGACCCCGGACGCGCTGGGGCCCATCGTGGCCGGAAAAGTACTGGTAACGCGTCATTTGTTTGAGTTGATGCCGGATCAGGTGGAGCCCGGGTACCGTCCGGTCAGCGCTTTGTCACCGGGTGTTCTGGGAATCACCGGGATTGAAACCAGCGAGATCATTTATGGCGTCGTGGAGAAAACGAGACCCGATCTGGTCATCGCCGTGGATGCGCTGGCCTCTCGTTCGCTGGATCGCGTCAATACCACGATCCAGATCGCCGATACCGGAATCCATCCGGGTTCTGGAGTGGGGAATAAGCGAAAACCCGTCACACGGGAAACGTTGGGTGTCCCCGTGATTGCCATCGGCGTGCCAACGGTGGTGGACGCGGTCTCGATTGTCAGTGACACGATCGATTTTCTCCTTGCTCACCTGGGACGGCAGTGGAGACAGCAGCAAGAACCCCTAAAACCATCCAACTTACTGGTGCCGCAGGGATTTGATCTTCCTGAACCTTCCCCTCAATACACGCTGGACGATTTGCCAGATCCCAAGATGCGAGAAGTGTTGATGGGGCTTCTGGGAGGACTGTCTGCAGAAGAAAAGCGGCAGCTCATTCATGAAGTGTTGACTCCCATTGGTCACAACATGGTCGTCACTCCCAAAGAGGTGGACACGTTTATCGAGGACATTGGATACCTGATTGCGGGGGGACTAAATGCTGCTTTGCATGAGGCGGTGAATCTGGATAACCTGTCCGCATACACGCATGGATGAGAGCTTGCCGAGTCCGGGGGCGAACAGCCAAGGTGAATGTTTTCGCTTCGACGAAATGTGGACAAGTAGGTCTATCCCTTGCACTTCCCACATACATTGAAACAACAGCAGATTTTTGTCACGGATTTTGTGGAATGGATGTGGAAAGGGGTGTCAAGGATTGTTTAAGAGAAAGCATCGCCATTGGCCGTTCATTCGTCTCAGAAGATGGAACATTCGCGCATCGATCTTCACTTGTCGACACTGGATTGTTGGATTGTGCCTGGCATTTGCAGCGGTTTTCACAGGGCTGATGGTTGTCGGTATGCCCCATTCCATGAACGCGCAAGTCCCCCTGCATGCGATGGCGACAACATTGCCTGAAGATACGTATGCCTCATTTTTTCAGAAGGAACTGCCGCGAATTTCAAATCAGAAAGAAAAAGGCGATTTGTGGGCAGGCTCATTCATCACGCCACTGGCACGAATGAGGTGGGACGATCCGAAATCCTGGTTACAAAGCGAATTGCCCGGATTTGAGTTCCAGGAGCCTCCTGCCGATGAACCACTGCGTGAACAGGAGGATATGCAACGGGCACTCACATCCACCGAGGCTCCTCCTCCTGAAGAGGTGGTGGCCGCCTGGAAAAAGGAGCAATCGGAGAATCAACCGGCTTCCGCGCAGGACCAGGATGCATTGACCACCGGTGGCACGAAAGTGGTGTTTATTTACCATACCCACAATCGCGAAGCGTACCTTCCGGAACTAAAGGGCGAGTCTGACGCACAGGCCTATGATAAAAAAACGAATATCACCCTTGTGGGCAAGAGGTTGGCGGACGAGTTGGAGAAGCGGGGCATTGGGGCAGCAGTATCGACGAAAGATTACTGGACCGAATTGGGAGGACAATATCACTTGTCTTACTCCGCTTCGCGCAAAACGGTTCAGGCTGCCATGGCGCAAAACCGGGATCTTCAATACATCCTGGACATTCACCGTGATGCACTGCCGCGTGAGAAGACGACGCGTAAAATCAATGGAATCGATTATGCGGCGATTGTTTTTGTTGTCGGAAAGGCCAATAAGAATTGGCAACAAAACGAGCAGTTTGCAAAACAAATTCATGCGGAACTGGAAAAAAAGTATCCGGGACTGTCCAAGGGGGTTACCGGAAAAAACACGGAAGGCGGGCGGAGTAACGGCGAATACAACCAGTCGATCCATCCAAACAGCATTCTCGTTGAAATCGGCGGACATGAAAACACACTCGCAGAGGCGTACCGTTCCGCTGCGGCATTGGCCGACGCGTTGGCTTCCATGTATTGGCAGGCTGAGGCGGTCAGCGCACCGGAAGCTGCGCAAGGAAACTGATGGATGAACGTTTTTAGGGGCGTGAAGTGAGATGCGAACCTTTTTTGTCTCTGCCATTCTCCTCTTTTTCTTGTTTTTCGGCATCTTTATCGGCATTCAATACGCAGAATACGGGATTCGGGTTGTGCAAGGAAAGGATGAGCCGCCAAAAGGGATGGCGGTAGCCGTCAATGCGGATGGAGAGCTCGTGGAACTGTCCATGCTGGGGAAGACCTTCACCCGTGAAGAGTACACGACCATTCAAGGAGAAGCTCAAAGCAGCGAGAACTTGGATGAGGCAGCGTCCAGGAACGTCTATGCCGAATTGGGGCGGATACTTGGAACTTGGGTGGAACAAGGGGCGCGCGGGCTTGCAGAGATGGTCTTAGGATGGTTGGACGGGCTGATGTAACATCCGTCCGGTCGGCAACATTCTGTCATCTTGGCAGTGAATTTGTTATAATAAAAAGGCTGAAAAGGGTTGGAACATCGGTTTGCAGGATACAGGAGGAGAAAGATGGGAGATTCCCGAGAGAGACAACAACGGATTCGTAACTTTTCGATCATTGCCCATATCGATCATGGAAAATCAACACTGGCCGATCGCCTGTTGGAATTTACGGGCACCTTAAGCGAGCGGGAAATGGCAGAACAGGTGTTGGACCAGATGGATTTGGAACGGGAGCGGGGGATCACCATCAAACTGACGGCGGTGCGACTCAATTATACCGCGAAGAATGGCCAGGAGTACGTGATCAACCTGATCGACACTCCTGGCCACGTCGATTTTTCCTACGAGGTTTCTCGCAGTCTTGCGGCATGTGAGGGCGCACTGCTGGTAGTGGATGCCGCTCAAGGGATTGAAGCGCAGACACTGGTCAATGTCTATTTGGCGTTGGAAAACGATTTGGAGATCATTCCGGTCATCAACAAGATTGACTTGCCTAGCGCGGAACCGGAACGGGTTCGGCAGGAAATTGAAGACGTGATTGGCTTGGATGCCAGCGAGGCGGTGCTTGCCTCGGCAAAAACAGGAGTGGGGATTGAGGAAATTTTGGAACAGGTGGTTCATCGCATTCCACCCCCGAGCGGTGACCCGGAGGCGCCCTTGCAGGCGTTGATCTTTGATTCCCTCTACGATGCTTACAAAGGTGTCATCGCTTATGTCCGCGTCATGAACGGACAGATTGTACCGGGGATGCGAATCAAGATGATGGCCACAGGAAAGACGTACGAAGTGACAGAGATCGGCGTGTTCAGACCGAAAATGACCCCTGTCAGCGAGTTGTCTGTCGGGGAGGTGGGATATGTGATCGCCGGGATCAAAAATGTCCGCGATACACGGGTAGGGGATACCATTACGAGTGCCGAAAAACCGGCTGAAACCCCGCTGCCCGGTTACCGGCGGGTTAACCCAATGGTGTTTTGCGGGATGTATCCGGTCGACAGCAGCGATTATGGCCAGTTGCGGGAGGCATTGGAAAAACTAGAGCTCAATGATGCCTCCTTGCGCTACGAACCAGAGACCTCCAGCGCTTTGGGCTTTGGCTTTCGTTGCGGTTTTCTGGGTCTCTTGCACATGGAGATTATCCAAGAACGCCTGGAGCGGGAATACCAGATTCCCCTGATCACGACCGCGCCGAGCGTTGTGTATCACGTCTATCTGACGGATGGGAGCATGATTGAGATTGATAATCCCACCAAGATGCCGGAGACGGGGAAAATCGAACGGATTGAGGAGCCTTATGTCAAGGCCACCATTTTGGTCCCCAATGATTATGTGGGGACGGTGATGGAGTTGTGCCAGGGGAAGCGGGGCATTTTCCAGGACATGCAATACCTGGACACCCGGCGTGTTACGTTGATATACGAGATGCCACTGGCTGAAATTGTCTATGATTTCTTCGATCAACTGAAGTCTGGGACAAAAGGATATGCCTCGTTAGACTATGAAATCAGTGGTTATCGCCCTTCCAATTTGGTGAAAATGGACATCCTGCTCAATGGCCAACCGGTCGATGCGCTCTCGTTTATCGTTCACCGGGACAAGGCTTACCATCGCGGGCGACAAGTGGTTGAAAAGCTGCGTGAACTGATCCCCCGGCAAATGTTTGAGGTACCGATCCAGGCCGCCATTGGCAGCAGGGTGATTGCGCGTGAAACGATCAAGGCGATGCGCAAAAACGTCCTCGCCAAATGTTATGGTGGCGATGTTTCGCGCAAGCGTAAACTCCTGGAAAAGCAAAAGGAAGGAAAAAAACGGATGAAATCGGTGGGTAAGGTGGACGTTCCGCAAGAGGCATTCATGGCTGTCCTGAAGATCGAAGATTAGGGGGACGAAAAGATGGGAGCCAGTGCCGTTTATGTGCACATTCCTTTTTGCACCAATAAATGTTATTACTGTGACTTTAACTCCTACGTGCATCACGGACAGCCGGTCGAGGACTACCTGGAGGCGTTGATCCATGAAATGGCCTTGATCGTGGCGGATGAACCTCCGGGGGAGATTACATCCGTTTTTATCGGCGGCGGCACGCCCACCGTGCTCACGCCGCAACAGCTGTCTCGCTTGCTGGCAGCCATTCGAGAATACTTCCCGAAATGGACAGCGGATTGTGAAGTGACCGTGGAAGCCAACCCTGGTACTGTGGATTGGGAGAAACTGGTTGCTTTGCGAGAGGGGGGAGTTACCCGCCTGAGCATGGGTGCCCAAAGCTTTGACGCCGCTTTGCTCAAACGGTTGGGGAGAATACACAGCCCGGACGACACGCTGCACAGTATTGAGCTGGCACGAAAAGCCGGTTTTGAAAACCTATCCATTGACCTGATGTTTGGCCTTCCAGGCCAGACGATGGAGCAGTTTGAGGATACACTTCGTCAGGCGCTGGAACTCAGACTTCCTCACTATTCCGTCTATAGCTTGATCATTGAGGAAAATACACCCTATTACACTTGGTATCATCAAGGGCGTCTCGCGCTTCCTGACGAAGATGAGGAATTGGCGATGTATCTGACGGCGATGGAGGAGATGCAAAAGGCGGGGTACCATCATTATGAGATCAGCAACTTTTCGCAACCGCGGATGGCATCCCGACATAACCTCACCTACTGGATCAATGATGAATATTTTGGGTTGGGTGCCGGCGCGCATGGCTATTTAAGGCAAACCCGTTATGAAAATGTCAGGGGGATCGCATCGTATATTCAAAGCTTGCGTCAAAACAAACGTCCCGTCGTTCATTCCCATACGGTCAGTCGGCAAGAGGCAATGGAGAATTTCATGATCCTGGGTTTACGCCTGTGTGATGGTGTGGAGTGGGAACGGTTTTTTGGACGATTTCAAGTATCCATCCGTGACGTGTTTCCGCATGTCCTGGAGAATCTGGAGAAAGAAGGGTTGATTGAAGTGGATCAGAAGGGGGTTCGCTTGTCCCGCCAAGGCTTGTTGTTCGGCAATGAGGTGTTTGCTGCCTTTCTCTCGGCGGACGAGCCCTTCGCGTGCTGAGAAAATAATTGACAAACGGATGGGGAGTTTGATACCTTGAAAGTAATATTTTAGCACTCGTTTGGCGAGAGTGCTAATAAGGGGGTGGGAAAGATGCTTACCGAACGTCAACAACAGATTCTCCAGATCGTGGTGGAACATTATATCTCAGAAGCAGAACCGGTGGGCTCGCGTGTGGTCTCAAAGCGGGGCAACATGCCGTACAGCCCTGCAACCATCCGAAATGAGATGGCTGATATGGAAGAGATGGGTTTCTTGGAGCAGCCGCATACATCGGCAGGGCGTATTCCTTCGGAAAAAGGATATCGTTATTATGTGGATCGGTTGATTCAGCCAATGACGATTTCCGTTGAGCAGATATGGGAATTGAAGCGGCTTCTGACGGAAAAAATGGTCCATACGGAGCAGGCGATTCAACAGACCACAGAAATCTTGTCCAACCTGACCAATTACACGGCTTTCGTCTTGGGTCCAGAGGTGTATGAGGCTTCTTTAAAATATCTCCAGCTCATTCCGATTACAGATCAGACAGCCGTCGTCATTATCATCACCAACACGGGACACGTGGAAAATCATAAAGTCACCATTCCGGAAGGCATTCCACTGAACGAAGTGGAAAAACTGGTCAACCTTCTCAATCAAAAATTAAAGAATGTGCCGCTGCACCAGCTTAAAACGCGTCTTTATGAGGAGGTTGCGGAGGAAATTAAGCGGCACCTGTCTGAATACGAGGCCTGGATGAGGTTTTTGGAATCACTGTTGGCTGTGCGCAAGTCCGAGGAACGTGTGTATATGAGCGGTACGGCCAAGATCTTGTCCCACCCCGAGTTTCAGGATGTCAACAAAGTTCGTGTTTTATTTGAGTGGCTGGAAGATCAACAGGAGTTAGCCAATCTTTTGGAAGAAAGTAAAGAGGGCATCCAGGTTTACATCGGTCAGGAGAATAAGGTGAAGGCTATCAATCATTGCAGTTTGGTCACTTTTACCCATCTGGTAGACGGCCGTTTGATTGGTACCATTGGGGTTTTAGGTCCGACGCGCATGCATTACAATAAAGTGATTGGATTGTTGCGCTCTTTGTCCAGCGACCTGACCAGTCTGTTTACCCGCTGGTACCAGATCGGTTCTTAGGAGGGTTATCATTGACAGAACAAGAGAACCAGCAGCATCACCGGGACGAGCAAGCTGACGATCCGCAAAAGAAAGCACAACCAGATGAGCCGTGCGCGGAAGAGACAGTCCGTGGCACCTCTGTATCGGAAGACGAAACTGGTGAAGGAGAGGCCTCTAAGCATGCGCAGGCGTCCGAATGCAATGAAAGGGAACTTGAGATTCAGCAGTTGCGCGAGCAATTAGAAGCAACCCAAGCAGAGGCCCAAGAAAATTATCAGCGGTTTTTGCGCGCACAAGCCGACTTTGACAATTATCGTCGGCGTACGCGACAGGAAAAAGAGGAACTGGCCAAGTATGCAACGGCTGGGATGATCGAGTCTCTTTTACCCGTCATTGATAATTTTGAGCGGGCCATTCAGGCAGGAAAAACAGCCGATGCTGATTCCCCCTTGCTACAAGGCATTGAAATGGTATACAAACAGTTCATGGATGTTCTTTCTTCGGCGGGATTGGAAGAAATCGAGTCGCTGGGGAAACCTTTTGATCCGTTCCTTCATGAGGCTGTGATGAAGGAGCCTTCCGAAGAGCACGAGGAAGGGACTGTGGTGGAAGTGTTGCAAAAGGGGTATCGCCTGAAAGATCGGGTGATTCGCCCGGCAATGGTGAAAGTGAGTGGGTAGATAACCGATGAAGTTGTGGAGGGAATCGTATGGGAAAAGTACTAGGCATTGACTTGGGAACCACCAACTCTTGTATGTCTGTGATGGAAGGCGGAGAAGCGATCGTCATTCCCAACGCCGAAGGGGGACGGACGACGCCTTCCGTCGTTGCTTTTACAAAGGATGGTCAGCGCCTTGTCGGAGAGGCTGCCAAGCGGCAGGCGATTACCAACCCTGAGCGGACGGTCATCTCGATCAAGCGGCACATGGGGACCAATCATAAAACGAACATTGATGGCAAGGAATACACGCCTCAAGAAATTTCCGCGATGATCCTGCAGAAGCTGAAGGCGGACGCGGAAGCTTACCTGGGTGAACCAGTGACGCAAGCGGTGATCACGGTTCCTGCTTATTTCAACGATGCGCAGCGGCAGGCCACCAAGGATGCGGGACGGATTGCGGGCCTTGAGGTATTGCGGATTATCAACGAACCGACTGCTGCCTCTTTGGCGTATGGACTGGATAAGGAAGAAGATCAAACCATACTGGTCTTCGATTTGGGTGGCGGTACCTTTGACGTTTCTATTCTCGAACTCGGGGACGGATTCTTTGAAGTGAAAGCCACCAGTGGCGACAACCATCTGGGTGGCGATGATTTTGATCAGCGGATCATCGACTATCTCGTTGAAACGTTTAAATCACAGACCAATATTGACTTGAGAAACGACAAGATGGCGATGCAACGACTCAAAGAGGCGGCTGAAAAAGCCAAAAAGGACCTCTCGGGCGTTTTGACGACCAATATTTCCTTGCCGTTTATTTCTGCAGATGCCACCGGACCCAAACATCTGGAGTTGGACTTGACCCGCGCCAAGTTTGAGGATCTGACACGGGACTTGGTCGAACGGACATTGGGTCCGACCCGTCAGGCATTGAGTGATGCGGGTTTAAGCCCGAGTGACATCGATAAAGTGGTGCTGGTCGGTGGTTCGACGCGGATTCCGGCCGTCCAGGAAGCGATCAAAAATTTGATCGGTAAAGAACCGCACAAAGGCGTCAACCCAGATGAAGTGGTGGCACTCGGTGCTGCTATTCAAGCCGGCGTCTTGACAGGCGAGGTGAAAGATGTCGTCCTTCTCGACGTCACCCCGTTGTCGTTAGGAATTGAGACCTTGGGCGGCGTTTTTACCAAGCTGATCGAACGGAATACCACCATCCCGACGAGTAAATCGCAGATATTCTCAACTGCTGCGGACAACCAAACCTCTGTGGAAATTCACGTGCTGCAGGGTGAGCGGCCAATGGCAGCTGATAACAAAACATTGGGTCGCTTTACGCTGACGGATATTCCCCCGGCTCCCAGAGGAGTTCCCCAAATCGAAGTCACCTTTGATATTGACGCCAATGGTATCGTCAATGTTTCCGCCAAGGATCTGGGAACTGGAAAGAGCCAGAAAATCACGATCACCGGCGGCAGTAGTCTGAGCGACGAAGAAATTGAGCGAATGGTGAAAGAAGCAGAAATGCATGCAGAAGAGGACCGCAAACGGCGTGAAGCGGTCGAGTTGCGGAATCAGGCCGATCACCTGATCTTCACCACCGAGAAAACCTTGAAGGATCTAGGTGACAAGGTGGAGCAAACCGATGTGGAAAAGGTCAACCAGGCTAAAGATGAATTAAAAAAGGCGCTGGAAGGCAATGACGATCAGGCGATCAAACAGGCGATGGAGAAACTGAGCCAGGTCGTTCAGGAGATGTCTGTCAAGCTCTATCAACAGGCGGCTCAACAGGCTCAATCCGGGCAGAATGCTTCTTCTTCCGAGGCCGCAGGTCAGGGTGGTCAGAAAGAGAATGTCGTGGATGCCGAGTACGAAGTGATGGATGACGATAAAAAATGAGTACACGACAAACCGAAGCTCAATGAAATGACTCCTAATAGGCGCCAAATACCATCAAATGATCAGGCAGTCCGAGCGCAAATCGGGCTGCTTTTCATTTCCGGGATGTTTTTTCATTCGAAAGTTACTCAGCTATCTGTCGATGCTCGGCATATCCTGATTGTTGCCTCTTTTCCACCTTTCGCGTATAATGAAACTATATTTATGAGTCTATTTTACTCATGTTGAAACGAGGTGCTCGGGGGATGGCAAAGCTGAATCAACATCAGATTGCTGTTTACATGCGCTATCTTTCGCAATGGGAAGAAAAGGAACAACGGCTGGAAAAATATTTTCTGTTTGATCGTGATGAGGATGCGATTCAATTTGTTGTCCTGTTCTGTGAAAAGGCGAAAGAGTTAAAACACCTCCCAGAGATTCACCTTAAACGTCGTCTCGTTCAAATTCGATTGTACACGACCGACCATGAAGGACATGGCATAACGGGAAAAGATTTTGCGATGGCGATGGCTGCCGATCAAATTTTTCGTCAGTTTGTCCGTTCACAAGTGGTATAATGAGGTTAGAGAAATGGTCCCGTTTTGGGGACCCTTTTCTTTCCATGTAACCATCGGATTTAGGGTGATGAGAATGTTACCTCCAATGGTTCCTTACCTTTTGCAAATGGGGCACTTGACCTATCAAGATGTACAGCTTTATTGGAAAGAGGCGAACAAGGTCGTCGAACGGGTGGAAATGGTTTCTTCCGGAAAAGGCATTTCCTCTTGGTTGACACACTTCTATCGATTGCGCCATGGCAACGGCACTGAGAAGGGATATCCTGGTGCTCGTCAGACTGATGATGTGTTTCGGCGTGTCGTTGAAAGGCAATTATATCCTCATCTTGGCCAGCACGTTGATGGGTATATATAAACTTTGGTACAATACAGTGGCATGACGAATGCAGATACCAGGTGATGCGGTTGGGCTGACGATGAGGAGGAATGAAAGCTTGGCACATCGTTATAAGAGAAGATGGTTGATGTTTACCGGGGCTGCGCTCATGTTGCTGGCGCTCACTGCTTGCAATGCGGAGAACGGAGAAGTGGTGGCTAAAATCAATGGGGATGTCATCACGAAAGAAGAATTTTATCAAGAGATGTTAAATAACGGTGGGAAACAGTTATTAGATCGGATGATTGATCAAAAGTTGATTCTACAGGCTGCCGAGGAAAAAGGTGTCACAGTAACGGAGGAACAAATTCGTGAACGAATGAATGAAATGAAGGAACAGTTAGGTGGCGAAGCGTCATTCCAGATGTATTTGGCTCAGTTTGGGATTACAGAAGAAAGGCTTAAACAGGATGTTCGCAATCAACTCCTGATCGAGGGCGTCTTGGGACCGGAGATCAAGATCAGCGAAGAAGAGTTAAAAGCTTATTTTGAGGAGAACAAGGATATATTGGGAGAGCCCGAACAGGTGAGGGCGCGGCACATCCTGGTCGAGACGGAGCAGCAAGCCAAAGAGATTCGCAACAAGCTGGAGCGCGGAGAATCTTTTGAGGAATTGGCCAAGCAATATTCCACGGATGAGGCCAGCAAGGCAAATGGCGGGGATCTGGGATATTTTAAACGCGGAGATATGGTGGCGGAGTTTGAAGAGGTGGCCTTTTCATTAAAACCAGGCGAAACCAGCCAGCCCGTTAAATCGCAATTTGGTTATCACATCATCCGTGTAGAGGATCACAAGCAGCCTGAGCCTGCCAATTATGAGGAAAAGAAGGAAGAGATCCGAGCGCAGATTTTGCAGCAGAAAATTAGCGAAAAGATGGAACCGTGGCTGAATGAGTTGCGGAATCAGGCCAATGTGACCAACTATCTTCAATGAGTAGAACATCAGGAGGAACGGTATAAATTGGGGTGACTTGGATAAAATAACCTTCGTCGCAACCATTTCCATGCGAGAAGGAGTTGAAGGCGATGAATCGATCCGTAACCCTGTTTGCCGTTTCTTTGTTAATTTTATTTTTTATCTTGGCGCCCGTTCCAGGGATGGCAACGGCTGCAAGTGGACAGGGCGATGGCTCACCCTCAAGTGAGACCAGTTCCAGCCATGATGACGGCACCGTTGAAAAAAGTGGGGATCAACCCCAAGCATCTTTAACCGAGAAGCAAAAAAAACGTCTGGCCAAAATCTACCAGCGTCTTTACGAAGATCACGTCAAATTGATCAAGCTCTACGCAGAATACGGTTTGATCAGTGAGGAGAAAAAAGCGAAGAAGCTGAAGTGGCTCGATGAGCACCACAAGCGGATACAACAACATGGTTATCTCCCTTGTACCGATAATAAAACGCGGGAGGAACAATTCCACCGGCACGTTGAGCCATAAACGTACCACTTGGCAGGGCTGCCCCATTCGTCGGGGGGAGCCCCTTTTATATAAACCTTTTAATCAGCGGTTTGATGCTGTCGATCGCGATCGCAAAACCGATACTCTGAGAGGGCTGAGCGACGGCCACATTTACCCCGATCACTTCTCCGAAAATATTGATTAACGGACCTCCGCTGTTTCCTGGATTGATGGCGGCGTCCGTTTGGATGACATTGGGATAATACCGCTCAGCTGTTTTTAAAGGACGGTTTTTCGCACTGATTACTCCAACTGTGACCGTATGATCAAAACCGAGGGGGTTTCCCACGGCGATCACCCACTCCCCGGGTTTTGATTCAGCGGAGGAACCTAGTTTTAGCGGCTTAAGTGGCTGGGCGTGATGAATCCGCAGAACGGCCAGATCTCTTTCGGGATTGGTCCAGACGACTTCGGCGTTTTTTTGTCGGCTGTTCCATAATTTTACATACACCTGTTCTGCCTGATGGATGACGTGTTCATTGGTCAGTATATACCCTTTTGGATGGATGATAAACCCGGTTCCGAAACTGGTTGTCCGAGGTTTTTTAAATTCCGGAAATAAATAACGAAAAAAGTTGTCATCCAGGTAACGATTACTCGCTTTATCCTGTGTTTCGATAGAGACAACGCCTTCTTTGACAGCATCCACGACCTGAACAAACGTGTTAATCGGGTGTTGGCTCGCGACAGGGGAGGAGAGGGATTCGGGTGTCATCTTGGGTTTCCGTGAAGAACGCCGGTACTTCATGATGTTCACCCCTCGTGTGGACTGTATTCTCAGAATATGTTGGGACGAGATGAGGGGTGTCAACCATTCCAATCTCATTTTGGAAATGTGTTACAATATGAATATACATAAATAGAAACCAGAAAAATAAAAACAGGGGGAGTTTTGTTGGAGACGTCCGCATTACACACTGACTTTTATCAATTGACCATGATGCATGGCTATTTTAAAGAGGGAAAAGCGAATCAGCGAGTGGTCTTTGATTTGTTCTATCGGCAAAATCCTTGCGGAAATGGCTATGCGATTGCGGCAGGTTTGGAACAAGTGATCGAGTACATACAGAAACTGCACTTTTCGCAAGACGAGATCGATTATTTGCGAAGCCTGAAATTGTTTGAAGAGGATTTTCTTCAGTTATTGCACAATTTTCGCTTTCAAGGTGACATTCATGCGATACCGGAAGGGACAGTCGTTTTTCCGAATGAGCCATTGCTTCGCGTTGAGGCAAACATTATGGAGGCTCAGCTGCTTGAGACGGCGCTGCTGAACATTATTAATCACCAGACGCTGATTGCGACAAAGGCTGCAAGAATTGTCAAAGCGGCAGGAGGGAAACCGGTTTTGGAATTTGGCTCGCGGCGCGCGCAAGGAATGGATGCGGCTCTGTACGGGGCGCGGGCCGCGGTGATCGGAGGATGTGAAGCGACTTCCAATGCGCTGGCAGGCCAACGTTTTGGCATCCCTGTAAGGGGAACGCATGCGCACAGTTGGGTACTCAGTTTTCCCTCCGAACTGGAAGCTTTTCGCGCTTACGCGAGAACGTTTCCGGATAATTGTCTGCTGTTGGTGGACACGTATGACACGCTGCGCAGCGGTTTACCCAATGCGATCCGCGTCGCCCGGGAACTCCGGGAACGGGGACATCGTTTTCTTGGCATCAGGCTGGACTCGGGTGATTTAGCCTATTTATCCAAAGTGGCCAGGCGGATGCTTGATGAAGCGGGATTCGCGGATGCGATCATTGTGGCTTCCAGCGACCTTAACGAGGAAGTGATTGCCGACCTGCGATTGCAAGGCGCCAAAATTGACGTATACGGAGTGGGGACAAGCCTGATCACGTCGGAGGATTGTCCCTCGCTTGGTGGAGTGTATAAACTGGCAGCGGAGGAACACGAAGGGCGAATGATCCCGAAAATCAAGATATCGGAAAATACAAAAAAGATTACGACACCAGGTATCAAGCAGGTGACACGGATATACTTGTCATCGGGGATGGCCACGGCTGATTTGATACACCTGATTGATGAGGAGGTGGATCCGGGAAAGCCGTTGGAATTATTTGATCCCGTCGATACCTGGAAACGCAAAACGGTGAAACGGTTTACGCCCCGTCCGCTCCTCGTTCCGATTTTCATTAGAGGCGAGCTGGTTTACAAATCGCCATCTGTCATGGAAATCCAGGCTTACGCCAGACAAGAACTTTCCACTTTTTCGGAAGAAATCAAACGTTTGATCAATCCGCATACCTACCACGTGGATTTGTCGCATTCACTATGGGAGTTGAAAAACCGCTTGATTTTTCAAGGACGACACCAAGAAATTGAACCAGGGCCAGAAACTGAACAAAGTGGGGAGTAGGTTCTGGTTGGTCATCATTTCAAGCTTGTATGTCTACTGCATTTTTTTCGTTTTTGTTGTACAATAAAGGTAATGACAGGCACGAGTCCCAGGCGTTATCGAGGGCGTTTTGACCGTTATGCGAAGAGAAAGGGGATGCATGATGGCTGAATTCAAAGTGAAATTGCGCGATAGCGAATACTATTCTGAAAGGCTGAAAGTGGCGGCACCCGTTGGTCTGTTTGTGTTGATTGGACTGTTGATGGTTTTGATTCCTGCGCTTTTTTAAAAACAGGCGAGGCGAGGTGAATCCCTCGCCTATTTTAATGGGGTGACGATGGCCAATAAGACAAAGAGCAGCAAGATAAAAAACAGCACATACCTTACTGATACCTTGGCATCCATTGAACCAATTCTCCTTTCCGCGAATCCTCATGTTCAACGATGCGCATGATAAAACCTTTATTTTTAAAATATGCTGTTGTTCATTCATAAGGATGGGCTGATCTAGGCTAGATGCATTATTTTTTGTGTCCCGAAAAAATTTGGGTTCAATCCCTACATTTGTAGGGATTTTCTTTTTATACAATTTTATATATGCTAAAAGTAGCCTTTATTGAAAGCGGATTCAGGTTTGCCGTTTTCGTTGCCTGCTAAAAAGAATCCTTAGGGAGGGGAGCATGTGACCGTTCAACTCAATGTTCAAACTTTTCCGTTATTTATCAATGGCCAGTGGACGCCGTCCAGTACTGGGCAGACGTATGACGTTTTGAGTCCTGCGACAGGAGCCGTTGTGGCGAAGGTGGCCAAAGGAAACGAGGAGGATGTTCACCGCGCCGTAAAAGCGGCTCGAGATGCTTTCGATTCGGGTGTCTGGAGCAATCGTTCGCCGAAAGAGCGAAGCGAGGCGATGTTCCAGATAGGACAACTGATCGCCAAGCATGCCCAAGAATTGGTTTATCTTGAGGCGATCAGTTCTGGCGGGACAATCCGCCGTTTATCTGCCTCAGACGTCATGATGGTCGTGGACCTGTTTCAGACGCTTGGAAAGTTTATTCTGGAGTATCCTTACTCTGAGGTTTTGCCGGTGCCGGCCTATCCGGGTCCCGCGCATGGCTTGATCTGGCGCGAGCCAGTTGGTGTCTGCGCGGCGATCACGCCGTGGAATATGCCGATGATGCTGGCCGCCTGGAAGATCGCGCCGGCCTTGGCGATGGGCAACACGATTGTCATCAAGCCAGCCAGTTACACCCCGTTGTCCACACTGAAGATGGCAGAGATTATTTCCAAGGTGGTCCCGCCTGGGGTGATTAATGTGGTCACCGGTTCAGGGGCGGCAGTTGGCGAACCGTTGGTCAATCATCCTGATGTGGATAAGGTGGCTTTTACGGGTTCGACCGAAGTGGGCCGCCGGATTATGCAACTGGCCTCCGGGACGATCAAGAAAACCACGCTGGAGCTGGGTGGCAAGTCACCGAATATTATCCTGGAAGATGCTGACTTGGAGATTGCGTTGCCCGGCAGCCTTTTTGGCGTCTTTCTGCATTCCGGCCAATTGTGTGAATCGGGGACCCGCCTGTTTGTGCCCGAGAAGATTTACGACCAGGTGATTGAAGGTCTGGTAAGGCTGACATCCAAATTAAAACTGGGTGATCCGTTGAATATGGCCACCGATGTCGGTCCGGTCATCTCTCGTCAACAAAAGGAGACCATCCTCTCATATATCGAATCGGGCTTGGCAGCCGGGGCAAAGGTGGTCTGCGGCGGCAAGGAGGCGAAGATACCGGGATATGAAAACGGTCATTTCATCGAGCCCACTATTTTTGTCGACGTCACCAACGACATGAAAATTGCGCAGGAAGAAATTTTTGGCCCCGTTTTGTCCGTGATTCGCTATAGGGAATTGGATGAGGCGATTCAAATGGCCAATGACACGATTTACGGCTTGGCCGCGGGCGTTTGGACGCGCGACGTGAACAAGGCCTTTGAGGTGGCCAAAAGATTTCGTGCCGGTACGGTCTGGATCAACGATTGGCATCGTCTTCGCAGTGACGCGCCTTTTGGCGGGTATAAGCAAAGCGGCATCGGACGCGAGCTGGGGAGGCATTCCTTGGACGAATATACACAGGTCAAACATGTTCATGCCACAATGACGCCGGAGCTTGCGAAACGCTCCTGGTACAAAGTTCTTTTTTCGGATTTGTAGGAGTTTGTAGGAGATGATTCTGTGATCCGGTTTTCTGGAGAAGCCAGGCAGATCATCAATCGGATACGGGAGTCGGTCCCGGAGCCGCTGGTCATGGTGATTGGCAGCGGTTGTTGTGACGGACCTGTTCCCCAGTTGTATCCGGCATCGGGTGTTCCCGTGAAGGGATTGGAAGTGTATAAAGAGGAAGGCTTGGCTATCTATTTCCATGAGCCATTCAGACCACAACCCGGTTTTTTCTACATCATCGATCTGGAAAAGGATGTGATGAACGACGGTTTTTCATTGGAAAGTCGCTACGATTGCCAATTTGTCCTTCGCCAGGTGACGGCAGGTTTCCGATGAGGTAGCACACACTTTTTGGTGTTCACAAACGTATCGAGAGGTGAAGCGGATGTCGACGACCTTTTCGCAGTTTATGCAGCGAACAGCTATCTATAGCGGTGCTGGTGTGCGCTCGATGATCCCTGATCTGTTTCGGGGGTTTGGGGTCCGGCGGGTGGCGCTGTTCAGTGACCGGGGACTGGAGCAGGCGGGTGTGGTCGAGATGGTATCCGATCTTTTCCGCCAGCTCACGCAAGGTTCAGGTCCTGAGCTCGTTGGCATATACTTGGATATTGATCAGGATGCGACCAGCATAAGCGTCAACCGGGCGATGCGCTTTGCCCGGGATGTGGCGGCTGACGGCCTGCTGGCTGTCGGCGGCGGGAGCGTGCTGGATACGGTCAAGGGAGTAAAATACGGGCTGCATTTGGGGATTCACGATATCAAAGAAGCGATTCCCAGCGGATTGAATCTGGTTTCCTGGCCGGATGCAACATACATTCCGATTCCGCACATCGCGGTTCCGACCACAGCTGGAACCGGTTCGGAAGTTTCGCCGATTGCTGTCTTTTATAATGAGGCCATCCAATTAAAAGCCAATCTCATCCATCCGTTTATCAACGCAGATATCGCGATTCTCGATCCGGAATTGACTGCCGGCTTGCCTCCGCGCATCACGGCCTTTACAGGTTTTGACGCGTTGACTCATGCGATCGAAGCGATAGCCTCACCGCGCGCGACAGCCTTTACGGATGCGCACGCGTTACACGCCATTCGTTTGATCGAGGCCAATTTGCCGGAAGCAGTGGCGAATGGAAATCATTTAAACGCCAGAATGCAGATGTTGCAAGCCAGTACGCTTGGCATTATCGCCTTTGGCATGTCGATGGCCCTCGTGCCGGTTCACAATTTTGCTCATGCCTACGGCGCTTTGTTCCGGATACCTCATGGTTTGGCCAATGCGGTGTTTTTGCCGGTCGTGATGGAAAGCCTGCCGCAGTTGTACCTACCAAAAATTGCTGACTTGGCTGAAGCGTTGCGACTCGATGCAAAAGCTAAAGCGCCGGAGCAGGTTCTTGGTGAAGTAGTTCAGAAGATCCGGGCGCTGCAGCAACAAGTCGGGTTGCCGTCCACCTTTGCCGAGTTCAATATTACAGCGGATGATTTGATCAAAACGATTGATGCTGTCGCCAACGATCCGACCGCCGTCTTTTTCCGCTTGCCCGTAGAGTTAATCACCGCGGTTGGCGAAAAAGTGGCAGGTTTCTCCACAGTTTCAACCTAATTTTTTCTGCTTCACGTCAGTTCTATAAAATTTAATTTAATGGAGGGTTCGTGTCATGCAAATCCGAGAGTTGGGCCAGTCACGAGAAGGGTATCAGTCGTCCAGTGCGAAGCGGATCAATTGGAATTCACCTGCCTATCGTCTGTATGAAAAGGCGAAGACGTACGGGACGTGGGATCCGAAGGACTTGGATTTCAGCCAGGATGCCGAGGATTTCAAGAAGTTGAACGATCAGGAAAGAGAGTATGTATTGACATTGGTTTCGTTGTTTGTTGCCGGAGAGGAAGCGGTGACGCTGGATCTGGTGCCTTTGCTGGGTGCCATTGGCCGCCGTGGCGAGTTGGAAGACGAGATGTATCTCACGACGTTTTTGTTTGAAGAGGCCAAACACGTAGAATTTTTCACCCGCTGGTTGGATGCGGTAGGTGTAACGGAAGACTTGAACGATTTACACGGCGAAAATTATAAGAAGATTTTTTATGATGAGTTGCCAAAAGTGATGGATCGACTGCTCACCGATGCCTCGGATGAGGCGATTGTCAGAGCATCCACTACGTACAATATGATTGTGGAAGGGACATTGGCGGAAACAGGTTATTACGCTTTCCGTCAAACCTTGAAGAAAAATGGACTGATGCCCGGACTGCTCAAGGGGATCGACTACACGAACAGGGATGAGGGGCGTCATATCGGCTATGGGACTTACCTGATTTCCCGTCTAGTGAACAAGGATTCCCGCAACTATGACATCTTTATGGATCAGATGAACAAGTTGTTCCCGTATGCCATCGGTTTGACCACAGAGCGCAATGAGGAAAACGCAGGTGTGTTTGGTATGGAGCCAGGTTTCACAACGGAGTATGCGCAAAAACAGTTTGCCATTCGTCTTAGCAAGATTGAGCGAGCAAAGCAGCAGTCGATGCAGGAGCTAGAACAGGAGACCAACAAGGAGTTCGACACGTTGAATGAAGAGGTTGTCAGCGCTTCTTGATTTGATGGGGTTTTGAAAAGGCATGTTCATCTTATCTCTCCCTGACATGTAACCGTAAACGATTTAAGGATGGACGACATAACGTCCATCCTTTTTTTTTAGGAAATGAGGCCCAGTTTCAATGCAATGGCTACTGCATGCGTTCGATTTTTGGCATTCAGTTTCTTCATGGCTGCTGTGACGTAATCCCGCACCGTGTATTCACTGAGGTAGAGCGCTTGTGCTGCTTCACTGATGGAGGCGCCTTCGGCCATCAATTTCAGCACATCATATTCTCTGGGAGACAGACGCACGTTGTGCAGAGAGTGGACATACCATTGTTCGCCGTTCCAGTATTTGACCAAGGTTTCAGCTGCATGCTTGCTGAATTTCATTAGCGCCGTCAATGTGTCACCAGGTAGATCGAATGGTTTTCCTTCGCCTTGATCCAGTACCGCTGCACCGATCATCTTATTTTTCGATGGAGAAAAAAGAGGGGTGACGACGACCGATTCGAGTTGGAACTGTTCGACATAATGATAGGGAAATCCTTGTGCGGCGTTGGGCACATAAATGGGCTGGATTTTTTGCAGACCGTGATCGATAAGAGGAATGTTCGAGATCTGTTCCCTGATCTTGCGAATGGCATGATCGTTGACCTGATATCCAAAAATACCGATGCCTGAGTGATCCGTTTGTGAGTAGGAGAAGAGAGCTGCTCGCTCAAAAGGCAGGTATTTGACAAATCCGGCAGAGATGTTCTCCAATGTTTCTTGCAAGTTTTTTGCTTGAATGATGGACTCAGCAAACAAGATCAGTGCGTCTTTCCAGTACCCTTCCTGCATTGCTAACTTTTGATGCTGTGTGAGCAGCTGCAAAGCGAGTGATAAAAACGGTTTCATATAAGGTATTGTTTCTTTGTCGGTTGCAAACAACAGCTTTTCCTGATTCAATGAAAAAGAGAGGATCTCCGTCCTTGACTGTTCTGCGGGCTGCCCGATCAATTTAACAATGGCTTCTGTCAAACATTCCAGTGTTTCTGCATGGAGCATTTTGACCAGCTCCAAGAGTGGAAGGGGCACCTCGTGCTCTTTCGGAAAGAGAATTTCTTTCACTGAATAGTTTCCTGCCTGGTAATGGACTCTAGCAATCCAATGAAGCGGAATGTGATGGATACCAAACAGATTTCGCAAAAAATCTTGTGTGTCAATAGGAAAAGAACCTGGTCTTAACATGAGTTGGCCAAGTGTAGAAAAGAGATAGTGAATCGCTTGGTGATGGTGTTCGTCGACGCCGGGCATTTTTCGAACGGCCTGGTGAACGGTGTTTTCCAATAAGGACAGGATGAGAATCAGCTCGTTTGACACAATGGGCTCCGGAAAATGGGATTGCCATTCTTCCCGAAAATTCTTCCAAATTTGTTCTGTATAAGCGCCAGGTAGCAAGGGGATGTATTTCATGACCAGATGCGCAATCCAACTGGTCTTGTGAATCAGCTGATGGTCATTCCAGGGTGGAGATGAACTTTCGCTTAATCGGTACAGCAGCACTTGCCAATTTTCTTGAATGGTTTGACGATTTTCGAGTAATAATGAAGCGCCATCATTCAATACCTGAGCAAGTCGGTGTTGTAAAGACAAGTCCATGTTGATCCTTCCCTTCAAAAGGGTGTTCAGGAGAAACAATAAAATATTCAGACGAATCTATTTATATACTTTAGAAGACACTTTAAGTTGTAATATATCGAAAAATATGATGGTTGTCAAGATTGTTGGGGTTAGGGAGAAGATAATCTCGGAGAAAAGGAGAGACTTCATGCGTTACCGACTGATAGCGATAGATGTGGATGGGACGTTATTAAACGATCAATATGAATTGCCTCCACGAACTGTAGAGACGATCAATCGCTCTTTAGATTATTGCCATCTAGTTTTGTGTACAGGACGGTCCTTATTTTCCACAAAACCGTTACTCCGGCATTTTAAAAAGCCGATACCGTTAATTGGGGACAATGGAGGGACATTATGGTTGCCGGAGAAAGGGATTTTCGAACAATCCACCCTGTCCCGCCAGGTTGTTGAAGAGGTGCTTTTGTTTAGCCGCCAGCATGGATTGCATATTGATTTTACGACAGGGGATGGAATCTATGTGGAAAAGTTGAATGAGCGGCTGGCCTCGATATACCGGAAATATTTTGCTGAACCCAAGCAAGTGCATGATTTGCTGCAACTTGACCAACTGCCGGTCAAGATTACGATCAGTGGAGCGCCGGAACAGATTGATCAAGCATATCCCGCAATCATCGGCCGATTCTCGGGGAAGGCGCAATTTTTCAGGAGCGGTCCCTATTTTATTGATTGTCTTGGCAAAGGCGTAAACAAGGGGACTGCGCTGATGAAGGTCGCTTCCATTTTTGGCGTGGACATTCGTCAAACAATCGCGATCGGCAATTATTTTAACGATTTGGAAATGCTTCATTTGGCCGGACTGGGGGTTGCTGTGGCCAACGCACCGGAGGAAGTGCGCGGCCAGGCAGACCTGGTCACCGATAGCAACAATCATGAAGGGGTCCGGAAAGTATTAGAACAGTTTATCCTCACATCCACCAATAAGTGAAAGGAGCAGCAAAGATGGCAACGGAAGGCATGAACGTGTCCCGTTCTGAGAAGACGACAGACCTGACCCTGAAGGAAATGCAGAAAATCGTTGATGATTATATTGGCCAGTTTAAAGTGGGTTATTTCAGCCCACTGGCCATGCTGGCCCGCCTGAGTGAGGAAGTGGGGGAGTTGGCCCGGGAGATCAACCACCATTTTGGAGAGAAACCAAAAAAGGCGGATGAACCTGAAAACAGTGTGGATATGGAGCTGGCAGACTGTCTGTTTATCCTCGTCTGTTTTGCCAATTCACTCGGGATAGATCTGGAATCCTCTTTTCACAAAATGATGGAGAAGTTTCGTGTACGGGATGCCGGCCGATGGGAATTAAAATGATAAACGATATATTTGTATTAATTTAAAACTATGAAATGGTAATAAATGTTCTTGAATATTTTTGAAGTCCAATGTTAGAATAGGGTGTGTAACGCAACTTATCTTGATGGGGGGATGTCCAAGGAAAGCGATGTCACATCAGCCATTCATTATCCAGCCATTGATGCTCTTTTGTCATATGGATGTTCCGGTTATCTATGAAAACGGTACCATTTCGTTGTGAATCTAAACGGGCTTGCTGCATGGACTATTCGCCATGTTTAAAGTTAAACTGAATCATTGGTCAAAGATAAAATAAATCAACCGGATGAACCATTTGCCATCAGGAGGAGGTTGTGCCATGTTGGTTCCTTTAACGCCGCTGGACTGGTTCCGCCGCGCGGTCAAGTACTACCCGGAAAAACTGGCTGTGGTGGACGACGAAAAACGCTTTACCTACCGGCAGTTTGCCGAGCGAGTGAACCGCCTGTCGAATGCGCTTCGCCAGGCCGGAATAGGTCCGGGCGATCATGTGGCGGTGATCATGCCGAACACGCATCAAATGCTGGAATGTTTTTACGGGATATGTCAGTTGGGCGCTGTGATGGTGCCGTTGAACTATCGGTTGAATGCCGATGATTTTGCGTATATCCTGAATCACAGTGACAGCAAGATGCTGCTGTTGGATGCTGAATTTGCCAAGCCGATTGAAGCGATTCAAGACCAATTGTCCAACATACAAAAGTATGTTGTGGTTTCAGTAGACGGGTTTGAGACCACTCTTCCGCATACGGACTATGAGGCGTTCTTGGCTGGCGCCAGTCCGGAGAAACCGCCTCAAGTGGAAATTGACGAAAACCAGATGATCACCTTGAACTACACGAGCGGCACCACTTCGCGGCCCAAAGGGGTGATGTTGACGCATCGTGGAAACTATCTGAATGCGGCAGATTTTCTGTATCATCTGCGTGTCAGCCATGATGACGTCTACCTGCACACGCTGCCGATGTTTCACTGCAATGGTTGGGGCGGCGTATGGGCCATCACGGCGGCAGGAGCGACGCACGTCTGCCTGCGGAAAGTGATCCCGGAGAAGATCTTGCGGATTTTTGATGAAGAACAGATCACGTTGCTATGTGGAGCGCCTACAGTGGTCAATATGTTGATCAATGCTGAAGAGATAGAGCGCGTATCCAAGACGACCAAACGGCGAATGGCGACGGCTGGTTCACCGCCTCCGGCCGCAGTGATCGCCAAGGCGCAGGAACTTTTGGGACTGGAGATGATTCATGTATATGGCCTGACGGAAACATCTCCCTTTATCCTGTATTGTGAATGGAAGAAAGAACTGGAACAGCTTTCACCGGACGAGCAGGCCACGATCAAAGCCCGTCAAGGGATTGAACTGGTCTTTAACGGAGAGACCAAAGTGGTCCGACAAGAAAATCCCGAGCAAGAAGTGGCTTGGAATGGGGAGGAACTGGGGGAGATTGTGACGCGCGGCAATGTGGTCATGGCCGGCTATTATAAGCAGCCGGAGGAGACGGCAAAAGTGATCCGCGATGGCTGGTTTTACACGGGCGATTTGGCCGTGGTTCATCCGGGAGGATATATTGAAATCATGGACAGGAGCAAGGACATGATCATCTCCGGGGGAGAGAATATTTCTTCCACGGAAGTGGAAGGGGTGATCTACAAGCATCCCGAAGTCCTGGAAGTGGCCGTGATTGCTGTTCCGGATGAAAAATGGGGTGAGGTGCCCAAGGCGTTGGTTGTGCGGAAAGAAGGGTCGAAACTGACAGAGGAGGAATTGATCCAGTTTTGCCGTGACAACATGGCTCATTTCAAAGCTCCTAAATCGGTTGAATTTGTGTCTTCTTTGCCGCGAACAGCTACCGGAAAACTGCAAAAGTACAAGTTGCGTGAAGCCTATTGGACGGGAAGGAGAAAGCGGGTACAGTAATGTGAGGAACAGGCACTGCCAACAGATTGCCTTCTTTTCTCATCTGGCTTATAATTGAAGTAATGACGAAGATGGGAAGAAAAGAAGGAAGAGAGCGGTCAAGTAGGCGTCTGGAACTGTCAAGGAATACAGTTCCCCTCTTTTTTTATCAATTCTTTTAGGGGAACGAAATGTTGCCGGGTTTTTTTGAGGAGTGCGATGGGTGGATGGAACAGTGGAAGAGAAACCTGGGGATTCTCTGGGTTGCCCAGTTTTTCGTCATGGCTTCGATGAGCATGATCATCCCTTTTCTCCCTCTGTACGTACAAGAACTTGGGGTGCATGATCCGGCTGCAGTGACACGATGGGCCGGGTTTATTTTTGGCGCCAATTTTTTATCCGCGTTTTTGTTTGCGCCTTTTTGGGGCGCATTGGCCGATCGCCATGGAAGAAAGATCATGCTGCTCCGTTCCGGGTTTGGGATGGCCATTACGATTTCTTTGATGGGATTGGCTGCCACGCCGTTGCAACTGTTGCTGCTGCGTTTTCTCAATGGGATGATTTCCGGATTTATTCCTGCTGCAACTTCGTTGATGGCCGTAAATACGCCGAAGGATAAAACAGGTCAGGCGCTGGGGATTCTCCAGTCAGGAACGGTGGCCGGGACGATTATGGGACCGTTCATTGGTGGGCTTTTGGCGGAGTGGATCGGATTTCGTCAGATATTTCACTATACCGGCATGGTCATTTTGGCGATGGCGATTCTGGTTTGGATCGGTGTGAAGGAGGATTTTGTCAAGCCGACAGAGAGACAGAAAAAGGCGATGAAAGGCAGTTTTTCCACGGTCATGCGCACGCAGCCCCTGTTGCCCTTGTTTACTGTGGGATTTATGATTCAGTTTGCGATTATGAGCGCGCAGCCGTTGTTGCCGCTTTTTGTGCAGGAAGTGCATCCAACCACAGAGTATGTGGCTTTTTATGCAGGTTTGGTGCCGGCAGTGACTGGCTTGGCCAATATGTTGGCATCGCCTTTTCTGGGGCGATTGGGAGACCGCAAGGGGACTCAGTATGTTCTGTTTTATTCCTTGTTCGGGGCAACCTTGTTTTCTGTTCCTCAAGCGTTTGTCCAATCGATCGGCGTGTTGTTAGTGGTCCGGTTTTTGCTGGGATTGTGTATCGGCGGGCTTTTACCCTCGGTCAATGCGCTGATTCGTAAATTTGCCCCGTCCGGACAGGAAAGCACGACATACGGGTACAGCAACAGCGCGCTCTTTATGGGCAACATGTTAGGGCCCATCTTAGGTGGGGTATTGGCTGGATTTATCGGGATCCGCGGTGTCTTTTTGTTGGGCGCGGCCCTGTTTGCGATCAATACGATGTGGGTCAAGCATGTGTTTGAGCACAGAGTGGATGATTCACGGCGGCTACGTTTGCGGAAAAATTTGTTGCCGAGATAGGCTCCGTTTGCCAAACTGGCCGTAAAGTCCCCGTATTTATCCGTAGGGAGTGTCAACCGCTGTGGAAGCGTACCTCACTCTGAATCTTGTATTTTTTGAGCTTTTGGTAAAGGGCCGTACGGCTGATCCCAAGTTTTTGTGCCGCGAGGCTCCGGTTGCCGCCTGCCTGCTCAAGCGCCTGCAGGATGACCTGTTTTTCTACATGCGCGAGCAAGTCGCGATGATTGATTGTATGCTGGATGGATGGTTGCAATGGTTCAAAAGATTCCGGTTTGGACAATCCAGGACTTTGGATCATTTCCTCAGTCCTTTTTTCTTTTTTTGAGGATCTGGAGAAAGAGGGGGAATGCAGTTCCTGTGGAAGGTGACGAGATTCAATCCAGGAGCCGGAACCAAGATGCATGGCCCGTTCCAGGACGTTTTCCAGTTCACGGACGTTGCCAGGCCAGGAATGCGCCTGCAACAGCTGCAGCGTTTCCGGCGTGATGCCGATGACTTTTTTGTTCATTTTTTGATTTAATTTTTTAATGAAGTGCTCGCATAACAGCGGGATATCATCGAGGCGTTCACGCAGCGGCGGAATGGTGATCTGGATGACGTTGATCCGGTAGTAGAGATCCTCCCGAAATTTCCCCTCCTTGACCAACTGCCGCAGGTTTTGATTGGTCGCCGCCACAATCCGCACGTCCACCGCCCTGGTTTTGGTATCCCCGATCCGCTCAAATTCCTGCTCCTGCAAGACACGAAGCAATTTGGCCTGTAAAGCCGGCGGCATGTCGCCAATTTCGTCGAGAAAAAGCGTGCCCCGGTCGGCCAGCTCAAATTTCCCCGGTTTTCCCCCTTTTCGGGCGCCGGTAAAGGCTCCCTCGACGTAACCAAAAAATTCTGCCTCCAACAATTCGGAAGGAATCGCCGCGCAATTGACCTTAATAAATTTTCCTGTCCGGCCTGATGCCTCGTGAATGGCCTCTGCGAACAGTTCTTTTCCCGTCCCGCTTTCGCCGCAGATGAGGATGGTAGAGAAGCCTTTGGCGGCGAGGTATGCCTCTTTTTTGACGGAATTCATTTGGCCGTTTTGTGAAACGATCCGGTCAAAAGCGTTTTCCTTTGTAATCCGGTTCAGTTCTCCCCGATAATACGTGAGTTCGCTTTCCAGTTGTTCCAGCCTGCGGAACACATCTTTCCATTGATCCAGGCGATGAAAAATCAGTTTCGCAATGACCCCTTCCGATCGTCCTGACTGAACGATCGGGTGCAGGGTGATCACGCATTTCTTCCCCGCGATATCGCGGATTTCTCCTTCGATCCGCTCTTTTGCAGCCAGCACTTGTTGAATCGGCAGTTCTGGCGCGACGACAGCGGCAGGCCGGCCTACCACTGATTCGTATTCTAGTCCATAGAGTTCCAAAAAAGCTGCGTTGACCATCGTGACGATCCCTTGTTCGTTCGTTATCAACACGCCGTCATAGGAGAGGCCCAATGCGCTCTGCAGGGTCCGTTCCAGTTTTTTTGTCGTTTCCAATTCTTTGGCTACCTGTTCAAAGCTGGTGATGTCTTTGAGCACAGCCATGGCCCCCGTGATGTTGCCCCATTCCCGCAAAGGGATAAAGGATCCAATGACCGCGGCGTTTTTCAGCAGGATCTTTTTTGATTCCCGAACCTCTCCTTGTTTGATGGTAAGGGAAAAATCCGCATTTAATTCCGGCAAAATCGCTCCGAGCCAGTTGCCGATCACTTCTTTACGTGAAATGCCGAACAGCGTCTCGGCGGCTTGGTTGTACGTGATAACTCTGTGTTCCAGGTCGACGGAGAGGACTGCATCCTGAAGGTGTTCCACCAGCATGCTGTGGCGGTTGAGGAGCAATTCGGTTTTGTTGAGAAAACCGCGAATGATGTCCGCTTTCCCCAGGACCCCGACTGCACGTTGCTCTTCATCCAGTACGACGCCGTGCGCCACGTTGTTTTCGGTGAGAATTTGCCTTGCTCTTTCAATGGTCGTTTCTTGTGAAAAGCTGACCACTTGTCTGCGGATGGCCGGGGTAACAGGGGAGTCGATAGGCGCCCCGGATAGCAGCGAACGGTAAATCGTATATTTGGTCACGATTCCTTCCAATTTTCCTTCGGAATTGACGACGCAGGCCACGTCCGAGCGGTGTTTCAGAAAGGCTTCCAGACAATCGCGCATCGTATGATGAGGCGTGATGGAGATAAAGTGGGCCGACAAAAAATCTTTTGTTTTCATCGTCCACACCTCCCGGAACAGTGTGCTTCTTGGTTTACAAGTGTAAATATAATACCACTATGTTATCTATTATAAACAAATAGAATAATAATACAAGTATTAAATAACCTATATTAACAGTGTTTTGTATCTTGAGACATATTGGCATGATGATTGCAAAGAGATAAGTGACGAGGTGTTGGGGTTGATCAGAACGATTGCCGGAAAGGAGCGGAGGACAGCATGCCTTATCCACCTTACTTTACAGAGGAACATGACGCGTTTCGCGAAGAGATCCGTCATTTTTTTGCGACAGAGGTGGTTCCATATGCGCCGCAGTGGGAGGAACAAGGGTATTTTCCGCTATCCATCCTCCGAAGGATGGGAGAGTTAGGGTACTTGGGCTTGAGTTATCCCGTTGAGGTAGGGGGACGTGGCGGAGATTATTTCATGAGCGTCGTGATGGCGGAAGAAAAGGCGCGATGTGGCGCAGGAGGATTCGGCATGGCGATCGCCGTCCAGACCGACATGGCCACTCCGCCGATTTACCAATTTGGCACGCCCGATCAGATCGAACGCTTTTTGAAACCGGCCATCCGTGGTGAAAAGCTGGCCTGCCTGGGCATTACCGAACCAAACCACGGTTCTGACGTGCAATCGATCGAGACACGTGCCTACCGCGACGGGGATGAGTGGGTGATCAACGGCAGCAAGCTGTACATCACCAATGGCCCCCGGGCTGATTTCATTGTGTTGGTGGCCCGCACATCCGATGCCCCGGGGTACAAGGGAATCAGCCTGTTTCTTGTCGAACTGGACCGGTCAGGCGTCTCGGTGGCCAAAGTGCTGGACAAGGTGGGAATGCGTTCCTCCGACACGGCGGAATTGGTGTTCGACAATGTGAGAGTTCCGCATGACAATTTGCTCGGTGAAGAGGGCAAGGGGTTTTACCAGATTATGTGGGAACTGCAGGGAGAGCGGGTGATCAGCGCGGCCGGGTCGGTCGGTTCCGCGCAGTACGCCTTTGAGCTGGCCTGCTCATATGCCCAAGGGAGAGCGGTGGCCGGCAAACCGCTGATCCGGAATCAGGTGATCAAACACATGTTGGCAGAGATGGCGACTGAAATTGAGGCGGTCCGGCAAATGGTGTATGCCACGGCTTACCGGTTTGCACGGAAAGAAGCCACCCCCTGGGAGATTTCGATGGCCAAGCTGGCCGCTTCGCAACTGGCCCACAAGGTGATCGACCAAACGCTGCAAATCCACGGCGGAAACGGCTACACCATGGATTATCCGGTGGAGCGGATGTGGCGCGATTCTCGCCTGCCCCGGATTGGCGCCGGAACGGATGAAATCATGAAAGAGATCATCGCCAAAGGATTGCACATCATTGAAAGATAGTCCTTTGAAAGCGAAACTGCCGAAGATGATTGGAGTTGAGAAGCATGTTTGAGTGGCTGTTTAGGGAAGAACATCAGATATTCCGCAAAAGCGTCCGGCGGTTCCTGGAGAAGGAAATCGCGCCCCACGTCGCGGAATGGGAGCGCCAGCGCGCCTTGCCTCGTTCCGTGTTCCGGCGCTTTGGGGAAATGGGGTTTCTCGGTTTGGCGGTACCCGAACCGGCAGGCGGTGCCGGCGCTGACCCTGTGGCGGAAGCCATTTTTTACGAAGAGCTGGGGCGCTGCGCGACAGGAGGGGTGGCAGGATCTGTCGGTTATCACGCAGGGTGTGCCCTCCCATTGGTGGCTTCATATGGCGGAACAGAGCTAAAGGAGCGGTACCTGCAACCGTCCCTTCTCGGTGAACAGCTTGGCGGACTGGCGCTGAGTGAACCGGAAAGCGGGTCCGAGACCGGGAAAATCCGGACGGTTGCCCGGCGGGATGGCGAGGGGTATCGCATCACTGGCGTCAAGAAATTTGTGACCAATGGCGATATGGCAGATTGGCTGTGCGTCTCCGCGCGGATCGAAGGCCAGGATGAGGTGAGCCTTTTTCTCGTCGACACCCGCGCGGCGGGATTCGGCCCGAAGCGAAGCTTGCGCACGCTGGGTTGGCGTGCGGCGGGGCTGGCAGAGGTGGAGTGGCATGATGTCTTTGTGCCTGCTGATTATCTGTTGGGCGGAGAAAACCAAGGCAAAGCGATCCTCAGCCATCTTGCCCAGCGGGAGCAATTGATGCTGGCGCTTTTTTGCATCGGACTGGCCGACGCAGCGCTGGAGGAAACGATCGCCTACAGCAAGCAGAGAAAGCAGTTCAACCGGACCCTGAACCAGTTTCAGGTCCTGCAGCACAAAATGGTGGATATGGCCGTGGAGAAGGAAAAGGCGCGCCATTTGGCTTATCGGGCCGTCTATCTGCTGCAACAGGGGAGGGAGGCAGCGACTGAAATTGCCATGGCCAAGGCGTACGCCGGCGAAATGATCAAACAGGTGACCGACTCTGGCGTGCAAATCCATGGCGGGATGGGATATATGATGGAAACACCGGTTCAAAGATATTGGCGGGATGCCAGGGCGATGTCCATTGCCGGAGGGACGACCCAGTCGGTGAGGGAGAAGCTCGCAGAGAGGCTTCAATTGACGGGGGATTGAATGATGGATGATGGAACTTATGGTCAACCAGAGAAGGAGGTAGCGGGATGGCGCGTGACGATGAGCAACGTGTGAGGAGACGGACGGCGACAGAAGATGTAACAGATATGACCATTGGAAGCCTGGTTGCTGAACTGGAGGAGAAAAAGGAGCGGATCCGCCGGGAGATGGGCGGGGCGGCCGCCATCGAACGTCAGCATCAACGGGGCAAGCTGACCGCCCGGGAGCGGATATCGTTGTTGTTTGATCCGGGGACTTTTGAGGAAATGGGAATTTTGGCTTATCAGTTGGGGGGCGACCCGGCGAAAACGGCGGCCGATGGTGTGATCACGGGAACCGGGAAGATCCAGGGCCGTCCTGCCTGTGTGGTGGCGTATGATTTTACGGTGATGGCCGGTTCGATGGGACGCAGTGGCGGCGTCAAGGCGGCGCGGATGCGGGAGTGGGCGATGAAACACCGGATTCCTCTCATCTGGCTGATCGACTCAGCGGGTGCCCGTATCCAGGAGTCGGCGAATTCCCTCTTTGCCCAAACGGGAGACATCTTTTTTGAACAGGTGATGATGTCCGGCGTGATTCCCCAGGTCTGTGCGGTGATGGGGCCCGGGTTTGCCGGCACCGCGTATATTCCGGCCCTCTCCGACTTCGTTCCGATGGTCAAGGGAACCAGCTTTTTGGGGCTGGGCGGCCCGCCTTTGGTCAAGGCGGCGATTGGCGAGGAGATCAGTGAGGAAGAGCTGGGAGGGAGCCGGATCCACTGCGAGATTTCGGGAGTGGGGGATCTGGAGGTGGAGGATGATGCGGCCTGCATCCAGGCGGTGCGGGATTACTTGAGCTACTTTCCCCTGAATTGTCAGGAACTGCCGCCTGTCATCCCCACAGATGATCCGGTCGACCGGTCCTGTGAGCGGATCGGCGATTTGGTGCCGCTGGCCACCAACAAGCCGTTCGACATGTTGGAACTTATTCGGGAGATCGTGGATCATGGCCAGGTGTTTGAAATCAAGCCGAAGTGGGCGCGCAACATGATCACGGCGCTTGCCCGGATTGGCGGACATTCGGTGGGGGTCGTCGCCAACCAGCCGAAATGGATGGGAGGAGCCATCGATGTCAACGCTTCGGACAAGGCGGCGAGGTTCATCAATCTCTGTGACGCGTTCAATATTCCACTGTTGTTTCTGGTCGACACGCCTGCCTTTTTGATCGGTTCGGCGGTGGAGAAGGCCGGGATCATCCGGCACGGGGCCAAATTTTTGCACGCCACCGCTTCCGCCACGGTGCCCAAGTTTACGGTCGTCGTGCGCAAGGCGTTTGGCGCCGGATATTACGTGATGAACGGCAGGGCCTATGAGCCGGATCTGTTTGTCGCCTATCCCAACGCCCAAATCAGCTTGATGGGGGCCGAAGGAGCGGTTAACATCATTTTTCGCCGCGAAATCGCGCAGGCGGAGGATCCGGAGGCCCGCCGCCGGGAATTGATCGAAGAGTATCAGCGCCGGATCTCGACCGATATGGTGGCCGGCGCGGCGCTTGTGGACGAGATCATCAACCCGGCGGATACCCGCCGCATCCTGGCGTCTGCCCTGGAAAGAACGCGAGGCAAACAGGTGGAACGCCCCTGGAAAAGACGTCCCGTCCTGCCGGTCTAGCTTTCAGTACAGTCCGAGAGAAAGGAGGGAGCGGCCGATGGTTTCAATGGGAGCATTGGAAAAGAATCTGATTCAGCGCGTCTGCGTGGGGGATATTCCTGCACGTTCCGCCAACCATTTCCCGGATAAGGTGGCGATCATCGACGAAGGGCAGCGATTCACTTATCGGAAGTTTAATGATCTTGTCAATTGCCTGGGAAATGCCTTGCTCCAGCTGGGTGCCAGGCATCAGGACGTGGTGGCTGTCATGTGCCCGAACACCTGGGAGATGCTGGTGAGTTACTTTGCCTGCGCGAAGGCAGGACTGATCGCCATGCCTGTCAACCTCGGGCTGAAGGCGAATGAGGTGGCCTACTGCTTCCACGATTCGCAGGCGAAGATCCTGATTGCGGATGGCGCCTTTGCGGAGATGATGTCTCGTGTCATTCCGGCGTTGCCGCATTTGCAGCACGTGATCTGGACCAGGGTCGACGGGGAGCTTCCCGCTGTCGGAAAAACGTCCTACCGGATGGAATCGTTGCTTTCATCAGTCCAGGCCCGGGAAGTGGAAATGTTGATTGACGATCGGGATATCGTCCAGTTGCTGTACACCAGCGGAACCACTTCAAAACCCAAGGGGGTGCTGACAAGCCATGTGGCCGTGACCATTGCGGCGCTTTCATCCGCCCTGCAAAACAAAACGGATCATACCCATGTCACCCTTTCGGTCTTGCCGCTGTTTCACTGCGCGATGCTGAATGCAGGAGCCATTCCCTTGCTGCTCGTCGGCGGCACTCTGGTCCTTGTGAAAAAGTTTGACCCGGTTCGGGCGGCTGAGCTGATTGAGCGGGAACAGGTGACCCATGTGGGCTTGCTGCCGATGATGTACCAGGCGATGCTGGATCATCCTGCCACTCGTTCCCGTGTTTTTCCCTCTGTCAAGATGGCGCGGTATGCGATGACGCCCCTTCCGGAGAAGACGTTGCACGAATTGAAAAAGATGTTTCCCAACGCGGATCTGCTGCTCGGTTCCGGGCAGACCGAATTCACCCCGCCGACCACGTACCAGAGGCCGGAACACCAGTTTGCCAAGTCAGCCTCTTGGGGCGTGGCGACCCCGATGTTGCAGATTGAGATCATGGACGAAGAAGGAAATTTGTTGCCCAGGGGTCAGGTCGGCGAGATCGTCTACCGCGGGCCGCACGTGATGGAAGGTTACTTGAATCTTCCCGAGCAGACGGCTGAATCGTTCCGTCATGGTTGGTTTCATAGCGGCGATTTGGCCTGGATGGACGAAGAGGGGGTGGTTTGGTTTACGGATCGCAAGAAGGACATGATCAAGACCGGCGGGGAAAACGTCGCCTCCATTGAAGTGGAACGGTTGTTGATGGGACATCCCGCTGTGCAGGAGGCTGCCGTCATCGGCTTGCCGCATCCCTACTGGGGGGAAGCGGTGACCGCCGTCGTCATGCGCAAACCGGGAGAGGAAGTGACGGAAGAAGCGCTGATTGCCTATGCCAAGGAACATTTGGCCGGTTTTAAGGTTCCGAAAAGGGTCATCTTTACTGAAGAATTTCCGAAGACCGGCACCGGAAAAATCCAGAAGCATCTGCTGAGGGAGAAATTTCAGGATCTGTACCACGAGACATGACGCCATCGATTGGTTTTCCATCAGATGTTGCAAGAAGCGGCAAAGATCGAGCGGAAGAAGGAGGAATGAAAAAATGAGAGGAAGGCAAATTGTTGTCAAAATTGGATTATTTATCTGTTTATTATCACTCCTGTGGATCAGTGCATGCGGAGGCGGCGCGGCACCCACCGGTTCACAGGATGGAACGGGGAAGGATGCAAAAGAGCCGGCCAAAGGACAAGACGGCAAAACGTATCGGCTGACGTATAACCTGACCTTTCCGCCCACATCCAACGACTGGGAGCCCAAGTATTGGGCGGCAGAGGAATTTGCCCGGTTGGTCAAGGAACGGACCAATGGCAGGGTACAGATTGACGTCTTTTACAGCAACCAGCTGGTTCCGCAAAACGAATTGCTGGACGCCCTCGCCTCCGGCACGGTAGACATGGGCGGCGCTTCTGCCTACTATGGGCAACTGGTTCCAGAGATTGACGCCATCTGGTTGCCCTTCTGGAACAAGGGGGAAGAGCATGCCATGCATGTCATGCGTGAAACGGAAGTCGGGAAATTATTTGAAAAGAGCCTGGAAGATTATGGGGCCAAGGTTTTGTTCTACTGGCCTACTGGAATGTATGCCTTGATGACCAAAGAACCTGTTCATACTCTACAAGATTTGAAAGGCAAAAAAATGCGCCTCGCGTTCGGAATTTGGAAGCAGTGGTATGAGCGAATGGGTGTGGCCCCTGCCAATGTGGCGGCTGCCGAACAGTATGAAGCTCTGCTAAGAGGGACGATTGACGGCGTGATTTACCCTACCTATACCATTGAAACATACAAGTTTCACGAAGTGATCGACTACCTGACCGTGCCCGGGTTTATCGATCCTACCTTGTGTTTTACGATGATCAGTAAAGCCAAATGGGATCAACTTCCTCCGGACATCCAGCAGGTTTTGCTGGAAGTGGGTCGTGAAATGGAACAGAAAGCCACTGAAGCTTCCAAGAAATACACCGAAAATGCGATTAAGTTGGCAGAAGAAAAAGGGGTTCAGGTGATTCGTTTAAAACCTGAGGAATTTGAGGAATTTCGAAAATCGGCCGAAGTGGTCTGGGAAGAATATGCGAAACGCAATCCCAATACGCAGCGAATCGTGGAAATTCTGAAAAAAGATGTGGAGGACTGGGTAAAGAAGAACCCTGCAGCCAAGGAATGGGAAGAGCGTTGGCTGGAGCAATGATGGGTCACTGAAAATCCGGTCCATGCACATGTCACGAAAACAGGTGGTTGGCTAAGTAACCTGGATACGTGGTTGGGAGGAAAATGATGAGAACATTCGCTCTGATCATTCGGCGGTTCAATGAAGCGATGATGTGGGTGGTTGGGATTCTGATCCTGATCATGGGGTTGGCGCTTTTCTATGACGTGATGATGCGTTACTTTTTCAAGGCGCCCACTGCCTGGTCCTTTGATTTGGCTGGCTGGTTTACCGGGATGTCTGCCTTTTTGGCTGGTGGTTACGCGCTGTTGAAAAAGGCCCACATCCGTGTCGATATATTTTACCAGAGGTTTTCTCCGAGGATGCAGGGCGGGCTGGATGCCCTGACCTCGATATTTCTCTTTTTAATCGTGCTCATCTTGGTTTGGAAGGGCGGAGAGCGAACCTTGCACAACTTTAATGTGGGGGCCGTAGCCAACACCGGACTGAATATCCACATCTGGATCAAGTGGCTAATGGTGCCTCTGGGCGGCCTTTTGCTGGGGTTGCAGGCAGTCGTAAATCTGGTGAATGACGTATACCTCTTTGTAACCGGCAAACATCTCATCGACGAGGAGAAGGATGGTTGATCGTAATGGAGGCGTGGATAGTAGCCCTGATCCTGTTTGGTTCGTTGCTCCTGTTCCTTGGTTTGGGAGTGCCCATTGCCTTTACGATGGGGGGGCTTTCCCTTATCATCGGCTTTCTTTTTTGGGGCGGATTGCCTAGCGTGGAAGCCTTTGTGCTCGGCTCTTTCGGAAAGGTGATGGAGTTTACGCTCACTGCGCTGCCTCTATATATCTTCATGGCTGCCATTCTCCAGTATAGCGACTTGGCGGATGACATGTACGAGGCCGTTTACCGCTGGCTTGGCGGGATTCGTGGCGGATTGGTGGCCGGAACGGTCTTCATTTCCTCCATTTTTGCCGCCATGGTGGGGATTGCTACGGTGGCGACGGCCACTTTGGGCATGACCGCCCGCCCCTCGATGATCAAGCGGGGGTATGATGAGAAGATAACCTTGGGCGTGATCATCGCTGGGGGTGCGTTGGGCATTCTCATACCACCCAGCATCATTATGATCATTTATGCCACGGAGGCGAATGTATCGGCAGGGGCCATGTTTATGGGCGGCATTCTCCCAGGTATTTTTGCCGCAGTGATCTTTGTATTGTATGCGCTGATTGTTTGTTTCCTGAAGCCGGAAAAAGGACCTGCCTTAGGGAAGGAAGAGCGTTATACATTAAAGGAAAAAATCGCTTCGCTCAAGTCGATTATCCTCCCGCTGTTTGTCATTGTTCTCGTTCTGGGAAGTATTTACTTCGGCATTGCCACGCCCACGGAAGCTGCCGCCGTCGGTGTGGTCGGTGCCCTGATCAGCGCGGCCATCAAAAGAAAGCTGACCCTGGATAATTTCAAGAAAATGATCGAGATGACGGTCCGGATCAATGGCATGGTGTTCTGGATCATTATCGGGGCGGTTGCCTACTCCCGGATTGTAACGGTTACGGGTGTCGGTGAATGGTTCGCTTCCTTGATTACAAGCTTGGAGGTGAACCGCTGGGTCATCCTGATTGGAATGCAGCTTGTCTTTTTCATCTTGGGCATGCTGGTGGATCCGGCAGGGATCATCCTGATGACCGGTCCGCTGTTTATACCGGTAGTCACTGAGCTCGGCTTCGATCCGGTATGGTATGGGGTGATGTTCGTCATCAACATGTGCATGGCCTACATGACGCCGCCTTTTGGATTTAGTCTGTTTGTCATGCGTGGCGTGGCGACCGAGGTACCGATCGGAACCATCTATGCTTCGGTATGGCCGTTTGTCGGGCTTTATATCTTGGTTCTGTCGCTGGTGATGATCTTCCCGCAACTGGTGCTGTGGATACCTTCATTGATGCTGGATTAGGCCAGCGCTGATACCGAAGCCAATCGGATCTTCTGGATCAGACAATGATATGGACCGAAATCAGTATATTCAATACGAAGGGAGGGATTGGCCAGTGTTGGATCTGGGCGGGATTGGCCAATGGGTGACAAGGCGGGCGGAATTGTCATCCGACAAGGTGGCGTTGATCTTTCATGACCGGGAGATGACTTATGCGCAATTCAACCGGCGGATAAACCGGCTCGCACATGCGCTGATGAAGCGGGGGGTGAGAAAAGGGGACCGTGTGGCTTGTCTTTTGTACAACTGTCCGGAGTTTCTGGAAATCCTCTTCGCCTGTGCCAAAATCGGAACCATATTGGTGCCAATCAACTATCGCTTGAGTCCCGAGGAAGTGAAATTTCTCTTGCAGGATTCCGGTTCCCATGTGTTGATTTATCACACGGCTCTTACCGGATTGCTGGAATCGATCATCCATGAAACGGAAGTCCTCCATCAGATTTATCTTCCTTATCCACCGCAGGAGACAACAGCAGAGCTTCCGGGTGTCTTGCCTGCAGTTGAGGCGTATGAAGCCGTTCTCCGGCCGGAAGGGGAGAGAGAGCCTTCGCTTCCTGTATCCGAACATGATCCTCATCTGATGATGTACACCTCAGGGACCACCGGCTTGCCCAAAGGAGCGTTGCTCACCCATCGCAATATTACTTGGAACGCCATCAACAGTTTTCTCAATAAGGATTCCATACAGTCAGACGATGTGATTCTGACGGTTGCGCCGCTGTTTCATATCGGAGGGCTGAACATTCATACCCTGCCCGCCCTCTACAAAGGAGCAACAGTGGTTCTCCTGGACAAGTTCGATCCCATGGTCGTGTTGGAAACGGTGCAGGCGTACAAAGTCTCCGTGTTGTTCCTTGTCCCTGCGATGTGGCAGGCGTTGATGCAAGTTCCGGATTTTTCCCGTTACAATCTGTCATCTCTGCGTGATTTGGTTTCGGGAGGGGCGCCGTGTCCGTTGACGGTAATCCAGTTTTTCCAAGAACGCGGGTTCCAATTTTTGGAGGGGTTCGGGATGACCGAAACGGCACCTGGCGTCATGATTCTCAGCAGTGAAGATGCAATACGCAAAAACGGTTCGGTGGGCCGCCCGTTGATGCACGTAAGAGCGCGTATCGTGGATGAAGAGGGCAGGGATGTGCCCCCGGGCGAGGTGGGGGAACTGGTGCTTCAGGGTCCCAACATCTGCGCCGGCTATTGGCACAGGCCGGAAGCCAATGAGGAGGCGTTCCGGGGCGGATGGTTCCATACTGGAGACCTGGCCCGGCAGGATGAAGAGGGCTATTTCTACATCGTCGACCGGAAGAAAGACATGCTGATCTCCGGCGGGGAAAACATTTATTCCACAGAGGTGGAACAGGTGCTGTTCCGGCATCTGAAAGTGGCGGATGTGGCTGTGATCGGCATTCCGGATGAGAAGTGGGGTGAGGTGCCGGCGGCCATTGTCGTTCTGAAACCGGGTGCGGGACAGTTGACGCTAGAGGAGTTGGACGCCCACTGTGAAGGGAAGTTGGCCCGGTACAAGATTCCGAAAGTGCTGAGGATTGTGGAAGAGTTGCCCAGGAATGCGACAGGAAAGGTGCTCAAGCACAAGTTGCGGGAAGAGTTCCAAACGGGATAAAGGAGGATGGCAGATTGTCGATCCTGTTTGAAAAACGTGACGGCATTGCCTATATCACCATCAACCGGCCGGAGGCGATGAATGCCTTGGATCCGGATACCCACCGGCAACTGATGGAGGCTTTTGACGAATACAATCAGGATGACGAGATGCTGGTGGCCATTTTAACCGGAGCGGGAGAGCAGGCCTTTTGCAGCGGCGCGGATCTGAAGAAGTTGATCCCCCGCTACACGGAAGGGGAAAAGCCGCTGGAACCCAGCGAAGAGCGCTTTTTTTCCCACATTTACAAGCCGATCGTTGCGGCGGTGAACGGGTATTGTCTGGCTGGCGGGTTTGAGATGCTGCTTGGAACCGATATCCGCATTGCGGCGGAGCATGCCACGTTCGGGTTGCCGGAAGTGAAGTGGGGCATTGTTCCCTTCGCCGGCGCCCATGTCAGGCTGGCCCGCCAAATACCCTGGGCATGGGCTATGGAACTGCTGCTGACCGGAAGGCACATTACTGCCAAGGAGGCGCTGGCCATCGGGCTGGTCAACCGCGTAGTGCCAATGGAAGACTTGATGAGTATGGCGGAAGAGGTGGCCGAGCGGATTAAGCGAAACGGGCCGCTGGCGGTCCGAACCTGCAAGGAGGCAGTGGTCCGAACATCCGGCATGCCCTTCCAGATGGCCTTTTACCTGGACAGCTACATGTCGGCCCGGGTCCTTTCGTCAGAGGATGCGCGGGAAGGCCCGCGTGCCTTTGCGGAAAAGCGACAGCCCCGTTTCAAGGGCAAGTGAACGGTTCGATTCATCCTTGCGAGAGAAAGGAGGTTCTGAAGTGAATTTTCGTCTTACAAAGGAACAGGAGGCTTTCCGGGAGGAGGTGCAGGCCTTTCTGGCGGAGGCCTGGCCGGAAGAGAAACGCTCATTTTTCCCGGATAACCGGCCGGAAGCGTATCAGGAAGAGGTGCGGTTTCGCAGGAAGATGGGGGAAAGGGGATATCTGTCCCTGGCCTGGCCCAAAAAATACGGCGGACAGGAACGGACGCCGATGGAACAGTTTCTCTTTCACTGGGAGATCGCTTATGCGGGAGCGCCCTTTCCTTCCACCGCCGTCGGTATCGTCGCGCCGACGCTGATGCGTTACGGCAGCGAAGAACAGAAACGCACGTATTTACCGAAAATTTCCTCGGGGGAGATCGATTTTTGTCTTGGCTACACGGAACCGGAAGCCGGTTCCGATCTGGCCGCGCTCCAGACGCGGTCCGTTCGGGAAGGCGATCATTATGTGGTCAGCGGACAGAAGATCTTCACCAGCGGCGCCCATGAGACCGAGTATTGCTGGCTGGCGGTCCGCACCGATCCGGATGCGCCGAAGCATCAAGGGATCAGTTTGCTGATCGCTGACATGTCGGCTCCGGGCATTGAGGTCCGGCCGCTTTGGACGATGGGGAATCTGCGTACCAACATTGTCTACTGGGATGAGGTCCGGATTCCTGTCAGCCAGCGGGTCGGAGAGGAGAACAAGGGCTGGTACTACTTGGCCACAGCACTGGACTACGAACGGATTAACCTGTTTCCCGGCCCGGTATCATCCGTCGTCCGGCAATTTGAGCGGTTTGTCCAGGTCTGCACCCAGATGCGCAGAGGCCAACAGCTTCTGAGCCAGGATCCGGAGGTCCGGCGCAAGCTGGCGCGGTTGTCCGCCGAACTGCAGGCGCTGATCCTGCTCAATTTCAAAAACGCCTGGATTGTGGACACAGGAAAGGTGCCCAATGTGGAGGCGTCGGTGTTGAAGGTGTACAACGCCGAATTTCGCCAGAAACTGGCCGATGCGGCGATGGAGGTGCTGGGACCGTATGCCCAGCTGGAGGCCTCTTCTCCATATGCGCTGTCGGAGGGGCTGTGGGAGTGGTTGCCCCGGTTCAACGTGTTCATGAGCATTGGCGGTGGTGCCGACGAGATCCAACGGAACATCATCGCCCAGCGGGGCCTGGGATTGCCGAGGAGAGAGGGATAGAAGCGGGGACTTACAAGGAACGAGGAGGTGGAAGGGATGGACTTTTCTTTCAGCCAGGACCAGATGATGTTGCGTGCCACGGTCCGCCAATGGCTGCAGCGGATCCATTCGCCGGAACAGACGCGGCGGCTGCGGGAGGATCCGACTGGGTTCGATGAGAAGGGATGGCGAGAGATCAGTTCATTGGGCTGGCTGGGGTTGAACTTGACAGAGGTGCAGGGCGGTACCGGGGGTTCGATGGTGGATGCGATGATCCTGTTTGAAGAGATGGGCCGGTCTCTCTTTCCCAGTCCCTTTTTGTCACAATGGTTGTCCCTCACCGTTTTGGGGCGATTCTGCGAGGGATCGGAAAAATGGCGTCTTTGGGAGCGGTTGCTGAGTGGCGAGGAAATTGTCGCGTTTGCCGATTGGGAAGGCGGGAGCCTGTGGGACGGGGAGTCTGGGGCGTATCGGACCACCATCCATTCCCGGGGTTCGGAATGGATTCTGACCGGAGAAAAACATTGGGTCCTGGACGGGGCTGTCGCCGATCATCTGTTGGTCACCGCCCGGTGTGATGACGGCCATCCTTGCCTGGTCTTGGTGTCCAAAAACGCGCGCGGCGTCGAGGTGATTCCGCTGCAGGATGCGGCGCGGCGCAGGATGGCGGCCATCCGGTTCGATGACGTTGTCCTGAATCAGGAAGCCTTGCTCATGACGGGAGAGATGTCCGGGCCTGCTGCGAATGGGAAGCCGTCCTGGGCGCGACTCTGGGGAGAATTGGTCCATCTGGGGGCGCTGGCTGTCTGTGCCGAACTGGTGGGTGCGGGTGCCTTCATCCTGGAGCAGGTGGTGGAACATGCCAAAAAACGGCACCAGTTTGGACGGCCCATTGGCAGCTTCCAGGCGATGCAGCACAAGTGTGCCGATATGTGGATCGATCTGGAAGCCTCGCGAAACCTGTTGTATTTTGCAGCGGCCAGGTGGGATGAGAGGCATCAGGACGCACCGCTGGCGGTGGCACAGGCCAAGCTCCTGGTGACGGAGTCGATGCAGCGCGTGATCCGGGAAGGGCATCAGATTTTTGGCGGCCTCGGATACACAGAAGAGCACTGGATGCCGCTGTACTTTCGTTTTGTCAAGGAGGGACGGGCCTTGTTCGGGATGCCGGATGAGTGGGACCGCCGGGCCGCCGAATGCCTCCTGGATGGCCGGAGTTTTCCTGGAAGTTTGTCCTCGAGTTTGTGCTCGGGCAACCCTTCAGTGCACCCTCATGCGATGTGATTGTTGACAAAACCATGGAGAGGGGAGAAAACATGGCCTACGAGGCAATTCTGGTGGAAACGTCGGAACAGATTACTACGATTACCCTGAACCAACCGGAAATGCGCAACCCGCTGACCGCTCAGATGGTCAGGGAACTGATCATGGCCATCCGGGAGGCGGATCAGGACCCTGATGTGCGCGTCATCGTGATCACAGGCAGTGGCGACGCATTTTGTGCTGGAGGCAATCTGAATGAATTCAGGCGGACCATGGAAAAAAGCGCCCCCACCCTTTATGACGAGGGGCATCGTTCCAGTCAGCTGTTCAAACTGGGAGAGGAGGTGCGAACGCCGCTCATTGCCTCGGTGAACGGACCGGCTCTTGGTGGCGGTTGCGGGCTTGCCGCGATGTGCCACATCACCATCGCTTCGGATCGTGCCAAACTGGGTACAACGGAATTTCGCCTCGGGTTGGTGCCGTTTGTGATTTTACCCTGGATCCGGCGGGCAGTCGGCCACAAAAACGCCCTGGAGATGATGCTGACGGCCAAGGTCATGACGGCGGAAGAGGCCAGAGAGATCGGCCTGGTCCAACGCGTCGTGCCGCATGACCAGTTGCAGGAAGAGACGAGAAAACTGGCGCGGCATGTGGCTTCCTTCAGCCCGCTGGCGGTAAAGCTAGGGTTGGACGCTTTTTATACGACTGAGCAGATGGACCTGAAAAAATCCATTGATTACCTCAGCACGTTGCGCATTGTCTCGTTTCTCAGTGAGGATTTGCGGGAAGGTGCGACCGCCTTTTTGGAAAAACGCCCACCCGTTTGGAAGGGTCGCTAGGAATGGTTTGTCCCGGCTTCAGCTGGCAAGGAAGCACATGATCTTGAAATGGGAGGGAGTATCCACATGCGGAAAGTACGAATTGGGGCGGCGGAAGGGTTCTATGGGGATGCAGTGGATCCGGCTGTAGACATCGCCCAACATGGCGATGTCCAGTACCTCTGTTTTGATTGCTTGTCCGAATTGACGATGGCCATTCTTCTGAAAGACCAGAAGCGGGATCCGAGCAAAGGGTACTGTCTTGATGTCACCGCCTACATGAAGGCATTGTTGCCCTACGTCAAGGAAAAGGGCATCAAAATCCTCACCAATGCCGGCGGGATCCATCCGGAAGGGGCGCAACAGGAAATCATGCGGGTGGCCCTGGAGATAGGGATCAGCGGTTTGAAGGTAGCCGTGGTCACCGGCGACAACATCATCGACCGGATCGACCGGCTGATGCAAATGGGCGTCTCCTTCCAACACCTGGAGACCGGAGAAGCCTTGGAAACCGTTCGAGATCGGCTGCTGTTTGCCAATGTGTATTTGGGCGTGGGACCGATTGTGGAAGCGTTGCGCCAGGGTGCCGATATCGTGGTGACGGGGCGGACGACGGATACGGCGCAGTTTCTGGCGCCGCTGGTCTATGAGTTCGGCTGGCGGGAAGATGAATGGGATAAACTGGCGCAAGGGATATTGATGGGACACCTGATGGAGTGCTCCGCCCAGTCCACGGGAGGCAATTTCAGCGGGAATTGGTGGGACGTGCCGGATATGGACCGGATCGGCTACCCGATTGCGGAGGTCCAGGAGGACGGCAGCTTTATCCTGACCAAAACGCCGACCAGCGGCGACCTGGTTACGGTCGACACAGTCAAGGAGCAAATGCTTTATGAAATCCACGACCCTGCCGCATATGTCACCCCGGATGTGGTGGCCGACTTTACGACGGCCGTGCTGGAGAATGTGGGGCCGGACCGTGTGCTGATCCGGGGGGCGACAGGGAAGCCCCGCCCTGAACACCTCAAGGCGGTGATGGGTTATCAAAACGGCTATATGGGGCAGGCCATCATCGGCTATTCCTGGCCGGACGCTTTGAAAAAGGCCCGCAAGGCGGACGAAATCATCCGCAAGCAACTGTCCCGCAAGGGGATGCATTTTGACGAGATCCATACCTCCTTTCTCGGGTTTAACTCCCTGCATGGCCCGACGGTGGAAGAACCGAAAGAAGAGTTAAACGAAGTGTATCTGCGGATTGCCGTCCGTGCCAAGACAAGACAGGAGGCAGTCGCCTTCAGCCGCCTCTTTCCGCCTTTGGGATTGGATGGCCCGCCTTCTGTGACCGGTCTTGGGGGGAGATTGCAGCCGCGGGAATTGCTCGGGATGTGGTCCAGCCTGGTGCCGCGGGATTTGATCGAGAAAGAAGTGCACATTCGCATCCAGGAGGTGTGAAGATGGCTCCGGTACAATTGCGCAAGATTTCTCAGGTACGCAGCGGTGACAAAGGAAATACGGTGAATATTGCCTTGTTTGCCCCCAATGAAGTGCTTTACAAGGTTTTTTTGCGGGAGGTGACGCCCGAGAAAGTGAAGCGTCATTTTCAGGGATTGATCAAAGGTGAAGTGATCCGGTATGAGGTTCCCAACATACTGGCGTTGAATTTTGTTTGCAAAGAGGCGTTGAATGGAGGAGGCTCGGCCTCCATCCATGTCGATAACCTCGGCAAGTGTTTCAGTTCCAATTTGCAGCGCATGGTGATTGAGGTGGAAGATGAGCTTTTGATTTATTGAACTTTTTAAGTAATAGTTTTTTGTAAAACAATACAGGAGATCGTCAAGTGGGGAAACAGTGAAAAGCACCGAAGAATTTCTCAGCGGGCGAGAGAGATGCATTTATTTTATTAGCAAAAAATTGATATTCTTGGCGGTCAAACGAGCCTCTTTTTAAAAGAATGATTACTAGAAGAACTGCTCTCTTTTGCTAGATAACAGCAAGGAAAGGAGATGAAATGCATAAGGATGGAGAAGACTTGCCTTCGGGGTTTTGAACAGCTGTCAAAGATTGTGCGAGCTTGATGGAATCCTGACGCAAAGAACGGTGAAATCCAGTAGACATTCGTATGGTCATCGAATGAATCGTTTGTATAAAAGGGAGGCGAGCAGCTTTGGAACAAATGGTTCGAGCCATTTTACAAGCGAAAGGCGTTCAGGCGCCGGAGCAAGATTATCCTATTCTTATAGCACAATGGGAATCGATCCTGGCTATGAAACAGCATGCAATGAAGGCAAAGTTAAGAGATTTGGACATTGCATTATGCCATACGCTGAAAGGAGGAATGCCGGATGAAGAGCGAACTCGCGGCTAAGTCAATCGAGGAACTAGCTCCGCTCATTCGCGATCGGAAAGTTTCCCCCGTAGAAGTTACAGAAGCCGTCATTTATCAAACGGAAGCCCATAACAAAAAAATTAATGCATATATTCAGATAGATGCAGACAAGGCGATGGATACGGCCAAAAATGCGGAGAAGGAAATCATGAATGGTCATTATCGCGGTCCATTGCACGGTGTTCCGATGGCACTGAAAGATATTCTTTATTTTAAAAATGAAGTTGTTACAATGGGCTCTAAAATTCACAAAAATTTTGTTCCTTCCTATGATGCAACTGTTGTTTTAAAGCTAAAGGAAGCAGGGGTTATTTTTACAGGAAGGTTAAACATGCATGAATACGCTTGGGGAGCGACAACGAACAATCCGCACTTTGGGCCATGCCGCAATCCTTGGAATTTGGAAAAAATACCTGGTGGTTCAAGTGGGGGTTCTGGCGCGGCTGTAGCAGCAGATATGACAATCGCATCCCTTGGTACCGATACGGGAGGATCGATTCGCATTCCCGCTTCCGCGTGTGGCATCGTAGGACTGAAACCTACACATGGACGGGTCAGCAAATATGGCTGTTTCCCATTGGCATGGTCATTAGATCATATTGGCCCGATGACAAAAACGGTGAAAGACGCAGCCATCTTATTGGAGGTCATTGCGGGATATGACGATAAGGATCCGACCTGCATCGATGTTCCCACTTCTTCTTATTGTTCGGTCATAACTGGAAATGTAAGCGAACTGGTGATTGGGATCAATGAAAGCTACTTTTTTCGTGATGTAGATGCAGGTGTTGAACAAAATGTTCGCAATGGAGTTAGATTGCTAGAAGAAATGGGAGCGAGGGTGATACCTGTAGACATTCCTTCCATCGAATTTGCGCCGTTTGCAGAATTGATAACCATTATTTCTGAAGCCAGCGCCATTCACCATCAAAATTTAATTGAGCGTCCACAAGACTTCGGAGATGATGTGCGCATTTTACTTGAACTAGGAGAACTTGTCACAGCTGTAGACTATCTGCAAGCGCAGCAAATCCGATATCAGTTGAATCATGGTTTCAGGCAGGTATTCCAAAGCGTCGATGTCTTGATCACGCCTACACTTCCGTTTACACCTCCACTGATTGGGCAGGATACAGTGCTGCTAAACGGAAAAGAAGTGAACTTTTTAGACCATGTGATTCGTTTTACAGGACCAGAAAATATTACCGGATTGCCTGCGATAAGCGTCCCATGCGGGTTTAGTGAGGAAATGCCGGTTGGACTGCAGATTATTGGCCCCCCATTTAAAGAAGAAATCATCTTAAATGTAGCTTATGCCATTGAACAAACCAATCCGTTGAAAGGAAAGAAACCTAATTTAAGTTAAAACCTAATTTGAGTAAATAATGAAACGTTTTCCCTTATTCACTGCCATCACCGTTCAATCCTATCTGTCTCCGCTACGGAAGCGAATTTCGCTTTGGATGTTGTGTTTCTTCATTTTTTGATAGAGGGTGGCACGGCTGATCCCAAGACGCTGTGCCGCCTGGCTCCGGTTGCCCCCCGATTGTTCAAGAGCTTGAAGAATGGCTTGTTTTTCTACATGAGCCAACAAGGTTTGGTGATTGTCTGGTGTGATTGCCGGAAACGCTTCCGGTTCCGCTGGCCGATCAATGGTTGTCGGTGATGGAGGCATTTTCGACAGTGAAATGGATTGCGTTTTCCGTTGCAGTTCCTCCGGCAAGTGATGAGGCTCAATCCAGACCCCGTCGGCGAGATGCATGGCTCTTTCCAGGGTGTTTTCCAATTCCCGCACGTTTCCTGGCCAGTCATGCTGCTGAAGGAGTTCCAGTGTCTGCGGTGTGATGCCGATCAGCTGTTTTTTCATCTTTTGATTGAGCTTTTTAATCAGGTGTTCAACCAGGATCGGGATGTCATCCAAACGTTCCCGCAATGGCGGGATATGGATGTGAATGACATGAATCCGGTAATACAGATCCTCACGGAAGGTCCCCTGGCGCACCATCTGCCGAAGATCTTTGTTGGTGGCGGCGATGATCCGTACATCTACTTGTCTGGTCTGGGTGTCGCCTACGCGTTCAAATTTCTGTTCTTGCAGGACCCGGAGCAGTTTGGCTTGCAGGGCCGGTGGCATGTCACCAATTTCGTCAAGGAAGAGGGTGCCCCGATCGGCCAGTTCGAACTTGCCTGGCTTGCCCCCTTTGCGCGCTCCGGTAAAGGCGCCCTCGGCGTAACCGAAAAATTCCGATTCCAACAATTCAGCGGGAATGGCGGCACAATTGACCTTGACGAAGTTTCCAGGCCGTCCCGATTCTTCATGGATCGCTTCCGCAAAAAGTTCCTTTCCCGTGCCGCTTTCCCCAGTAATGAGGACCGTGGAGAATCCTTGTGAGGCCAGGTAGGCCTCTTTTTTGATCTTTTCCATCTTGCCGTTGATTGAAATGATCCGGTCAAAGGCGCTTTGATGTGTCATCCGGTGCAATTCGCCGCGGTAGTAGCTGAGTTCGCTCTCCAGTTGCTCCAGCCTGCGGAAGACGTCTTTCCATTGGTCCAATTTGTGAAAGATGATTTTGGCAATCGCGCCTTCGCACTTCCCGCCACGGATAATCGGTTGCAAGGTGACGACGCATTTTTTGCCACGGATTTCTCTGATTTCCCCTTCAATGCGTTGTTTGCGGGACAGGATTTTCTGGATTGGCAGCTCGGGTGTAAGCACGGCGGCTGGTTTTCCCACCGCTTCGTTGTGATCCAGTTGGTAGATGTCCAGGAAGGCAGGGTTGACCTTCGTGATCTTGCCGTGTTCGTCCGTGATCATCACGCCGTCATACGACAGCTGCAGGGCGCTGTCCAGCGTGCGTTCCAGTTTCTTCGTCGTCTCAAGCTCTTTTGCCACTTTTTCGTATGAAGTGATATCTTTCAGAACGGCTACCGCTCCGGTGATCTTTCCCCAGTCGAAAAGAGGGACAAAGGACCCGATGACAGTGACGGAAGCGAGGCGGATGCGGCATGGCTCCCGCCGTTCGCCTTTTTCCAGAGCGAGATAGAAATACTCATACAACTCAGGGAAGATGCTGTCAACCGGCTGCCCCAAAACCTTGTGGCGGGGGTATCCGAACAACTCTTCGGCTGCTTGGTTATAGGTGACCACCTGATATTGCAGATTGACGGATATGACGGCGTCCTGAAGTTGTTCGACGAGGGAGCTGGTCTGATTCAGGAGTAACTCTGTCTCGCTGAGAAAGCCGCGGATGATATCTGCCTGTCCCATGACGCCGACGACGCGGTCATGGGCATCCAGAACCACGCCATGCGCCACGTTGTTCTCGATAAAGGTGTCCTTGGCAAATTCGAGCGTATCATCTTGGTAAAAGCTGACCACGTTGCGCCGAATCGCGGGAGCGATCGGCGCGTCCAGGGAGTGTCCGGCCAGGAGCAAACGGTATAGCGTGTATTTTGTGACAATGCCTTCCAGGCGCCCTTCCGAGTCGGTGACGCAGGCAATGCCGATCCGATGTTCCAGGAACGCTTTCAAACAATCTCGTATCGTGTGTTCAGGCGTGACGGAGATGAATTCACGCGTTGAAAACTCCCGGACTAACACAAATGTCCCTCCTGTATAAAAACATAGACAAATGTATGATTTTAATCTACTTGTTTATCCTATCATCCATTTTGGTGTTCTGCAAATCAAATGATTACCAAGAGTCAAGACGATTTTATGAAGGTTTTGTACGTGAGAAATGATCGCGCGTTTTTTGGAGTTGGCATACTTTTTGCTAATTATTAGATGGGCGAAATACTTCTTTATTTCATTCATCCGCGAATTTTGGAATAAACATGCAGAAAAGAGGGGAGTGCGATGGAATTTTACGGACACGAAGAATCTTTGAAGATGATTCAGCAAGCGCGCTTGATCGAACCTTCTGAGTCGATTCGCAGTGTCTCTTACGTCCGCAGCATGAATGAGTATCAACAAAAGTATGAAAAGACAAAGGCGTCTCCCGAATCGTTCTGGGAAGAAGTGGCCAAAGAGCTCCGTTGGATGGCTCCTTGGAAGGAGGTGCTTACGGGTAGTTTGCCTGATTTCCAGTTTTTTCGTGGGGGTATGATCAATATTTGCGACAACTGCGTGGATCGGCACCTGGAGACGCACCGGCGAAACAAGGCGGCCATTATTTGGGAAGGAGAAGACGGAAGTTCCAAAGTTCTTACTTACCAGATGTTGCACGACGAAGTGTGCCGTTTTGCCAATGTCTTGAAAAGGCACGGCGTGAAAAAAGGGGATGTCGTTTCGGTTTATATGCAAAATTTGCCTGAGACGTTCATCGCGCTGTTGGCCTGTTTCCGTATCGGAGCGGTGTACAATACGGTGTTTGCCGGGTTTTCGCCGGAGGCGCTGCGTGAGCGGATCAATGATTCCAAAGCCAAGATCCTGATCACCGCTGATGTTAGTTACCGCCGCGGGCGGGTGATTCCCCTGAAAGAAAACGCCGACAAGGCGATCGCAGAGGCGCCGACGATTGAAAAGGTGATTGTTTTTCGCAGGGGCGGCGTCGAGGTGCCGTTAACCCCCGGCAGAGATCTCGACTGGGCCGAGGAAATGCAAGGAGCGGGCCGGGATTGTCCGTGTGAACCTGTGGAAGCGAACGAACCGGGCTTGTTGATTTATACCAGCGGCACCAGTGGGAAACCGAAAGGGATTGTTCACGCGCACGGCGGGTTTTTAGTGGGAACCTACGCCTATACCAAGTATTCCCTGGATCTGCAGGAGCGGGACATCTATTGGAATACCGCCGATATCGGCTGGTTGACGTCGCACATTTTCGTCCTGGTGGGCGGACTGGCTTTGGGCGCGACGGTGATCTTGTATGAAGGAGCGTTGGATCATCCCCATCCGGGCCGCGTCTACGAAATGATCGAACGCTACCGGGTGAACAAATTGTTTTCGGCACCAACCGCATACCGGATGTTGGTCAAATTCGGCAAGGAGTTGCCGCAACAGTACGATCTGAGCAGCTTAGAATTGTTCGCTTCCGTCGGCGAGCCGTTCAACCCCGAAGCCTGGGAGTGGGTGTACCGGTATCTGGGCGGGGGAAAAGCGGTCATTTCCAATACCTGGGGGCAGACGGAAACGGGCGGTACGCCGTTGTGCGGCTTGCCCGGGGCGGTGCCGATGAAACCCGGTTCTTGCGGCGTGCCGCTTTTCGGCCATGTATTGGACATTGTCGATGAACGGGGCCAGTCCTGTCCCGATGGAGTGCCGGGAAACTTGATCATCCGGCAGCCGTTTCCCTCGTTGGCAAGGGATGTGTACGGAGATCGGGAACGTTATCTCAACACTTACTTTTCACAGGTGCCTGGGGCCTATTTTACAGGGGACGCGGCAGTGCGGGATGCGGATGGGCACTATTGGGTGCTCGGGAGGACGGATGATGTGATCAATGTGTCCGGCCACCGCATTTCGACGATGGAAATGGAAAGCGCTCTCGTCGCCTATCCCAATGTCGTGGAGGCGGCTGTGGTGGAAAAGCCGGATCCGATCAAAGGAGCGGTTCCCGTTGCCTTTGTCCTGCTTGAACCAGGTACGGAGAAGTCCAAGGAACTGGAAGAGGCACTGATGAACCAAGTGGTTCAGGAGATTGGCACCTTTGCCCGGCCGGCACGCATCTACCTCGTCGACGCCCTGCCGCGGACACGGAGCGGAAAGATCATTCGCCGCATGCTGCGGGAGTTGGTGACCGAAGGGCAAGTGAAGGGGGACAGGACAGGCCTTGAGGATGCCGATGCCTTGGATCAGCTGATGAAAGATATCGGGAGTGCATAAATAGCAAGATATTTGGAGGGAAAAGTGGTTTGAAAATAACCGTTTCACGGCGTTCAACGGTATAAGGAGGGGAAGAAGGGGATGGAGACCCGCGAGCAACGTTCGATGATTGTGACGTTGTTGGTTGTATGTGTCTTGATTGCCGGTATGCTGCTTAGCCAGTGGATGGTGGTGTTGTACGCAGGTATGGCCTTAATCGGATGCTGTCTTTTTGCCAGTTTACGATCGCCTTTCATTCCGACTTTGATTGCTCTCATTTATGCATTGTTCTTTTCGGTCATGGTGGGGGTACATGCTTTGCAGCCAGACCTTTACATTTTGGGATGGCGGCCTGCCACTTTTGTCGTGCTCTATCTAATCTGGCCAGTTGCGCTGGTCCTGGGATTGTTATACGCCATATGGTTTTCCAAGAAGCAAAGCAAAAGTGATATATCCAATCAGGGCAAGGGGTTGGAAGGTTAGAGAGATGTTGTTCATCAGTCGGGTGGAGACTGAACGATGGTTACGTATTGAGCATGGAAGGAGAATGTAAATGAGCACTGTCATTCTCGTGATAGCCGTTCTTTATTTAATGATTACGCTGGGCATCGGCTTGTGGGCAGCAAAGCATATCAAGAGCAGTGGAGATTTCTTTATTGCAGGCCGCAATATCGGGATGTTGACGATGGCCATCGCTTCTTTCGCGTCGATTCAAAGCGGGTTTGGCGTGGTCGGTGGGGTTTCACAAACCTTCACCAACGGATTGGGATTTGTCGTCGGAGTGATGTTTGCCGCTCCACTCGGGTTCGTGTTGTCTTGGTTTCTTGTGGGGCGAAAAATATGGCGCCTCGGTGGGGTGAGTGAGATTTACACGTTAGGGGATCTGGTGGCCAAGCGGTATCGCAGTGAATCGGTGCGCTTTTGGCTTTCCATCGCCATTTTTTTGGGCGTGATCGGGTACCTGGGCACACAGGTGCAGGCGATGGGCGTGGTGATGCAGGCAATCTTTGGCGGCCCGTTGTTACTCGGTTCCTTTATTGGTCTGGCCATCATGGCTATCTATAGCGCCATCGGCGGCATGGTGGCAGGGGTTTACACAGATTTGTTTCAAGGGATTTTGATGGTCATTGCAGCCGTTGTGGTCTTTTTTTCCGCCTTGCGGGCAGGAGGAGGGGTACTGGAGATCAACCAGACGTTGTATGCGGAAAACCCCGATTTAACATCGCCCTTTGGATTGATGCCGGTAATGACCATTTTTTGTTGGTTTGTGTTGTTCAGTCTGGGAGCAGCCGGGCAGCCTCATTTCTTGACCAAGTTCTTGATGGTGAAAGATGAAAAAGAGTTGAAGTGGGGCGCTTTTACATCAGGATTTGCTTATATGCTTTCCACTTTGTTTGCGATCGGTGTCGGACTTGCCGCCTTGTCCTTGTCCATCAAAGGAGAATTTCCCGAGCTTTCTTCACCGGATCAGGCACTGACTGTGTTTCTCATGGAATACGCTTCGCCGATCGTGTCTGGTGTGGTGATGGCTGGTCTGATGGCGGCCATCATGTCAACGGGAAACAGTTTTGTCAATTTGGGAGCGGCTTGTCTTGTCCGAGATGTTCCGAAGGCATTGGGGATTCAGGTGAAGAACGAGCTGTTCTGGAGCCGAGTGGTGACGTTGTTATTGTTTGTCCTTTCCTTTCTTTTTGCCGTTTACATGGACACGTTGGTGGCGCTTTTAGGGGTATTTGGCTGGGGAACTTTTGCCACCGCCATTTTTCCTGCAGTGGTTTTGGGATTGGTGTGGGAGCGTGCCACGGCTGTGGGAGCGGTGAGCAGCATTGTCATCGGTGTCGCGTTGAGTTTCGTTTTGGAAGTTGGTGGGAAGTATGGTTTAAAGTTGCTTCCTCCAGGGATCATCAATGGCGCATTTACACTGGCTGTTTCTATCGCGGTGTTTATCGGCGTGTCCTTATTGACGCAGAAGCGGCCCGTGGAACTGGAGGATGAGGTGCGCCAGATTGTCAATGAGACGTAAGCGAGAAAAGTTTCGCCATATCGAATGGTTTTTACGGCACGAATTGCGAAATTATTCAGGATCTCAAGAGGTGGATGGAGCATGGATATTGGGTACCTTTTGCGGAGGATAACGGGAGACTCGTGCGATATTGATGCGCAAAAAGTGGCCTTGCAGTTAGAGGATGGCCCAAAGTGGACATATCAGGAGCTGCATGAGGTGAGTAACCGGTATGCCAATGCGTTTCTAAGTATGGGGGTGCAAAAAGGGGACCGGATTGGGATTCTGTTATACAACTGTTTAGAGTACTGGGCGGTTTACTTCGCGGCGGCCAAGATCGGGGCGATTGCGGTGCGGCTCAATTTTCGCCTTGTCAGTGAAGAGTTGGCGTATGCGCTTAACGACTCGGGGGCGAAAATATTGTGTTTGGAACCGGCCTTTGTGGAACGGATTGCACCGATTCGCGGTACGGTCCCCGTCACCAAGTATATCTGTTTGTCCAGAGAAGGCGAATCATGCCCGGATTGGTGCCAACCTTGGGAAGTGATGATGGATGGGGATCCCATTTTGGGCGCTTCGGCTCCGATTGAGGCGCAGGATCCGGTAATGCTGATGTATACTTCGGGAACAACTGGAAGGCCCAAAGGCGCGCTTTGGACGCATGCCAACACACTCTGGTTTGCATCGATGCAGGTGATGAAATGGGGCCTGCGAGCAAGTGATGTCAGCATGACAACGGGCCCTTTATATCACGTCGGTGCATTGGAAGATTTAGCGTTGCCGACACTGCTGGCTGGCGGTCGCGTGATCATCACCAAGAGTGGCGGATTTGACATCCGGCGGATCTTGAGGGTCATGGAAAAAGAGAAGGTCACCTATGGATTCCTGTTTCCGTTTATGATTTACGACATGCTCAATTTGGAGGAATTGAAATCATTCTCGTTATCCGAGATGAAAGCCATATTATCTGGCGGTGATCCAGTAATGCCTTGGGCCATTGAACGATTGAAGGAGCAATTTCCCCATGTTGGTTTGATCCAGGTATACGGGTTGACAGAAGGCACTCCCATTGCTGCCTCACTGGATCCGCAGGATGCGGCGACCAAAGGCCACACGGTTGGCAAACCATTGCCATTGGTAGAAATCAAGATTACGGATGACGCCGGGTGCCCGTTAAAACGAGGTGAAATTGGCGAGATCTGCATTAAGAGTCCCGCTGTGGCGAGAGAATATTGGGAAAAACCGGAAGCGACGCATGCGACCTTTGTGGACGGCTGGTGCAAGACGGGTGATTTGGGTCACATCGATGAAGATGGATACTTGGTCATTTCGGGACGGAAAAAGGACATGATCCGAAGCGGCGGAGAAAACATCTATCCGGCAGAACTGGAGGATGTGCTGATTCGACATCCAGGAATTAAGGATGTGGCAATTATCGGGATTCCAGATCCGAAATATTTAGAAACAGTATGTGCCGTGGTTGTCCCTAAGCCCGGGGCTGATTTATCGGAAGAGGAAGTGATCCGCTACAGTCGAGAACATCTTGCTGGTTATAAAACGCCCCGGCATGTGGTATTTGTGCAGGAGTTGCCCCGAACGCCATCTGGAAAGATTACCAAGTACAAGTTGCGGGAAGCGTATCGTCATTTAGGCGAACGATGAGAATACTTCAGTAACAAGTTTTTTTGGCAACAAGTGTATACACTTTATTACAAATGTTTAGTTCTCTTGATAGTTATCATTATGGCGATTCTCGTGTCTAAACATCAGGAAAATGTAGGAATAAAGAAAGTATGAATACCATTTGTTGTAATAAAGTGTTTTTGGTCAGTTGAAATGGAGATTCAATGTGGTGAGAAAGATATATCGATTTCTCTTTTTGATATTGGCACGGAATTTGCTTCACAAATCTGGATAGTACAAGTGACCTTTCATGTGAAGCTGCCATGGTATCAATGAATGGACATTCAACCAGAGCTATGGCCAGAACGAGGAGGACAGTGAATGGCTCAGACGAATGAAAAATTGCTCTTGGAAAAAGAGCGAATCCTGCGTGGTGGTGCACAAAAATATCACGAAAAAAACGCGGAACAGGGAAAACTATTTGTTCGGCAGCGACTCGAATTGCTGTTTGATCCTGGTTCAATCGTGGAAGATGGATTGTTTGCCAATCAAGAAGATCCTGACTTGCCCGCTGACGCCACAGTGACAGGCATCGGCACCATTCATGGAAGACCAGTCTGCTTTTTTGCCGCAGATTCAACCGTAAAGGCAGGTTCTTGGGGGGCCAAATCGGTCGAAAAAAACATTCGGATTCAAGAGAAGGCAATGGCCTTGAAAATTCCGATTCTCTACCTCATCGATTCAGCCGGGGCGCGTATTACGGATCAGATTGAGATGTTCCCGGGGCGCCGTCATGCCGGAAAGATTTTTTACAATCAAGTGCAATTGTCAGGGGTAGTGCCGCAGATCACCATTCTGTTCGGTCCTTCGCCGGCCGGCGCCGCTTATGTTCCCGCCTTTAGCGATTTGGTGATTATGGTGGAACACAATGCCAGCGCTTATCTAGGTTCTCCGAGAATGGTGGAGGTGGCGATTGGCGAAAAAGTGAGCATGGATCAAATGGGCGGAGCCAGGATGCATTGTACCGTGAGCGGTCTGGGGGATGTGCTGGTGCAAACAGAGGAAGAGGCCATCGAGGCATGTAAACAATATCTTTCCTACATGCCGCAAAATTACCTTGAAAAATCGGCAGCTATTGAGGCTCGTCCGCCATTGGAGGGCCGTCGGATATCCGAGATCATTCCGGAGAACCAGAATGCTCCGTTTGATATGTATGAATTAATCGAGCGTGTGATCGATCAGGATAGCTGGTTTGAGATCAAGAAGTTGTACGCCCCTGAGTTGATCACGGGATTGGCGCGGATTGATGGCAAGGTGGTCGGTGTTGTCGCCAACCAACCCAAGGTGAAAGGCGGCACGCTGTTTATCGATTCGTCGGACAAGGCGGCCAGGTTTATCTGGCTGTGCAACGCTTTTTCCATTCCGCTGCTGTTTTTGGCGGATGTGCCTGGTTTTATGATCGGCTCACAGGTGGAGAGGGCAGGGATCATCCGTCATGGCGCGAAAATGATTTCTGCCGTTTCCGAGGCAACCGTGCCCAAGATCTCAGTGATCGTCCGCAAGTGCTACGGTGCAGGTCTGTACGCCATGGCAGGGCCTGCTTTTGAGCCAGACGCTTGTATTGCCTTACCGTCTGCTTCCATTGCCGTCATGGGGCCGGAAGCGGCAGTCAATGCGGTGTATTACAACAAAATCCAGGAGCTTCCGGAAGAAGAAAGAGCGGAGTTCATTGCTCGAAAACGTCAAGAATACGCGGCGGACATTGATATTTACCGTGTCGCTTCCGAACTGATTGTGGATGAAATCATTCCTTTCGACCACTTGCGGCATGAAGTGATTCGCCGATTCCGTCTGTATGAGAGTAAAAATGTGACGCCGCCTGAAAAGCGTAATCCGGTTCATCCTGTCTAGTTTATTTTACACGTTTCATTCTTAAAATAATCATACAGTGACATGCATTTCAAGAAATGTTTTTAGTAACAAAAGAACAAAAGGAGATGTGTTCAGGTGAATGTAACTTCCAGCATGAGTGGAACTGTGTTTCGAATTTTGGTTCAACATGGGGATCAGGTAAACGCGGGCGATGAAGTGATGATTTTGGAGTCGATGAAAATGGAAATCCCAATCGTTGCCGAAGAGGGAGGTACTGTCAAAGAAATTCGGGTCGGAGAAGGGGATTTTGTCCAGGAGGGAGATGTCGTCGTCGTTCTGGGGTAGGAATTTAGAGAGCGAGCTGAGGTTGCGTTCAGTCCTGATACGAGGAGTAGATAGAGATGCCGTACTTTCAGAAAATCTTGATTGCCAATCGCGGAGAGATCGCCCGCCGAGTCATCAAAACGTGTCGAAAGCTGGGCATTCAAACAGTGGCCGTCTATTCGGAAGCGGACAAAGAGATGCCGTTTGTCAGGGAGGCGGATGAGTCGGTCCTGCTTGGACCGGCCCCGGCCGCCAAAAGTTACATGGATGTGGAGAAAGTTTTGGACGCCGCGCTCGCTACGGGTGCCGAAGCGATCCATCCGGGTTACGGATTTTTGTCGGAAAATCCGGCGTTTGCCCGCCGCTGCCAGGAAAAAGGGATCGTCTTTATTGGGCCTCGTCCGGAAGTGATTCACGCGATGGGCAGCAAGATCGCATCGCGCCGCACGATGCAGCAGGCCGGGGTGCCGGTCGTCCCCGGATGGGACGAGGACATTCCGACAGCAGAAGATGCGCGGCGCATCGCGGCAGAGATCGGTTATCCCTTGATGCTAAAGGCCAGCGCTGGCGGCGGCGGAATCGGGATGCAAGTGATCCATACGCCGGAGGAGTTGGAGAGGGCATTTGCTTCCACCAGGCAGCGGGCGCAAACGTATTTTGGCAGCGGGGAAGTGTTTCT
>CAMTVR010000010.1:0-134159 GCA_947085265.1 uncultured Bacillus sp. | reverse complement strand
CTTAACCCTAAGATGTTGGAGACATCCTGTTCTGTCAGCCGACCGTCCATCCATTGTTCGAGAACCATCACGCGTTTCAATTCTTCTTTTGTCAAGGTGATCATCTGCTCCTTGCTCATACTGACATTTTCTCGGAACAATTACACCCTGACAATATCACAGAACAACAACAAAATTCTCGAAATTCGTTGATTTTGCTTGTTTGATTGGTTAAACTTCATAGTGAGCGTCCTCCTCTTAATTAGGGCAGTGAATGTGTTACATTCCATGACCCAGCATACAGGAGGCGCTTTTTCTTTTCAAACCGCATTTTAATTCATTACAGGAATAGCTCCTTGATGGATCTGAATGCGGGACGGATTGACGCGACGATCAACAACATGTACGCCATCTAGCCGCTGGTGGAGAAAAACGGTTTGAAGATCACAGCGGTCGGGGAACCGGTGAAGTCGGACTATGCCGGGATCGCCATGCGCAAAGGTAATCCGGAACTGCAGAAAGCCATCAACGAGGCCTTGGCATCCATGAAGGAAGACGGCACGTACGAAAAGATCTTCAAAAAGTGGTTTGGTGAAGCGCCGTCTGAGTAAGCGCAGGCAGGGGAGGCCGTAGACGTTGCAACTGGTCCTGGAAAACCTCCTGTTTTTGCTGAAGGGAGCCTGGTACACGCTGCTGATCACCGTCATCTCCATGGCATTCGGCCTGGTGATTGGCCTTATCGTGGCGATTGCCCGGTTGAAGGGCAACCGTCTGCTGCGGGCATTGGCAAGGGGGTATGTTTCGATCATCCGGGGAACCCCTTGCTGGTGCAGATATTTATCATCTATTATGGCCTGGTGGACTTTGGCATCCGACTGGAACCGTTGCCGGCGGCGATCATTGCGCTCAGCATCAACATCGGCGCTTACCTGTCGGAGACGTTCCGCGGCGCCATTTTGTCGGTGCCCAAGGGACAGACGGAAGCGGCCCTGTCGCTGGGCATGACGCCATGGCAGACGATGCGCCGGATCGTTCTCCCGCAGGCGGCGCGGGTGGCCATCCCGCCGATGGGGAACACGTTTATCGGGATGCTGAAGGAGACCTCGCTGGTCTCGGTGATCGCCGTCACTGAATTGCTCCGGCAGGCGCAACTGTTGATCGCGCAGTATTATGTGATCATGCCCTTTTACCTGGCCATCGCGCTGATGTACTGGCTGATGAGCACGCTGTTTTCCGCCATCCTTGGGCTTTTGGAAAAACGGCTCTCGCGGGCATACTGAAAGGGCAAGGGGAAGGGAGCATGCCATGATTGAGACGCACCAGCTGGGAAAACATTTCGGGGACAAGGCGGTCTTGGAGGAGATCAACCTGCGGGTGGCAGAGCGGGAGATCGTGGTGATCGTCGGCCCCAGCGGGTCGGGCAAGAGCACGCTGTTACGCTGCTTGAACGGGCTGGAAACCATCACGGCCGGAAGCTTTACCGTGGACGGGATCACCGTCACCGCCGGGATGCCGGCAAAGGAGCGCAAGCGCCGGGTACGGGAACTGCGGAAGAAGACGGGGATGGTGTTCCAGAGTTTCAACCTGTTTCCCCACAAGACGGTGCTGGAGAACATCGTCGAAGCGCCGATTGTCGTGAAGCGGATGCCAAAGCAAGAGGCCGTGGCCATGGCGGAAGAATTGTTGCGGAAGGTGGGGCTCATGGAGAAGCGGGATGAGTATCCCTCCCGCCTCTCCGGCGGGCAGCAGCAGCGTGTGGCCATTGCCCGCTCGCTGGCGATGCAGCCGCAGATCATGCTGTTTGACGAGCCCACCTCCGCGCTGGATCCGGAGCTGGTGGGGGAGGTGCTGGAGGTGATCCGGCACCTGGCTTCTGAAGGGATGACCATGATCATCGTCACGCACGAGATGGGGTTTGCCAGGGAAGTGGCGGACCGGATCGTCTTCATGAGCGACGGGCGAATCGTGGAGGAAAGCGACCCGGAGCGTTTCTTTACCCGTCCCGAGTCGGAACGGGCGCGCAGGTTTTTGCGGCAGTTGTCGTTTTGACGGAGCTTTGGTCACATGAACTTTGGTCGTCGGGAAAGACGGTGGAGGTGGCGAGGATGCGTGTGCGTACAGAATGGCGGGGCAAACGGCTGTTTGAGGCGGTGCCCCCTTCCGGCCATCCGGTGCGGATGGATGCCAACGAGGCGGCCGGCGGGGAGGGGTCTGCCCCCACACCGCTGGAACTGGTGCTGGTTGGCCTGACCGGGTGCATGGGCGTGGATGTGGCCATGATCCTGGAGAAGATGCGGCTTGAGGCGGATGCCATTCGCTTCGAGGCGGAAGCCGAGCGGCGGGATGAGCCGCCGAAGGCCATTACGCACGTCAAGCTGACGGTGTTCATCGAGGGAGAGATTCCGGCAAACAAGGCCTGGCGGGCGGTGAATCTGAGTTTGTCCAAGTATTGCTCAGTGGCTCATTCACTGCGTGCGCCGATCGACGTGCGTCTGGTGTTGAACGGGGAAGAGGTGTCAGGCGGTAACGATACCCTCGGCGAAGAGAATTAAGATGGGGAGGAAGAAGTCAGTAGCAGAATAAATGAAGTTGGTTAGAGTAAAATAATCATTGGCTAGCAGGCAGGAAAATCGCTTATAAAAAGCGAAAAGAGACCTGTCACACCCTTCAGCAAAGGAGGTCTCTTTTCGATGGAATTATTCAATTACACTTCCAGTCTAGCGCAACAAATCGTTGAGGGCAAGATCGATTTTATCCAATTGGAGCAAGAGATCTTTCGGATGGTGAAAGCGCTGGGCGCTCTTATCATGGAAAAAGTCATTGTTGAAGCGGACCAACGAATTTTTGAACAAGAGAACCGGCCAGGCAAAAGTGAAGGATTTCGCGAAATGGGCATCCTGACCCTGTTTGGAGAAATCTGTTATCGACGCCGTGTCTATCATCACCAACGTCAATGGTGTTACCCACTGGATGAAAAACTAGGGATTCAAGAAAAACAAACCATCAGTCCGACCTTAGTGAAAGCAGCTGCCTATCTGGCTACCCAAAACTCTTACCGTGAGAGTGCTAAAATCCTCGCCCAATTCGGTATCCACATGAGCCACCAACGCGTCCATCAGGCGGTACAGGAAATGGGAGAAGCCATCGAAAAGCGTCAAACTGCGGAAAGCCCATCGGAAGGAACCCGTCAAGCCGACATCGTGGTGATTGAATCCGATGGAACCCATGTACCTCTTCAAGGAGAGGACCGAAAAAAAGCCAAAAGCCTGGAAATCAAAGTGGGATGTATATACGAAGGATGGGAAGCGGCAGACCCACAAGGGGAACAGTATCGCCTGAAACATCCACACGTGGTGGCCACCGTAGGGACGGCGGAACAATTTTGGGAGCTTGTGGACCGATATTTATTATCCACCTATGATCTGGAGAAAGTCGTCCTGCTGGTATTCGGCAGCGATGGTGCGCCATGGGGCCAATACGGGAGCGAGTTGTACCCCCACGCCCTGCATCAGATTGATGCGTTTCACTTTCAACGTTGGATAAAACGCGTATTTGGGTTTCAACAACAGGCCATGGTGGATACCATTCGCGCCTTGATCGAAGCGGATGATCGGCAAGGATTTGAAGTCTTGATGGAAGACCAGCAGGCCAAGTATCCCGACAAGAAGAAGGCGATCAGGCGACTGAAAAAGACCATTGAGCGGAACTGGAAAAGTCTCAAAGATTACCGGATGAGAGCGACACAATGACCGGCTATCGCCAGAGGCATTGGGAATGTGGAGAAAACCAATGACAACCTCGTGGCGGATCGAATGAAAAAACGCGGCATGGCCTGGAGTGTGCGAGGAGCAAACCACCTGGTTCAAGTGAAAGCGGCGGTACGAAATGGTGAATGGGACGATGTGTGCCGATGGGTCGTGGAACAGGCCGCCCGTATGGAAGATGGCCAAGAAGAGCAACCGAAGACCGCAAAGAAACGAGGGCGCATGGGCAGAGGGATTCGGCGCCAACAAGAAGTGGGGGCATGGTGCCAAGCCCACATGCCGGGAATCCACGGCAGGGAAGCATGGTTAAGGGAATTCAGCAAACAGCTGCAGCAATGGCTCAATCCTGCGATGTGACAAGTGAGCAACAAGAAGGAAAAGTGACGGCAACCCGTCGACGAAGGGCCTTTCATTCCCTGGAGACCAAACAGCCGTCTCGGGAATGAAGTCAAGGGCGAGCGACAGCGAGGGCGAAGCCTTTACCCTTGACGACATGGACGAGACGGCTACCCTGTGAAAGGGAATGAAAGGGAACAAAAAACGAACAAAAAGATGAAGGGTTAGGCCAATGAGAAATTGACAGTTACTTGAGTAGAAAACTTTATTGACAAGTTTTAGATCCCAAAGTTAAGATAAAACAAACGTTCCCTTTTTCGGAGGGGTTCTATGGCAAATATTCGAGATCCTTTACATGGGTTTATTACATTATCTACAGACGAAAAGAAATTGATAAGTACCGAACCTTTTCAAAGGTTGCGTCGGATTAAGCAACTTGGGACGACTTATTTGATTTACCCTTCGGCAGAACATAATCGTTTTGCCCATTCTTTGGGGGTCATGGAGGTAGCTACGCACGTTTTTGACGAGATTATAAAACGTGATCACCATGTTCTGCAATGGTCGGAAGATGAGATCAAACGAAATCGCCAATTGTTAAGGTTAGCTGCATTGTTGCATGACATCGGTCATGCTCCCTTTTCTCATGTTTCTGATGATTTGTTTGCAGATGAAATCGGAAGCCATGAGGAAATGTCGGCCAGGCTTATTCTCAATTCAGAACTTACTCCTATTATTACGCGAATTGGAAAGGATTATGAGTTTTCTCCAGCAGAAGTGGCGGGTTTAATCACAGGAAAATTTAAATCTGAATACAAACTTTTGTTCCAAATATTTTCGAGTGAATTAGATGCGGATAAGATGGATTATTTATTGCGGGATTCACATTTTGCTGGTGTGCAGTACGGGCTTTATGATTTTCACCGTGTTGTCCAAAATTTGACGGTTCATTCTCAAGGAGGAATATGGGAATTAGCGGTTGATATTGGAGGATTACATGCTGTCGAAGCATTTGTCTTAGCAAGATATTTTATGTTTACACAAGTTTATCTGCATAAGACGCGCCGAATCTATGATAAAATCATGGTGGAGTTCTTGAGATCAATTCTTCCTAATGGAAAATTACCAGCAGATCCAGTTGATTTTTTAAAGTGGGACGATATTTATGTTTTACAAAAATCCAAGGAAGAACAGAATGAAAATGTGTGGGCTGAGCGCTTGATTCATCGAAAACATCTAAAGTTAGTGCGAGAAGTTTTTCCTCACGCATCTAAAGAGGATCGTGATATTTTGAAAAAAATTAAAGAGGAGATTGAAAAAGAGTTTACTCGTTCATCGGTATACGTTGATGAATACACACAGAAACCTGTTATTTTTCAAAATGAAGACGGTGAACCTACAATTCAAATCATTGATAAAAGAAGAGAGCAGCGTGCAGTTCCTTTTTACGAAAAATCTAAGATTATTGAACGTTTGAATGAGCCCATTTATATTTATCGCATTTATGCTGACGATGATACTTTTAGAGATGTAGACAGCTACTTCATGCGAAGATTCCGGTATTTGAGTGGCCGTGATTTTTAATGAAAATGGAGGGACGGGAATGAATAACTTGGCGTCTATTTGTTCTTATGTTTTATTGAAAAAGAAGGAGTTAAAGGGCAAGAAAGCGTTTCAGAAAATCTTGTACTTTATTACGGCCTCAGGTGTCCCAACTGGATTGAATTATAGCATTTACCACTATGGGCCATATTCTTCGAAGTTGGACTACAGTATGGATAATCTACAACTAATGGGTGCTATTACGGTTGAAAAACAAGCGTATGGTTACAGAATATACCTTGGAGATAAATCAGAAGCTTTTGTGGAAAAAGGAACAGATGTTATAGAAAAGTATCAGGAACGAATTGATTATCTTTTGGAAAATTTGCCTGAAGAACCGATGGTACTGGAATTATGGTCGACAACCCATTATGTGGCAGATATGTTAAAGACGATCTATGAAAATACGGATGAGCAGGAAATCGTTAATGAAGTCGTGCGCATCAAAAAAGATAAGTTTAGCGAGAACGAAATTCGTGAGGCTCTAAAAGAATTGCAGAGGTTGGGTCTGATCCATTAAGTACATGTAATGGAGAACCTCAACCCGACAAAATATAATCCTCTATCATCACGTCTTAAGCAGCAGCTGCACTGACTGACGTTCAACATTGGTCGGCAATGGCAAAACCCGGTGGGTAAGCGTCAGGTCAAAAAATTGGATCAGGAGCGGTTGCTGCGCGAATTGTTGAAAGGACAGTCTGAGATGGCGGTGAGGAGGGAGAGGTGAGTAACCTTGAGCATATTGGTGACGGGTGGCGCGGAAAAAATCCGGCGCCTGCTGGACAGGAAACCGGTGTGGAGCGACTTGCGGACGATCCTTTCTGACGCGTGGAAGTGAAGTCATCTCACAGATGACTCCTGAAAATCGACACGAGGACATTGATTTCGGGACAGAAGGACGTGAATTGATTTGATGCCAGCAGACGTACCAGAGAGAGGAGATTTCATTGTTTTAAACTTCAATCCACAAGCTGGTCATGAGCAGGCTGGGAGAAGGCATGCGATCGTTTTGTCGCCTAAAGAATTCAATCATGCAACAGGATTTATCGCTGTTGTATGAGTAAAATATTCATTGGCTGGAGGCAGGAAAATAGCCTAACCAAAGCGAAAAGAGACCTGTCATGCCCTTCAACAAAAAGGAGGTCTCTTTTCGATGGAATTATTCAATTACACGTCCAGTTTAGCGCAACAAATCGTTGACGGCAAGATGAAACCTTGGATGAAAAATTGGGGATTGAAGAAAAACACGGGTACAAAACCCCGCGCTGTGAATCGTGGAGCCATATTCATGGCAATTACATAGGTGCAGGTGGGCGGGTGGCCCCCCGGAAAAGGGGTGAAACCTTTGGACGCAGCAGTGGTTCATTACCATATTCGTTGCAGGCTTCGGATTAGCGATTCAACTCGTGAATGGGGTAATTCACTAGCTCACCCTTCTGATTTCACATAACGAGCGCTCCGGCCTTTTTCTACGCACTCAATGATTCCTTCTTTTCCGAGCTCGTTCAATACCCTGGATATTGTTGGCCGGCTGATCCCAGGACATCGTTCAGCAATGTCGGAATAGGTAAAGCTATTCGGCATACGCTCAATGATTTGCTTAATATGTTCCTTCTTCCATCCTCTTTTTGGTGTTTCCACACTTCCAATGCGCTCCTCTAAACGCTGATATGCTCTCAAGATGACGTTCAAGAAATATTCCAACCAAGGTAGAATGTCGTGGGTCCCCTCATGCCAATGAATCGAAGAACGATATAAGGTATCGTAGTATTGTTCCTTGGAGTCTTCCACGATTTTTTCCAAGCTAATGTACCGACCCACCTCATACCCGGATTGGTACAGAAGTAGCAGAGTCAATAACCGTGCCATACGGCCATTTCCATCAGAAAAAGGATGGATAGACAGGAAATCCAATATGAATGCCGCAATCAATATCAGATCATTGACATAACCACGGTCGATTTCTTCTTTGTAAAGCGCAACGAGTTCCTGCATGGCATCTGGCGTTTGCCAAGCCGGGACAGGGACAAAACGCACACGTTCTTCTCCTGTAGGCAGTGTTTCTTTGATGTAATTGTCAACGGACTTCCATTTTCCTCCTGCTTCAGTGACGTATTTCATCAGTTCGCCATGCATTTGGAGGATGAGCCCTGGGCTTAAACGCATGAAAGGCGCTGATTCATGGATCATTTCCAACACATCACGATAACCGGCTACTTCGGATTCAGAACGGTCTTTGGGCGCTGCTTTCTCTTTTACGATGAGGGGTATTCTTTTTTCCGAAACAACGATCCCCTCGATACGGTTAGAGGATTCAACACTTTGAATGATGGCAATCTGTTGCAGTCCGTCCAGAATTTCCGGCAGCTGACGTTGATAAAGGGCTTGCTTTCCTTTGTACTCTTGGATTCGGGAAATTAGCTGCAAAATGTGGTTTGGCCAAGCCTGCTTTTGTAAGTACCCATTTCGAAACGACATCATATTCATCACCTAAACATTTTATGATATATATCATTATAACCGTTCTTGATATATATTAAAACATCAATTCTGACAACGAGGGCTCGGTGTATAATAGGGGATGCCGTGACCAGGCTGATGGGCTTGAAGATCGACTTTGCCTTCAAGCAACTGTTCGGCAAAGCGGGGAACGAAACGATACTCCTGGTTTTCCTGTACGCGGCCTTGCAATTGCCGGAAGAAGAACGCATCCGGTCGGTGGAAATCCTCAATCCCGAAATCGAACGGGAGCACATTGAAGACAAAGCGTCCGTGCTGGACATCCATGCCAAAACGGAACAGGGCGAACACGTCAACATTGAGATCCAGTTGGCCAACGACCTTTCACCTGTACGAGGATCAGGAGCAGTTTCTGCTGACAAACGTGTTGGAAATTCATTTCATGGAGATGCCGAAACTGATGGACCAATGGGAGCAACGAACCGTCAATCCGCACGAGAATGAATTGGGGAGGTGGCTGTTGCTGCTGGAGGCGGACGATCGGGAAGACATTCGCAAGGAACTGGAGGCGATCGCGATGAAAGATCCGGCGATGAAACGGGCGTTTGAAGAGTGGGAAGATTTGAGCCGGGATATGAAGAAGTGGGCTGAGTATGAATCCCGGCGGAGGAAAGCCATTTTGGACGAGATGGCGGCGGTGAAAGAGGCGGAGATACGGCTGCAAAAGGCGAAACAGCGGGCCAGAGAGAAAGGCTTGGCAAAAGGCCGGGCGGAAGGCGAGCGGCAAAAGGCAATGGAAATCGCTAGAGAGATGTTGGCTGAGGGCGACAGTTCCGAGCGTGTGGCCAGGTTGACGAAACTTTCCTTGGAAGAAATCGAGGAACTTAAACGGCAGCTGCGCTGACTGACGTGCACATTGGTCGGCAATGGCAAAACCCGGCGGGTAAGCGTCAGGTCAAAGAATTGACAATGGAAGCCGACAGCGTATGGGTGCAGGTGGAGAAAGCAGGGAGGCGCCATTTCTGGGAGCAGGCGGCAGGGGCAGCGGGCGGAAGGAGCAGGGGGTTGTTGCGCGAATTCGAATTGTTGGCATGAAAAGTTGTTGTTGGATGCGGCGAAAAGCCTAGTAGCCGAATCGATGCAGGCGCTGGATCGATATTTCTTGGAGAACACCGGCAAAAGCGTACATTTGTTTTCCTCGCTGATTCATCACGGCCAATCCAAGCAGGTGAACTGGGCGAATGCCGCGAGCCGGAAACCCATTTGTTCCCGCTGGTGTTGCAGATGGCCTAAAATTAAGCTGCGACAGTTGAGTTTATAACTTTGTTGGCATTTCCTTTTTGAATTCCTCCAATCTCTGGACAGCTATCGCATAGACCTTGTTTTTGTCTCTTGGCCCGATAGCAATGATTTCAACGCGAACATGGTCTTCCATCTGTTTCGGGCGATAGACAATGCGAATTCCTTCGTTCACAAGACGAATTTTTGCAAAACCTGCAAGTTTACCATGCAATGGGAGTCCGCTCCCCTGGGGAATAATCAAGGGGTTGTTTTTGCATTTTTTAATAATCGCCGCAAGGATTTTCTTCTGCAGTCCTTTGTCGTAGCTTTCAAGATCCTCGACCGATGATGATGAGAAAAATACCCGGCATCCGAAAGGAGAAAGAACTTGGTAAAGATGTTGTTCAATCGAGTATTTCATTTATTCAATTTCCACCTCATCCACCAAAGCCATGACCTCATCCACGTTTAAATCGTTCTTCTTCATAACAGCGGCCATACTAATAGTAGCTTCCTCATCTTTTCGCTCCAAGGCCATTTGATACACAACAGCATCATGAGCTTCTTCAAACCATTGCCTGAACATGAGAAGTTCTTGGAAAAACTCGAGATCGATCAATACGCCTTGCGCGTTGCGGTTTTTGCTGTTTTGAATGACATAAACCTCTTGGGATTTACCTTCTGCAAATTGATCCAGGATTTCTGTCAATTTCTTGGTTCTTGTAAGTTCACTGATATTTAGAACATTATTTTTCAGAAAATCAAACAAACGAGAAGTCAGAAAGTCTTTCTGAGGCATTCTTATCCACTCCCTTTCTGGGATTGCTTTCCTTGTCTTTTACCCGAGTTTGACAGTCTTTTGCGTTCATTCTGCATCATCCCGATTTATATCCATTATATTCAAGGATTATGCATCTTGCTACACATATTATAACACATATCATTTCACACTTGAAGAAAGATGAAGACAGGGCTTGGTGTACTTGTCTTGTTGGATGGCTTGTACATGTTCGTCAAGTTTTAAAAAATTAATTGGCGCAACCCATTTACCAAAAGATGAAAGTCGTGTATCCTTGCCCATATCCGGACTTCCTTTACATTGGATTTGGACAGGAACTACCCTGTACATCCATTGTAAAGGATTTTTTTGCAAGCAAAACAACCCAAATATGTGTGTGGAAGTGGCATGGGAAAGATGGGTGCTAAGGTGCATGGCGACATGCGCCTGTTTTCATATCGCCAATTGATCCTCGCGATTCCCCTTCTTTATCGATTCGATGTGACGATGATCGACTGGAAAAACAGGTTCGCTTCGTTTCTGTCCTTCATTCATCGATTCAAATGATTGCTTTGTGACGAAAATATTTGTTTGTCGAAAAATCAGAGGTATCATTTTTTGAAAGAATGTATATACTATGTATATACATTTTCGGTTGGCGGTGATAGAATGAATTTTGAAGGAACATATAGAAAACAAAATGAACCAAAGTAAAGGAGGCGACGACTTGTCTACAGTTGTTGCTCAAAAATGGGGAAACAGTTTGGGCATTCGTATCCCAAAAGATGTTGCTGATCAAATCGGTATCGAACAAGGTACCGAAATAGAATTAAAAGTGATTGGTGATGAAGGGATCATCACATTAAAGCCAAAAAGAACACGGAAGAAATACACGTTGGAAGAACTAATCTCACAGATTACTCCTGAAAAACGACACGAGGAAATTGATTTCGGGACAGAAGGACGTGAATTGATTTGATGCCAGCAGACGTACCAGAGAGAGGAGATTTCATTGTTTTAAACTTCAATCCACAAGCTGGTCATGAGCAGGCTGGGAGAAGGAATGCGATTGTTTTATCGCCTAAAGAATTCAATCATGCAACAGGATTTATAGCTGTTTGTCCAATTACCAATCAAAAGAAGGGTTATCCCTTTGAAGTAGATCTGCCAGAAGCAGGAATATCCCTTGATGGGGATGGCTATCCAATAACAGGGGTCGTTTTAACTGATCAAATTAAATCATTGGATTGGAAAGCTCGTCATCTAAAAATTTTGAAGAAGTATGATCCAGAAGATGCTCAGATTGAAGAAATCGATCAAATCATTGATGAATGCCTAGCGAAAATCGCGACATATCTGACCTGACATCCATCAAGACATGCCGATGGCACAGCATCGGTGATATGAATGAAGTGACTTTAACAACTGCAGATCTTCGATGGGAAGTTTTTGGATATCCGATAAAAGGGATTCACAAGTTCAGGGTTTGCTACACTAAAACTTGTTCATTAAAATGGAGTCTGTCAGCCAGCTGCTAATATATGTGGTTCCTTGCTTTGGACACCATACGGCTGACTAAAACAGCGTCTGGTGTCGTATGATAGACGGACGCTTTTAATTTATCGAGTACATAACCGAAGGAGGGATGTTTTTCGGCTTGATTTAATAGCAGCGCAGCAAATAAATTCCATATTACCGATGGAATAAAAAACCCTGCAAGGGAATTGACACCCTCCAAAATTAAACCTTTAATGTCCCATACTTGTAAATTTCTGCTTCGGTGGTCATACTGCCTCACTTCATTGTTGAAATGTTCAATAATAACTTCCATTTCTGCTGGAGGATGGTGATTGGAAATGTTTTTGACTAACCGGTGAAAACGCTGTATGTCTCCGCTTTTGAAATCTCTAGCGAGTTCCACGACTGGAACGTGTTTGGCGATTGTTAAAATCCCTTCTGTCGCCAAATTAGGTTTACAAAATAAATCAATTTTGTTATCAGGCCTAATTCCTGATAACATATACGCTAATTGTGCTGTGTTGTGCTGTCTGCCTTCAGGACCATTGGGACATACGGTGGCATTTAAAGCACCTGCCCATTCAACAGGCATAGCTGCGTCGATTAGCTCTAATACATAGTTTTTTCCCGTAAGCGTTTTTAAGATCTCACCAAATAAAATTCCTGAGCCTGTTCCCGGAATTGCCATAGAGCCACGTACTGCCAGTAAATGTTCCATATTTGACCAAATACGGATAAGTTCTTTAGATAATGCTGTAAAAAACTTTCGCGTAACTTCTTCTTCAGCTTGATCAGCAATCCGAATCAAAACGGATAAAATGGTTTGTCTTTCCGATATCGAGAGAGGTGCGTATAACAATGGATTTCGTTGCCTGCTGTCAATCATTGTTTTAAGAGCTAGTTCACGAGTCAATATGACCGAATCGGGGTTTTCATCTGTCAATTGTTCCAATAGCGAAAGATTATAACGTTCCAATGAATGGGGAAATACAAGTTTTATTTTCTTCATGCCAGCCAGTTGAATAAGTTCTTTCTCTGTCACTTCCAAAGTGGAAAATACCGAGTCTTGGTAAACATGTAATGGAGCAATCAAGAAAACTTCTTCAAACAGGACAACATAATTTCGGAGCGCAAAGTTTGCTTGACAACTGACATCTACTAGGCAGCTCGATTTGTTTGTTTTTTCGTTTTTAAAATCTTTCGGGCTAGTCCAGAGTTGAATATAATTATCGACCCAAAGTTGTTCGTCAAATTCCCACTTTTTTCTAAGGGTGGAAGAAATGTCTTTTTGGAAAAATTTACTAGGGATGATGATCAAGTTTGAACTTGAGGGTTCTTTTTTTGCCTGTTGGGGAGAGAACAGTGTAAAAACGACAGTCTCGTTCACCAATATTCCTTTTTTAATCAGCAAATCTTTAAATAATTTTTTTTCGTTGGCAGTAAGTGTTCTGCTTGTACGAACCAACCAATGATTACCTTGAAAAGAAACGGAAAACATGGGAAATTCGGGCGGTAACAAAACCGCAAGTTGTTGATTAAATTCACTTGCATTTAAAGGAGATCCGTGTAAGGCTGCAACTTCCTCAAGTGAACGTTCATCAACTCTTACGGCTCCTTCAGGCACTTTCTCCACCAGTTTTACTGGAGCACCAGCGGTTTTAATCGCATAATCAAAATATTCCTCTAGTGACATATCTGTCTCTTCCAATGGTTTGTCACTAAGGTCCTCGCATTTTATATAATACCAGTCCCCCGCTTGCCATAGACCATCCGTTTTGATATGAGGTTCCCTTAAACGAAATTCATCGTAAGACCAACGGCAATAATAACGATCATAATTTTCCAATTATCTATCCCTCCGTTACACGTAGATTTTGACTATTGGAATCCAATAAATTTATTATATCTCATGTGGTTGTGTTCATTAATCGGGAATAGGTGTGACCGCTAAAATAAAATTAACAAGAAATACGAAATAATCTTGAACACGAATTCCCTGATTCTCCCTCACCCGATATAATCAAGCTGGAAATTCAGTCAGCGTAGGGTGAGGAGAATGAAATCCGCGGAAAGGTGGCCTATGTACATCGAAATCTATCAACTGAAACAACTAGGGCTCAACGTTTCCCAGATTGCCCGCAAGTTGAACATCTCGCGAAACACCGTGTACAAATATCTGGACATGTCGCTTTTTATCTATAATTTAGCATGAACCACCGTCATCTTGACAGGAGAAGCCCATAGTACTATATTTTAGAAAGCAAATAGAAATTAGAAAGCAAGATTTTGGATACCCTCAACCCTGATGGGAGGTACAGCGATGAACAAGTTTACCCAGGCGGCTGCCGTTCCGGCAATGGATGGAGAAGGGGCGGAGGTCAAACGCATCATGCCGACGTACCGCCTTTCCTATGTCGATCCTTTTCTCCTTATGGACCATTTTGCCCTTGAGAAGCCGGCAGGGTTTCCTTCCCACCCGCACCGAGGATTTGAGATCATCACATACATGCAGGAGGGTGCTTTTCAACATCGGGATAGTGCAGGCAATGCCAGGATCATTCAGGCTGGCGGACTGCAGCGTATTAACGCCGGCAGAGGGATTACCCACTCTGAATTTCCAGCTGAAGAGGGGATCAACAGCGGGCTTCAGTTATGGATCAATCTCAGGCGCAGCGACAAGGGCATGGAACCCAGCTATCAGGATGTGAAAAGGGAAGAGATCCCCGAACAGGAGGCAGACGGGGTGCGGATTCGCACGTTGGTTGGTGAAGGTTCTCCCGTGCGCATGGTCAGGCCGATGGTGTATTACGATATTACTGTAACAGGTGGGAAAACCGGTCAATTCACGATCCCTGAAGGGTACCAAGCTTTCCTCTATATTCTGGAAGGAACAGGGAGGTTTGGCGACAGGGGAATGGCCGGTATCGAAGGCCAAATCTTGGTTCCAGAAAGAAGTTTCGAACAAGAAACGCTTCTCGTAGTGGCGGAAGAGAAGCTTCGGTTTGTCCTGATAGCGGGTGAACCGATCGGGGAGCAGCCCATTTTTCGCGGCAGTTTCGTAGATTAAAGGCAACCGGGCAAATGCCGTGGGACGTTTGACCCATGACTTGCAGAGATTCTCACGTTAAGTGCCCTTGTATGAAAGGGTGCTTTTTGTTTAGACTGTATAAGAAGAATCAGAATATAGAGTGCAAGTCAAAAGATAATGGGGTGAAGAAAAATGACACGACAGATTTCCGACTGCGCCACACTCCACAATGGCGTGAAAATGCCCTGGCTGGGCCTGGGCGTCTACAAGGCGGCGGAAGGGGAAGAGGTGGAACGGGCGGTGCGCACCGCGCTGGAGGTGGGTTATCGCGGCATCGACACGGCGGCCATCTACGGCAACGAGCGGGGCGTGGGCAAGGCGGTTCGCGAGTCAGGCCTGCCGCGGGAAGAGGTGTTCATTACGACGAAGGTGTGGAACGACCGACAGGGGTATGAGTCGACGCTGCAGGCTTTTGAGAGAAGCCGCCAGCGCCTCGGAGTGGAATATGTGGATCTCTACCTGATCCACTGGCCGGTGAAGGGGAAGTACAAGGACACTTGGCGCGCGCTGGAGAAGTTGTACAAGGACGGATGGGTGCGCGCCATCGGCGTGAGCAATTTCCAGATCCACCATCTCGAAGATCTGCTGGCCGATTGTGAAATCCGGCCGATGGTCAACCAGGTGGAACTGCATCCCTGCCTGACGCAGGAGCCGCTGCGCGACTTTTGCCGGCAACGCCAAATCCAGGTGGAGGCCTGGAGCCCGCTGATGCGGGGGCAGATCTTCGATCATCCGGTGGTCGTTGAACTGAGCCGGAAGTACGGCAAGACGCCGGCCCAGATCCTGCTTCGCTGGGACCTGCAGCACGGGATCGTCACCATTCCGAAGTCGGTCCGTCCGGAGCGAATCCGCGAGAACGCTGGCATCTTCGACTTCACCCTTGCGGAAGAGGACATGGCGAAGCTGGACGCCTTGAACGAGAACCGGCGTATCGGTCCCGATCCGGACAATTTTGATTTCTAATTTTGTCCTTCGAGGTGTTTGAACGCAATCCTTTCAGAAGTGCCTCAAAAGGTACATCGAGGAGTGAAGCCGCCGACTGCGGAGAACCCGCGCAAGAGTCGGCGGTACCGTCAAATCGAGCGAAAGGAATCCCGGCAGGTGAACCATTTGCTCCACATCATGACGACCGACTTTGTGCCAGGATCAACGAATCGTATTCTTCCCAGACGCAGAAGACGAACCGTGTTCACAAGGGGTTGTACCGATGCTCCTGCGGGTGGCGGACTCACGCCGATGTGAACGGGGCGGCGAGCCTGTTCCAAGCAGCATACAAGGTATCTCCAGTCGCGGTGCGACGGAGTAGCGGGAGGTGGTGACCCCCGTGGTCGCGCCAATCCGGTTGGGTTGGCATACGGTCCACGAACCGGCATCTCCGGCGGCTTGAGTCGCCTGGGGTGCCCCCGAATTGATTCGGGGGAGGACGTCACGGACAATGAAAGGTTGTGCGATATTATTGTGCAGCTCTAAAGTGGTATAATGATTGTAAATAGGAGCAAAGTCTGTAGAAAAGTTCAGATAAAATCAGGTGTGCCGTGGTCGTATGGATTCCAAGTTCCACTGTTGTTATTATACGGAGACGTGTCAGCGTAGACGATAAGGGCATTCAAGAAAAGAAAGGAAGTGATGAACTTGACATTTGTTAGAAAAGTCACAAATAGCAATATATTGGAGAGTGTTATTGATATACCAGAAAGCCTAAGGAACAAGAAGGTAGAAATATTAATATTTCCATATGAAAATGGGGATGCAGAAGACGGAATAGCCCAGAACCGCAAAAAGGCTAGAGGATTATTAGAGAAATATAAGAATAAAGAACTACAGAGTTTTGAAAATAGTGCATGGGCAAAGGCCGTGGTGGACAAACATGAAAATAGTTGACGCTAATATAGTTTTAAGGTATCTGCTGGATGACGTAGAAGATTTATCAGAAAGGGCTGCAGAGCTATTAGAAAAACATGAGGTATTTGTTCCAAATGAAGTGATAGCGGAGATCGTCTATGTGTTAGAAAAAGTTTACAGAGTGGAAAACAAGGAAATAAGCGATGCGTTAATGGAGCTTTTTAACTATGACAATATACAAGTATATGATCATCAAATAGTTGGTGAAGCATTAAGAGTCTATTCAGAGAGGAAACTAGATTTTGTAGACACATTGTTATATGCCTATCATAAAAATAAGAAGAGACGAGATTTGTACTTTTGACAACAAATTAAAAAATTTATTAAAATCCTAATCAGACACAATTCAAGTCTCTTAATTCATCCACTTCAACCCTGCCGCCCCGACGATGATGCAGCTGTATTTGTCAACTCAAAAATCCGCCATTCGCTCATTTAATTTTCCCCCACCGCGTTTCAAGATGGTGCCCCAACTCCAGGTGCCACTCATGGTTTCCGGTTAAACGCGGATGCTCGGCGATCTTCACCTCCTGGTGAAAACATTGGATGTTGGTCGAGTAAATTTTCACCATGACGAGTTGCCCGACCAAATGATCCGGAACAGAATCATGGTTCTGGTCCACAACAACGGTCGCGTATTTGTCTACTCGTGCGTATACGGTACGAGCCGCATCAAACATCGGTGGCAAGGGCAGCAGATAAGGGTGTTCCCCTTCCAGGCATGCTTTGGCAGATTTGCCGTTTCGAGAAGCTTGAGGTATCGACCTGCGCCTGGTGTTGAACGGGGAAGAGGTGTCAGGCAGTAACGATTCCCTTGGAAAAGAGAATTGATATTGGGAGGAAGAAGTCAGTAGCAGAATAAATGAAGTTGCGCTCTGTTACGAACAGAGTGCTTTTTTCATATACGATCTATACATAGGTTCTCTTTTGAAACGAAATCAAGGTCCGTTTTTAGTTGAGACATTTTTGCTATAATAATCAAGGAATGTCTGTATAAGCCTAAGATATTTTGATTGCAATATTAGGTGTTTATTTTTTTTATTAGACATTATTTTTGGAGCTAGTAATATTAGTATGACTGCAACTGAAAGTAACTTAATTAGAATGTCAATAATGGTGGAATAATTAATTGAGGTGTTAATGCATGTTAAAAACCAGCTTATTAAGCCTGCAACTACACCGACAGCAATAACGCTGTTGATGTTATAAATTCTTGCAATCAGCCGGTCATAATGTTCTATTCTGCGATTGATGAGTTTATCCATATACCTTATGTTTTCTTTACTTAATGAAATCCCTTTACTATGAAGTTTTTGTATAACCCTTTGAAACAGCTTTTTGTCATTTTTTGTTGCATGGATAAAACCGCAACATTCGGATAAAATAAAGTATTTTTTGATAGAATCCTTGCCCTTAGGCTGAATACGGAATATCTCATTGTCAACCTTTACATTTTGATTAATTTCAACACTAAGTTCATAGCTGATCAATTCAGATAAATCTTCTATGATTTTTTGTGATTTTTCGTTCTCAAGCAAGAATTCGCTGCATCGTGTTTTTTTGAATTTAAAACGCATTTGTACCACCACATCATGCCGGAAATTTCAACACCATTTTAAAATATACTTGAAGTTCAATTCTTATACAACCGATGCCTGAGCGTTCCGGGGCTTACGTTCACATCCTGAGCGGCAGCCAGAGCAGTATTTCCGTTCAGCTTCCGGTGGTATAATGGAATAAAGAATGATGGGAGCAAAGACGGGGAATGAACAGGAAGAAGGAGAAGCGTCGTGTTCAGGTGGATGGACCTTAAGGTCGATTTTGCTTTCAAGCAGATATTCGGAAAGAAGGGAAACGAGGAAATTCTCAGGGCGTTCCTGAACGCGGCCTTGAAGCATTCGACGGGGAAGAAGATTGCGTCGGTGGAAATCCTCAATCCCGAGTTTTCGCGCGATCACCCTGAGGACAAGGCATCCGTGCTGGACATTCACGCCCGGACGGAACAAGGCGAGCACATCAATATCGAGATCCAGCTGGCAAACAAGTTTGACATGGAGAAGCGGACCCTGTATTACTGGTCACGCATCTATGCTGCGCAACTGCGGAGGGGAATGCCGTATACGGAGTTAGCCAGGACGATCACCATCAACATCCTCAACTTCCGTTTTCTCAAGGAAACGGAGAAGTACCACAGCACCTTCCACTTGTACGAGGACCAAGAGCATTTTCTGCTGACGGATATGTTGGAGATTCATTTCATGGAGATACCGAAACTGATGGAGAAATGGGAACGGCAAGCCGTCAATCCGCACGACAATGATCTGGAAAGATGGTTGCTGCTGCTGGAGGCAGATGAGCACGAAGAGATTCGCAAGGAATTGGAGGTGATAGCGATGAAAGATCCCATGATGAAGCGTGTGTTTGAAGAGTGGGAAGACTTGAGCCGGGATCCGAGAAAGTGGATCGAGTACGAGTCTCGGCGGAAGGCCATTCTGGACGAATTGGCGTTTGTGAAGGAAATGGAGATACGGCAGCAACGGGCGGAGCAGCAGGCGAGGGAGAAAGGGCTGGCGGAAGGCCTGGAGAAAGGCCGAAAGGAAGGCCGAAAGGAAGGCCGAAAGGAAGGCCGAGAGGAAGGGAGAATGGAAGTAGCCAGAAACTTGTTAGGGATGAACATGCCTGTAGATGTGGTTGCGAAAGCGACAGGACTGTCAGTAGAGCAAGTGGTAACACTGAAAAAACAGTTACAATTTTGATTTCTAATTTTGTCCTTCGAGGTGTTTGAACGGCAATTCCTTTGATACAATGATAAAAAAGGGGTGTAGCGTCATGTCGATGGAACGGCCGTTCACCTTTATGGTTTCGATACCGGAAGACCTGAAGCGGTTTATCGGGAAATCGTGATCGGGAATGCGGGACGGGGGTATGGTAAGAAAGAATTGCAGGAGGCCATTGAACGCGGCGAATTCAAGTTGTATCATGTGCAGAACGCGGAAATGGTACGGAAATTGTATGGAAAGTTACACGAAGGAGAACTTGAGGTGATCGTGGGCGCAAAAGAGCTGGGCCTACGCTATGTGTTGATTGATGAGAGTGCTGCAAGAAAGTTGGCGACGCACTACTGATCGCTCATGAGTTTTTCTTGTCAACCAAATTATACTGACAGGTGTTAACAAGGGTAGGTGAAAAATAAAGGCTTAACTCATCCACTTCAACCCTGCCGCTCCGACGATGATGCAGCCGAGGAAAAAGAGCCGCTTCCAGTCGGCCGGTTCCCGGAAAAAAAGAATGCCCATCAGCACCGCCCCCGCCGCCCCGAGCCCGGTCCAGATGGCGTAGGCGATGCTCATCGGAATCTCCCGCATCGCCAGGGACAAAAAGAGCAATGCCAGTCCGAACGTGATGCCGGTAAGCGTGAGGCGGAGAAGCGTCTTTCTGCGGACATAGAGATTCAGACTCATTACGGCGACAATTTCGCCAAAGCTGGCCAGCGCCAGGAAGACCCAAGCCATGATATCTCACCTTTCCTTTCTTGTGGATGAATCGGAGGTCATTTTTAACCCGATGACCCCGGTGATGATCAGCCCGATCAGGATCAGTTTCACAAAAGAAAACGCGGCGTCAAAGAAGAAATGGTCAATCAGCACAATCCCCGCCGAACCGATGCCGGTGAAGACGGCGTACACGGTTCCCGCGGGGAGTTTTTCTGTCGCCTTGATGATCAAGTGGAAGTTGAGGATGATGGCTGCCGCGGTCCCTAGCCAGTGCAGGAGGGAGACGGAATATCTCAGCCCGATCACCCAAAAAAGCTCCACCACTCCGGCAAGCAACACGTAGATCCAGGCCATGGGGGCACCTCTCTTTGTTCCTGTGTTTTTCCAGTTGGAGGATTCAACAATGAGTATACAACAAAAATGCTCCGGAGGGGTAAGAGCACTTCTTCCCTCCCTTGGGTCCAATCATACCAACACGGACTTTGAAAGAAGCGAGTGTGCGATAATTGTGTGTTATAATCGCCTTGACTGGACCGCCTTTAGATGAATTTTCCGGTGATTACAAGGGCCAGATGACGGAGATGAGTGAGAATTTTGAAGGGAGCGCGTATTGATGAACGATCCATACGATGAGCTTAAGCTAGCAACGAAGGATGATGACGCAGGACTGCGAAAGGTTTTAGATGAACACCCTGAGGTGAAGCTCCTCTTAGAAAGGCGCGAAAAACTTCCCACGCCGCAAAATGCCCCATTGGCACTTTGGCCGATACCGCTATGCCCTTTGGCTCATGGATGCTGATCGGAAGGAAGAAGCCGTTGCCATTTTACGCGAGCTCGTCGCTTCCAAAGATCATATTGATGATGAAACGTACACGGCTGCTCGCGATGTGCTGAAAGATTTGGAAAGGTAAGTCGTCACCGCTGGTACCCAATCGTTGTTTTGAAGATGCAAAAGAAAAGGAAAGATGGCGATGGACAAAGTAGAAAAACTGATCCATAAGGGACAAAAATTGCTGTCCCAAGGCAACTACCAGGGGGCAGCCAAAGTGTTTGCGAACGCTTTGAAAAGAGACGGTTCCGTCAGTATCCGGAATAACTTGGCTTTGTCACTTTATCTGTCAGATCAACCGGAAGAGGCATTGAAAATACTGGAGCCAGCCTTCCAGGCGGAAAGACCAGATCAGCAGGCCAATCCTTTCACCTATGCCCTGGCCTCCCGGATCAGCGCCGCCCTCGGCCGGGCGGATGCGGCCAAAAACTGGCTGGATGCGGCCGTTCAGCTTTTTGATCGCATGGTGAAGTTGTATGAAGAGTATTTCGGAGTAGTTCCCGATTCCTTTCGGGAGTATACCACGATGATCATGGGCGCTGCAGCCGATCTCATGGAACATCGAACGGTACTTGAGCTTTACAGGCGCTGGAGGGACTACCATCTTACCTGGGAAACCAAGTTTCTGGCAGGCATAGCCGCCTTTAATCTGGGAAAGTACAAACAGGCCGTAAGGTTGTGGGCTGGCACGGAAGAGGTTTACCAAGCAAGTGCCTTGATGCAGCAGGTGGCATTTTTGGTTGAACGTGGCATCATCCCGCCCTTTGAAATGGGTTATAAGCAACCGTGGGAAAAAGAGCTCACAGAAGGGCTTGATTCAGCTGCGGATGACGAAGAAAAGATACGACAGTCGGTACAGGATGGCTTTCTGCGCATGGGCCTCCTGACCTTTCTTCTCGTACAAAAAGATACGGAAGCGGCTGCCCGGATCGCCTATTCGTTGGTGACTTATGGCGAAGAATGGGGCGAGAGGCTGGGATGGAACATGTTGGAATCCGCTTATTTCAGCGCGGAAGTGAAAATGGCTGCTGCAGAGGCGCTGACAGACAGGGGATTGATCGCGAAGGGCGAGCCTGTCACGATGAATATCGACGGCAAAACGAGGCAGGTCGTGATCAAAAAAGAGCCTGTTGTGATGGAGCGGGACGAAGAACTGGATGCATTGGTGGATGAGGCGATCAGGCTGAGAGATGGCGGCGATGCCGACGCGGCGATCAAGCTGTTGAGAGACACATATTTGCAAGGGAAGTTTTATCCGCGGGCGGTCATGACCCTGGCCAACCTCTTAAGGCAAAAAGGGGAGCTCGAGGAATCATTTCAACTGATGAAACTTTTGGAGGAGCTTCTGCCGGATGATCCGATTGTTCTGTTTAATTTTGCTGCTCTCATGCTGCAAATGAACGAGTTGGAAAAAGCCCGTCTTTACCTGGAACGCATCGATCGGGAGGGGCTCCCTGCGGAATTTCTCGCCAAGCTCGAGCTCCTGGAAGATCAATTGGCGTTGGTTGAAATGCCTCGCCGGATGATGGCGCTTTATGAAGAGGATGCCCGGAAACGCGTTGAAGAAAAGCCGCTGCCCCTTGCGCCAACCCTCTCTCGCGGATTGAAGAACATGCCAGCCAACTGGCTGGAAGGCGCCTGTTTGAGGTACGGCCTTGCGCCTGCACGTCTTCGCCGTGAGAAAGAAAAGCAGCTCATCGAATACCTTTCCCGAAAGGAAAACCTGGAGCAGGCTGTCAGTGAACTCAGTGAAGAGGATATCGAGTTGCTTCAAGTTCTTTTGCGGAAGGATGGCTGGAGCCGGATCGGTGCGATTACCCGCAAGTTTGGCTCATTAGAAGGAGACGGCTTCCATTGGGAAGCGAGGGAACCGGAGTCTCCTTTAGGTTATCTGTGGTCGGGTTGCATCGTGATGGTGGGAAAAGCGGTCATCGAAGGCAGGCGCGCGAAGATCGTCACGATACCTGTCGAGTTGCGCGAACCCCTTAAGGAAATTTTGGGTGAGCTTTTCTAGAGAGGTCAGATAAAAATGTATGAAATGTGCTAAAATGTGAATGAAGGGGGCATGTTTATGCGCGAATGGTACCTTGAGCATATCCAACAACGTATCGATGAAAAAAGTCAATCTATTCATCGCGCCATTCTTCGAAATCGCAGCCAAAGAGTCGTTCGAAGACGCCCCCGTGACCTCGATGAACAAAGAATATTGGACATATTATGCAAAAAACGATGGGAACGAGCGTTAAAAGAAGGAAAAGTTAAAATATTGAACGCGAGGGAGTGGTACTATGAAGTCGATTAAGGAAGCAAGACAAGCCTTACTGAACATCCATTCCCGCGACCGTTTTAAAGTCATGTTAGAAGTAACCGCAATTTTTACGGAACTCATGGAACAACATGGTATTAAACCGGTGATTGTCGGAGGGCTTGCTGTCGAAATATACACAAGAAGTCAATATACCACACAAGATATTGATCTGATATTTGCCCGACGAGATTTGGCCGATAAAACGCTCGTTGAACTCGGTTTTTTAAAGGAAGGAAGGCATTGGTATCATCCAGATTTAGAGGTTAGCATTGAAATCCCAAATGATATCTTAGAAGATGCTGATCCGGAAAAAATTATTAAACTACGATTACCTGAAGGAAAATACGTCTACGTGATTGGAATAGAAGATATCATCTTGGACCGGCTTCGTGCCTGCGTCCATTGGAAATCCACTTCTGATTGTGAATGGGGATTTCGTATGTTCACCGTTCACTTTGATCATTTGAACTTGGATTATATGAAGGCAGAGGTCCAAAAAAATCACCCAAAAGAATATGAAATGCTGACAAAATGGTTGCAAAATATAGAAAATCAACCGTAACCTCCTCCCCGCAATGAACTTAGGAGTGTGTGTTTCAATTGCCCTCAGTCAAGGCGGCTGTTTCGTTCATAAATGCCGTACTTCAAAATGTCGCAGTACAGATCCAGTTCCTGGAGCAGCGGTTCGGGATGTTGCAGCAGTTCCTGTTCCCTTCCCTGATAAAGCCGAAGGTATTTCTGGCTCAACTGTTCAAACAGGGCCATGATCGCGGCCAATGCCTGCTCCTTGGAAAGGTGCGGCCGGAGCGGGGCTTTCTCCAGATAGGAGAAAAGGTACCGGTGATTGACATCGGCCATCTCTTCCGTGATCCTGGCGATCAGCCGATCTGCCCCCGGTTTGACCGCCGGAGGCGGATCGGTGACCGCTTTCATCAGGAGCAGGGTTTCATGCGGGTATTCCAGCGACAGCCGGATTTTGATGATCGTAAGCTCCTTGGCCCGCTGGAAAAAGTCCTCCGATGTCATTTCCTTCATGCGTTCGGCGAGGCGTTCCGCCAGCAGGGTAATGGCATGTTGCAGCAAGTACAGGTAGAGATTTTTCTTGTTGCCGAAGTAATGGAAGAGGAGTCCTTTCGCAATCCCCGCTCTGGCGGTCATGCGGTTGGTCGAGGCCTGTTTGTACCCGTGGGCAGCAAATTCCTCGAGGCAGGCCCTGATGATCGCCGCTTTTTTCTCTTCCGGCAGTTTTTCGAAATGCGGATACAGCGTTTCTCACTCCCGGTTCAGACGGTGATGTCTTTTTTGTTGTAAATGGCGTACGCGGAGCCAAGACTGAGCAGGATGACAGCAAGCATGATCAGGAGGTACAGCGGTTTGATCTCGTGGTCAAGGATGATGTCCGCCGGATCGACGTACGCAAACGGCGAGAGGTATTTCAGCCATTCCAGCTTGTCGGTGAGGTCGGACATGACGGAGAGAAAATAGAACAGCAGCACGAGGCCGGCGGACAAGGATGTGAGCGTCCGGCCTTTGCTGAGTATGACGGACAGAAAGAAGGTGACCGCGGCAAACGTGAGGTGCAGGAGCAGCGGTCCCACGGAGATGAGCAGGAAGGTTTCAGCATCCGGCGTCTCGTTCAGAAGCGTCATGACCAAAAGGTTGATCAGGGAGATGACGAGATTGAACAGCAGGATGTTGGTCAGCACAAGAAGCCCCTTTTCCGTAAGCACTCTGCGGCGCGTCACCGGCTTGGACAACAGGAACTCGATGGTTTTCTCCGACTCTTCTTTGGCGACGATTTGCGCCGCCAGGTTGGCCGCGTAGATGCTGCCGAACAGCGTGAGGATCAAATAGCATTCAATCGCGTAAAAGCCGATGATAGTGGAAAAGTCCAGTTCCCCGAGATGGAACACGTTGGCCATGGCCTCGGGAATCGATTGGAGCAGCGCATCGAGGTTTTCCTGCTGTTCGGCCATCTGCGGATACACGCTCAACTGGATCGCATTCAGTCCGCTCAAAACGAGCGTCCAGATAAGCAGGCCTTTCCAGTTTTGCCTCCATTCCCTTCGATAGATGAGCATGTCCATCCTCTCCATTCTTCGCGTGAACTTCCTTGCGTCAACACACGTCAACGTTTTCTCAAGACCGGTGATCCTTTTTCGCCAATTTTCCGTTTCTCCCCAGTTTCCTTCACACTTTCCTCCTCAGTTTCGCTTTGCGGGCGTGGCATCCTCGTATTCGTGGAGAAAGATCTCTTCCAGCGACGGTTCCTCGATCAGCAGATCGGTGACGGGCAACTGTTGCAGGCGCCGGATGAGGTCCTGGCTTGCGCCTTTGTAGATGAGTTTGACCGTATGGCCGGAGACCTCTTGCGGCACCACGTCGGGCCAATCCACCTCCTGTGTCCTGCCTTCCGCAAATGTGAGGGTGACTTTCTTGTACTGGTTTTTCATCAACTGCTCGATCGGTTCCACCCGCAGCAGTTTCCCTTGCTTGATCATAGCCACGCGATCGCACAACCGCTGGACTTCGGCTAGTTGGTGGGAGGAGAAGAAGATCGTGGCCCCCTTTTCCCGTTCTTCCCTGATCAATTCAAAAAAGGCGTGCTGAATCAGCGGATCCAGGCCGTTGGTCGGTTCGTCGAAGATGTAGAGCGGCGGTTCATGGAGCATCGCCTGGATGATCCCTGCCTTTTTCCGGTTGCCGAAGGAAAGGTCGCCGATCTTTTTTTCCAGATCCAATTGCAGGCGTTCGGCAAGCTCGGCGATCCGGCTTTTCCGGCCGGCCTGCCCTGCCGTCCGGTTTCCTTTGCCGGTCGGATAAAAGGCGGCCGAATAGGCCAGCAGATCCTTCACGCGCATATCTTCGTAATAGTGGATCTCTGACGGCAGGTAACCCACCATCCCCCTGACGGCTTTGGATTCCCGGACGACGTCTTTTCCGAAGATGCGGGCCACTCCCTGTGAGGGAAAAATCAGGTTCAGCAAAATCCGGATCAGCGTGCTTTTTCCGGCCCCGTTCGGGCCGATGAAGCCGAAAATCTCCCCTTTGTCGACCGAAAATGAAACGTTCTCGATGGCCAGGTGTTTTCCGTAATATTTGGTGACATGCCGGACATCAATGGCTTTTTCTGCACTTATCACCTTCATCCCACCTTTGCGCGAGATTGGCATGGTCCAGATGGTTTTGCCGGTTTGTTTTGGCAAACTTGGTTTTGACGAACTCGGTTTTGACGAACTTGGGCTTTGACGAACCTGATTTTGACCATTTGGTCAAGAAAAACATAAAACAAATTGACCACATGGTCAAGGTGAGTAATAGAAAATTATTTCACATGGCCGGGAGCGAGTCGTTGATGTTCGAAGCGGCCGGCATTCGAATGGGCACTCATTTGATGTGGCCGGCATTTGAAGTGGCCGTCAGAAGTGAAAGTGTATCACCCCGGCGTGTCGCAACACCACCGGGGTGATTCTTTGGCTTGAGGAGAGCTTATCGTGGCTTGCGCAGGATTTGGTTTCTTTGCGGGCGCAGGGTGATGTCTGTCACCACGGTGCCTGCCGGCTGGCTGAGGGCAAAGCGGACCGCTTCCGCCACGCTTTCGGGGGTGAGATGGGTTTCCGGATGATCGCCGGGGTGAAAGTCGAGGTACTCATAAAAGGGGGTGTCGGTCAGGTCGGGGTGGATGGTGATCACCCTGGCGCCTGTTTTGCGGATCTCGTCGAAGAGGCTCACGCCGAAGTGGGTAAGCCCGGCCTTGGTGGCGGCATAGGCGCAGCCGTGGGTGCTGGATTTTTTTGCCGTGATGGAGGAGAGGTTGATGATCACCCCCTGCGTCTCCTTGATCTGGCGCAGAGTCATCTGCGTGAGGACGAGCGGTGCCGCCAGGTTGGTCATCACCATCTGCTCAATCTGTTCCGGGCGCAGCTGTTCGTGGGGACCAAAAAAGCCCACGCCCGCGTTGTTCACCAGGATGTGAATCTTGTGTCCTTGATCGCGGATCATGGCCAGTGCCCGGCGCAATTCACCGATCCGGGTGATGTTGCAGGGAATGGGCCAGAACCGCTCATGGGTGAAGTCCGTCTTGGAAAAGTCGCGCGCCAGGCCGTACACGGGGTGGCCCATCGCAAGCAAGGTTTTGACGATTTCCAGCCCGATGCCTGAGGAGGCGCCGGTGACGAGGGCGGCGTTTGCTGTCAACGGGGCTCCCTCCCATTTGCGCTGTTGGTGCCGTTCTTTTCATTTGCGCCGTTCTTCATCATATGGTTTTCAGCATGATGTTCATTTTGTCTATCATCATATGGTTCTTCCTCGAGGAGGTAAATCTTGTCAGGAGGGACGTGTTTCTCCAGCTCTTCGCGCACAAACCGGATCATCTCTTCCGCCAGGTGTTCCGGGTAGCTGAGCACGCCCTGCCTGTTTTCATACGGATAATGGAGCAGCGCCGAGCCGGGGCGCTGTTTGCGCATCGTTTTCAGGTAATCCTGGGGGACGCGGAAGAGGCCGATGCTGATGTCGTGCACGCTTTCCGCCGGGAGGGCGGCGAAGGCGGTTTCGATGCACTGCCTGTAGTGTTCCCGCCAGTTTCTGACGTGGAGCACTGGATCGAAGCAGAGCCGCACCTTCCATCCGTCGGCGATCGCTTGCCGGGCGCTGGCCAGCCGTGCCTTGAGGCTGGGGGTGAGCGGCTCGTGCCGGCGGATCACCTCCTCCGGGGAGAGCGTCCAGGCCAGGATGACGTTGTCCGGAGGAGCGTCTTGATGGCTGAAGCTGCCTGCAAGCGTGGCGTAGTTGGTGCTTTTGGTCCGCGCTTCGATGGCCAGCTCCGGCCTCCGGGATGCGAACCGGATCCATTCCCGGGTATAGGGAATCAGCCGTTCCATGGCCAGCAGGTCGGACTCGTAGGAGATGCTCAGGTAGACGGGGTGCAGCTTGAGCAGGCGATCCACGTCTGCAAAGTAATCCTCCAGGTTGACAAAGAGCACCAGGTTAGCGGAGGGGAACATCCCCTGCAGGAAGCAGTATTCGCAGTTGTACAGGCAGTTGAGGGCCACGGAAGTGTAGTAGAAGTGCGCGTTGCCGAAATCATGGCAAACCTTGGCGCCGGGGTAGAGGAAGGGCGCCTTTTTCACCGCCAGGATCAGCTTTTGGGAGCGCTTTTGTGCGGCAAATTGCTGCCGCGGACGGGCGAACACGTCCTGGTAGCGCCGGACGGGAATGCGCACGGCGTCCGGGAACCGGTGGAGGATGTCTTTGGTCAGTGGGTAATCCAGCGCCTCCTCTTCCACGTAGATATGGGAAAAGGCGGGGGCGGTCACCTTGGTATCGGTGAATGTCCCGAATTCAGTCTGGGAGAAGGAGTGTTCGGAACTGTTCAAGTGCCATCTTCCCTTCCTGTTTGGTCTGGACCGGCTGCCGGAGAAAAGGGCGGAGGATCTCCAGCGAGCCTTCTCCGCCGGTGGCCGCCTTGTACTGCAGGGCGAGGCGGTGCAGCTGGTGGGACATGGTCACCGTCAGGCGCAGGTGTTCCTGCAGCGAACGAAGGAGTTGCGCCTCCGCTTCCGTCAGCAGCGGGGCTTCGAGGGTATCGTTCAGTTGCCTCGCGCGCCGGAGCACATCTTCCAGGGCCGGGATCTGCGCCGCGATGAGCCCGGAGATGGCCGGACCGTCCAGCCGGTTGGCGTTTGCAGTGTCCAGGTTGGCGTTTGCGGAGTCCGGGTGATCGGGAACCGCGGCGTCCAGGTGATCGGAGACCACCTTGACGAAGAGCATCCGGTGGGGCGGCAGAAAGGCGGAGGCGGCTTCAAAGCAGCCGGCCGCTTCCATATCCACGACATCCCCTGCGGGAACATCCGCTGCGGGTACATTTCCTGAGGGAACATTCCTTGCGAGTACATTCCCTGCGGGACGGGGCGTTTCCTTGCCGTGGGACGCGTCTCCGTCGTGGGGCGTTTCCCCGGCGATTGTCCCGGTGCTTTTCCCGGCGGGTTCCATCGCGGCGGTCACGGGGTGGGAAAAAGTCTCCAGCACCCCTTCCCGGAAGGGGTGGCGGATGAGCACATCCGGAAAATAGGCGCGTCCTGTGTCGTGATGGATGATCTTGTGGCAGAGGACGGCCTCGCCGCGCGGCCAATCCTTCCGCACTGCCCCGCAGATGCCGATGTTGAGAAAAAGCGGCCCGTTCTGTGACGGCTTGTTTCCGGCATATCCGTGTAGGTGGGTCAGGGCGGCGGTCAAGGCGTACGTGGTGGCCACCGCGGCCGCCAACGGGCCGGTGCCGCCCACGACCAGCCAGATTTCTCGGTCCGGAGAGGAGGGGTGTCCAGTGAATAGTTGAATGCGCCCCGGCTGCAGCGAGGGCAGGATTGCTTTTTTCAGGCGAAAATGCTGGATCAGCGGTTTCGCTTCGTGATAGAGCGCCGTCGAGATGAGTATCATGTGATCATTGTATCGCAGAGAGGCCGGGCGGGCCAGACGGGAGAATGTTCATGTACAAGACAAAAAGCCGGACTGAATCTAGCTTTGTTTCCAAAATGCGAAATTATGTTAGAATTAATGGCGAAAGCGATGAACATCGACTGGTTACAGACAGTTTAAAAATGAGTGAATACATGACGACCCTTATGATATAATAAATCTGTCAAACGCTGGCGAAACAGAATTTTTACATCCAGTAATGCTCAAAGATTGTGACAATCAACGCGTAGGAGGCGGACAAAAGTTGAGTAACGAGATTGTCGATCTATCAGCCGTTCAGTTGGCGCGGAAAATCCGGGAAAAGGAGCTGTCACCGGTGGAGGTGACGGAGTATTTCCTCCGCCGGATTGAGGAGCATAACCCAAGGGTCAACGCCTTTTGCACGGTGGATGCGGAGGGTGCCCTGCAGGCGGCCGGAGAGGCAGAGGAACGGCTCATGGATGGGGATGATTTGCCGCCGCTGCTTGGCGTGCCGGTGGCGATCAAGGACTTGACACCGACAAAAGGGATTCGGACCACGTATGGTTCCCGGCTGTTCGCCGACCATGTGCCGGAGGTGGATTCGATTGTCGTCACCCGGCTGAAAGAGGCGGGGGCGATTGTCCTCGGCAAGACCAATACACCGGAATTTGGACATACCGGGATTACGGATAACCTGATCTTCGGCCGAACCAACAATCCCTGGGATTTGAATCGGATTGCCGGGGGGTCCAGCGGCGGCTCGGCTGCCGCGGTTGCGGCAGGACTGGTGCCGCTTGCGGAAGGCAGTGACGGCGGCGGATCGATTCGCATTCCCGCCAGTTGCTGCGGGATTTATGGGCTTAAACCCACTTATGGCCGAGTTGCCAATGATACAGGGACCACCGCTTTTTCTACGGCGACGCCCTTTCTTCACCACGGTCCGATGACGCGCGCGGTGGAGGACAGCGCGCTGATGCTGGATGTTTTGCAGGGACTGGATCGCAGCGATCCCTTTTCGCTGCCGCGGTTGGGGAATTGCTATCCGATTCCTGCCTTGCCTGGCAAGCTGTCCGAGTTGCGGATTGCCTACAGCCCCAATCTCGATTTTTATGCGATCGACCCGGTGGTGCGTCAGGTCATGGAGCGTGCGATGCAGACGCTCATGGGGCTCGGGTGCGTCGTGGAAGAGGTGCGGCTGGGCCTGGAAGACGGGTATGAGCTTTCTGTCAAAACATTTACAAAAATGTGGTCGGTTCATTTTGCCGCCCATTACGGGCATCTCCTGGAACACGAGGCGGAACTGTCCAAGGGACTGACGGCGACGATGAAGTACGGCCAACGCTTCTCTGCTGTCGAGTACAAGCGGTGGGAACGCGCTCGTTCCGAGGTATACCAGCGGGTTGAAGGGGTGTTTGCCGATTATGATTTTTTGATTGCGCCGACACTGGCCGTCCCGCCATTTCTCCATGATCAACCGCCGGCAGAGATTGACGGGCAGGAAGTAAATCCACACAATGGCTGGATGCTGACATCCATTTTTAACCTGACTGGGCACCCGGTGGCCTCGATCAATGCCGGGTATTCGCCGGAAGGGATGCCTGTGGGGATGCAGATTGTCGGGCCGCGGTTCGGCGATGAGCAGGTGCTGGCGCTGTCGCAGCTTTTTGAGCAGGCGGCAGAGAAACGGCCACCTTTTCCGTTTTCGTGAAACATCGTGAACAAAGAGTGGTTTTTTGGTCCATGATGCATCAAGCCGTCATTTGGATGATCCAGGGTGAAAACCCGTTCTACATTGCGCGAAGGAGTGGATGAAATGAAAGCATGGCTTGTCAAGCGACTGGCTGACCCAGAAGAGGCGCTGTCCCTTGAGGAGGTGCCCGAGCCTGTCCCACGACCGGGGCAGGTGTGCATTCAGGTGGAGGCGGCCGCGTTGAACTTTTTCGACATTCTTCTCTGCCAGGGAAAATACCAGGAGAAGCCGCCATTGCCTTTTACACCGGGAGCTGAGATTGCTGGGACGATTTTGTCGGTGGGAGAAGGAAGTCGCTTTCAGCCTGGGCAGCGCGTGATTGCCACGCCGCAATTGCCACATGGCGGGTTGGCGGAGAAGGTGGCCGTGGACGATCACGGGGTGTTTCCGATCCCTGAAGGGATGCCGGCCGAGAAGGCAGCGGCGATGTTCATCACGTACCATACCACTTATTACGCGCTCCACAATCGCGCGCGGCTTCAGTCAGGCGAAGTGTTGCTGGTCCATGCCGGTTCGGGCGGGGTGGGATCGGCGGCGATTCAGCTGGGGAAAGCGGCAGGCGCGCGTGTGATCGCGACCGCGGGTGGCCCCGAGAAGGTACATGTGTGCCGGGATTTGGGCGCGGATGTGGCGATTGATTACCTCCAGGAAGATTTTGTGGAGATCGTCAAGCGGGAGACAGGCGGCCGGGGCGCCGATGTGATTTACGATCCGGTGGGAGGTGACACCTTTGACCGTTCGCGCAAATGCATCGCTTTTGATGGCCGGATCCTGGTCATTGGGTTTGCTGGCGGTCGGATCGCCGATGCGCCGACCAACCACGCGCTGGTGAAAAATTACGCGATTGTCGGGGTGCACTGGGGGTTGTTCCGCCGCTTGTACCCTGAGCAGGTGGTGGAGGAACACCGGCGGCTGATGGAGTTGTTTGAGGAGGGGGCGATCGACCCGCTGATCTTCCGCGTCTATCCGCTGGAACAGGTGCCGCAGGCGCTGAAGCAGTTGGGCGGCAGGAGAACTTGGGGGAAACTGGTTGTGAAGCCATAATATTCAGGAAGGCATCCGGAGATTCGTGAGCGGGGAGTTTGAGGTTTGTCAAAAAATGCGCAAACATTTGGCCCTGACCGGGCAGGTTCCGGTTTCAGGGCTTTTCTTTTGCTGCCCAGTTTCCGTCCGGAAGGCGGACGAGGCGAGCGCTGCAGCGGGAGCAGGTGCTGCGCTTGCCAAAGACATGGGTATTTTTCCTGCAGGCGGGACAGGTTATCGGCGGGCGGCGGATGGCCAGATAGGATGTGGCGGTTTTGACCAGCGCCACCAGAAAGAGGGCCGCCAGCAAAAGCAGAAAGAGCCCGACAAGCATGCCCACTGGTGTCATCCCCTTTTTTTGAGTTCCATGATCCATGAACAAAAATTTTGCAGTGATTGCAGGATTTTTCGACACGATGTAGAAGTTTGTATGTAGAATATTGTAATCAGCGTGTGTTTTTTAGATGTTTTGAGCCCTGGATGATGCCGCTGGATAAAGGTTCAGGGAGTTTTGGTCTTTCTTCCGCTTTCATGTTCCATCATACATTTCTCCCCATGAACGCTTCAACCGGGAAAACCTTCACGAGCAGACTGAGAATGAAAGAGATAGAGTGAGAAGAGGGATTGCACACAGACGTGCGGTGAAAGTTGGACAGCGAGAAGAGAAACAGCAAGAAGGCGCACCACAACAAACTCCAGTCTTAATTCGGTGAACAAATTGGAGATGACGCGGTTGTTACATGGTGTGAGTCGCCTGCTGGTCGGCAGCTACCTTGTGGGATTGTTTCTATATTTGCTATTGGAGTGGCAGGCAGCCCAACAAGGACTGGCTGTTGTTGTTTTTTTGTCGGTGTACTTCATTTCGTGTTTTCTGTTGTTGAAGGAGCGGCTGCCGCAGCGTATTGTTCCGTTCGTAGGCCTGACGGGGTATGGTGGCGTGCTGGGATGTCATTTTTTGTTTCTCGCAGGACATGCCATCCTGTTGTACCTGCCCCTTGGCGTTTTCTTGGCCTGGCGGCTGCAATCCAGGTGGCAGGTTGTCGTAAGCGGATTCCTCCTCGGAGCCAGCTATGTCGCTCTGGAGTGGCGAAATCTCCCTGACGGGCATCCTGAAAGGGCCGGATGGATTGTTACCAGCGGCCTGTGGTTGCTCCTATTGGTGATCCTGATTCACCAGATATGGGTGCAGAAGCAGAGGTTCCAGGAACTTCAGCAGGTCTTGGAAAAGCGTGCCGATGAGACGCGCCGGCATGTTCGCCGGTATATCCAAGAGTTTGAAAAGTTGTCGATTCGGGATGATTTGACCGGCTTATATAATTTGAGAGGGTTTCAACATTTTTTGCGGCAGAACATCCATACCAGCTCCCAGATCCATCTGTTCCTGCTGGATGTGGTTTCATTTTCCGAGTTCAACGCCTACATGGGACGGGAGGCGGGGGACAACCTGTTGCGGCAGATTGCTGCCGGCCTGCAGGAGAAAATGCCTGCGGATTCCCTGCTCTCCCGTTATGACGGGGATAAGTTTGCCGTGGCTATTTTGGGTGAAAGGCAGGACCCCGCGGTGGAGGAGAAAATCCGGCATCTGATTCACCAGGTGGTGATGGCAGCCGGGCCTGGTCAACATCGGTTGCGTTACTGTGTCGGAATGGCCGCATACCCGCAGGATGGAAACAGCTGGCAGGAGCTGATCAACGTTGCCGAACGGCGCCTGACGCAGGAACAGCGTTCTTTCAGCTATCGCCTTGAGGCGGTTCGGATCCGGCGAGAACGCCTGTCGACGATTGGTCAGTTGGCCGCCGGATTGGCCCATGAGATTCGCAATCCATTGACTTCGGTTCGTGGTTTTGTCCAGTTGGCAGCGGAACAGGTGGCAGAAATGAATCGCTGGAAGAATATCATCCTGCCCGAAATCGATCGAATTGACGCCTTGTTGTCACGGCTGCTGGAGATTGCCGATCACCAGTCGAAACGGCCGCAGCTGGTTTCTGTCAACCAGGTTGTTGATGAGACGCTGGAATTGATGCAGTCGGAAGCGGTCATGCGCGGATGCCAGCTCAGAGGTATCCTTCCGGATAAACCCATCTACGCCTGGTTGGAGCGGCGGCAGATCCAGCAGGTTCTGGTGCAATTGATCCAATATGGGATGGCGGCTGTGGAGGAACAGCCGGAGCCTTGCGTGGAGGTCACACTGGATGAACAGGATGAGATGGTGATCCTGACCATCCGGGTGAATGGCGCCGGCTCGCCGGTGGGAGGCATGGCGGACGAGACGCAAGACATGTTTGCCATGATGGATTACGGCGGACTGAAGGATGACCTGTATGGGTTCGGTCTTTCACTGATCCAGCAGATCGTCTCGGAGCACGGCGGACAGCTTTATATCCAGAGTCAGCCTTTGTGTGGACATGAAGTGACCCTGTTTTTGCCCAAAGAAGGGGAATCTGAACGGGAAGCTGAATCTGTGGGTGAATCTGAGCGGGGGGCGTGCTCGGTTGCCCGCAAGACCAGTGACAGCGTACAATATGGGGAAGAAAGGTAGGTTGCAAGATGGAAGGTCGGGTGACACGTCAAGGGTGTCCCGCCCTGCATGACGTATCGCGTAAAAGGTGAGGTGTGGTTTGGATGGAAATGGGCAAAGGGTTCAACATTCTCCCGAGCAATGAGCTGGCCCATCAGAAAAAACAGTTCGGAATGGGGGTTCTGGATCTCAATGCACTCTCTTCGGTGCTGATCGATCCGGAGAACCGCGTTTTTGTCGATATGGGTGCGCTGCACGCCAAAAGTGATGTGGAACGGGGAATCCGCTTTTCTCCCGAACGGGATGCCGTACCGGATGGCAAGCCGTACTGGGTGGTCTGGGTGGCGATGGAACGTGGACCCGAAGGCCCGGTGATTGCCGGCCTGACAGCCAGTGAAATGTGGATCGATCGGGCCAGCCGCAAGGGATGGAAAGTGCTTCCAGATCATGTCAACGCGATGGACAAGGCGATGAAGCGGCGGTTCAATTTGTACGGGATGCCGGCGGAGAAAAAAGCGGCGCTGCGAGCCTTTCTGGAAGAGACCAATCCGCAGGCCTGGAAAAACAGCAGTGATCAGCTGAAGGCGTTGTTTGAGGAAACGGCAGGAAAATGACATTTTTGTGAACGGGATGAAAGCGGATTGCATGTATAGATTGGCTGGCTTACAATGAACGTAAGCGTATACCCATATGCTAGGACAGCAAAAGGGACAAGAAGTGGTCGGCCTTCTTGTCCCTTTTGCGTTTAATGGAGCCAGTCAAACCATTGCTGCCAGGAGGGGTGAGGCGTTTCTCCCTCTTTTTGGGGAGCGGTTTGTTTGGCAGCTGCATGATGAACTTGGCAAACCTGTTTTGGTTCAGTGCCGATGACAAATACTTCCAAAGCGACCGTTGGGCAATCCGGGCTGGCTAGTTGACCGGTTTGCGGGTCGACGTAGGCGCTGATAATCCCTTCCGGCAGAAGAAAAGGTTCAACCGGGAGGTTGGCGTGCGCCTTTTCCATAAAGTCTGCCCAGATGACCGCGGCGATCCGGCTCTCGGCGGTGGACAGCTTTTGCGGTTGGTCATAACCTACCCACACGGCTGCGGACAACTGCGGGGTAAACCCGACCATCCAAGCGTCGAAGTCGGTGGTGCCGGTTTTTCCGGCCGCTGGCCGGGAGAGGCGCTCGCGAATTCGGTGCGCAGTCCCTCCCGGCTCAAAAGGGGCCTGCAGCAGGTTGGTGAGGAGAAAGGCCTCTTGCGGTGAGACCACTTCTTTTCGGAGCGGCTTGGCTTCGGCCAGCGTCTTCCCGGTCGCGTCGGTGATCTTGATAATCGCGGTCGGTTCCACGCGTTTTCCTTGTCCGGCGATGGTGGCATAAGCGCTGGCCATTTCCAGGGGCGTCACCTCCTCGCTGCCCAAGGCCAAAGAAGGAAGCGGCTGGAGCGCGCTTTGGATGCCGAGTCGGTGTGCCATTTCCACCAATTTTTCCTCTCCGAGTTCCAGGTGGGTTTTGATGGCGTAGATGTTATCCGAGGTTCGAATCGCTTCTCGCATTGTGATTGGCCGATTGGGGTATTGATCTCCAAAATTCCGCGGCCGGTATTCGCGGGAGCCGAACGTGAAGACAGTGGGCTCGCTCATTTGCAGGGCGGTGGTGGTCCACCCGTTTTCCAGCGCGGCCAAGTAGAGAAAAGGCTTAAAGGAAGACCCCGGCTGGCGCAAGGCCAATGCCCGGTTGAATTGACTATCCTGGTAATTGCGCCCGCCGATCAGCGCCCGGATGGCTCCCGTCGTTGGTTCGATCGCCGCCAGCGCCACCTGCAGGTTCGTCTGCTTGGGCATCAGTTCCTTGGCGGTTTGTTCGGCCGCTTTTTGGATCTCCGGATCCAGCGTGGTGAAGATGCGCAGCCCGCCATTTTGCAGGAGATCGGGTTCAATACGGTACTTTTCCTGCGCCTCGCGCAAAATATAGTCCAAGAAGTAGGGGGCGCTCGCCTCTTTTGGCTGCTTTTGCTTCAACGTGATCGGTGTGCGCTCGATGGCCGCCATCTGTTCCGGAGTGAGGTACCCGGCTGCCACCATGGACTGGAGTACCGCCTGTTGTCGTTTTTTAGCGGCTTCAAAGTTGCGGAATGGGGAATAATGAGTCGGATTTTTGGGAATGCCGGCCAATAGGGTGGCCTCGGCAGCGGTCAGATCGCGGGCGTTCTTGCCAAAGTAGGTTTCAGCGGCCGCCTGGATGCCGTAGGCGGATTCGCCATAATAGATCTGGTTGAGATAACGGCTGAGGATCTCTTGTTTGGAAAGTTTCATTTCCAGCTGCAGGGCGTACAGCGCCTCCTTGATCTTTCGTTCCCAGGTTTTCTCGTGGCTGAGATAGAGATTGCGGGCCAGTTGTTGCGTGATAGTGCTGGCTCCTTGGTTCAGTTCCATCGAGGTCATGTTGATCCAGGCAGCCTTCAGAATCCGCTTCGGATTCAGGCCAAAGTGGTGGTAAAAGGTCCGATCTTCCACGGCGATCGTCGCTTCTATCAGCGTCTGGGGAATTTCTGACAGCGGGATGATCCGCCGGTTGATTCCTTGTCCGTGCAGATCGAAAAGAGGCTGGCCGTCGGCCCCGTAGACGGTCGTCGTTTGGTAGATGGGCACCTCTGGCAGTGGCACCAGCAGGGCGTAAAGGAACAGGGCGCCGCCTGCCGCCAGCAGGGCGATCAGGCTCCAGAGAGTCCATTTGATCAACCGTTTAAGGCGCAGCCAGAGTCGGTAACTCCACAACTCCCGCAAGGCCTCTTCTTGTTGCGGAGAGGGGAGGGGGTGGCGCTCCGCCATCGCATTCACCTTCCAGTTTCTAGCAACCCTCGTTATTTTTCAGTATGGGATGGCGATGCCGCCAATATACTTCCTGTCCATGTCCTTCCTCGTTCAAAAAAGCTTGCATTTTGCGGGGATTTCCGGAATAATGATCTCGTTTTGCTGGATCTCGTTTTTCGCTAGACGGGATATGCCAACCTTTGTTTGGCATGAGATACACAGATGGGGAAAATCAAAGGCTTTTCCGGAAAGGTGTGAGACCGTGAGTGAACAAAAGAGACGGGAAACGATGGAACTGTGGTTTACCGAAAAACAGACCGAGCATTTCGGGATTACCGCTCGGGTGCGCCGGACGCTGGCTGAGGAACGGACGCCGTACCAGGATTTGATGGTGGTGGACACCTGCGAGTGGGGGCCGATGCTGCTTCTGGATGGCATGGTGATGACCTCGGAGCGGGATGAGTTTGTCTATCACGAGATGGTGACGCATCCAGCGCTTTTTACCCACCCCGAGCCGCGCCACGTCCTGGTGGTGGGTGGCGGTGATGGCGGCGCCATTCGTGAGGCGATCAAGCATCCGACGGTGGAAAAGGCCACGCTGGTGGAAATTGACGCCCGCGTGGTGGAGAATGCCCGGCGGCATTTGCCGACGATTGCGGGCGCACTGGATGATCCGCGGGTGGAGGTGCGTATCGAGGACGGATTTCGTTTCATCCACGATCATAAGAATGCCTTTGACGTGATCATCGTGGATTCGACGGAGCCGATCGGTCCGGCCGTACAGCTGTTTGAAAAGGGTTTTTACGAGGGGATTTATCAGTGCCTGCGGGAGGATGGCATTTTTGTCGCCCAGACGGACAATCCCTGGTTCAAAGGGGACCTGATTCGCCGCGTGTATGCTGACATTGCGGCAATCTTCCCGATCGCCCGTTTGTATCTGGCCAACATTCCCACCTACCCAAGCGGCCTGTGGACGTTTACCATGGGCTCCAAGAAGCATGATCCGCTTGAGGTGGACGTGACGGCCCTGCCGGAGATTGCGACCAGGTATTATACACCGCAGTTGCACCGGGCGGCTTTTGTCCTGCCGCGGTTTCTGGAAGAATTGCTCCGTCCTGGAAGGTGAGATGAGAATGCGTTTTGACGAGGCTTATTCGGGAAATGTGTTTATCGCCAGCCAGCCGGTGTATCGGGAGGCACAGGCAGTGATTTACGGGATGCCGATGGATTTTACGGTCAGTTTTCGCCCGGGCGCTCGCTTTGGCCCGGCGCGGATTCGTGAAGTGTCTGTGGGACTGGAGGAGTATAGCCCGTACCTGGATCGGGAGCTGTCAGAGGTGCGTTATTTTGACGCCGGGGACATCCCCCTGCCGTTTGGCAATGCGGTACGCAGCGTGGAGATGATCGGGGAATTTGTGGCGCGATTGCTGGCCGATGGGAAGTTTCCGCTCGGGCTGGGCGGGGAACATCTGGTGAGCTGGCCGATTATCCGCGAGATGGCCCGCGTCTATCCGGATCTGGTGGTGTTTCACATTGATGCGCATGCCGATCTGCGTAGTGATTACGAAGGGGAGTCTTACTCTCACGCGACACCGGTTCGCAAGGCGCTGGAGCTTTTGGGGGAAGGGCGCATTTACCAGTTCGGCATTCGTTCCGGAACGCGGGAGGAGTTCCAGCTGGCGCGGAAGAAGCTCCACCTGTATCCTTATGAGGTGCTGCAGCCGCTGCAAGAGGTGCTGCCTAAAGTGGCGGGCCGGCCGGTTTATGTGACGGTGGATATTGATGTGTTGGATCCGGCCTATGCGCCAGGCACCGGCACCGCGGAACCAGGCGGCATCACTTCCGTGGAGCTTTTGGCGGCGATTCACGCGATTGCCCGTTCCGATGTGCGTGTCGTAGGTGCCGACATCGTGGAGGTGGCGCCCATTTACGATCCGACGGAGCAGACGCCGATTCTGGCCGCCAAGCTGGTGCGGGAGATGCTTCTCGGCTGGGTGAAGTGATCTTATGGCTGGGAAGCCTGTGGATGGGATGATCAAGGTGATGCGAGCGCCGTGGGGCGCGTCGCGGCGGGTGCGGGTTGGCCTGCAGGTGTTGATGGCGCCGCCGGGCGGGCCGTCCGAACGTCAGGTGCATTGGTACAAGGGGCGCTGGTGGCAACGTGATGCAGAGGCGATGTGCCGTTACGAGGAACATGATCGCTCTACCGTGACCACGTTGAAGTTTTCAAACGGCGAATTGACGCTGTTGCGGCAAGGGGGGATCGCGTGCCGGCAAGTGTTCCGCGCGGGGGAGACGGGACGGGCCTTCTATCGGACGCCGCACGGGGCTTGGCCAATCGCTTGGCAGTGCCATGCCCTGGAGATGGAGCGGCGCGAAAACGCTGTTCATTTGGCTCAGCTGCGCTTTTCGTATGATTTGGAACTGGGCGGACAGCATCTCGGGAAGTATGAGGTTTTGGTCGACGTGCATGATGATCAGTGCGATGGTGCAAGTGACGATATGTTTGTGTGTGGTGTGAGAGACTGAGAGACGACGGGAAGCGAAGATCTGCGCGAACATTGTGGTCGATGAGATGCGAGCTGACTGATTTGAACAGGGACGATGTTACAGATTGATGAAGGTTGCAGGTCGGCCTTGGAGGGAGGGTTGAAGCATGCGGATCGTAGTGCGTCAGGTGGATTGGAATGACGGTTCATGTCATGTGAAGGAGTTTTTTTGCTCTGGCGCGGAGAAGCCTTGTCACGTGGAAGGATCGGTTCACGCCGAGGAAGTGTTTCGCCGGGAGATTGAACTGCTTGTCCGCCTCTTTTTCGAGGATCCGGAGTTGCTGTTTTCGCAAAGCAGGATGGGGCGAACGGAGCGGATGCGGGCGGATAAGGCCAGCCCGGGGCACTCAGGTCTCGATGAGGCGAGTTTGGAAGTAGTGAGTTCTGAAAAGTTGGCCGATTTGTGGCTGACTTACGCACTGGGTTTCCGGGAAGCGCAGGTGATGGCCCGGGTGGAGATTGCAGATGCGGCGGGGCATACGGTTCAGCACGAAGTGGCGCGACCCGCCCAGGAGGGTAAAACCGCTCAGGGAGGCACACTGGCCAAGGAGGGGAAACGGCCACTGCAGGTGGCGCTGCTGGAAGCGCTCAGCCGGTATACGGGCATCCGGCAACCCTGGGGTGTGCTGACGGGCGTGCGGCCGGTGAAGCTGTACCATCGTTACCTGGAACGGGGTGAGCCGCGGAACCGGATTGCCGAGCTGCTTGAGGAGCGGTTTGTGATCGGCCCGGAAAAGATTCGGCTGATGGACCAGATTACGCGGCGGCAGCTGGAGGTATTGCCTGATCTGTATGACCTCGGGCGGGAAGTCAGCATTTATGTCGGCATTCCGTTTTGCCCGACCAAGTGCGCTTATTGCACCTTTCCGGCTTATTCGATTCAGGGCCGGGACGGCTCCGTGGAGGAATTTCTTCGCGGTTTGCACGAGGAAATTGAACGGGTGGGAAGCTGGCTGCATGAGCGCGGCCTGGGGGTGACCACGGTCTACGTGGGCGGCGGGACGCCGACCAGCATTTCTGCAGCGGCGCTGGACCATCTGCTCGCGCAGATGGCCCGCCATTTGCCGCATCGTGACAAGTGGCGGGAGTGGACGGTGGAGGCCGGGCGACCGGACACGATCACGCCGGAGAAACTGGACGTGTTGAAAAAGTGGCGCGTCGACCGGATCAGCATCAATCCCCAGTCTTTCACACAGGAGACGTTGCAGGCGATCGGCCGGCACCACACGATCGAGGAGACGCTGGAAGCCTATCACCTGGCACGGCAGATGGGGATGAACAACATCAACATGGATCTGATCATCGGGCTTCCAGGCGAAGGATTGGACACATTCCGCCACTCGCTGGAACAGGCGGGGCGGCTGCGTCCGGAGTCGCTGACGGTGCATACTCTCTCTTTCAAGCGGGCATCGACCATGACGAAAAACAAATCCCGCTACCGGGTGGCGGAGCGGGATGAAGCGGCCGAGATGGTGCGGCTGTCGCAGGAATGGACGGCGCGGGAAGGATACGTTCCGTACTACCTGTACCGGCAGAAGAACATTCTCGGCAACCAGGAAAATGTGGGTTACGCCCTGCCAGGGAAAGAATGTCTCTACAACATCCTGATCATGGAGGAGCGGCAGACCATCCTGGGGCTGGGCTGCGGCGCAGTGAGCAAGGTGATCGCGCCGTCGGGAAAGATCACCCGCTACGCCAATCCCAAGGAGCCTGGGCACTACAACCGGCATTACCGGGAGTACATTGAGGGGAAATTGAAGCTCCTGAATGAGCAGCTGTTTGCGCTGGTATAATTATATGCTCCTCAAGGAAGTGCATATATCCAGCGCGTTTGCTTGTCGACCGTGAATCCATGCACGGTTTTCATGATGAATCCTCCGTTATTGGATTGGCGCTTCGGCGTGCATTTCGATCTCGAAGCCGAGATCCGCGATCATCTGATGGTCCAGTGCCGCCTCTTGTCCTGCCGTGGTCAGATAGTCCCCGACAAAAATGGCGTTGGCCGGATACAGTCCGAGCGGCTGCAGGGAGCGGAGGTTCACTTCTCTTCCACCGGAAATCCGGATCTCTTTGGCTGGATTGATGAAGCGGAAGAGGCACAGCACTTTCAGGCAATAACGGGGATCCAGCTCTCGTCTTCCCTCCAATGGTGTGCCTGGAATCGGATTCAGGAAATTGACGGGGATGGAGTCGGCGTCCAGATGCCGCAATGCAAGGGCTATCTCATAAATGTCTTCATGTGTCTCGCCCATGCCGACAATGCAGCCGGAACAAGGGGAGAGGCCAGCCTGCTTGGCATGGTTCACGGTGTGCACGCGGTCTTCGTAGGTATGGGTCGTCGTGATCTGCGCGTAATGTCCGGCGCTCGTATTCAGGTTGTGATTGTAGCGGTCCACGCCGGCCGCTTTTAATTTTTCTGCCTGTTCCTGGGTGATCAGCCCTAAGCAGGCGCAGATTTTCAGCGGCATTTCTCGCTTGATCTCGCGGATGGCTTCGATCACCTGGTCCAATTCCCTGTCTGTAATCCCCCGTCCGCTGGTGACGATGCAATAGGTCCCCGCTTTCCGCTGCACCGCTTCCCGCGCGCCGGCGACCAGGGTTTCCTTCTCCAGCAGCGGATATTTGTCAATCGGCGCGGAGGAGCGGATGGACTGCGAACAATACCCGCAATCTTCCGGGCAGAGGCCGCTTTTGGCGTTGATGATCATGTTCAGCTTCACTTTGTTGCCGAAATAGCGGTGGCGTACGCGGTAGGCGGCCTGCAGGAGCGGGAGCAGCTCTACATCAGGGGCCGCTAATACCTGCAGCGCTTCCTCTTTGGTCAGCGTTTCTCCTTGCAACGCTTTGTTCGCCATCGCCTCCCACCGGTTGGCGGAAGGCTTGATCGTCACTTGCATTTGTTCTAATAATTTCATTGCGGATGCCCCCATAAAAAATGTTTTTTTATGACAATGCTTGGAAAGGAATAATGGTTTGGTTTGTGAAATTGTAAACAAGTAGACAAAAAATGGTATACATTATAGGCGCATTTCATTGTACACAATAACACGAAAAAATGTCAACATATAATATTAAAATAGTTTACAATTTGCTATGACCATTGACCCAAAGCCAGAGGTTGTCATGTCAAGAAATACCCTCTGCTTTAGCGGGAGGCTCACTGCGTGGGCGAGACGGCGGCCAATGCTCTTGCCTTTCGCGAGTGTTCGCGTGTACGGGATGTTTCTGAAGCTTTTCTTTCGGGTAGCCGGTTTTTGCATCATCACACCAGTCTTTCAAACAGGCTGCCCTATACGTCGACGTCTTCTACCCGTTTCTTCTTCATCTCCTGTACTTCAGTGATATCTAACCCCGTGATCCTCGCGATCAGCACCTCATCAAACCCTTCCCGCAGCATCCGTTCAGCCACTACCAACTGCTGTTCTCGTCTGCCTTCTGCCTTTCCTTCTGCCTTATAATATTTGGCAAAGGATGTGTCTTCCAATGAAAGTGCCATGCCGAATTCCTCCTTTTCAATCAGGGGATGGATTTCTTCGATCAACCGGATCGTTTCCGTTTGAGTGAGTTGGATGATCCCATCGATGAAGATGAACAAATTGCGAATGTTTTCATGTGACCAGTCTTTGCGCAAGAGCAGTTCGATCAGCCGCTTTTTGAACGTGTAACGATCGTCTGCTGCACGCTTTCCTCTAATGACGTACAATCCGGCGAGGATGACAAGAGCAAACGGGTTGTCGGAGGTCAGAAGCAACTGTTCGTCCTGTTCCAAAATTTTATACGTATTGTAGCGATAGGTCAGCTCGGTGCCGTGGAAGTGGTAGTGGTAATGATCCGGGTGAAAGGATGGGGAGTCATCGGTAAACAGGGCGATGGCGTAAATGCGGCGGCCGTATTTGTCCAGTACGCGGTAAAAGTATTGAAACATCCGCTCGGCAAAGTTACGTTCGTAATTCCCTTGGATTTCGACATGAACCAAGATCCATTGTTCCGTACCGTCTTTTAAAAAGAGTTTAGCCAGTTTGTCTGTATATTTGTTGCCGCTTTTGTCCGCAGGAAAGAGAGTGGTGAGTTCTTGCTCGAGAAAGTCTACTCCACGGGCGAGATCGACTTGTTCGTACAGGTTTGGCTTGATTATAGCATGGGGGAGATTGCCGTATCTATATTCAATTCAACGATGTGTCTTTTCGCCATACGCACCCTTCTTCTACCACCTGTTGCCTCATCACCTGCCCTCTTTTTGCTGTCCGGCAGGTGGGTTGAACTTGTCGTTTTGCAACAGTTGTGGATACGCTCTGTGAATACCCAGCGCCAGGAAAGCGGCAATGGCCATCTTGATGAGGTCGCCGGGGAGGAATGGGAGCACGCCCGCCATGAGCGCTTGTGTGAAGGTGAGGTTGGCGACGACGGCCAGCCAGGCAGCTCCGCACGCATAGTTGAACAAGCCCCCCGCCAGGTTGGCCAGAAAGAGGCGCCTGAAACTCAGGGGACCGCGTTCCGTTAGCCAGCCGATGAGAAACGCCATCAAGGGCCAGGAAAGGATGTAACCGCCGGAGGTCCCGGCAAGCACACCGAGGCCGCCGCGCCCGCCACTGAGCAGGGGCAAGCCTGAGGCAACCAGGAGGACGAAGAGGAGGATGGACAGGCCGCCGCCACGCTTTCCGAGGAGGCTGCCAGCCAGCATGATGCCCATGTTCTGCAGGACAATGGGCACGCCGCCGGGCAGCGGAATGCCGGGAAACAGCCCCATCACGGCGGTGATGGCTGCCATCATGGCCGCAAAAAGCATGTCTTTCAAGCGCATCATCGAAAACTCCTTTCACGTGCAATATCAAATTCCTGTAAAGCGGAAGTGGTGAAGCAAAAGATGGGAATTGTAAACCTTTAATAAATAAAAATTTTACAATTTCCGGTGCATCTACTATACTACTGAAACTGGAAAAATTGTCAACAAAAATTTATGATATGGTTAACAATAGGATCTGGGGCGAGTGAGAGGGATTTGTTCAGATGGGGCCTCTTTGCTACACGTCGTCAGGTGTTCTTGCATGTTCGGCCTATGGAGCGGTGAAATGGTTTCATGGTGAGAAACTCGGTTCAAGGAGTGATCCTTTATGGCGGGGGCGGTCATTGTAGAAGCGGCGCGCACGCCGATTGGCAAGTCGGGCGGGATGTTGCGAGGCTGGCGGGCAGAAACGCTCGCTGCCTGGCTCTTCCTGCGTTTGCTGGAAGGCCAAGCGGTGCAACCGAAGCAGGTGGAGGAGGTGTATCTCGGGAATGCGGTTGGCGGCGGGGGGAATATAGCGCGCTTGGCCTGGCTGGTGGCCGGGAACCCGGTGGAGGTGCCTGCCGTCACGGTAGACCGGCAGTGCGGATCAGGGTTGGAAGCGATCATCCAGGCGGCCCGCCAGGTCGAGAGCGGAGCGGCCTCCGTGGTGGTTGCAGGCGGGGTGGAGTCGGTTTCTAATGCTCCGTTGCGCGCGTGGAAGATTGATGATGTGGAGTTGGCAGGCGAAGTTTCGGATGGCTTGGCGAAGCATGAAGGCCTGCGGGCAGAGCGAGGGAATGTGCAGATGCAAGCGGCGGCTTGTGAAGGTGGCGGGCAGGCGGGCGATGAGGCAGGGTGTGGGGAGGCAGACAAAGGATTGTTTCAAAGGGATGGCTTGCGCTTTTTTTCGCGTCCGCCTTTTTCCCCCGCGTATCTCGGTGATCCGGATATGGGCGTTGCCGCGGAGGAAGTGGCGCGCCGGTATGCCATTTCCCGCCAGGAACAGGACGAATGGGCGGTTTTGAGTCACCGGCGGGCGCTGGCGGCCTGGGACCGGGGCGATCTGGATGGGGTGGTTTGTCCTCTGCCGCGGATTCCCTCGCTGGAGCGAGGGCGGCTGTTGGCGGAAGCCGCGACGTTGTCTGCATCCAGGCTTGTTGCCGGAGCTGCACCAGGTTTTGGCGATCCAAGGTTCGGTTGGTTGACGCGGGATGAGGGGCCGCGAAAGCTGACGCCGCGCCTGGCTGCGCGTGCGCCGGCCGCCTTTGTGCCAGGCGGCACGGTGACGGCGGCCAATTCTTGTGGCATTCATGATGCCGCTGCTGGTGTCCTGATCGTAAACGAAGCCCTGGCGCGTGACCTTGGATACTGTTCCGGACTGCGATTTCGGGGGGCGGCGGCCGTGGGTGTGGACCCCAATGTTCCCGGTATCGGTCCCGTGCCGGCCATTCGCCGGCTGTGTGAGAAGACAGGGGTTCGGCTGGATGAGATGGACTTGTTTGAGGTGAACGAGCCCTTTGCCGCGCCGCTGCTTGCCTGCCAGCGCCAGCTGGAGATTCCGGCGGAACGGTTGAATGTGCTGGGTGGTGCGCTTGCCTATGGACACCCTTTTGGGGCGACCGGGGCGGTATTGGTTTGTCACTTGTATGCCGCGATGACCCGCCGCCAGGGCCGGTTTGGGGTCGTGGCGCTAGGTATCGCCGGCGGCCTGGGAATTGCGGCGCTGTTTGAGCGTGTCACGTGGTGAATGCCGAGGCGCGCGCAGTGAATGCAGAGGGCTCAGGGGAACGCTGAGGCGGACATGGTGAACAGGGGAGGCGCGCGTGGCAATGCCGCGGAATGGAGGTGCCAGTGAGATTGCGAATTGAAGAAGCGTTTTTCGCGCAGGCAAGCCGCACGCCGGAAGGATGGGCGCTGGCCGATCCAGGCGGCAGGCTTCGTTATCGGGAGCTGGCGCGCCAAGTTGAACGGCGGGCAGAGGTACTTCGCCGCTTCGGCGCCAAAGCTGGGCAGGTGTTTGCCCTGATCGGGGAAAACCGTATCGCTTGGCTGCGGGAAGCCCTGGCCGTCCTGGCCTGTGGCGGGATACTGATGCCGCTGCACCCCGATTTGACGGATGGGGAACAGGAGCGGTTGTTTGCGCAAGTTTCACCGGATTGGCTGCTGACGCTTGAGGGGACGGATCACCCATACGGCAAAGGGGGAAGTGGCGGCGTCCATGCGGGTGGCGCTGAGGCGGTCGTTGGTGGCGATTCGCTAGGTGGCACTGTGTTGATCCGTGGTGCAGGATCAGAAAGCGGCGTGTCGTCTCATGGAGGCGAGCGGCGAGAACTTGATGAAGGGTGGGGTGGTCCAGAAAGGGTGGCTGTCCGGCGGCTCGCCGGTAACAGGCGCAGGGCAGGCTGGCCCGACTTGCCGGAGCGGGAAGCGGAGGATCTGTTTTATCTCGGGTTTACCTCCGGCAGCACGGGTTTGCCGAAGGGATTGCTGAAAACGCACCGGTCATGGACCGCAAGTTTTGCCGGTTGGACAGAGGCTTTCGGCCTGAAGGAGTCGGATCGGGTCTTGTTGCCGCTGCACCTCGCATATTCCGCGCAGCTTTATTCGGCTTTCCACGCTTTGTCAATGGGAGCGGAAGTGTTTCTTCTGCCCCGCTTTTCGCCGCCAGGCTTTTTCCAGGCCCAGGCCACCTGTGCGGTGATCACGCCGGCGCTCATCCAGCCGCTGGCGCGCTATGCGGAGCAGGGGCGACGCAAGATGAAGCGGGATGGAAATCGGTTTGCAGAGTCGATGCCGTCGCTGGTGATTTCGGTCGGGACGAAGCTGACGGTGGCGCAGCGCGCCCGGTTTGAGCGGCATTTCCCCGGCAGTGCGCTGTTTGAGTATTACGGGTCTTCGGAAATGGGCTACGTTTCCCTCGTGCGGCCGGAGGATGCCCGGGAGGCGCCGGAGACGGTGGGCCGTCCTTTTCCCGGCGTGGAAGTGGCGATCCTGGATGAGGCTGGCCGGCCTTTGCCGAGAGGAGAGGCGGGCACGCTGTATGTCCGCACCCCGCAGGCGTTTGTCGGATATGTCGGGAGGCCGGAAGAGACGGCTGCCAGTTTCCGAAACGGCTGGGTCACATCCCACGATGTCGCGCGTATCCGCGAGGATGGACGGATATTGCTTCTCGGCCGGCAGCGGGATGTGATCAAGGCGGGCGGCAGCATGGTGTATGCGCGTGAGGTGGAGGAGACGTTGATGTCCTGTCCCGGAGTGGAGGATGCGGCGGTGGTGGCGGGCGAGGAGGAAGGACGCGGCGAGGTGGTGTGGGCCGCGGTGGTCCTGCGAAAAGGAGTTGCGCTGTCCAGCGTCCGCGCCTGGTGCCGCCATCGCCTGGCCGGCTACAAGCAGCCGCGCCGCTGGCTTGTGTTTGCGGAACTGCCGCGGAACCGGCACGGCAAGGTGGACAAGTTGCAAATCAAGGAGCGGATGGCAGAAGAGGATGATCTCCAAGCCTGAGTGGTCCGGGTTCGCGCGTGGAGGAGCCGGCAATCTCTGGCGGCTTCATGGGAAAGGGCCACTTCAAAAGGCTGCCCCTGTTTTGGCGCATCCGGTCGCGCAAATCTGTTGGCGGCGGATGTATCCGCCTCTTAGACACGGACCTGCTCGCCTGCAAAAAAACCGATCAGCCGGTGGTTGATCTGTTCTTCCGTGTATTCGGGAAACAGCCGGTGTTCCACAACGAGGTCGTAGAGCCGTTCCATCGGCTCCCGCTTGTCTTTGGATTTTTGCTTTTTATCATGTAGTTCCGCCCATGTCTGGATGACGTATTCTCTGGCATCGATGCCTTTTTTTGAAAGGAAATGTCCCACTTTTTCAATGTCTTCGAAAAAGTTTTCCCCGAAACGTTGCGCCGCGTTATCGGACAGGAGGGCAATTTCCGCTTCGTACATCGGCCGCTGTGTCGCCTTGTCCTTGCCAATCCAAGGGGTTTCGAGAATGACCGGCTTGTCTTTGGCGACTTCGTGGTGGACGATGCGATACAAAGCTTGAAAGCCGATCAAGCCGGAGCCGACAGGCGCGTGGCGGTCTTTGGCTGCGCCGCGGACGTTTTTGCTGTCATTGATGTGAAAGACGGCGAGGCGGTCCAGCCCGATGATGCGATCGAATTGTTCCATGACCCCGTCAAAGTCGTTGATGATGTCGTATCCGGCATCATGCGTATGGCAAGTGTCAAAACAGACCACTAACCGCTCGTTGTTGTCCACTTGGTCGATAATCGCCGCCAACTCTTCAAACGTCCGGCCGATTTCGGACCCCTTGCCGGCCATCGTTTCCAGGGCGATATTTACATCGTCATCTTCAGACAGCACCTCATTCAAACCTTCGGCGATGCGGGCAATCCCGTATTCGGGATCTTTGTCCGTGTACGATCCCGGGTGCAGGACGATGTTGCGCACCCCGAGATAGGACGTGCGCTTGATTTCGTCGCGCAGAAAATCGACGGCCAGTTGAAACGTGTCGTGTTTATAGGAAGCGAGGTTGATGATGTACGGCGCGTGGACGACGATTTCGTCGATCCCGTGTTCTTTCATCAGCGCCAGCCCTTCGGGCACGTACTGTTTTTCCATCGGCTTGCGGCGAGTGTTTTGCGGCGCGCCAGTGTAGATCATAAACGATGTCGAACCGTAACTGATCGCTTCCTCGGCGGCGTTGAGCAGTCCTTTGTTGGAAAACGAAACGTGCGAGCCGATTTTCAACATTCGTTTCACTCCAATCCTGCTTGTCTCCCCTTAATTGTAGCAGATTTTGCAAGGGCAGTAGAAAAGGCGTTTTTCCTTCAATCCTCATTCGTATGTGGTATAATGAGAATCGACCGAAAACATTGTTTAAAATCAGGCATCTGTGATTGCGTTTACATTGAATAACTATTCACTTTTGGAAGTGGACTGTGATATAATCTGTACTGTCTGTCTCATGATATCCGGGGACAATCGCGGTGCATGATTGGTGTCGGGGCGACACGAGACGCTGTGGTGGAACAAGAGGGCGCTCTGAACTATTTAAATTTTCTCTCAACCCTTTTTTATCACGCTAAGGAGACGAGAGGGCAGAGGAATACTTGGAGAATTGGAGAAATGGGGGGAATGACCATGCAAAACACGCTGGAATTGCTAAACCTGGCGGCCTTTATGGCGGTTCTGGGTTTCGCTCTTTATGCGTTTGCCAGCGTGGTGTATGCCCGCTACACCTTTGTCAAGTTGGGGAAGCCGGCCGATTTTAAAAAAGATGTGGGGCAGCGGGTGAACCTGGTGCTGAACAACGTGTTTGGCCAGAAGAAGCTGCTCAAGGATACCAAAAGCGGCATCATGCATGTCGTTTTGTTTTACGGATTCCTGATCATCCAGCTCGGCGCCATCGAGCTGATTGGCCAAGGGTTCGCGCCGGAGTGGCAGCTGCCGATCCCGGCGCACGACTATTTCAGCCTTTTTCAGGAGATCACGGTGTTTCTCGTCATCCTGGCCGTCGCCTATTCTTGGTACCGGCGGTATGGGGAGAAGCTGCCGCGCCTGAAGCGGGGCTGGCGTTCCGGTTTGGTGATCTGGTTCTTGACCATTCTGATGTTTTCTGAACTGCTCAGCATCGGGTTCCGGAATCTCTGGCTCGGTCACGAACCGAGCGCATTCGAGCCGTTTTCATCGCTGCTTACTTTGCCGTTTGCCGGTCTGGCGGGCACGACGGCTGCCGCGGCCGGATTCTATCTTTTCTGGTGGGTGCATACGCTGACGCTGCTCACCTTCCTGGTATACGTGCCGCAGTCCAAGCACTTCCATTTGATCGCCGCGCCGGTCAACGTCTACCTGAAGCGTCTCGACCCGCCGGCTAAGCTGAAGCCGATCGATTTTGAGGATGAGGAAGCAGAGGCGTTTGGGGTCGGGAAGATCGAGGACTTTACGCAGAAGCAATTGATTGACTTGTACGCCTGCGTGGAGTGCGGACGCTGTACCAGCATGTGTCCGGCTTCCGGCACGGGCAAGATGCTTTCGCCGATGGATTTGATCGTCAAGCTGCGCGATCACCTGACGGAAAAGGGACAGGCGGTCACCTCGCGGACGGCCTTTATGCCGGGCAACCTGTTTAACCCGGGCACGCCAGTGATGGTATCCGGCTCCAATGCCTTGGCGCTGCAGGAGACGGCGGCAGAGGCGGATGCGGGGCAAGCGCCGGCGTTTGAATATTCGATCCAGCTGATCGGCGACGTGATTACCGAACAGGAGCTGTGGGCCTGCACCACCTGCCGCAACTGTGAGGACCAGTGCCCGGTGATGAACGAGCACGTGGACAAGATCATTGACATGCGCCGCTACCTGGTGATGACGGAAGGTTCCATGCCGGCAGAGGCGACCCGCGTCTTCCAGAACATTGAACGGCAGAGCAATCCGTGGGGTCTGAACCGCAACGAACGCGCTGACTGGGTGGAAGAGTTGGACGAAGATCTGAAGGCGCCTACCGTCAAGGAAAACCCGGACTTTGAATACCTCTTCTTCGTTGGGTCGATGGGTTCTTATGACAAGCGCAGCCAGAAGATCACCCAGGCCTTTATCAAGGTGATGAACAAGGCGGGCATCAATTTCGCCATTCTCGGCAACGAGGAGAAGAACTCGGGTGATACGCCGCGCCGCTTGGGCAACGAGTTCCTGTTCCAGCAGCTGGCGATGGAAAATATCGAGTTGTTCCAGAAGTACAACGTGAAGAAGATCGTCACCTGCGATCCGCACGCGTATAACTCCTTTAAGAACGAATATCCGGACTTCGGCTTGGAGGGGGTAGAGGTCTATCACCACACTGAGCTGGTGGCCAAGTGGTTGGAAGAAGGCCGGATCAAGCCGACCAAGGCGCTCAATGAGCGGATCACTTACCACGATTCCTGTTATCTGGGCCGTTACAATGGGATCTATGATGCGCCGCGCCTGATTCTCCAGTCCATTCCCGGCGTGGAACTGGTGGAAATGAAACGGCACGGTTCCGACAGCATGTGCTGCGGCGCCGGCGGCGGCTTGATGTGGCTGGAGGAAAGAGAAGGGAAACGCGTGAACGTGGCCCGTACGGAACAGGCGTTGGAGGTCAACCCGACGATGATCGGAACGGCGTGCCCGTACTGCATGACGATGATCTCAGACGGAACCAAGGCCAAAGAGGTTGAGGACAAGGTCCAGACGATGGATGTGGTGGAGATCCTGGCCAAGGCCATGTAACCATCCGACGCCAGCATCATCATCTGACCCGAAAATGAGGGTGTCCCTTGTAACCGCTGGGGAGGGGCACCCTTTTTATGTCCACATTGTTTTGCCAGGATTCCGCTTTGGCCTTAAAAATGTCGTCAAGAACGCTGCAAGGAATGTTGTGTTGAACTGCAAGAACTGTAAAAAAAGTGACAGCTCCTCTGGTCGAATGATCAACCTTTCGTTATAATAGAATCAAGTGAGCGCTCGTTCGGAAATGTGGGTGCCTGTAAGGAACGACAGCGGCAAGAGAATCGACAGAGGCAAGATGCAAGAGAGTTCATGAGAGGCAGAGGAGGAGTTCGGAATGGGTGAGAAGCAGGGGAAGACGGTGATTCTCAGTGCAGCAAGGACCCCCTTTGGTCGTTTTGGTGGTGGCCTGAGCAGCCTTCCAGCGACCAAGTTGGGCGGTGTAGCGATAAAGGAGGCGCTGCGCCGTGCGGGGGTAAGCGGTGAGCAGGTGGATGAAGTGATCATGGGCATGGTGGTGCAGGCGGGAGCAGGGCAAGTGCCCTCTCGCCAAGCGGCCAGGGAGGCAGGCATTCCCTGGGAAGTGCCGACGGAAACCGTCAACAAAGTCTGTGCTTCTGGCCTGCGCAGCGTCACCCTCGGTGATCAGATCATCCGTGCCGGGGATGCGGGGCTCATCGTGGCCGGGGGGATGGAGAGCATGAGCAATGCCCCCTATGCCCTGCCGCGTGCCCGCTGGGGGATGCGGATGGGTCACGATCGGGTGTTTGATTTGATGATCCACGACGGCCTTGAGTGCGCGTTCGATGGTGTTCATATGGCGGTGCACGGCAGCCGGGTGGCGCGGGAGTACGGCATCAGCCGGCAGGCACAGGATGAGTGGGCGCTGCGCAGCCATCAGCGGGCGATTGCGGCGGTCGAGAGCGGCAAGCTGGCTGAGGAGATTGTGCCGGTGGAAGTGGCCGGGAAAAAGGGAACGCAGACGGTTGTCGCCGAGGATGAAGCGCCTCGCCGCGATACCAGCCTGGACAGACTGGCCCAACTGCCGCCGGTTTTTGATCCGGAAGGCACCATCACCGCAGGCAACGCGCCGGGTGTCAACGATGGGGCAGCCGCGCTGATCCTGGCTTCACAGGAGCGGGCGCGGGAACTGGGCAGCCAACCGCTGGCGACCATTGTTGCGCATGCGGCGGTGAGCGTGGAGGCGGCCTATTTTCCGATTGCGCCCGCGTATGCGGTGCAGAAGCTTCTGAAGCAGGCCGGATTCACCCTGGAGCAGATTGATCTTTTTGAGGTCAACGAGGCGTTTGCCGCAGTGGTCTTGGCTTGCCAGAAGATCACCCCCTGGGATCCGGAAAAGGTGAATGTCAACGGCGGTGCGGTGGCCCTCGGCCATCCGATTGGCGCCAGTGGCGCCCGCATTTTGGGAACCTTGGTATATGAGCTGCGGCGCCGCGGTGGCGGCTACGGCGTGGCGGCCATCTGCAGCGGAGGCGGGCAAGGGGATGCCGTTTTGGTGAAAGTAGATGATGCGGTGTAACCGGCCGGACCCATGACGGAAATGTCAAAATTTAAGCGTTTCTTTCGCGTGACCAGATTAAAACGGGGGTCTCCGCGGGGGTCTCCGTTCTAGCTATCTGATGAAGGGAGAATGATTTCATGCATGTACAGCAACTGACAGTGGTCGGCGCGGGACAGATGGGCAGCGGGATTGCCCAGGTGGCCGCGGTCAGCGGCCTCAATGTGATCCTGAATGATATCAAGGAAGAGTATGCCAAGCGCGGATACTTGACGATTGAGCGGAATCTGTCACGGCAGGTGGAAAAGGGGCGTCTGAGCAAGGAACAGATGCAGGAGGTGCTGGCTCGGATCACCCTCAGCACCACCTTGGAGGATGCCCGGGACAGCCAGATGGTGATTGAGGCGGCGACGGAAAACCTGGACATCAAACGGGAGATTTTCAAAAAGCTGGATGCCATTACCCCGCCTGACACCATTTTGGCCAGCAACACCTCCTCCCTGCCGATTACCGAAATCGCGGCAGCCACCAACCGGCCGGAACAAGTGATCGGCATGCACTTTATGAATCCGGTGCCGGTGATGCAGCTGGTAGAAATTATTCGCGGGCTGGCCACTTCGGACGCGGTGTACCAGACGACGCATGATCTGGCGGTGAAAATGGGAAAAACAGCGGTGGAAGTGAAGGATTTTCCGGGGTTTGTTTCCAACCGCATCTTGTTGCCGATGATCAATGAAGCCATCTGGGTGGTCTATGAAGGAATCGCCGAGCCGGAGGCGGTCGACCAAGTGATGCGGTTGGGCATGAACCATCCGATGGGCCCGCTGACGCTGGCCGATTTTATCGGCCTGGATACCTGCCTTTCGATTATGGAGATCTTGCACGAAGGTTTCGGCGATCCGAAATACCGTCCGTGTCCGCTGCTGCGGAAGTACGTGCGCGCCGGCTGGCTGGGCCGCAAGACGGGCCGCGGATTCTATGTCTACGAACAGTAACGGGCTGCGTGAAGGAATGGGTTGCGTACCAGGACAAGCTGCGGCGTTTCACGAGCGACGGGCGGGAACGGGTGACGAATGGAAACGAGCTACGAAAGGTTCCGGCCGTGATATCGCGCAACATACGTACAGCCATTGAGCGAAAGGGGATAAATCATGGACTTCCAGTTGACGGAAGAGCAAGAAATGATGCGGAAGATGGTGCGGGAATTCGCCGAGACGGAATTGGCCCCTGGCGCTGCCGAACGGGATGAGGCGGCGCGCTTTGAACGCAAGCTGTTTGAGCGCATGGGAGAACTGGGGTTGACGGGGATTCCCTGGCCAGAGCAATATGGGGGAGCCGACGCCGGATTTGTCAGCTACTGCATTGCCGTGGAAGAACTGGCGCGGGTGGACGCCTCAGCCAGCGTCACGCTTTCGGCTCACGTTTCGTTGGCCAGTTGGCCCATTTACACATACGGCACCGAGGAGCAGAAACAGAAGTACCTGAAGCCGCTGGCTGAGGGCCGCCTGCTCGGGGCCTACTGTTTGACCGAACCGGGGTCCGGTTCCGACGCGGGAGCGATGAAGACCACCGCTGTTCGCAAGGGGGAGGAATACATTCTCAACGGCAGCAAAATCTTCATCACGAACGGGGAAGAGGCAGAGGTCTATGTCGTGTTTGCCCGGACCGACATGGAAGATAAACACCACGGCGTCAGCGCGTTTATCGTCGAAAAGGGGATGCCAGGCTTGAAGTTTGGCAAGCACGAGAACAAAATGGGCATCCGCGCCTCAACGACCGTGGAAGTGATTTTCGAAGAGTGCCGTGTTCCCGCGGCCAACCTTTTGGGGCAAGAGGGAGAAGGGTTCAAGATTGCGATGCGGACGCTGGATGGCGGGCGCAACGGCATCGCTGCCCAGGCTCTGGGTATCGCGCAGGGGGCCTTTGAACATGCGCTGGCCTACGCGCAGAATCGTCAGCAGTTCGGGCGTCCCATCGCGAAAAATCAAGCCATCCAGTTTAAACTGGCTGACATGGCGACCAAGATAGAGGCGGCTCGTCTTCTGACCTATCAGGCGGCGTGGCGGGAGCAGCAGGGCTTGCCTTACGGCAAGCAGTCGGCGATGGCCAAGATGTATGCCGCCGACGTGGCGATGGAGGTTACGACGGAAGCGGTTCAGATTTTCGGCGGATACGGATACACCAAGGAATATCCGGTGGAGCGGTTTATGCGTGACGCCAAAATTACGCAGATCTATGAGGGGACCAACGAGATTCAGCGGATCGTGATTGCCAACCATCTCCTGAAGGGGCAATAAGCGGCGATGTCCGAGTTGCAGGTTTTTGTCCGTCAGGTTCTGTCCGGGCACAAGCGCAGCGTGGCGCGCGCCATCAGCCTGGTGGAAAACGAGGATCCGATCAAATTTCCCCTCCTTGAAGCGTTGTATCCCCATACTGGCAAAGCGTATGTCCTTGGCATTACCGGCAGTCCCGGCGCAGGGAAAAGTTCCCTCGTCGATCGTCTGATCGAATACTTGCGCGGGCAGGGGAAGCAGATCGGGGTGCTGGCCGTGGATCCGACCAGCCCCTACACCGGGGGCGCCCTGCTTGGCGATCGGGTGCGCATGGTGCGGCACGCCACCGACACGGGCGTCTACATCCGCAGCATGGGGACGCGAGGCAATTTGGGCGGCTTGTCCCGTTCCAGCCGCGAAGTGATTCGTATCCTGGATGCCTGCGGCTGCGATGTGATTTTGGTGGAGACGGTAGGGGTCGGGCAGTCGGAGCTGGACGTGATGCACGTGGCCGACTCGGTCGCCGTTGTTCTGCATCCCGGAGCGGGCGATGTGGTCCAAGCTTTCAAGGCGGGGATCATGGAAATCGCCGATCTGTTTGTCGTGAACAAGGCCGATCTGCCTGGCGCGGATAAAGTGGTGTCGGAGATCCGGGAGATGCTGGATGTTTCCAAGAAGGAAACGCCTTGGCGGCCGCCGGTGGTAAAAGCCAGCAGCAAAGAAGCGCAAGGGATCAATGAAATCTGGCAGGCGATACAAGATCATGTTCACTATCTGAAAGAAAGCGGGCTGTTGGAGGCGAGGCGAAGCGAGAGGGCAGCGGAAGAAATTGTGGAGGTTGCGCGCGAGTTGATCATTCGGGACATTTCCCGCAAACTGCAGCAGATGGCCTCCCAATTGCCTGTTTTTGAAGCGGTGCGCAATGGAGAACGCGATCCTTATTCGGCTGCCAGACAGGTTGCCGGACATCTGATCAGTCAACTGGAGCAGGTCTGAATAGATGTTTTTGGGATGAACAGGGAACGCCCTGTTTGTCCCTTTTCCGACATCGAGCTTTGAACGAACGCTCGCTCAGGGAGGGGAGAAAACGTGCGTTACAAACCACTGACGGTACAGTCCACCGTGAAAGATCCCGAGTTGATCCAGCAGCGGCGGCGTCAGATCGTGGCTGCTGGTGTCAAACTGTTCCAAGAAAAAGGGTTTCATAAGACGACGACACGAGAAATTGCCCGCGAAGCCGGATTTAGCATCGGCACATTGTATGAATACATTGAGTCCAAGGAAGATGTGCTGTATCTTGTCTGTCAATATATTCACGATCGCGTCGAGGAGCGGTTACGGGAGATGTTGCCGGCTGGCGATACGGCCCGACGCACTTTGGAGAAGGCGATTGCCGCCTATTTTCAAGTGATGGACGAAATGCAGGGGGAGGTCCTCCTCATCTATCAGGAAGCGCAGTCCCTCACGCCTGAGGCGTTGCATCACGTCCTGCAGCGGGAAGAGGAGATCACGCAAATCTTTGCTGACATTTTGCGCCAGGGCCTGGAAGATGGAACCTTGTCGGTGCCGGAGGAGAACATCCCGCTCTGGGCCCATGACATCATCGTCCTGGGTGAGATGTGGGCATTCCGTCGCTGGGCGCTGCGCCGGCAATATACGCTTGAAAGCTACACGCAGCATCAGTTGTCTCTGCTATTGCCGGATGACTAACCATTTTTAAAAGCGAAGCTTACAGCATTTTTCGAGTTGAGAAGTCGTTTGCAAGCGAAAAGCCGCTTTTTCCATGTCAGCTGTTCGCCAAATCATGTGAAGGGAGAGAAGAACCGTGAGCATGGTGATCCAACGTGAAACACAGCCACAAAAAGCGTGGAGCCGCCGGTCTGCGGCACGTCATAGCGAATCGCAGAGAAAGCGTTACCAGCCCAAACACACCATTCGTTTTGTCACGGCGGCCAGCCTGTTTGACGGACATGATGCCTCCATTAACATCATCCGCCGCATCCTCCAGGATGCCGGGGCGGAGGTGATCCACCTGGGGCATAACCGCTCCGTGGATGAGATCGTGCGCGCGGCGATTCAGGAGGATGTGCAGGGAATCGCCGTCTCTTCTTATCAGGGAGGGCACATGGAGTTTTTCAAGTATATGTACGACCGGCTGCAGGAACTGGGCGCAGGGCATATCAAAATTTTTGGCGGCGGCGGCGGTGTGATTGTGCCGCACGAGATCGAGGAGTTGGAGGCTTACGGCATCGCCAAGATCTATTCGCCGGAAGACGGCATGCGGATGGGTCTAGAGGGAATGATCGACGACATGCTGCAGAAGACCGATTTCCCCACCCCGAGTGTGACCGTGGAGGAGTTGGAGAGGCTGGATCCGGATCAGACGTTGACCCTTGCCCGTCTGATCACGCTGGCGGAGCGGGCAGCGGCGGGAGAGGAGATCAAGCTCGGCGAACAGCTGGGCAGCTGGTCTCGTCTGTTGGCCCGCTTACAGCAAAAGAGAGCCAAGAAGACGCCCGTGATCGGGCTGACCGGCACGGGAGGGGCTGGAAAGAGTTCGCTCACGGATGAGCTGGTGCGTCGATTCCTGTACGACTTTCCGGACAAAAAGGTGGCTATCCTTTCCGTCGATCCTTCCAAGCAGCGCACGGGTGGAGCCCTTTTGGGCGATCGTATCCGCATGAACTCGATTCATCATTCCAACGTCTACATGCGCAGTCTGGCCACGCGGCGCGCCGGGGTGGAGGTGAGCGACGCGCTGCAGGATGCGCTGAAAATCGTCCAGGCTGCCGGCTTTGATCTAATCCTGCTTGAAACCAGCGGCATCGGGCAGGCCGACTCGCGGGTGGTGCAGCTGGCGGACCGTGCCATCTATGTGATGACGAGTGAATATGGCGCCGCCTCGCAGTTGGAAAAAATCGAGATGCTGGATTACGCCGATTTGGTGGCCATCAACAAGTTTGACCGGCGCGGCGCGGCAGATGCGCTGCGGGATGTGCGGAAGCAATATCGGCGCAACCAAAAGATACCTTATGAGGTGCCGGACGAGGCGTTGCCGGTCTACGGCACGATTGCGAGCCAGTTTAACGACCCCGGTACCACTCGCTTTTACCAAGCGATGCTGGCTGAACTGGGTGAGTTGACGGGCGAACGGTGGGAGTCGCGGCTGGCTGCGGCACAATCACCCATCAGCGGCATGACGATCATCCCGCCGGAGCGGCAGAATTATTTGAATGAAATTGTGCAAACCTTAAAGCAGGAGAAAAAATTTGCAGAAGAGCAGGTGGCGATTGCCCGCCAACTGTACCAGCTCCATGGAAGCGTGAAGGCGCTGGAGGAGCAACGGGGCAGGGCGCGAGCGAGCCTCACGGAAGCGGCGGACGATGGGGCAGCAGGGTCGCCAGCCGCGTCCGATACGCCCGTTGAAGACGACCTGCAAAAGGCGTTGCGCCTATTGCGGCGGCGGATCCAAGAGCTGGAGCAGCAGCTTCATCCCGAATGCCGGCGGATTCTCGAGGCGTGGCCGCGCATCAAAGAGCGGTACCAGCAGGACGAGTTGGTCACCGAAGTGCGCGGCAAGCAGCACCGGCAGCCGCTTTACACCGTTTCACTCTCAGGCACGCGGATTCCCCGCGTCGCTTTGCCGACATTCGAGGATTGGGGAGAGATTTTGCGCTGGTGTTTGAAGGAAAACCTGCCGGGTCACTATCCTTACACGGCGGGCGTCTTTCCTCTCAAGCGCACGGATGAGGAACCGCGGCGCATGTTTGCCGGCGAGGGGACGCCGGAACGGACCAACAAGCGCTTCCACTTCCTGTCCAAAGACGATCCGGCCAAGCGGCTCAGCACCGCTTTTGACTCGGTGACGTTGTACGGGGAGGATCCGGACTGGCGCCCCGACATTTACGGGAAGGTCGGGGAAAGCGGGGTCAGCGTCTGTACGCTGGAGGACATGAAGCGGCTGTATGAGGGTTTTGACTTGTGCGATCCGATGACCAGCGTTTCGATGACGATCAACGGTCCGGCGCCGATCATCCTGGCGATGTTCATGAATACGGCGATTGACCAGCAGGTGGAGAAGTTCGTTCGTGACCACGGCCGCCAACCAGACCAGGAGGAATACGAACGGATCAAGGCGTACACCCTGCAGAACGTTCGGGGAACGGTACAGGCAGACATCTTGAAAGAGGACCAGGGACAAAACACCTGCATTTTTTCCATTGACTTTGCTCTCAAGCTGATGGGCGACATCCAGGAATACTTCATCCAAAACAAGGTCCGCAACTACTATTCGGTGAGCATCAGCGGTTATCACATTGCGGAAGCAGGGGCCAACCCCATTTCTCAACTTGCCTTCACCCTGGCCAACGGTTTTACCTATGTCGAGTATTACCTCAGCCGCGGGATGAAGGTGGACGACTTTGCGCCCAATCTTTCCTTTTTCTTCAGCAACGGTCTCGATCCGGAGTACACTGTGATCGGACGGGTGGCGCGCCGCATCTGGGCCAAGGTGATGAAACACCGCTATGGCGCCAACGAGCGCAGCCAGAAGCTGAAGTATCACATCCAGACGTCTGGCCGTTCCCTGCACGCGCAGGAGATGGCGTTCAACGACATTCGCACGACGCTGCAGGCGCTGATGGCCATCTACGACAACTGCAACTCCTTGCACACCAATGCCTATGACGAGGCGGTGACGACGCCGACGGAAGAGTCGGTGCGCCGGGCGATGGCCATTCAGATGATCGTGAACCGGGAAATGGGGCTGACCAAAAATGAGAATCCGTGGCAGGGTTCCTTCATCATTGAGGAGTTGACAGATCTGGTGGAAGAGGCGGTGCTGGCCGAGTTTCAACGTCTCAGCGACCGCGGCGGCGTCTTGGGTGCGATGGAGACCCAGTACCAGCGCGGGAAGATTCAGGATGAGTCGATGCTGTACGAGCGCAAAAAACATTCTGGAGAGCTGCCGATCATCGGCGTCAACACCTTTTTGAATCCCCACCCGGAGACGGAGGAGAAAAAACCGCTTCAGCTGATCCGGGCCACGCCGGAGGAGAAGGAGTTGCAAATCCGAAGACTGAAAGCGTTCCAGGAAGCGCACCGCGAAGAGGCGCAAAAAGCGCTGCAGCGGCTGCAGGAGGTGGCGCTTGCGGGGGGCAACATCTTCGCCGAGCTGATGGAGACGGTCCGCTGCGCCAGCCTCGGGCAGATCACCCATGCCCTTTATGAAGTGGGCGGGCAGTACCGGCGAAATATGTGAGGCTTCTTGTATTTGACACCGCCTTGCCGCATCAGTACAATGTGCATGTGAATAACGGAGAAAGACGGCTTGAACATGAAAGGGAAGGTGCATGGATGACTGAGGCCAACCTGATAAAAACCGATACGCTGGATATAGAGGAGATGTCGTTTGTCGATTTGGCATACCAGTGGCTGACAGAAACCAGGGAACCGCAAAAATTACAGGATTTGGTGGAGCATGTGGCACGGATCAAGGGCGTCCCGATGGAGTTGATGCAAGAACGATTGGCTGTTGTTTATACCGATCTGAATATGGACGGACGCTTTACTTGTGTGGGTGAGAGCCTTTGGGGGCTGAAACACTGGTATCCGTTCGAGTCGACCGAGGACGACATTTTGTCGTTGGAATTGGCGGAAGATGAAGAACTGGAAGCGGTGGAAGAGGAAGAATTGCTTCTTGAAGAGGATCAGGAAGAAGAGAGCCTGGATGTTCTGGATGATGAGGAGGAGGAACTGGAGCTGGAGGATGACGACGAGCTGCCCTTGGAGGAAGATTTGGATGAAGAGGAGGAGTTCTGATTTCCGTTGACAACGATGGTCGATTTGGCTATACTATCAACGGGCTGAATGTGAACGTGCACAGGCCCCCTGGTTCAGGGGGTCTGTTTATTTTTTGGAAGGAGCATCCAGAATGACCAAGTACATCTTTGTGACGGGCGGCGTCGTCTCTTCATTGGGAAAAGGAATTACGGCTGCTTCTTTGGGACGTTTGTTAAAAAACCGCGGACTGAATGTCACGATCCAGAAGTTTGATCCATACATCAATGTGGATCCGGGAACGATGAGCCCGTACCAGCACGGCGAAGTGTTTGTCACGCATGATGGGGCGGAAACCGATTTGGATCTGGGTCATTACGAGCGGTTTATTGATATTCATTTGACAAAAAACAGCAGCATCACGACCGGGCAAATCTACTCCGCCGTTTTGGCAAAGGAGCGTCGCGGCGACTATCAGGGCGGCACGGTTCAGGTCATTCCACATGTGACCAACGAGATCAAAGAGCGGATTCGTCTGGCGGAAACGGAAGGCAATCCGGACGTCGTGATCACGGAAATTGGCGGGACGGTGGGCGACATTGAGAGCCTGCCTTTTCTGGAGGCCATCCGGCAGATGAAGTCGGATGTCGGGCGGGAAAATGTCCTTTACATTCATGTCACCTTGATTCCCTATGTGGCTGCGGCAGGGGAATTGAAAACCAAGCCGACGCAGCACAGCGTCAAGGAGCTGCGGAGCATTGGCATCCAGCCGCATGTGGTAGTGTGTCGCACGGAACATCCGTTGAACGAGGAGCTTCGCCGCAAGCTGGCGCTGTTTTGCGATATTGACCCGGAAGCGGTGATTGAGGCGCGGGATGCCGAAACGTTGTATGAAGTCCCCTTGATGCTGCAACAACAAGGGCTGGATGAATTTGTTGTGAATCGTCTCGGTTTACCCGCTGGCGAACCTAAGATGGACGAATGGCGGCAGATGGTGGAGCGGATGAAACACTTGGATGGCCAAGTGCGGATCGCGATCGTCGGCAAATACGTGGCGCTCAAAGACGCTTACCTCAGCGTCGTCGAAGCCCTCTACCATGCCGCCACGTTCCACGGGAAGCAGCTGGAGGTGGAATGGATTAACTCGGAAGAGTTGTCACAGGCCAACCTCCAGGAGCGGTTGCGGGGAGCTGATGGAATCCTAGTGCCGGGAGGGTTTGGGCAGCGCGGCATTGAAGGGAAATTATTGGCCATTCAATACGCGCGCCAGAAGCAGATTCCCTTTTTTGGCATTTGTCTGGGGATGCAGCTTGCTTGTGTGGAGTTTGCGCAACATGTTCTCCAGTGGCCGGATGCCAATAGCACGGAAATGGATCCAAACACATCTCACCCGGTTGTCCACTTTCTGCCCGAACAGAAGGAGGGCGATCCGCTCGGCGGGACGATGCGCCTTGGAGCTTATCCCTGCCGCCTGCTATCCGGATCTTTGGCCAGCCAGGCTTATCAAATGGAAGAAATTGCGGAGCGGCATCGCCACCGGTATGAGTTGAATTCCAAGTACAAAGAGGCATTTGAACAACATGGGCTGCGCGTCACAGGATTCTCTCCCGATGGCCGTCTGGCGGAGATTGTGGAATATACCGATCACCCCTGGTTTGTGGGCACGCAATTTCATCCGGAATTTACCTCCCGTCCGAATCGGCCTCATCCCCTGTTTCGTGAATTCGTCCGCGCGGCCATCCACTGCCGGAAACACCAGCCGGTTCATTGAGCAGCAGTCCGGAAGGCTTGCCAGCAAGGCATCCTTTCGGGCTTTTTGATCCCTTGGTGCCTTTCGGTTGAATTTCTTTCCAAGTACATGCAGGAAATTTGCAAGAGATAGAGAATTAAGATGATGAGTGTCTGGCGTGTTACATTTTACATTCACAGAACCGACGCAATCCGCTGAATAATAAGGAGGGTTCTGGCGATTGATGTCGAAAAGAATCTTGGTGGTTGACGATCAGTTTGGCGTGCGGATGTTGCTGCACGAAGTGTTGTCCTTGGATGGATACGAAACGTACCAGGCGGCGGGTGGCAAGGAAGCTTTACAATTGTTTGACCAAGTGGAACCGGATTTGGTCATTCTTGATATGAAGATGCCTGGGATGAACGGCCTGGATATTCTGCGCTCGATCCGCAAACGTCCGTCCGAGGTTCAAGTATTCATGATGACAGCCTACGGAGAATTGGATATGATAAAAGAGGCGACACGTTTGGGCGTGATGACGTATTTTACCAAGCCCTTTGACATTGATCAATTGCGCGAGTCGGTGCGTGATTGGTTTTCCTTTGTCGCCGAGTCGACACATACGCGTGCCTGAATGTGAAAGGAGCGGAAAAAGATGCCTTTGGTGCCGATGACGGAGTTTTTGCCGCGAGCCAAGGCGGAAGGCTTTGCCGTCGGGCAATTCAACATGAACAACCTGGAATTTACAAAAGCGATTACTGAAGCGGCTATGGAGGAGCAATCGCCTTTCATCTTCGGCGTCAGTGAAGGCGCGATGAAGTATATGGGATTGGAATACACAGTCGCGATGGCCCGCGTGGCTGCGGAGGAATCGGGTCTTCCGATTGCTCTGCACCTGGATCACGGGAGCAGTTTTGAGGTGGTCATGAAGTGCATCCGGGCCGGTTTTACCTCGGTGATGTTTGACGGTTCCCATCTGCCGTTGGAAGAAAACATCCGGATCACCAAAAAAGTGGTGGAAGCGGCCCATGCGGTCGGAGTCTCGGTGGAAGGCGAATTGGGGACGATTGGCGGTGTCGAGGACGATCTGTCCGTCGACGAGGAAGATGCGATGCTGGCCAAGCCCGAAGAAGCGATTCGCTTTTGGCGAGAGACTGGCGTCGACTGCCTGGCGATTGCTGTCGGCACGGCTCATGGAATGTACAAGGGTGAGCCGCGCATCCGGTTTGAAATCATCGAAGAAGTGGCCTCCCAAATTGATGTGCCCATCGTGCTGCATGGCGGGTCCGGCGTTCCGGATGAGGCGATTCGCCGCGCCATTTCACTGGGCGTCGGCAAGATCAACGTGAACACGGAGAACCAGGTGGCAATGACGCGAACGGTGCGCGAGATCTTTGCCCGCGATGAAAAGGTCTACGATCCGCGCAAGTACCTGGGGCCAGCCAAGGAAGCGATGAAAGAAGTGGTGCGTGCCAAGATCCGCTTGTTTGGCTCTAACGGCAAGGTTTAGCGCCGTCGCCGTCGTTCCAAAGGAACGGCTTCCTGCGCCTTTGGGCTGCTCAACCTGCCGCGTTTCGAAACGCTCACCATGGTCTAAAAGGAGTGGCTGCAAGCCGATGAAATTTTACATTGACACCGCCAACGTCGAGGAGATACGTGAGGCGTATGAAATGGGAATCCTCTCGGGCGTGACCACCAATCCCTCTCTGGTCGCCAAGGAGGGGCGCAACTTCATCGAGACCCTCAAAGAGATCGCTGACATCGTGGATGCGCCGATCAGCGCGGAGGTGGTCAGCACCGAGGCGCAGGCGATGGTGGCCGAGGCGGAACCATTGGCTGCCCTGTCGAAGAACATCGTCATCAAAATTCCGATGACGGGTGAGGGACTGAAGGCGGTCAAGATGCTGACGAAGAAAAAAATCCGCACCAACGTGACACTGATCTTTTCGGCCAACCAGGCGCTGATGGCCGCGCGTGCCGGCGCGAGCTTCGTCTCGCCGTTCATCGGCCGGCTGGATGACATCGGCTATGATGGCCTGCAGCTGGTTCGGGACATAGCTGAGATCTTCGATCTGCATCAGATCGAGACAGAGATTATCGCGGCCAGCATCCGCCATCCGATCCATGTGACGGAGGCGGCGCGCGCTGGGGCGCATATCGCCACGATCCCCTATCATGTGATTCAGCAAATGCTTCATCACCCTCTCACGGACAAGGGAATTGAGCGGTTTTTGGCGGATTGGCAAAAGGTTCCCAAGACTTGATGCGAGGCCTGCGAAGAAGGAAAAATTTGCCAGGGCTTGGAGGTGGGCGCAATGTGGGCGATCCCCTTACTGGCTTCATTGATCAGCTTCGTTTTGACCTGGGACATGATCCGACAGTACTGGCAAAAGCGGAAGGCCCACCAACTGGCATATGCCAGCGGGTTGGCGCTTTTTACCCTGGCAACCTTTGCGGAATTTGTCGCCACGGCCTTTGGTTGGTCACCGCTCATTTACAAAATCTATTATTATACGGGCATTGTCTTAGTGCCAATATTGGCCAGCGGATCAATGTTCCTCCTGCGTCACAGGGCGACTGCGACGCTCTTTTTGCTGTATGTGGTGGTGTGCGGCCTCCTGATGTTGCTGCAGCTCATTCCTGCGCAGGTTAAAGACGACCTTTTGCCGGATGCCGGCCTGACCGTGGGCGGCAGCGCGATGCCGGAATCGGTGCGGCAATACAGTTTCTGGCTTTCCGGCATTGGCGGGATCGCATTACTGGCCATCAGTCTCTATTCGTTTATTCGTACCCGCTATTGGGGAAACCTCTCCATCTTTTTGGGCGCTTTGGTGATGAGCGCCGGCGGACGTTTTGCCGCCATGGGGATGCCTGGGTTGCTTCCGCTGAGCGAACTTGTCGGGATTATTTTGCTGTACCTCGGGGTGGCCCGCTATCCAAGCGTCCAGGTGGAGACGAAGCAGAAGGTGCGGGCCGGCTGAGGGTGAAACATTGTCTCCAGACGTGATATACTGGTATGGAGCGGATCAGGAGAAACAGAGGGGGAGCAGCATGGAACGTAGTTTAACGATGGAACTGGTTCGGGTGACAGAAGCTGCTGCATTAGCCGCCGCGCGTTGGATGGGGCGCGGCAACAAACATGAGGCCGACCGCGCCGCCACCGAAGCGATGCGTGCCGTCTTTGACACCATTCCGATGCGGGGCACGGTCGTCATCGGAGAGGGAGAGATGGACGAGGCGCCCATGCTGTATATCGGGGAGCGGTTAGGCACAGGCTCTCCCCCGGAAGTGGACGTTGCGGTGGATCCCCTGGAAGGGACCAACATCGTGGCCAGTGGCGGTTGGAATGCCTTGTCCGTCGTGGCCATCGCGGAACGGGGGAATCTCTTGCACGCCCCGGATATGTACATGGAAAAAATTGCAGTCGGCCCGCGCGCAAAAGGCCACGTGGATCTCGACGCTTCCGTGTCGGACAATTTGAAGGCTGTGGCCCGCGCGTTGAACCGGGATGTATCCGATCTGGTGGCGGTCGTTCTCGATCGGCCGCGGCATCAAAAACTGATCGAGGAAATCCGCGCCGCTGGAGCTCGGATTAAGCTGATCGGCGATGGCGATGTGGCGGCTGCCGTCAATACCGCGTTTGAGGATACGGGTGTGGATATTCTCTTCGGCACAGGTGGCGCGCCGGAAGGGGTGCTGGCGGCAGTGGCTTTGAAATGCTTGGGTGGCGAACTTCAAGGGCGTCTCCTGCCGCAAAACCAACAGGAACTGGAACGCTGTCAGAAGATGGGCATCGCCGATACGCGGCGGGTTTTGCGCATGGAAGAGCTGGTCAAGGGAGAGGATGCCATTTTTGCTGCCACAGGCGTCACCGATGGCGAACTGTTGCAAGGCGTTCGCTTTCGCGGCGTAGAGGCCACCACCGAATCTGTCGTCATGCGGGCCAAAACAGGCACCGTTCGCCACATTTTAGGAAAGCACCGCCTCGATCGCAAACTCAATCTGGTGTTTACGGATGGACTCGACCCCAGTCAGTTGGCTGCATCCAATGGACAGAATTGATGACGGATGACACGAAACGGGTTAAATCCAAACCGAATCGGCAAAAATGATTGAGAACAAGCAAACGGAACGCGAAAAGATCAAACGAGATCCAAACATTAAAATCATGTTCAAGATTTTCGAACGGCTATCATAAGGTAAAATCATGAACGATGGATGACAAATGCATTGAATGGAGCATGCGAATGACGTTAGTTGAATTAGAAAACAAGAAGCTGAGTGAGCTGTACGAACTGGCTCGAACGTTAAAAATTCCATATTATGGACAAATGAAGAAAAAAGAATTGATCTTTGCCATCCTGCGTTCCTTGGCGGAACAGGATGGACTGATGTTTATGGAAGGGGTCCTGGAAATCCTGCCCGAAGGGTTCGGTTTCTTGCGACCGCTTCACTATCTACCGAGCAATGAGGATATTTATATCTCGGCTTCTCAGATTCGTCGTTTCGATTTACGGACCGGTGATTTGGTTTCTGGGAAAGTTCGGCCGCCGAAAGAGAATGAGCGGTATTTTGGTCTCCTGCAAGTAGAGGCAGTGAATGGCGAAAACCCTGAACTTGCCGCAAAACGTCTTCACTTTGCTTCCCTGACACCTCTCCATCCTCAAGACCGCTTCATTTTGGAAACGTCTCCAAGTCAGTTATCCACCCGCATCATCGACCTGCTGGCACCCGTCGGCAAGGGGCAACGTGGTTTGATTGTGGCTCCTCCCAAGGCTGGCAAAACCGTGCTTCTAAAAGAGATTGCCAACAGTATCGCAACCAACTACCCGGACGTGGAGCTGTTTATTCTCTTGATCGATGAACGTCCTGAAGAGGTGACCGACATGCAGCGATCGGTCAAGGGGGAAGTGATCAGTTCCACGTTTGATGAGTTGCCGGAGCATCACATCAAAGTGGCGGAGTTGGTATTGGAACGCGCCCAACGGATCGTCGAACACAAGCGCGATGTGGTGATCTTACTGGATAGCATCACCCGCTTGGCCCGTGCTTATAACTTGGTCATTCCCCCCAGCGGCCGAACACTGTCCGGCGGCATTGATCCGGCGGCATTTCACCGTCCGAAGCGTTTTTTTGGCGCCGCGAGGAATATTGAAGAAGGGGGCAGCCTGACCATTTTAGCGACGGCTCTGGTGGAGACGGGTTCGCGGATGGATGACGTGATTTATGAAGAGTTTAAAGGGACCGGAAACATGGAACTCCACCTGGACCGACGATTGGCGGAGCGGCGGATTTTTCCGGCCATCGACATCCACCGGTCTGGAACGCGGCGTGAAGAAATGTTGCTGCCGCGGGAACACCTGGAAAAGGTCTGGTCGCTTCGGCGGAGCATGGCTTCAGAAAATGTGTATGAATTCACGGAGCAACTGCTGCGTCGCCTCCGGGAGACCAAAAGCAATGAGGAATTTCTGGCGGGCCTTGCAGCTGCCCCAGATCCGTTTGTCAAGACGGGGTAATCCGTTCCTGCCAGCACTTTCCCCTTGCAGTTTTAGACTGAACGGTGATACAATAGCATCGTGTCTTTTTACGGACGAATCTACTCTGCTTCGATGGAGAGAAGCAGGGCAAGCGAGGTGGAACAGATGAAAACGGATATTCATCCCGAATTTAAAGTGACGACAGTGACCTGCGCGTGTGGAAACACGTTTGAAACAGGTTCGACAAAAGAGAACCTGCGTGTCGAAATCTGCTCGGAGTGCCACCCCTTTTTCACAGGGAAACAGAAGTTTGTTGACACGGGCGGCCGTGTGGAACGCTTCAAGAAGAAATACAACCTCGAATAATTTGACTCAAGATCAGCTATGTGATTTCAGCTATATGATTCAAAGTCGGCTCCCGTATTTTGGCGGGAGCTGTTGCATTGAGAGCGAATGCGAAGAATGGCAGGCATATTGGTCAGGCTGGCGGACATCCTACCTCTAAGGAGGTGGATCTATGCTGAGCAAAAAAATGCTGATGCTTGGCATTGCGGCAACGACATCGTTGACACTGGCCGCTTGTGCGCCGGCAGCCCGGCCCGCGCCGGATCAGGGTGTGCCCCCCAATCAATACAACGACACTTCCCCGAATGGGACGAGGCTGCGGCAGAACGATTTCAACCGGGTCAATAACCGCGTTGACAACCCACGGCGTCCGTTGACAACAGCCCCCGATCGAAACGCGTACCCTGATGACGGGATGCAAGGGTTTACCAACGCCAACCCGAACCTCTATTACGGAAGAAACCGCAATAATGTCAATAATGTCTTCTTTGACGCGGATCGGATGGCTGAAGTGGCGTCAGAAGTGAATGGGGTGGACAACGCCACTGCTGTGATTGTCGGCGGAACCGCATACGTCGGGCTGGATCTGGACACCCGTGTAAACCGCCGAGAGGCCGACGCGGTTGAAGATGAAGTGGCCAGACGGGTCAACCGCGTGGTGCCCCGTTATCACGTGATCGTGACATCGGATGCCGATCTGTTGGGCCAGCTCAGGGAGATGGACAACGGCCTGCGTAACGGACGTCCAGCCGATGATTACCGCAACCAGTTGAGCGCCATTGACGACCGTTTGGCTGAGGCGCGGACGCATCGCGCCCCGGTAAGATAATCAGCACTTTCAGTGGCTTCATCCTGGGTGGATCTGCCTTCATCCTGAAATAAGCATGCCATTTGCGTTGCCGGATCGAAGAAGTTTCGGGCTTCTCTATCCGGCATTTTTTTGGCGAGAGACGTTCCCAAGGCGGCTGCTCCTTGCCCGCTGACGAACCGATTTAGTACAATAACTCTGTTAGTCTTTCGAACGTGAAAAGGGGGTTGGGTCATGTTTCAGCGCCTTGCGGCCATCATGGAACGCTATGAGCAATTGAGCCAATGGCTCTGCGATCCCGAAGTGATCAATGACCCGGCCAAGCTGCGTGCCTATTCAAAAGAACAGAGCGACTTGGAAGAAATTGTGCAGGCGTATCGAGAATACCTGTCCGTTGACGAGCAGTTGAGAGAGGCCCGCGAGATGGCCAGCGAACCATCCGATCCGGAAATGAAGGAATGGATTCGGGAAGAGATGGCCAATTTGACGGAACGAAAATCGGAGCTGGAAAAACGCCTGCAGATCCTGTTGCTGCCGCGGGATCCCAATGACGAGAAAAACGTGATCATGGAGATCCGCGGAGCGGCGGGTGGGGAAGAGGCGGCTCTGTTTGCCGCCGACCTCTACCGGATGTACACGCGGTATGCGGAAAGCAAGGGTTGGAAGACGGAGTTGGTCGAGGTTCACGAAACCGGGATTGGTGGTTTCAAAGAAGTGATCTTTACGATTCAGGGAAAGGGCGCCTACAGCCGTCTCAAATTTGAAAGCGGCGCACACCGCGTGCAACGGGTACCGGTGACCGAATCGGGAGGCCGGATTCACACCTCCACATCCACCGTGGTGGTGCTGCCCGAGGCGGAAGAGGTGGAAGTGGAGATTCATGAAAAGGATTTGCGGGTCGATGTGTACCGCTCCAGCGGAGCGGGGGGTCAGCACGTCAACACGACCGATTCGGCGGTACGAATCACTCATCTGCCGACAGGAATCGTCGTCAGTTGTTCGGATGAGCGGTCGCAAATCAAAAACCGGGAGAAGGCGATGCGCGTGTTGCGTGCCCGCCTGTACGACAAGTACCGGCAGGAGGAACTGGAGAGACAGGCCAGTGCCCGCCGCAGCCAAGTGGGCAGCGGGGACCGCAGTGAACGGATTCGGACCTATAATTTTCCGCAAGGAAGAGTGACCGATCACCGGATCGGCTTGACGGTGCATCGCTTGGAGCAGATCCTGGAAGGGGATCTGGACGAGATCATTGATGCGCTGATCGCTCATGAACAGTCCGAACAATTGAAACAGAGTGCCGCGAACAGTTGATGATGAACCGTTGGCTGCGAAACGTCCATGGCTGAGGAAGCAGATGGCGGAAGGGATGAACGAGGCGGTATGAAAGACGGTCCAAAACGGACGGAAGTGACCGGGAGTCCCGGTGAAAACGTTCAGGTTCAGATGCGTGGTGTGGCGGTTCGGGAAGCGCTGGACTGGGCGTCTTGCTTTTTTGATGACAGGGCGGAGCAACCGCGGCGAGCGGCGGAAATCCTGCTCTGTGAGGCTTGTGGCTTGCGGCGGGAAGAGATGTACGCCAGACAGGAGTTGCCGTTGACGGCGGAACAGTGGACCCTCTTTCGGGACTGGGTCAGACGGCACCGGGACGGCGAGCCGTTGCAGTACATTCTCGGCCGGGTTTCCTTTTACGACAGGGAATTTGCCGTGAATCGGCATGTCTTGATTCCGCGACCGGAGACAGAACTGTTGGTGGAGGAGACGCTGCGGGAGGTGAAGAATGTCTGGCCTTCCAGTCCTCCCCTGCGCGTGGCCGATATTGGGACGGGAAGCGGCGTCATCGCCATTACATTGGCCCGCTTGCAGCCACACTGGGAGGTCTGGGCAGCGGACTGTTCTGACGCGGCCTTGAACGTGGCACGTGAGAATGCCCGGCGGCTTGGGGTTGAACAACAACTCCATTGGCTGGCGGGGGATTTCTGCCGCCCTTTGGTGGAGCAGGGGGTGCGGGTCGATCTCTTGGTTTCCAATCCGCCGTATGTGTCCCGTCTCGATCTGTCCACCCTGGCTGTCGGTGTGCGCGAATATGAACCTCGCCTGGCGCTGGACGGCGGAGAGGACGGCCTGGAAGCCTACCGCCGGATCATTCGCGACCTTCCTTCTGTGCTCCTTCCCGACGCGTTGGTGGCCTTTGAAGTCGGGATTCACCAGGCGGATGCAGTGTGCCGGATGCTTGTCACCGCAGGGTTTGGCGATTGCAAGGCGAAGGCCGATCTGGCGGGAATTCCGCGTTTTGTCTTTGCCCGTTGGAGGTCAACCGACCTTTCGCTCACCGCAAGGGGTTCTCGCATTTGATGGTTGACTTTTAATCATCCCCTCCTCCTCGCCCTTCACGAACCGCTAGAGATCTTCACACAGATTCGTTGATCACAGAGGAGGATCACAGTTTCCAGTTTCTTAGGTTTAAAACGGTTCCTCCATGCCCATACTGTGGATGGGTGAGGAGGAAAAACGATGGAAAAGCGCTTGGTAAACACACGGGTGAATGTTTTATTTCGTCTGCCGTTATTATACTATCTTCCTATTGTGGGGCCTATCGTGCGGCGCCTTCTAGCGCGCTTTGCCGGAGCACTTGTCTTGTCTTTGCTGGCCGGGTTATGGCTTTTGCAATCATGGATGGTTGATGCGACACCACCTGTGATGCCGCCTGCTGTCTTGCCTGTCGCGAGTGAGGCCATCCCCGACGAGGCGATCCGCTTCCGTGTGTTGGCCAACAGCAACACGGTGGCGGACCAATGGGTCAAGCGGCAGGTGCGGGACGCGGTTTTCATGCAGATCGAAAGCTGGGTGGAAGACGCGGAGGATGTGCAGGCGGTTCGCCAAGTGATCGGGGAGCGGTTGGGCGAGATAAAGACAACCGCGGATCGGGTGTTGGAGGAGAACGGTTTTCCGTATCGCAGCAAAGTGGATTTTGGTCAAGTCCCTTTTCCGGAAAAAGCGTTTGGGGACCGTCTTTACCCTGCAGGGCTGTATGAGGCGCTGCGCATCACCCTTGGCCGGGGACAGGGAGACAATTTCTGGTGTGTGATGTTTCCGCCGCTGTGTTTCGGCACCCCGGACCATCTGACGGGGATGGAATCGGAGTCAGAAGAAGCGGACACCCAACCTCCCGGGCAGGCAGAACATCCCATGGCGGTGGAGCATCAGCAAGCGGAGGCGAAACGAGCGCAGGCACAAGTTGAAATCCGCTTTTTCCTGTGGGACTGGTTGCGGGGATTGTTGGGCTGAAATTGGAACCGGAGAGGCTCGCCGCGCCCGAATTCAATGGGTGGATGGCGGGCTTTTTTGTGATATCCTGAAATTATCCACAGTTTTGCGCAACTGTGGATAAAATTGTGGATAACGTTGTGGAAGAGATGGGGATGAACATGACGAAGAGTCTGGACACGATCCATTGGAAAATTGATACGCAGCAGCCGAACCTTGCGGAGCATCCCGCGATTCGGGAAGCGGCGGAGGTTTTGCGTCGCGGAGAAACGGTGGCTTTTCCGACAGAAACGGTATATGGCCTTGGCGCAAACGCCTTCCAATCAGAGGCGGTTCGGAAGATCTTTATGGCGAAGGGCCGTCCCAGCGACAATCCATTAATTGTCCATATTTGGCATCCAGAATGGCTGGGGGAATTGGTGACCGACATTCCGGATGCGGCTCGTCGCCTGATGGACAGGCTCTGGCCAGGGCCTCTGACCTTGATTCTGCCTTCGTCCGGGAGGGTTGCCCCGGAGGTGACAGGAGGACTGGAGACGGTGGCAGTACGGATGCCTTCCCATCCCGTCGCACAGGCGTTGCTCCAGGCGTGCGGTTTTCCTCTGGCCGCGCCGAGCGCCAATCGTTCCGGCCGACCCAGTCCCACCACCGCTGAGCACGTGTTGGAAGATTTGGACGGACGAATCGCGGGTGTGCTGGACAGTGGACCTGTGCCGATTGGCACCGAATCCACGGTGGCGGATGTGAGCGGAGACCGTCCTGCCATTTTGCGTCCCGGCAGCATTACGCGGGAGGTGCTGGAGCGGATGTTGCAGACGCAGGTATGGGCGGCGGGTGCGGGGGAAAGCCAGCAAACGCGCCATGGTGTGGCGCGCGATGCTGTGCCCGACGGTGCTGTGCCGCGTGCGCCCGGGATGAAGTACACCCATTATGCGCCCAAGGGCGAACTCTGGCTGGTCAAGGGTTCGCTGGACGCGATGCGTCGCCGGATTGTGGCAGAGGTTCGCGCCCGCGGATGTTCGGCGCTGCGCGTGGGCATCCTGACGACCGAGGAAGGAGCGCCCTATTACCGGCAGGAGCTGGCCGGTTTACCGGTGCAGATTCTCGCTTGCGGCAGGCGCAGCCAGCCGGAGACGGTGGCCCGCTCCTTATATGCCTGTCTGCGCCAGTTTGATGCGGCAGGTATTCAGATCATCTATGCCGAATCGGTGGCGCCGGAAGGAATCGGCGCGGCAATCATGAACCGATTGGAGAAAGCCAGTGGCGGACGGATCATCTTTTCTTCGACCCGTGCAAAATAAAGCCTAACCCTCCGGCTTGTCGCATATATTTGGACATAGGATGTGAGACAAAGGCCGGGGAGGAGTCGTATGGCAGAGGTTCTGGATGGGGCAATGCTCTCGATCGGCCAATGGCTGACCATTGGCGCCATTGCAATGGCTTTGGGGATGGATGCGTTATCACTTGGGATTGGCGTGGGAATGGGGGGGATTCGGCGCCGGCAGATGGTTTGCTTGAGCCTTTTGATCGGGGTGTTCCATGTTCTGTGTCCAACCTTGGGGATCTTGGTCGGAGGATGGCTCAGTCAACGGATGGGGTACATGGCTGTCTTGCTGGGCGGCCTGCTTTTGTTTTTGTGGGGGTTGCAGATGCTCATCTCCGGAGTGAGCGGCTCGTCACAGCGGATGCAACGCGGACACGAGGAGTCCCTCTGGATGCTGATCATCCTGGCCTTCAGCGTCAGTGTGGACAGCCTGTCGATCGGCTTTTCGATGGGACTGTTTTCGGTTGACATCATCTTTTCCCTGCTGGCGTTTGGTTTTTGTGGTTTCTGGATGTCCCTGGCCGGACTTGTACTGGGGCGTCGCGCCGGCAAGTATCTGGGGATGTTGGGTGAAATCCTCGGGGGTTTGATATTGATGATGTTTGGAGTAATATTTTTGTTATGATGAATGGAGATACTGAGCGTGAAAGGGGGTAGGGTCGTGAAGCGGATTCGGCTGCTTTACGTCTGTACGGGTAACACCTGTCGTTCGCCGATGGCTGCTGCATTGACGGCGCAGCTGGGCAAGGAGCTGGCGTTGCCTTTTGAGGTGGAGGTGCGCTCGCGGGGGTTGTATGCTGTCCAAGGCGATCCGTTGAGCCAGTATGCGCGTGAGGCTTTGGGCGAGCGAGGGATTGCGGTGGAGCACGAGGCCGCCATGCTGGAAGAGGAGGATCTGAAGTGGGCAGATCTGGTGCTGACGATGACGATGCAACACAAACGGCATTTGTGGGAGGAGTTTCCCGATTATCAGGACAAGACGTTTACGTTGAAGGAATACATACTGGAACAGGAAGGCTCGGGTAAAGGTCTAGAGTCCAGCGAACCGGAGGCCGACGAGCCGCATGGGACGAAGGATGGAAAGATGGAAATGGGAAAGATGGGAAGGGCGCAGGAAGGGACGGAAGAACCGCAGGCTGAAGGATTCGCAGATCCAGAGACGGCCGGGCAAGCGCCGGATGATTTTTCATGGGAGTACCTGCAGCCCTATTTTTCATCTATTGATGTGCGGGATCCGTTCGGCGGCGAGCTGGAAGATTATCGCCGGACGCGGGATGAACTGGAGGAGAGCATCCGCCGATTGTTACACCTGTTGGCTGCCCCTGTCGGCCGAGCCGAAGATACGTTATAATGGCATGGAATAATGGCGTCGAGTTTGCAGAGAAGAAGGGAGTCATGCAATGGAAAACCGCCAATTAAAAGTGGCGATCGCGGCAGATCACGGGGGATTTCGCCTGAAAGAGGAGATCAAGAAAGAACTGCAGGAGTTGGGGGTTTCCTACCAAGACTTTGGCACCCATTCGCCGGATTCGGTCGATTACCCCGACTTTGCCCTGCCTGTGGCAAAAGGGGTGGCCAGAGGCGAATTTGATCGCGGGATTTTGATTTGTGGCACCGGCATCGGGATGACCATTACGGCCAACAAGGTGCGCGGGATCCGCTGCGCCTTAGTTCACGACGCCTTTTCCGCGCGGGCGACGCGGGAACATAACGACAGCAACGTGCTGGCGATGGGGGAGCGGGTGATTGGCCCGGGGTTGGCGCGAGAAATTGTGCGCATCTGGCTGACAACGCCGTTTGCAGGCGGACGGCATCAGCGGCGAATCGACAAGATCCGGCGGCTGGAAGCGCTGGAACATCCGGAGTCGGAACCTCCTGCCTGCGGTTGCGGCGGGGCGTGATTTGGGCAGAGCGCGATGGGTGTAGCGATTGAAGGGCCTGAAAGCGTGGCAGGAGGAGGTGAGCCGATTGAGCCAATTGGACGGCGTTTATCAGGTGGTTCGCTCCGTTTTGGTAGAATTGTGGGAGAAACAACGGGAAGTGTGGCAGCAAACGGGGACAAAGCCGACTCGGTCTCCGGTCTGGGTGCTCGGGGCCAGCACCAGCGAGATCCAGGGCCATCCGATTGGGAAACAGGGCAGCGAGGCCGTCGCGGCGCAGATTTTTCGCGCGGCTGAAGAAGTTGCTCGGGAACGGGACATCCGGATGGCCTATCAGTGTTGCGAGCATCTGAACCGGGCGTTGGTGGTGGATCGACAGACAGCCAGCGCTCATGGGTGGGAACCCGTGACTGTCGTTCCTGTGCGTGAAGCGGGAGGCGCGATGGCGGCCTATGCGTTCGCCCACCTGGAGGATGCGGTGGTGGTTGAAGCGATTCGGGCCGATGCCGGGATTGACATCGGCGGCACCTTGATCGGCATGCACTTGAAGCCGGTCGCGGTTCCTTTTCGGCCATCCTGCCGGCAGGTGGGACATGCCCATGTCACCGCCGCCTGGACGAGGCCCAAGCTGATCGGCGGACCACGGGCGGTTTACCGCAGATAGGCGGTCGGGGTTGGCGCGTTCAGGTTGGGGGCGACGCAAGATGCGTCGTTGCTTGTTGCTTTTCGCTTTTGATGCTTCAAAGTTGTATCATCAACCGCCATTTTCGTAATGGCCATTTTTTCGTAAAGAAAGGGGAACGTCGAACATGCTGGAACATCTCGTCAGCCAGGATCCGGAGGTGGCCTCCGCGCTGCAAAAGGAATTGCGGCGGCAAAACCAGAACATTGAACTGATTGCTTCGGAGAACTTTGTCAGTCCCGCCGTGCTGGAAGCGCTGGGAACAGTTTTGACCAACAAATATGCCGAAGGTTATCCGGGGCGCCGCTATTACGGCGGTTGTGAGTATGTGGATATCGTGGAGGATTTGGCGCGGGAGCGGGCCAAACAGCTTTTTGGCGCCGCTCACGCCAACGTCCAGCCGCACTCCGGCGCGCAGGCCAACATGGCCGTCTACAGCGCCGTGCTGAAGCCTGGGGACAAGGTGCTGGGGATGAACTTGGCCCACGGAGGGCACCTGACACACGGCAGCCCGGTCAACTTTTCCGGACAGCTGTACCAGTTTATCCCTTATGGAGTGGATGAAAAAACCCATCTGATCCGCTATGACGAAGTGCGAGAGCTGGCGCGGCAGCACCGTCCCCGGTTGATCGTGGCTGGAGCCAGCGCTTATCCGCGGGCGTTTGATTTCGCCGCTTTGCGGGAGATCGCCGACGAGGTGGGGGCTTATCTGATGGTGGACATGGCTCACATCGCCGGGCTGGTGGCCACCGGGCTGCATCCTTCGCCCATTCCTTACGCCCATTTTGTTACCACCACTACCCACAAGACGCTGCGCGGGCCGCGGGGCGGCATGATTCTCTGCCAAGAGGAGTTTGCCAAGGAGATCGACAAGGCCATTTTCCCCGGGATCCAGGGGGGTCCCCTGATGCATGTGATTGCGGCCAAGGCGGTGGCTTTTGGGGAAGCGTTGCAGCCGTCGTTCAAGGAGTATTGTCGGCGGGTGGTGGAGAACGCCCGGACATTGGCCGAGTCGCTGATGAGCCGCGGGCTGAATCTGATTTCCGGCGGCACGGACAATCACCTGATCCTGGTGGATGTGCGCAACCTCGACCTGACAGGGAAAGAGGCGGAGGCCATCCTGGACGAGGTGAATATCACTGTCAACAAAAACGCCATTCCGTATGATCCGGCCAAGCCGATGGTGACCAGTGGCATCCGAATCGGCACGCCGGCGGTCACGACACGTGGCATGGACGCCGCGGCCATGGTGGAAATCGCCGATATCATTGCATCTGTCCTCAAGGGGCGGGGCGGCGCGGCGGCCAAGGAAGAAGCTCGCCGCCGAGTGGCCGAGCTGACCCGGCAGTTTCCCCTGTATGCGGAGCTTCAGTATGCAGAGGTGTAGAGAAGCGGCGGAAAATGAATGAGGGGGGAGGACAGCAAGATTGTCCGTCGGGATAAAGGTTCTCAGTGTATTTGGCACCCGGCCGGAGGCGATTAAGATGGCTCCCGTGGTTCATCAACTGCGACAAACGCCGGGGATTGCTTCCTATGTTTGCGTCACCGCGCAGCACCGGCAGATGCTGGATCAGGTGTTGGAGACATTTCAGATTGCTCCGGATTACGACTTGAACATCATGACCCCGAGGCAAAGTTTGACCCAGATTACCACGCGGGTGTTGGAAGGATTGGAGCGCATCGTCCAGGCGCTGCGCCCCGATTTGATCCTGGTGCATGGGGACACGACCACCAGTTTTGCCGCCGCGCTGGCCGCCTTTTACCATCAGGTGGCGGTTGGACATGTGGAGGCGGGTTTGCGTACATACGACAAACATGCCCCATACCCGGAAGAGATGAACCGGCAGCTGACCGGGGTGCTCGCCGACCTGCATTTTGCGCCGACCGACTGGGCGGCGGAGAACCTCCGCCGGGAGCAAAAAGCTGCCGAACAGATCTGGATTACCGGCAATACGGTCATTGATGCGCTCGCCACGACGGTCCGGCCGGACTACAGCCACCCTGTATTGGCAAAGATCACCGAGAAGAAGATGGTGTTGATGACCGCGCATCGGCGTGAGAACCTGGGAGCGCCATTGCGACGCATCTGTCGCGCTGTTTTGCGCCTCGTGGAGGAACATCCGGAGATCGCCGTGGTATACCCGGTCCATCTCAATCCGGTGGTGCAAGAAACCGTCGCGGAAGTGCTGGGCAACCATCCGCGCATTCACCTGATTGAGCCGCTGGATGTCCTCGATTTTCACAACTTTGAAGCCCGCGCGCACCTGATCCTCAGCGATTCCGGCGGCGTTCAGGAGGAGGCTCCTGCGTTTGGCGTGCCGGTGCTGGTGCTGCGGGAGAAGACGGAACGGCCCGAAGGGCTGAAGGCGGGAACGCTGCGGCTCGTGGGGACGGATGAGGAATCTGTTTTTGCCGAGGCCAAGCGGCTCCTTTGTGACGAGACAGCGTATCGAGAAATGGCGCAGGCAGCCAACCCTTACGGTGATGGAGAAGCCGCCGCGCGGATTGTCCAAGCCATTTTGTATCATTTCGGAAAGGCGAAAGAACCTCCGGCCCCTTTTTCCCCGCAAAAGATACCGGCTCCAAAAACGAATCTGTGACAATTTTGTCACATTTGCGCTCAAGTCCACTGGAAACTGAATGATGGGCTGTTCCTTTCGTTGACATGGATACCCTGCTATTGTACCATAGCATAGGACATGAGGAGCATTTCCGCAGAATATCGGAGAATGGAGAGAAATAAGGAGCTTGCGGCCAGAAAGGAGAACGTGGCTTGACCCACCCCGAGCGTGAGAATCTATGGCGAGCTGCGATGGTGATCGGCGTGATTGGCCTCGATCTGGCTGTCTTTTTTCTCCTCGGTGTGGCGCTGGGACGCTGGCTGGACAATCTTTTCCATACAGCGCCTCTTTTCTTGATCGTGGGCATCTTGGTGGGCCTTTCCGGTTGGGTTTTGAGTCTTTTGCCCATTGTCAGGCGCCTGGTGGGAGATGAACATGAGCGATGATTTGACCCGCCGGGTGAACGGCCTGGTGCGTATGACGCTGCTTGTCATGGCGATTTGGCTGCTCGGTTGGGGATTGACGCCGTGGAAACCGCTTTTTCTTGGTCTCATCTTGGGAACCCTGGTCAGCTTCGTCAACGCGTTGCAAATGGCCTGGAGGGTACGGCGGTTTTTCAGGCGGATCCAGCGGACCGGGAGCAGTCCTCGCTTTGTGGGTGGCATGGCGTTCCGGTTCAGCATGGCAATTCTGGCTGCGATGGTGGCTTTGCGATTTCCTCACCAGGTGGATTTACTTGGCACCATCCTGGGACTTGTGACAGCCCCGGTCATGAACCTCATTCATGGCCTTGTTACCCTCAAGGAATACTCCATCCACAAAAATGAACCGTGAAAGGGGTGATATCTTTGCATGAGAATCCGGTCTGGGTGCCGTTTAAGAGTCTGCCGTGGCTGACTTTTGATCTATCCACCCTCTACATGACCCTAATCACGATGGTCATCGTTTTTCTCATCGCCTGGCTTGGGGCGCGGGGCGCCACCACAGGCGTGCCTCGGGGATTGCAGAACATCATGGAGTGGTTGGTCGACTTTGTCCGCAATGTCATCAGCATCGCGATGGACCTGCGGAAAGGTGAGCGCTTTCTCTCATTGGGGCTGACTTTGATCATGTTCATCTTTGTCGCCAACATGTTGGGGTTGATCTGGGTGATCCAGACCGAACACACCGAGCCCCTGACCATACTGGGGACCGAGGTGGTTTCGGAAGAGATGCTGGAGGAGGCGGAAGCGGCAGGCAAGCATGGTGTGGAAGTGATCTGGTGGAAATCGCCGACGGCGGATGCCAGCGTGACGCTAGGGTTGTCGGTGATGATCATTCTCCTCAGCCACATTCTCGGCATTCGCATGGCTGGCCCCAAAGCCTATCTGAAGCATTATGTGCAGCCTTACCCTGTCTTCTTGCCGATCAACCTGATTGAAGAGGTGTCCAACACACTGACGCTTGGTCTGCGTCTTTTTGGGAACATCTTTGCCGGCGAGGTGCTGATCGCGGTGATTCTCATGATGGGCGTTGCCGGTATCGTGCCGATGATTGTCTGGCAAGGCTTCAGCGTGTTTGTTGGCGCGGTGCAATCCTTTATTTTCACCGTTCTCAGCATGGTCTACATCAGCCGGAAAATCGAACACAGTCATTGATTGGCCTGATTTTCGCTTTTTAAACTCAAGATACATTTGCCAAATATCCCTTTAAATATGTGAAAGGAGTGCTGACTTTAATGACTCTCAACATTTTAGCCGCAGCGATTGCAGCAGGTCTGGCCGCCGTTGGCGCAGGGATTGGTAACGGGTTGTTGTTTGGACGTATTGCCGAAGGGGTGTCGCGGCAGCCGGAATTGCAGGGCCGCTTGATGGGTTTGATGTTCATCTGTTTCGGACTGGTTGAAGCGCTGCCGATTATCGCGGTGGTTATCGGCATCCTTGCTTTCTTCTCGTAAGGCATACGTTGGAGCCGCTCCGCTTGTTCAGCCGGAGCGCAAGAAAGGCTTAGGGCGGCGGCAGATCTCGCCCCGCCTTAGTTTGGATCGGAGAAGAAAGGAGTGAGTCGGTTGAGCTTTCACGTTGGCAATTTTTTGATTACGATCATCAGCTTTGGTATTTTATTCCTGCTGCTGAGGCGGTACGCGTTCGGTCCTCTGATCGGAATCATGGCCAAGCGGCAAGAGGAGATCGCCAGACAGATTGATGAGGCGGCGGCCCGCAGCCAAGAGGCGGAGCAACTGTTGGCTGAACAGAAACAGCTGCTTCAACAAGCGCGTGAGGAAGCGCGCGAGATTGTTGAGCGGGCCCGCGTGACCGGCGAAAAGCAGGCGGAAGAAATCATCAGCCAGGCCAGGGCAGAAGCGGAGCGTCAGCGGCAGCAGGCGTTGGTTGAAATTCAACGGGAGAAAGAAGTGGCCCTTGCCGCGATGCGCGAGCAGCTGGCTGTTCTTTCCGTCCAGATTGCTGCCAAAATCATTGAAAAGGAAATCGATCCGCAAGCGCAAAAGGAACTCATTGACAGCTTTGTCGGACAGGTAGGGAAAGTGCAATGATGGTGGCAAAGCGGTATGCCAAGGCGATGTTTGAACTGGCGTTGGAACAAGGGCGGTTGGACGAGATCGCCGCTGACTTGACGAAAGTGAGAGACAGCATTGCGGAAAACGCCCCTTGGCGGGAATGGCTGGCCAACCCGCAGGTATCGGCGCTGGACAAGCAATCTGCGGTTCGCCAGCTGTACGGGGAAAAGGTCTCCTCTGAGGTATTGCATCTCCTGCTGATTTTGCTCAAGAACAGGCGCGCGCCGCTCATCGGCCAAGTCGTCCACAGCTACTTGGAGATGCTGGATGAGCACAAAGGCGTTGTTCATGCCCAAGTGTCCTCCGCGTTTCCGTTGACCGAGGCGGAAGAGGAGCATCTGGCCACTTCGTTGAAGGAGATGACCGGCAAAACGGTGGTGCTGCACAAAGAGATCGATCCCGAACTGATCGGCGGCGTGCTGGTCCGGATCGGCGATCGTCTCTACGATGGCAGCGTGCGCGGTTACCTCCAGCGGATGGAAAAGCGACTGGTCACCGCTTGAATCGCAGGATATGGCAGTAATGACAGAGAAGGGGTGAATCAATGAGCATCCGACCTGAGGAAATCAGTACCATACTCAAGCAGCAGATCGCCAACTTCCAGACGGAACTGGAAGTCAGCGACGTTGGGACCGTCATCCAGGTCGGTGACGGGATTGCGCGCGTTTACGGCCTGTCCAATGTGATGGCCGGTGAGCTCTTGGAATTTGAAAATGGCGTCATGGGGATGGCGCAGAACCTGGAAGAAGACAATGTCGGTGTGGTGATTATGGGCCCCTTTACCGGCATTCACGAAGGAGACCGCGTCAAGCGGACGGGACGGATCATGGAGGTGCCGGTGGGTGAAGCCCTGCTTGGACGGGTGGTCAACCCGTTGGGACAACCTATCGATGGACTGGGTCCGATTCAGACGAGCGAATACCGTCCGGTTGAATCTCCCGCCCCTGGCGTGATCGATCGGCGGTCGGTGCATGAGCCGATGCAGACTGGCATCAAGGCGATCGACTCGATGGTGCCGATCGGCCGCGGCCAGCGGGAGCTGATCATCGGGGACCGTCAGACCGGAAAGACGGCCATTGCCGTGGACACGATCATCAATCAAAAGGGCCAAAACATGATCTGTATCTATGTGGCCATCGGACAGAAGCAATCCACCGTCGTTGGCGTGGTAGAGACCCTGAAAAAACACGGTGCGATGGATTACACCATCGTTGTCAGCGCTTCGGCATCAGAGCCCGCGCCGCTTTTGTTCCTGGCTCCTTATGCCGGTTGCGCCATGGGCGAGTATTTCATGTACAAGGGCAAGCACGTGCTGGTCGTGTACGACGACCTGTCCAAACAGGCCGCGGCCTACCGGGAGCTGTCCCTTCTCTTGCGCCGTCCGCCAGGCCGGGAAGCTTATCCGGGCGACGTCTTCTACCTGCATTCCCGCTTGCTGGAGCGGGCCGCCAAGCTGAACGACGAGCTGGGAGGCGGGTCGCTGACGGCCTTGCCCTTTATTGAGACGCAGGCCGGTGACGTGTCGGCTTACATTCCGACCAACGTGATCTCGATTACGGACGGTCAGATTTTCCTCGAATCCGACCTGTTCTATTCGGGACAGCGCCCCGCGGTCAACGTGGGTCTGTCGGTGTCGCGGGTCGGCGGCGCGGCGCAAATCAAAGCGATGAAGAAAGTGGCCGGGACGCTGCGCCTTGATCTGGCGCAGTACCGTGAACTGGCCGCTTTTGCGCAGTTTGGTTCCGATCTAGACAAGGCGACACAGGCCAGACTGATCCGTGGGCAGCGGACGACCGAGATTCTCAAGCAGGATCAGTACAAGCCGATGCCCGTGGAAAAGCAAGTGGTCAGCATTTACACGGCGGTGAAAGGGTATCTGGACGAGTATCCGGTGGAAGATGTCCTGCGCTTTGAATCCGAATTCCTCGCCTACATGGACGCCCAGCCGCAGGGACAGGAAGTGCTCAATGCGATTCGTGAGACCGGCGACATGAGCGCTGAGACAGAAGAAAAACTCCAGAAGTGCATCGAAGACTTCAAAAAGGGCTTTGTCTCTAGCACGGCGTGACAGCTGTCGCCTTTCGTGGAGCACGTGCCCAACAAGACCACTCGCAAAGGTGGTGACATCATTTGCAAGGGACCAAAGCGATTAAAAACCGGATTCGCAGCGCCAAAAACATGCAGCAGGTGACCAAGGCGATGGAAATGGTGGCTTCTGCGCGTTTCCGCCGCAGCTTGGAACGGGCAGAATCCGCCCGCCCCTATGCGGATAAAATGCGTGAAGTGATCGCCAGCGTTGCCGCCGGATCGAGCGGCTTTCGCCATCCCATGCTCAGCCAGCGGGAAGTGAAAAAAACCGGCTATCTGGTGATCACTTCCGACCGCGGATTGGCCGGCGGCTACAACGCCAACCTGCTCCGGCTCGTGGAGAGTCAGATTCGCGGGCGGCACCAGTCGCCGGATGAATACGTCATTTTTGTGATCGGAAGAAAAGGCGCCGATTTTTTCCGCAAGCGCGGTTACCCCGTGATCAAGCAGATCGTGGGACTGTCCGATTTCCCCACGTACGCGGATATCAAAGATATTTCATCTTCGGCCGTCTCGCTGTTTGCCGAAGCGGCCTTTGACGAACTGTATCTGTATTACAACCATTTCATCAATCCGGTCACGCAACAGCCGCGGGGAGAGTTGCTTCTGCCACTCGTCAACTTGCTGGACGAACTGGCATCGGAAGAGGTGCCGGCCAGCAAGCGGTATGTATATGAATATGAGCCTTCGCCGGAGGAAGTGTTGTCGGCCCTGTTGCCGAAATATGCGGAGAGCCTGATTTATGCCGCGCTGCTGGATGCCAAGGCCAGCGAGCAGGCGGCCCGGATGACCGCGATGGGCAACGCGACCGATAACGCCGGAGAGATGATCAAGCAGCTTAACCTCTACTACAACCGGGCCAGACAAGCGGCCATCACGCAGGAAGTGTCAGAAATCGTCGGCGGCGCCAATGCCCTTCAGGGATGACGTGGAGAAGATGGACACCACTGCTTGATACGAAAAGGGTACTTGGCAAGACGAGCGGGTTGAATCAAGGATGCGCAAGGAGGGAATGTGTTTGAACAAAGGACGTGTGTTACAGGTGATGGGGCCCGTTGTCGACATCCAGTTTGAACGCGGCCACCTGCCTGAAATTTATAACGCCATCCGCATCGAACACCGTGCACAGTCGGAAAACGAACGGGACATCAATCTGACGGTGGAAGTGGCGCTGCACCTTGGGGACAACGTCGTCCGTTGCATCGCCATGGCTTCGACAGACGGACTGGTGCGGGGCATGGAGGCCGTGGATACCGGTAAGCCCATCAGCGTGCCGGTTGGGGAAGCCACGTTGGGACGCGTCTTCAACGTCTTGGGCGAGCCGATTGACAACGCGGGTTCGGTCCAAGCGGAAGAGTACCATCCGATTCACCGGCCAGCCCCATCGTTTGAAGAACTGTCCGCCACAGAAGAGATTCTGGAGACCGGGATCAAGGTGATAGACCTTTTGGCCCCGTATGCACGTGGTGGCAAGATCGGTCTCTTCGGCGGTGCCGGCGTGGGGAAAACCGTCTTGATTCAGGAGTTGATCCACAACATTGCGCAAGAACACGGCGGTTTGTCGGTGTTTGCGGGCGTCGGGGAACGGACGCGGGAAGGAAACGACCTTTACCACGAGATGAGGGATTCCGGTGTTATCTCCAAGACGACGATGGTGTTCGGGCAGATGAACGAACCGCCTGGCGCCCGTTTGCGCGTGGCTTTAACCGGCTTGACGATGGCGGAATACTTCCGCGATCGGGAAGGCCAGGACGTGTTGTTGTTCATTGACAACATTTTCCGTTTCACGCAGGCTGGTTCGGAAGTCTCGGCGCTGTTGGGCCGGATTCCGTCTGCGGTGGGTTACCAGCCGACGTTGGCGACGGAAATGGGACAGTTGCAGGAACGGATTACTTCGACGAAGAAAGGTTCCGTCACCTCCATTCAGGCGATTTATGTGCCGGCGGACGACTACACCGACCCGGCGCCGGCCACCACCTTTGCCCACCTGGATGCGACCACAAACCTGGAGCGGAGCATCGCGGAAAAAGGGATTTACCCGGCAGTGGATCCGCTGGCATCCACATCCCGCCTGCTCAACCCGGCCGTGGTTGGGGAAGAGCATTATCGGGTGGCGCGGGAAGTGCAGCGGATTCTTCAGCGGTACAAGGAACTGCAGGATATCATTGCGATTCTCGGGATGGATGAGCTGTCTGACGAGGACAAGCTGACCGTTCACCGAGCCCGCCGCCTGGAGCGTTTCCTCTCGCAGCCGTTCCACGTGGCCGAACAGTTTACGAACATTCCCGGCAAATACGTGCCTGTCAAGGAGACCGTCCGCAGCTTCAAGGAAATTGTCGAAGGCAAACATGACGACTTGCCTGAGGAAGCCTTCCTGATGGTGGGCACCATTGAAGAGGCAGTCGAAAAAGCGAAGCGGATGGCACAATGAGTACCATCCAATTTGACCTGGTAACCCCGGAAAGGACGGTCATCAGCCGGGCGGTGGAGATGGTGGTGGCGAAAACCACGGTCGGAGAGATGGGCATTCTGCCCGGCCATGCCCCTCTGGTTGCCAATCTGGCGATTGATATCGTGCGGATCAAAGAGCCGGATGAGACCCACGAAGTGGCGGTCCATGGAGGATTTCTGGAAGTGACCCCGGAAAGGGTGGTCGTCCTGGCGGAGGCGGCCGAATTTCCGGAGGAGATCGATGTCGACCGTGCGCTTGCTGCGAAGGAGCGGGCAGAGCGGCGGCTCGCGGAAAAGGGTACGGAAGAGATCGACTTCAAACGGGCTGAGCTAGCGTTGCAACGCGCCATGAACCGTCTTAAGCTGGCGCGCAAGTAAGTGATCGGCTGAAAACCGCTTGCAATTCTGCGTCCGATCCGCCCCAGATGTGCATATGCAAGGCAACAATGTCTGAATCACAGGTGCCTCTCACAAAAGAGGCACCTGTTTTCGTGCCTGGAAGTGTCATTAGACACAAAATCGCCAATTTGTTATAATGAGAGAGGAAAAATTTAGCATGGTTTAAATGGCGCAACACATGGTTTAATAATGGTACAGGGACACTGAAATCATAATAGGTGAGAACCACTTGGCCAATGGGGGGACGCCATGAGCGCATATATCAACAGCTATCTGATGCTCTTTCTGTTTTTGCTGCTGAGCATTTTGCTGCCAATCTCAGCATTGTTTGTCGGACGTTTCCTGAGGCCCAGCAGGCCGACACCGGAAAAGCGGACCACGTATGAAAGCGGTGTCGAACCGAAAGGAAAAAGCTGGGTGCGTTTCCATGTTCGTTACTATATGTTTGCTTTGCTTTTTGTGATCTTTGACGTCGAAGCGTTGTTTTTGTTGCCATGGGCAGTAGCCTTTGATCAGTTGGGGTTGTTTGCGCTGATTGAAGCTATTCTTTTTGTCTTCCTGCTGTTTGTTGGTTTGATCTATGCCTGGAAAAAGAAGGTGTTAGAATGGGCCTAGAACTGGAGCTGGAAGGGCTGGATCTGGAAGAGCTGCAGGCTGCGGAAGAGCTGAAGCGGAATGTCCTTTTTACGACCGTGGAACAGATCAAGGCGTGGGCGCGCAGCAATTCGATGTGGCCCTTGACGTTTGGCCTCGCCTGTTGCGCCATCGAGATGATGGACGCGGGCGCGCCGCATTACGATTTGGACCGGTTTGGCGTCATCTTCCGGCCATCGCCGCGGCATTCTGACCTGATGATCGTGGCCGGCACGGTGACAAAAAAGATGGGCCCGCTGCTCCGCCGACTCTATGATCAGATGCCGGAACCCAAGTACGTCATTGCGATGGGTTCATGTGCCACAGCCGGCGGACCCTATGTGCGCTCTTATGCGGTGGTCAAGGGAGTGGATCAAATCGTGCCGGTGGATGTCTACATTCCGGGCTGTCCTCCCAACCCAGCCGCGTTGATTTACGGGATCAAGAAATTGCAATACAAAATCCGCTATGAGGCGCGAACTGGGAAGAAGGTGACCGATGAATGAGCCGGATAGAGGACAACACGAAGGAAACGCAAAAGGAAGAGAAGGCTTCCCATGAAGCGGGCGGAACCGGAGCCGGTGATCTGACCGATCAGCTGGCCAAAGAGCGGGAAGCAAAGCCAGGCGCGGGAGCCCGCCAGTCGACCGCCGCGCAGGTAGACGACCCGGCAACAGACGAGACCCCTCGCCCACAGGCCGTTTCCTCCCGACAGGAATCGGCAGCCCCTGCAAGAAGCGGCGCCGAGGGGCGTGCCGCAGGAGCGGCGAAAGCAGGCGCCCGCGGGCAGGCGGAAGACAAGCCGCAGGCACCGTCTCCCAAGCAACCATGGTTGGATAAACTGGTACAAAAGATTGAGGATCGCTTCGGCAAGGGCGTGGTGGAAGAGGCCGTGATCAATCGCCTGAGCCAGGATCGGCCGACGCTGGTCGTGAACAAGGAACGTTGGTTGGAGCTGGCCCGTTTCCTGAAGGAGGAACCGGAGCTTTCTTTTGTCTACTTGAATGACATTGTCGGGATCGATACCGTGCAACACATGGAAGTGGTGTACCACCTCGTCTCCATTGCGCACCGCGAACACCTTTCCGTGAAGGTGAGAACCGATCGGGAAGAAGCGAGCGTTCCTTCCGTGGTTTCCGTATGGCCGGGAGCCAACTGGCAGGAACGGGAGGCGTTCGATTTGCTGGGTATCCGGTTTGCTGGGCACCCCGATCTGCGCCGGATCATGCTTCCGGAAGACTGGGTGGGCCATCCGTTGCGCAAAGACTACGAGCCGTATGACATCGAGATTTAGCGTGTGCCGCTGGTGGACGAGTTGGAGGTGTGACAGATGATTCGGACGGAAGAGTTGACATTAAACGTGGGGCCGCAGCATCCCAGCACCCATGGGGTTTTGCGTCTCGTCGTGACCTTGGACGGGGAGCGGATCACGCATGTGGAGCCGGTCGTCGGTTATTTGCACCGGGGAACGGAAAAGTTGGCGGAAGATCTCAATTTTACCCAGATCATTCCCTATACTGACCGGATGGATTATCTGGCGGCGATGTTGAACAACTATAATCTCGTATACGCTGTGGAAACGTTGATGGGCTTGGAGATCCCCGAGCGGGCAGAATATTTGCGGGTCATCACGATGGAGCTGAACCGGGTGGCTAGCCACTTGGTCTGGTTTGGGACCTACCTGCTGGATATCGGGGCGTTAAGTCCATTTCTTTTTGCCTTCAACGAGCGGGAGACGATTCTCAATTTGTTCAATGAACTGTGCGGGGCGCGCCTGACCTACAACTACATGCGCGTCGGCGGTGTCAAGTGGGATGCGCCGGAGGGCTGGCTGGAAAAAGTGGCGCAATTTGTCCAGCGCATGCGTCAGAAAGTGGATGAGTATCATACCCTCGTTACGGGGAACGAAATTTTTATCAACCGGATGCGCGGGATCGGCAAGTATGACGCGGAGACGGCTTTGGCCTTTGGCTTGAGCGGCGTCAACCTGCGTTGTACCGGCGTGGATTACGACATCCGCAAGTTCAAGCCGTATTCGATTTATGACCGGTTTGACTTTGAGGTTCCTCTTTCGGAGGAAGGGGATTGCTACGCCCGTTACATCTTGCGGCTGGAAGAGATCAGGCAGTCCTTGCGGATCGTGGAGCAGGCGGTGGCACAGATTCCGGATGGGCCGATCATGGCGAAGGTGCCGAAGATGCTGCGCCCGCCCAAGGGTGAAGTGTTCACGTCCATCGAGGGAGCGCGTGGAGAGTTGGGCTGCCACATCGTCAGCGACGGCAAGGATCGGCCTTACCGGATTAAGTTTCGCCGGCCTTCTTTTGTCAACCTGCAGATTTTGCCAACATTGGCAGTCGGTCTCTCCATGTCAGATTTTGTGGCGGTGCTTGGCGCCATCGACATTGTCCTCGGGGAGGTGGACGGATGATGTTCAACTGGCTGCACCAGCCGATGACGACAGGCACGTTCCTCTGGATGACGCTTTTGGCGGTCCTGCTGCTCGTCATCGTGCTCGGATTTGTCACCTATGTCATCTACTTTGAGCGCAAAGTGATCGGCTGGATTCAGCTGCGCCACGGGCCGACGCAGGTGGGGCCGTTCGGACTGCTGCAGACGCCGGCCGATGTATTGAAATTGCTTGTCAAGGAGGATATTATCCCGAAACTGGCCGACAAGCCGCTATTCATCCTCGCGCCGGTGCTGGCCTTTGTGCCATCGTTCACGGTCATCGCCGTCATCCCGTTCACGGACGCCATCGGCTTTACCGACACCAACGTCGGCGTGCTGATCTACGTCGCGCTGAGCGGGATCACCATCCTCGGAACACTGCTCGGTGGATGGGCCTCCAACAACAAGTACTCGCTGCTCGGCGGCATGCGTTCAGCCGCACAGATGATCAGTTACGAAATCCCCCTGCTCCTGTCTGTGATCGGGGTGATTGTGATGGCGGGAACGATGAATCTGCGCGGGATTGTGGAGTTCCAGCAGCAGATGGGGGTCTGGTTTGTCGTCCCGCAGATCGTCGGATTTCTGGTCTTTTTGATCGCCGCCAACGCAGAGATGAACCGTTCGCCGTTTGACCTGCCGGAAGCGGAATCGGAGCTTGTGGCGGGGTATCATACGGAGTACAGCGGTTTCCGCTTTGCCATCTTCATGCTGACAGAGTACGTGTACATGTTTGCCATGTCCTCCCTGATCGTCGTGCTGTTTCTCGGCGGCTGGCTGCCGCCCTTGCAATGGGTGCCGGGCATGCAGTTTCTGCAGGCGGTTCCTGGCATCATCTGGTTTATCCTGAAATTTGTGCTGGTCGTCTTTTACTGGCTCTGGCTGCGGGCAACGATGCCCCGTTTCAAGACGGAGTTGCTGATGAAGTTTGCCTGGAAGGTGCTACTTCCGGTCAGCTTGCTGAACTTAGTGGCGACAGCCCTGATTAAGTCGCTGGTCTAAAACATTGGGATGATCCATCCGCAAAGTGGGACGCGGAATGAGGTCATCATCCGGATGCATCAATCTTTCATAATTGAGGAAGCTTAGCGGAGGTGGAAAAGATGTCAGCCGTTCCCGGCTTTATGAAAGGCTTGGGGTATACGTTTAAGCAGATGTTTGAGCAGAAATCCACCTATGATTATCCCAACAAACCGCTGGAGATGCCAGAGCGTTTCCGCGGGATCCAATACCTGGACATCGACAAGTGCATCGTCTGCCTGCAATGCGAACGGATCTGTCCGACGCAGTGCATTGATATCAAGGGCAAACCCAACCCGGAAGGCAAGGGCAAGGTGCTGGAGAGTTTTGACATCAATTTCGAAATCTGCATTCTCTGCGACTTGTGCACGGAGGTTTGCCCGACAGAAGCCATCCTGATGACCAACAACTACGAGTTGTCCACCTACAGCCGTGACGAGTTGTTCAAAGATATGAAATGGCTGAACGAGAATGATACCAAGATCCGCCGAGGTGACGCTTAAACATGGACTGGATCCTGATCGCCTTTTTCGTGTTTGCCATTGTCGCCCTCGGCGGGGCGCTGTATATGCTCAATCTCTACAAAGTGGTGCACATGGTGGTGGCGCTGGCCTTTACCTTTTTCGGATTGGCCGGGCTGTATGTGCTGTTGGAGGCGGAATTTATCGCCTTTGCCCAAATCATGGTGTACTCCGGCGCGATTACCATTTTGATGCTCTACGGGATTATGATGACGCGCCATGATGCGGAAGATATCCCCATACGCCGCCCTGTACACACGTTTTTCGCCGTGGCCGGCGTAGGGGGACTCTTTGTGTTCCTCTTGTATGGGATTATGAGCACGCCCTGGCCGGATGCCTCGGCCGAACCGCTGGCCGAGAACAACATCAAGGAGCTCGGCCTGGCGTTGTTCAACAAGTATGTGATCCCGTTTGAGTTGGCGGCGATTTTATTGTTGGTGGCGTTGGTGGGTGCCGTTGTGCTGGCCAAACGGGAGGTGGAGGAGTAGATGGTGAATCTGGCTTCTTATCTGTCCGTGGCGGCGATCCTTTTTTGTCTCGGGTTGTTCGGCGTGCTGACCAAGCGCAACGCGGTGATCGTCCTGCTCTCCATTGAGTTGATGCTCAACGCGGTCAACCTGAACCTGGTGGCCTTTTCCAAATACGGCCTTTTTCCGGGATTGGAGGGCCAGGTGTTTACCCTGTTCTCGCTAACGGTGGCGGCAGCTGAAGCCTCCGTTGGTCTGGCCATCCTGATCGCCCTTTTCCGAAACAGGGGCACGGCTGAGGTCAACGAGATGGATATGATGAAGAGGTGATCCCGATGACCGATTGGACTTGGCTCATTCCGGTATTTCCACTGCTTGCCTTTCTTTTACTGATCGGATTTGGACGCAGGGTCAAGCAGGCGGCAGGGTATTTGGCTTCGCTGGCGGTGGCTGCCTCGTTTGTCCTCTCGTTGTACGTCCTGGCCGAACAGTGGATGACAGTGGGTTCATTGGTGCAACAGTTCAGCTGGTTGACAGCGGGGGAAATGACGATCACGCTAGGTCTGGAAGTGAACCGGCTGAATGCGATGATGTTGGCGGTTGTCAGTTTTGTCAGCCTGTTGGTACATATCTACTCGATCGGCTATATGCACGGCGATGACCGTTACAGCACCTATTTCGCCTATCTGGCGCTGTTTACCTTTTCCATGTTGGGGTTGGTGATCTCGCCCAATCTGTTACAGACCTACATTTTCTGGGAACTGGTGGGTTTGAGCTCCTTCTTGCTGATCGGGTTTTGGTATTTCAAGCCGGAGGCCCGTGAGGCGGCGAAGAAGGCCTTTTTGATGACACGGGTGGGTGATGTCGCCCTCTTCGCCGGGATGATCCTGCTGTTCTGGCAGGTGGGTTCGTTCCAATTCAGCGAGATCTTTGCGGCGGTGGAAGCCGGCGAGATCCCTTCTGAAATGGTGACCCTCACGGCCATCCTGATCTTTATTGGCGCCATCGGTAAATCGGGACAGTTTCCTCTGCACACATGGCTGCCGGATGCGATGGAGGGACCGACCCCGGTCAGCGCCTTGATCCACGCGGCGACGATGGTGGCTGCCGGGGTGTACTTGGTGGCGCGGACCTATCCGTTGTTTGAAGCTTCCGAGACGGCTTTGCTGGCGGTTGCGGTGGTGGGCGGGTTTACGGCCATTTTCGCCGCTTCCATCGGCCTGGTGCAGCATGACATCAAGCGGGTGCTGGCCTACTCGACGGTCAGCCAGCTGGGCTACATGATGCTGGCCTTGGGCGCGGCCGGGTATACGGCGGCCGTGTTCCACCTGACCACGCACGCCTTTTTCAAGGCGCTGTTGTTTCTTGCCGCGGGTGCGGTCATTCATGCCCTTCACACGCAGGATATCCGGGAGATGGGCGGTCTCTGGCGGAAGATGCCGCTGACCGGATGGCTGTTTTTGATTGGTGCTTTGGCCATTTCGGGGATTCCGCCTTTTGCCGGTTATTTCTCGAAGGAAGAGATCTTGCTGGCCACTTGGGAGAACGGCCATCGCTTCCTCTTCTGGCTTGTGGTGATTGCCGCCTTTTTCACCTCGTTTTACATGTTTCGTCTATTCTTCATGGTATTTGCCGGTTCGCCGCGGAAAGAGGGAACGCGCAGGGATGAAACGCAACGAGAGGAAACGCTGCGGCCGGTTGGCCGTGAGATGGCGTTACCGATGATTTTGTTGGCCATCCTGAGCGTCATCGGAGGATGGATCAACACGCCGTGGAATCATGGCCTGGCCAGCTGGTTGAGCGCGGATCAATTGGCGTCATCCTATGAGTCGCCCGCGCTGGAGCCGTGGATCGTGGGGCTGGCCATAGTGGCTGCGCTGGGTGGAATTTTCCTGGCGTTTTTGATGTACGTTCGCAAGGTCCTCTCGCCGTCCCGTCTGGCCGAACGGTTTTCGTTGGTTTATCAGGCGCTGTTGAACAAGTACTGGATCGATGAGCTGTACCGGGCGACGGTCGTTTGGCTGGCGTTTGCTTTCGGGAAGCTGTTGCAGTGGTTTGACCGCTGGATCGTTTCCGGACTGGTGGCGTTCGCGGGCTTCTTGGCCTCGGCTGTGGGTCGACTAGGGACGCGCATGCAGACGGGACAGGTTCAGACCTCCAATCTGGTCAGCGTGCTCGGTTTGGTGCTCCTGCTTCTGATCTTGACCCTGGGGGGTGTCTGGCTGTGATGCTCTGGACAACGATGCTGCAGCTTTCGCCGCTACTGGGCATTCTCATCCTCGTCTTCATCCCGCGGGAAAGCAAGCGGGTTCTGCAAACGGCGGGCCTGTTGGCCACGATAGTGCCGCTGATTCTCGCCTTATGTATGCTTGCGCAGTTTGACCGGAATGCCGAAGCGATGCAGTTTGACGGCTCGGCGCCGTGGTTTGCGATTCCGCTCCCAGGAGGCATGGGGCAAGGGTTTGTCTTCCAATATACGGTGGGCGTTGACGGGCTGTCGATGGCGCTGATCCTTTTGACCGCCATCATCAGCAGTGTGGTGTCCCTTGCAGCGGTTCATTTGACAGAACGCGTGAAGACTTTCCAGATGCTGTTGCTGCTCCTGGAAGCGGGGCTTTTAGGGACCTTCGTCTCTCTCAATTTGCTCCAGTTCTTCCTCTTCTTTGAATTGGTGATCGTGGCGATGTATTTTCTCATCAGCATCTGGGGCTTCAAAGAGCGGGAGTCGGCGGGCCTGCAGTTCCTGCTCTACAACGGGATCGGGTCCTTGATTTTGCTTCTGGCCCTGCTCGTCCTTCTGACACACACAGGGACGCTGGACTTTCTGGAATTGCAGGGAATGCTGGGGGATGCAGCGTTCCGGATGATGTCCGGAATCGACGAGCCGCTTCGCTGGGTCATCCTGTTCGCTCTGCTCGTCGCCTTTGCTGTCAAGCTGCCCGTCGTGCCGCTGCATACCTGGATGATTCGGGTCAACCAGGAGGCGCATCCGGCCGTCGTGATGCTGGAATCGGGACTGGTGTTGAAGGTCGGCGGCTACGGTTTGGTGCGCCTTGGCGTCGGGCTGTTCCCGGATCTGATGGCCAGTTTGGGGACGCTGTTTGCCATCCTCGGCCTGGTGAACCTGTTCTACGGCGGGTTTCTCGCGCTCGTGCAGCAGGATCTGCGCCGCGTTCTGGCTTACTCCAGTGTCAGCCACATGGGTATTGTGTTGCTCGGATTGGCGGCCATGAATGCCAGCGGCCTGCAGGGCGTGATCTTTCAGATGGTCTCGCACGGGTTATTGTCACCCTTGTTGTTCTACATTCTCCTGATCATCTATTTGCGAACGGGAACGACCCGCCTGGATGAATTGGGCGGACTCATCCGGGTGATGCCGGTGCTTTCCGGATTGTTTCTCGCTGCCGCGATGGGCTACCTGGGCTTGCCGCTGATGTCCGGTTTTGTCAGCGAATTCCTGGCCTTTCACGGGCTTTTCAACCGGCTGCCGGGCTTTGCCGCGATCGGCGTCCTGGGAATGATTTTGACGGCAGCCTACCTGCTGCGCGCGATGCAGGGGATTACCTTTGGCCCGCTCCTCCCTCGGTTGCAAGAGGGAAATGTGAATGATCTGCGGGCGCTGGAATGTATCCCGGCCATGACACTGCTGGCGCTGGTGCTGCTCATCGGGGTGATCCCCTCTGTCCTCGGAGATCCGCTTCAAAATACGCTGCAGTCGATATTGCTGAGGTTGGAGGGATAGGGCATGGTTAACCAGACACAAGTTGAGGCAACGCTTCACCCGGTGCTTGCATACGATTGGAGTGTCATGGCTCCCGAGCTGGTGATCTTGCTCACGGCCATTTTGATCGCGGTCTGGGATCTTTTTCTCGCACGTGAACACAGCCGCCGGTTTCTCGGCCTTTTCGCCTTGCTGGGCGTGCTGGTGGCGCTTGTATTGGTGGTTGGCCAATTGGGCGGCGAACCTCGCGAGATCCTGGCTGAGCAGTTTCGCAGTGACGCCTTCAGCCAGGCATTCAAGCTGATCATCCTGACGGCGGTGGCCTTTTCGCTCGTCCAGATCGTGTATGACGGCGAGCGCAAGGAGGCGTTGGCCCGCGCTGAGTATATGTATCTGATGCTGGCTGCCGCGCTCGGGGCGATGATCATGGTTTCCTCCGCCGATCTCATCCCGATGTATGTCGGTCTGGAGACGATGAGTGTCGCCTCCTACATCATGGCGGGGCTTCACAAGCGGAATGTCAAGTCGAATGAGGCGGCTTTCAAATACATCGTCTACGGCGGCGCCGCCTCGGCCACGCTGCTTTACGGATTTTCCTTTATCTACGGACTGACGGGGACGACCAATCTCTTCGCCATTGGCGAGCGCCTGCCGCAAGCCTGGAATGCCGGGTATTCCTTCATCCTGATGATCGGCTTTGGGCTGATGTTGGCCGGTTTTGGATTTAAGATATCCACAGTGCCGTTCCACATGTGGGCCCCGGACGTCTATGAAGGTTCGCCGATCCCTACGGTTTCTTTTTTGTCCGTCGCTTCTAAAGCGGCCGGTTTGGCGATGATGGTGCGTGTCTTCTTCCTCGCCTTTTTCGGCAATCTGATGGAATCCAAGCTGCCTGCGGTCGGCTGGCTGCTGTCCATCGTGGCGGCGGCCAGCATGATTGTCGGCACTACCGCGGCGCTCCATCAGGTGAATGTGAAGCGGATGATGGCCTACTCCAGCATCGCGCAGGCAGGATACCTGTTGGTGCCGTTTGCGATGATGAGCACCTTGATGTTTGACCAGATGCTCTTTTTCCTTGTGGCCTATTTGCTGATGAACATGGGTTTGTTCACGGTGTTGTTGGTGCTTGCTGGCTCGGGAGACGCCAATTTGCGCGTCTTTGCCGGGCTGCATCGGCGTTCTCCCTGGCTGGCGCTGGCCACGACGATCTTTTTGCTGTCGCTGGCCGGGTTTCCCTTCACGGCCGGGTTTTTCGGGAAGTTTTACATTCTCCTCGGCGCCTTGGCCATGGGGAACTGGTGGCTGCCCGCGCTGATGATCATCACGACGGTGATCTCTTATGCCTTCTATTTCTCCATCGCACGGCAAATGTATCTGCGCCCTCCCGAGAAGGCGCCCGGTGGGACTTCAGAAGGAGTACCTGAAGGAACGCCTGAAGGAAATTCCGAAAGGAAGGAACGCTTGAAGGTCCCTCCCGTTCTCGGGCTGCTGATCGTTTTTGCCGCGGTGGGCACCCTGGTGTTAGGGGTATACCCAGGTCTGGCTTTTGAATGGATGAACCAATATCTTCCCATCCTGCAACAATTTTTCATGCCGGGCACCCCGGCTTTATAGCCGCCGCCCGTTCCGGGACATACCGTCCCGGAATTTTTTTCTCCCGACCGCCTGAAATTGGAAATTGCGTTCGATTTGCTATATTATGTGTTATTATGCGACTTTTTGTCGATGACAGCGTCTCTTTATTTACAGGGAACAGAAAGGGGTGATGGCTGTGAACCAGGTGGCTTGGGCGGGCTTCGTGAGCATGGTGCTTTCACTGGCGGGGGTCCTTTTGGCTTGGTTTGCCCTGCAATCCATTCGCTGGGACCTCTTTGTCAAGGATGTGAAAGGCCCTTCGTTCCAACTTTTGTTGCTCATGCTCGCCCTTGTGCTGGGACATGCCTTTGCCCGTTTTGTCATGGATTACCTGAACTGGTCTTCCCTGTTGAGACATTTTTTCTGAGACTTTTGAATCAGCTAATTCCATTCCATTTCTCGCATGCGCCGCTGGCTTTCCGGTGATACTACCATGATGAATCGCGCGTCACTCGATGGCCGCATGTCATCCGATGAGTCTGAATATTTTCTGACAAAAGGCCATCTGCTCACCCAGGCACAGCGGATTTGGGCACGGCATAGCTTGGCTTTGTCGCGGTTCAATGTTACACTGAATATCAGTGATGTGCTGAGCTCGGCCTGCCCCGAGATGGCGTTTCCTGAAGGACAACAGAACGCCGCATCCACTGAACGAACGCTGCATGCACGCTGCAGGAAGTCCATCGTATACATAGATGCAGGTGTGTTCACGGCGGTTTTCCTTGGAACAACAGATTTGGAGGGAAAAAAGTGGAAAAAATCGTCGTACGTGGAGGTCGAACGCTACGTGGTACTGTGAAAATTCAAGGCGCCAAGAATGCGGTGTTGCCCATTCTCGCGGCCTCACTCCTCGCGAAAGCGGGAATCAGCTTGATTCAGGATGCCCCCGAGTTGGATGACGTCAGTACCATGTGCGACGTATTGCAAGCATTAGGTGCCAAAACCAGCTATGGACCAAGTGGGTTGACCGTGGATGCCACCTGCATTCGAAGCGGAGAGGCCCCGTATGAATTGGTGCGCAAGATGAGAGCCTCTTTTTTAGTGATGGGGCCGTTGTTAGCGCGGATTGGCCAGGCCCGCGTCTACTATCCCGGCGGCTGTGCCATCGGGACGCGGCCCATTGATCAACATCTCAAGGGATTTGAAGCGCTTGGCGCGCAAGTGACGCTCGGGAACGGATATGTGGAGGCATACGCCCCCCGCGGGCTGACGGGCAGTACCATCTACCTGGATGTGGCCAGTGTCGGAGCGACGGAAAATATCATGATGGCCGCTGTCCTGGCCAAGGGCACGACCATTGTTGAAAACGCCGCGCAAGAGCCGGAGATCGTGGATCTGGCCAATTTTCTCAATGCGATGGGAGGAAAGGTCCGCGGCGCCGGGACGGGAACTATCCGCATTGAAGGGGTGGAGGAATTGCATGGAACCGCGCACACCGTCATTCCCGATCGCATCGAAGCCGGCACCTTTATGGTGGCAGCCGCGATAACGGGCGGGGAAGTGTTTGTGGACGGCGCGATATCCGAGCACTTGAAGCCGGTGATCGCCAAACTGACGGAAATGGGGATTCTCTGCCAGAAAGAGGTGCAGGGGATTCGCGTGCAAGCCCGTCGGCCACTGCGCAATGTGGATTTGAAGACGCTCCCCTATCCAGGCTTTCCGACCGACATGCAGCCGCAAATGATGGCGCTGATGATGGTGGCGGAAGGATCTGGTGTGGTTACGGAAACCGTTTTTGAAAATCGCTTCATGCACGTACAGGAGTTCAACCGGATGAACGGGAAGATCAAAATTGAGGGTCGCACCGCCATCGTGGAGGGGCCGTGCCAGCTGAAAGGCGCCCACGTCACAGGCAGCGATCTGCGGGCCACGGCTGCCCTGGTCTTGGCGGGATTGGCGGCCGAAGGCACGACGCATGTGTACGGGTTGCATCATCTGGATCGCGGCTATCTCCATTTTGTCGAGAAGCTGCAAGCGCTGGGAGCTGACGTGGAGCGCGTCCCCGAGAGCGAACCCTCACCGCCGCGAAAACTGGTGCCGTTCCCGCGGGAAGAACGCCTCAGCGACGGGGAAAGAGCAGCCAAAACGGTGGCCAACCTCAGCTAATCATGCGCAACTTCAGCTAATCATCCGTTACCTGCCCCTGACAAAACGTCAGGGGATTTTTCGTGCTTATTTGTCCGGTTCTAAACCGAGGGGCCAGCCCATAGAATGAGAGGGGCGAGGACGAGCCGTTCGAAATGAGAAGCTGTTCGAAGACGCGGACGAGCGCAAAGGAGGAGAACCGATGCGGCGACAGATTCTACTCTACATCATCGGCACCAGTTGTGTGATTATCTTGCTTCCCTCTTTGCTGGTCCTTGGGTTTGGGAGGCAAGGACAGGTGCAGGAGACCGCCGCCCGGCCAGCGGCGTTCCAATTGCAACCGGAGGCTGGGGAACCGGTCGTGGCGGTCTACTTGAGTCAAGAAAAGCGCGTGATTCAGGTACCGCTGGAGCAGTATGTGCGAGGCGTGGTAGCCGCCGAGATGCCGATCGATTTTGAATTGGAGGCATTAAAAGCGCAGGCCATCGCTTCCCGCACGTACATCGTGCAACGATTGATCCTCGGCGATTTTTCAGATGTGCCGGAAGGGGCGATGGTGACCGATACGGTGCAGCACCAGGCCTACGTGGATGAAAACACCTTGCGCGCGCGTTGGGGACTGGCCTTTGAAAAGAACATGGCCAAACTGACACAGGCGGTAGCCGAGACGCGTGGACAAGTGATCACCTATGGCGGCAAACCGATCTACGCCGCTTTTTTCTCCACCAGCAACGGCTATACGGAAAACGCGGATGAATATTGGCGCGGCGACGACTTGCCCTACTTAAAAAGCGTGCCGTCGCCATGGGATGCCCGCTCACCCAAATTCCGCGGCACCGTCGAGATACCGCTCGCCGAATTTCTCGCAAAATTATCCCTTGAACCGGCAGTGACGGCCACCACAGACGGGCGTCCCTGGGTCGAGGTGGTTTCCAAAACGACCGGCCACCGGGTGAAAGAGGTGCGGATCGGGGACAAACTGTTCAGCGGTCGGGAGATCCGCGAAGCCCTGGGGCTGAATTCCTCCGATTTTACCATCCAGGTGAATGAAGACGTGCTGACATTTACGACAAACGGCTACGGCCACGGCGTCGGGATGAGCCAGTACGGCGCGGACGGAATGGCCAAAGAAGGCAAAAAGGCGGCGGAGATCATCAGCTATTACTATCAGGGTGTGGAACTGCAAGATTACCGCCGGTGGATTAAAAAGACCGCAAGAAACGAAACGCAAAACTGAACATCCCTCAGGTTTAGAATAGACAAAAATGGTCCACAATGGATCCTGAGGTGATGCAAAAGATGGACCATAAGGAACATGAACAACCATCCAAATCGTCAGAACATGCTGCGCAGTCATTGGAACATGAAACCTTGACAACGCCGTCTCCTGCACTTGACCAGGAAAGCGCTCAGGACGCAAGAGCCGAGGCAGTGATGGCGAAGGCAGTTCGGGAAGGGACAGGCCGGGCGAAGAAGGGCAAATGGAAAACCTGGTTCCGTAACAGATGGGTACCGCCTGTCGTTTATCTGGCTGTGGCAGCCATCATCTTTACCGTCATGTGGCAACTTCAGGATCGAAATGACTACTCTTTGAGCAAAGAGGATCTCGGCATTTCGGTCCAGGAGGGACAACAACGAGCCCAAGATGAGGAACAAACGGTTCCTGTCACAGGCCAGAAAGAAGCGATGATGGAGCCGGCCAAAGCAGATGAGGAGATCGTCATTGTCCGCCACTTCTTTGATGACGAAGAAGGCGCAAACAACGCGCGGGCGATGGTGCAGTACGGCGGCAGTTACACGGCCCACAACGGCATCGACTACGCGCTGAAAAGCGGCGAGCCGTTTGAAGTGATCGCTGCCCTGAGCGGGAAAGTCACCCGCGTCGAACAGGATCCGCTGGTCGGAACTTTGGTCGAGATGACGCACGATGACCAGCTGGTGACGGTCTATCAGAGCCTTTCCGAAGTGTACGTGGAGGAAGGAGAAACCTTGCGACAGGGCAGCCTGCTGGGAATTGCCGGACGCAACGAATACGAGCAGGATACCGGCAACCATCTGCACTTTGAGGTCCGCAAGAATGGAGAGACCGTCTCACCCCTTGAGTACCTGAGCGCTCCGCCAGCGAACGGGTCCAAGCAGGAACGAACTCAACATCAAACTGAGCAACCAACCGAGCAACGCAGTGATCAAAAGAATCTACCGACCGAGCCATGAAGCGAGAAACCCATCCCCCGCACATCTCAGCGGGGGATGGGTTTTTGCGTGCGCCAAAGAAAACAAGGCTTGTCAGGCTTGGAAATATCGAATATATGCAGCCTCCCCTCATATAATGTACCAGACATTGTGAAAAGCAGGGAGGCGAGGGGTGTGCATGACTACATTAAGGAGCGGGCCGTGAACATCGCGCGCTACATCACCGAGACACGGAATACGGTTCGGATGACCGCCAAAGCATTTGGCGTTTCAAAGAGCACGGTACACAAAGATCTCACAGAACGGCTCCCGGAAATCAACCCGCAACTTTATGAAGAGGTCAAAAAGATTCTGGAACATCATAAATCGGTCCGGCATCTGCGTGGCGGAGAGGCGACGAAAATCAAATATAAAAAGAAAAAATCTTCAGAATCAAATATTCACGAGGATCAGCCAGCCCTTGCAGCCATCCGCAAAGCTGGCAAGCGAACGATGTGACGAACCGCGGCGAAATGAATCGAAAAAAGTGAAGAACTGGCAGGAATTTTCAAGTCGGTGGCGAATAGACAAAATGACGGCATTTTGCGCGACAAGTGGATGAGGACCCGCTAAACATACGGTGGTACGAACGGGTACCGCCTCTTCTCAGGCGTCATCGGGGACAAGTACACGATATCATTGAAGCATGAATACATAATCGGTTCGTCACAATAGAGATGAAAGAAGAAGCCGGGGAGGGCAAGGCATGTTTCGTGGACTGGACCTGGCCACTGCTGGGATGATGATCAGCCAGCGTTGGCATGATACGGTAAGCAACAACCTGGCCAATCTGAACACCATTGGTTTTAAGGCGGAAGAAGCCGCGATGCGGACATTTCCTGAATATCTCATCTGGCGGCTAGGCGCAAGCGGGGGAAGATCGCCGCAGCTCGGGTCCCTTCCGCACGGCGTGCTGGTGGATGAGCGGCTGCCACTGTTCCAGCAGGGAACCCCTGTTGAAACGGGACAACCCATGCATGTGGCCATCCTGGATGATCCGCGTCCCGATCCGGAGACCGGCCAGATGCCCGTCACCTTTTTCACCATTCAGCTGCCGGATGGCACCTACGGTTTGACACGCGCCGGGCAATGGACGCGCGATCAGCTGGGGCAGTGGGTGACACCGCAAGGGTATCGTGTCATGGGCTACCGCCAGCCGCCGGCTGGACAAGCTCCCGTCTTGGAGCCGATCGATGTGGATGGCCCGTTCCGCATTACCCCTGAAGGACGGATCCTTTTTGACAATGATCCGCTGCCCGCGCAGCCTCTGTATTTGGCGACGGTGACGGTGGACAATCCCTATTTGCTGATTCGGGAAGGGGACGGCGTATATCGCATGCAGCAAGGCGAGCTTCCGGTCCCTACACCGGCGGCGGGCGTGCTCAGACAAGGCTTCCTGGAGCGTTCCAACGTCGATCCGGCTCGCAACATGGTCAACCTGATGCTTGCTGGCCGGGCTTATGAAGCCAATCAGCGGGTGATTCAAACCTATGACAAGACCCTGGACAAGACCGTCAACGAGATCGGGCGCGTGTAAGGATGCGGAGGTGAAGCGATGAACCCTTCTGTTTTGATGGCGGCGATGGCCATGCGCAGCAGCCAGCAGGCGATTGACATCACTGCCAATAACCTGGCCAACATTCAGACAACCGGATTTAAAAGCCGCGCAGCCGCCTTTGGGGACCTGTTCCTGGCTTATCTCCAGCAGCCCCGGCAGTTGGAAGCGCAGGGGCGCTTGACGGTGGAAGGTTTGCGTGAAGGCAATGGCGTGCGCCTGGCCGGGACACTTGCCGATTGGCGTGCCGGACAGTCTGTGCAGACGGGCCGCGAACTGGACTGGTTGATCCAGGGAGACGCTTTTTTTGAACTGGAAGGCTCGAATGGCGAGACGTGGTATACCCGTGACGGCCATTTTCAGCTCTCGCCGGCCGAGAATGGCAACTGGCATTTGGTGACCGCTTCCGGATACCGTTTGCTGGGGACGGATGGCCAGCCGCTGGAGTTGCCGCGTTTTCGTGAATTGACCGTCGATCCACAGGGGCGCATTGCGGTTGAGCTGGAAAACGGACAGGTTGCGCTGCTGGGGCAGGCCGTCTCGCTCGTTCGTTTTCGTTCTCCCGATATGCTGGAGGCCATTGGCGAAAACCGCTACCGGATTCCCGATGCGGTGCTGGCGGGCAATCAACCGGGTGATCCGCCCCTCTGGGAAGCGGTTCCTCTTGGGGAGCGAGGGGATGGCGGCGTGGCCGTCCGGCAGGGTTATCTGGAGGCTTCCAACGTTGACTTGGCCTGGGAAATCAGCCAGCTGATGTTGGCCCAGCGCGCCTATCAGATGAATGCGCAAGTCTTAAGCTCGGCCGATCGCCTGATGGGCTTGGCCAACTCGCTGCGCGGTTAGGTGATGAGCGGATGAACAAACAGAGGCGTTGGCTTTGGATCCTGGCGTTTTCGTTTCCAGTGGTCTTGTTGCTCAGCTTCGTTCTCGGGCTGATGGTGGGGTACACCGTGTTGGGGAAAGAATCGATGGATGAGGTGTTTCGCTGGGCCACTTGGAAGCACGTCTGGGATTTGGTGTTTGCTCCCTGAGCGGGGGTGCCATCTTTTTTCTGCCTTTCCATAACGATGCAACTTCCAGCGGGCGAGGTTCGGGTATATTATGATAGATAAGTCCTCCTGATGAGAGATCAGACGAAGAAGAGGAGGAGAAAACGTTTGAGATATCTGCCGAACCTGTTGACGCTGTTCCGATTATTGTTAGTGCCGGTTTATTTTCTCGTTTTCTTTTCGGATCTATCGTATCGGATGTTTTGGGCCTTGGGCATTTTTCTGCTGGCTGGATTGACCGACGTTCTGGACGGGTATTTGGCCCGTAAATACAAGTTGGTGACGGAGCTGGGGATCATCCTGGATCCGCTGGCGGATAAGCTGATGATGTTGTCCGTCATTCTGTCGCTCCTTCTCGCCGGAGTGATTGACTGGTGGTTGGCTGTTCTCGTGTTTTTGCGGGATCTGGGGATGATTGCAGGGGGTGTCGTCCTGGCAACCACAGGACACGAGCCTATCCCTGCCGATCGTTGGGGGAAAGCGACCACTTTTTTCTTTTATGTGGCCATTGTCATGCTCGTCTTTGACGTGCCATACAGCGTCCATTTTTTGGGTTTTGTGGTCCTGTTTTCCTTTTGGACGAGCTTGAACTATTTGCAAAAAAGCAGGCAGCGGCGCGTGGCTTCTTAAACGCGCTGGCTTTTTCAACGCGTATGGCTTCAAAAAATGAAAGAGCACCGCGTTTTCGGCGATGCTCCTGTATCTCAACCCAAGCGCCAGCTTGGGACAGTACATATTCTTGACAGGGTCAGCGGATTTATACTTGTTCCGCCCAGATCACGCCTTTTTCCGCAACTCCTGCTACCTTTATGGTTTCTGATTCGTCTCATCGAGATAGGGGTCATAAATGGGAATAGAAGTTTCAGAAAGGAACGTGTTCCGTGCAGAAAGATATCCAACAACTGCTGCAAATCTTGCCGCACCGTTACCCGTTTTTGCTGATCGATCGGGTGCTGGAGGTCGAGCCGGGCAAGCGCGCTGTCGGGTTGAAGAATGTCACCTACAATGAGCCGTTTTTTCAAGGTCATTTCCCCGGTTACCCGGTGATGCCGGGCGTCTTGATTGTCGAAGCGATGGCGCAGGTGACCGGAGTGGCGTTGCTCAGCCAAGAGGAGTATAAGGGCCGGTTGGGCTTTTTTGCCGGGATTGACGGGGTCCGTTTTCGCGAACAGGTCCGCCCTGGCGATTGTTTGCGCATCGAGGTGGAACTGCTTCGCGTACGTGGACAAATGGCCAAGGCGCGTGGCGCCGCCACGGTGGAAGGAAAGGTGGCGGCGGAAGGAGAAGTTCTCCTGGCCATTGGACCCAAACGGTCTGGAAGCGGCGAAGATCTATAAAGGCGTGCATTCTATGAACAGGCGTGCTTTCGATCAAACCTGAAAAGAGACGTGTGCTGTCCATTTTTGTCGTTCGCGCCATGAATGCGGGTGCATTGGCATATATTCTGGAAGAAAGGCTCGAAGCATGGACGAAGCGCCTCACAGGTAGTATAGTGAAGGAGAGCCGATATTGGGGTGAGCCGATTGGTCTTATATATGTATATGGAGGAATGGATCGGTTTTTTCATCGCATTGCTCGTGACCGCGTTCACGACACCCCTGGTGAAGCGCCTGGCTTTTCGCGTCGGTGCGGTGGATCGGCCGGATGCGCGCAAGGTCCATCGCAGAGTGATGCCGCGGCTGGGGGGCTTGGCGATGTATGTTGGATTTACCGTCGCCCTTCTGCTGCTTTGGCCAGGGCACCCTTCCGTGTACGTGTTGCTCATTGGCGGGGGAATCATTCTGCTTGTCGGGATATTGGATGATAAATACCAGCTACATCCGGTCGCCAAGTTGTTCGGGCAGTTTTTGGCCGCCCTGGTCCCGATCATCTACGGTTTTCAGGTCAATCTGTTAAACCTCCCTTTTGATCAGGACAGTGTTTTGCTGGGCTGGCTCAGCATTCCGGTGACGTTGCTTTGGGTGATTGGCGTGACCAACGCGGTCAACCTGATCGACGGGTTGGACGGCTTGGCTGCCGGCGTGGCGGCGATTGCCACCACATCCATGCTGGTGATGGCGGTGATCATGGGCAACTGGCCGGTGGTCTTTCTCTGCAGTCTGCTGCTTGGCAGCATCATCGGGTTTCTCTTTTACAACTTCCACCCGGCGCGGATTTTCATGGGCGATTCCGGTTCACTGTTTCTCGGCTACAGCCTGGCGGTTTTGGCCCTGCTCGGATTCAAGCAGGTGACTTTTGTCAGCCTGGTGATTCCCATTCTGATCCTGGCGGTGCCCATTTCCGACACCTTTTTCGCCATTATTCGACGGCTGCTTCACAAAAAACCGGTCATGCAGCCTGATCGGAACCATCTTCACCACCGGTTGCTGGAGATAGGGTTGACGCACCGCCAGACGGTGTTGAGCATTTATGGGATTGCTGCCCTTTTCGGGCTGCTGGCCGTCTTGCTCTCGCAAGCCACCGCGCTGGAAGCGATCATTTTGGTGATCATCGTCCTGATCGCGGCGGAGATTGGCGTCGAAAAAATCGGCCTCGTCAGCAAGCGATACCAGCCTGTCATCAACTTGATGAAGCGGGTTCAATACCGCTTGCGGGTCAGTTTCAGCTCGAATTCCAAGAAGCCGTAGACGCATTTGGAGAGGAGAGAAAGGGGTCCTTTGTGTGGAACCACGTTCTGAGAAACACTCCCAGGGTCGCTTGCGATCCAAGGGGGGAAAGCCGAAAAAAAAATATCGTATCCTGCGGCGCGTGCTGCTGCTTTTGGGCGTGCTGACAGCGGCATTTATCGGTTTTGCAGGCTTGAAGGTCTGGAGCACGCTCCATCAAACGTATCAGCCCGTGGAGGCATCGGGCGATCAAGACTTGCCGATTGAACCGGTCAAGAAAAAGTCTAACGAGCCGTTTACCGTCTTGTTGATGGGCACTGATTCCCGCGGCCAAAACGACCGGGGGCGTCCGGACACGATCATCCTGGCCGCTGCCAATCCAAAGACGCAAAAGGTCACCCTGTTGTCGATTCCGCGGGATACTTACGTGGAGATTGCAGGGAGGGGAACGCAGGACAAGATCAACCACGCCTACAATTACGGCACGGGTACGATGTTGAAAACAGTGGAGGAATTCCTGGATATTCCGGTGGATTATTATGTCGCCATCAATTTCCAGGGATTTGAAGATCTGATCGATGAAATTGGCGGCATCGAAATTGATGTGGAAAAGCGAATGTACTATCGTGCCTCGGATGCGTATATCAACCTGCAGCCGGGACTGCAGGTGCTCAATGGCGAGCAGGCCCTCGGATATGCCCGCTTTCGCCGTGATGCGGAAGGGGATTTCGGTCGTAACCGGCGCCAGCAGCAAGTGATCCGTGCGCTGGTGGATCAGGCGGCATCGTTGCGAAACGTGGACAATCTGTTTGCGATGCTGGACATTCTTGGACACAATGTGCAGCATAATATTCCGCCGAGAGAGATTCCTCGTCTGCTGGCACAGTTCCGGAATATCAAAGGCTCGGACATCGATTCGCTGACCATGGAAGTGACCAGCATGCGAATGGGGCCGCAAAACCTCTGGTATAACCTCGTTGATGAGGAGGAGCTGCAGCGCCTCCACGATGAATTGGCGGTCCGCTTGGAGCTCGCGCCAAAGTCGGGAGTGGCCTCAAGCGGTCAGCCTGGGGAGCCGGCCGCTGCGTCGGGTCAAGATCCGATGCAAACGCCAGACGCCGGAGACCGAACTGGCGATGCGGCAGGGCAGCCTGAGCAGAACGGCTTGAGCTGGCTTGAGAAATTGAATCAACTCTGGAGTATGTTGTTTTAACGAACATGTTGTTGTCGCGTGGCACCGCAGGGTGCCATGTTTCATGTCAAAAATGGGGTAAAGGAGCAAAAATATGCGAGAACGTGTGGCCGTGATCGGCCTGGGGTATATTGGCTTGCCTTTGTCGCTCAGTTTTGCGATGAAAGGAACACCAGTGATCGGTGTGGATGCCAATCCCGCGCTGGTGAAGGAAATCAATGAAGGAATTACCCATCATTTGGAAAGCTATGAAGGAAAGGGGATTCGCCAGATCCTTCAGGAAGAGCTGGCCAAGGGGCGCTTCCGGGCGACGACGGACTACAGTGAAGCCATTCCAGGCTCTCTGGCCATTATTGTTACCGTGGGCATTCCGATTCATTCGGGAGATCCGGACACCTCCTATTTGCGGTCCGCGATGTCCAGCATTGGCCAATATCTGGAAGCGGGCCAGGTAGTGATCATCCGCAGCACGGTGATTCCGGGCATGACGGGCGGGATCCTGCGGCAGATTCTGGAAGAGACCAGCGGTCTGGTGGCCGGAGAAGATTTTGATCTGGCCTATTGTTCGGAGCGGATTGCCGAAGGCAGGGCGTTTGAAGAATTTGAAAGCATGCCGGCCGTTCTGGCTGGCGTCAATGGCCGTTCGGCCGCTGCCGCCGAGGCCATCATCGCCAAAGTGACGACGCGGGCCCCCATTCACCGCGCCAGTGACATGATGGTGGTGGAGGCCAGCAAAGTGATCGAAAATGTCCAGCGCGACGTGAACATCGCGATGGTTCAAGAATTTGCCCGTTTTACTGAGGCGTTGGGGATCGACATTCACGAAGTGATCCGAGTGGCCAACACGCATCAGCGGGTCAACCTGCTGACACCCGGTCCAGGCGTCGGCGGGTACTGCTTGCCCAACGCCCTCTACTACCTCTTGCCAAAGGCGGCGGAATTGGGTGTTTCACTGGACCTGTTGCGTCTAGCGCGCCAGATCAATGACCAGGTGCCGAGGCTGCTCGTGGAGCGCGTCAACCTCTGGGCGGAAAAAAGACAGCGTGCGCCCCAAAATGTGAAGGTGGCGGTGCTGGGGATCGCGATGAAAGATTATTCCAGCGATGACCGGATCAGCCCGCCGCTTGAAACGGTGCGCCTGTTGCAGCAGGAAGGGTATCAGGTCAAGGCATTTGATCCGGCCGTCCCGACGCAGTATCCTTTCAAAGTGACGGACTTTCGCGAGGCCATCGCGGGGACGGACGTGATCATGATCCTGGCGCGGCAGGAGGGGATCCCCTTTGAAGAGATCGCGGAGTGGCGGACGCTTGCCGCGGCAGAGCTGTTTATCGTGGATACGCGCAACGTCTACCGCGCAGCGGAACTGAAGAGGTTGAGGATTGACTTCTGGAAGATCTGAGATGGATGCTCGAAAAAACAGCTGCAAGGCAATATAGCGGTTTATGGCCGCGCGGTGAGGAGGCATGCCTGGATGCCGCAGCAAGAAACGCCGAAAGTGCTGATGCTGATCAGCGGCGGAGAAACGGGTGGATCGCGAAAGCACGTGCTCTCTCTGTTGGAGCGATTGGCTGAGCATATCCCGGTGCATCTGGTCTGTCTGATGCAGGGACCGGTGTACGAAGAGGCGCGCGCAAAGAGACTGCCCGTCTCGCTGCTGCCGCAAACCAGCCGCCGCGATCTGCGCGTCATCGAGGCGTTGTCCCGCCTCGTGGAGGCGAAAGGATACACGCACCTTCACAGCCATGGGGGCCGGGCCAACTTCGTCGCGGCGCTCTTGAAGCGCAGGTGGAAAACGGCGCATCCTTCCTCGCCGCTGTTTTTGCTCACCACCGTTCACAGCGACATCGACCAGGACTACATTCACCAGCCCGGATGGAAACGGTGGCTGTTCACCCGTCTGAATCGCTGGTCGCTGCGCCATTTCGACCACTACATCGCGGTTTCCCAGGCCTTTGCCCGGCAATTGGCCCATGACGGTTACCCTGCGGGGCAGATCAGCGTGGTGTATAACGGGATCGATCTGGATCATCCCGTTGCCGCCTATTCCAGAGAGCAGCTGGCTGAACTGTCCGGTTTGTCGTTGCAGGAGCGGGATCAGGTGCTCATGATGGTGGGGCGGCTCCACCCGGTGAAAGAGATCCCGGTGTTTTTGCGGAGTTTCGCCCGCTTGCTGCAGGAAGGATGGCCCCTCAAGGCGCTATTGGTCGGGGACGGGCCGGAGCGGACGCGGCTGCAAGATTGGATCCGCGCGCACAACCTGGCGTCGCATCTGGCCATGCTGGGCTTTCGGGAGGATGTCGAGGCCCTGCTCGGTGCGTCTGACCTGTCGATATTGACCTCGCGCAGCGAGAGTTTCCCCTTCGTGATTTTGGAATCGCTCAAGGCGGGGACGCCGGTGGTGGCCACCCGGGTGGGTGGCATTCCCGATCTGCTGCCCGCTGAATGCCTGTTCCAGCCCGGTGACGTGGAAGGGCTGACAGAAACCTTAAAACGTTTGCTGGGCCAGCCCCAACGGCTGAAGGCGTTGACGACGCAGCTTCGGCAGCGGGTCAGAGACGAGTTTTCGCTGCAAGCTCTGACGGACAAGCATTTGGAGATTTATCGACACGTCATGACTTCCAGGGAAAGCAACTGAATCGATGGACGGGAAGGAGCCGCCACGTTGAAACACACCACATTGAGTCATACATGGAGTCATATATTGAGGTACAACGAGACATTCATCTACCTGCTGATCGCCTGTTTGACCCTCTACACGCCGATTCGCTTTTTTTTGATCGACTTTGTCGCCAGTCCTTTTCGCTTTTTTAGTGATTTGGCCGTCTTTCTGGTTTTGCTGTTGGCCCTGCCCTGGTTGTGGCAGCGGCTTTTTCCCTTACATCCTGCCGAATGGTTCTTTCTCGCTTTTGCCGTGATCGGACTCATTTCATCCTTTTACAATCATATTCCGTTGTTCCATGCCCTGGCCGGTTTGCGGGGATATTTTCTCTTTTTCTTCCTGACCATGGTGCTGTATCGGATGCCGCTCGAATTGGCTTGGCTCCAGCGGATCCTCAGGTTGACGATTGGAATGGCCATTTTCCTCGTCCTGATCAGCGTGTTGGGGCTTGTCCTGTTTGGCTCTTACGGCCCGGCCGCTTGGGTCGAAACGATGTCCCTGACCAATAAGGGCCGCCTGCTCGGGTTGTTGAAAAATCCCAACGGCTACGGCGCCTATCTGATGATGATGATCTTGGCGCTCGTTGCCTGGTACCTCCACATGTTCCCGGAGAAGCGCCGATTGCAGCCGCACAGGATGGTTCCCAGTTATGTCGTGGGATGGAAGGGGGAGGCCAGCTTCCCTGCTTTCGGCCTGTTTTTGTTCCTGTTTCTCTTTGCCCTGATCTATACCTTCTCGCGCAGCTCCTGGCTGGGGATGGCTTTCGGGACTGTCACGCTGGCGCTGATCAGTTTGCGCAGTTGGCGCAAGGCATGGCTGCCGCTCTTGGTCACGGGGCTGATGATCATTCCCTTTTTCTTCCCGATTGCCAAATATCTGCCCACCTTTGAAAATGCCCCGTTTGCGACTGGTGATGGCGAGGAGCGGTCGTTGGCAGAGTTGCGGCAGGAGCGCTTGGAGGAGACGTTTTCCGAGGGGACGTTGGCGTTGAGCCAAGGCAGTGGCCGGCTCTTCCGCCTGCAACTGGGGGCCGACATCATTCGCGAACATTTCTGGTTGGGGACGGGACTGGCCACTTTTGGCGGCTCGGGGGCGATGAACTCTCCCTACAGCATTCACGAGGAATACGGACTCGCGCCTGACTTCCCCGCAGATAACCAGTATTTGCGGGTCTGGGTGGAAACAGGCACGCTGGGCTTCATCGCCTTTATGGGCGTGTTGCTCAGTGTGGTGGTGAGTATCATCCGCATCCGCAACCGCTCGCGGGCTCGCTTCACCCGCTGGTTGGCGTCGCTCTTGCTGGCCTGGGCGTTGGGGATGGGCGTTCTGAACCTGCTGGCCAATATGATGGAGGTGCAGCAGTTGTCCTTTCTCCTATGGACATGGTATGGTTTTTTGCTTGCGCTGGATCGTGCAGAGCGAGAGCGTCCAGGCGCTACGGTAGGCCGGATGGCAGGGGAATCGCTGTAAAGGGTGATTCCATCACTTTCGTGAATGGCGAACCGAGTCGACAAGGTTGACTGGCAAGGTTTCATGGCGATGCCAGAGTGGGTGAAAAGGGGCTTGAACAGGATGGAGTCTCGCAAACACTTTCTGAAACTGTTCGGATGGGTGGCATTGGTCAACATTTTGGCCCGCCTGCTGGGTTTTGTGCGTGAGGTGATTCTGGCCTATTATTTTGGGGCCAGTGCAGCCACAGACGCCTTTTTGCTGGCTTATACGATTCCTAATTTTCTCTATCTGGTGGTGGGTGGCGCTCTGACCACCGCCATCATTCCTTATCTGGTGGGAGAAACGCAGCGGCAAGAACGATGGGATAAGGCCAATGCACTCATGAACCAGTTGTTGCTCGGCTTTACCCTGCTTCTTATTTTTGGAGAGCTCTGGCCATTGACCTTTGTTTCCTTGCTGTCCCCGGAGGCACCAGCGACGACGCTGGCTGAAGCCGCACGCCTGTATCAGGTCATGCTACCGTCTGCTTTCTTTTTAATGGCTGGATCGATTTTTACAGGCATGCTGAATGCCCACCACCGCTTTCAGTTGGCCGCCGTGGCCTATCTGTCTCTGAACGTGACGGTGATCCTTTTCCTTTGGGCAGGTGCCAATCTGATCGGGATCGCGGCGGCCGCCTGGGGAGCGCTGGTTGGCGCTGTCAGTTTTGCATTTTTGCAAGTGGGCCAGCTTTACCGCATCGGCTATCGGTATCGCCCACGCATGTCTCACCCGGAGACAGGACGAATCTTTCTGGTTTCGATTCCAATCGCTCTTGGTGGGGCAGTCATGCCGCTGTATGCCCTGGTCAGCCGTTTTTTTGCCGGAGGGTTACCGGAAGGGTCGATTGCTGCCTTCAACTATGGAATGATGCTCATGCAGTTGCCGTTGACTGTGCTGGTTGGCACCTTTGCCAACCTTCTTTTTCCCAGCATTGCCGAGAATGCACGGGGTGGCCAGTACTCCCGCATGGCAGACACGTTTGCCCGCGGAACGTGTCTTAGCATCCTTTCATTGGTGCCGCTGGCTGCTTATATGTCAGTTTTTGCTTCCGAGATCGTGCAACTGTTGCTCGGCTACGGCGCCTTTTCTGCGCAAGACGCCTATCGCACGGCAAGCGCGCTTGCCGTGTTGGTATGGGGCCTGCCGTTTCATGCATTGAACCTATTCTGGCTGCGTTTTTTTAATTCACTTGAAGACAACTGGCGACCCGTTCTGGCCTCGCTGACTACGATTCTGCTCGTGAACGGCCTGCTTAGCTGGTTTCTGCGCCCGAGCATCGGGTTGAATGGTCTGGCGGCGGCTGTCAGCGTGAGCGGATTGTTGAATACCGTTTGGCTGTGGGGCCTGATTCAGACCAAACTGCCGTTAAGGGAACATGTCCGAACCCTTTACATTTTGATCCTCAAAGTGGTGCTGTCCACCGGTGTAGCCACGGCGGTTTCACTGGGGATCAAGAACTGGTTGAGTTCCCAAATAGTTTCCTGGTCCCATTTGCCGGTTCTGTTCGTCACTTGTCTGCATCTTCTCGCAGGAGGAGTGGCAGGGATGGTCGTTCTTCTTTTGGGGTACCGGCTTTTGAGGGTCAAGGAGCTGGTCCTCATGCGGCGGCATCTTCCAGGGGCAGGCCGGTAAGAGAGATGTTCAGAAGAGGTTCAATGATTCTATTTCGTGGAGGGGTGTTCGTTGGATACTCAATCTGAACCACGTCAGTCAAGCGATCAGCCGGATCCGTTTAACGTACCGATGGAAACCATTCTCGGTGTGCGTGTCGGGGCCTTTACATACGCAACCCTGCTGGAAAAAGTGGATTGCTATATTCAGGAGCGCAGAAAAGGAATGATCCTAGCCATCAATCCGGAAAAGATTGTCAAGGCCCAGTCCGATCCTTCCCTGAGGGAATTGTTGAACCAAGCGGAGTTCCCGATCGCGGATGGAGTCGGGATTCTCCTTGCCTCGCGTTTACAGGGAGGTGTCATCCGTTCTCGGATGACTGGGATTGATACCATGCTGTCTCTTTGTCGGCACGCGGCGGCCAAAGGATATCGTGTTTTTCTGCTTGGCGCAAAGCCGGGGGTTGCGGATGCGGCGGCACGCAGTCTTCAGAAACGTTTTTCCGGGCTGCAAATCGTGGGCACACAGGATGGTTACTTTCAAGATGAACAGTCGGTCGTTGAGAAGATCAATAAGTCCGGTGCCGACATTCTCTTTGTGGGCATGGGCAGTCCGAAGCAGGAGTATTGGATCCGACAGCATTGTCAACACCTCATTCCTTCTGTATTTCAGGGAGTGGGAGGTAGCTACGACGTCATTTGCGGGAACATCCCGCGCGCTCCACGCTGGATGCAACGGGCAGGGCTGGAATGGTTCTACCGTTTGTTGAAAGAACCTTCCCGCTGGCGAAGGCAGCTAGCTTTGCTCAAATTTCTTTGGTTGTTGTGGCGCAGAAAATAAGTTCAGAGGCAGAAATAGAAAAGCTGTCCCGGTCATGGGACAGCTTTTTTACAGCTTTTGTGGATTCAAAAGCTTTACGGTGTTGGGACAGGCTCCTCGCCAGGAATACCGTTGCCTTCTGAGACCAGAATCGTAAGCGGCTTCCTGACTTCTCCTTGGATGGCCCATTGGGTGCTGTAGGTACTCCGAATGGGTTTGAAAGATTCGTCTTCCCCGGCATCCGGCTTGTCAGGGACGGGATTTTCCATTTCCGGCACGTCCAAACCAGGTTCGCTTCCTAGGGGGTAGAGATCGATGATGATGTCGTTCCCCTTTGGGGCAAGGATGAAGTTGTCAATCATCTCCTGAAGCGACTGCGGCTCTTCACCTGAGCCGTTCAGAGGAAAGAAGGGAAAGTCATTCTGGCGGGAGAGGATACGCACTTCGTAAGCCCCTGGCGCTAGGTCTTCCGGAATTTTTACCGGCACATTCAGGGTGGCCGGTTGCCCTCTCCAGGGCTGCAGGGTCACACTGATCACGATGATATCTCCGGGTTTGATTGCCAAATCCGGATGCTTCAGCTGGGCACTGACGATTTTGGCCGTGGTGTTGTTTTTGCCGATTTCGCTGTTGATGCTGACTTGTTTGACGGTCACCGGCTGGTACGGGTTGTTGTTCAGAATGTCCATCAGTTCTAGCAATGTGGCAAAGACAGGGTAGGACACGTCGAAGCTGTCGTATATCATGTCGGTACGGGTGATTGTGCCAAATTCGGCTGTGTCCACCTTGAGCGTAAACCGGTTGGTGCCACCGGCCCTGCCAAGACGGTCAATAGCACGGTGGATCCCTTCTGATGAAGCGATGGCGGCATAGATCGGCAGAATATCCTGGTCGGGGATGATGCTGGTTTTCAGTGTGTGTTCCCGGTTGCGATCCAAATCTTTGGTCTTGACGTTGACAAGGACGAGTTTGGCCGTTTGACCGATAATTCCGGCCACTGCCGCAGCTCGATCCTGGGTGATGGTGCCCACCGCCTTGCCAGGGAGACCAAACTTAAAGGGAGGAAACAGGCCATCACCAGCTCCCTTGATGACAGTGGTAATCCAAGCTTCCGTCAGGAGCGTGTTGGAGTCACCGGTCCACAAGGCAGGATGGCCAAATGCCCAGAGCCGGTTATTGTCCACATAAGTGACGGTGCCGATGCCATAAGCCTGCAGGTCTCCTGTTGTCAGGGCCAATCCCATTGCGTCGCCGGGCTGCAGGGGACGTCCCAGCGCTTTCATCGAGGTAGGCTGGCCGCTGAAGGGCGTCGCGTTGAGCAGGGTATACCCTTTCGGTTGCAGCTTCTCCTGGAGGATGTTGAAGTTCTTTGCGCCCAACCCAGAGACGAAGATGGGGGTTGGCAACGTATAACCCAGCAGAATGGATGGGGAAGCTTTCTGGCCTGGTTTAGGTACAGTGGTGCTGATCTGGACCTGCTTGTACGCGGTGCCGTCAATCTGAACTAGTTGTTTCAATGAAAATTGGGTGGCTTTTGGCTTGACAGGAGCGCCGTTCAACATGGCTTCGATGGGGGTCAATCCGGCCAGCATCGGGTCGGTAAACCCATAAGCCAGGGCGCCCGCGATTTTGCCATTAACGTATACCGGACTGCCGCTCATGCCGGCTGCCACGCCATATGAGCGCTTCAGCAGCTCGCCGGAGGCGCGGACGAGGATCATGTCACCGCCACCTTCCCCCTCCCCTTTGAGGACATCCATTACCTTGACAGTGAACGATTCGATTTTGTTTCCTTCAATGACGGTGTGCACCACGCCCTCCATGCCCGGCTTGATCTGGGAAAGGGGAATAATCGGGGGAGCAGGCAGGGTTTTTTGCTTGGCAATGTGCTGAAGTACGGTGTTCAGCCTTTGCATCAGCTGTCTCTGTTCTGCCTGGGTAAGAGATTTTTTTGGAGACAGCCGGCTGTTGCCGTCTGTCGTAACTAGCCCTAGCCAGGTGGCCCAGTTGATGTCGTGATAGAAAGCTTTGTTGATGTGGCCGGCATCCAGATAGGGTGGCAAGTGGCTGGCGGCGGGTAGAGTCAGTTTGGTCCGGACAGCACGTGCCAGCATCGACGCGGCTGCCTCCCTTGTAATAGCTGCATTGGGGGAGAAGTACTTGGACGATGTGTCGATGATGCCGGCCTTGATGGCGGCGTCGACGTATCCCTGTTTTTCCACCCAATGCTTGCCCGTGTCCTTGAAGGCGTTGCCTTTTTGATCTTTCTTCGGCAGCTTGAGGGTATCCACTACCTGTTTGAGAAATTGCGCCCGTGTGATGCCAGCTTGTGTCTGTTTTGTACTGCTCACACTGGCAGTCGATTTTTTGGTGGCTGCCGAAGCTGTGAGGAGGTCACTCGGCAGCGAGGTGACTGTCAGGGCTGAGCTGAGGACGATGGCTGCCAAAGTGAATTTGGTTTTACGCTGCATTTTTTCACATCCTTTTCAGAAGGGTTTATAAGGCCTGAACATGGTTGCCTGCCGTTATCCATCGGCATTGAACCTCATGTGACGATGATGTCAATTGTAAAGAAATTCTATATGAGGAGAAGAATTCCTGCCGTTTCCATCAACAAAGCTGCCCTGATTTTTGCGGGCAGCTTTGTTGATGGGAGAGATGGGTTTATCTCATTTCTTGCCATCTTTTCTTGGCATCGCTTTCGATTGATTTAATGCGAGAGCATTTGACGGAGCTGGTTTTGAACCGTCGCGGACACGGCCTGTTCGCCTCCGAGCAGAATGATCTGTTTAGGTTGCAAGCGCTGCAATTCTTTTATGGTGGCCGGCGGAATGGCATCCGGAGTGACCAGCAGGAGGGGCCCTTTGCCAACTCCGGCTACCGGTCCGGCAGCCAAGGCATCGGGAAAGTGTTCGCCGGTAGCCAGAAATACAGCAGAGGATCCGGGTGAGAACCACGTGGCCGAGATTTGGGCTGCTGTCCCATAGCGGTTTTCGCTGGCGATCCGCTGGACCGTGCCGCTCGTTAGGCGGCTCAGTTCTGTCATTACAGACCGGGATATGGCCTGTTCGCCTCCGAGCAGAATAATCTGCTTGGGTTGCAGGCGTTCCAGTTCCTCCCTTGTGACAGACGGCAAGACATCGCGGGACGTCAGCAGAATGGGTCCCTGGAGACTGCTGCTCACTGCACTGGCGGCGAGGGCATCGGCGAATTGTTCGCCGGTGGCCAGATAGACGACGGGGACGCCAGGACGGAACAGTTGTCGTGAAAGGCGTGCAGCCGTATCGTATCGGTCGGCGCCGGGAATCCGGATGGCCTGGTACCGGGTGGTGTAACCGCGTAGCTGGTTGAGGACACTGTCACTGACCGCCTCTTTGCCGCCGAGAAGAATGATTTCCTGGGGCTTCAGACGAAGCAGTTCTGCGCGGGTGGCAGGGGGAATTTGATCGCGGCTGACCAGAAGCACTGGCGATTTCAGCAAATGGGCCGCCGGTCCGGCTGCTAGCGCATCGGCGAAGGTTTCCCCTGTCGCCACGATCAGGGTGTGGACGACGGGCTGATAGTAGTTGGCCGCGAGGATGGCGGCAGTTTCATAGCGGTTGTTTCCCGCCATCCGCCGTACCGGTCCCCGTGTTTCCAGGGTTTGCTGGATGGCAGAGGCCGCATCCACTATTTTTCCTGTGCTGGTATAACCGATGGTTTGATTCAGCGGTCGGCCGCTGTCCATCAGGATGCGTCTCATTTCGTAGGCAGACAATTCCTGGTGAATGGTGGATATCCAGGCGGCCACACCGGAGACGAAAGCGGTGGACATGGAGGTTCCGTCCAGAAAGCGGTAGCCATTTTCTAGAACAAGAGATTCGCCATCGCTGCCAACGGTAGCGGAAGATGGCCCTGGTGTGCCGCTTTGCCGGCTGTATCGCGCAAATTGCGGCGGGGTAAGCGGAAAGGTGCTGAGAATGTTCTGTCCAGGAGCTGCCAGGTGAACCCTCTTTTTTCCGTAATTGCTGAAGGGGGCCAATCTTCCTCGCGAGTCGACGGCGGCGACGGAGATGAGATTGGGAGAATCAAATGCGGCTGGAAAGAGCGGAGAGGAGTCGATGTCCGCTCCTTCGTTCCCGGCCGCTGTGATGAAAAGGAGCCCTGATGCCTCAATGGCATCCCGCAAGGGCAGCAGATCATCCAGCCGTTCCCCTTTAATTCCCCAGGAGGCATTGATCAGGGTGGCGCCCATCCGCGAAGCGTACTGGATAGCGCGAATGGCGTCAGAGATGTATCCTCCTTCCGGGCCGATAAATTTTAATGCCATGATCCGGACATGGGGGGCGATTCCGGCGATGCCTTTTTTCTGGTGATCGGCGGCGATGATACCGGCCACATGGGTGCCGTGAAAATCCTCCCCTGGATCGTGTACCGTGGGCTTGTCATAATAGAAATCCCATCCGTGGATGTCGTCGATATACCCGTTTTGATCATCGTCCACGCCATTGCCAGGAACTTCTCCGGGGTTGGTCCATATCCGGCTGGCCAGTTGGGGATGACTGAAATCGACGCCGTCATCGATGACGGCTACGACCACTTCCGGGGTATCGGCCCCTTCGCCTGTCAGGCCGGCGCGTTGCAGAGAAGGAAGCATGGCCAACAGGTTGATGTCCACTCCCGGAGTTCCTTGTACGCCTCGGATGGACTGACCTCGGTTATTGAGCCCCCATTGCAGGGGCCAGTACGGTTGCTCGGAATAGGCAAGATGTATTGAGCTTTCCTGAACCTGTGCGGTGCGGATTCGCCGATCCGGCACGGCGTAGGCCACCTGTGGATGTTTTGTCAGGGTCTGGGCTGCCATGCGGAGGACGGCCATTTCTTCCTCCTTGCCAGTGTTTTGTTTGGCCGAGCCGGAGATGGACTCCCTTCCACCAAACAGATGAGCGGCTGTTGGTTGAAGCAGTTCCGCATTGATCAGAGGAAATTCCTCCACCAATCGCATTCCTGCTTCCCGGCGGATGGATTCCCTGACCGCTGAGCCCGTATTGGGAAGATAACGGACGATCAGACCGCGGGCACCATCCTCTACCACGGCTTCTTCCGTAGTGGCCGGGGAAACGGATGCGGCGGAAAGGAATCCGCCGGATGGAGATGCGGCGGGGTTCCCGCCAGCCCAGGATGTCGCAGCCGTGGTCAATGCGAGGATGGCTGACAGGAAAAAAATCACACAGGTTCGTAAGGCCTTCCATCGCGACAGGTCCAGATGTTTTTTTGCCATCCGTTGTCAATCCTCTCCCAAATAAGCTGATTTTCAGTATTTGCCTTCATTTTACCATGGGATGGCGGGAAAACCATATTCTTGGAAATGGAGTGATTTGGTATAATGTCGTAGAGCAGGAGAGTTTGTCCCATTTCGTCAATAAATAAGCGATATTTGTTTTTGGAAAACACATCTTTTGATATTCTGATAAAACATCATTTTGACAAACCATCTTCATACAGAAACACAGAGAAAAAAGCAGTTGAAACATGCCAATGGGGAGGAACTGGAGTGCAGAGGAGCGGGTTGTACAGGACGAAAAAGATCAGATTTCCCGTAATTGTGTCAGCCATTCTGAGTGCCATTTTGGTGATGGCAAGCATCACCTGGAACGGCGAGGCAGGCGCCCAGGCGCAGGTACAGCGGCTGACCGGAGAGGATCGCATTGAGACGGCACACACCATAGCCCTTGAGGAATGGAAAGTGGCTGAGACAGTCTTGCTGGCCCGTTATGACCTTTTTCCAGATGCGCTGGCTGGTGTGCCGCTGGCCCATTTTTATGGCGCCCCGATACTCCTGACGTATCCCGAGCGGTTGCGTGACGATACGCGGGATGTGCTCAGGGGATTACAGGCAAAGAGGGTGATCGTGCTGGGGGGAGAGGCGGCTGTTTCGCCACAGGTTGAGGAATCCCTGCGCAGTGTGGTCCAGGAAGTGGAACGCATTGGCGGGAAGGACCGCTACGAGACGGCCCAGCTGATTGCAGAGCGGTTGCCCAATCCCGGACAGCAGGCTATTGTGGCGAATGGGGAAGACTTCCCCGATGCCCTGGCTGCCGGTCCGTATGCAGCGCGGCGTGGGATCCCCGTTCTGCTTGTGACTAAAAATGGAATTCCGGAGCCCACTCGGCAGGCGCTGACGAAGATATCCAGCTTGTATGTCGTTGGCGGTCCGAATGTGGTCAGTGACCAAACCGCTGAACAGCTTCGGCAGCTCGTGGGGATGTCAGTGCAGCGGCTCGCTGGCGAAGATCGCTATGGCACAGCCGTTGAACTGGCCCGCTACTTTGAACCGCCCATGCAGACGGTGGTTGTGGCAACGGGTGAAAACTTTGCCGATGCTCTTTCCGGTGCAGCCTTGGCTGCCAGACTGGATGCGCCCATTCTGCTCGTTCGTACGGCTGCCGTGCCGGTGTCGGTCAGTCAGCTGCTCAGAAATGTTTCCGTCGAACGTTATGTGATTCTGGGCGGGACGGTGGCGGTCTCCGGGAGGGTGGAGGCGGATCTGAAAAAATGGCAGCCGCTCCGGATCATGCTCGACCCCGGACATGGGGGCAGTGATCCGGGAGCCATAGGCAACGGGTTGCAAGAGAAAGACCTGACCTTGGATATTGCCAGACGGGTCAAGCAGCACCTGAACAACCGGTATCTGGATGTTCACGTGAGGATGACACGGGAAGAGGATGTCTACCTGAGTCTCTCGCAAAGAACCCAGATGGCCAACGAGTGGCCGGCCGATTTTTTCCTGTCGATTCATATCAACTCTTCTTCTAATCTGGCCGCAGATGGATTTGAAAGTTATGTTTACAATAAGCCGGGCTGTTGTGCCACCTCACTGGCCAAGCAGCAGGTGATTCATCCTTACATCGTTCAGCAGATGAAGTTTAAGGATCGGAATATGAAACGGGACAATTTCTATGTACTGCGGGAAACCAAGATGCCATCGTTGCTGCTGGAGAACCTGTTTATCAGCAATCCCGAGGACGCGTCCAAGCTGGCCAATCCGCAGTTTCGCGAGCAGCTAGCGCGGGCGATCGCCGACGGGGTGGCCAAGGCGTGGGGGATTCCTCCAAGGTGAAAATGGACTCAGGGTGGACGGATAAAAAAGACCGGGCGGAAGATTTCTCGCCCGGTCTTTTTGTCTCCGGTTTTTTGACTCTGATATTTTTGTCTATTAATGCATCTGAGTATCCGTTTCTTTTTCCTTAGTTTTCGGTTGGCCTGTTGTCTTTTGTTTTTGCGGTTTCTTTATTTGGTGATACTCAGAGTGATTTTTTCCAATGATTGTCGTACGGATGGGCTAATGGCTTGCGATCCGCCAAGATAGGTGAACTGTCCAACCGTTGTGACCTCCTGGCTAAGCCACTGTTGAACCGCTGCCGGGACTTCTTGGTTTTTGACGAGAATGATGGGCGCCGGTATTTTCGCCGCCAGCGCGGTTCCGGCCAGCGCATCGGCGAACAGATCACCGCGGGCAAAGTAAAGCTGCGTCGTCGGCAGTTGATAAGTTTTTGCGATCAGGGTGCTGGTGTGATAGCGGTCGCTACCGTTGATCCGGGTGACGGCAGGGATCTTGTTTTTCAATGCTTCTTCCACCGTTTTCGGGATGGCCACTTCACCGCCGACCAGCGTCACTTTCTCCACCGGATGCTTCTCCAGATAGGAGAGAATGGCTGGGTGGAGCGAAGTGCCCTGTTGCAACAGGATCGGGATTTGCCGGCTGGCCGCGTAAGGTCCGATGGCCAGCGCGTCAGGCGATTTCTCATCACCCGTGGCGATAAACAGTTCCCGTACGGGGGTGCCAGCCTTTTCCTGAATCGCTCCTGCTACGGCCAAGGCCGTTTCGACGCGATTTGCGCCGGCCAGCCGGATCACCGTATAACCGGCCGCTTTCAATTGGTCCTCAATGGCCGTGGAAATCGCCACCTGGCTGCCCAACAGGTAGACGGTCTGAGGCATGAGGCGCGCAATTTCTTCCTTGACTATATCCGGCAGGCTGTCCGGTTGGGTCAACAGCAACGGCGCGTCATGCTGCTTTGCCAGGACGCTGCCGGCCAGCGCGTCGACCGTGAGATCCCCGCGGGCGAGAACCACCGTAGCGGCGCCGTTGGGCCAGCCTTGGCGGGCAATGGCTACGCTGGTTTCGTAACGGTCGGCGCCGGCTAGTTCATTGCTGTACACAGGTGGCACGATCAGCGTCGAGTAGAGGACGCTGTTGCCGATTTTGCTGCGGAAAACTGTCCCCGAGACCGTGAGTTTGCCTTTTGTCCCAGTGAGTTCTACTTCGGCTGCGCCCATGCCGGGGGTGCGTTTGACCACCACCAGCTTCTGGAATGTCCCGATTTCGGGCCACTTGGATTCTATCACTAATGGGTCAAGTTTGACCTCCCAGCGGTAACGGCTGTGAGGCCCGTATTGTTTTGTCTGTGAGTTGTAGGTGGCCACCTCTTCCGGCACAATGGTCTTGCCGCTCGGCAGCTTGTATTGGTCTTTGCGGGCTTGCAGGTAAGAGACGGGGCTGCTGGACCAGACGGCATCGTTGCTTTCAATCCAGCCGCCATTGGAAGAGCTGTAAGTGGTTGTGACGAGTTGGTTGTTGTTCAGCGCCACTTCGCCATTTGTCGAAGCGACCACATTGTCGATTTTGGTTGCATACGGCTGTTGGATGGAGTGAATGCCGTATTTGCCGCCAAACACTTGGTCGCTGGTGGTATCCACCAACAGCTTGTCAAGGCCGAACCCTTTCCGCGCGGCATAGGTACGGGCTGCGACTGCCTGGGCGCGTAAGGCGCTTTCCGACCAGGAGGCAAGGGACTCCCGCGGCACGACGCCGATGAGGTACTGGCGCAGGTTGACTAGGTTGGTGAAGCTGATTTCTCCCCGATCTGACCCCTGGATCAGGGTCGCTTTCAGTTCCAGGGTACCTTCGTAGAAGCGCTTTGCGTCAACGCTCCCTGCTGCTGGTTGCTTCGGATGAACGGCCGTGACCCAAAGTTCGATATAACTGCCGGACATTGGCTTGAGCAGGAGTGTTGTCTGATTGACCTGAATGCTGCTTGGGCTACCGGAAGTTCCGGTGTTTTGGCCTGCTGTCACCAACGCAAACTGATAGCCGATGTCTTTCAGATAACTGAGATTGTACATTTGTCCCGCCTGCAGGGTGGCCAGCGATTTGCCGTTCGCGTCCTGAATTTCGGCTCCGCTTGGGGCGATTAGGGTCCAGGTGGTTTTTTCCTCGATGTTTGTCCAACTGTTGCGAAAGTCTTTCAGGCTCTGCAGGGAGACCCGAACCGTTTGCGCGGTGTCATCGTACCGTTTCACCACATCACTGCCGGGAAAGTAGTGCTTGATGATGTTTTTGTAGCTGACGCCCTGCAGGGCCAGTCCTTGGGCGCCCCATTGGGACATGCCGACCCGGTGCCCGTAGCCGCCGCCGGTGATGACGACCGGCGGCCGTTCTGTGCCTGTGGTGTCAAACGCCTGTATCCGGGGACTGGATGCGGACGTTTTTTCCTCCAACACCATCTCTTTGATCAGAGGCTGGCTGGTAAGGCCGGGTTCGGCATACAGTTCAAGGTGGAGTGTTTTCGGCCGGGTTGCAGGAAGCGGGCGGATCTCCTGGGTGACTTCCTTCGGTCCAGTGGATGTGATCACTGCCTCAAATCCATCAGAGATGTTTAACAGCGGCCCTCCTGCAGGCAGCGTGATCCGCAGGCTGGCCGCATCGGATGGCCATTGGATGGAGAGACGGCCCTGGCGTCCGGTCATCAACCAGCTTCCATCTTTTTGTTGCAGCAATTGTTCCTGCTGGATCGTCGCCTCTGAGATGGAATCTTTTTCCTGGGCGGTTACTCGTGACATGCCGGGAGGTTCAAATGCCATCCCTCCGGCAGTCAGAAGACAAGTCAGCACCATGATGATGAGGCGGCGCAAGACGTTTGTGCCGCCATCTGCATGCGGATGTGGACGTGATGCTTGCATCTTCCCCAGCTCCTTCTCCCATCGAATGGTTGTACTCTGACCTTAAAACGACACGATGCGTAAGATTTTGCATCAACTGGATGCCGTTTCAGGGATTGCCATCAATTTTCCGGTAACCTTTATCAAGCTTAACATAGTGGGAAAATAGCAACAATGTAGATTTCTGGATCCGAGGCAGAAATTTGTCAATCTATTTTCGTCGCCATTTGGGACAAGTGTCCAGATGTGTTGTATAAAGTGGACAGTTCACATGGAACGACTGTCTACCATTCCAATTTGGATACCGAAAGAATTTATTCCGTTGCTGAACGAATGGGATTAGGAGACAACCTAGATGATAACGTATCGTTAGCCGTCGGCCTTTTTGTTGGAAAAGTGGTGGCGTTAGCTCGTTCCGCTGAACTCGCAGGAAAGTCACTAGGTGACTTTATCGACATTTTGAAAGAACAGAAGATGCCGTGGATAGAGTACACGGAAGAGGAGTTTCGGCAGGGGAGAACGCGGGGAATGAGCTCCTGAAGGAAAAGGGAAAAGTCAATGAATAAATCATGTCGAATTCTAAAAAGTTCATAATCTTTAATCGTGGTTGAATGACCATTTTGTCACATCACTATTCTTTCTTATCCTCTTTTTCACTCTTCATATACTCTTCCGCTATTAATAATTTCCTCACCAATGTATCCAGCAGCTGCAAATCCTCTTTTGGTAAATCTTTCATGCTCTTTAATATGGACTCTACTAGAATAGGGTCGTCAGAGTTATATATCGTATCTGGAGCCTCGTGAATTTTCATCTGCGGATCGCTGCCTGTAATCAACCAATCGACGGTCACATCCAATGCTTGGCTGATTTTATACAGTTTTTCGGCCGACACATTGATTTGTCCCCGCTCAATTTTGCTCAGAGTCCCATGTCTGATCCCAGTTCTCTTATCGATTTCTTCTAGTGTAAGTCCTAACTGATGTCGCCTCGATTTGATGCGATTTCCAATGATACGTTGTAAATCTGACATACACATTCACCTCTAAAATTGAAGAACAAAAGCAAAATGGAATATAAGTGGATCAAAAAATCGTTGTTCATTCAGGAAAAATACATTGACAATGTTCATAAATGAACATATTATAATAGTTGGGTGTCAACCTTTACTTCAAATTGAAAGGAGTGGAGATTGTTTCGTTTAAATGACAGGCAATTCTTAAGTTAATTTTTTGCCAGTGCATGTAAAAACAGCAAAAAGAATTGCTCAACTAGGAATCACAAAAATGAAGGCGCGTTCATTATTTCCCGTTTTTGACGCGCCCTCACACATTAAACCCAATTTTAGCTTAACAAATCAGATGAGTGAAGTCTAGAAAAAGACAGATACGGTGAATGTTGTTGTTCCGTGAAAACATCATGGTGTAATTGTTCCGAGTGAGGGAGGTTTGTCTGTGGCGTTTGAATGGACGAAAGAGCAGGAATTGCTGAGAAAAACTGCACAGGATGTGTGCCGGCAGTTTGACGATGAGTACTGGCGGGAGATCGATCAACACAAACGTTTTCCCATCGAGTTTTGGAATGTGTGCGCCGATGCCGGGTTTATGGGGGTCATGATTTCGGAGGAGTTTGGCGGAAGCGGCCTGGGGGTGACAGAGGCGGCGATTATCTTGCAGGAAGTGGCCCGATCGGCCGCGGGCATGGACGGTTCATCCGCCTTGCACCTTTCAATCTTCGGGGCCAATCCGTTGTTCTATCACGGGACCAAGGAACAATGTGAAGCCTACTTGCCAGATGTGGCCAGCGGAAAGCTGCACGTGTGTTTTGGCGTCACGGAACCGAATGCGGGAACGGACACCACGCGGATTACCACTTTTGCGAAGCGGGACGGAAATCACTATCGGATCAATGGCCACAAGGTGTTTATCACCAAAGCGCAAATGGCCGACCGGATCCTGCTTTTGACCCGGACGACCCCTTATGAGGAAGTGCAAAAGAAAACGGATGGCATGACGCTGTTTTTTGCGCCGATGGATCGGAACGCGATCATCATTCGGGAAATTGAGAAAATGGGGCGCAATGGCGTGGATACGAATGAGCTGTTCATTGAAGATCTTAAGGTCGATGCCTTTGATCGGATCGGGGAAGAGGGAAAAGGGTTTTATTACTTGCTGGATGGGCTGAACCCGGAACGGATCCTGATTGCGGCCGAAGCGCTGGGAATGGGGTATGGCGCGCTTGAGAGGGCCGTGAAATACGCCAAAGAGCGGGTTGTGTTCGGCAGGCCGATTGGCAGCAATCAAGGTATTCAGTTTCCGCTGGCCGATGCCTATTCGCAGTTGAAAGCGGCCGAAATGCTTGTCTACCACGCGGCATGGTTGTATGACCAAGGCAAACCCTGTGGCGCCGAGGCGAACATGGCAAAGCTCCGGGCGTCGGAAGCCGGGTTTAATGCCGTTGACGTGGCCTTTCAGACGTTCGGCGGATATGCTTACGCGCGGGAGTACAACATCGAGCGGATTTACCGCCAGATCCGTCTGCCGAGAATCGCGCCGATTACCAATGAAATGATCAAGAATTACATTGCTCAACATGTGCTGGGCTTGCCGCGTTCATACTAGCGATCATTCTTGCTTCTTGCGGAAAAAACGACAGCGTTTCCAAAAAGGGGGTAACAGAGAATGAAAAAAATGGCCAAGCGTTCTTTATTGGCGTTGCTGACTGGCATCATGCTGTTTTCATTGGCGGCTTGCGGGTCTACTGAAACAGGCGGCAGTGAGCAATCCGGAGGAAATACGGGCGGTGCTGCGAGAGATGCGGAAAAGGATCAAGTGACGGTCATCAAAATCGCCGACTCTTTCCCGAATACAAATCCCATTTCAAATTTTGGCACACAGGTGTGGATCAAAAGGATCGAAGAGCTTGGCGGGGGGAAGATAGAGGTTGAATATTATCCGGCGGAGCAGCTGGGAAAAGCCGCCAGCTTGTTGGATGTCGTGAAAAACCGGGTGGCCGATGTCGTTTATCTGGGGTCCTTGTACTATACCGATAAATTGCCGTTGAGCTCGATCGTCGGCAATCCCGGCATGGTCAAAGATGCTGCCAGCGGCACAAAGGCGTATCACAAACTGGTGACTGAAGATTTGTATGAAATCGAATACAAACCGCATGGGATCAAACCTTTATGGGCCGTCGCGTTGAACCCTTATCAGATTGTGACGTCCGCCCGACCGGTTAAGACAATGGATGATTTTAAAGGGTTGAAAATCAGGACGGGTGGAGGAATGCAGGATCAGATCGTCAAAGAATTGGGCGGAACGCCCGTGTCAGTGCCGGCGCCGGAAATATACACCTCTTGGGAACGGGGGACCATCGACGGTTCGTTGCTTTCATTGTTTAGTTGGCCTGGATACCAAGTGGATAAAATAGCCAAGTATGCTTCGGTCAATGCTAACCTGTCTTCTTTTGGCGTGATTTATGCCGTCAATGAAAGTGTATGGGAACATTGGCCGGAAGATGTCCGTCAAATTGTTCTTCAGGCAAGCAAGGAAGTGGCCGAGGTTTTTCCGGAAAGCGTGATGAAACATGAAGAAGAATTGATGAACCAGTATCAGGAACAAGGGATTCAATTTTATGAAATCTCTGGCGAAGAATTTGCGCGTTGGAAGGAAAAGCTGGATCGTTTGAATCAGGAGTGGATAAAGTCAATGGATGAGAAAGGACTTCCGGGAACTGATATAATGAATCTCTTTACAAAATATAATGAGGAATTTTCAGAGTGAATATAAAAGATTGCACTTGTGATTCCGGTTACTTGAATCACAAGTGCGATACATTTTCCAGGTGATGAAGATGTCGTTCATCTTAACATATTTTAATCGGTTAGAAAGCGCGATGTTTCGATTATCTCAAATCTCAGTGTTTGCGATGATGCTGTTGACGACGGCTGACGCAATATGCCGTTATTTGCTCCATCAGCCGATTGTAGGTGCCTTTGAATTTACAACAAATTATCTCATGGTCATGACTGTGTTTTTGAGCATGAGTTATGTCATGCGATTGAAGGGGCACATCAAGATCGATCTCATTACAAATCACTTACCCACAAGGCTTGTGGCGTTTTTTCAGACAGTATTTTTATTGTTTGGAGCGATCATGATGTTGATATTGGGATATCAGGGAATGTGGGTGACGATCGAAGCCTGGGAGAAAAAGTATACGACAATGGGTCTCATTTCCTGGCCCATGTGGCTGTCTTACATTTGTATCCCCGTGGGTGCCTTTCTCTTTTGTATCCGTTTACTCATAGAGATTGTGTATCCATGCAACGGGACGAATCAATCAGACGATTCATTGCCGGTACGTCATTGACAGATATGCCTATATGGATATGCCTATCATGAGAAAGGAGTTTTTCCGTCCCGATGGAAGTCATTGTGCCAATCATTCTTTTGTTTTGTTTTCTTGCTTTTGGGATGCCCATTGCATTTGCATTGGGTGTGTCGGGGATGATCGGTCTTTGGATGGTTGGTGGCTGGGATATGTTATTTGGGGTGTCGAAAACGACGCCTCACGAGAGTATTGCGAATTTTTTGCTCGTTACTGTGCCAATGTACATTTTGATGGCAGAGTTAATGACGGCCGGTGGTGTGACAAAAGACGTGTTCCGGGTGGCGCACAAGTGGTTAGGACATTTGCCGGGAGGGCTTGGGATCGCGACGGTCATGTCTGGAGCGGGATTGGCTGCGGTTTCCGGGTCCAGTACGGCTTCTGCTGCGACCTTGTCTACGGCCGCTGTCCCTGAAATGAAGCGATATGGATACCGAGCAGAGTTTGCTTTGGGAACGGTTAGTATCGCGGGGACGCTTTCGATCATGATCCCGCCAAGCATTGTCCTGATCATGTATGGAATATTGACAGAAACAGGAATCGGGTCTCTGTTTATTGCTGGAATCATTCCGGGTCTTTTGACGATGCTCGGTTATATATTGACGATCGTGATTTGGACGAAAAGAAATCCTGAGATAGCGCCGAGAATGAATGCCGTCCCTTCGTTGGGTGGAAAGGGTGCAATCGTTGAGCGGAGTCTGGCCCATGCTCTTGATTGTCGCCGGTGTCATTGGATCCATCTATTTCGGCATTGTGACCCCGACTGAGGCGGGGGCGTTGGGTGCAAGTTCTGCTTTCCTCATCGCGCTGATGATGCGCAAGCTGAACATGAAAAGGGTGGTGCACGCATTAGCGCAGACATTGAAATCTACGACAATGATTTTGACCATCGTGATCGGCGCGATGATTTTTGGGTATTACCTGACAGCGACACAAGTGACACAAGATGTGGTGCAATTCGTGCAAGATTCGGGCGTATCGAGATGGGTCATCCTTGGCGTGGTTTTGTTGTTGTACATTGTTCTTGGCATGTTTCTAGATCAGCTTGCGATTCTGATTCTGACATTGCCGTTTACATTTCCTCTCATCATGTCGTTAGGTTTTGATCCCGTGTGGTTTGGGATTATTGTGACGAAAACGGCTGAAATTGGACTCGTTACACCACCTGTAGGAATGAATGTATTTGTCGCAGCGGGGGCGGCAGGTGAAAAAACCGTAACGGCGTTTCGCGGTGTGTTTTGGTTTGTCGTGACGGATTTGCTAGTTTTGTTGATGCTGGTTTTCTTCCCATTTTTATCCACATGGCTTCCGGGTTTGATGTAAGCTGTTATCCCGCCGGTATTCTCGCATGATATGTAATAAACAAAAGGTTCGTGTTAAAGGTTTCATAAAATCATGATGAGGAAGGGGTAAAAGAGGATGAGCTATTGGAGACACATGAGTGAAGTTGAATCGTATGTCCCAGCTGGTCACACAGGGACATGCAATCGGAAATTGGTCAGTTTGATAGATGGCATCGACAATGTCGAGTTGATCATTGGCGAAATGGAAGAAGGGGGTTCAGCGCTCCCGCATTTTCATGATGATATGGAGCAAGTGATGTTTATTTTGGAAGGAAGAATGTTGATCAAGGTCGATGGGGAAGAAGCAGAGTTAACCGCTGGCCATGCTGTATGGATTCCCAAAAAGGCGATACATGATGTCAAAAATATAGGTCCAGGAAAGTTGCGTTTTGTGTTGATATATGCGCCGCTAAAACCACATAGACGTTTCAACGACCTGTAGTCTGTTCGGAGTTGCTGGCTTCGTGAAAGAAGGGAGTGTACTGATCTCTTGGGAGCGCTGTCAGGCATTCGCGTGATTGATCTGACCTCTGTACTGATGGGGCCTTACTGCACGATGATTTTGGGAGATCTGGGAGCCGACGTGATCAAGGTGGAAAGCCCTGAGGGGGACACGATGCGTTACGTCGGCCCGTCCAGAAGTGCTGGCATGGGCAGTGTTTTTCTCAACGGCAACCGAAACAAGCGAAGCGTGGTTTTGAATCTGAAGCATCCGCAAGGCCGGGAAGTCCTGCTGAAAATGATCCGGCAGAGCGATGTGTTTATCCATTCCCTGCGCCCGAATGCGATGGAAAAACTGGGACTGACTTACCAGGAATTGTCAAAAGAGAACCCAACATTGATTTATTGCGGGGCTTACGGGTTTCGCAAGGAAGGCCCTTACGGCACCTGGCCGGCTTACGATGACATCATCCAGGGGATCTCGGGTCTTGCCGCGGCGCAGGGTCAGATGACGGGCGAACCCCGTTATGTGGCGGGCGTGGTGGCGGACAAGACGACCGGCCTGACAGCTCTATATGCCGTTTTGGCAGCACTGTTCCACCGGGAGAGGACAGGAGAGGGCCAGGAGGTGGAAGTGTCCATGTTTGAAACGATGGTCTCCTTTAATTTGCTGGAGCATCTGTACGGGCTGACCTTCCAACCGCCGTTGGGTCAGGCCTACTATCCGCGGGCCACATCGGTTTTCCGTAAACCGTACCGGACAAAGGATGGGTACATCAGTGTGCTGGTGTACAAAGACAAGCACTGGAAGTCTTTTTTTACCATGATTGGAAAACCGGAATTGCTGGAGGATGAGCGGTTTAAAGACCTGCAGGCAAGGACTGAGCACATTCATGAATTGTACCGATTGGTGGAGGAGGCCTTGCGGACGAAAACCACCCATGAGTGGATGGACCTGTTGGAAAAAGCGGATATACCGGTAGCGCCTCTGCATGATGTGGAAGGGTTGCTCGAAGATCCGCACCTTCGGGAGATCGGCTTTTTTGAACAGGTGGAGCATTCCACAGAAGGGACCATCCTCCATATCGGTTTTCCGGTCCGCTTTTCCCGGACGCCTGCCCACACGCAGCGCCTGGCCCCACGGCTTGGCGAACACAGTGTGGAGGTTTTGCGGGAATTTGGCCTCCAGGAAGAGGAGATTCGGCAATTGATTCATGAGGGTGTGACCCTCAATCCTGCTTTGGATATGTCATGATCTCAACCATTTTAAGGTAAGGAAAGAACGGGAATCTGGGCCAGAACCCTGAAAAAAGGACCGGCAGATAAACAAATGAAGAAAAGAAAGTTAAGGTCGATGAACATGTGATGGAAAAGAGCGTGATGGATGTGATGAAACTGTTTCGTACCCTGCTGTTTGTGCCAGGTTCCAAGCCAGAGTGGATCGCCAAGTCAGCCGATTACGGCGCGGACGTCGTTATTTTGGATTTGGAGGACAGTGTCCCGCCACAGTTGAAGGCAGAGGCGCGCAGCCATGTGGCGGCGGCCATTCCAGCCCTGCAGAAGAAGGGACAGCGCGTCTACGTGCGGATCAACCGTGATGGCGGGCCGGATGAAGAAGATTTGAAAGCCGTCGTGCTTCCGGAGCTGGAGGGCTTGGTCATTCCAAAACCGTATGGCCCGGAGGATGTGAAAAAGATCAATGAGTATCTGACGCAAATTGAACAAGAAAATGGTGTTGAGCCGGGTTCCATTGCGCTGATCCCCACCCTTGAGACGGCCCGTTCCATGATGTTGGCTTATGAGATTGCCTGTTGCGAGCGGGTGGTGGCCATTGTGGCCGTCCATGCAAAAAACGGGGACGGAGCAAGGGAAATAGGCTTTCAATGGACACCGGAAGGCTTGGAAACGTTGTATATCCGTTCCAAGGTGGTATTGGCTGCCCGTGCGGCTAGTGTCCGTCCGCTGGTGGGGGTCTGGCAGGATGTGCATGATCTGGACGGTTTAAAAAAATCGGCCCAAACCGTTTTCACTGCGCCGGTGAGGATCGGAGACACCTTGCGGGGCGAGACGGAAGTGATCAACAAGCGGGAATCCAAGAAATATCCGAATGCGGGGATCGTCTGGTTTGAGCACCGCGGATACAACCAGCGGGATGACCTGGTCGTCCGGTCGCGGAGAGTGGGGCTGATGTTGAAAAAACGAACATTGAGCGTATCATTGATGAAGCGATGAGTCAAAAGTTTTTCATAGGATAGAAGTTCCACAAATGTGAAGGGTGCGTCAATGGAAGCACCCTTTAAGATTGACTGGAATTGAATACAGGGGAATCACTGTTTCCGCAATCCCCGTTTGATTTGTTCGATTTCTTCTTCCGTCAAGTCGGTGGCATCAGCGATGAAGGGGATGTCCAGGCCTTTCAATAGCAACTTTTTGACGACGGCTTCCTTTCCGATGGCAATGCCTTTTTCAATGCCTTTTTCAATGCCTTCTCCCAACTTTTGATGCAGGGCTTCGTCGAGGATCCGTTCAATGTTCGTTTGCATGTCGGTCACCCCTTTCACTTTTATAGTGTTTACAAGTTCTTCCACAGTTTTCTGTTCCGATGGCGGGAGGCGGGACCCTAAGATCCACGTAACCCAGGAGAAGAACAGTTGTTGTTGTTCCGGTGAGAGGCGCTGGATAGTACCTATCAAGGTTTGCAGTCGTTTCAATATT
>CAMTVR010000009.1:0-130338 GCA_947085265.1 uncultured Bacillus sp. | reverse complement strand
GGCGAAGCCTTTGCCCTTGACGGAATGGACGAGATGGCTAGGATATGAAAGGGAATGAAAGGGAATTTCTTGGAAAAATTGTACAGAAAAAATTGCAAAGAAAAAATGAAGGGTAGAGCCAATGAGATATTGACAGTAACTTAGAGCCGATATCTCTTGACGACTGAATACACAATTTGATAATATGGTTTTTGTCACGGGGCTTGTACCAGGGAAAGATGATTGATCGTGCCGAAGTGGCGGAATTGGCAGACGCGCACGACTCAAAATCGTGTGGTCTTTGACCATGTGGGTTCGACTCCCACCTTCGGCACCATGATATTCCCTTCCCAAACCATAGATCTAATCCGTGGAAGTAGCTCGAAAAATAAGTGCTTAGAAACAGGTTTGGGATCTCAAGGGAGAATATCAGGATACATACTTGTTTTTAACGCGGTTTCTCATTGTCTGATCCAATGAGGAGTCGCGTTTTTAATTTTGGTATAATCAAGTTGTTGATGAGATGAATTTTACGCCGGAATAAATGATGGGTAAGGTTAAGGTAAAAATGATCCGGAAGTGAACGTGGAGAGGACTGAACATGCAGGAAGGGCGGAGCAAACAGGAACAATTACAGATGCTGGCCCGTTACTATCAGCAGTGTACGCGTTGTCCATTGCACCAGCGAAGAACGCAAGTGGTGTTTGGACATGGCAACCCCGATTCGCCGCTGATGTTGGTCGGGGAGGGTCCAGGTGAACAGGAAGACTTGCAAGGCAAGCCGTTTGTCGGGCGTGCAGGACAGTTGTTAACCAGGATGCTGGCGGCCATCCATTTGCGGCGGGAGGATGTGTACATCACAAATATTGTAAAATGCCGTCCGCCAGGAAACCGGACGCCAACGGATGAGGAAATGGCCGCCTGTATTCCTATCCTCAGGCAACAGTTTGCCATCATTCGTCCCCGCATTCTGGTGACGCTGGGGGCCGCCGCTACACGTGCCATCATTGACCCAAAGGCCCGCATTACCCAGATTCGCGGCCAGTGGGTGGAGCGCGGCGAAGTGAAAATGATAGCCACTTATCATCCGGCTTATCTGTTGCGGAATCCGGCCAAAAAGGCGGAAGCCTGGGAAGATTTGCAAGCGATCCGGGCCGCGTATGACGCGCTTCATCAGGTATGAACACGTTTTGCTGTCCGTGATGTGCTTCACTCGATCAAAACATCGGAAAACCCCTCTCTGGGCTATACGAGAGGGGTTCTTTGATTGAATATTTTTGAACGAATGATGAACGCTCAACGGGTTTCAATGGGCAGAGGCTCAATAGACAGGGCTCAACGGGCCAGCTCGTAGACGGCGTGGGCATAAATGGCGGTCGCCTTGAGGAGATCCTCGACGTGAATGTGTTCGTCCACTTGATGTGCCGTCTCTTCCCTGCCAGGGAAAAGCGGTCCGAAGGCGACGCCTGCTTTCAGCGTACGGGCATAGGTGCCGCCGCCGATGGACATCGGCGTGCTGTCAAGGCCCGTGTGTTCCTCGTAGACGCGCCGCAGGGTTTTGACCAGAAAGTGCTCGGTATCTACGTGATGAGGCTCCTTGTTGGTAAAGGATGCGATGTGCAAACTCCATTTTGCCGCAGAAGTGCGAAGGTTCTCCATCATCCGGTCAAACTGGGTGGTCACCGGATAGCGGACCGTCATGCCCAGCCGCCCCTCCGGCGGTCGGCCGTCTTCATGCCTGTACTGAATCAACCCCAGGTTGACGGTGAGAGGACCGGTGATCGCATCTGCATAGGCGATGCCCAGGCTGCTTCCGTGGAAGTCGCCGTAAAAACCTTTCACCAGGGCCTCGAGGAAGAGGGAATCTTTTTTTCCAAACGGTTCGCGCCTCAGAAAGTGGGCCAGCATCAGACCGGCATTGATCCCCTTGTCTGGCTCCATGCCATGGGCGGCTTTCCCGAAGCAGGTCAGTGACAGGAGGCCTTCTTCCAGTTTGGCTTCCCCTTTTCCGAGATTGGCGATGTCCGTTTCAAACCGCTTCATGAGGCGGTTCAGCTCCAATGGGGGGCCGGCGATACGGGCTGTGGCCGCAGCGGGAACCATGTTCAAACGCTGGCCAGCCTGAAACGCTTTAAGTTTCAATATGGGTTGCTCCGCGGTAAGTTTCTTTTCCCAGGGTTGCTCCATGGATTGTCCAATGGATTGTCTTCCTGTCAACTGTGCCGCCACAGAGGTTTCCGTGTCGGTTGTTCCGTCGCCAGGCAGACGGGGGATTTCAACAGAGTCCGGGTTGTATTGCAGATAAAGGTCGAGAATCCCCTTTTCGGCGGCGATCATAGGAAACGTGGCGTCGGGGGCAAAACCGAAAGTCGGCATTTCTTCCTCGGCAAAATAGCGTTCCATGCAGCGCCAGCCACTCTCCTCGTCTCCGCCGAGAATCAGACGGACACGACGGGACAGGGGAAGCCCCAGCTCTTTGATGATCTTGAATGCGTACAGGGCCGCAATGGTCGGTCCCTTGTCATCCAGGGCGCCGCGGGCGTAAAGTTTGCCATCACGCAGGGTGGGTTGAAAAGGAGGAGTGGTCCAACCTTCGCCGGGCGGGACGACGTCCGTGTGACAGAGAACGCCGACCAGTTCCTTTCCCTGCCCCATCTCGGCATGAGCGGCATAACCGTCCAGGTTTCGGGTGACAAGACCCATCTTTTGGCATTCGTCCAGGATGAATTGCATCGCTTGCTGAATTTCGGGGCCAAAAGGCGCTCCAGGCGCGGCGCGCTCTTCGTCCTTGACGCTGGGGATGGAGAGAAATTGCAGCGCCGTTTCCAAGAGCTCCTCTTTTCGCTTTTCCACTTCCTGTTGCCAGTTGATTGGCACGGTTATCACCTCGCATGTTGAATGCACAAATTTGAACGCACTTAACATACTGAATTCAAAAGAGAAACGAAATTCGTTCTAATTCAGGAAAAGCGTAAATCCATTAGCCTCATTATATCAAATGTGTTAGGGATGAATCCCAGTACCCTTCATCGATCCGGCAACCCTTGTGCTTATTATTCGAGCCAGGCTTGATTTTTTTTTGGGCATGCAAAAGAGCCTTTTGAGCGGTAGGCGAAGATCGGTGAATAGCCATCGACACCTTGATCGGTGTGAGAAATCCCTTCCATTTCGCTGATTTTGTTCCGCTGCTCGGCCTAGCCGTTGATGCAGCGTGGGACTAGAAGGCGAATAGAATCTAATATTATTTTTCATAACAAACAATAGCAATTGATTTTTACAATGTTTATAAAATGTACCAAGTAAATTATATGGACCACTATGTTTATAATATGAACAAAATCATTCATCTTGGTTTAAAAATTATGTTGTGAATAGAAAGGATGATTGCCTGATTTTATTGGCATAATAATTGCTATGTTAAATTATAGTTTTTTGCCTATAGAAAGGAGGGAATGATGTGTGAAAAATTCTTTAGATTAATTTTAATTTCAAGCGAATAGTTCAGTATGAAACTATCCAAAGGGGGAAATATGCGATGAGGCGTTTCTTGAAACCGCTTAACTTATTGTTTGTCGTTTTGCTTGTCTTTGTTGTTGCTGCTTGTGGGAATAATTCAACTGAAACGGCTGCATCAGGAGAAGGTAACGAAGCTCAACAAAGTAAAAAAATTGTCATGAAGTTTTCGCATGTCGTAAGTCCGGATACGCCCAAAGGCAAAGCCATTGAATTGTTTAAAGAAGAAGTCGAAAAGAACAGCAATGGAACGATGGAAGTACAAGTGTTTCCAAATTCTCAATTATATGGCGATGCCGATGAGTTTGAAGCTCTTTTGGCCAATAATGTTCAATTTATCGCTCCTTCATCTACGAAATACGTCCAACTTGATCCGAGTTTTCAAATTTTTGATGTTCCTTTCCTTTTTAAAAGTGAAGAGGATGTAGTCAATTTTTGGAATGATCCGAACGGCGGACAAGCGATGCTCGCATCTTTGGAATCCAAAGGTTTGGTTGGTTTAGGTTTTCTCTCGAGTGGATTTAAACAATTGTTTAATTCTAAGGTACCCATTACTTCACCGGAGCAAATGAAAGGCATGAAATTCAGAGCTGCTGCCGGAGGGATTCTGACCGAACAATACGAGGTGTTGGGCGCAACCAACGTTTCCATTCCATTCGCCGAAGTATATACCGCGCTGCAGCAAGGGACCATTGACGGTTCGGAAAATAGTTGGTCCAATATTGCGACTCAAAAGTTTTATGAAGTAGCCCCTTACATTACAATCACGAACCATGGCCGGTTCGATTACACGATTAGTACGAATAAGCAATTTTGGGACAGCTTGACGGAGGAGCAGCAAAATATTATTCGGGACGCGATAAAGAAAGCGCAAGAATATTCGGTTCAATTAGTTGCTGAAACCGATTCCGCTTACATGGAAGAAGTGAAGTCGGCTCCCAAAGTACAACTGATCGAACTGACGGATGAACAAAGAAATGCATTTCGTGCCGCTGTCGAAAAAATGTATCCGGAATGGGAAAAACGGATTGGCAGCGATTTGTTCCAAACGGCTTTGAACCAAAACCAGCAATGAGTGGTTCTGGCTTCCTTTTCGCATGCTCGAAAAGGAAGCCGCCTGTTAGTTTGCATTGCGGGCGAATTTGCGTTGCGGGTGAAAAGGAGGGAATGGCGGTGTCCATCCGGAAAGTATTGGACGTGATGGAAGATTGGTTGAGCGGTGTGTTGTTGGTGGGCGGTTTGGCGTTGTTGTTCATCGGGGTCATTGCCCGATATATCGTAGAAAAACCGATTTTCTGGGCCGATGAGGTGGCGGGTTATTTGGTGGTATGGGGGGCGCTTCTCGGAACCGGAGTGGCCTTAAGAGAGGGAAAACATATCCGGGTGCATATGTTGTACGACGTGTTGAACCCTACGTTCAAAAAAATGGTTGGACTTTTTGTGAATCTTCTGGGTATAGGCTTTTGTGTGTTTGTCGTCTATGGCGGCGTGATCCTGGAACAAAAATATCTCACCACGGGACAAATGTCCCTGAATGCGCAAATCCCGCTTTGGCTCCCGTATCTTGTCGCGCCGTTATCGGGCATTGTGTTTGGACGAAATTTTTTGTTTGAGCTGTATGATCTTTTCAAGAACAAGTGAGCCCGGGACATGAAGGTGAGATAGGAGGTATGTGATGTACACCGCGCTGCTGTTTGCCGTTTTCATTGTGCTCATGTTATTGAATGTTCCGATTGCCATTGCCATGGTGGCTTCCACCTTATTGGCCCTCTTTTTGCAAGGAGACTTTAATTTGTATTTCATGATGCAAAAAATGGTCTCCGCATTGCTGAATCCCACGTTGATGGCCATTCCGGGGTTTATTTTTTCCGGCGTCATCATGGCCCGGGGCGGAATTGCCAAATATTTGATGGAGTTTGCCAATGCCTGGATCGGGCATTTTCGCGGCGGTTTGTCCATCGTGACCGTTTTGGTTTGCATGATTTTTGCCTCCATCTCCGGTTCCAGTCCTGCGACGGCGGCGGCGATTGGCGCCATTGCCATTCCGGGGATGCTCAGCGCTGGTTACGACAAAAAATATGCCATGGGACTGGTGGCTGCTGCCGGCACACTCGGCATTCTCATCCCTCCGAGCATCCCGATGGTGCTCTATGGTGTCACGGCGGAAGAATCCATCGGGAAGCTGTTTGCGGCCGGAATGATTCCTGGAATCATCATGGGGTTGGTGCTCATTGTTACGGCCGTCGTCTACGCCAGAAGAAACAATTATGGCGGCGGACGGAAGTATTCGTGGCGAGAAAGATGGCATGCGACGGTTAAGGCCATTCCCGGCTTGTTGTTGCCTGTGATTATTTTGGGAACCATTTATACCGGTATGGCGACACCGACCGAATCGTCGGTGATTGCTTCGGTGTACGCGTTGATTGTTTCGATCTTTATTTATCGCGAGTTAAAGACGAAGGAATTTTATGAACTGGTAAAAGAGACCGTCTCGACGACGTCGATGATTTACCTGATCATCTCGGCGGCCAGTTTGTTTGGCCTGTATTTGACGAATGAAAGGGTTCCCAACGCCATAGCCGAGTGGATTGCGGGGCAAGATTTATCGTTGTGGGTGTTTTACCTGATTATTTTAGTCATGTTTTTCATCATGGGGATGTTTTTGGAGGCCGCATCGATCATTTTAATCGTCTTGCCGATCCTGTTGCCGATCATGCGGGAGATCGGCATTGATCCGATTCATTTTGCCGTTGTGATGACGATCAGCATGGAATTGGCGCAAATTACTCCGCCAGTGGGGTTGAATCTGTTTGTCGTCAGCGGAATCGCCAGAGAACCGATCGGGCGGGTGGTTCAGGGTGTGGTGCCGTTTATTGTCATCATGATCGTGTTCCAAATCTTGTATATTATTTTCCCGCAAATCTCACTATATTTGCCGAATCTGTTATTCGGATAAATCGATGCATTCGGCTTGCATGGCGCATGACGGATTTGCGAAAGGATGGTCCAGGTGAATGTACAGCGTGAAATTGCACGATTTGTCACCCAACATGCTGAACGTTTGATTGCGGAAAATGTCGTCGAACAGGCAAAACGCCATATTTTGGACACCGTGGGTGTCATTTTGGCCGGGCATACAGATCCGATTGGCAAAGTTTTGCTCCGTTTTTTAGATGCGATCGAGGATCAGGGCCGTTATACCGTACCGGGCGTCTCAAGGACGGTTTCGTTGACGCAAGCGGCGTTTGTCAACGGTGTCTTGAGTCACGCGTTGGATTATGACGACTCTTCGTGGAGATTGATTGGCCATCCCAGTGCCGTGGTATTGCCGGCGGTCATGGCGGTGGCGGAAAAATGGGATGTCAGCGGATTGGAATTGATCAAGGCATATATCATCGGCACGGAAGTCAGTTGTAAAATCGGCGCGTGGGTGAATCCCCGCTTGTACGAACAAGGTTGGCATGCCACGAGTGTCGTGGGCATATTCGGGGCTGCCGCCGGTGCAGGGTATTTGTTGAAATTGAATGAAGACCAGATGGTGCATGCGCTTGGCATCGCGGCGTCTTCGGCCGGCGGGGTGCGGCGGAATTTCGGGACGATGACGAAACCGTACCATGCCGGCATGGCGGCCAGAAACGGATTGCTGGCGGCATGGCTGGCCCGGGAAGGCTATCAGGCCAGTCCCGATGCATTGGACGGAAACATGGGTTATTTGAACAATTACTTGCATGTGGACGCGGTTCAAGAGCCGCCGGAATTCCAGTTCGGGAAGCCGTTTGACGTGGTAAGCCCGGGCTTTTTTGTGAAGCCGTATCCTTCCTGTGCCGCGACACACACGGCCATTGATGCGGCGTTGGCATTGGTCCGGACGCATGCGGTGAATGTGGAAGAGATTGTGCGCGTGGATGTGGGTGCCAGTCCGGTCGTGCCGCTCATGCTCATCCATCCGCGACCGAAAGCTCCCGTCGAAGGGAAGTTCAGCATGCCTTTTGTTGTCGCGGCGGCAATGCGGGATCGGAAAGTGGATTTGGATACGTTCACCGAGCGGAAAATCCGGGATCCGGGATTGCGGGCATTGATGGAAAAAGTGAATGTCTTTGTGGATGAAGAATTCGAACTGTTGGACATTACCCAATCGCCGGTGAAGATGACGGTTCATTTAAAGGATGGACGCGTCTATCGGGAACGGATCGACTTTCCTTCAGGAAGTCCGAAAAACCCCATGAGTTTACAAGCGCTGGTCGATAAATTCCGAAATTGCGCCGAAAGCGTGTGGGACGTCCGGCAGATCGAGCGGGTGCAATCGTTTTTGCTGGAGTTGGATCGTGTGCCGCGGGTGTCTGAGTTGTTCCGTGTGTTGCGCAATCCCGACGGTTAAAAATTTGGACCGTACAATTGTTCATAATACGAACTTAATGGATGATACGTTTAAAATATGAACCGTTTTTGTCCGAAATCGTTGGCCATTCTTCGCGGACGATTGGCATAGATATTGCATGAAAAGTGTCGGCAAGGGGGGATCAACTGCTTGAGACCATTACAGAGAAAAAGGAGGACCGGAACGTGATGACGGCAGAAACAGAACAACATCAATTAATCCGGGAAAGCATCCGGAATTTGTGCGCCAGATTTCCGGAAGAGTATTGGAAGAAATTAGATGAACACCATGAGTATCCGACCGAGTTTATTCAAGCATTGACCGAGGCCGGATGGTTGTCTATTTTGATTCCGGAAGAGTACGGCGGGGCCGGGCTTGGGATTACGGAAGCGGCCATTGTACTGGAAGAAATTAACCGTTCTGGCGGCAACGCGGCGGCCGGGCACGCGCAAATGTATACCATGGGCGCGCTCTTGAGACATGGCAGCGAGGCACAAAAACAAAAGTGGCTGCCGCTGATTGCCACTGGAAAAATTCGTTTGCAGGCATTTGGGATTACAGAACCCGGTGCGGGTTCGGATACGACAAACATCGATACGTTTGCGGAGCGCAAAGGCGACAAATATATCCTGCGGGGACAAAAAATTTGGATCTCCCGGGCCAAGCATTCGGATTTGATGATGGTGCTCGCCCGGACGACACCGAAGGATCAAGTGAAAAAGAAAACGGAAGGCTTAAGTCTGTTCATTTTAGACTTGCGCGACCAAAAAGGGAAAGTGGACATTCGTCCGATACAAACGATGATCAACCATCAGACCAATGAGGTGTTTTTCGACGGCGCGGAAGTGCCGGTGGAAAACCGCATTGGGGAAGAGGGGCAAGGATTCAAATATTTATTGAGCGGTGTCAACGCCGAACGGATCTTGGTGGCGTCGGAGTGCATCGGAGATGGGCTTTACTTTATCGACAAGGCGGTGCGGTACGCGTCCGAGCGGGTCGTGTTCGGCCGTCCGATCGGGCAAAATCAGGGCATCCAGTTCCCGTTGGCGCAGGCCTACATGGATGTAAACGCGGCCATCTTGATGCGGGACAAGGCGGCGCACATGTTTGATGCCGGGATCAATTGCGGCGCGGAAGCGAATATGGCCAAATATTTGGCTTCCGAAGCTTCTTGGAAAGCGGCCAATGCGGCCATGACGACGTATGGCGGATACGGATTTGCGGTGGAATATCACATCGAGAGGAAATTCCGGGAATCCAGGCTCACCATTGTCGCGCCCATCTCCAACAATTTGGTGATGAGTTATGTCGCCCAGCACATTTTGGGCTTGCCGCGTTCCTATTAATTCACCTTGGAGATTCATTTGGGAGTGGAATTATGTGGCCTCTTAACGGTGTGAAAGTCATCGACATGACCCAAAATGTGGCCGGGCCGTATGCCGGGATGATTTTGGCGGAATTCGGCGCCGACGTCATCAAAGTGGAACCTCCTGGCGGAGATGTGACGAGGGCGTGGGGGCCGCCGTTTTGGGAGGGAGAAAGTCCCACGTTCATGGCGGTCAACCGGAATAAGACTTCGCTGACGCTCAATTTGAAGTTGCCCGAAGACAAGGCGCGCATGTTGGAACTCATCCAAGAGGCGGACGTTTTCCTGCAAAGCGGCCGGCCGGGCTCCATGGAAAGGTTGGGGCTTGATTACCCCAGTTTGAAAAAAATCAACCCGAAGCTGATCTACGGGGAAGTAACGGCGTTTGGCCACCAAGGGCCCAGAAGCCAGCAGGGCGGATATGATCCGTTGATGCAGGCCTTGGGCGGGATCATGAGTGTTACCGGACACCAAGGGCAACCGCCTGTCCGCGTGGGGGTCTCCATCGTCGACATGGCCACGGGGATGTGGTTGGCGCTGGGGGTCATGGGGGCGCTGATTCAGCGGCAGACGACAGGGGAAGGATGCCGGGTCACCAGTTCTTTGTACGAGACGGCGATTGCCTGGATGTCCTATCATATCGGCGGTTTTTGGGGCACTGGCGCTTCTCCGACCAAATGGGGCTCAGGCGCCGCCATGATCGCGCCGTATGAAGCGTTTCCGACCGCAGACAAATGGATCATTATTGCCGCCGGCAACGATCATTTGTTTTCGAAATTGTGTGCCGTCCTGGATAAACCGGAATGGCTGGAGATGGAACAATTCAAAACAAACGAAGCCAGGGTCAAAAACCGGGCCCAGCTTCGCGAATGGATCAGTGAGATGACCAAACAACGGGATTCAACCTATTGGATTGCATTGTTGGAGGCCCACGGCATTCCGGTTGCGCCGGTGTTGAATGTGGAGGAAGTGGTGCAGGATCCGCAATTTGCGGCTTGCGGGATTGTCCAACACGTTGAACATCCCCGCATCAAGGAATTCCGCTCCATCGGATTGCCCATCAGCATCAATGATGAAAGGCCTCCGTTGCGAAAGATCCCCCCTCAATTATCCCAATAAACAAGGAGGACAACTCGGATGGATTTGAAACGTTCGTGGATGTTTGTGCCCGGGAACAAGCAAAGAATGATTGACAAGGCGATGGGTTTGCCCGTCGATGCGATTATGCTGGACATCGAGGACGGGGTAGCGCCGAATGACAAACCGGAAGCGCGGCGCCTGATTGCGCAAGCGTTGCAAGATTACGCCGGAAAAAAGACGCCGGCGCGGTTTGTACGGGTCAATGCCATCGGTCACGAAGACATTGAAAAAGATTTAGATGCCGTTGTGGTGCCCGGGCTGGAGGGCATTGTTTTACCGAAGGTTGAAAGGGACGAGATGATTCAAAAAGTCGACGAGCTCGTGTCGAAACTGGAAAAAGAACGTTCCTTGACACCGGGTTCCATCAAATATATGGTGTCGATCGAAAGTCCGACCGGGTTGATGAATGCGTACAAAATCGCGACGAGCTCCAAACGGGTCATCGGCTTGATGTTCGGTGCGGAAGATTTCGGCCGGGAATTGGGACTGCCGACCGTGCGGGAAAAAGAAGCGCGTGAATTGCTCTTTCCCCGTTCTTCATTGGTCATCAGCGGTTCAGCGGCTCATGTCCAAGTGGTGGATGGCGTATGGCCGGACATCCAGGATCCGGAAGGCCTGTTGAAAGACGTCCAGCAGTCCAGACGTCTGGGATTTTCGGGAAAATCCTTGATCCATCCATCGCAAATTGACGTGATTAACAAAGTGTTCACGCCGTCTGAAGAAGATGTCGAATTTGCGACCGCTGTCATTGAAGCGTTCGAGCAAGCCCAGCAACGCGGCGACGGTGCGATCGCGTTCCGCGGGCAATTGATCGATAAACCCATTGTGGATCGGGCGCGTCAAACTTTGGAGCTGTATCAAAAATTTAAAGGGAACCAATAAGGGGGACCCATCGCGGTTTTCTGTGGATTCCATTGTTTTGACATCCATTTCGTGAGAAAGGGGTATGGAACATGGCTGTGAAAGAAGGTTGGATGGGACGTTTCTTTGAAGATTTTGAGGTGGGTGACATTTACAGAAGCCGTTTGGGAAGAACCATTACGGCAACCGACAATACGTGGTTTACGCTTTTGACCAACAACACGAACCAAATTCATTTTAATGCAGAATACGGCAAACAGACGGAATTCGGCAAGATCTTGGTCAACAGCGCGTTGACGTTGTCCATTGTCGCCGGCTTGGGCGTCTCGGACATCAGTGAAAACGGCTTTGCGCTGGGTTGGGAAAACGTGACCCTGCCCCATCCCGTCTATGTCGGCGACACCTTGTATTCGGAATCTGAAGTCATCGAAAAAAGAGAGTCGCGTTCCAATCCGAAACGGGGAATCATTAAAGTGCGTACCCGTGGCATCAACCAGGACGGGAAAGTGGTCATCGAGTATACTCGCAGTGTCATGGTCTGGAAACGGGAATTTGCTCCTCAAACCAGGATTTTCCCGGAAGTGCAAAACTGACCGGAATTTTGTCCGTGATCCGGGACGATGCTTGCGTCGTCCCGGTATCATCTGTTGATTTCATTGATTCATTTATTGCTGGGGGAACGAGCGATGGGAGAAACGTTGGCTTCCCTTCAGAAGCTGTTGCGCCCGCGATCCGTGGCGGTGATCGGGGCTTCGACCGACCCGGAAAAATTGAGCGGACAGCCTTTGCGGAACTTACTGAAAGGAGGATACAAAGGGAACGTTTACGTGGTGAATCCGAACATCGAATCCATCGAAGGGGTGCGTTGCCATAAAACCGTGGCCGAAATTGCCGCTCCTGTGGACGTGGCCATGATTTGCCTGCCTGCCGAAAAAGCGGTACAAGCTGCAGAACAATGTGCCGACGTCGGCATACCGAACGTGATTGTGGCCGTCAGCGGTTTTAGTGAAACGAATACCGAAGAAGGCAAGGCGCTGCAAAGGCGATTGAGCGCGGTAGCGGAAAGAGGGACGAGAGTCACCGGGCCGAATTGTAACGGGATTTATAACGTGCTGGAAGACGTGTCCTTAGGATATAACATCATCCACAGCATGAACATCAAAAAAGGCGATATCGCCATTCTTTCGCATAGCGGCGCATTGTTCAGTTCCATTGTATCTTTGGGGAAAAATTTTGGTAACGGCGTCGGATATAGTTATTTTGTGTCCGTCGGAAATGAAGCGGATTTGACGATTGTCGATTATCTCGAATACATGATCGAAGATCCCGGCACCAAGATCATCGGTCTGATCATCGATTCCATATCCGATGTTCAACGGTTCGGATACCTGGCCAAGCAAGCCCGGGAAAAAGGAAAAACGCTTGTCGCCATCAAGCTCGGTGTATCGGAAACCGGTGCAAAAGCGGCGCAGGCCCATTCGTCCAGGATGGCCGGTTCAGCGAAAAATTATCAGGCGTTGTTCAGGAAGTATGGAATTATCCAGGCCCATTCCATCGAATCATTTGTCGGCATTTTGGCCATCTTACAAAAGTATCGCATCAAAGACAAAACCGGTTTGATCGGTGTCAGCACTTCCGGAGCCGGCTGTGCCATTTTGGCTGACAGTGCCGACAAGTACGGGTTGCGTTTTGTCCCGTTATCCGCAAACACGTTGGCCGCGATGGAAAAGCAAAAAGGTTTCGGCGTGCCCATGAATCCGTTCGACATCGGCGCCAGCAATCCGGTTTCCATCGGTTTTATGTCCCAAACCATGGCCAATGATGAAGCGGCCGGATTTGTCCTGTTTTATTCCACGATTCTGCAAACGGAAAAATTGCGCCGGAAAGTGGCGGAACTGTATTCTGAGAGTTGTAAAAATATGGGGAACATGCCCTTTCTCGTCATTGCGCCGGGGCCGTTGAGTCCGGAAGAGATGGACACGTACCAAAAGCACGACATCGTCGTTTTCCAATCAACGGATGCGGCCATGGATGCCGTGCGAAGCATCATTGAAGCGAAAAACAGTGTGACGGAAGACGACAGTCCAGGGTTGGAACATGCGCCGCGGGACGGCAGGATTGCGGCGCATCACTTGCGGCCGGAAAATGTCTGGACCGCGTTGCAGCAGGTCGGCATTCCTGTTCCGAGACAAACCGTGGTGTCGTCGGTGGATGATGTGTGGCCCGCCTGTCGCGAGATGGGCTATCCGGTGGTCATCAAGGGATTGTCCGGCCGCTTTACGCATAAGAGTGATTTGGGCATGGTATGGGTCGGTGTGACGGGGGACGAACAGGTCCATGAAATTGCCGCCTTTTTAAAAAGGGTGGCCGATCAAGTGGCGCTGGAAGCGGTCCTCATTCAAGAATTTGTCCAAGGGGAAGCGGAAGTATTGGTCGGTGTTCATAAGGATCCGGATGTCGGATATGTGCTTTTGTGCGGCAGCGGCGGGAAATATACCGAGGTGCTCGACGATGTGGGCGTTTGTTTGTTGCCGGCATCCCGGGAACGGATTGCGGAAACCTTGAGCCGGACCAAAATCGGCAAAATCATTGACGGCTATCGAAACAACGGGTTATCTCCGAAGCCGGTGGTGGATATTGCCTACAAATTGCAGCGTCTTTTGTTTGTCCATCATCAACCCATCGCGGCCATCGATCTCAATCCAGTCATTCTTAACCCGGAACGGGCGACGGTTGTGGATGCGCGGCTGATCATCGAAGAAAGGAAGAAGGGATAAGATGAAGTTCGTCAGTTTTTATAACGAGGGTGAATTGGACCTGGGTGTAGCGACGGAAAAGGGGATTTTGGCGGTCAAAAGGGCTGCCGAACTGACCGGGATACAAGCGCCGGGTACAATGGACGAGTTGATCGGACTGGGGGAAGAAGGTCTGTCCGCTGTAAAACGGCTGACCGATCAAGCGTTGGCCATCCATGAGAACGGTTTGTTCCATCCAGCAGATCGGATTCGATACGCCCCTTGCGTTCAACGGCCTGAAAAGTTGATCTGCGTTGGTTTGAACTATTTTAATCACGCCAAGGAATCGGACATGGAAGTGCCCGGTTATCCGCTGTTGTTCAGTAAATTCAACAACAGTTTGGCCGCCCATCAAGAAATCATCCCCATACCGCAAGATGCCGCCAAAATCGATTATGAAGCCGAATTGGTCATTGTCATCGGAAAAACGGCGCGGAACGTGTCTGAAGAAGAGGCGCTTTCTTGTGTTTTCGGGTATACCATCGGCAATGATTTGTCCGCCCGGGATCTCCAGTTTCGCACCAGCCAATGGTTGCTGGGCAAGTCCCTCGATAAATTTGCGCCGATTGGGCCGGGCGTTGTGACTGCCGATGAATTGGGCGACCCCCATTCGTTGAACATGGAATGTCGGGTCAATGGGGAAATCCGCCAAGCCGCCAACACGAAATCCATGATCTTCAATTGTGCCCAAATTATCAGTTACGCATCCCGATACATGACGTTGAAACCGGGGGATTTGATCTTTTCCGGAACGCCGGAAGGCGTGATCTTGGGGTATCCGGAAGAGGAACAAGTTTGGTTGAAACCCGGCGACGAGATTACGATCACCATCGATAAAATCGGCACATTGATTAATGTGTTGTCCATGGAATGACAGGAGGCATATCATGTCAGGCCGATCCGTACCGGAATTTTTGCAGAGGGACATGGCCGGCTTGTCTGAGGCGTTGCGAGAAAAAATTGGCGCGTTGACTGCCGAACGATGTCGATGCCATCGTCACGCGAATAAAGCCGGACTGTACCGCTTTGCTTTCGCGCTGGAAAAGACGCTGTCGCTCGACACGATGAAAATCACCACCGGAACCTGTGAGGCACTTATTGAAGCCATTTCCACAATGTCGTTCGACTAATCCCTAATTTTTTGGCCAATTCCCGTTTCGACATCTGGTTTAGTTGCGCCAGCCGTTGTACGATGTACTTCTGCATATTGTCCATCGTATCGACGGGAACGGTGATATGGGTGACGTCGGAGCGAACGGACGCGAGGTCCGTCGGATGGCTGGCAGCGGCAGGCTGATGCAACGCGTTGGCTGACGGAGACTGCAAGCCTTTCAAGGCATGTTCGGCCTCGTTATTGGCGGAAAGCAATTCATATAAAACATGGTTGACGGTTTTTTCTTCATCCGACAAAACGACGATTCTTTCGATAAAATTCTCCAATTGACGGATATTGCCCGGCCAAGGCCTGAGCGTCAGCTGTTCCACCAATTTATCGTCCAGCGGGATGACCGGTTTGTGATATTTTTTTCCATACTTATACAAAAAATTGTGGACGAGCAACGGAATATCTTCTCGCCGCTGGCTCAGCGGCGGAATCTGGAGGACGAGCACTTCGAGCCGATAAAACAAGTCGCTGCGGAAGTTTCCTTTATCAATCATCGCGTGAAAGTCTTCGTTGGCGGCTGCGATGACGCGGACGTCGATGGGAATGTTTTTGTTGTCGCCGATTCGGCGGACTTCTCTTTCTTGCAACACGCGCAGCAATTTCGATTGAACGTCCAAGGAAACTTTGCCGATTTCATCCAAGAAGATGGTTCCGCCATGCGCCAATTCAAACAGCCCGGGCTTGCCTTCCTTCTGGGCACCGGTAAAGGAACCTTGCACATAGCCGAAGAGCTCGCTTTTCAGCAGGCTGTCAGGCAAAGCGGCGCAGTTGACGGCGACGAAAGGCCCGTGCCTCCGGATGGGGTGGGCATTGTGCATGCTCTGGGCAATCAGTTCTTTGCCGGTGCCGCTTTCCCCGATGATTAAGACGTTGGAATCCACGGACGCGAATTTTTTGGCCCGTTTGACCACTTCGGACATGGATGAATGTTTGTGGTAAATGATGTCGTCAAACGTATACTTTGCCGCCAGTCCCTTCTGATGCAATTTCCGCCGGATTTGCTGTTCCGATTGTTGAATTTCCAACGTATCCCGCAAGATGTATACCTTTCCGTGGTGCCCTTTCGTGTCAACGGAAAACGGCAGACACCGGACCAGGTACGTTTTGTCGCTGATTTTAAGCAGCCGGTCGTTTTTACTGTCCTCCAACAACAAATGGAGATGTTCATGTTGGATTTTTGAAACGTCTTGATTGATGACTTCGGCCGGATTGACCTGAAAGATGTTCGAAGCCTTCTGATTGAAAATGACGATTTTTTTGGACGATTCGATGGCGACGATTCCTTCTTCATAAATGTCGACAATGGTTTTTATCAATTTCGTGTTGAGCTGTTCCTTCGCTCGGGTTTGTAAAATGTCATTGGCCCTTTCCAGCGCGTGGAAAATGGTCAATTCGCCGGAAAGCAAACTGATATGGCTGATGTTTCTGATTTCGCACATTTCTTTGCCGCGTAACCCGCCGCCAATGATCACTTCGATATTGTCCAATTTGGCTTTTTCGACTTGCAGGTTGAAATCCAACGTATTTCGATACCAGTACCCGGCCACGTTCATGTCCATGATCATCGCCAGTTGTTCCAGCTTATATTTCTCCATATCTTTGGCCGGTCCCAAAAATCCGATGCGTTGTTTGCCCATTTGTTTGGCTTGATGGAGGGCTTGAATCAGGTCAAACTCATTGGGATCGATCCGCAGGATGGTACTTTCAGGAAATTCTTGCTCCAGGAGGTGTGCCGTGGCGCCCCGGCTGATGATAATGTCATTGACCGGATCCTCGATCAAGTCTTTGATCGCTTCGACCGCTTCGTCCAGGGCAGATTCGATGATCGTGACGTCAAAATCAAATTTCCGGGCCAATCTTCTTGCGATTTTTGCGATTTCAGGGTAGTGACTCGTAAGCACAACGTGTGCCAACTCTTTTCACCTCCTGAATCAGTCAACCGTCATCTTGGATGGCTGGGCCGATGTCAAAATGACTATAATCGTAGTTTAGAATAGAATGATGACAATCATCAAGGCTTGTCAGACAAAATGATAGAATTGGCATCATGATTGCAAAAGGGTGATGGAATATGCGAGTCAAAGTTTTTGGAACGGGTGGAACCATTTCCGGTCATAGCGACAAGCCAGAATACTGTTAATTCTTTCGCTCATGCTCAAGAAAAACAATCAAGAAATTCAGAAAATATTTGATGAATACTAATAATATTCAATCTGTTTTGGCCTATGGAGATTTCTGTTCATATTGAAGATTTTATTCGGAGTAAGGGTGAGGAAAGTGAAGAGAGAATATAAAATGTTTATTAATGGCCAGTGGGTAGACAGTTCCACTTCCGAACGTTTCGAATCTATCAATCCTTTTAACCAGGAATCTTGGGCGTTGATTCCACAGGCATCGGAAGAAGATGTGGATCGGGCGATTCAGAGTGCAAAGAAAGCGTTCGAAACCTGGAGAAATGTTAATGGTCAGACTCGCGCAAATCTGATGCGGAACCTTGCCGATTTTTTGGAAGGCATGGCCGAAGAAATGGCAACGCTTGAGACAACCGATAATGGGAAAGTGATTCGAGAAACGAAGAATCAAATGCACTTTGCCGCTAGAAACTATCGATTTTTTGCCGATTATGCAGACAAATTGTACGGTGAAGTGATTCCCCTTGATAATCCAAGCCTTTTTGACTATACATTAAGAGAACCCTATGGTGTTGTCGTTTTAATCACAGCGTGGAACTCGCCCATGTCGCTCTTAGGCAACAAGCTGGCGCCAGCGCTAGCTGCAGGCAACACGGTCGTGGTGAAACCGTCTGAATATACTTCTGTTACCACATTAGAGTTCGCTAAACTCGTGAAAAAAGCCGGATTTCCGGATGGCGTTTTCAATGTGGTGACCGGTGATGCGAGGGTGGGAGAAGCTCTTACCACGCACCCCGATGTGAAAAAGATTAGTTTTACGGGTGGGACAGAAACCGGTAAAATCATTGCTCGTAACGCGAGCCGGAACTTAATCCCTGTCACTTTGGAGCTTGGGGGCAAATCTCCCAACATCATTTTTGAAGACGCGAACCTTGAGAACGCCATTGTAGGAGCGGTTGCCGGAATTTTTGCTGCCACTGGACAAACTTGTATAGCCGGCTCAAGATTGTTGGTCCAGAAGACGATTTATGATGAAGTCGTCACAAAGATCGTTGAACGGTCCAAACAAGTGCGCTTAGGAAATCCGTTGGATCCGACAACTGAAATGGGTCCTGTTGCCAATGAATCACAGCTAAACAAGGTCCTTTCATATATCGAAAAAGCAAAAAATGAAGGCGCGAAGGTGATGGCGGGAGGCAAAAGGGCAGATGGGGCAATTTTGGAAAGAGGCTTGTTCGTAGAACCGACCGTATTGGTGGATGTCAAAAATGAAATGACGATTGCGCAGGAGGAAGTGTTCGGTCCGGTTCTTGCTATTATTCCCTTTGAGGACGAAACGGAGGCTGTAAACATTGCCAATGATACAAAATATGGATTGGCATCGGCAATTTGGACCCGTGACTTATCCAGAGCGCATCGGCTGAGCAAGTTGATCTACGCTGGAACAGTATGGGTTAACAACTATCGCACGGCGGCAGCTCAAGCGCCGTTTGGCGGCGTAAAACAAAGCGGGTACGGCCGGGAGCGGAGCTGGCACGCTTTGTTAGATTACACGTTTGTCAAAAATGTCATGATCGATCTTAATGAAGAGCCTCGGGATCCTTTCAGTATCAGAGTATAGTAAAGAAATTTTCGAGTGTATTATTCGGGTGTATTAATTTTTTATAGTCAAAATCCGCCTTTCTGGTTGTTTGTGTTTTTTACATACCAGAATGGCGGATTGTTTATTTTTATCAAATGCTGTTTAGCTGAAAAGAATTACTTGTTCGAAAGTAATTTTTTGTAAAATCAACAAATGCCTTTACCACTATTAATTCCAAAGATTTGTTTCGAGAAATAATCCATGTGTCTCTTGTAACGATATTATCATCCTTTAACGATATCATATACAAATTATCGTCAGACCTTAAGCAGATGCTGGGAAAGATGGAATAACCCAGGCCGTTTATGACAAGTTCCTTGCATGTTTCAATTTTGTCGACTTCCATGGTGATTAATGGCGGTTGTGTAAAATTTTTTTTCCACCATGTTTCAATGGTCGTTTTTAGATGAATATCAGTTTGGTAATTAACGCGCGGCAAGTAAGGCAATTCTTCGAGTTTAATTGGTTTTTTGGAAACGATGTACAAAGGCTCTGCAAATAAAAGGTGTTTTTCCTCAGACCATTGGTGATTGCCACGGATTATACCTACGTGAACCTCTTCTTTATATACTAATTGGATAACATCGGAACTCCAGCCGGTTTTTAAGTTAATTTCCACGTCGGGGTATTGATTAAGAAAATCTTTCAACAAAATGGGCAAACAGTAGTGTGCAAAGTTGCTGGAGGCCCCCAACCTTAATTTTCCCTGCACTTTTTGTTCCATGTTTTTGATAGTTTCTTTTGTTTTTTGAGCTTGGAGTAGCATTTCCTTCGCATAATTGACAAGGTATTCTCCTTGTGGTGTGAATTCAATTCCCTTCTTACCGCGAATGACGAGTGTTGTTTCATATTCTTTTTCAATTTGTTGTAGGCGATATGTAAGTGCGGGTTGAGAAATATACAGACGTTCAGCTGTTTTTGTAATATTCCTTTCTTCAAAAAGGGTTTGTAGAATAAGCCAGTCTTTTTCGTTCAAAAAGTTCACCTCTTTTCTATCCATAAAACTTATTTATCTATAACAATAAAATAAATATAGTTTATTTATCGTTTATAGTATATTACACTCCTTAATGAAATACAAATCTTTTCGTTTATGAGATGTTTGGAAAGGAGTTCAAGTTCATGGCATCAGATATTTTGCAAACAGATGTTATCGTGGTCGGTGCCGGGAATGCGGCCATGTGTGCGGCATTGGCCGCGAAAGAACAAGGAGCGGAAGTGATTGTTTTGGAACGAGCGCCGAAAAAAGAACGTGGAGGTAACAGCGCATTTACAGCTGGCGCAATCCGATTTGCATACAATGGTTTGGAAGATTTAAAAAAGGTTGTCGCTGACCTTACCGAAGAAGAAATAAATATGACTGATTTTGGCACATATACGGAAGAACAGTTTTATGACGACATGTGCCGTGTAACACAGTATCGGACTGATCCAGGATTAGCAAATATATTGGTTAGCCGCAGTCTTGAAACGATGATTTGGATGCGTTCAAAAAATATCCGTTTTGTACCCATTTATGGAAGACAAGCATTTAAAGTGGATGGGAAGTTTAAATTTTGGGGCGGATTAACCGTTGAGGTGGTAGGTGGAGGGCTCGGGTTGGTTAATGCGCTTCATGAAGAGGCAGAGCGTCAAGGTATTACAGTGCTTTATGAGGCGCATGCCAAAGAGCTTCTGCACGATGACGATGGGGTACATGGGGTTCGGTTGAAATTAAAGGGTAAAACAACGGAAATACGGTCCAAAGCGGTTGTTTTAGCTTCAGGCGGTTTTCAGGCCAATGTCGAAATGCGTACCCGTTATTTGGGACCTCATTGGGACTTGGCAAAGGTACGGGGAACCCGGTTTAATACAGGGGACGGAATCCGAATGGCATTGGAAATTGGAGCGATGCCGTATGGGAACTATTCGGGTTGTCATGCAGTCGGCTGGGATCTGAATGCACCTGAGTTTGGTGATTTGGAAGTAGGCGATGGGTTCCAAAAGCATAGTTATCCTTTCGGCATTATGGTAAATGCCAAAGGTGAACGTTTTGTTGACGAAGGTGCAGATTTCCGAAATTACACATACGCAAAATATGGACGTGTGATTTTGGAGCAACCTGGACATTTTGCATGGCAAATTTTCGATCAAAAAGTTACTCACTTATTGCGTGATGAGTATCGAATTAAACAGGTGACGAAAGTTAAAGCCGATACTTTAGAAGAACTGGCCCAAAAACTCGAAGGTGTGGATCCGGAAGGGTTTCTTAAAACGATAAAAGAATACAATGAAGCGGTTCGTACGGATATCCCGTTCAATCCCAACATTAAAGATGGTCGCTGTACCGAAGGATTAAAAATCAATAAATCAAACTGGGCAAACACGATTGATGAGGGGCCGTTTGAAGCCTATGCCGTAACTTGTGGAATCACCTTTACGTTTGGGGGATTGCGAATCAATGACAAAACTGAAGTTCAAGATACGTCAGGTCAATCCATTCCTGGTTTGTATGCCGCTGGGGAGCTTGTAGGAGGATTGTTTTATTTTAATTATCCTGGAGGGACCGGCTTAATGGCGGGTAGTGTGTTTGGGAAAATCGCTGGTGAACAGGCAGGGAAATTTGCTGCAACGCGTGATTCGAATGGGACAAATAGGTCATTTAAAAAATTGGGAAATAGTTGAAGGTACAGCCTGTAGACAAAGCTCCAAATGCAGCAAGTCTACAGGCTTTTTTATGTGCGCCCGGCATCGGTGGGACTTTTAGGATGAAAGTCCCCAACTGGGGATGGTGAGTGCCGACCGTTAGGCGGGAGAAAGGGGTACAAGCGCGAGGTCGAATCTGGAGGAAGCTTTTGATCATCTTTCAGCCAATTCACACGCAAGTTCGTAACCAATGGTTGTCCATGCTTCTTGATTCAATTTAATGCAGGATAGGGCAGGATGTATCAGTGGGATTGCGGGACGAATCATGGTATACTCGTTGTCAGGTATGGATGGAGGATGCAGGGCAAAGAAAGGATGCGGCACAGGCAATGAGAAGGTTAAAGCAGCTTCTGGAACAAATCGACGGACGCGGATACAAGGCATATAAATCGATTCAGGGGACTTATACGGTGGAGGCTCTGACCTTGTTCATCGACTATGTACAGGGGGATCCGTTTGCCAGTCCCTCACGCATCCGTTTGCGTGTCGACCGGGCAGTGTCCGGCTTGCCGGAAGAATGGGATGCTTCCGCGCACCGCCGGGTCGCTCTGGAGGATTTTCTTGCCCGTGTCGCCGCCAGAGCCATTCGCCGATTTCGTACCCGGAGGGGCAGCGGGAAAAGCGGGCTGATTGCCGTGGACGAACCAGGCCAGGAGATTTTGCCCCGCACTGCGGTGAAGGTGACCAGAGAATATGTAGAATTACGGATAAAAGTGGGTCTGCCCGCGGCCGGCAGGCGGGTGCTCGGACGGGAGGCCGCCGAGATGCTTTGCGAAGACGTGCCTGCCATCGGTAAGCAGACATTGTTCCGCGTTTCGCTGGAAGAAGAGCGGCTTCTAGATCACTTGCAGTTGGCTGACGATCAGGCGGCGATCCGGCAGGCGCTCCAAGAGCGGGGACTGGCGGCTTTTGTCGCAAACGGCTCGATTTTGCCGCGGGAAAGCGGCGTGAGCAACCGGCCTATGAAGGGAAAAGTGATTCCTTTTGTCTCGCCGCCGTCTATGGAAGTGACGATCGATTTGCCGCAGGGACGGACGGTCAAGGGGATGGGAATCCCTGAGGGGATTACCCTGATTGTCGGTGGCGGATATCACGGCAAGAGCACATTGTTAAAGGCGATTGAGCGAGGCGTGTACAACCATATTCGTGGAGATGGCCGGGAATATGTGATCACGCGGGAACGGGCGATGAAGATCCGGGCCGAGGATGGCCGGCGCGTTGAGAAGGTCGATATTTCGCCGTTTATCAACCGGTTGCCGTTTGGCCAGGATACCCGGCAGTTTTCCACGGAGGATGCCAGCGGCAGCACCTCGCAGGCGGCCAACATCATGGAAGCGCTCGAAGTGGGGTGCGACCTGCTGCTGATGGACGAGGACACCAGCGCCACCAACTTCATGATTCGCGACGCTCGGATGCAGGCCCTGGTGGCCAAGGAACAGGAGCCAATCACCCCGTTCATTGATAAGGTGCGACAGTTGTACGAGGAGCGCGGGGTATCCACCATCCTGGTGCTGGGCGGTTCCGGAGATTACCTGGATGTGGCCGACCGGGTGATCAAGATGGAAACTTACCGGCCTTACGATGTGACGGAAGAGGCCAAGCAGATCGCAGCACGCATCCAAACCCAACGCCTTCAGGAGGGCGGCGAGCACTTCGGCGTCCCGTTGAAACGCTTGATCCTTCCGGAAAGTTTCAATGCCCGGCGAGGGAGCAGGGAAAAAGTGGACGCGAAGGGACTGCATACCATCGTATACGGTGAAGAGACCATTGATTTGGGCGGGCTTGAGCAGCTGGTGGATCCTAGTCAGACGCGGGCGTTGGCGGAAGTCATCCGGCTTTTGGATAAGCAGGCGGCTAATGGCCGGCGAAGCCTGTCCGAGTGCATCGACTGGATAGAGGAACAACTTTACAAGGAAGGACTGGACATCCTCTCGCTGTATCCAGGTCAGCATCCGGGAGATCTGGCTTGGCCGCGACGGATGGAGATGGCGGCTGCGGTGAACCGATTGCGGAGCCTGCGCATTCGCGCGAGTGAGAAATGAGGAGGCGAGGCTGTGTCAGAATGCCGATTGTCAGGCGATGAGGTGGTGATTTATACCGATGGGGCCTGTTCCGGCAATCCGGGCCCCGGCGGTTGGGCCGCCATTCTCATGTACGGGGAGCATCATAAGGAAATCTCCGGTGGCGAGGCGATCACCACCAACAACCGGATGGAACTGAAAGCGGCCATTGAGGCTTTGCGACAGCTCAAGCGGCCTTGCCGGGTCGTGTTATATAGCGACAGCGCCTATCTTGTCAACGCGTTTCAACAAGGGTGGCTCAAAAAGTGGCAGGCGAACGGTTGGCGCAACAGCAAGCGGGAACCGGTGGAGAACCAGGAGCTGTGGCAGGAACTCCTGGTCCTTGCCAAACGCCATGAAGTTCGTTTTTGCAAGGTGAAGGGGCATCACGACAATCCCTGGAACAACCGTTGTGATGCGCTTGCCGTGGCGGCCATTCCGAAATGAGGGATGGGAAGGGGGGAAAGGCATGGCAGGCAATCAGGGGCTAAAGACGATTGAACACGGCCGGGAGAACCATGGGACTAGTGTCGACGCGCGATGGGAGCACAGGGGCGTTGGTGATGAACAATGGAAGCGTTTAAAAGAGGATTTGAAAGTGTATGCCCAAACCATCGGCATTGACAAAATCGGTTTTGCCTCGGCGGAGCCATTTACAGAGTTGAAGGAACGGCTTGTGCGACATCGTGAGTTGGGTTATGAATCGGGCTTTGAAGAGCCGGATTTGGAGAAACGCACCCATCCGCAGTTGTTGATGCCCGAAGCGCGTTCGATCATTGCCATCGCCTTGGCCTATCCGACGCGGATGGAACAAGCTCCGCGTTCGCGCAAAGGGGCCTATCGCGGCTTTCTCGCGCGGGCGGCTTGGGGAGAAGATTACCACCACGTGTTGCGGCGGAAATTGGCGAAATTGGCCGCCTATCTTCGTCAACGGGTAGAGGGCGTTCAAGTCGAAATCATGGTGGATACTGGCGCCCTGTCTGATCGGGCGGTGGCGGAGCGTGCCGGAATTGGCTGGAGTGGCAAAAACACAGCGATCATCACACCGGAATTTGGCTCCTGGGTGTACCTGGGCGAAATGTTGACCAACCTGCCTTTTCCTCCAGATATTCCGCTCACTCAATCCTGCGGCGAATGCACACGGTGTATCGATGCCTGCCACACGGGGGCGCTTGTGGGCCCCGGACAGCTGGACGCGCAACGGTGCGTCTCCTACCTGACACAGACGAAAGATTTTCTGGCCGACGAGTACCGGGAGATCATCGGCAACCGGCTCTACGGGTGCGACACCTGCCAACTGGTTTGCCCGTACAACAAAGGGATCAATTTCACCCATCAGGATGCGTTTACGCCCGATCCGGAAGTGGCGAAGCCGCTGTTGCAACCCATCCTGAAAATGAGCAACCGCCAGTTTCGAGAGCGGTTTGGCGTGTCGGCCGCCAGTTGGCGTGGCAAAAAACCGCTGGAACGAAATGCGATTTTGGCACTGGCCCATTACCGGGATGCCAGCGCCATTCCGCTGTTGCTGGAGAAGCTGGACGACCCGCGACCGGTGATTCGCGGGACGGCGGCCTGGGCGCTGGGCAAGATTGCCGCCGGCCAGCCAGAGGAGGTGCGGCAACAGGCTCAGGAGGCGCTGGCGCAGGCCTATCATCAGGAAACCGAGTCGGAAGTCCGTCAGGAGATTGAAAAGGGGCTTCGGTTTTTAAAGGATTAAGAAGCCCCACATCCCATGTGGCAGACGGGGCACAGGGAGTGAGAAATCTGATGGACCAATTGGTCAACGTGATGGAATGGGATCAGATGAAGGGAGTTTGCTTTAAGATGGTACAGAACGAGAGAAACCGGGGAAGAATGCTGATTTCCTGTCCTGACGGGCCGGGGATTGTGGCTGCTGTTTCGCAGTTTTTATTCTCATATGGAGCCAATATTGTTCAATCGGATCAACATTCCACCGACCCGGAAGGCGGACGTTTTTTTATGCGTGTGGAATTTGATCTGCCCAATCTGGCGGAACAACTTCCTCAGCTCGAGAAACAATTTCAAACAGTGGCTGAGAAGTTTCAGATGGTCTGGAGGATAACCCATGCTGGGCAAAAAAAAAGATTGGCCATTTTTGCCTCACGGGAAGATCATTGCCTGCAGGAGCTGCTTTGGCGCTGGCGCTTGGGCGAACTGCCAACCGAGATCGTCATGGTGGTGAGCAATCATCCGGATCTCGAGCCTCTGGTCAGACCGTTCAAAATTCCTTATTACCATGTTCCCGTCGACAAGACAAATCGGGAAGCGGCGGAGAATCAGCATCTGGAACTGCTTGCAGGAAAAGTGGACACCATCGTCCTGGCGCGCTACATGCAGATCATTCCGCCACGCATGGTGCAGCGTTACCGCAACCAGATCATCAACATTCATCATTCCTTTTTGCCTGCGTTTGTCGGCGGAAAGCCGTACCACCAGGCATATGAGCGCGGGGTAAAGATCATTGGCGCCACGGCGCATTACGTGACGGAGGAACTAGATCAGGGACCGATCATCGAACAGGATGTGCAGCGTGTGGATCACCGCGATCAGGTGGAAGATTTAAAGCGCATCGGCCGCGATGTGGAGCGAATTGTCCTGGCCCGCGCGGTGCGTTGGCACCTGGAGGATCGCGTCCTTGTTGACGGAAACAAGACGATTGTGTTTTCATGAATGACGCATGGCAACGCGCATGTGAGGGATGTTCATAGTGAGGTGATGGCAATGGGGCTGATTCCGGAAGCCACTGTGATCTTGGCCTCTGGCTCGCCGCGGCGCAGGGAATTGCTGGCATCCCTCGGAATCCGCTTTGCAATCCAGGTGCCGCAGGTGGATGAAACGGTCGTGCGGGGATTGACAGCGGGTGAGACCGTGGAACGATTGGCTGGAAAGAAAGGTCGGGCTGTTGTGGAGCGGCTGCTCAACGGACAGTCACAGAACATGGGTAACGTAGACGGGCAGCGGTGTGTCAAAGAGATGGCACGGCGGCCTGGGGTGGCGCGGCGAGGTGAAGAGCCTGTACTGGTGATCGCCGCGGATACGGTGGTGGCGCTGGATGAGCAAATCATGGGCAAACCGGAAGATGAGGCAGATGCCTGTCAGATGTTGCGGCGCCTGTCAGGCCGCCGCCATCAAGTGTTCAGCGGGTTGGCTCTGTTTGAAATCAGCCAGGAGAAAACGGAATATCGGGAGCGGCTGGGCCACGTACGGACGGACGTGCAGTTTCGCCGGCTTTCTGAAGAGACGATTCGCCGCTACGTGGCGACAGGCGAGCCAATGGACAAAGCGGGCAGCTATGCCATTCAGGGATTAGGGGCGACACTGGTGGAAGGGATTCACGGCGACTATTTCAATGTGGTTGGCTTGCCGTTGGCGTTATTCGGCCAATTCCTGGAGGATTGGGGATACCGTCTGTTTTGAAAACGGCGGTTGAAAAGTGGCGTCACAAGATTGTCTTTTTTCGATTCGGTGGGCAGCCCTCTTTTGCGCTATAATAATAAAGAGGAAATGATGACGAGGGAGCACAACCAAAACAGGGGGTGTCCATGTGAGCAGGGGATTAAAAGGGCTGGCCGTCGTCACAACGGTGTTTATGTTCCTGGTCGTCTTCGTCGGCGTGATCGTCACAAAAACGGGTTCGGGAGAAGGATGTGGCCGTTCGTGGCCATTGTGTGAAGGCACATGGCTTCCGCAATCCACGATTGAATCCTATATCGAATACAGCCATCGCGTTGTTTCAGGGATTGTCGGCATTTTGATCACGGTCTTGCTGATGTGGGCGTGGCGTGCTTGCAAGGAGCGCCGGGATGCCCGCTTTCTTGTGGCGGCCAGTTTTCTTTTTACGCTGCTCCAGGCGCTGCTCGGGGCGGCGGCTGTGGTATGGGAACAGTCACCTCTGATCATGGCATTGCATTTTGGCGTCTCGCTCGTCGCCTTTGCGAGTGTTTTGTTGTTTACGATGGTTCTTTATCGCTGGGAATCGCGCCCGGTTCAGGCATCTTTCACAAAGGGATACCGGAATGCCGTATTGGCCGTGACAGTGTACACCTATGTGGTGGTCTATACGGGGGCTTTTGTGATCCACAGCAGTTCCAGTGGCGGGTGTGGCAGGTGGTTCCCGCTTTGTGACGGGAAGTGGTTCCCCGGCTTGACGGGCGCGTCGGGAATCCAATTTATCCACCGACTGAACGCGTTTTTGCTGATGGTGGCGGTTTTGGCGCTGATGGTGGTCACCATTCGCCGATATCGGCAGCGGCGCGATCTGTACCTGGCGGGGATGTGGTCCGGGCTGCTCGTGGTGTTGCAAATTTTAAGTGGCGGTTTGATGGTCTGGGCGGGCCTCAATCTCTTCACACGCCTGTTGCACGCGACGTTGATCATGTTGCTGTTTGGCGCGCTCAGCTATATGTGTATGGAAGTTCTCCGGCGACCCCATCGAGAAGTCGATCAAGCGGACCTGATCGGAAAACCGCAGGCCAGGCCATCGGTCGGTTGAACCACCTTGCTTTTTCGCGCCGGCTTTTGTATAGTATCAATATCAGACAATTTGATATTTCGTTCTATCCACTAGGGGTGCTCCTGTCGGAGCTGAGAAAGGGGATGGCCCTTAACCCTTGGAACCTGATCTGGATCATACCAGCGTAGGGAAGTGGAATGGAGGATACGAAGGCGATTGGACGCCCTGCTCATCAAGGAAAATCATCGTATCTCAACCGCTCCACTCGGAGCGGTTTTTTTGTACCTTTGATCGGGTGAGGCGTTTCGAATCGGCTTTAGAGGGCGGGCCGAACAGTTGGTGATAAGGAAGGAGGGATGTTTGTTGTTCAGTGAGGAATTGCGGTCCAGTGGGGAATGGAAACGGAAGATCGAGGATAAAAAGGTGGAGTACTTCCACATATTGAGCCAATTGATCGCCTTTCCGACCGTCAGCCCTCCAGCCAGGAATACGCGCCAGGCGCAGCAATATGTGGCCGATTACTTACGACGTCTCGGCATGGAGGTGGACCAGTGGGAAATCTATCCCAGCGATGACAATGTGGTAGGCCGTTGGCGGGGAACGGGTGGCGGCCGCAGCCTGATTCTCAATGGGCACATCGATGTGGCCAGTGTGGCAGAGGATGAGGGATGGCATACACCTCCTTTTACATTGACTGTGAAAGACGGGCGTTTGTATGGGCGCGGCGTGGCCGACATGAAAGGCGGCCTGGCCAGCGGGCTCTTCGCGCTGGCTTTGTTGAAAGAGTCAGGATTTGTGCCGAAAGGGGATATCCTGTTCCAGTCGGTGATCGGGGAGGAGGTGGGCGAAGCAGGGACGCAGGCCTGTGTCCAGCGGGGATACACCGCCGATTTTGCGATTGTCATGGATTCCAGCCAGATGCAGATTCAGGGCCAGGGCGGCGTGATTACCGGTTGGATTGAGATCCGAAGCCCGCAAACGTTCCACGATGGCATGCGGGCCAAGCTGATCCATGCTGGCGGCAGGCAATTTGGCGCCAGCGCGATTGAAAAAATGGTCAAGGTGATCAGCGCCCTACAGGAATTGGAACGTCACTGGGCTGTGATGAAATCCTATCCCGGTTTTCCTCCCGGAATGAACACCATTAACCCAGCGGTGATTGAAGGGGGACGCCATCCCGCCTTTGTTGCCGATCAATGCAGACTTTGGATCACGGTTCATTTTTATCCGAATGAGACCTATGAGAGCGTGGCCAAAGAAGTGGAGGAACATGTTCTGCGGATGGCGGCCGCCGATCCGTGGCTCAGCCAGCATCCACCGCGCTTTCGCTGGGGTGGGAGTTCCATGATCGAGGATCGGGGGGAGATTTTTCCCGCCTTGGAGGTGGACTGGCAGCATCCCGGAGTACGGCTGCTCTCGCAAGTGCATGAAGAGGTCAGCGGATTGCCCGCCGTGCACAGCATGTCCTCCACCGTCACCGATGCTGGTTGGCTGGGGCGGGCCGGCATTCCGACGGTGCTGTACGGACCTGGCTCGCTGGAGCAGGCGCACGCGGTCAATGAAAGCATTGAATGGGCCGAACTGCTGCAATACACGCAAACGCTGGTGCGATTCATTGAGCAATGGTGCGGATAAATCCGTTCATCATCACTTTTTGAAAGGGGAAATAAAATGTCTTTTTCAATGGAATTGCGTCAATTGGCCGAGCCGATCTGGAAAAAAGAGATGGAGCATCCGTTTGTCAAAGGCCTGGCCAGCGGGGAGTTGCCCCTGGAGACGTTTCAATACTATTTGTGCCAGGATTATATTTACTTGATCGCATTTAGCAAGGTGTACGCCATCGCGGCGGCCAAATCGCATGATTTGAAAGAGATGGGTGAGTTTGCCGAGCTGCTGACCGCCACCTTAAACGACGAGATGGACTTGCACCGCAAATACGCGGCGGAATTCGGCATTTCGCGGGAGGAGCTGGAGGCCACTGTCCCTTCCCCGACGGCCTATGCCTATACCAGCCATCTGGTGCGAGCCGCTTATGAAGGGACGCTGACGGAAGTGTTGGCCGCCGTCCTGCCGTGCCAATGGGGTTATTACGAAATTGGTGTGCGATTGGCTCAGGTGCCTGGCTGGGAGTCTTCTCCGTATCGGGATTGGATCAAAACGTATTCTTCACCGGAATTCGGCCGCTTGTCGGAGATGATGCGGGAACGGCTGGATGCGCTGACCACTTCGATCGATGAGACGCATAAGAAGAGATTGCAAAACCTGTTTTTGACCAGCAGCCGGTATGAGTATCTCTTCTGGGAAAAGGCCTATCAGCGTGAAGCGTGGCCGGTATAAAGCGGTTTTGGGAGCGTTGATCGATGAAAGATACGGAAGAGATTTTGGCGCTTCGGGATCTGCATTTTACCTATCGTCATGCAGGGTCTGACTGCCCCGTATTGGCCGGTTTTTCACTGCGCTTTAAGGAAGGGGAGTTTTTTTCTCTCATTGGGCCGAGCGGGTCGGGAAAGAGTACGTTGTTCAAGCTGTTGACCGGTCTTTTGGAGCCGGATATGGGCGAGATTTTGTACAGGGGCCGGCCTTTTCGTCATCGTCTGGGAAAGGTGGGATATATGCCGCAGCGGGACACGCTTTTTCCCTGGCGCACGGTGCGCCAAAACGCCGCTTTGGCATTGGAGATAAAAGGTTGGCGGCGCAGGGAGGCCATGCAGAGGGCAGGTTCCTTTTTGCGGCAATTTGGTTTGGAAGAGATGGCCGATCTGTATCCGCATCAATTGTCAGGGGGATTGCGGCAACGGGTTTCTTTTTTGCGAACGATCCTCGCGGACAACGAACTGCTTTTGCTCGACGAGCCGTTTGGCGCATTGGACGCGCTGACGCGTGCGCAGTTGCAGGAATGGTTGCTCAGCCTTTGGCAGCAGTTGCGAAAGACGGTGTTGTTTATCACCCACGATGTGGAAGAGGCGATTTTGCTCTCCGATCGAATTGGGGTACTGTTGGCCCGCCCATTATCCATTGTCCAGGTGGTGGAGGTGCCGCTTCCCCGTCCGCGGAAGCTGTCCATGGTGACGGAGGCTGCTTTTATCCGCTTGAAGCGCCAATTGCTGGAGCAAATCCGCGGTGAAGAGGGAGCGCCGGCGACGTGATGGGCTGGTTCATGATTGGCTGGGTACAGAAGTATCGCGCACCTGTTGCCTTTTTCTTGCTGATGCTGCTCGGGTGGGAGGTGGCGGTCAGGGCATTGAAAGTGCCTGTGTTCATCCTTCCGCCACCCTCCGCCATCCTTTACGCGCTGTGGGAGCATGCCAGGGTGTTATTCACCGTCCATCTGCCCGCCACGCTCTGGATCATCCTCTTGGGACTGGCCATATCCGTGATTCTGGGAGTGGCGCTCGCCACCGCGATGACGCTGTTTCCACTGGTGGAACGAACCTTCTATCCGCTGCTGGTGGTCTCGCAGACGCTGCCGATCATCGCCTTGTCTCCGGTTTTCGTGTTATGGTTTGGCTATTCGATCTGGGGAAAAGTGGCGGTGACGGTGCTGATCAGCTTTTTTCCCATCGTGGTCAACACCTATGATGGTTTCCGGCGAACGGATGCCGAATGGTTGGAGCTCCTGCGGACGATGGGCGCCAACCGCTGGCAGATTTTTCTCAAGGCTCAGGTGCCCGCCGCCTTGCCGATGTTTTTCACCGGTTTGAAAATGGCGGCGGTGGTCAGCGTGATCGGGGCGACGATCGGCGAATGGTTGGGAGCCAATGAAGGGCTGGGTTATTTCAGCCGGAGGATGGCCAACAGTGTGCGCGCCGCTCCTCTGTTTGCGGCGATACTGGTCTTGTCGCTGTTGGGGATTCTCCTGTTTCTGTTGATTCAGGGGCTGGAACGCAGGTGTTTGCACTGGAAGCGGGAAGAGGGAGAGGGGAAGCGTGAGGTTGCACAGAAATGATGGCCCGTTTTTGTGTTGTCCGGTGAGCCCGTGAGGCAAGCAGGATGATGTCAAATGACTTTCAAGTGTTCGCATGATGGGATGATTGCAGATCAGCGGTGAGAAATGGAGATTGGGTGAAATTGGGAAATCGGAAGATGGAGGGAACAAGGGGAATGGATGGACAAAAACAGCGACGAACAGTGAGAATGCTTGTTTTCGTGTTGATTTGCGGTTTAGCCCTCCTGCTGGCCGCCTGTGGGGCACAGGGAGAGCCGTCGGATAAGGATGCAAACGGGACGGGTGCGGCGGCGACAGGGACCAGAGAGTCATTGGAGAAACTGAGCATCATGCTGGATTGGTATCCCAACGCGGTGCACTCTTTTATCTATCTTGCCAAGGAGAAGGGATACTTTGCCGAAGCGGGGTTGGATGTGGAGATTCAGATGCCGGCCGAGACCAACGACCCGCTCCGCTTGGTAGCGGCCAATCAGGTGGACTTGGCTTTGAGTTACCAACCGCAATTGGTGATGGCCAGGGCAGAAGGAGTGCCCAACGTGGCGGTGGCAGCAGTGGTTCGCCATCCTTTGAATGCCTTGATGGTCAAGGCGGATAGTCCCATCCAAACGCCGAAAGATCTGGAAAATCGGACGCTTGGTTACCCATCTATTCCTACCAACGAGGCGATTCTTCAGACGATGGTCAAGTCAGACGGCGGGGATCCCGGCAATGTGACCTTACAGGATATCGGCTGGGACATCATGCAAGCTTTGAGCACCGATCAGGTGGACGCGGTACTGGGCGGATACATCAATCACGAGAAGCTGCTCTTGGAAAAACACGGGTTTCCCGTGCGGGTCATCGATCCGGTTGACTATGGCGTTCCTGACTATTACGAACTGATTCTGGTCACCAGCGAGAGCACTTGGGAGGCGAAACGGGAGCCCATCGTCGCATTTTGGCGTGCCGCGCAGCAGGCGCAGGAGGAGGTGGCGGCCGATCCGGAAGCGGCGTTGCAAGTGTTGTTCAAGCAACAAAACGAGGCTTTCCCGCTGGATGAGGAGATTGAGCGGCAGAGCCTAGAGATACTTCTGCCGTTGATGGATGCGGGGGAGAAGCCGTTTGGCCACCAAGAGGCGCGGGTATGGGAGGAAGTGGTGGAATGGTTGAAGCGAGAAGGCGTGATTGAAAAAGACATCGCGCCGGAGTCGCTGTTTGTCAAGCTGGAGGAATGACGGTGCCCCTTTGCCGGCAAGCTCTAAAAGTTTGCCGGTTTATCAAACGGAATAGCCTCACTCCGTACTTGTTCGTGACAAATGGAGTTGTTCCTTGTATCGCCGCAGGTTTTCCAATGCCTCATCAAGGGTAGGAGCCAGCAGATTGAGGTGGCCCATTTTTCGCCCTGGGCGCGCCTCTTTCTTTCCGTAGAGATGAAGCTTGGCTTCCAACGGCAGGGACGGTAAGTGCTCCATGACGATGGCTGGCTCCTCCCCCAGAAGGTTCAGCATGACCACGGGTGAGAGCAGGCGTGTCGAACCGAGCGGAAGGCCGCAGATGGCCCGGATGTGCTGTTCAAACTGAGAGGTGACACAGGCTTCCATGGTGTAGTGGCCCGAGTTGTGGGGCCGCGGCGCCAGTTCGTTGACAAAAAGCTGTTGTTCGTTCGTCAGGAACATTTCCACCGCAATCAACCCATAGATGTTCAAGCGGGTGGCAATCGATGTTGCCAACTGTTGCGCTTGCTCCTGCAGTGCCTGTGAGATGCGCGCGGGAGCCATGGAGATGCGCAGGATGCCATCTTGATGGATGTTTTCGGCGGCCGGAAAGCACCGCACTTCGCCTGTCGTGCTGCGGGCGGCAATCACGGAAATCTCTTTTTCAAACGGGATCCATTGCTCCAGGATCAGTTCAGAACACATGCCAGACAGTGTTTCCCAAGCGGATAGCGCCTCTTTTTCGGTACGGATCACCGCCTGTCCCTTGCCGTCATAGCCGCCGAGAGCGGTCTTGAGAACACAGGGAAAGCCCAGTTCCTGAACCGCGTTTGTCAAGTCGGCACGCGATCTCACTGGCCGAAAGGGGGCGACGGGGATGCCGATGGATTCCAAGGTGCTTTTTTCCCGGATACGATGCCGGGAGATGGTCAGGATGCCCTTTCCCTGTGGGAGGTAATATGCCTGTTGCAGAGCTTCCACCAGACCATCATCGACGTTTTCAAATTCATACGTGATCACATCACATGCTTCGGCCATTTGCATCGCAACCGCCAAATCATCCAGGGCCCCGACATATGCATGATCGGCCACCTGTCCGCAAGGGGAGTCGTCTTGCGGATCGAGGCAGGCAATGCGATAGCCCATCTGTCGCGCGGCCAGAGCCATCATCCGGCCTAGTTGGCCGCCGCCGAGGATGCCGATCGTGGAACCAGGCAGGATGATGGGGTGTTGACTGCCTGATGGAGGCCCGGATGTGGCTGACATGCGTCCGGGAATGGTTGAGTTCTGATCGGAACTGGTTGATGCATGTTCAAATGGAGGATGTATCGATTTTGAACGTTCCATGATTTTCTCCCTTTTTCCACACTTTTTCACATGGCGGCTATTCCAATTCCGATTGTTCCAGCAGCTGTTTTTGAATCGTTTCACGCCGCATCTGCAAACGTTGCCGGACAATCGGATACTTGTTGCCCAGAATATGAGCGGCCAACAGGCCAGCATTGGTGGCGCCAGCCTTGCCGATGGCCATCGTGGCCACGGGTACGCCGCCTGGCATCTGGACGATGGAGAGCAAAGAATCCAGCCCGTTCAAGGCGGAATTTTTTACGGGTACGCCAATAACCGGCAGCAAGGTTTTGGATGCGACCATGCCGGGCAGGTGAGCCGCACCGCCTGCTCCCGCGATGATCACTTCCAACCGCCGTTCTTCGGCGGTCTCCGCGTAACGGAACATCCAGTCAGGTGTCCGATGTGCGGAGACCACTTTTTTTTCGTATGGGATTTCCAGCTCGTCTAACATGGCGCAGGCAGCTTTCATCGTCTCCCAGTCGGATACGCTGCCCATGATCACGCCGACCAAAGGGTGTGAGGGCAATGCGTCAGGTTTCACAGTGTCACCGATCCTTTGCTGAAAAAGGTTCGAAAAACGGGCTATTGGAAAACGGGCTATTGGGCATGATTCCGCGTTGCTTTTTCCCGTTGATATTCATTACGGGCTTCCCATTTTTCGCGAATCATCGACTCGTCCATCGGGATGCGGCGGGATGCTTCCCAATGGGCGATGCCGACACCAATCAAGGAACCGACGATCAAAGCCAGCAGGATCCACACGACAAACATGTTTCCTTCCTCCTTTCCGTACCATCCTATTTTATCATAAACGGGGAGGAGACAGGTAAACGCTCTGTTTCGCGAAATGTCGATTTGCGGAATGATTTGGTACAATATGTGTGCGAAGTTGATTTCCTTGGGCTCATGGGACCGCAAGTGAGCTTGCTGAATATGGCGGAGGTGAAGTGATGAAGGATGAACAATTGGCGCTCTTTCAGGAGTTGACGGAGGCCAATGGCGCTCCCGGATTTGAGGGGCCGGTGAGGGAGAAGATGAAATCTCACCTCGAGCGGTACAGTGACAGACTTGTCTTCGACCGCCTGGGTGGCGTGTTTGGCGTCAAGGAAGGTCCATCTGATGCTCCCAAGGTATTGGTTGCCGGTCACATGGATGAAGTGGCCTTTATGGTCACACAGATTACGGAAAAAGGATTTATCAAGTTTCAGCCCCTGGGTGGCTGGTGGGACCAGGTTTTGCTCGCGCAGAGGGTTCAAATTATGACGGGGCAGGGTGTGATTCCTGGCGTGATCGGATCCACGCCGCCCCATCTTCTGGATGAGGATGCGAGGAAGAAGCCGGTTCAAATCAAACAGATGTTCATTGATGTGGGCGCTGACAGCCGGGAAGAAGCAGAAGCGATGGGCGTCAAGCCTGGCCAGCCGATCTTGCCGGCGACTCCGTTTACCGTGCTGGCCGGCGGCAAAAAGTTGCTGGCCAAGGCATGGGACAACCGTTATGGTTGCGCGTTGGCGATTGAACTGATGCGGGCGTTGCAGGGCGAGACCTTGCAGGTCAACCTGTACAGCGGAGCGACAGTGCAGGAAGAGGTGGGCTTGCGCGGGGCTGCGGTGGCGGCCAATCTGGTGGAACCGGATCTTTTTTTTGCGTTGGACGCAGGTCCGGCAGGCGATACGCCAGGAGTGCGCGACGGATTTGGGCGTCTTGGAGATGGGGTGCTGATCCGGATTTACGACCGTTCCATGATTCTGCTTCCTGGCTTGCGCGATCTGATCTTGGACGTCGCGGAAGCTGAGAAAATTCCTTATCAGTTTTTTGTGTCACAAGGAGGTACCGATGCCGGAAGGATGCATTTGTCTGGCAAAGGGGTTCCTTCAGCGGTGATCAGCATTCCCGCCCGCTATATCCACAGTCATGTCTCGGTTATCCACCGAGATGACTACCAGGCGGCGAAACAGCTATTGACAGCGCTGATTCGCAAGCTGAACCCTGCCCTGATCAAAGAGATTCAGGCGTCCCAAACGCTTTGATGCGGCCGGTCATCCAGCAGGATTCCGAGCCGGGACAGCGCCTGGCATGCTTCGTCGATGAGAGATTCCGTCTCCGCGGCCACCGTGTGCAAGTGGACACCTCCGGTGAGTGAGGAGAGCAACGAGGCTCCGGAATCCTCGATGTTTTTCAGGAAATGCTGAACATCCCGCCGGTTTTTCAACATCAGAGAACCGCGAAGTTCTCCATATATGGGATGTTCCACGATGACATCCAGCACCTGCACGCCATGATCGACCAGGGTATTCAGCTCAGTTTCCGTCTCTTCCCAGCGATGCTTGCAGGCGATGACCCGTGTACAGGGATACTGTTCCCGCGAAACATCGGCGTCGTGATACAGATATCCTTGCGGTGTGGCCAAAATCGGGTGCCGGGAGGCTCTTAAGAGGGCGATATCCTGAACGATGACCTGACGGCTGACATTGGCCATTTGCGCCAGTTCTGTTCCTGTCACAGGACTGGCCGCTTTTTTTAATGTTTCCAGTATCCGTTGCCTGCGCTGTTCACCTGTGGACTTGTTTGTCTCTTCCACTATTCGCCATCCTCCTGCTCGTAAGCTGCGGTATCCTTCATTTTTATTTTACCATAATCAACCGAGAAGACTCCCGCCACCTCTAAGCGTCAGCGTAGGTGGCAGGAGTGTCCAACAAAAGTCGCGGATACTCGCCCAGATGTACACAGCGTATTGGTGAAAGGGAAATCCAAATAAAAAACACATTTTAAGCATCATATTTCAAAAAGTATTCAAAAACTCGCCGGAACAATCGACATAATTTTTGTTATAATGAAAGTGCAATCGGTTAAAAGATTGAAAACCGGAGATAATATATAAAAACGAGAGGTGGAACAACCATGCTGAATGAAGTGCAACGTTACACATTACAGAGAGATCAATTGTTGTCTGAGTGGGAAACGGCCAATGATCAAGAGAAACAGCAGATTGTCTTGAAGATCATGGAAATTGATGAAATCATGGAAGAACTGAAGAGAGAACAGAAAAAAGCTAACTAAGTGAAAAACGGATATTAAAAAAGGCCTGTATGCGTTGCGGTGTTGCCAAAAGCAAGGCTGCAAGGCTGCTCCCGAAGATCATCTCTTCGTGAGCAGCCTTTTCGTTTAAGAGAGCCATTGCATCAGGGCTCCTCCCAGTGCGCCTGTGACAACGACAATCCAAGGTGCCAGGTTCCAGAAAGCAAGCATGAGAAAGAGAATGGCAGCAAGCGAAAAGTCCCATGGTGTTAGAATCGAACTCGTCCAAATCGGATCGTAAAATGCTGCCAGCAAGATTCCAACAACAGCGGCATTCACTCCGGCGAGCGCACCTTGAATGCGCGACCTTCGGCGAATCGCATCCCAGAATGGGAACGTGCCCGTGACCAATAGGAAAGCGGGCAGAAAAATGCCGAGTGTGGCGATACAAGCCCCCAACCAGCCGTTCATCACAGCCCCGGCATAGGTGGCAAAGGTAAACAATGGACCGGGAACAGCCTGCGCAGCGCCGTATCCGGCCAAAAACGCTTCCCGGCTCAACCAGCCGGAGGAAACGAGTTCCCTTTCAAGCAATGGCAAGACGACGTGACCGCCCCCAAAGACCAGTGATCCAGCGCGATAAAAACTGTCAAAAACAGCCAACCACGGGTGGGAAGTGATACTGCGCAAGAGCGGCAGGATAAGTAAGAGCATAAAAAAGAGGAAAAGACTGAACGCGGCTGTCACGCGGTGAACCGGGACGCGCATGAGAGTCTCTTCAGTGATGTTCACTGAATCGCGATTTCTGAATAGAAAGAACCCAAGAATGCCGGCGGAGATGATGAGGATGAGGTGACTAAACGCAGATGTCCACATGAGGGTTATCGCAGTCACAATGATGGCCAGTGATAACCGTATGCGGTCTGGGGTCAGTTTTTGCCCCATCCCCAGAATAGCATGCGCGACGACCGCAACAGCAACGATTTTTAAGCCGTGGATCCAGCCGGCATTTGCCCAATCCGTCCCTTGGAAGAGCTGCGCGAAAAGAAACAGCGCCACTGCGGAAGGGAGGGTGAAGCCAATCCAGGCCGCAACTCCGCCCAAGAGTCCGGCTCGCATGATCCCGATTCCAATGCCAACTTGGCTGCTTGCAGGACCGGGAAGGAATTGGCAAAGCGCGACGAGATCCGCGTAACTCCGCTCATCCATCCACTTTCTGCGGCGGATGTATTCCGTGTGAAAATACCCGAGATGCGCAATGGGTCCGCCAAAGGAAGTGAGCCCGAGCCTGGTGGACACGATCAAGACCTCAAGCAGAGAGACCCATTTTTTTGCCTTCATGATAGGGAGACCTCCGTTTTATGGATCTAAGAGGACCGTAAGACCAAGGTGGATGCGTGGGAGTGTCAAGCTTCCGCTGAGGTCCATTCTTCCAGTTTCTTGTCCGATGGCAGGAACAAGGAGATGATCCCCAGGATGGGTAAAAAACCGCAGCCGATCATCACCGCTTTGACCCCGAGCCAGTCAACAAGTCCCCCAAGAGCGACCGAACCGAGCGCTCCCATGCCAAAGGCAAAGCCGATAATCAGGCCGGAGACCGTGCCGACCCTGCCAGGAATCAGATCCTGCGCGTAGACCACCGTGACCGAAAAGCTGGAAAGAATGATAAAACCGATCAGCAATGACAACAGATAGGCCCAAAAAGCGTTGACATGCGGCAGGAGCAGGGAAAGCGGGGCGGAACCCAACATCGAGAAGAGGATCACGTTCCGCTTGCCAAACCGATCGGCCAGCGGCCCGCCCAAAAAGGTGCCCAGCGCCCCGGCTGCGAGGAACAGAAAGATGTATGCTTGAGCTCCTTTGATCGTCGTTCCGTATTGCTCGATCAGGTAGAATGGATAAAAGTTGGTCATCCCGGCATGATACCACGACCGGACGAAGACAAAAGTGACAAGGAGAATCATCGCCAACCGCAGCTTGCGCCGGTGAGCTGTGGCCTTTTGAGCGGCCGCCTCTGAGGAAGGCTGGACTGCCGCTTTTTGCTTCATTTGTTCCAGTCGCGGAATTTGGGTGCTGTACCAAGAGGCGATGTACATCATCACCAGGATGGCGATGCCGGCCGGGATGGCAAACCAGATCGCTCCGAATTGCCCCAGGTTGACGAAGACCAGCGCGGTCATCACAGGAGCCAGTGACTGGCCGCTGTTGCCGCCGACTTGAAAGATGGATTGGCCGAGGCCCCGCCGCTGTCCGCTGCTGAGGTAAGCTACGCGGGAGCCCTCGGGATGGAAAACGGCAGACCCCAGCCCAACCAAAATCACGGAGGACAGGACGAAACTGAAATTGGGCGCTAACGCCAGCCCAATCATCCCACACATGGTGAAAAACATGCCGATGGGCAGCATGTATGGGGAAGGACGTCTGTCTGTGTACCACCCGACAACAGGTTGCATGATCGAGGCGGTCATATTGAGCGCAAAAGCGACCAGCCCCAGCTGCAAATAGCTCAGGTGCATCGAATCCCGCAAAATTGGAAAGATGGCGGGAATCACCGCCTGAATGGTATCATTGAACAGGTGGACCAGGCTAATGGCAAACAAGATATTGTACAGTGTGGGTTTGGCAGACGGATTCGGCTTCACCACCGCTTCCATTTTGATTCTCCTCTCCTGAGCCGCGACGCCAAACGATCGCCCTCTTGACATGCTTCGTCGCTCAAAAAGCAGATAGTACCATTTTATCATGTGTGGTCAATGTTGTCTTGCCGGTTGGTTCGCTATAACCAGTTGTCACGCGATGTCGGATGAAGGTGGGAATGATGACAGATCGGATGTGGACGGATTGGAGCGTGCCAATGCTGCCTCGAGAGTTTACTCGGCGCATGACTCACTTGCTGGGAAATGATGCGGAGGCCTTCTTCCGAAGCTATCGGGAGGAACGAGCCTTTGGCCTGCGTGTGAATCCACTCAAGATCACGCCTCAGGAGTGGGTGGCTCGCAGCCCTTTCCCGCTGGAGCCAGTGCCGTGGTGTCCCATGGGGTTTTTTTATCCGACGAGCAGCCGCCCCGGCAGGCATCCCTACCATGCTGCCGGGTTGTACTACATTCAAGAACCCAGCGCGATGGCGGTGGTGGAGGTGCTTGACGTGAAGCCAGGCGAGAAGGTATTGGATCTGGCCGCCGCGCCTGGCGGGAAAGCGACGCAAGCGGGGGCGGCGCTCCGGGGAGAGGGGCTTCTGGTGGCCAACGAGATCCATCCGGCAAGGGCGAAGATTCTCTCTGAGAACGTGGAGCGCATCGGTTTGCGGAATGTGCTGGTGACTTGCGAGCCGCCAGAGCGGCTTGTCTCCCGCTTCCCGGTTTTTTTTGATAAGATCATTGTGGACGCTCCGTGCTCGGGAGAGGGAATGTTTCGTAAAGATCCGGGCGCTTGCGAGGAATGGTCGTTGGATCATATCCGACTTTGCGCGAAACGTCAGGCTAACATTTTGGATGCGGCCGCCAAGATGCTCAAGCCGGGAGGAAGAATGGTGTACTCCACCTGCACCTTTTCGCCGGAGGAAAACGAGGAGACCGTGGCCCGTTTTCTGGACCGCCACGAGGACTTCCGACTGATGCCGCATCATTTGGCGCACCATTTTGCGGCGGGCCGTCCGGAATGGGGGGATAATCGACAGGATCTGCTGCTGTGTTCCCGTCTTTGGCCGCATCGCTTGCGAGGGGAGGGGCACTTTATTGCCTTGTTGGAGCGCACGGGAGAAGGCGATATAGGAGAGGTTCGCTCCCAGCATTCCAGATCGGCCCGAACAGGCTTTTCTCATTCAAGCTTGTCCCGTGCAGGCCTGTCCCGTTCAGCCATGTCCTATCAGGAGGCCTGGAAGCGGTTTGTGGCGTTTGCTCGGGAATTTCTGACGCTGGAGCCGGAAGATTTGGCAGCGCCGAAGCGACTTTTGCTGTATAAAGACCAGGTATTCCTCCTGCCAGATGTCGGAGGGGCGGATGCGGCAGAACTCATTTCGGGGTTGCGAGTCTTGCGGCCGGGTTTGCACCTGGGCACGCTGAAAAAGGATCGCCTGGAACCGGCGCATGCCCTCGCTCTGGCGGTTTCTGCGAGGGATGTCCGTCAACAGGTTGCGCTGGCTCTGGCAACAGGTGAGGGGCAGCCGGAGGCGATCCGGTATTTGCGGGGGGAGAGTTTGTTTCTTCAAGGATCAGGCGAGGGATTATTAGGTTGGGTTCTTCTCACGGTGGGCGGCTATCCGTTGGGATGGGGAAAGGTGAGCGATGGGCAGATCAAGAACCACTATCCCAAGGGCTTGCGCTGGATGGCTGAAAGTTGACACTCACCGGGGCTCGTTTTATTGTAGTAGTGGAATGCGCTGAAAGGAATGACGGGGATGACACTTTCTGATGTGGGTGTCAGTGAATCTCGACAATTAGACGCTTTATTGTTTCGCGGAAGGGAGCTGGCCAGGCGCAAGGGGGAAGCGGTGCTGGTCAGCGGGACGGTGCCTGTACGGGAATCGGTTGATCCCATTTTCCTGTTTGAACAGGGACGGCTCTCGTATGAAAAGGTGACCTATTGGGCCAAGCCAGGGGGCCGTTTTGTTTTGGTGGGGCTGGGTCAGGCGGTATCGATCGAAGATCCTGAAAAGCTGATTCGAAGCTGGCAACAGTGGCTGTCAGCGGGACTGCGGGAAGGCCCGGACGGACCGGGTCTGGGACACGTCCTGTTTGGCGGCTTTTCGTTTGATCCGCTCAATGAGCACACGTTGTTGTGGTCGGATTTTCCGGCTGCCAGCTTTGTCCTGCCGGAATACCTGTATACCTGGAGAGAAGAACAGGGATGGCTGACGGTGAACCGGTTTGTTTCGCCTCAGGATGAGGAAACGGAATTGATGGCGTGGGTCGCCGCAGGGTGGCGCTGGGTGCAGGAAGGTCACCTGCAGCCGATACAATCACGGATGCATGAGGTGCCCGCCGATTTGCGGGATGTGCCCGCCGATTTGTCAGAATGGTTGCGCATGTATGGTTTGTCCATTCAAGAAGGAGAACCGGACACCTGGATGCGGGCTGTCGGGAAAGTGGCGAGCGAGATACGGGATGGACGGCTGAAAAAGGTGGTTCTGGCCCGGAAGCTGATCCTGAAAGCGACACGCTATTTGTCGCCGTCAACGGTTCTCGAAGCGTTGCGGCAACGTCAGGGGCGAGACTGTTATCTCTTTGCTGTCAGCCGTGGCGAGCGTTGCTTTCTTGGAGCAACACCCGAGCGCTTGGTGGAAGTGGAACGGCAGGAGGTTCGAGCCACATGCCTTGCGGGGTCTACCTCCCGCGGCAAGACGCCCGCGGAGGATGCCCGGCTGGGTGAACAGCTCTTGGCTGACGCGAAAAACCGGGCAGAACATGCGGTTGTCTTGGAGATGCTGCAGGAGGCTCTGGCTCCCTTCTGTTTCGCGCTGGATGTGCCATCAGAACCAGTTCTGATGAAGTTGCGGGATATTCAGCACCTTTACACACCGGTCACCGGACGGCTGAAGCCGGGACATCATTTGCTGCAATTGGTCAAAGCCTTACACCCGACACCGGCCGTGGGCGGATACCCTCGTGAAGCGGCGCTGATGAGGATTCGTGAGCTGGAGCAGATGGATCGGGGATGGTATGCGGCGCCGGTCGGCTGGCTGGACAGCGAAGGGAACGGGGAGTTTGCCGTGGCCCTGCGATCCGCGCTGGTGCGTGGGGATGAAGCGGTGTTGTTTGCCGGTTGCGGGATCATGGGTGATTCCGATCCGCAGGCGGAATGGGAAGAGACAAGGTTAAAAATGACGCCAATGCTGTTGGCGATAGGAAGTGCGGGACGATGAGCCGGTCACAGGCGATGTACGTTTATTTGAATGCTTTTATTGAAGAGTTATCGCGAAACGGATTGCGCCATGTGGTGTATTGTCCAGGTTCCCGTTCCACCCCATTGGCGATGCGGTTGGTGGAGCATCCACGCATTCGCTGCTGGCTGCATCTGGATGAGCGTTCAGCCGCTTTTTTCGCGCTGGGGATGGCCAAGCGGTTGCGGGCACCGGTCGCCTTGCTCTGTACGTCAGGCACGGCTGCCGTGAATTTCGCTCCGGCTGTGGTGGAAGCGCATTATTCGCATGTTCCGATGATTGTCCTGACGGCTGACCGGCCGCCAGAGCTGCGTGATGCGGGCGCGCCGCAGACGATTGATCAGGTCCATCTGTATGGCCGGCATGTGCGTTGGTTTATGGACATGGCGCTGCCGGAGGCGACACATGAACTGATCCGGTATGTGCGAACGGTGGCGGCCAAGGCGATGGCCCTGTCACAGGGGAATTCTCCCGGTCCGATTCATCTGAATTTTCCCTTTCGTGAACCGCTGGTTCCGGAAGCGCCGCCTGAGGTGGCTTCGGGTGAACAGGATCCTTGGCCAAGCGGAAGGGAGCTTCAGAGCCGGGATGGCTGGGATGAGGGGAATCTCTCGCTTGGAAGTGGCGGGATGGCGCCTTATGTCGATGTGAGGGGAGGCCGCATGGTGCTTGAGGATGAGGTCCTCAAGCGCTTTGCTGAGGTATTGTCCGGGATCGAACGGGGCGTGATCGTCTGCGGCCCGCAGACAGATCCCGCTTTTGCCCAGGCGGTTGGAAAACTGGCGGCATGCCTTGGGTACCCGCTTCTTGCCGATCCATTGTCGCAGGTTCGTTGTGGACGTCACCCGCTTTCGTCGGTGGTAGACATGTATGATTGCCTGTTGCGGGCGCCGGCCTTTGTGGAGAAAGCCAAGCCGGACGTGGTGTTGCGCTTTGGGGCGCTGCCTGTATCCAAGCCGTTGCTTCAATATGTCAACCGTTATGCGGATGCACGGCAAATCGTGGTGGATGACCAGACCATCTGGCAGGATCCCGCCTTTTCGGCGGCGGACGTGCTGCAAGCCGACCCCACTTGGTTTTGCCGGCAGTTGGCCATGCAGTTGAGCGAGCATTCGGGAGAGTGGCTTTCCTGGTGGCAAAAAGCCAACCGGTTGGCACGTCAGACGGTGGAACGGGCCTTCACCGAGTTGGGAGTTGCGGCGGAAGAGGAGACCGGTCTTTTTGAAGGCCGTTTGTTTCCCGAACTGGCCCGCCTGCTTCCGGAGGGCAGCATGCTGTTTGCTGGAAACAGCATGCCGGTACGCGATCTGGACAGCTTTTTGCCCGCCGGCGAAAAACAACTGCTCTTTATGGCCAACCGTGGAGCCAACGGCATTGACGGGGTGGTTTCCAGCGCGTTGGGAGCCAGCGCGGCAGGGGATGGACCGGCCGTTCTGGTGATCGGCGATTTGTCCTTTTACCATGATCTAAACGGCCTTTTGGCGGCCAAATTGCATCAGTTGAATTTGACCATTATCCTGGTGAATAACGACGGTGGCGGAATTTTTTCGTTCTTGCCGCAAGCTGAACATCCCACGCATTTTGAAGCTTTGTTTGGCACGCCACACGGTCTTTCTTTTGAACCGGTGGTGAGGATGTACGGCGGGCGTCATTGCCGTGTGAATGATTGGAAACAGTTCGCCCGGGAAGTGCGCGCCAGCCTTGCGGAAGGCGGGTTGTCCGTGATCGAGGTGCCCAGCCGGCGCGATGCGAACTTGATCGCCCACCGAAAAATCTGGCGGGACGTGGTCCAGGTGCTGGAAGCTTTCCTGGACAACGGGATCGGAGGCATCCAAATGGAGGCGGATGGATGAATTGTCGGTTCAATGTCAATGAGATGACGTATCACGTGGATATGACAGGGGAGGGGCCGCCCCTGATCCTTTTACATGGTTTTACCGGCAGCACAGAAACCTGGGGTTCTTTTCTCCCGGCGTGGAGCAGGGATTTTCAAGTCGTGGCCGTCGATTTGCCCGGTCATGGACAAACCGATGCGCCGGCCGAACTGAGCTATTACCGGATGGAGCGGGTGGCGGGCGATTTGCTGGCCATTCTCGATCAACTGGAGATGGGGACGTTTCATCTCTTGGGTTATTCCATGGGTGGACGGGTGGCGCTTCATCTGGCGCTGGCCGCGCCGGAACGGGTTCGGACGCTGATCCTGGAAAGCGCCTCTCCAGGCATTGAAGACGCGCAGGAGCGAGAAGCGCGCCGCCGGCAGGATGAGCGGCTGGCGCAGCGGCTGGAGGAAGAAGGGATCGAATGGTTCGTTTCCTATTGGGAGAACCTTCCCCTGTTTGCCAGCCAGAAATCCCTGCCGCATGCGACCCGGCAGCGGTTGCGAGCGCAGCGGCTGGCACAACGTCCGCAAGGGCTGGCGGGCAGCTTGCGCGGTATGGGGGCAGGGGTTCAAGCCCCTTTGCACGATCGTTTGCGGGAGTTGCAAATGCCCGTCTTGCTTGTGACAGGAGAACTTGATGAAAAGTATCAACATTTGGCACAATGGATGGTGGGCCAATTGCCACGCGGGATTTGGCGTTCCATTCCTGGAGCGGGACATACGGTCCACCTGGAACAGCCGTCCAGGTTTCAGGATGAGGTGTTGGCCTTCCTGGAACATCATCGGCATGACATGTCGAAGTGAATCTTCCAGCAATCGCATTTCGAAAGGAAAGGATAATCATCTAAAGGAAAGGCAGGAATGGTTCAATGGCTGTGGAATGGAAGACGGCACGAACTTATAACGACATTTTATATGAAACGTATGACGGCATCGCCAAGATCACGATCAACCGTCCGGAAGTACGTAACGCCTTTCGGCCAGAGACCGTGATGGAAATGATCGATGCCTTTGCCGCCGCGAGGGACGATCGCGAGATTGGCGTTGTCATCTTGACCGGTGCGGGGACGGAAGCCTTTTGTTCAGGCGGCGACCAACGGGTGCGCGGGGACGGCGGTTACGTTGGAGGCGATCAGGTCCCTCGCCTGAATGTTTTGGATCTTCAGCGGCAGATCCGGACGTTGCCGAAACCGGTGATTGCGATGGTCGCGGGATATGCGATCGGCGGCGGGCATGTCCTGCATCTGGTGTGCGATTTGACGATTGCCGCTGAAAATGCGGTGTTTGGTCAGACAGGTCCAAAAGTGGGGAGTTTTGACGCCGGATATGGAGCCACCTATTTGGCGCGTGTGGTGGGTCACAAGAAAGCGCGGGAAATCTGGTACCTGTGCCGGCAGTACAACGCGCAACAAGCATTGGAGATGGGATTGGTCAATGCGGTGGTGCCGCTGGAAAGACTGGAAGAAGAAACCATCCAGTGGGCGAAAGAGATTCTGGAAAAGAGCCCCATGGCCATTCGTTTTCTAAAGGCGGCTTTCAATGCCGACACTGATGGTTTGGCTGGTATTCAGCAATTGGCGGGTGATGCCACGCTGCTGTATTACCTGTCGGATGAGGCCAAAGAAGGAAAGAATGCATTTCTTGAAAAAAGGAAACCCGATTTTTCAAAGTTTCCCCGTTTTCCCTGATGGGTGGAGGGTTCATCGGCATGGGTGGACGGAGTATCGGCTGATGGCGTGTCGCGCGTTTCACCGGAAGGAGGTCACGGAGTGGAAGAGAGCCGTATGCCCAACTGGTTGGCCCGGCAGGCGGCGCTTTCCCCTGGGAAGTTGGCGCTCATCGCGGGTGATGTGAGGTGGACTTTTGCTGAATTGGAGACCCGGGCGCGCCGGCTGGCTCAGGAACTGGCCCACCTTGGCGTGGGCTCCGGGGATCGGGTGGCGGTGCTTTGCCAAAACGGCGTTCATCTGGTGACGCTGATTCATGCCTTAATGAAGCGGGGAGCCGTGCTGGTACCGTTCAATGTGAGGCTGAGTGTGAGCGAGTTGGCGTGGCAGGTGCAGGATGTCAAGCCCCGCCTGTTTTTTTATGACGCGGTGCATGAGCAGAAGGCGACCGCTCTGCTGGAGCAGGTTTTCAATTTGAAGGGCTATCCATTGGAACAAGTCATTGCACCAATGGATAGCCAACCCTTGCGTCGGGTAGGCCAGCAGGAATCTTCTGCTGCTGGTGAGGCTGAGGATGACCGTGATCTTCTGAAACATCTGGACCGCAACCAGGTTCATTGCATCATTTATACATCGGGTACGACAGGCAAGCCCAAGGGAGCTATGCTGACTTATGGAAACCATTGGTGGAGCGCCATCGGTTCAGCGTTAAACCTGGGCAACCTGCCGGAGGATCGGTGGCTGGCCTGCGTGCCGCTGTTTCACGTCAGCGGCCTCTCGATTCTCATGCGCAGTGTCATCCTGGGCTTTCCGATGGTGCTTCTGTCCGGTTTTGATCCAGTGGCGGTGAACCGGGCGATTGAGGAGGAAAAAGTGACCATCATTTCGGTGGTCAGCAACATGCTCCAGCGTATGTTGGAAGCGCAAGGGGAGAGGCCTTATCCGTCACACCTGCGCTGCGTGCTGCTGGGCGGTGGTCCCGCACCCCGTCCGCTGCTGGAAGCTTGTGCAGAGCGCGGCATCCCGGTGGTGCAGACGTATGGCATGACCGAAACCGCCTCGCAGGTGGTGACCTTGCCTCCTCATGAAGCGTTGCGCAAACTCGGTTCGGCGGGCAAACCCTTGTTTCCCGTCGAGCTCAAGATTGAGCCGACGGGGGATGGCGAGCGTGACGGAGCAGAAACAGGGGGTGAGGCAGAAACGGATTCGGTCGCCGAGGCAAAGCGGGGCGAAAGAAGGGAATTGGACGTTGCGGCTAAACGGGTTGCGATGACAGGGAGGGGCGAAGAGGAGGAGCCGGCAGCAGGGATGGAACCGGGCGAAGTGGGCGAGATTTTGATCCGCGGCCCCAATGTGACGGCAGGCTATTTTGAAAGACCGGAAGAGACGGCCAAAGCGATCCGGGATGGCTGGCTGCACACCGGTGATCTTGGCTATCTGGATGAAGAAGGGTTTTTGTATGTTCTGGATCGGCGCAAAGATCTGATCATCTCTGGCGGTGAAAATGTGTACCCGGCCGAGGTGGAGGCGATCCTGGTGTCCCATCCGGCGGTGGCCGAGGCCGGCGTGATTGGCCAGCCGGATGAACGTTGGGGACAAGTTCCCGTGGCCTTTGTTCGGATACATGAAGGCATGTCTTTCGATGAACAGGCGATCAAGGTGTATTGCCAGGAGCGGTTGGCATCGTACAAGGTGCCGCATCGGATCTACAAGATGGACGAACTTCCCTACAATGCCTCCGGCAAACTGGTCCGGCGGAAACTACATGCGTACTTGCCAGATGCATCTCTTCGGAAGGCGTGATCCGCTTTTCCAGCGTGCTCCCTGAAAAGCTGGGGATTTTTGGCGCCGTTTAAGAGGAGCGGAAGGTTTGGAACGCTTGCCGATACTTTTGCAGGCGGGAGCGGGAGACCTGGTAGCCCATCCCTGGAGATGCCGGAACGAGGATCTGTCCGTCGTCAACGGTTACTTCAGGCTCAATGATGTCTTCCGGCCAATACCGTTTCGAGGCGGAGATGTCGCCGGGTAATGTAAAACCGGGTAAGGTGGCCAAGGCGATGTTGTGTGCCCGCCCCACTCCTGACTCCAGCATGCCACCGCACCAAACCGGGACATTTTTTTGGCGACAGAGATCGTGAATGCGGCGCGCTTCGCTATAGCCGCCCACACGGGCCATCTTGATGTTGATCATTCTGCAGCTTCCCAGCGTCAGTGCCAGCCGCGCCTCTTCAAAGGTGCTGATGCTCTCGTCCAGGCACAGGGGCGTGCGGAGGTGCCGCTGCAGTGCGGCGTAATCCAACAGGTGCCCGGGCGGAAGCGGTTCCTCAATCATCAAGAGGTCAAATTCGTCCAGCGCTTTCAGCCGGTCCAGATCGGCTGGCGTGTAAGCGCCGTTGGCGTCTGCCATCAGCATCAGGTCGGGGTAACGATGCCTGACACGGCGGATGACCTCGAGATCGCGCCCCGGCTCGATTTTCAACTTGATACGGCGGTACCCTTCTTCCAGATATTGTTCGATTTTGCGGAACAGTTCGTCGAATGTGTCCTGGATCCCGACGCTGACCCCGACGGGGATGACCGATTGTTCACCGCCCCACGTTTTTGCAAGCGGGCGGTTTTCTTTTTTGGAAAACAAATCCCAGATGGCTGCTTCCAGTCCGGCCTTGGCCATGTGATGCCTTTGAACGTGGGCCAGGCGTTCCGGGAGGGATGCAGGGTGGTTCAACACGTTTTCACGTTGGTTTGGAGGATCAAGCAGGGATGGAATGAGGAAATCCCGCAACACATGCCAGGCCGTGGTCAGCGTCTCTTCGGTGTAAAAAGGCACTGTAAAAGGCACCACTTCGCCCCAGCCGGTCACGCCATCCACATCAACCGCTTCGACCAGCAGTAGTTCCCGCTCCGTGAAAGAGCCAAAGCTGGTGCGAAACGGTGTGACGAGCGGCATTTTCAGATGATGCAACGTGATAGACTGAAGTTGAATGGGCTGGCTGGACGCCATTTTCTCTCATCCTTTCAAAATGTATATTTTATTATAACAACTTTTCCTTCGGTGGAGGGGATTACCTTTGCCTGAGAATCCTCGACCTCTAAGTGTCGGCGTAGGTGGCGGGAACGTTCGATATGGTATTTGTGATCTCAGAAACCTAGATGGGTGGGATGGATGGGGATGGGAGGCATCTTTCAGATCGGCAATTGGATTTTAGGACTGCAATGGCTGTTATTTCTTTTTACGAACATTGTTGTCATACCCATTACTGTCGGTGCCGCCTTCGGACTGGAACCGCACAACATTGTTTCTTTGCTGCAACTCTCATTTGTTGTCACCGGATTGGCCTGTGTCCTGCAGGCCATTTTTGGACACCGGCGGGCGATTATGGAAGGACAGTCCGGACTTTGGTGGGGCGTGATTCTCGCGCTCAGTCACACTGCCTCCGCTCAGGGCATTTCCCTGCAGACGTTGGGCGGGAGTTTGGCGGTCGGAGTGATCTTATCCGGACTTTTGACCATGATTATTGGTCTGAGCGGCCTGGGGTACACGTTCGCCCGATTGTTTCATCCGGCTGTGATGGGCGTTTTTATGTTTTTGCTGGGTTGTCAATTGGTCGGGATTTTCATGAAGGGGATGCTGGGGATTCCTTTTGGGAATCCGTCCAATCTGATACAGATCGATTTGTCGATTTCTTTGTTGTCCGTTTTCATCGTGATTGTCGTGATCATGATCATGATCAAGGCTCCGCCCCAATTTGCTCGTTACGCCTTGCTCATCGGGATTATCCTCGGCTGGTTTCTTTTTGATCTGATTTTTCAACAGAAAGAACCGATCAGCCAGCTATCGGCATTTCAGGTTCACTTGTTTCCGCTCGGAGAACCTGCATGGGATGCCGGAATCATCGTCACCGCCGTGTTGGCCGGATTGCTGAACACCGCCAATACGTTTGGCGCTTTAAAAGGCACGGAAGAGTTGTATCGGAGAGAAACGACGAAGAAGCAATACCGCAGATCCTTTGCCATTACAGGCGTCGTGAATAGCATTTCAGGTGCGCTTGGGTTGGTTCCGTATGCACCGTACGTATCATCCATCGGCTTTCTCAGCCAGATTGGCATCCTGACAAGACTTCCGTTTGTTCTCGGAAGCCTGATGTTTGTCGTGATGGGGATCATTCCGCAGGTTGGACAGTTTTTTATCCGCTTGCCGCTGAGCATCGGCAGCGCGGTGCTTTTTGTGGCTTATTTGCAGCTTTTGCTTTCGTCTTGGAATTTTTTTCGGCAGGTGGAGTGGAACGCGTCAAACATATATCGAGCGGCCATTCCCTTGTTTGTTGGGATCGTGATCATGACGATGCCTGTGTCTTATTTTGACCCGGTTCCTGCCTTGATCCGCCCTCTTGTCAGTAACGGTTTGTTGATGGGGGTTCTGTTGGCGCTGTTGTTGGAGAATTTTTTTCGCTGGGATCAAATCGCTGCGAAGCTTTTTTAGGATAAGCTGTTCAGTTGACACAACGGTACTCTCCGGTTATGATTAAGTTGTGATAAGAATCATCTGACAACTGAATCGTTTCGGGAGCTCGGGGAGCCGGGCTGAGAGGGCAACCCAATCCGTTGCCGACCGTTGAACCTGCTCTGGGTAATGCCAGCGAAGGGAAGATGACAGACGCTCACGCGTCAGGCACAGCAGCAGAAGGTCACCATTACCCGTGGTGACTTTTTTTGTCGGACTGTTTGTCTTCATGTTTACTCTGGCTTTCACGGTTACCCAAGCTCCGGGACGGTTCTCCGTCAGACAAAAGGAGGAGTTTGGATGTCTATTTCTTTTCAGGAGCTTCAATTATCCATCGGTGATTATAGTCGCTTTTTCCCAAACAGCCGTAAGGTGTATGTCACCGGGTCACGTCCCGATGTGCGGGTGCCGATGCGGGAAATCCGCCTGGGGTCAAGCAACCAGACACAGTCTGGTTCAGGGATGCAAGAGTCGATTCGGGTTTATGATACGAGTGGGCCTTACACCGACCCGGAACAAACGGTGGATCTGGAGCAAGGATTGCCCGCCCTTCGCCGCAATTGGATCGTGGAGCGGGGGGATGTGGAAGAGGTCAGCCGGGGTGGGAAGCAGATCCTGCGGGCCAAGCCGGGACATGCCGTGACGCAGATGGCGTATGCCAAACGCGGAATCATCACGCCGGAGATGGAGTTTGTGGCGATTCGCGAAGGCCGTGATCCGGAATTTGTCCGCCAGGAGGTGGCGCGGGGACGGGCGATTATCCCGGCGAATGTCAATCACCCGGAAAGTGAGCCGATGATTATTGGCCGCCATTTCCACACCAAAGTGAATGCCAACATTGGCAATTCAGCCGTCAGCTCTTCGCTGGCGGAAGAGGTGGAAAAAATGACCTGGGCCATCCTGTGGGGAGCCGATACGGTGATGGATTTGTCGACAGGGTCACAGATCCGCGAAACGCGCGAGTGGATTCTCCGCAATGCCCCGGTGCCGATTGGCACGGTTCCGATTTACGAGGCTCTCGAAAAGGTGGGTGGCAAACCGGAGGATTTGAGCTGGGCAGTGTTCCGTGAAACACTGATTGAGCAGGCGGAGCAGGGCGTGGACTACTTCACTATCCATGCCGGCGTCCGGCTGGCCTATATTCCTCTGACGGTGCAACGGGTGACAGGGATCGTCTCCCGCGGTGGCTCGATCATTGCCGCTTGGTGTCTGGCGCATCACGAAGAGAACTTCCTGTACACCCACTTTGATGAAATTTGCGAGATTTGTCGGGCCTACGACGTTTCCCTTTCTCTGGGGGACGGCCTGCGTCCCGGTTCGATAGCGGATGCCAATGATGAGGCGCAGTTTGCCGAGCTCCGGACGCTGGGTGAGCTGACAAAGATCGCTTGGGAACACGATGTGCAGGTGATGATTGAAGGGCCGGGGCATATCCCCCTTCACCTGTTGAAGGAGAACGTGGAACTGCAAATGCAACTTTGCCACGAGGCGCCTTTTTACACTTTAGGGCCGTTGGTGACCGACATTTCGCCGGGATACGATCATATCTCTTCGGCGATTGGCGCGGCCGTGATCGGGTGGTTTGGGACTGCCATGCTCTGTTATGTGACGCCGAAAGAACACCTCGGGTTGCCGAACAAAGAGGATGTAAAAGAGGGCGTGATTGCCTACAAAATTGCTGCTCACGCGGCTGACTTGGCCAAGGGACACCCACGTGCCCAGCAGCGCGACGATGCCTTATCCAAGGCGCGGTTTGAATTCCGCTGGCGTGATCAATTCAACCTCTCGCTGGATCCGGTCCGGGCGCAAGCGTATCACGATGAAACCTTGCCTGCAGAAGGGGCCAAGGTGGCACACTTTTGTTCGATGTGCGGACCTAAGTATTGCAGCATGCGCATCTCGCGCGATCTTCACGCACAGGCCAAGTCGCAGGGGTTTGTCACGGACGAGATGATTCAGGAAGGGATGAAGGAGAAAGCGGAAGAATTTCGCCGTTCCGGAGGCAAGCTGTACGTGTCACATCCATCTTCATAATGGCATAAGCTTTGGGGGATGATGGTTGACAGCACATCATCCCCCTTTTTTCATGGACGATTTGATGCGCATGGGACGAAATGGCTTGACAAATGTGCGTGAGAATGATTATCATTAATGATGGAATTGAAAATTATTCTTAATTGAATTTTTACAATGGAATTCATGCGCATGGACGATTTTATGGCTAAATCACGATAAAACGTTTTGCCGTTCAGGATGACGATAAAAGATGTGGAGTGAGGGACCATGTTAGTGTTTGAAAACCAACTCATCGTCCAAAAGGGTTATGGCGAGCAGATCCGGAACCTGTTGCAATCTCTCATGTCACAGGTGAACATCCCGGGGATGCTTAGCTACGAAGTGGTTCCTGAGGGGCAGACAGGTCAATGCGAACAGATCTGTGTCCGTTCCATTTGGGAATCGCAAAAGGATTTTCAAGCATACATGCGAAGCAAGGATTTTCAAGCAACCCATTGTGGCAAATGCCTCCCCTATCTCGTGCGATATCAGATTCGCTTTAACCAGGGTGCCGAGCAGGATCCTGTGTCGGAAAATCAGGAAGTTCATTAAATCTTTAAAACAAACATAACCCTTGTTGGATCAGGGGCATCCAACAAGGGTATTTTTGTTGGAAAGAACAATGCTGCCGATGGGGGGTGTCAGTATACAGCTGGCAGCGGTACAAGCGGGCTTGTGGCCATTTGGTATGATGGATCTAGAGTGCGTTTGGTATGATGGATCTAGCATGCGTATCGTAACTATATGCTTAACGGGAGGGGGGAAGGCGGAGTGAATGAACCGGGTATCGCGAGGGAACGGTTATTTCGCGCGCATTTCTGGCGGCATCGCGGCAGCTATGCTCTCGGATTTATGCTGCTCATAGCTGCAGTGATCACACAGCTCTTCATCCCCAAGGTGCTGGAGTCGTTCGCGGATGCCTATGCGTCCGGAACATTAAGTCGTGTCACTGCGCTAGAGCATGGCCTTTGGTTTTTACTTGTATCGTTCTCGATGGCAGCTTTTCGCATCGCTTCGCGGATTGTGCTATTTCACCTGGGGCGGTTATTTGAGCGTACTGTGCGCAGTCGTCTGTTTGCCCACTGGCTTCAGTTGCCAGCGGAGTATTACCAGGGCCGGCAGATCGGTGACCTGATGGCACATGCCACGAATGATATCAACCTGTTGCGTGAGAAGGCCAATTTTGGCGTGGTGATGCTGGTGGAGGCAGTCTTTCTCGTGGGATTATCGATGTTCATCATGGCGATGACCGTTCACCCGCTTCTGACGTTTTGGGTCTTGCTCCCGTTGCCTTTCCTTTCGCTGTCGGCATATGGCTTTCGCAGGCGTATTCAACAGCGTTCCCGGGGTGTCCAGGAGGCATTCGCGGATCTGAATACGCGTGTCCAGGAGTTTGCTGCCGGCATTCAGGTGATTAAAGCTTTTGTCCAGGAGCTTGCCGAACAGGCGCGTTATGAGGAGGTTAACCGCGCCAATCTGGCAGCCAACCGGAGGTTGATTCATTCCGATGCGGTCTTCATGGCTGCCAGCAGCCTCATAGTGGGGCTCAGCTTCCTCATTGCACTGACATATGGCGGTTGGCTGGCGATGGAGGGGAAGATCACCCTTGGGCAGTTCATCGCTTTTCATACCTACTTGGCGCAGCTCATCTGGCCGATTGAAAGCATCGGGCGTGTGATCAGTCTTTTTCAGCGAGCAGAGGCTGCCGAGCAACGGATTGCCGATATTCTGGTCATTGAGCCGTCCATCCGTGATGATGAGACCCTCCCTGTCGTGTCGCTGAAAGGGCACATTGTGATTCGGGATCTGACCTTCTCCTATCCGGGCAACAACCGTCCGGCTTTGCTTGGGGTGAATTTGGACATTCCGAGAGGCAGCACGTTAGGGGTTGTTGGCAGAGTGGGGAGCGGGAAAAGTTCACTTGTCCAGTTGTTGTTGCGGATGTTTGATCCTCCACCTGGAACGATCCTGGTGGACGGCATGCCTCTTGAAAAAATTCCCTTATCCGTTTTGCGAGGGCAGATCGGTTATGTGCCTCAAGATGACTTTCTGTTTTCGACGACCATCTATGACAATATCGATTTTCATCCCGTATCCCATACGGAAGCGGAGGTTCAAAGCGCCGCATCTTTGGCCCATATCCACTCGAAGATCATGCAATTTCCCCGGAAATACGACACGCTCCTGGGAGAGCGAGGAATCAGGCTTTCAGGTGGACAGCGGCAGCGGGTATGCATGGCGCGGGCGTTTCTCAAGGACCCTCCGATCCTCATACTGGATGACAGCCTCTCGGCGGTGGACGCCGATACCGAGACCCGCATCTTGCAGGATTTACGAAGGTATCGTCGCAGCCGCACAACCATCATCATCAGTCATCGTATCTCGACAGTCCAGGATGCCGACCAGATCGTCGTGCTGGATGAAGGCAGGATCGTGGAGCAGGGAACACATGATACATTGCTTGCAGCGGGCGGTTTTTATGCGCGGATAGCGGCCCATCAGATGCAAAAAGCGCATTTGCAGGAGAGGAAGCGAAATGGTGCAGGGAAAGCGTCGCATGAAGAACGTCACCCATAAGGAGGTTTCGGATCGCCGCCTGTTCCGTTGGTTGCTGGGGTATACCCGTCCCTTCTGGCCGGTGATGTTTCTTGCCTTGTGTCTGTCCTTGCTCCTGGTAGGCGCAGATGTGGCCCGTCCTTATCTGGTCAAGGTGGCGATTGACAACCACATTCTTTCCCAGACGACGAACGGGCGGGGGTTGCTTTTGCTCGGCGCGGTTTTTCTCGCATTGGTGCTTTTTTCCTCCCTGTTGCAGTATGCTCAGCAATTTTTATTGCAGATGACGGGACAGCGGATCATTTACAATCTTCGTCAGGAGGTGTTCGCCCATCTTACCCGGATGCCGATGGCCTTTTTTGACCGGAATGCCGCTGGCAGCCTGGTGACGCGGGTGACCAATGACACCGAGGCGCTCAACCAACTGTATGCGCAGGTGGTTGTCAACCTGGTGAAAGAGGTGTTGCTTCTGCTCGCCATTCTTCTGGTGATGTGGCAGATGAGTCCTCGCCTCACGGGCGTCTGTTTGGCGGTGATCCCGCTGTTGCTGCTCATCACTCAACTGTACCGGCGTTTGGTGCGGGAAGCGCGGCGGAATATGAGGTTGTGGTTATCACGTTTGAACGCATTTTTGGCTGAGAACCTTTCCGGCATGCAGGTGATCCAGGCTTTTGTCCGTGAAACGCGGCAGAAAGAGGCGTTTGAAGGGGTGAATGGAGCATATTACCGGGCTGGCATGCGGGTCATGACTGTCAACTCCGTGTTCCAACCCATCATCGTGCTGACAGGCAACCTGGCGCTGGCGTTGTTGCTCTGGAATGGTGGAGTGGCTGCGTTAGATGGACAGGTGAGCTTTGGGGTTGTGTTTGCCTTTACCCAGTATGTTCGCCAGTTTTTTGGCCCGCTGTCAGCGCTGGCTGACCGCTTTACGCAGATTCAAAGCGCGATGGCCTCTGCGGAAAGACTCTACGATTTTTTGCAAGAGCCGGTGGGGCCGGAAGGCCAGAACGTGGATCAAGGTTGGAAAAGGCCTAGAGATTTTGTGCCAGTAACGGTAGCGGCGGCAGAACGTTCTGGGATAGCCTCGAGCAAGCCGGCGCGGGGCGAGGTTGCTTTTGACAATGTTTGGTTTGCTTACGAGGATGAGGACTGGGTGCTAAGAGGGATCAGCTTTCGCGTGCGGCCGGGAGAAACAGTGGCGTTGGTGGGCGAGACAGGAGCGGGGAAGACTTCTATTATTCGGCTTTTATTGCGATTTTATGATTATCAAAAGGGAAGGATTTGTGTAGACGGAGTGGACATCCGGGATATGGCGGTCACTGAATTGCGTTCGCGTATGGCGATGGTCCCGCAGGATGTGTTTTTGTTCTCCGGCGACATCGCCAGCAACATTGCGTTAAACCGTGCTGTCAGTGAAGAGCGGTTGATGCAGGTGGCGCGCTTGGTGGGATTGGATGGGTTTATCCAGTCGTTACCATTGGGTTTGCGGACACCGCTCGGTGAACGGGGAGTGGCCCTGTCGATGGGGCAGCGCCAGTTGTTGGCGCTGGCGCGGGCAATTGTGGATGATCCGGAAATGATCGTGCTGGATGAGGCCACTGCCCACATTGACACAGAGACAGAACAGGCGATTCAGGATGCGCTTCGCCGGGTTTCCCGTGACAGGACGATGCTGATCGTAGCCCATCGCCTGTCCACCATCCGGCATGCGGACAAGATTATTTTGCTGGAGCGCGGGCAGATTGTGGAAATGGGGACACACGAAGAGTTGCTGGCCAAAGGAGGGCGTTACAAGGAACTGTATACAATGCAGCACTCGTTCCAGTTGGTTCCTTAATCTGTTATCTCTTACAAAGTTGAGGAATAGGAGGAGCATGATGGAAAAAATCGGAACCGTTCTGCAAACGTTTTTTGCTTCACGAATGGAGGAGTGGACCGGCCTGCTGATCGCTCTTGCGATCTTTTTGGGTTTTTTGCTGTTCCGCAACATATTTACCAAAACCGTGTTCACCAGGGTGTTGCGATGGGCGGGGAATACAGGAGCGGAATGGATCAATTCTCTCTTGCAAGCTTATGAACGTCCCTTGCGGATATTCTGGGTCGTCATTGGCTTATATTTGGCGCTTCAATACTTGCCGAACGCGGGTTGGGAGGGATTCTTCAACAAACTGTTCCGGTCAGCCGTGATTTTGCTGATAGCCTGGGGGCTGTTTAACTTTTCAGGTGTTTCTTCGTCATGGCTTGTTCGGTTGGGGGAAAGGTACGACTTGCAAGTGGATCGGATTCTCATTCCTTTTCTCTCCAAGGTGTTGCGTGTTTTGATCATCGCGCTCACCTTTACCGTATTGGCGCAGGAGTGGGGATACCGGATCGAGGGCTTGATCGCCGGATTAGGATTGGGTGGTTTGGCCATTTCGCTGGCGGCCAAGGACACGTTGGCCAATCTGTTCGGGGGGCTCGCCATCATTACAGAAAAACATTTTACCATCGGTGATTGGATCCAGACCCCCAGTGTGGAAGGGACGGTGGAGGGGATTACATTCCGGAGCACGTTGGTTCGGACCTTTGATCAGGCGCTGGTCACCATCCCCAACTCGGTGCTGGCCAATGAAGCGATCAAGAACTGGAGCAAAATGGGCAAGCGGCGCGTCACGTATCACCTGGGAATTAGTTATTTGACGCCGCGTGAGAAAATCCAGCGCTGTGTTCAAAAGATCCGACAGATGTTACAGGAGCATCCCGAGATTCACCCGGAGACGATCTTTGTCAGTTTTGACCGGTTTAATGAGAGCAGCCTGGATATCTTTTTGTATTTTTTTACAAAAACTACCGTCTGGGGTGAATACCTGCGCGTCAAAGAAGATTGCAACTTAAGAATTCTGGAAATCTTGGAGGAGGAAGGTGTTAACCTGGCCTTTCCCAGCCGCAGTCTTTATCTTGAAACATCGCTTGACATCAAGGAATCGGGACAGGCCAGCGGCAAGGATACGGAATCAACTGGCATCCAGAATTTGGAACAAACTGGCGCACAAGATCCGAAACATCACGCGCCGGAGGCTTCCCGGCGCAAGTTGTTCCGTACAGATTAAATTTTTTCGCCACCGAATGGCGGTCTGCAGGCGGTTGTTCAGTTTTCGCCAAACTGCAGGGCGATCATGCTGAGCGTGCCGTAGTCGTAACTGCGATGCAAAAGGTGGGCTTGACCGTTTTCATCGGCAGCGCCCATAGCCAGGAAAAGGGGCATCAAATGTTCTGTGGTCGGGACGGCCTGTTTGGCATACGGAGCTTTTTGCGCATAGTCAAACAAGGTGTCCCGATCCCATGCCGTCACGTGCTGGATGAGCCAATCGTCAAAGGCGGCCGCCCAGGGGGCGACGTCATCGGGGTTGCGCCGGTTCCATTCCAGCGCCCGCAGATTGTGAACCGTGGCGCCGCTGCCGAGGATCAGGATGTTCTCGTCGCGCAAGGGGGCCAATGCCCTGCCAATGCGATACTGTTCCTCAGGGGGGCGTGCCGGATCGACGGAGATGGCTACGACGGGAATATTTGCTTCGGGATAGAGCAGTCTCAAAGGGACCCAGACGCCGTGATCCAGACCGCGTTCAGAAGCGAGTTCTGCTTGCAGCCCTTCGTCCCGTAGCAGTTGTTGGATGCGGCGGGATAATCCGGTCGACCCTTTGGCGGGATAGTGGATCTGATACATTTCTTCCGGAAAGCCGTAGAAGTCGTGAATGGTTTCATAGGGTTGATCGGTATGAGTGATCGAGGTGACCCGACTCATCCAATGCGCCGTGAAAACCACGATGCCTTGCGGATGTTCCCATTTGTGTGCGAGCTGACTGAGAAAGCGGGTGTATTGGTTGTCTTCCAGCGCCAGTGTGGGGGCGCCGTGACAGATGAATACGGATGGCAACATGACATCTCCTGGTTCAAAAAATCTGCTTGCATTTCGGATTCAAGCAGACCGGCCTCCAGACCAGGCGTTCGCCTCCTTTCGGATGTTGGATTTGCCCTTGCGGGCACGCGACAAGAGACCTCGGCCCGGGAGTCCCACCCGGACAGGAGTGCGGATTTTGTCCGGATTCTTCCCCCTCGAATGCGATCGACCGATACTTCGCCGACCAGTCCCGGATCGAGCGCGGAAGCGGGTTCATCAAAAAGCGTCACTTTCGCGTGCATGACGAGTGCCCTCGTGATGGACACCCGCTGTTTTTGGGACCATTGTGCGGGATATGGGTTTTGTTTGTCAAGCAGTTCGACTCTTGCGCGCATTTCCCTGCGCGGTCCATGATTTTGTCTCTCTGGAGCAAACGGTCAGGTTAACCGTGCTGGAAAAGATACCTGGCATATTCCAGTGGGTTGGTAAACGCTCTTTGTACGGTTTCTTTATCATACGCTTTATAGAGTGAAACTTTTGCCGATTTGGCATTGCATTCGATAAACCAAATGTGATCTTGGTCGTCAAGCCCAAAGTCAATCCCGATTTCGCCAAACGGGCCATAATGTTTTTCCATGCAATGATAGACAGTTACGAGAAAATCTTCCACCTCTTCGCGCAAGCGTTCTGTATTATCCTGGCCATAATCCAGATGTTCTTGAAAAAATTGTTCGAAAGGATAGGCTTCAGAGTAGATGGTGATGGGAGAATATGGTTGACCGATACGCGCGCAAATTCCTACGATATCAAGTTTGCCTTGTCCGTTCCTTTGGATCTCCGCCCGGAAATCGATGGGGCGATCATTGATCCTTAAGAGAGGAATGGCTTGCTGGATAATCACTTGATCTTCATATTTAAAAAATGCATATGCAATTTTGAAAAGATCTTGAAACCTTCTCTCGGTTCCGGAGACAATGTCATTCACGTAGAAACTGTATTCGTAACCTCCTTCTGGCAGCCTCGTGATGCGCATCACTTTTCTTCCACGGCTTTTGTTCACCGATTTTACATAGACCTGATCGTATAACATGACAAAGGCTCGCAGATCGTCCCGACTGCGGAAACGCACGGTCATCGGCAAGTGGGGGTGGATTTTTTCATTCTCTAGTAATTTTAAGTACACATCCCATTTGTCAAAGGTATTTTGCGCATTGATCGGTTTGATTCCCTCTTGCGAAAAGCGCTTTCTGATCTCTTGAGCTTCCCAGCCCGTTAATCCGCAACGATCATACAAGATGTCCGGAAAAGGAAAGGTTTTTCTTTCCCATCTCATATATTGTTCGTTATAGTAAGTACCCCTTATTGTCCGTTTCTTAAAATTGACATCCCTTGCTGAAAAGTAGTATAAAGGAACCCCAGTTTGCTGACTGGCTCGGTGTAGTTCAATGAATCGAAAATACGAATCCATTCGATCGCTAAAATGAATTAATTCGTAAATGGTACTGCTGTATACAAAAACACCGACTAACGGGTCGTTTCTTGAGTAGGCGATTTTTTACCCTCCTAACGATAAAATGGTCATAAGGCGCCACTGTATTTTTTGGTCAGATATGTTGCGTATTGAAAGACGGCAAGGAACTGAGGGGAAACGCCTTTCGTGTCTTCCAGACCAGGAATGGGCAACTTTTCCGGTTTAGCGTTGGCTTCGATAAACCATATCTTTCCTTTTCGGTCGACAGCCATGTCCATCCCGATTTCTCCATGTGGGCCAAACTCCTTTTCGATGTAATGAGCAATTATGATCGTTTCACGCCGTATTTCTTGATCAGTAGGCAGCCATTTGCCTTGACCCGTTTTCCTGAGAGTTCGATAGACATCCTTGTAGTTTTTAAAATTCCTGCCGATGGTCGTGATCGTTGCGCCTGGAATGGCTACGTTGGCCTGGTTGTAAATGACTTGCCATTGGCCTGTGTCGTTTTTGCAAATGAACAGACGCAGATCCATTCTTCTGCCATTGTACGTGATGACATTCAGCCCTTTTTGTAAAATGAGCCGCTTGTTGCCAAAGAAGCGGCTGATCAGGCTTTGGATTTGATCAACACGTTTGGCGCGTTTGATTTTCAGACCATCGTGATAGAACTGGATGACAAACCCATTCTCTTTTTTTTTGACGGACATCACCTCTCTTCCACGACTGCCATAAAACGATTTAATATAGATCAGACGGTGTTTGCTCAGCATGTACCGCAGATCATCCAACGTGTCATATCGCAGCGTTTCAGGCAGGTGTGGTCGCATCTCTTCATGTTTGCTCAATTTGGTGTATAGTGCCCACTTGCCTAGGTAGTCGCTGTTGTTAATCCATTGAATCCCGGGATCTTCGTGAAATCGTTCACGGATGCGTTTCACTTTTTCTTTTTGGTGGGTTGCAAAATGAACTCCGCAATCATAAATGACATTGGGGAAAGGAAAGGCGCGGAAAACCCATTGGTTTGAGGCCGGGGAAAAGGTATATCCGAGAATCGTTTTTTCTTTCCAGTGGATATGATCGAGTGAAAAAAAGTAGATCAGACATTTTGCAATCGCATTGGCTTGGATGTCTTTTTTCGCTGTTTCCGGAATATCCCCCTTTGAAATGCTCGATATATACTCTGGGTTAACGAAGATCCCAACAACGGGGCCCAAATAAAGGATATCGCCTGCTTTCCAAATGTTCAGCCGCATGCCTTCCAGCAATTGCAATTCATCAAATAGGACGGATGGGAGGAATAGACGGTTGCGGTTGATGTGATCCTGCCGTTTTTGAAATGTGACCGTAGAAGCGGAATGTCCCGCGTTTAAGGTATAGGATTGGTTTTCGACAAGCCCCATCGCATCATAGATCTCGGCAGAGACGAGACAGTTGATTCCCTTGTCCTCCCGTCTTTTTACAAGGACGTCCATTTTTTTCCTCCTGTAGGTGTTGTTCTTATTTTATGGAGGATTTATGAATTGGCCAGTGCGATTGGAGGGGTCTTCCGATAAATGGACAATTGGCCTATTTTTATAAACACTTGGAATCGGTAGACTAGGTTCGTTCATATAGTCTATAATTGTATATAATATATGGAATATAGTTGAAGAGGAGGGCAGTATAATGAACAGTGTCGCGGTGAAAAAGTTTGATGATTTCAATCTTTTGGACGAAAAGCTAGCAAAGCTTTGGGAACATTTTTATCGTGACGGAAAAATGCCGAGTAGGCAGCGGTCTGTCATTTCTTCGTCTTGGAAACGCTGTAGGCAGTACCAAATCGATTTATTGAAAGAGCAAGTAGACGTTGTTTATCAAGGGGAGCAATTACATGAGGTCAAGGAACTGAACCGGTTACTGCTCAAAGTGGCTGAACCTTACATGGATCAGCTGTTTTACCATTTCCATGATGATCCTTACAGTGTGGTGCTAACGGATCAAACCGGAGTGATTCTCGATGCCAAGGTCAATCAACAGATTCTAAATTTGGCGGAATGGTATCGTTTTTGCTCGGGTGCCGATTGGAGTGAAAAATCGGCAGGGACCAATGCTATTGGCACTGCTATTGAAGAAAGGAAACCGGTACAAACGTTTGCTGCGGAACACTTTTGTAAGGGTTGGCATGATTGGATATGCTCGGCAGCACCAATTCGCGACCCATTTTCCAGGCAGCTCATCGGTGTTCTTGACATGACGGCAAGGAAAAACCTGGTTCCAGCGCATGATTTGTATTTGGTGGTTAGCTATGCTTATAAAATTGAACGGGCGTTGGCTTCGCAACTAGTGGAAGAAAACATGTCTTCCATCCAGACGCTACTGGATACGATTCACGAACCACTGGTGATGTTTGATCTCGCAGGACAGATTACGCGCTGTAATCAACAGGCGAGGTTGATGCTCAACCTTCGAATCGGTGATTCGTTATTCGATCAGTTTCAATTCCTTCAGAAAGAGTGGGCGCAATGTTCTGATAAAGAGATGAAAGAGTTGCTGGATGCCAAGGACGGCAGCCGCTGGGTGGTGCAGGTACAACCTTATCGGGCAGGAAACCGTCTGTTGGGTGGGATAGCTCTTTTCCGCAGACAGTCAAAGCCTAAGAGACCGGGACAAACGACTCCTGTCAGATACCAGTTCAACCAGCTCTTGACTCGCAATCCGCAGATGCTGGCCGTGGTTGAATTGGCCAAGAAAGCCGCTTTTTCCGGACAAAACGTGCTCATCATGGGTGAGACAGGAACGGGAAAAGAGGTATTGGCACAATCGATTCACGTCTATGGCCCGCGGAGCCAATTTCCTTTTGTTGCGATCAACTGTGGTGCTATTCCGCCGCACTTAATTGCCAGTGAGTTGTTTAGGTACGAAGAAGGGGCCTTTACGGGTGCAAAAACAGGCGGAAACAAGGGAAAATTTTTACAAGCTGACCAAGGGACGATTTTTCTCGATGAAATTGGTGAACTCCCGTTGGAAGCGCAGGTATATCTGTTGCGTGTGTTGGAGGACCGTCAGGTCGTCCCGATCGGGGGCTCCAAGGCCATTCCTATTGATGTGAGGGTGATTGCTGCAACTAATCGGAATCTCTGGGCTGAGGTGCAAAAAGGGCGTTTTCGTGCCGATTTGTATTACCGGTTAAATGTGATCACGCTGCAGCTGCCGCCACTTCGGGAGCGCAAAGAGGACATTTTGCTGTTGGCTGAGCATTTTCTCGATACCGTTAGTTCCACAGAAGACAGACCCGTTTTGACGGAAGAGGCATGCCTCATTCTGGAAGCGTATTCATGGCCGGGGAATGTTCGCCAACTTAAAAATGCGGTGGAACAGGCAGCCTTTCGCACAGGGACGGGTAGGATCGGGGCGCAGGAACTGCCATCCGAGATCAGGTCGGCATTCCCTTTTCCCAATGACAAGATGGAAGACCTGAAGCGTTGGCGGAGAAAAAGATTGGATAAGGACACACTGCTTTCGGCCTTAAAATATAATCAAGGGAACATTAGTGAAACAGCCCGGATGTTGTCCGTGTCAAGGATGACGATCTACAGGAAGTTAGAGGAATATGGAATTGAGATTTGAACTCTTGCGGTTATTTTGCCAAGTGTCACAACTGTCACGAGTGTCACGTGACAATGGAGATAGAAATCTCCTTGATGAGGAGGTTTCTATTTTTTCTTTTTGCGGAACATCAGATCCATCGCCAAATAATCTCAGTCTAAACAGTACCTGGACCTGCTAAAGTACCTTGGCTTCCAATGTTGCTAACAATGGCATCATTTTTGCTTTTAATTTGGATGATGAGAGCGCTCTCATTGAGCAGGTGAATTATTCTATCTATACTAAAGCACAGTTCAAAGAGGAGGTACACCACTCATATTGAACGACCTCTAAAAAACTAGGGAGAGGAGTTGTCAAGGTGAGCCTATTCATTACGATTGACAATGGCGGTACTTTTACCGACATCTGCGTGTTGGCTCAAGATCGCGTCGTGCGGGCTAAAACGCTGACAACACCGTACGACTTGACCCGCTGTTTTATTGACGCGTTGCGGTCAGTTGCGGGAGAGTTGTATGGCGATGCTGACATTGCCCGGCTGCTGAGGGAGACGGATACGATCCGATACTCCACAACGGCCGGGACCAATACCATTGTGCAGAAAAAGGGTCCGCGTCTGGGTTTGATCCTCAGCAAGGGGATGAATCCCTCTTTTCTGCAAGAGTCGAAGGAAGAAAGGCAGATGTATGAGGCGATGGTGGGTGAACGTGTGGCTTATCTCGACCCCGCCCAGGCTCAGACGGTGCTGGAAAGAGAAGTGGTTTCTGCGGTGAATCAACTGCTTTCCCAAGGAGCCAACCGCTTGGTAGTCAGTTTTCCAGGCGGAACGTTTGCGGAACAGGAAAAGCTTGTTAAACGGATCATTCTCACAAAGTATCCGCGCCACTTGCTGGGAGCCGTGCCGGTGCTGTTTTCTCATGAGTTGGTGGAGGATGACAACGACCATCATCGAACATGGAGTGCTTTAATCAATTCGTTTTTGCACCCGGTGATGGAGCGTTTTCTTTACAACGCTGAGAAATTTCTCCGCAGTCATCGAACACGAAAGCCCTTATTGATTTATCACAACGACGGCAATTCCGCCCGTGTCGCCAAGACGACTGCGATCAAAACGTATGGTTCCGGACCGCGCGGTGGCATGGAGGGAGCCAAGGCGCTGGCACAACATTATCAATTGCCGGCGGTGCTGACAATGGATATCGGGGGGACGACGACCGATATCGGCTATGTGGAGCAAGGAGTGGTACGGGAGAAATTGTACGGGGAGGTGGAAAAGATTCCTACTTCCTTTTCGATGAGTGATCAGATCAGTGTGGGAGCTGGCGGCAGTTCCGTTTTTCGAGTGACGGACGGAGGTCTCACAGTGGGTCCGGAAAGCATGGGTGCGGCACCGGGGCCAGCCTGTTTTGCCCGAGGCGGACAGGAGGCAACTATCACCGATGCCTATCTGCTGATGGGTGTTTTGGACGGTACCTCTTATTTCGGCGGACAGATGTCGCTGGACAGTCAACGAGCACGTGCCGTGATCGAGGAAAAGGTGGCTAGCCCGCTCGGTCTGACACTGGAAGAGGCGTTTCTGGCGATGGAGAAGGCCTATTTGGAGAAGGTTGGACAAGGTTTGGCTACTTACTTGACCGACCCCAGCCGAACCACTCTGTTGGCTTTTGGCGGGGCAGGCCCGATGAGCGCTTGTGGTGCTGCACAAGTTGTTGGGATCCGAGAGGTGATCATACCGCGGTTGGCGGCAGTGTTCAGTGCATTCGGCATCAGTTTCAGCGACATTGCCCACGAGTATCAGGCAACGATCAAGGATTGGGATATTCTGATCTTGGAGGAAAAACTGGCGCAATTGCGAGAACGGGCTGAACGGGACATGTTTGCGGAAGGGTATTCGTTGGCGGAGTGCCGTTTGGAATCCCAGCTTGTCCTGCTGACGGAAAAAGCGGAGGATAACAAATGGGTTCCTTTGACCGATCGTGAGCAGATCAAACAGCTGGAAGGGAAGGTCTGTCGCCTATATTTAAAGGTGATTAAACCAATCCGCCATTTTTCTTTCCAGGAAAACCAGGAAGCACAGGAGAATGACATACCGTTGCCTGCTCCCGTTCGACACCAGTCCATCCTGCACCCGAACGGACAGGTGAAAGAGGTGCCGGTGTATCGCTTTGACAGCTTGCTGCCTGGGGCAAAAGGGATGGGCCCGGCGTTGCTCGAAGATCCGTTGTTTACTTGCCGCGTGCTGGATGGTTGGTCTTATACCGTGAATGGAAATGGGGACCTTTTCTTGCGTGATGAAAGGGGGAAGCGGTGATGAAGGTGGCGATGACGGAGTATTTGGCGATCGATTTGGAGAAAGAGATGTGGTGTTGCCGCCGATGTGAACAGGAACTGATCTCAGCTCGTCGCAATTACAAGGAGGGGTTGCTGGTCTATGCCCGCGATCCACGGGAGATTCACCGCCCGATTTTAGATTCGGAACGGTATGAATATACGTTTGCGCCTGATCCGGAGTGGGTGCAGATCGTTGAATATTACTGTCCGGGTTGCGGGACGATGGTGGAGGTTGAATATCTGCCGCCAGGGCATCCACCTCTGCACGATCTGGAGTTTGATATTGATGCTCTAAAAGAACGGCATCTCGGAGCAAAAGGAGGAATGCGCAGATGAAACGGATCAGTGTGGATATCGGCGGGACCTTTACCGACTGCTTTCTCATATGGGGGGAACACTGGCTGGAAACCAAGGCGTTGACCACGCACCATAACTTGGCACTCGGTTTTATGGAGGCGTTGGAACAAGCAGCCAGGGAGCTGAGATTGGAGGTGTCGGAGGTCCTATCGCAAGTGGATTCGGTGCGGTATGCTACCACTTTGGGCACCAACACCTTGTTGGAGCGAAAGGGACCCGCCGTCGGTCTGCTGACAACGGCGGGTTACGAGAGTTCAGTCCCGCTTAGCCGGGGGCGTGGCTACGGCGATGGCCTGACACCCCGGGAACAGAGTGATCTGGCTTCCGCAAGGCGACCGGAACCCCTGGTCCCGATCAACATGATAGTGGGTGTGCGGGAGAGGGTGGATTACAAGGGCCAGGTACTGATGCCGCTGGATGAAGAACACCTCCGCTTTCAGATCCGCCTCTTGGTGGATCGCGGTGCTCAGGCATTTGTCGTGGCACTCGTCAACTCGGTAGTGAACCCGGTGCATGAAAAACGGGTGGAAGAGATTATTTTGGAGGAGTATCCCTCCCACATGCTGGGTGCGATGCCCGTCATCCTGTCCCATCAGGTGGTGGGACGGAAAGGGGAATACACCCGCGCCACCGCGGCTATTTTGGATGCCTACCTGCATGAGCAGATGTACCACGGCCTTTCTTCGCTGGAAATGACGTTGCGAGAGCATGGATATCAAAAACCGATGCTGGTTGTTCACAACACCGGTGGCATGGCCCAGCTCAATTCGACTCATGCTTTGCAGACGATTCACTCCGGACCGACTGCGGGAGTCAACGCGGCGGAACGTTTGGGAGAGGCCTTTGCGGAAGGCAAATTGCTGGCGATGGATATGGGTGGAACCAGTTGTGACATCGGCTTAGTAGTAGGGGATGGGATCAAATTTTACGAATTTAACCCGGTGATCGACCGCTGGCTGGTCAATACGCCAATGCTTCATTTGAAGATTATCGGCGCCGGGGGGGGCTCCATCGCTCGTTATGATCGGCTGTTCAACGCAGTGGAAGTGGGTCCGACCAGTGCCGGTTCTGAACCAGGTCCGGCATGCTACGATCGCGGCGGGATGGATCCCACTGTGACCGATGCTGATCTCATCCTGGGCTATCTTGATCCTGAGAATTATGCGGGAGGTTCGGTGAAACTCAACCGCCGGCGGGCTGAGATAGCGATTCGTGAGAACATCTGTGAAGAAATGAATCTCTCGCTGGTGGAAGCGGCCAAACAAATTAAGCAAAAGGTGGACACGAACATGGCACACGCCATGTTTCAGGAGCTGGGCGTCAAGGGATACGACCCGAAGGACTTTACCCTGCTGGCTTATGGTGGCAACGGTCCATTGCATGCCTGTGGGATTGCTCAAGTATTAGGGATGAAAAAAATCCTTATTCCTCCCTTCAGTTCAATCTTCTCCGCCGCTGGCGTCGGGATGATGGATCCGTTGCATATCCATGAACGAAACGTGTTTATCAATATATACGATTCCAATACACGGCATATCTTTGATCAGTACGAACAATTCAATGCGATTGTGGAGGAGTTGGAGGAGGCAGGCAAGGCTGATCTTTTGCGGCAGGGGATGAATGAGGCGGATATCCAATTTCGCTTGGAACTGGACATGCGTTATGGCAATCAAATCGCCGAAACTTCCGTCATCAGCCCTGTGCGCCGACTGCGGAATCTGGAGGATGTGTTCGGGCTGATTCAGGCGTTTAGTGAAAATTATGGAGAACGATTTGGGGAAGGGAGTCAGGCTCCAGAGGCAGGAATCCGGATCACAGTGGTACGCGTGATTGCCTATGTAGAACTGGGAGCGATCGGGTTTGAAAAACGGTTTACAGAAACCGGGTATGCCGTTCAGCCGATTCGCCATCAGATTTGTCATTTTGTTCATGTGCAGGAACCGGTCGAAACGCCTGTATATCAACTACATCAATTGCTTCCCGGCACTGCCCTTTTTGGTCCTGCCTTGGTAGAGTCGCCACGTACCACCTACCTGGTGGAACCAGGATGGCGCGTGATCATTGGCGAACAAGGGTCGGCCTTAATGACCCGGCAAGATTGAACATTAGCTAAGGAGTGATGCACTGTGCAAAAAGAACGCGTGCAGGCCTTGATTGAACAATTTTTGGAAGATACGAAGCTGTTTCTCGGGCCCGATCCAAAGATCATGTATGATCATGGGTTGTCTCCCATGACAGAACGGGAAAAAGAAGCGATTGCAAAGGTATCGGATGCGACGATCAGCATTGTCCGCGGCCGATTGCTGGCTTCGGCGAATGAAACCTTTGAGATGTTGGAGGCGGTTGGTGCGGCACCAGGTGCGAAGTGGGGGGACTTAATCACCGGTTTTTACACCGCAAGCGGCGATCTTTCGCTGGCCAGTTCTGCCGGAGTGCTGGGGTTTTCTGCCACCGCGCAATATGCCGTGAAATATACCTATCAGTACTGGCTAAATGAGCCGACAGTCGGCATCCGGCCCGGAGATGCCTTTATGCACAATGATGCCCGCTATGGCGGGATTCACAACGCCGACCACAGCATGATGCTGCCGATTTTCCATGAAGGAGAGTTGATCGCCTGGGCAGTTGTGGTGGTGCACGAAGGGGAGAACGGGGCGGTGGAGCCGGGAGGCATCCCTTCGGCGGCTGAATCCAAGTTTATGGAAGGATTGATGATGTCACCGTTTAAGGTAGCGGAGAATTACCAGCTTAAAAAAGACCTGGTCACCTTTTTGCAAAACTCGGTCCGAGAACCCAAACTGCAGTTGCAGGATATGAAGGCAAAGTTGTCAGCCTGTCTGCGAATGAAGCTGCGGATTGAAGAAGCGATTGCCGACTACGGCGTTGACGCGGTTATCGCTACCTTGCGCAAAACGTTGGATGACACGGTGGCAGAGGTTCGGCGCCGCTTGCGGCAATGGCCGGATGGCACCGTTCGAGCGATGGCCATTGCCGATGGCACGCTGCGAGAGAATGTCCTGATCAAGACGATGCTGGAAATGACCAAGCGGGGGGATGAAATCCATGTCGATCTGTCCGGTTCCTCTCCCGAGTTTGCCAATCGTTCCAATAACACGATTATTGTCGGAGCGAAGACCATCTTTTCCAGCCTTCTCTTGGGATACATTTGGCCGGACTTGCCACGAAACCAAGCAGTGATTGCACCGTTCAAATTTACGGTTACACCGAGGTCCATCTTTGACAGCTCTTATGAAACCCCCAATGCCCAGAGCATGATGACCATTTTCCCGCTGTTCACTGCGGCACAAATGGCTTTTGCTAAATTTTTGTATAGTTCAAAAAAATATACAAAATTATTGGCTCCCTGGTACAATATGATTGCCACCTTTCTGTATGGAGGAATTACACAAAACGGGGAGATCGTCGGCAACCTCTGCGCCGATCTGAACGGGATGCCGGGTGGTGCACGGGAAGACATGGATGGCGAGCATGCCATTGCACCGCTCTTTGCCCCAATGGCGGAGCAGGGTGAACAGGAGCTGTTTGAAGGGGAGATTCCAATCATCCAGTTGTCACGGTTGATCATGAAGGATAACCAGGGATTTGGGAAATACCGGGGCGGACAAGGTTATCACATGATTGCGGCGGTCAAGGACACTCCCTACTGGGGATTGATGTCCACCACCATTGGTTCCAAATTTCCCAGTGTCTATGGATTGTTTGGGGGATATGGTTGCCCAGCCTATCCACTGGCCAAGATCAAGGGAATCAATATCTTCGAAAAGATGCAGCAGGAACCAGAGAAGTTTGCCTACACCATGGAGGAGCTGCTCAATGAGCAACCTTTCCCGGAGGCCACCTACAGTACACACCACCGAGGCATGCAATTTGAATTGGTGCAGGAGGGAGAGTTGTATCTCCTGACGCAGGGGGCGGGTGGCGGTTATGGGGATGTGCTGGAGCGGGATCCGGAATTGGTGATGAAGGATCTGGAGGAGGGGTTGATTTCTGATTATGTCGCACGGGAAATCTACCGCGTTGTCTACAATCCCCAGACGCTGGTGCTCAATCGGGAAGCAACGGAGCAGGCCCGCCAGGCAGAACGCCAGGCCCGCATTCGTCGTGGAATTCCCTATCATGAGTTTGTCAAACAATGGGTGACGGAGGAACCGCCCGCCCACCTTCCCTGGTACGGGAGCTGGGGCGATCGCAGCGTGATTTATGCCGGCTCACCGGAAATGAAGATGTCCGCGGATGCGATCCAGCCGGTCTATTTACCTGATCCAAAGGATGTGCAGATCATGCAACTTAAGGCCAAGTTACAGCAACTGGAGCAACAATTGCAGGCAAAATAGAGGGACGGCTGTTATTCTCTTCTGGTTGTTTTCTGCTAAGGGAGGGATTTCAAATGATGCTGGACCGGCTAGGTGGAAATGGCAGGATCTGGCTGGATTATCTGGATTACGCGCGGCGCTTGTTTGCAGGCGAGGAACCGGATCTCTGGCTGGATGCGGCACGTTTTTTGTCTGTATATTCACAAGGACAGCAATTGCTCCAATCGGATGTATTGAGCGTGCCGCTGACCCCTTTTTTTACGACATGGATACAGGAGTATCGAGAAATTGGCCAGGCCTGGCAGGGGAAGAAAGCCACCTTTGCCCTGCGGAATGTGATGGCGCTCGAGGAACCCAGGCAGATCCTCTCGGAAGTGCTGGCGGGGATCAGCCGGTTGTTCCCAGCAACGCCACTTGTGCTGCACTTGGAAGTGCCGCGGGAGTGGATAAGGCAGTTGCGGGCGTTGGAATTCCTGCAATTGAAAGATGCGATGGAGGGCGGGGAGGTCTCTGATGATGATCAGGATGCGGCAGCCGTGATTTTAGCGGACGGACTGCGGGCGTTTTCGGATCAGCCGGTTACAGCCCTGGTTCTGCGGGAAACGGAACCGCTTGCTGTATCAGCGAAGAGATGCCCGCTTTGCCAGCCGATCTGGAATTTGGCGGACCATTACAAGTGGTTGAAGGGTATTCAGTTGCCCGGCAGGCCAGATGCGGAATGGCCACTGGGAGAAACGGTTCAATTTGCCCTTTTTCCCGAAGCAGAGCCGGAGCTCATCGCTTCTTGCTGCATGGCGGGGAAGCCTTTTGGGGGCGGTTTGAACCAGGCGTTCTGGACGGCCGATGCATCGCCGGCACCCTTTCATTTCCCGATTGCTTTTGGCAGTATTCCCGCCGATGCGCAGCCCGAACGTGTGTTGGCACGCCTGAACCTGTTGCGCGGGAAATGAATCATATTGCAAAACAAGGAGGAATGAACCAGTGGACCGAAGCTTGTTGACGTTGAAGGCCATCTTCGAGAAGGCCTTGAAATCACACGCGGAAAAGAAGGCGTTGATTTTCGAGGGAAAGGAGGTCAGTTATCGAGAGTTGCTTCAGACATCCTATCGTGTCGCTCAGGCGCTGGTCAAGCGCGGCGTCAAGCCCAATACCCGAGTGGCGCTGATCATGTCCAATTGCTTGGAGTATGTGATGTGTGACATCGGGCTGATGTTTGCAGGCGGGACCAAAGTACCGTTGAATGACATGCTGGGAGAAAAAGAGATTGCCTATATCCTCAATGATTCCGGGGCCGAAGTGGCGATTGTCGGCAACAACTTTTTTGAGATCCTCTCGCGCATCAAAGGGAACTTGCCGGAGTTGAAGCACATTGTCGGCGTGGCGCCGGCGGCGGGGTGTCCAGAAGAATTTCTCTCCTGGGAGGCTTTTCAAGCAGAAGAGCCGGAAAAGCAGGTGAAGGTGGATGTGTCGCCTGAGGATATGGCAGTGATTGCCTATACGGGTGGTACCACCGGATTGCCCAAGGGAGTGGTGCATACGCAGCAGAATGCGGTGCTCAATCTCTTTTCCCATATCATCGAACTGGGCTTGCAAGATGATGAGCGGTTGCTGTTGATGTCGCCTCTCCCCCATAGCGCCGGGGTAGTCTTGCAGGCAGGTTTGTTAAAAGGGGCGGTCCATTATATTGAGCGTTCCTTCAATCCTCAACTGGTTCTGGATCGCATCCAGCAGAATCGGATCACTCTCACGTTCATGGTGCCGACCATGATCTACCGGGTGATGGATCAAATCCAAGGCAAAAAGTATGACTTCAGTTCCCTGCGAACCATTCTTTATGGCGCGGCGCCGATCACGGTGGAGCGATTGAAACAGGGACTGGAGATTTTCGGTCCTGTCTTTACCCAGCTCTACGGCCAGACAGAGGCGCCCAACTTTATCACCCGTCTGAACAAAGAGGATCACCGCACCGATGAGGCTTATGCCCATCGGCTCCGCAGTTGTGGCAAGCCAGTCTTGATGAGTCAGGTGCGGATTGTGAATGAAGCAGGTCAAGAGGTGCCCCGCGGGGAGCAAGGGGAGATCGCCGCACGGACCCTGTACAACATGAAAGGCTATTTCAACAAGCCGGAGCAGACGGCAGAGACGTTGATCGATGGTTGGCTGCATACCGGCGATGTTGGCATGATGGACGAAGACGGATATATATACCTGCTCGATCGCAAAAAGGACATGATCATCAGCGGTGGCATGAACGTCTACTCTACGGAAGTGGAAAATGCCATTCAAAAACATCCGGGTGTGAGTCAGGTGGCGGTGATCGGCGTGCCTCATCCAGACTGGGGCGAGGCGGTAACAGCCATTATCGTGCCCAGGCCGGACTGGACACCTTCGAAGGAAGAGATCGCGGCGCTTTGTGACAGGGAATTGTCAAAGTACAAGCGGCCCAAGGAGATCTATTTTGCAGAGTCCTTGCCCCTGACACCGTATGGGAAGATTGACAAAAAAGCGTTGCGCAAGTGGTATACGGAAGGCGGTCATCGATAAATGCGGCTGATTCGAAAATGAAAGATGATTGACAAAAGGGATGACTCAGACTCAGAAGCTGAACATCGTGGGAGGAAGAGGATGAATCAAGCGGTTGTCATTGGTGTGGGAATGACCAAGTTTGGCAAACATTTGGAGCGCAGCTCGAAGGAGCTGACAAGGGAGGCATTGGAGGCTGCCCTGGCAGATGCGGGGATCGAACGTTCCAGCATTGAAGCGGCCTTTGTGGCCAATGCGGCAGCAGGGACGATATGGGGACAGGAGAACATTCGCGGCCAAGTGTTTCTCAGCAGCAGCGGGTTGGAAGGGATTCCGATGATCAATGTAGAAAACGCATGTGCCAGCGGTTCCACCGCCTTTCACCTGGCTGTGCAGGCCGTGGCGGCCGGACAGTATGAGACAGCGTTGGCCATCGGTGTGGAGAAGATGTTCCATCCCGACAAGCGGCGCACCTTTCGTGCTTTTCAAGGAGCCACCGATATCGAGGCATTGGAGGAGATCCCGGGCGGCGGGATGAAAGAGAACCAGAGCATGTTCATGGACATCTATGCTGCCGAGGGGCGCCGGCACATGGAGTTGTATGGAACCAAGGTGGAAACCTTTGCCCAGATTGCGGTCAAGAACAGCCGGCACGGCAGCCTGAATCCCTATGCCCAATACCGTACCCCCCAGACGCTGGAAGCGGTGTTGCAGTCACGGATGATCAGTGAGCCGGTGACGCTCCTGATGTGTTCGCCCCTGAGTGATGGTGCGGTGGCGGCCATTATTTCTAGTGAACGAGTGGCCCGCCAGTTGGGAAAAATGCCGGTGTTTGTCAGTGCGTCGGTGATCTTGTCGGGAGATCCGCGAGCTATTGAACTAGGGATCAGCAATACGGAACGAGCTGCCAAAAAGGCATATGCTCAAGCTGGTGTGACGCCAGAAGATCTGGATCTGGTGGAGTTGCATGATGCCTGTGCACCCGGGGAGTTGTGGGCATACGAACATCTGGGGCTTTGCCCGCCCGGTGAAGGGGCGAAGTTGGTGGAAAGCGGGGCCACCGCTTTGGGCGGCACGATTCCTGTCAATCCCAGCGGCGGCCTGATCTCAAGAGGACATCCGATTGGCGCGACAGGGCTCGCTCAGATTGCCGAAGTGGTCTGGCAACTCCGGGGAGAGGCTGGTCAGCGGCAGGTGACTGGTAGACCAAGCGTTGGTTTGACACAAAATGGGGGTGGCTATCTGTACGGAGATACGGCAGCGGTGTCGGTGCATATTTTGACAAGGTGAAGCCCTCGTTCCATCTGCCCGCCATTGTCCATTTCAATCATTTCAATATAGATGTGGTTGCAGTTCTCTTCTCGCTCTACAAATTTTACAAATCATTTAACCTGTCTTTAAAAAAGATTAACACACGCGGGATATACTCTAAAAAGATAGAAAAAGCTTTGATAGAAATAGCAAACGAGAATCCAGCGAGAGGAGAGCACAGATGAAACTGGTTTTGATGGGAGATTTGCATTTTCCCGAATTGGATGAGACGATTCCCGGACTGGCAGATGCGCGGGATGGTTTTTATCGAACATTTTTGGGACGTTTTTTAGAGATGGACGCGGATGCTCATATCTCACTTGGTGATTTGACGAATTACGGTACGCCGCTAGAGTTGCAGGGTGTTTATGAAATTTTAAATAGCAGGGATAGGAATTTTTACCATGTCTTAGGAAATCATGATCTCTACGCCCAACCCAGAAAAGAGGTGCTCAAAACAACAGGGCAGACACGCTATCACGCGATTGACACGGGCCGCGCCGTGCTGGCTTTCTTGGACACCGCTAAAGAAATGGACCATCAGGATTGGGGAGGCTGGATCGACGAGGCGCAGTTGCAGTGGTTTGAAGAGGTGGTGAAAGCATCCGGAACGAAACCGCTGTTGGTTTTTGCCCATCATCCGATTTACAAAACGACCAAACGATCGGAGGTGGACAAGGGATCGATCCACCCCAGCATCGACATGTGGCAAATCTTAAATCAAAAAGAGGGGATTGGCATCTACTTCAACGGGCACACGCATGTGGATTCGATTGTCAAGCAGGAAAACTGGACTTTCGTCCAGCTTTCAGCTTGTCTCGACCAGCCTGCCTTCCGTGTAGTGGATGTGGGTCAATATGAGGTTCGCGTTGCGGCCGTTGATGTCACGGATACGGAGGTATGGCAGAATGCTCCCATCGTTTACAATCATATGAATCACTTTACGCATAACCCTATCGCGCGCGGAACAGTCACCGATCGCGAATGTACTGTTCTGTATAAGTGATAGGACATAGATCATGCTTTACTGGCGGCTCGCGGCTCGATGAGCCGCTCTTTTTATTCTTTTTTTAACAAAACTTAACAACCCCTTCATACCGAATTCATAATCCTTCTTTATGCTGAATGTGGAACTGATGGAAAACAGCGTGTATTGCTCTCGAACAACGAACGTTAGGAGGAAGTCCATGTTGAAGAAATGGAGCACATTCATCCTTGCCCTCATTACACTCTTATCGCTTGTCGCTTGCAGCGCGAACGGTACACGCCAGGTTTCCTCGGCGTCCACCAATGGAAGCGATGGCGAGGGGAAGGACAAGATTGTCATGAAATACTGGTACGCCTGGGGTGGTAAGATTCAAGAAACCAAACAGAACCTCGTCGAACAATTCAATCAATCCCAAGATCGCATCGAGGTGATTGCCGAGTATCAGGGGACGTATGCCGATCTTCATGCGAAGACGCAGGCCGCTTTTGCTGCCAAAAATTACCCTGCTGTCATGGATCTTGAAATTGCGTCCACTGGCATCTTTGCCCGTTCCGGCATGTTGGAAGATTTGACGCCGTTTGCGGAACGGGACAAAGAAGAGGTCAAAATCGAGGATTTTCACCCGGGTCTTATGGGCAACTCCTATGTGGATGGGAAGCTTTACGGCCTTCCTTTCATGCGCAGTACCCCGATCCTTTACATGAATGTCACGATGCTTAAAGAGGCGGGTTTGGATCCGTCAGGCCCCAAAACGTGGGAGGAACTTGAAGAGTATGGCCGCAGGTTGAAGGAAAAAGGCAAGCTGGCCCTGACCATGCCCGCTGACATTTGGTATTATGAAGCGTTTGTGGCACAAAGCGGCGGGCAAATGTTGTCCGATGACGGGAAATCGGCCGCCTTCAATTCTCCGGAAGGAGTGGAGCCGGTAGAGTTTTGGAAGCGAATGGTCAACGAAGGGTACATCAAGATTCCGACCGGCGAGGAAGCCAGTGGCGTCGCTGATAAAGACTGGGCCAACCAAATTTCGGCGATGAAATTCAGCTCCACGGCCAACGTGGCGGCCAACATGGAAGTTGCCGAAGGAAACGGATTTGAAATGATGACGACCTTTATGCCGGCCAATCGTTCTTATGGTGTTCCGACCGGCGGGGCCCATTTGGTGATGCTGGCGGGTTTGAGCGAGGAAGAAAAGGAGGCGGCCTGGGAGTTTATCAAGTGGATGACGGCCAAAGAACAAACCATTTATCAACATAAAAATACCGGGTACTTGCCCACCCGTCTCTCTGCGATGGAAAGTGAGGAATTACAAGCGCTGTATGAAGAGTATCCGCAATACAAAGTGGCGATTGACCAACTGGAATACGCCAGACCCCGGCCGATGGAAAATGCGTACCCTGAGGTGACGACCATCCTCAAGCAGGCGATTGAAAAGGCCATTCTCGATCCGAACGTGTCGCCTCAGGAAGCGTTGGACGAAGCAGCCGAAAAGGCCAATCAATTGTTGAGCAAATGATTCGGGTCATCTGTAAGAGAAGTGATTTGACGAATTGTCAAACCATTTCATCGAGGGGTGATGATCGCGTGGCGAAGATTGAACTGAAAAACATTACCAAAGCGTTCAAAAACGAAGTGGTTATCAAAGAGATGAACCTGACCATTCAAGATGGTTCGTTTACTGTTCTCGTAGGACCTTCCGGTTGCGGCAAGTCTACGACTTTGCGGATGATCGCCGGACTCGAGAAGCAGACCAGTGGAGAGATCTGGATCGGTGATCGGTGTGTCAACGATACGCCGCCCGGCATGAGAGATGTCGCGATGGTGTTCCAAAACTATGCGCTTTACCCGACGATGACGGTGCGCGAAAATATCGAATTCGGACTGAAAAACAGGAGGGTTCCGAAAAAGGAAAGAGAAGTTTTGGTCAAGGACATTTCCGAAATTGTCGGCCTGACTCCCTATCTTGACAAAAAACCGCATGCTTTGTCGGGGGGACAGCGGCAACGGGTTGCCCTTGCCCGAGCCATGGTCAAAAAGCCTCAAGTGTTCATTCTCGATGAACCACTTTCCAATTTGGACGCCAAATTGCGGAATCAGATGCGGACCGAACTGATCCAGCTTCACCAACGTCTCGGTACGACGTTTATCTACGTGACGCATGATCAGGTGGAAGCCATGTCGATGGGGGATCAGATTGTCGTGATGAACAAGGGATTGATCCAGCAAGTGGCCGCGCCGTTGACGTTGTACCATGATCCGGACAATCTGTTTGCGGCTCAGTTTATCGGCATGCCGGCGATGAACATCTTTGCATTTCGGGAAGTGGAAGGGTTGGATGTGGATTCCAACACAGAGATCGGGTATGTGGGTTTCCGGCCTGAACATGCGCACATGAATCCCTCTTATTACGTGGAAGGTTTGGTGATTGAGGGGGAGGTCATGACTCGTGAAAGCCTGGGGGCGGAAAACATTTACCAGATGAAATCGAAGCTTGGGGCATTTTTTGTCAAGAGCTACCTGGCTCCATTGGAGCAGCGAAGTCACGTCAGTGTGATGGTTCCTTATGAGCATTTGTATTTTTTTGCGCCCGACGGCCGCAGAATTCGCGGTACCGAGGTTCGGGCAAGGAGTATGGTGGCCGGAGGTGCCTAACCGATGACGTTGTGGGAAAAACTGCGCCCCTACACGATGGTTGCGCCGGCTATGCTCATCTTTTGCATGTTTTTTATCTATCCCATCTTTTACATGATGTACCTCAGTCTGTTCGAATGGAACTTCATCAGTCCGGACAAAACGTTTGTCGGGCTGCAAAACTTTATCGATCTTTTTCGTGACGATGAATTTCTTCAGGTGTTGAAGAATTCCTTCATTTACACGTTTTTAACCGTGTCGTTGACCATTGGCATTTCACTGTTGCTGGCCCTCTGGTTGAACCGCAGCGGCTTCATGTACAGTCTGGTCCAAGGCGCGATATTCAGTCCCCATATCATTTCGCTGGTCTCTATCTCCTTGTTGTGGAGTTGGTTGATGGATCCCGAGTATGGCCTCTTGAACTGGGTCATCGGCCTGTTCGGTTTTGAAAAATTGCAGTGGTTGAATCATCCTGACACGGCCTTGCTTTCTTTGGTGTTGGTGGCGGTATGGAAGGGAGTTGGTTTTAACACGCTGGTTTTTATCGCGGGACTGCAGAACATTCCGAAGGATATTTACGAAGCGGCCGCGCTTGACCGGACAAAGCCGTGGACGTTCTTTTTCAAAATTCTGTTGCCCATGCTCTCGCCGACGATTTTCTTCCTGGTGATCATTGGCATGATCAATTCCTTTCAAGTATTCGAGACGATTTATATTATGACGCAGGGAGGACCCGTCAATTCCACCAATACACTGGTGTACTACATTTATCAATATGGGTTTGAATTCTTTAAAATCGGCTATGCTTCAGCCGCCGGGGTCATCCTGTTGGTCATCCTCGGGGTGTTAACCATTCTCTATTTCCGTCTTCTCTCCAAACGCGTGCACTACGGTTGAACACGTGGTCGTTTGGTTGGTGGAATTGGTATTGAAAAAAGGAAAGGTGATGCCGTTGAAAACTGCCGATCCACTCGCGCGTGAAAGCGGCCCAAACTGGTTGAGGCCCGATGTGACGTTGAGCAGCGTCAAAGTGGCGCAATGGGCCATTCGGTTGATCAATGGGCTTGGGCTGCTGCTGTTGGTGCTCATCTTTGCGTTGCCGTTTGCCTGGATGATTTCCACGTCCTTTAAAACATTGCCGGAAACCATGATTTTCCCGCCCAAATGGTGGCCAGAGAACCTCGTCTGGGAAAACTTTGTTCGCGCGTGGAACTCCGGTCCGTTTTTGAGATACTTTTTTAACAGCGTGGTCGTAGCGGTCGGCATTCTTTGTCTGCAGATGCTGACAGTCATTCCTGCGGCTTATGCGTTTGCGCGTTACAAATTCAGGGGAGCCGGGCTTTTGTTCGGGATGACGATGATGACGCTGATGATTCCGGCGCAGTTGATTTTTCTTCCCGTTTTCTTGCAGATGAGCGCCTGGCGGTTGATGGATACCTTCTGGGCCCTCATCCTGCCGTTTGCTTCCAGCACATTCGGCATCTTTCTCTTGCGGCAATCGTTCAAACAGGTGCCGGAGGAACTGATCGAGGCGGCCAGACTGGATAACGCCAAAGAGTGGCAGATCATTTTAAAAATCATGATCCCGATGGTCAAGCCGGTCCTTGTGACGTTTGCCATGTTCAGTTTTATCGCGCATTGGAATGATTATTTCTGGCCGCTTGTGATGACCACCAACGACACTGTCCGAACGCTTCCGTTAGGGATTGCCCAGATTCGCAATGTGGAAGGGATGGTCACTTGGAATGTCCTGATGGCGGGAAATATGATTCTCGTCATGCCCATCCTGATCGTGTTTTTTGTCGCGCAGCGGCAAATTATCCGTGCTTTTGTTTATCACGGCGTAAAATGAGCCGATCTCTTCTATTGACATCGGCCCTTTCAAGACATACTATAAGGTTGAGGGATTAAGAATATTGTGTATGTGAATAGGGGTCGTTCACAGCTTGTGTCCATTGATCATCTCCGATCAAGGAGCCACAAGCGTGAGCCGGAATGACGAGGTTCAGTCGGGGAGACTTTCCGCGCCAGGGAGGTCGCCGTCTTGCTTCGTGTTCCGGCTTTTTTGATCCCACGGAATTGAACGGGATTTCAGCGATTCATTTGAGGCAAGGAGGAAAAGAAAATGATGAATTTTGCGCTTTCTGAGGAGCAACAGGCCGTCAAGAAAATGGTGCGCCAATTTGTGGACAAGGAGATCATGCCCTACATCCAGGAATGGGATGCTCAACAGCATTTTGAAAGAAGCATCATCGACAAGCTGGCCGATCTGGGCTTGATGGGGGTCTGTATTCCGGAGAAGTACGGCGGACAAGGAATGGATTATAACACGTTGGCGATTGTCTGCGCAGAACTGGAGCGGGGCGACACGGCCTTCCGGACCGCCGTCTCGGTGCATACCGGGCTCAACAGCATGACGCTGCTGCAATGGGGGACGGAGTACCAAAAAGAAAAATACTTGATCCCGCAAGCCAAGGGTGAAAAAATTGGCGCCTTTGGATTGACGGAACCCAACGCCGGCTCCGATGTGGCCGCGATGCAAACGCGGGCTGTCAAGGATGGGGATGATTACATCCTCAACGGCAGCAAGACGTGGATTTCCCTTTGCGATGTGGCGGATCACTTTTTGATCTTTGCGAAGACGGATCCTGATAAGAAACATCGTGGCATTTCTGCCTTTATCGTGGAGCGTACGTTTCCCGGCGTGACGACACGCGGGTTTAAAGATAAGTTGGGGATTCGGGCGGGCAACACCGGCGAGATTTTTCTCGAGGACGTCCGCGTGCCCAAGGAAAACCTGCTCGGGGAAGAAGGGGAAGGCTTTAAAATCGCCATGTCGGCGCTGGACAACGGCCGCTTCACGGTGGCAGCGGGCGCTGTCGGCCTGACCGATGCCTGCATTGAGGCCAGCGTGAAGTATGCCAACGAGCGGCACACCTTTGGCCAGCCCATCGGCAAGCACCAGTTGGTACAGCAAATGATCGCCAAAATGGTGGCCGGTTATGAAGCCTCGCAGCTGCTGGTTTATCGCGTTGGCTGGATGAAGAACCAAGGCCTCCGCTGCACGCGGGAGACTTCCCTGGCGAAATGGTATGCTTGCGACGTGGCCTTCCAGTCGGCCGTGGACGCGGTGCAAATTCACGGCGCCAACGGGTATTCGCATGAGTTTCCGGTGGAACGTTACATGAGAAACGCGAAAGCGCCGGTGATCTATGAAGGGACACGGGAAATCCACACTATTATGCAGGGTGAATATGCGCTGGGTTATCGTCAGGACAAGCCGTTGCGGAAAATGTTGCCGAAGTGGCCGTTTGAGGAGTGAGAACTTCCCGTTGTTAAAACCTGTGCGCATTCTCCTATTCATTCATGGGCAGGGGTAACGTCCTGCCCGTTTCACTTTTGCCGTTTCCTTTTTCTCACGTCTTGCCTACTGATGCCTCTCAGGTTATGCTGAAACTAAATGAAAGCGGTTGGAGTACCACAGCAAAGGGGAAATCAGGATGGCAAGAACGGTCATGCTGGCGGGTCACGCCAAACTGCCGCAGGGAATGGCGGCGAAAAGCGTGTATGAAATGCTGACCATTACGGCTGAAGTGGAGCTCAAATACGGCGTCATTGTGGAAGCTTCCTGTACGCTGGCGACCCGGCATGCGCAGCAGTTTATCAGCCAGCTGCTCAAAGGATACAGCTTGCAGGACGGGATAGAACCGATCCTCGAAGAGATTCGCCAAGCCTATCAAGGAAAGGCCCAACAAGCGCTGTTGGCGGCGGCCAAGGATATGTATCATCAATATCAGCTGTACCAGGAGCGCAGCCAGAGTGACGAGAACATTGGGTGAGATGATAACATCTTTCCGCGTTTCGTATCCTGTGAGAAGAATATTCGCTGTGATACAACAACCATGATTGAGTCTTGTATTTGTGCCGTTGATTTGCATGCGATTTGGAATCTGCTTTGGTTGCAATGGAGGATGTGTTGGCACGCAAGTAGATCAGAGAGGCGCTCAAGGAGGAGAAACGGATGACGTACAGCACCTTGCGATTTACCGTGGAAGATCATGTGGCCACAATCACCATTCACCGTCCGGAGGCGGCGAATGCGTTCAACGATCAGATGGGGAAAGAATTGGTGGATGCGGTCATGCGTTGTGATACCGATCCGGAAATTCGTGCCGTGATTTTGACCGGTTCAGGAAGCATGTTTTGCGCCGGGGGCGATTTGAAAGGATTTGCGCAGATTGAGCAATCTGAAGTGGAATATCGCTTCAAAGAGACAACCATGTATCTACACGCCGCTGTATCGCGGATGAATCGCATGGATCCGCCGGTCATCGCCGCAGTGAATGGCGTGGCGGCAGGAGCTGGCTTGAGCCTGGTCTGCGCGTGCGATCTGGCGATTGCCGCCGACTCGGCCCGTTTTACGATGGCTTATACGCGTGCCGGTTTGACCCCGGACGGATCCGGATCCTATTTCCTCACGCGCTTGGTCGGTTTGCGGCGGGCGATGGAACTCACTCTGACCAACCGGATATTGTCCCCTCAGGAGGCGTTGGAATGGGGATTGATCAATCAGGTGGTTCCAGGCGAGCGACTGATGGAAGAAGTGAAGAAGGTCGCCGCACAGCTGGCCAACGGCCCGACAACCGCGCTGGGGATGGCCAAACATCTGCTGTATAATGGCTGGAACGAAACGCTGGAAACGCAGATGGAGCATGAAAGCCAGAGTATCGCGAAAATGGCCGCTTCTCCTATGGGACAAGAAGGCATTCGGGCATTTGTCGAAAAACGGCCGCCTCGTTTTCATAGTTGAAACGGCATCTTGAAGTTGGTTTGCAAGCAAAACGATCACACCACTTCGCCAGATACATTCATGGATGAAATAACATCTCTGTGTAACCGGATTATATTTAACTTTTTCGGCGGGCCAGGCAGGCATTGTGCCTGCTTTTTTGTTTTTGTAACGTTTCCGATTCTCTTTCGTCTACTTTACAGAAAGGAAAAATACCACCGTCCCCGGGGAGAGGATTAAGTGGCATGAATACATCGATGGACTCTGTCGCTTCCAACCCTGTTTCCATCGTCGAAGAGCTATACAAAGACTACGCCGCTGACGTATACAACTTTCTCGTCTACTATACATGCGATCGGAACGTTGCAGAAGATTTGTTGCAGGATACTTTTTTGCATGTCCTCAAGTCCCACGCCACATTTGCCGGGCGCTCGACATACAAAACCTGGATTTTTCAAATCGCCAAAAACGCCGCGATTGACTGGCAACGAAAAGCCAAAAAGGTTGCCGTCTCAGCATGGGACTCCGCCAAGGTGCCCGCAACGACGCAAGGGCTAGAAGAAACCATATTAGATAAAGAGGAGAAAATGCTGATCCACAGCACTATCCAACAATTGCCGCCAAATTATCGGCTCGTCGTCCTGCTGAGAGCGATGGAAGGATTCAATGTAGCTGAGACGTGTAAAATTTTGGGGTGGAGCGAAAGTAAAGTGAAAACCACCTACCACCGCGCCTTGAAACAGCTGGCTCTGTATCTGGAAGAGAAAGGTGTGAAAAAAGTTGTCGAACGGTAAAACGGAAGAAGAGGTTCTCCAATGGCTGAAGCAGCTGCCGCATTATGAGCTTGACAAAGAAACGATGGAAAAACAACTTCAATATTTAAGAAAGCAGACCCTGGTATCGAAACCAAAGCGAAGCATCCGGAAGTGGGGCATCCGATTGCTCGAATGGTGTAGTTTGACGGCCGCCATCGTGGCGATTGTATTTCTTATCCCCCAGCTTGCCCCATTTGACGACGCTCCCGCTTCATTGCCGAAGAACACAGGCGCGAATGGGACCCAGGCTCCCCTTCCACAGACGAATCATCAAGGGGATGACAATGCCGACACTCAAAACAGCCTCTTTCAGCCGCCGATGCCTCCTGAATCGGAAAACGCCGTTGCTTTGGATGAAGTGCCGAAAAACTACCTTGACGTTTTGCCGCAGGAGCGTCAATGGGCGCTGGATTACGCCATCCGATTCGACCTGGATGGGGATGAAAATCCAGATTACATTCTCGCCTACCGATTGCCTGAATCGCAAGAGATTCATGTTTCCGTCTTGTTCGGTCTGCGAGAGGGAGTCCTTGAAACGTCCCTCCGCGGCGATCCGTCAACGCTTGATTCCTTATACGCCTTGGACGGTATTTGGATGGCCGATTTGACAGGAGATGGACAAAATGAGATCCTGGTTGGAAATTCGATGGGTGCTTCTGTCGGCAGTGTGCTGGAGGTTTATGTCATTACCGCGGCTGGTCCGGATATAAAGGATTTTCAGTCTCGCCCGGCCCCGGTGATACGGCAGATGGATACTATCTCGTATCATCATTTGGAATGGGGTGACTTTGACAAGGATGGTTTGATAGAGATCGCGACCTGGACGAAAGATACCGGAAATGCTTATCAAGTGGAAGTTTTCCAGTTTCAACAAGCGTTTCAACAAGATGAAAAAGAAGATCATCCGTTCCTCCCTGACCCATTAGCCTACCCGACTTATTTTCCAAAAGTGGTCCAGTACTACGACCATCTCGTCAAACAAGCGCCTTACCGTGTATACTGGTATTACTTCGCGGATGCTGCCGCGAAATCTGGACAGATGGAAAAAGCAAAGCAAGCCATTCAGAAGGGCTTGACCACGCCGGAAGGCGATTACCCGGAAGCCGAACGTTTTCTCGATTTGGCCAAGAAGTATGGTATTCCTTTGGATGGCCGTTAGTTGCTACAAGAAGAGAAGAAACATTTTTCTGAACACCTATGGTATAATGAGAAGAACATATATAAAGCGCCTGTTTTGAAGGAGCAAGAGGATGACAGATCAAGAAAAAATCGTTCACCAAAAGCATGATCGCGGTTATAAACTCCTCTTATCCAGCAAGCACATTTTTTTGGAAATGATTCGTTCCTTTGTCCATCGTGGATGGGTGAATCACATTGATGAAGCTCATATGATCAAAGTGGACAAATCGTTTATCTTACCGGATTTTAGAGGGAAAGAAGCGGATTTGGTTTATCGGGTCAAAATCAAAGGACGGGAAGTGATCTTTTACATCTTGATTGAAATGCAGTCGACTGTTGATGTACAGATGCCGTGGCGGCTACTATTGTATCAAGTGGAGATTTGGCGGCAAATAATGCGGGATTCTCCAAGAAAGGAACGAGAACGGAAGGGGTTGAAACTTCCGGCGATTGTGCCGCTTGTTTTGTACAATGGGAGTGAAACATGGACAGCACCCTTGAGCTTTCGAAGTATGTTAGCCGGAGAAGAGCTGTTTGAAGAGGAGTTGTTGGTGAACTTTTCTTACATTTTATTGATGTGCAACGATATACGCCAGAGGATTTGGAAAAATTGTCAAACGTAATCGGCACAGTTTTTCTCATCGATCAGCATACGTATTTGCGGTTAGACGAACTTGTGGAGTTGTTCAAAAAACTGGCTCCGACGATCGATAAGCTACAAGAGCAGCAACGGGAACAATTTGCAATTTGGCTGGAACAAATCTTGCGTCGTTTAGCGAAAACTAAGGAAAAAGAAAAGGAGATAAAGCAAATTGTGCTGGAGATTCAAAAGAAAGGAATGAGTGCGGTGCTCTCAAATCTGGAGAAGAATCTTGAGTGGATTGAACAACAGGGGATATTAAAAGGTATGGAAAAAGGTATGGAAAAAGGATTGGAAAAAGGATTGGAAACCGTGGCTTTAAATTTATTGCAGGAGGGCATGGATATTTCTTTTATTGCCAAGGTAACTGGATTGCCGGAAGAGAGAATTCAGGGCCTGAAAAGGCGGATCAATTGAGATAATCGGTCTTGAGGTACCAGTTGTGAACGTTGAGTGGTGGAAGAGTCAACTAAAGAGAAGCGTGTGGACAGGTTGCAGGATGCCCTGTAAGATAAGCTTGTAAGCGGGTGTCAGGATTCATAAAGGAGTTGAGAAGCGTTGAGTCTGGAGGAAAACAAGATTTTGTTGAGCGAGGCGGAGATACCGACACATTGGTATAATATTCAGGCTGATATACATCATCTTCAGCCTCCGCTTCATCCTGCAACCAAACAACCACTTTCTCCCGCTGATCTGCAGGCCATTTTCCCGATGGCATTGATTGAGCAGGAGGCGAGCCGCGAGCGCTGGATTGAGATTCCCGATGAGGTGCGGGAGCTGTATCGGATGTGGCGGCCCAGTCCGTTGTACCGGGCGCGTCGTCTTGAGAGGCTGTTGGGAACCCCGGCTAAGATTTACTACAAGTATGAGGGGACGAACCCCTCGGGAAGTCATAAATTGAATACCGCCATTGCTCAGGTGTATTACAACCGGGAGGCCGGAATCCGCCGTATTGCGACGGAAACGGGAGCCGGGCAATGGGGCAGCGCCCTGAGCATGGCCTGTAAGTTTTTTGGCCTGGAGTGCACCGTGTACATGGTCAAAGTGAGTTACGAGCAAAAACCGTACCGGCGTATCCTGATGAACAGCTTTGGCGGTCAGGTGATCGCAAGTCCCAGTGACCGGACGGAGGCAGGGCGTGCGGTGCTCAAAGCCAATCCCGATTCTTTGGGGAGCCTCGGGATTGCCATCAGCGAGGCGGTGGAGGATGCAGCCACGCATGAGGATACCAATTACGCGCTGGGCAGTGTATTGAATCACGTCTGCCTGCACCAGACCGTCATTGGCCAGGAAGCTCGCAAGCAACTGGAGAGGGCGGATGCTTATCCGGACGTAGTGATCGGATGCTCTGGCGGGGGGAGCAACTTTGCCGGCCTGAGCTTTCCTTTTCTCTATGACAAAATCGTCGACGGAAAGGCAGTGCGCTTCATCGCTGTTGAACCGGCAGCCTGTCCGACACTGACGCGTGGTGAATATGCTTATGATTTTGGCGATGTGGCGGGTCTGACGCCTTTGCTCCCAATGTACACGCTCGGCAAGGATTTTATGCCTCCAGGCATTCATGCGGGTGGGTTGCGCTACCACGGGATGGCGCCGTTGGTTAGCCACCTGTATAAAGAGGGCCTGATCGAGGCGCGGGCTTACAGACAGAATGAGGTGTTCCGCGCAGCGCTGCAGTTTGCGCAAACAGAAGGAATTCTTCCCGCACCCGAGTCCAGCCATGCCGTCCGTGCCGCCATTGATGAAGCCCTTCGCTGCAAGGAATCTGGCGAGACGAAGACCATTCTCTTCGGGCTGAGTGGTCACGGCCACTTCGATCTGGCTGCTTATGAGGATTTCCTGAAAGGCCAGCTGCAGGACATTGCCTATTCGGAAGAGGAGCTGAAAAAAAGTTTGCAAGGTTTGCCGCAGGTATAAGCTGCGCAAGGTGTGAGCTGAAAAGAAAACCCGTGGGAGCGCAAGGCGGTGCCCACGGGTTTTTCCGTGCAAAAAAATGAGCAGGATGATGGCTGGGCCAAAAACACCCGCTTGGAAAAGTCAGAACTGGTTGATAAAGGTGAGTATCACCTGGTTAAAACGTTCGGTCTGTTCCAACATCACGTAATGCCCCGACTTGGGCAAAATAACCAGCTTGGATTGCGGTATCTGTTCGGCCATGTAGGTGGAATAGAAGGGTGGCGTGGATGGATCATCCTCCCCAGCTATGATCAACGTCGGGCAAGAGATTTGTTGGATTTCATTTCTCAGATCAAATGTGTTGCAAGCCAGATAGTCGCTGCGAATCACTTCAACAGAAACGTTCCCTTTCCGCCGTTCAATTTCTGCTTCGATGAGGTTCGGGTCTGTATGGGGAGAGAAGGAGCGGCGGATGCTGGATGGATCGTAAATGCCTTGCTCCAGTTCTTGAAGGAATTGGGGATGGACCTTCAGGCGGGAACCGGTCGTGACAAGAATAATGGCCTTTATTTGCTGTGGATAGTGAAGCGCCAGCCACTGCGTGATGGCACCGCCCATCGAGTGACCGACGAGAATGACGCGCTTTTCACCCACGGCCTGCTTTAACCACTGATTCAGCCAATCGGACATTTCCCGGACGCTGGAAAATGCTTCGCCTCCTGATTGTCCATGTCCTGGGAGATCGAGGAAATATGCCGGACGATCCTGCAAAAGGTCAAACTGATGCCGCCAGATCTGATGTGAACCGCCTGCTCCGTGGACAAAAACAACCGGGGTGGCTGTGGCGTCCGCGTGGCGGACTTCGCAAAAAACGGGATGTCCCTGTACGGTTTGGTACACGGTCTAGTCTCCTTTCTTCTCTGATGTGTGCGTTTTCATCACCATCTTATCATGGAATCATCCCGTTGCGAACTCTATAAAAATATTAAAGGGCCCCAAACACGAGATGGTTTGGCGCCCCGCAAAAGTGATGGCTGTGCCTTTACCAGTATGCCTTTAGCAGTGGGAATGTCAAGCCCATGGTACGGCGATGATCACGAGCAACACGAAAATGACGAGAATCACGCCAATGTAACTGCTCAAAAAGCCGCCATATTTGTAGTCTGACATATACATCCCCTCCTTTAAGAGATGGTTGTACCTTTATTGTATTCCAGGTTTTAACGCATGAAATCGTATAGACACCTATTTTCCGATTGCAGGAACCTATTTTTGTTTGCTGCACTTATTTTTCATAAACAAGCGAAACTTTGAGATGTTTCCTTTCGTCTCATTTTGCAAGTGGAGCGCCATTTTTCCAAGATATTTTTTAAAGCCATCCACGTTTGAGAAAGGGGATTGCAGAGGATGAAAAATAGGTTCCAAGTCAAGTGGTCTGTCCTTCTCTTCGGCGGCCTTGTCCTGTTTTTGGCCAGCCTGTTGTTCACCGGATTATTAGGTGGTCAAACAGAGCTGAGACGTGCTGACGCGGCGGAAGAAACGTTGCTGGATCAGCCTTTTATTCGTGTAGTCGGATCCGGTAAGGCGACGGCAGTGCCGGATGAGGCGGTTCTCACGGTTGGGGTACGAACCCGAGCCCAGTCCGCCGATCAGGCGGTCAAGGAGAATGCGCCCAAGATGCAGGCGGTCATCGAGGCGCTCAAAAAGCAAGGCATTGACCCTTCAGAGATGCAGACGCAGGGGTACGAGGTACAAGAAGAATATGATTACCCGAAAGAGGGAAGCCCGCGTCCCACAGGGTATTCTGTGACGAACCGCCTGAAGGTGGTAGTGAAGCAGGTAGACAGTGTGGGCGCGGTGATTGACGCCGCCACCAAGGCCGGCGCCAATCAGGTGGGAGGCGTTCTGTTTCGCCTCAGTCAGGAAAAAGAAAACGCGGTGGCCCAACAAGCTCTGGAGGATGCCTTGAAACAGGCAGGCACAAAAGCGCAGTTGCTGGCAGAACGCGCCGGAGGAAAACTAGGTAAGGTGCTTGTCGTGGATGAGGAAGTGGGGCAACCTCCCATCGTCTCTCGGGATATGGTCCGATACGAGATGGAAAAGCAACCGGCCAGCGATGTCGCAACCCCGGTTCCTGCTGGTGAGTTGGAATATCAGGTTCAGATCAGTGTGGTTTATCAGTTGCGCTGAATAAAAAGTTGCAAAGACACGAAACCCCCGTGCCAATCCGGCCGGGGTTTTATCATGTTTGTTATCTGTTGCCTGAAGACCGCATCTTGTTTAAGAGCGATTTTTATTGCAATTGTTTGCGGATTTGCCTGGCGCGAATCGGTTCGCCGCTGCCACGGCCAGCAGGAGGACGGTCGTCTGTTTTGGAAGCGGATGTCTGCTGTTTTCTCCCTGGTTCAGGGGTGGTTTGCTCTTCAGCTGATGATTGTGCTTGCGGTTTCCTGGGATTTTTCCACCGGATCGTCAAACCATCCGAATTGACGCCGAAAGCGAACAGCATTGGACAGAAACGCGTGACTCCCTCGGCCACTTTCATGGCGCTCATCCAAAGGATGAAGCGGGTAAAGAGACTGGTTCGATATGGCCAACGGGTCATCCGGCTGATCGACCAGGCCAATCCGGCCAGGCCAAAAGTGATCCGGAACAGGGCATCCCAGGTTCCGATGTTTTTTTTCAAGGCGTCTCACCTCGTTCCATATACAGAGATTTCATAGGTAACAAGAGCCAGCTCATGAGAAGGCACAATGACAAGAATTAGTATGTCCGTTTTGCAAGTTTCTATCGCCGTCTCACATTTGAAGATGGTCTATGCGGATTGTAAAATCCTGTGTTAAGATGATTGAAACAGGAAAAAAGAAACAGTCAATGACAGGAGGTTTTCCCCGTTTGACACAGCAGATTCGACCGTTAAGTCGCTCAGCGATGCAAAGACTGATTGCGGTAGCAAAGCGGGAACAGGCGGGCGATGTGGTGATCCACCACGCCACCCTGATCAACGTGTACACCAATGAACTGATGGAGGCTCACATTGCCATCAGCGGGAAGCATATCGCTTATGTGGGCAGCGAACGACCGCCTTGTTCAGACGATACGATGATCATTGACGGACGGGGATATGTGTTAAGTCCCGGTTATTTTGAGCCGCATGCGCATTCCACTCAGTTTTTCAATCCCGCAACCTTTGCTGAAAAGGCACTGCGCCTTGGGACAACAGCCATCGTCCATGACAATTTGGGCTTGTTCTTGCGCCTTGATGAGGAACAATTTCTCCAAGCGCTCGATGCGTTTGCCCAGTTTCCTGTAAAAATGTTTTGGAGCGCCCGTCTGGATGCGCAGACGCCCAACCATGAGGTGATTGGCCGTTTTGCGCCGGAGCGTATCCGGCGGCTGCTGGCTCACCCCTTTGTGCTGCAGGTCGGAGAGTTGACCGATTGGCCCAGGCTGCTTGCGGGAGACGAGCAGATGGTGGAAAACATTCTTCTGGCACAATCCTATGGCAAACGGGCGGAAGGACACTTTCCCGGCGCTTCCTGGAAGACTCTGAATGCGGCGGCGGCTGCTGGCGTGCGCGCCTGTCATGAAAGCATCTCCGGCGAAGATGTCATTCAACGTCTGCGTTTGGGGATGTATGCCACGCTGCGGCTCAGTCCGATTCGTCCCGATCTCCCTGAACTGGTCAAGGCACTGTTGGCGGAAGACATTTTCTGGAGCAATCGGCTGATGCTGACTACGGATGGACCGACGCCGCCGATGTTTGAAAAAGGGATGACGGACTATCTGTTGCAAGTGGCGATGGAGGCCGGTTTGGAACCGATCACCGCGTACCGGCTGGTCACGCTCAATCCGGCCACCTATTATGGTCTGGATGGCGAGCTGGGCGGGATTGTCCCCGGACGGCTGGCTGATATTCTGTTTTTGCGGGATCTCCGCCAGCCGCGGCCGGAAAAGGTGATGGCGGAAGGGAAAATGGTGGCCGAATCGGACCGGCTCCACGCGGAATTGCCCTTGCCGGAAGTGATTCGCGTCTCCGGCAGCCAGTCAGGCAGCCAATTTGACTTATGGCCGGTCGAGGAGTCCTTGTTCCGGTTGCCTGTTCCGTCGATCCAGGAACGGGTCGAATTTCCCGTCATTCAACTTCGCGATGCCGTGATTACCACCGTGCATATGGAAACCTTTCCGGTTCGGTCGGGTCAGTTGGATTGGACTTCGGAGGAAGGACTCGTCATGGCCAGTCTCATAGATCGGCAAGGCCGATGGGCCTGCAATGGTTTGTTGCGTGGATTTGTTCGCCGGCTGGACGGCTTGGCCGCGTCTTTCGCCGTGGGCGGCGATTGGCTCGCGCTTGGCCAGGACGTGAGATCGATGGCGATGGCCCTGCGGCGCTTACAAGAACTGGGAGGCGGGGTCGTTCTGGTGGAACAACAGGAGATCTCCCTGGAAATCCAGTTGCCGATATACGCAACGATGAGCCCGGAGCCCTTCGACGTGATCGCAAAGGCGGCGGTTCAGTTTGATCAGCGCTTGCGCGAGGCCGGATATGTCCACCTGGATCCGACGTATACGTTGATGTTTCTGTCGGCCACCCATCTCCCCTATGTGCGCCTGACGCGGCAGGGGGTTTATTCAGTGAAGGAACGGCAGATCTTGTATCCTTCCATTATCTTAACGCATGAAGGTGAACGCGATGACGCATCACGAAAATGAACGAAACCGTTGCACGCTGAAACGAAGCATCCAGTGGAGCGTTTTCCTGCTTTTTTTAACGCTGTTGGCGGGATGCGGGGTTCAACCGACGGAAACGGAGTCACTTCCCGCCCCCACGCTTCCGGAAGAAGATTCCGGTCCGCAAACGCCAGCCATCACGGCGCCGCTGACCGGACTGCCGACGGATATTCCGATCGATGACCGGGTGGTGGCGGTGATGATCGAAAACCATAACCAGGCGCGGCCGCAATCCGGCTTGGACAAGGCGGACTGGGTATTTGAGGCGCTGGCCGAAGGATGGATTACCCGTTTTGTCGCTTTCTATCAGAGTCAAGAACCGGAGCGTTTGGGGCCGGTTCGGAGCGTTCGGCCCTATTTTATTGACATTGCCGAAGGAATGGACGCGGTGTTGGTCCATGCGGGCGGCTCCCCAGAGGCGCTGTCCCGATTGGATCAAACCCGCTACGAACACCTGGATGAGATTTATAATGCGGGCCGTTACTTCTGGCGGGAAAAATTTCGCCGCATGCCGCACAATTTGTATACCGACATGGCTCATCTGCGGCAGGCGATCGCAGACAAAGGATGGGACACCAAGACCACCACGTTGCCGGAATTTCAGTTTCGCCAAGATGACAAGATGCCGGATGGTGAACCCGCATCGCGTGTACATATTGCCTATCATCGGACGTATGATTTAGCCTATACGTATGACCCGGACCGGCGACAGTACCTGCGCGAGACAAAGGGAATCGCGCACACTGACCTTGAGACAAATGAGCAATTGGCCGTCACCAACTTGATTGTCATTGAAGCGCCACACCGGATTACCGACAATGCAGGGCGGCGCGAGGTGGACTTGACCGGCCAAGGGAAAGGGTTGCTGTTCCAGCGAGGCGTTGTCACTCCCATTCAATGGCAACGGGAGCGAGGGGCGTTTTTTGTTTTCACCGGCCCAGCGGGAGAACCGATTCAACTGATTCCAGGAAATACGTGGGTGAACATCATTCCGGACAAGCCTGGCATGCAAGAGGCGGTGAACATTTCTGACGACAGCGAAAATGCAGCGCAGTGATGTTATAATGGATGAAAGCACTCCGGTTAGGAGGGATGAGGCATGCCACTTGAGAAATTGAAAGATCCGTTGATCGATCAGTTGTTTCAATCGGTGCTCACGTTGAACAGTTTGGAGGAATGTTATCTCTTTTTTGATGATCTCTGTACGGTGAATGAGTTAAAATCACTGGCACAGCGCCTGGAAGTGGCTCGGATGTTGCGCCAGGGACATACCTACAATCAGATTGAACAGGAAACGGGGGCCAGTACCGCCACCATCTCCCGCGTGAAACGTTGCCTCAATTATGGAAACGACGGCTACAAATTGGTCCTGGAACGAATTGGGAAATAGATGGGATGTCGGTGCGGTTGAAACAGATGATTGAGACGTGGCGGCACGTGTTTAAGTTGGATCCGGACCGTCACCTTTCAGATGAGGCATTGGAAGCGATTTGCACCTCGGGCACGGATGCCGTCATCATCGGCGGAACCCAGAATGTCACGTATGAGAATACGGTAGAATTACTGGCGCGGGTTCGCCGATACGCTTTGCCATGTGTGCTGGAGATTTCCTCCAGCCAAGCGGTGGTGCCCGGTTTTGACCTGTATCTGTTGCCGATGGTTCTCAATGCCGGCCAGCGGCATTGGATCATTGACGCTCACCTGGAAGGGTTGAAAAAATATGGCCATCTTATACCATGGGATCTGGTTGTGGTGGAGGGATATCTCATCGGCAATCCTGACTCGGCGGTCGGCCGCTTGACCGAAAGCCAAACCGCCCTCGCGTTGGCGGACGTGCAGGCGTATGGGAGGTTGGTCGAACACCTGCTCCAATTGCCGGTTTTTTATGTCGAGTTCAGCGGGAAACTAGGTAATCCGGCGTGGCTGGAAGCGGTCCGTCCGATTTTGGACCGGAGTCGCCTGTTTTATGGAGGCGGGATCGAGACGACCGAGGCGGCGGCGCAAATGGCCCAGTGGGCCGATACCGTGGTGGTCGGAAACGTGATTTATAAAGATCTGCAGGCTGCCCTGTCCACATTGCGGCCGTTTAAGAGGTAGCGTGACACGAACGGAACGCGGGAAACCTGGAAAGGAAGAAGGCGCATGATGAGGCGGCAAATGCAAGCGGAAGAGCAACGACAAACGCAATCAGAAGCATGTGTGGCGCCGGGACAGAACGATATCGCGCATCGGCTGTTAAACGGGTTGAACGAGAAACAGCGGCAGGCGGTGGAGACGACGGAAGGCCCTTTGCTGATCCTGGCCGGCGCCGGAAGCGGCAAGACACGCGTCCTCACTCACCGCGTGGCTTATCTCATGGAAGTGAAAAAGATCCAGCCCTGGAACATTCTGGCTGTCACCTTTACCAACAAGGCGGCGCGGGAGATGCGAGAAAGGGTCGGGCAGCTGGTGGGCTCGATTGCGGAGGAGATGTGGATCGGGACTTTTCACAGCGTATGCGTGCGGATTTTACGTCGTGAAAGTCAACACTTAGGGTATGCGTCCACGTTTTCCATTCTTGACACACAGGATCAGCTCGCGGTGGTCAAACAAACCTTGCGCGAACTGAACTTGGATTCGAACCGTTTTGAACCGCGAAGCATCCTGTCTTCCATCAGTCATGCGAAAAACGATCTGCTGACGCCGGAACGCTACGAGGCACAGGCAGACAATTTTTTGCAGAAAACGGTGGCGCGGGTCTATCAGTTGTACCAACGGCACTTGGCGGCCAACCAGGCGATGGATTTTGACGATCTGATTTTGCAGACGGTGCGCCTTTTCCAGGAGCGTCCGGATGTGCTGGAGGCGTATCAGCGTCGGTTTCAGTACATTCATATTGACGAATACCAGGACACCAACCGGGCGCAGTATCTGCTGGTGCGGATGCTGGCCGACCGGTTTCAAAATATCTGCGTGGTTGGCGACGCCGATCAATCCATCTACCGTTGGCGCGGGGCGGACATGGGCAACATTCTCAACTTCCAGGAAGACTATCCGCAGGCCGCGGTGATCAAGCTGGAGCAAAATTACCGTTCCACCCAGCACATTCTGGATGCGGCCAACCATGTCATTGCCAACAATCGCCAACGCCACGAGAAACGGCTCTGGACAGCCAATCCCAAAGGGGAGTTGATCCACCAGCTGATCGCCGAAGATGAACATCAGGAAGCCTCCTTTGTGGTCGATGAAATCCGGCGTCAGGTGAGGGAGGGCCGCAAATACAGCGATTTCGCCATTCTCTACCGGACCAACGCCCAGTCACGCGTCCTCGAGGAGACGCTGATGCGGGAAGGCCTGCCGTACCGGATGGTGGGGGGCATGCGGTTTTATGAACGGATGGAGATCAAGGACCTGATTGCCTACCTTCGGCTGGTGGTCAATCCCGAAGACGAATGGAGCCTGGAACGGGTGATCAATGTCCCAAAACGTGGCATTGGCGCCACCAGCCTGGAGCGGTTGAAGTCGTATGCAGCGGAGCGTCAGGTATCCTTGTACGAAGCGTTGAAGGAACCGGAACAGGCGGGCTTAAGCGGCAAGGCGGCGCGCGCGGCCATTCAGTTTGCCGCGCTGATTGCCGAACTTCGCCAGATAGCCGAGTATTTGAGCGCTTCCGAGATGATCGAGGAGGTCCTGGAACGAAGCGGATACCGGGAAAGCCTGGTGCAGCAAAACACGTTGGAAGCGGAAGGACGGCTGGAGAATATCCAGGAGTTTATCTCGGTGGCGGTGGAGTTTGAGGCCCGCAGTGCAGCGCGAACGTTGCTGGATTTCCTCACGGAACTGTCCTTGATGACCGACTTGGACACGGTAGCCGAGACGGATGGAGAGGACGCCGTCGTCTTAATGACGCTGCACAGTGCAAAAGGGCTGGAGTTCCCGGTGGTCTTTCTCTGCGGCATGGAGGAGGGAATTTTTCCCCACAAGCGATCGATGGATGACGAGGATGAACTGGAAGAGGAACGGCGCTTGGCGTATGTCGGGATTACGCGCGCGGAAGAACGGCTCTACCTGACCGCGGCCCGCAGGCGGATGATCTACGGGCAGTCCATGCACCATCTGCCTTCCCGTTTTTTGGAGGAGATCCCGGGGCATCTGCTCTATGATCGGTCGGATGTCGGCTCCGAGGATGAGCATTCCGGAGAGCAACAACGGCTGCGCTTTCATTCGCGAGGTTTACCATCCCGTGGAACGCGCGGTTTTTCAGCCTATCAGAGGCAGGAAAGCGGCGATGTCGAGGACTGGCGTGCCGGGGAGAAAGTGTTGCATCACAAGTGGGGACAGGGACTGATCGTGTCCGTCCATGGCGAGGGAGAGGATACGGAGCTGGTAGTGGTTTTCGGTGAACCGGTCGGGATGAAGCGGTTGATGGCCCGCTTTGCCCCCTTGCGAAAGATGAAGTCTTAAGCTACAGTGCGGGAGCGATGAACGAATGAATCGAGAGTCGGCGGCCGAACGCATCCAAGAGTTGCGCCAACAAATTCACATCCACAACATTCACTACTATGTCTACGACGATCCTCAGATCAGCGATCAGGCGTATGACGCGCTGATGCAGGAACTGCAGCAATTGGAACAAAGGTACCCGGAACTGATCACCCCCGATTCTCCCACGCAACGCGTCGGCGCGGCGCCGCTCAGCGGATTCGCCAAGGTCACACACCGCACGCCGATGCTCAGTTTGAGCAATGCCTTTCAGGAAGGGGAATTGCGGGATTTTGACCGGCGCGTGCGCAATCTGTTGAACGAGCCGGAGATCGACTACATGGTTGAGTTAAAGGTGGATGGCCTGGCGATTTCCCTTCGTTATGAGGAAGGGTTGTTCGTGGAGGGAGCGACGCGGGGTGACGGCATGGTGGGCGAGGATATTACGCTCAACTTGCGCACCATCCGCGCCATTCCGCTGCGCCTGACAGAACCTGCCAATCTGGAGGTGCGCGGCGAAGTGTACCTGCCTAAGCACGAGTTTTTGCGGCTCAACGAGGAAAGGGAGAAACTCGGTGAACCCCTCTTTGCCAATCCGCGTAATGCGGCGGCCGGTTCGGTGCGTCAATTGGATCCGCGGATCACCGCCCAACGATCCTTGTCCTGTTTTATTTACGGGGTCGGGTATTGGGAAGAATCCTCCCTGTCCCGCCACAGCCAGGCTCTGGAGGTGCTGCAGCGGTTGGGCTTTCGCGTCAACCGCGAACGGCGGTTATGTCGTGGCATCGACGAAGTCTTGGAATATGTTCAGGAATGGACGGAGAGGCGCCATGAGCTGCCCTATGAGATTGACGGCATGGTGGTCAAGGTGGATCGCCTCGATTGGCAGGAGCGGTTGGGTTGGACCGCACGCAGCCCCAGGTGGGCGATTGCCTACAAGTTTCCCGAAGAAGAAGCGATGACACGGCTGATTGACATCGAGTTGAACGTGGGCCGCACCGGCGTGGTGACGCCTACAGCCATTCTGGAACCTGTAAAACTGGCGGGGACTACCGTCCGCCGGGCCAGCCTGCACAATGAAGATCTGATCCGCGAAAAAGATATCCGGATTGGCGATGTGGTGGTGGTCAAGAAAGCGGGTGACATCATTCCGGAAGTGGTGCGGTCGGTGCCGGAAAAGCGAACGGGTGATGAAGAGCCTTTTCGCATGCCTGCTCATTGTCCGGAGTGTCACAGTCCACTGGTGAGATTGGACGATGAGGTGGCTTGGCGGTGCATCAACCCCGAATGTCGCGCCCACCTGCGGGAAGGGTTGATCCACTTTGTCTCACGGAACGCGATGGATATTAGTGGCTTAGGTGAGAAAGTGATCACCCAGCTGTTCGACGCGGGTCTTCTGCGCTCACCTGCCGACCTGTACACGCTGCAAGAAAAGGAGTTGCTGAAACTGGAACGCATGGGCGAAAAGTCGGTGGCCAATCTTCTGGCAGCGATTGAACGCAGCAAGTTCAATCCGCTTTCTCGCCTCATTTTTGCTTTAGGCATCCGGCACGTGGGAGAGAGGGCGGCCCGGACGCTGGCTGAACACTTTGAAACGATGGAACGCCTGCAGCAGGCCACGGAAGAGGAGTTGCTGACGATCGAAGAAATCGGCCCCAAGATGGCGCAAAGCATCCGTTCCTATTTCGCGCAACCCGGCGTGCAGGAGATGCTGGAAAAATTGCGCCAGGTTGGCGTCAACATGCGGCAGCCGAAGGAAGAACGACCGCCAAATGCAGGAGTCAATCCGTTGGCCGGCAAGACGGTTGTTCTGACCGGCACTCTATCCGCTTTGACGCGTCAGGAAGCAGCGCGCCTCATCGAGTCGCTGGGGGGAAAGGTGAGCGGTTCAGTCAGCCGCAAAACAGATTGGGTGATCTACGGCGAGCAGGCCGGTTCAAAACTGCGACGTGCGCAGGAGCTGGGAGTTCCCTTGATGGATGAAGAAACATTCCTTAAGACGATCGGACACAAGAGGGAAGAAACATGAACCAAGTCAACATGATCTTTGCCAACAAGCTCCATCATTGGCGTCAACGATGGACGCCTGTCATTCTTTTTTTCTGCAGCCTGTTTCTCTTGTCTGGGTGCCAAGTCAACCTGTTGCCGAATGAGTCGGAAGAGCCAGAGGCAACGCCCCGGATCATTTCACCGGCTGCCGATGTCAACGAAATCGCTTATCGGGGCGTGCTGCCCTACACGCCGGCGGCCTTTTCAGGGTTAGCGAAATTGAACAATCTGGAAAAGTCCCATATCGAACGGTCCATGATCGACACAGCCACTTCTCGTTTCTCACCCGATCAATTCCTCTTTCAAGAGGGGCAGCTCGTCAGTCAGGAAGAGGGTTCCACATGGCTGAAGGAATGGGAAGCGCTGCTGGGACATCCGTTTGTGCTTGGCTTCCTGGAACATGATTATTTAACCGAACAGGGAGAATTGGGCGGGATGGTGGTCGGGATCGCCGTCACGAACGGTTACACACCGACGAAAAATGGTGCGCCTGCCTCGCCGGTTCGTTTTTCCGAGGATGAAATCCGGCAAATGAGCCAAACGGTGGCCGATGATCTGGTGGGCCGTCTCCGCCAGAAAACCAATGTGCCCCTTGTTCTGCTGATCGTGGCCCACGATCCGGATGAAGCTTTTGTTCCAGGAGGCATTCTGCAGGTGGGGGATGTCAGAGAAGGGAACCAGAAAGTCTCGCGCTGGCAAGAGGTAGCGGAAGAATGGATGCTTCTTCCCCATCCGCGCGGCGGGCAAGAGGCGCATCAGATTGAAGTCAACAATGTGTTCAAACAGCTGCAAGGTCAGATAGAAGACTACTTCCCGCATTTTGCGAGCGTGTCGGGAATGGCCCGCTTCCAAAAACAACAGCTGGTGGAGTTGATTGTGGAGATCAATGCCGAGTACGATTCCCAGGAACAGATTACCCAATTGGCACAGTTTGTGATCGCCAAGCTTCCCGAACTGGTATCCAATCAAGTGCAGGTGAACCTGTATATCCGTTCGCTGAACCTGCCGCAGGCTGTTTATGTGCGCCAGGCAGATGGGACTGAGTTTTTTCACCTCTATCGCGAATGATCTGACGTTCCAATGCTTCGAATGTAGATCTCTTCTGAGTGAACAAACCAATCGCACATTCATTCAGGTTTCCGACCCGCAATCAGCGGGATATTTTTTTGTCTTTGGGGGATGTTTATAAATAAATCTTATGAACTTGATTATTTTCCGTTATTCACATATGATGGGGGTGTCAACGCCCATACCCAAGTGCAGGAGATTTTGCCACCGAGTTCCTGCAAGGACAAGTTTTGAAAACGAACCCACATTGGGAACGGAGGGATGTCATGTGCCCATTGTCGGCCAAAAAGCACCGGATTTTAAAATGGTGACGACGAAGAATGTGGACACTTTGGATGTGGAGGTCAGACTGGAAGACTATCGCGGCAAGTGGCTAGTCCTGTTTTTCTACCCATTGGATTTTACCTTTGTGTGCCCGACGGAGATCCTCGCCATCAATGAACGAGCACAGGAATTCGAAGAATTGAACTGTGAGATCCTGGGTGTGAGCGTTGACAGCGTCCATAGCCACAGAGCCTGGATTGAAACACCAAAAGAAAAAGGCGGTCTGGGTCGGTTGAATTTCCCTTTGGCCAGCGACATCACCAAGGAAGTCTCGCGGGCCTATGATGTGTTGATCGAAGAAAAGGGAGTCGCTTTGCGCGGTTTGTTCATCATCGATCCGGAAGGAGTGGTTCGCTATCAGGTCGTGCACGAGTTGAATGTCGGACGCAGTGTGGATGAAACCTTGCGCGTGTTGAAGGCGCTGCAAACTGGAGAAATGTGTGCCGCCAACTGGAAGCCGGGCGAACCGGCGTTACAGGTGTGAAAGCGATATATTGCAAGGCAAAGGAGAAAGGAGGAGCTCATGTTGAAGGAGTTAACCGCGCAAAACTTTGACGATGCCATCCGACAGGGGAAGGTATTGGTCGATTTTTGGGCGCCATGGTGTGGACCTTGTCGGATGCAAACGCCGATTCTGGAAGAGTTATCGAATGAATTGCAGGAGGTCACCATCGCCAAGGTCAATGTGGATGAAGAAGGGACATTGGCCAACCGTTTTGGCGTGATGAGCATTCCGACGCTCATTTTATTTGAGAACGGCGAAGAGAAAGAGCGTTTCGTCGGGGTGCAATCGAAGGAAAAGCTGGCGCAAGTGTTGGCGTGAATGCCATTTTCCGCCATGCACAGGCTGGCGGAAAGGAAACCTCGCCTCTTGCACGGTCATCCTTGGTGTGATGATTCCGGAGGCGGGGTTTTCCATATAGTTCTCATCCTGAGGAGAGGGGAGGGGATGCGTTGTGCTTGATGCACAAGACGATGGGCTGAGGGCTGTCCCTGCTGCCCGCCACCCCGCTTATGATGAGGAATACGACGCCGGTCCGACCGGGTGCGGCGAGTTGTTGATGCAGTTGTTTTTGAAATTTCGTTCGCTGCAGCCGGGTGTGGTGTTGAAAGTGGTCTCCTATGACTCCGGAACCTGGGAAGATATTCCGGCTTGGTGTCGCATGCAGGGGCACCGCTTGCTTCACCGTGAACAAGGTCGCGATTCCAGGCCCCTACCTTTTGACCCGGTCCATGTGGGTGGAAGGTTTGTCACAGGAAACCTATCCGACCAAGGAGGATTTAGCCGAGGATATTGTCCGTGTCTTGCGCGAAGAAGTGGCCGATTTGATCCGCTTTGGCGTGACCTTTATCCAGCTGGATGAGCCGGTTCTGACAGAACTGGTTTTTACCCAGAAAAATGCCAACCGCACCTTTATGTGCGGTGCGTTGACCGCCAAGGCGGACGCCGAGGCAGAGCTGGCCTTTGCCACCGGCCTCATCAACCGTGTGGTGGAGGGGTTTACCGGACAGGGCAGCCGTATCGGTATCCATGTTTGCAGAGGGAACTGGAGCACGCAGGAAGAGATTCTGCTGCGCGGACCCTACTTCCCGTTGATTCCTTACCTTCAGCAGTTTCGGGTGGACCAATTGGTTCTCGAATATGCTACGCCGCGTGCCGGTGAGCTGGAAGCGTTGAAGGAGCTGGGAGGGAAAGAGATCGGGCTGGGCAGCATCAATCCGCGTACCGACAAGTTGGAGACGGTTGAGGAGATTGTGGCCAGGGTGGAAAAAGCATCTCGCTTTGTTCCGCCAGAAAAGATCTTTCTGAATCCCGATTGCGGGTTTGGCACCTTTGCCCAACGTCCGATGAACACGCCGGAAGGAGCGTTTGCTAAACTGAAAGTGCTGGTTGAGGCGGCAGAAATGTTGCGAAAAAACGGCGTGTGAGTAAGGAGAATAGAGTAAGGCGAGAAACATCGTGTTGCGTGTGAAGCATGGCGCGAAGCGGCAAGCCATTTCCGCATCGACGAGAGATGGCTTGCCTTTGTTTTTGTTCGCATATCTTATAAAATAAAGTCAACAATCTTCAACAAACCAGCCCCTGCGGTGAACGGAAGGCTGGTTTTGTCTCTCATTGCAGCCGATATGGGAGGGCATTCAATGAAGAAGCGATCCACAGACATCTCGCTGGTTGAGCTGTTACAGCGGGCCATCGACAGCCTCAACGTAGGGGTGGTAGTTGTCGACAAAACGGGAGTGATTCGCTATCTGAACAAACTTTACTGCGATTTTCTCGGTGTAGAACAGTCAGAGGCAGTGGGGAACCATGTGACGCAGGTGATTGAAAACACGCGCATGCATGAGGTGATAAAAACCGGATGCAGCGAGATTGCTCAACTGCAATTGATCCGCGGCAACTACATGATTGCAAGCCGAATTCCGATTTTTCGGAACGGCGAGATTGTCGGTGCGGTCGGCATGGTGATGTTTCGCGACACCGATGATTGGAAGCAGATGAACAGCCATATCCGCCGTTTGCTGTCCGAGTTGGAATATTATCGGCACGAGTTGAACGAAAAAACGGGCGTCCGCTATTCCATGGCTGATCTAATTGGCGAATCGCCGCAGATGAGGCGTTTGAAAGAGCAGATCATGCGTGTGGCAAGCAGTGATGTGACAGTGCTGATTCGCGGCGAGAGCGGAACAGGTAAAGAGTTGGTTGCGCACAGCATTCATCAGTTGAGCGAACGCGCGGACGGCCCTTTTGTGAAGGTCAATTGCGGCGCCATTCCCGAACACCTGCTGGAATCGGAACTTTTTGGATACGAAGAGGGGGCCTTTACCGGCGCGAGGAAAGGCGGCAAGTTAGGGAAATTTCAATTGGCGGATGGCGGCACCATCTTTCTGGATGAAATCGGGGACTTGCCGCTGAACATGCAGGTTAAATTGCTTCGTATTTTGCAGGAGAAAGAGGTTGAACCGGTAGGTTCAACTCGTCCACGGCAGGTGAACGTACGCATCCTGGCGGCCACCAACCGGCCACTGGAGAAGATGGTGTCTGAAGGAGCTTTCCGGGCAGACTTGTTTTACCGGATTCATGTGATTCAAGTTCAGATTCCGCCCTTGCGGGAAAGGATGGAGGATCTGGGGTTGCTGGCCAGGTTTTTCCTTTCCAAAATCGCCCGGCGCACCGGCAAGCGCATCAAGGAGATTGATACGGAGGTATTTGACCTGTTTTACCAGCATCCCTGGCCTGGAAACATCCGTGAATTGGAAAACGTCATTGAGGCGGCCATTCATTTGTCCAGCGGAGAAACCATCACGCGTGACGATTTGCCGGATTACTTGCAGGGAAGTCCCAAATGGCAGATTGGCCAAAAAACACTCAAGGAAATGGTGGAAGAAACGGAACGGCGAGCGATTGAGTTGGCGTTGAAAAAATATCAAAACGATCGTCTGTTGGCGGCGGAGGCGCTGGGGATCAGCAAAACGTCGATGTATGACAAGATCAAAAAATACGGTTTGGCAGCTCCGTGATTCCGGAAGGGCGGAATAGATTCCGTTCTTCCGGAATATTTTTGCTGGAAACAAGTGCTCCGTCCTTTTGAAATTTCCTTTTCAACCAACGATTTATTTTGAACATTTATCGTTGGCATTCTTTTTGCATTCGTCTTCAGGCGGTTGGCATTTTAGCAAAAAGGAGGGATGGTTCATGTTGAGCATGATTGGTTTGCTGGGTGGATTGGCGCTCCTCATTTTTTGGACGATGCGGGGTATGAATCTGCTGGTGGCTGCACCCATTTGCGCCCTGGTGGTGGCCGTGCTCAGTGGCATGCCGTTATTCCCTCAATGGGTGGAAGAAGGGGAGGCCAATCTGGTCGGCAACTACATGAGCGGTTTTACAAGCTTTGTCGCATCTTGGTTTTTAATGTTCTTATTGGGTGCCATCTTTGGCAAAGTGATGGAAGACAGCGGGGCAGCGGACAGTGTGTCCAAATGGGTGGTCGGGAAGTTGGGTGTGCAAAGGGCTGTTTTGGCGGTTGTGGCTGCCTGTGCCATTTTGACGTATGGCGGGGTCAGCCTTTTTGTCGTGGCCTTTTCAGTTTATCCAATGGCTGTGTCTCTTTTTAAACAGGCCAATCTGCCGCGGCGTTTTATTCCGGCGGCGTTGGCTTTTGGTTCGGTGACCTTTACGATGACTTCGGCCGGTTCGCCTGAGATTCAAAACTGGATTCCGATCGAATTTCTCGGCACCAGTCCGTATGCAGGCTGGGAAGTGAGCCTCATCGTGGCGGCATTTATGATGATTTTTGGCTATTGGTGGCTGCAAAAGATGATCTCTAAAGCGGTCGCAAAGGGCGAACAGTTTCAGGAACGCGCAGGAGATCCGGAAGTCAGCGACAAGCCGCTGCCACATCCTGTGACTGGTTTGATTCCCTTGTTGGTGGTGTTGGCACTGGCCTTTATCTTCCATGATGGATTGAAACAGTCGGCGCTGATTGTGGCCCTGTTGGGCGGTGTGATTGCCGCCTATCTGTTGAATCTAAAATACTTCAGCGATTTTTGGAAAGCGGTTTCAGACGGGACGCTTGGCGCGTTGATTGCGATTGGCAATACGGCAGCAGTCGTCGGTTTTGGTGGCGTGGCAAAAGCGGTTCCCGCGTTTCAGACGGCTGTTGACGCGATAACCCAACTGCCGGGCAGTCCATTGATCGGCGGCGCGATCGCTGTCAGCGTTATTGCCGGCTTGACGGGATCAGCCTCTGGCGGGCAGGCCATTGCGTTGCCGCTCATTGCTCCTCATTACATGGATCTCGGGGTCAATCCGGAGGCTTTGCACCGGACCGTGGCCATTTCTTCAGGAGCGCTGGATTCCCTGCCGCATAACGGTTACGTTGTGACCACGATTCGCGCGATTTGCGGCGAGACGCACAAGGATGCCTATCCGGCAGTCGGTGCGTTAACGGTGATTGTTCCAGCAATCGGCACTGCAATGGCGGTGATGTTGTTTTCGCTTGGATTAGGGATTTAAGCTGATGAACCACATGTAGAAAAGGTGAGTTGCGAAATGGCAGAGCATAAAGTGGTATGGATCAGCGGCGCAGCGCGAGGGATCGGCTATGAAATAGCGGCCACCTTTGCTCAGCAGGGAGCCAGGGTGGTGCTGACGGACCGTGATGAACAGCGGTTGAGGGATGCGGTCCAACAACTGCAAAATGAAGGGCTGGCATGTGAAGGACAGGTGTGCGACGTGTCCTCACCCACGGCGGTTCAAGGCGCTTTGCAGCAAGTGGTGTCCACCTATGGACGGATCGATATCTTGATTAACAATGCCGGTTTCCAGCATGTGGCCGCCATTGAGGAGTTTCCAGTTGATACATTCCAGGAGATGATCCAGGTGATGCTGGTGGCTCCTTTCGTGACGATGAAGACAGTGTTTCCGATCATGAAGCGGCAGCGATGGGGGAGGGTGATCAATATCGCCTCCATCAACGGACTGGTGGGATTTGCCGGAAAGGCCGGGTACAACAGCGCCAAACATGGTGTGATCGGCCTGACCAAAGTGGCTGCGCTGGAAGGCGCCACATATGGGATTACCGTCAATGCACTGTGTCCAGGGTATGTGGATACGCCGTTGGTGCGAAATCAGCTCGAGGATTTGGCGAGAAATCGTCAAGTGCCGCTTTCAAAGGTACTAGATGAAGTGCTGTATCCGCTGATACCGCAAAAGCGATTGTTGTCTCCGCGTGAAGTGGCTGATTATGCCTTGTTTCTAGCCAGCGAGGCGGCATACGGCATCACCGGCCAAGCTGTCGTGATTGACGGCGGATATACGGTGCAATAAACATGTTGCCTTTGGTGGCGTCGGATCCCTTCAGTAAGTTTTTGTCGTAGTGATCCAATGTCTTTTTGGCAAGATTTTCCCGAGTGATCGCGCGCTATTGACACGTCTGACACGGTAACGTAGTATATTTCTAGGCAAACGGTTCCCCCTGTGAGATATTTCTCTCAGGGGCTTTCTGTTTAATTTTGTTATATATTCTTTCATGTGAGATGATTGATTGGCAGGTGTCATGCGCAACAGTGAGGTGTGTAGGATGAGCGGGATTGTAGGTTATATTGGCAAGCGTGATGCATGGCCTATCCTTTTGGATTGCCTGACACGTCTCGATTACCGGGGTTATGATTCAGCCGGGGTAGCGGTTTCAAATTTGCAGACTATCGAGGTGCGGAAGGAAAAAGGTCGGATTGAGGACCTGCAAGCTTTGCTGATGCTGGAACCGATCACGGATGGATACCTCGGAATCGGACATACACGTTGGGCGACCCATGGTAAGCCGACGGCTGTCAATTCCCATCCATTAAGTGACGAAAAGGGACGTTTTTTTGTTGTGCACAATGGCATCATCGAAAATTATCCCCAGCTGAAGAAGCAACTGGTTGCGGCAGGACACCAATTTCAAACGGAAACGGATACAGAGGTGATTCCCCATCTTTTAGCGCATTACGACACCGGCGACTTTGAGGAGACTGTGCGCAAGGTGTTACCGATGTTAAAGGGATCGTTTGCCCTGGCTATCATGTCCCGGGAGCAGCCGGACACTATCATTGCCGTGTCTCAGGATAATCCGCTCGTTTTAGGATTTGGCAAGGGCGAGGCATTTCTTGCTTCAGACATTCCGGCGCTCGTTCCCTATACCCGCGAGATTCACCCGATTAAAAATGGTGAGATTGTCATTTTGACACCGGGAAAAATCAGGGTCAGGACGTTGGCTGGGGAAACGGTTCAGCCACAACATACGCTTGTGGAATGGAACGAAGAGGATGTCCTCTTGCAAGATTACCCGCATTATATGTTGAAAGAGATCTTTGAGCAGCCCAAGGCGATCGAAAAGACTCTCGCGGGGCGGCTGACAGAAAAAAGCGTGCACATGCCGGAGCTGGAAGCGTTTCTCGATGAGGAAAGGGTAAATCATATTTACAAGATTGAAATTGTCGGTAGTGGCACTTCCTATCATTCCGGGATGATCGGGAAGAAAATCATTGAACAAATGGTCGGGATCCCTGTGGAAGCATCCATTTCTTCCGAGTTCCGGTACGGCCACGGTCCGCTGGACGACCGTCATCTTGTGATCGTCTTGAGTCAATCGGGAGAATCGGCAGACACACTGTCCGCGTTAAGAGAAGCCAAGACAAACGGGTGTCCCGTGATCGCGATTACCAACAAGAGGCAGAGCAACGTTTCGCGCAAAGCGGATTGTACGATTTTCACGGAAGCGGGACCCGAATTGGCGGTACCTGCAACAAAAGCTTATACATCGCAAATCACGGCGCTACTCTTGCTGGCGATCTGGTTGACTGAAAAGCGGAAGGGTCCAGGTATGGCAATGATTCCGGAGCTATTGACAGCTTTGCGGCGTTTGCCGGAGAATGTGGAGACAACCCTCGTCATGACCCATGACGCGATCGACGAATTTGCGCAAGTGACAGATGATCAAAAGCATCTCTTTTTGATCGGCCGCGGGTTGGATTATGTGTTGGCGTTAGAAGGGGCTCTCAAACTGCAGGAAGTGGCTTACCTTCATGCCGATGCGTATGCGGCAGGAGAGATGAAGCACGGGACGATGGCTTTGATCACGCCGGGCGTTCCCGTCATCGCCCTGGTGACCCAGGAAGAGGTGAAGGACAAGACGATCAGCAATATCAAAGAGATCAAGGCGCGCGATGCATTCGTCGTTGGCATTACCACCGTTGGTGATGATGATGTGAGCGAAGTGGTGGATGGGGTTTTATATATTCCAAAAGCGCACTCTTTTTTAATGCCGATTCTTGCGGCGATTCCCCTGCAATTGCTCGCTTATTACGCTGGTTCTGTGCGCGGATACGACGTAGATCGCCCGCGTAACTTGGCGAAGAGCCTGACGGTGGAATAAGCAAGCCATAGCCTTTTTAAAACCGAGATTAACAACATTCACTTTTTCTATTCGAGAAGAATAATGATTCGCGTGATATTGACAAACGAGGGTTTACCGGGTAAGATGTAATTTGTCTGGTGTGGGGGCGTAGCTCAGTGGGAGAGCGCTTGAATCGCACTCAAGAGGTCGTGGGTTCGACTCCCATCGCCTCCACCATAAAAACATTGATATAAAGCGGTTTTTGAGTAACAGGGTCACTCTGGCGAGTGACTTTTTTCATGTCTTGGGGACAAATTACTGAGGAGAAAATTTTTCAAGCTTGTTGGCCGCTTCACGGCTCGCCTTACGTGTGACATGGGCGTATATATCAGCCGTGATCTGGTATCGTGAGTGCCCAAGTCGTTCTTGGATGGTCTTGAGAGATTCTCCAGCCTCAATCAACAACGTTGCCGCACTGTGGCGCAAATCATGGAAACGGATATATCTCAGGCCATGCCGTTCGATGAATCGTCTCCACCATGTGGTCGGTGTCGTATGATACAAGGGCTTGCTCATGTTGTGGAATATAATATATTGATGGTCACCTCCCTGCCATTTATCTGCGGTGGTCTTTTTTGTTTTTCCCATTCATGTTTGTATCGTTCCGTCTCTGCCATGTACCAGACGGACATGTCTACCTTGCCTGGTCTACTTTGCGGATTGAACAAATATAATGCGGCGCATTTCCCATTTTATGCGCATTTTTTATACGTGTATGTGTGTAGGTACATTATGCACCAACGAGGTGCTTTTTCTTTTCGGAGGTGGGTGATGCCATGTGAAACTGACTGAAAAGCTAAAAGCGCTTTGCTGACGAATATTTGCTTGACTTGAACGCAAGCGAGAGATGGCTTGCGGAGGATAGCTTGGTAGCTGGTGCGTAAAGAAAATACTATCCACATGTGAATCGACGAGCCAAAAAAAGAAATCCACAAGTCATGATTTGTGGATAACAGGATACGGCTGTCCTTTTTTCGGAACATCCGTGGTCTGAATTGCGTGCAACTTTTAGCTCTACTATATAAATTTTTGATTAGTTTTATTTCGTATGTTATGTTTGAAAATATAAGAACTCGTTGGACACATTGAGATTCAGAATTAAAATCGAATTTTAATGAAGCACCATTGGAGGAGATAGTGCATGGCAACGATTTCAGAGGGGACATTGTTATGGGAACCAACGGAAGAGCGCAAGAAATCGTCGGGGATGTTCAGGTACATGCAGTGGCTCGGCGAACGGCGGGGATTGGCGTTTGATGATTATCATGCCTTGTGGCAGTGGTCGGTCGATCACCTGGAGGATTTTTGGGAGACGGTTTGGGAATATACCCAGGTTCAGGCTTCGGTGCCTTACACGAAAGTGTTAGAAAAGAGGGAAATGCCTGGCGCGCGCTGGTTTACGGGGGCGCGTCTCAACTACGCGGAACATATTTTCCGCAACTTTCGCGCAGAGAAACCGGCTTTGTTCTTTCGGTCTGAGCATCATCCGCTGACAGCCATCACATGGGATGAGTTAAGGAAACAGACGGCATCCGTTTCCAATGCCCTCAAGCGTCTGGGAGTGAAACCCGGCGACCGCGTTGTCGCATACATGCCCAATATTCCCCAGACGGTCATCGCTTTTCTTGCCTGCGCCAGCATCGGCGCGGTGTGGTCAAGCTGCTCTCCCGATTTTGGCACACCCAGCGTGATTGATCGTTTCAAGCAAATTGAGCCTAAAATCCTTTTTGCCGTGGACGGTTATCGGTATAACGGCAAACCGCACGACAGGATGTCCGTGGTGGCCGATCTGCAGGCTGCTCTGCCGTCGCTGGAAAAGACGGTTCTGGTGCCATACCTGGATGAAAGGACCGATGCCAAACTGCCGCATCATGCCGTGCTGTGGGATGATTTACTGCAAACGGACGGTGAGCTGTCGTTTGAACAGGTGCCGTTTGACCATCCCCTGTGGGTGTTATATTCTTCGGGAACAACCGGTTTGCCCAAGCCGATTGTGCAGGGGCAGGGAGGCATTTTAATCGAACAACTCAAATCGTTCGTCATCCAAAACAGCATTACGGAGGAGGATCGGTTTTTCTGGTTTACGACCACCGGATGGATGATGTGGAACTTTTTGGTCGGGACGCTTCTGGCAGGCGCTGCCATCATCCTCTACGATGGCAGTCCGGCTTATCCTGACATCGATGTACTATGGGATTTGGCGGAGAAATCCGGAATGACTTATTTCGGCACCAGTGCCGGTTACATTGCCACCTGTATGAAAGCGGGAGCAGATCCGGGGAAAAAATACGATTTGTCCAAACTGAAAGCGCTTGGCTCAACCGGCTCGCCGCTGACACCCGAAGGGTTTGCCTGGGTGTATGAACATGTCAAGCAAGATCTCTGGCTGGCTTCCGCAAGCGGAGGCACGGATGTTTGCACCGCCTTTGTGGGCGGTTCGCCGCTGCTTCCCGTACGGGCGGGAGAGATTCAATGCCGTTCGCTCGGCGTGAAGGTGGAAGCGTTTGATGAACAAGGACAGCCGCTGATTGATGAGGTGGGGGAACTGGTGGTGACCGAACCGATGCCCTCCATGCCGCTGTATTTTTGGAATGATCCCGACGGCCGGCGGTACAAGGAGAGCTATTTTGACATGTACCCCGGTGTCTGGCGGCACGGCGATTGGATCAAGATCACATCCCGCGGCAGCTGCATCATTTACGGCCGTTCCGACTCCACCATCAACCGGCATGGGGTGCGGATGGGGACAAGCGAGATTTACCAGGCGGTCGAGCCTTTGGATGAGGTGCTTGACAGCTTGATCGTGGATCTGGAGCTGCTGGGACGCCCGTCATTTTTGCCTTTATTCGTCGTGTTGAAACCCGGGGTTGTTCTCGACGAACAATTAAAGGCGGCCATCAAGGACAAAATCAGGAAAGAAGTATCACCCCGTCACGTGCCGGACGAAATTTACGCCGTGGAACAAATCCCCAGGACGTTAAACGGGAAGAAGATGGAAGTGCCGATACGCCGGATCCTTCTCGGCCATCCTCTCGAAAAGGCGGTGAACCCGGATTCGATGAGCAATCCAGAGTCGCTTCCGTTTTTTATCGAACTTGCCAAATCGCTGAATTGATTCAGAACGCCCGGTGCCTGTAGCCTGTAGACAGAGTTCCAAACGGAGCAAGTCTACAGGCTTTATTGTCGAATTTTTACAGGAGAAAGCTCATCGAGGCAAACCACCATCCTGGAAGAATCCTTTGCGCACGGATTTGTGGATACTAACCAAAAAAATTGATGTTTTTTAGGGCAAAATATATTATCTTATGTGATGATCAATTTTTACGTTACAAGATATTGAGAGGAGTTCAATTTGTATGTCGCAATCGTTTGCAAAAGGCCTAATGATTTTGGATTTTTTTACGAAAGAAACCCCAACACTGACAATAGAACAAATTTCAAAAAAACTGAACATGTCGACAATATCGACGTACCGATATGTGAAAGTTTTATGTGACGCGGGCTTGCTCGTCATGGACCACGGTAAAGTGCAATTGTCTGCCAAGATACTTCGATTTGTTAACCTGTTCTGGGAACAGAACCTGCTTGTGATGGTTGCAAAAGAACCGATCAAAATGTTGCATCAAGATTTAAACGAGACGGTAGCATTGTGCCAGTTGGAAGGGTACGATGTCATATGTACATTTCGACTGGAAAGCTCATCTCCGTTGCGTTCATCGTTTAAAATCGGCCAGAAGATGTCGATCCATGCGGGTGCCTTTGCGCGGACGATTGCGGCTTTTTTGCCGGACAGGGAATTGAAACCGATAATGAATAAAATTGATTGGATTCCTTTTACGGATAAAACCATTACAGTTCCGGAACAATTTGAGAACCGACTCGCGATTATCCGAAGGCGAGGATATGACATCAGTGAAGAAGAGGTGAACCCTGGGGTCATTGCATTGGCGGTTCCCATTTTGGTGGACGGGAAAGTGTTGGGGAGTTTAGGTCTCGCGATGCCTACCGTACGCTACAACCCCAATCAGTTGCAAACGTATATTCGTAAATTGCAAGAAACCGCAGAGAGGATACAGAATGAAATTTTTCAAAATCATTTTTACATGTTTACAGAATGAATGCGATACGGATGAACATTCGTATCGAATTTTTTATCCTCACTTATTTCAAATAATGAAAATCTATTTTTACGTATTGACAAAAAAACATATGTGGTTCAAAATTAGGTCAGTAAAAATAATACAGATGAAATTGAAACATGATCGCTTTTTTACAAAAATCTTTATGGAAAGAAGGTGGTAACGTTTGGTGAAGACGGATTTCAAAAGCAGACTCAAAACGAATGTCTGTTTCGGCACCTTTTTGAAGCTTCCGCGCCCCGAAGTGATCGAAATATTGGCTCTTTGCGGGTTTGATTTTATTATTTGTGATTTGGAGCATGCGCAAATGACGGAACGTGAAGCTCGCGATGTCATCCGGGCAGGTGTCGCAGCAAACTTGCCGGTCATCGTGCGCTTGCCCGATCCGTCGCAAGGATTGGTCAATCGTTTGCTGGAAGCGGGTGCGACAGGGATTCAGATGCCACGACTGAAATCGGCTCAGGACATTCGGCAATTGTATCGAATCATGCATTATCCGCCGATGGGTGTTCGTTCCTTTGGCAATACGAACCTTGCTGCCGGTTACGGCACTGTGTCGATGAAAACGTATTTGGAACAAGAAAATGCGCGCGTTGTTACAGTTGGACAATTTGAGACAAAAGAAATGGAACAGCCGTATGAAAAGTTGTTTGAGGGCTTAGACGTGGCCTTTATTGGTCCGGCCGATCTGAGTGTGGATTTTGAAGTGCCAGGTCAAATGGATCATCCGCTCGTGCAAAGCCGGATCGCCGAAATCGAAAAAGTCGCCGCAAAGACCAATACGACGTTGGGCATCTTTGTGGCAAACGCGGAACAGGCAAAACGCTATGCGGAAAAAGGTTATCGTTATTTGGCCGTGGCAGGGGATGTCTCGATGCTGTTGCGGTCCGCGCAATCGCTGATCCAAGAATTAAAAGGTGCCGGAAAATAGCCGCAAAGGCGGCGTATTATCCGAAGACAAAAGAAAATACCACTTTGGAGGGTGAGCGATGTACGACAAAAGCGATCCGCGTTCAACATTGAAAAGCCGCTCCGAAAAGGAAAAAGCAGTACCCACCGAATTCGCCGATGTCAAACATGTCAAAATGTACGAACTTTCTCCGTGTGAATCGGCATTGGGAACGAAAACGTGGTGGATGCGAGGGCAAAACTTTTTTTTGGCTTATTCGGAAGCGGTGGATGGCGAACAGTTCGAACGCAAAGGGCAAAAGGATGAATATGTCGTTCTTTTGCCGGATCAAGACAGCGAAGCCGTCGTCTCGTGGAACGGTCAGGAGTTTCGTGTCCAAGGTTACAGCCTCATCGTGGTTCCTCACGGATACAGTCAAGTGACTTTGACAAAAGGCGGTCGGGTGGTTCGGCTTTTTTCCGTGCGGAATGATGACTTAAAGGAATTGCCGTTGAACAAATCCGATTATCTAAATTCCGATCCCAACGTGGCTGCATTTGAACCGTGGCCGGAGTCGATCGATGGTCCTGCTGTTCGCGTTTACTGTTTGGATGTGCCGCAAGAAGAAGGAAGATTCGGTCGCATTTTTCGTTGTTCGACCTTTATGGTGAACGTCTTGTATCCATACGATGGTCCGCGTGATCCGTCGAAATTGTCTCCCCATGCCCATGATGACTTTGAACAATGCTCGCTTGTATTGGAAGGGGAATTCGTCCACCATCTCCGCTGGCCGTGGACAACGGATAAAACAAAGTGGCGCCCTGACAATCACGAGCATTGCAGCGCTCCTTCCGTTTCGATTATGCCGGCAGGGGTGATCCATACTTCAGAAGCGGTGGGTGCCGGAACAAATTGGCTGGTCGACATTTTTTGCCCCCCGCGGCTCGATTTTTCCAAACAGCCCGGATGGGTATTGAATGAGAAAGAGTATCCGCTTGTCGCGGCGGATAGCGAGTGATGTTTTTTCAAAGGAGCGAGTCTTTTATGCATGAGCAACTTCTTGAAAACGCTTATGATTTGCATGTCCACACCGCTCCAGATGTTGTGGAGCGGAAATTGGACGATTTTGAATATGCCGAACGCCTACTGAAGTTAGGAATGAAAGGGTTTGCAATCAAATCGCATTATTTTTGCACAGCCGAGCGAGCTCGTCACGTTAACAAACTGTACCCCGGCATTCACGCCATCGGTTGCATCACGTTGAACAATTCGGTTGGCGGGATCAACCCTGCTGCGGTGGAAACAGCGGCACGTGACGGTGCAAAAATCGTGTGGATGCCGACGTTCAATGCGGATAATGAAGTGCAATATTTGTTCAACAAGGCAGGTTATGAAGTGTTGCCGCCATGGGCTGAAGTGGAGCTGGAACGGAAAAGACAAGGCAAACCTTTGACCAGCATCACGATTTTGCACGATGGGAAATTGAAACCCGTCGTATACGAAGTGTTGGATTTGATAGCGGAATACAATCTGATTCTTGCGACGGGACATTTGGGGAAACAGGAGATCTTTGCGTTGGCTTCTGCTGCTAAAGATAAGAAGATTAAAAAGTTTGTCGTCACCCATCCGACATTTTCTTCCATTGCCCTGACCAAAGAAGAACAAAAGGAACTCGCTGAATTGGGTGCATATATGGAACAATGTTTCGGGGTGATCAGTCCGAAATACGGCATCACCTGGGAAGAGCTGTATGAACAGATACGTTATGTCGGTCCGGACAAAATCATTCTTTCCTCGGATCTCGGACAGACTGCCAACCCGTTTCCGGACGAAGGGCTCCTCGAGTTTGTCCAACGACTTCTGCAACAAGGTTTCTCCAGTCATGCGATTCGACAAATGACAGTCGAAAACACATCGTTTCTCGTCGAAGGATAACATCATCGCACCTTTGTTTTTGTCACCATTTCACGAAATAAAAAGGGGGAAATGGAATGAAAAGACTGATGGTTTTGTTATCAGCTATTTTATTGTTGCTGTTTACAACGGCTTGTGGCGGGGGAGGTTCTGAAAACGCTTCAAAAACGCCCAATACAGATGAAACAAAGACGGATAAAAATAGCGGACCAACCTATAATTTCACCTATGCGCACGCAGGGGCGGTAACCCATACAACCCATCTGGCAGCGCAAAAATTCGCCGATTTGGTTGAAGCAAAAAGCAACGGTAGAATCAAAATCACGATTTATCCGAACCGTCAATTAGGGGATGAAAGGGAAATACTGGAAAATGTGATTAACGGCACCATCGACATGTCCAGTAACTCAACCCCCATCATCACAACGATCGCGCCTGCCTTAGAGGCGTTGCAGTTGCCCTTTTTGCTCAACTCGTATGATATCGAACAAAAAGTTTTTCAATCGGAAGCGATGAAGAAACTGCTGGACAGCGTGGGCGAATCGATCGGAGTGAAAATATTGGGTCCCCATGATTTGGGTATGCGACACATTGCCAACAATATCCGGGAAGTGACTTCGCCCGACGATTTAAAAGGCTTGAAATTAAGAACCGTGCAATCGCCAATCATGACGGACATTTTTCAAGCCTTGGGTGCTTCTCCAACGCCGATGGCTTATGGTGAAGTATATACCGCTCTGCAAACAGGGACCATTGATGGGGAAGAGATCAATTTGACGAGTATTGTATCTGAAAAACATTTGGAAGTCTTGAAATATGTGACGTTGACCAGGCAGTTTCCTTTCCCCGCGGTTATACTGATGAACAGGGAAAAGTTCAATCAATTAAGTGATGAAGACAAACAGATTATTGAAGAAGCAGCTGCGGAAACGCAGGATTACATGTTTGCAGAAATTAAAAAGATTGACGAAGAAGCCTTGGCAAAGATCAAAGATGCAGGCATTAAAGTCACCGAATTGAGTGAAGAACAGTTGGAAGCGTTCGTCCGTCAGACGGAATCCCTTTATGAAAAATATATGGCCAAGGACCCGTTGATTGCAGAGTTTGTAACGGCTGTCCGGGAGCTGAAAGGCGAATAGCCGGGCCTATATAGACGCCATTTCTTTCATAATTTTAAATTAAGTATGAGGTATACGTTTGCGAATAGCTTGGCCATAGTGAGTGACATATCGCGCGCATTCCTATGGCCAAGCTGTATGTTCGACAGGGGTGTTGTGCCATCCAGCAACACAGTCTGCAGCATGTACTTGGGGGTGATATTCCATGAAAATCATCAGCGACATACTTTATCGCGTATCGATTTGGGCGGTATGCGTTTTGGTCGGAACCATGACGTTCGTGACGCTGATGGATGTTTTTGCCCGAAACGTATTGGGGTTTTCTTTTTCTTGGGCCGGTGAACTTACGCGTTTTGCCTTTATCTATACCACATTTATCGGTGCCAGTGCTGTCTATAAGAAATTGGAATTGACGGGTTTTGACATGATTTTGAAAAAGGTTTCGCTGAAAATGAGCCGGATCATCTTCAAAATTATTCAGGTCATTGTCATCGCATTCAGTGCGGTCGTGATCTACTCGGGGTTTGTCTCGAGTTTTTCAAAAACGCTCTTATTTCAGCATTCTCCTGGTTTGGGCATCTCAATGACGATACCGTATTTGGCTATTCCAGTCGGAATGACTTTCACGCTGATTCACGCCGTCGCATTTTTCATCCATGGTCATCAGGAAGGCATGCCTGCCGAGGAGACAAAAAATAGTTAAGACACATTAACTGCAGTCCATCAACAAGAGTTTTCCTAACTCTGCCCCGTCAAATCTGGAAACGGTTTCGTTGCGTCGTCATGTAATATCGCAAGTTTCAAAACTTGAAAACGAGGGGAATCCACAATGTTGATCGTTGTCGTTACGTTTGTTCTACTTCTGATCCTTGGCGTCCCGATTGCATTCGTCATTGGGATTACGGGAATTGTCCATTTGTTCATGATTCCGAATTCAAATCTGTTCGAAGTCATTACACAAAGATTGTTTTCCGGCATCAATGAATTTTCCCTGTTGGCCATTCCTTTTTTCGTACTGGCAGGGGAATTGATGAACGCGTCCGGGATCACGGCAAAATTGTTGGCTCTGTCAAAAAATCTTGTTGGCAGTTTACGCGGGGGGCTTGCGTATGTGAACGTTCTGATAGGGCTGTTGTTGGGAGCGATTCTGGGTTCGGCAAATGCGGAAGCGGCGATCCGGAGTTCTGTCGTTGTGCCGGAAATGGAAAAGGAAGGCTTTCCGAGAAAGTTTTCCGCCGCGTTGACGGCAACTTCATCCGTGCTCGGGCCGATTCACCCGCCAAGCATCGTCTTTATCATTTATGCGGTTATTACTAGCAGTTCGGTCGGCGCTATGTTTTTAGCAGGCATTATTCCCGCTTATTTAATCGCGGCAGCACACATGATCCTGATTTATTTTTTCGCGCGTAAGATGCAACTCGAAGTAAGACCTTTTCCATCGCTTAAGAAATTGTTGGTTTCGATCGCTGAATCTTTTCCTGCCTTATCGATCCCAATCATCATTCTTGGCGGGATTTATTCCGGCATGTTTACGCCGACCGAAGCAGGAGCCATCGCCTGTTTTGTGGCGATAATAGTCGGGTTGTTTTTTTACAAGGAATTGAAATTATCCCATTTGCCCCGAATTTTGTTTAATACTGGCCTGATTACGTCTTCCGTCACGATCATCATTTCAACAGCGAGCATCCTAGGATGGACGTTAACCATAGAACAACTTCCCCAAAAAATTGCCGACTCTCTTCTCAAGTTCAGTGACAATCCTTATGTCATCCTATTGTTGATTAACATTTTTCTGCTCATCGTCGGCATGTTTATGGAAGTGACCGCAGCCATGCTCATTTTGGTTCCGGTCTTTTTCCCCGTGGTCACCGCACTGGGCATCGATCCGATCCATTTCGGCTTGATCGTCAGTTTAAATCTGTGCATCGGATTTGTGACGCCGCCGGTAGGCGTTGTCCTGTACGTCGTATCGAACATCACCAAGGTGAGTGTGCCGGATATCGTCAAGTCGTCAATGCCTTTTCTTGCCGCTTTAATTGTCGTTTTGTTAATCGTGACATTCGTGCCGGCGGTATCCTTGTGGTTGCCTCGTTTGGCAGGGTTTTAGGGATAACCGTTCCCAAGTTTGTCCCGGCCGATTGAACGGTCCATCTGGAAATGGTTGTCATGGTGCAAGCATTTTTTGGGCTGTTTCCTGATTTAGATGATTTGATTTAATTGTGATTCAGTTTTTCATTGGTGTTTTCTGTCTTTATCAAAATATCGATAAATGATCCTAGTATTTTGAAAAATAACAACTATACCCCATACGTTGAAAGATGTTGTAACATCACATGGTAAGTGAGGTGGAAGCAATGTCTATTTTTTCACATGATGCGTTGCGCGGAAAACACGCGCTCATTACCGGTGCCACGGGTGGCATCGGTCGGGAGACCGCTTTAAAAATCGTTGCGATGGGTGCGTCCGTGACGATTACAGGGCGAAGTGCCGAAAAACTGAACCAGTTGCGCGATGAAATCATACGTACGTATCCTTCTGCATCAGTTCATGCGATAGCAGCTGACCTTGTGAAACCTGAGGAGCGGAATCGCTTGGTAGTTGATGCCGAGTGGCAAAACGGTCCGATTTCGTTGCTTGTCAACAATGCAGGAATGTTTCGGTATACATTGGTGGAAGACTTGACGGAGCAGTCGTTGTCGGAAATGATGGAAATCAATTTTACCGCGGCGGTGCTTCTTACGCAGGTTATTTACTTAGGAATGCGGCAAAGACGAGAAGGTGCCATTGTCAATGTCTCATCACTCGCAGGACTGCGTGGGCTTTATGGATACACAGCATATGCTGCTGCCAAAGCTGCATTGATCAGTTTTACGCACTGTCTGGCATTGGAAGCGATCAAATATAACGTGCGTGTTAATGCGGTATGCCCCGGTTTTGTTGACACCGAGATGGGGCATGAGGTCGAGCGTCAGGTTGCTTCCGCGAACAACTTGTCGATCGAAGAACAGTTGCACCGGGTGCGTTCTGGGATACCGTCTGGCCGCGCAACGACGCCGGAAGAAGTGGCGAACGCCATCGCGTTTTTACTTACGGATGCGGTAGGAAACATAGTCGGAGAATCGTTGAAAATTTCCGGTGGTTCTGTCTTGAGATGAAAGAATTCCTTAATCTTCTGTATTTCAGGAAATAATGTAGAATGTTGCTGTTCAATGCGTGCAACAATGCTGTGTCGTGGCAAAAACAATTGGAAAAACAAAAGGCAACTAACATTTCAATGGACTCATCCGAAAGGAGAAGATATTTTCCGACAGACCACCGAAATGATTTATACCGACAATTATGTGGAAGAACATTTATGTCGTCGGATGGTGAAAGGGGTGCATTCCATCGTTTTGCGGGCGCCAGCCAGATTGACCAGCAAGATCATTGAAGCAGTGGACATTCTGGGAGTTATTTCAGGGGTAGGCGTCGGAGTGGACAATATCGATGTCCAGGTGGCAACCGAGAGGGGTATTCTGGCATTGCATGATGCGCAAAAGGCACTGAAAAAGACCTGGCATTCCATGGTAACAGAAACAGCTCCTCACAATTATCCGCTACCTGCTGCAACCATCAGGAACGCCCATATACCAAGCTGTTAAAGGGCTGAGAGGTTTTTAAAGATCCGCAAAAAGAACAAACAAGAAAAGAAACGAGCAAAGAAAACGCTTGCAAGATAGAGGTTGACGAAAAAATCTAAAAAAGAAAAGCACCTACAAAAACTTGACTCAGTCAAGATCCATCAAATCTTCAAAGGAAAAAGGTTTCCTTGTAGAATATACATAGTAGCTTCATTCCTTTTTTGTGAGGAATAGTGAGCTGCTATATACTTCTACAAGAAGGAGTCAAGCCCTTTGTATACCTTGTAAAAATCCAATGATGGTAAGGCTTGTAAGTTATGCAAAAGCCTCATGATGGCAAGTGATCTAAAAAATAATTAACCGGATCATAGGAGCATGCACAAATGAATCTACCCGTACAGCCGGCTTTTTCTCCTGATCCAACACCTCAGAAAACCTTTTATGTACCGGTGATTGTCAAGTTTTTTATTGGTCATGGATTTGCGATGCTATGGATGTTTTTTTCAGTATATATTTCCCTTCCTTGGCTCTATGATTTGGCAGATGTGGTTACGTTTCCCATAGCTTTATTGATCATCGGGGGAATCGCTTATGTCCCTGGCTATCTGAATGCTTTTCTCGTTATCAGCCTGATTCTGGACCGGCAGCCTCCGTTTAAAACAGAATGGCCCAATGAACCAATTACCATATTAATCGCTTGCCGCAACGAAGAAAACAATATTGCCAATACTTTGCGCTATATACATAAGCAGGATTATCTGGGCGATATCCAGATCATTATCATCGACAACGGTTCAACAGATCGGACATCGGAAGAAGCGAAAAAAGCTGCTGAATCTTTAGGCCTTTCCTTGCGCATCATGAGGGAAGAAAATCCTGGAAAATTCAATGCACTTAATGCGGGATTGTTAGAAGTAAAAACGCGATATTTGATCACTTTGGATGCCGATACCCTTTTGCACCGTTCTGCGGTGCGCTATCTTGTTTCACGCATTATAAGCGCTCCTGTTGACGTTTGCGCGGTCGCCGGGGCTGTTTTAGTGCGCAACAGCCGTGAAAATTGGTTGGCCAAAATACAAGAGTGGGACTATTTTTTGGGCATCGCTTCCATCAAACGTTTACAAGGCCTATATCAGGGAACCTTGGTTGCACAAGGTGCCTACAGCATTTACATGACGGAATGCATAAAAAAGGTTGGCGGATGGCCGAACGCTATTGGTGAGGATATCGTGCTCACATGGAACTTTTTAAAAAACGGATGGAAAGTTTATTTTGAACCGCTTGCCGTCGCGTTTACCGATGTTCCCGTCACCCTTTCCCATTTCATCAAACAACGTTCACGTTGGGCACGGGGGATGATTGAGTCGCTCAAAGCAACGAAACCTTGGCAACAACCGCTTTTATTTGCTAAGTATTTAACCGGGGTCAACCTTGTGATGCCTTATCTTGATTTCACGTACACCTTCTTTTGGCTCCCGGGGCTTATCCTTGCATTCTTTGGGATTTATTGGATCGTCGGACCAATGACGATATTGGTATTACCATTAACGTTATTGAGTTACTATATTTTGTATATATACCAGAGATCCGTATTTAAAAAGCTTGGCCTGCGTATTCGTAAAAACAGATTCGGCTTTTGGCTTTTTGTTTTATGTTACCAAATGATTCTTGCCCCGGTATCCGTTTGGGGATATATTCAGGAAGTGTTACGTTTGGAAAGGGTTTGGAAGTGAATGGTCCGATGAGAAGGAATGGACAGAAAATGAACTGGCAATCAAGTAAGCCTTCTGCCGGATGGTAGGGGGGAATACATCCGGTCAGAATGAACAAACAATATCATGGCTATAATGGGAGCGGGACTTGCAGATGTTGCAGTTCATGTTTGTCCGGGCAATCCCCAAAGTTTCCCCTATCGAAATGCGTTAACCACTTTTGGAAATTATGCAAGGTACTCGAAAAACAGTGAGAATGATCTATGGAGATATGGCGGAGGAATCGATGAGGAGTTGCCGGGTGGAGTAAAAATAAAGTGTGCCATGCGTTTGGGTTATGATGTATGGACAGTTGCCGGATTGGCGAAGATTGCAGTAGGCACGACATATACTTTGCCTCCATCAACTCCTTCGTCAGTCTTCTGGAACACGGCGCGGACAGGTGTAAATGGTTTGCAAACCCTCAGGAATCTTAACGGCAGATTTCCCGAGTATACTGGCGGAGGTTATACCAATAATGTATCTTTATCATTATCAAGTAAACCCGCTTATGTATTGCCGATTTCATGGGTAAAAGAACAGGCATTGTTTGATACAGCGATGATTGACGCAGGAGGTCACCTCAATGCAGGTGATGATGAAAATGGGGGAAATAGTGGAGAGCCTAATTTCCATCGTTTATTGTGGGGGCTCTATGTAAAGTTTGGAAGAAACAATAATAGCAAAATAAAGCAATGAGGCCGGGTTATACCGGCCTGGTATTATCCCCTGACGGTAGACAGTAAAAAAAGAGTCCATGGTATCATGGATTCAACACTGTCAACCGGAGGGGATTTTTTATGCCACCCAAAAAAGGTCAGAAATTCACCCGTTATACTGATGAAATCAAGAAGGAAGCTGTACGTCTCCGTTTAGAAAATAAATGGTCGTATTCAATGATCAAGGATAAACTTGGGATCAAAAGTGATGCGCAAATATTGAGCTGGGTACGTAAGTTTGAAAGTGGGGAAACGTTTGAAAACTACCGCGGACGTTGGAACAAGAAGCAATTTAGCAGCATAGAGGAAGAGAATGCCTATTTGAAAGCGCAGGTTGAATACCTAAAAAAGCTCAATCCAAATCTGCATGGGGAGGGAAGTTGGATAAGCAAGCCCGGTTCGAGTCATTCGAGAAATGAGTAAACGATACCCTCTAGTAAAGCTCTGTCAGATTGCCGAAGTGTCGCGAGCTGGATACTACAAGTGGCTTAACGCTTTGGCTGAGCAACGTACAAAGCTTGAGAAAGATACAAATCTTAAGGAGCATATTCTGGCCATTCATCGAGTGCGGCCCTATTTCGGCTATTACCGCATGCGCACCGCTTTGCGGAAGGAAGGACTCATTGTCAATCACAAAAAGGTTCGCAGGCTGATGCGTGAGCTAGGGATACGGTCCGTCATCCGAAAGAAGCGTCCGTTCGCTGGCCGGAAACCTTCTGTCGTATTCGATCACGTCTTGAATCGATGCTTTGCGGCCCGGGCGGCTAAGGAGAAATTCGTCACGGACATCACGTATGTTCGTACGGGAAATGATTTTGTTTACCTATCTGTAGTCATGGAGTTGCATAACAATGAAGTCGTCGCTTGGAAACTGGCCAAACGAAATAATCTTCAGCTTGTGCTGATACTGTGAAGCAAGTAAACGCTCCAAGAGCCATTCTGCATTCCGATCAAGGCTTTCAATACACGACCAAAAGCTACGCAAACTTGTTGAAGGAGCAGCAGCTTGTGGTCAGCCACTCAAGGCGCGGAAACTGTTTTGACAACGCGTGTATCGAGTCGTTCTTCTCGCACCTTAAAACAGAAAAACTGCACTTAGAAAAACCTAAGACATTCGTCGAAGCACAAGTATTCATTGCTGATTACATCGAATACTACAACCATGAACGCTTTGAGAAAAAACTCGGCGACCGCTCCCCAGTGGAATACCGAGAAGCGATCGCCGCTTAAAAATACTCTTTTCTTACTGTCTACTTGACGGGGCTATGACCAAATCAAGAACCCATAATCCCCTCATTTTAACCGCTAGGCATTTGACGCTGAATCAACATAACTAGTAGGAAGTATCCCATAGTTGCTCCGAGCAAGATGATAGCCAAGAAACGTATTCCCAGAAAGCGATATGCAATAATGGAGATGAGAAACACAACAGCAAAATACAGTAAGGTCATAACTTAATACTCCTTGGAAATGTAATATATGGCCATAAGAGAGGAAACTCCAATTAATTGAATATAAATTAATTGAATATAATTGATGGTTGCTGTCTCGTAATGTTAATAAGGTGGCCCATAGAAATAGGTGTGTTTATGCCATATTTGGCTATGTCCGACAAGTAGTCCGCAATTTTTTGTTCCATCACAGTAACGCTTTCCTTCACCAAAGACCTCTGGCCAACATTCGGTTCTAGTTCCAAGAGAAAGGTCACATACGCTACCTGGAAATCCTAACAGGTTATCAAAATCATGTGGGTCATTGCTTCCCCATGGACCATTATAATCTCGGCACGCGAGGTCATGATATTGAATTGTTATACCATTTCCGCTTGAAGACGCTGGATTCATATTTGCTTGCACTTGCTCAAGTGGCACATCCACAACGATATTCTTGCTAACTCTCTCACCTTTGAGCAAATCTACCTTATCCTCATAGATCTTTTTCTCTCCAAAAAATACTCGAATAGGAATATTACCTTGTTGGACATTAGTAAAGTGATAATATCCATTTTCATCCGTAATTACGGTTTGGGAGGGAATCCATACAGTTAGGCCAGGTAGATTACGCTCCAGCACTGGTTCATCGCCGTTTAGAATCCTTATGGTGATATTGCCGGAAAGCTCGGTCCTATTTCCAGGTTGCAGATTATTTGCAAAGGCGGAAGTAATCGTTATCACCAGTAATGTAAGAGTTATAGCCAATAGCAAAACTGGCCTCTTAAGCATTGTAAACATCCTTTATGAAAAAATTACCAAGTGCCTGGTATGGTTATTATACTATACCCCGGTATCCTTTGTCAATTGTTACAGGCTCTAAACTCAAAAGTGTGGTGAAGCAGGAAAAAGGCGGCCGAAGAGCCAAGGGATTAGTAACCACACCACATCCCAAGGAGGTTCCGACCGCCTATGAAAAAGTCAAGAGTGGATCATTTATCGCTTCGAGATGAACGAGCACCATATCGACGTTTATGCCGGCCGGCCAAAGAAGGAGGCCCGCTGCCCTGACTGTCATGCCCTGAGCCACCACGTCCACAGCCGTACTTCCAGGTGGCGGCCAAAACTGCACACCTGGGTTGACCGAAAGCCCGTCTTCCTCTGGGTGCGTCCGCGGCGGTTCTGTTGTCCTGCTTGCGGGAAGGTGTTTACAGAGCGGCTTCCCGGTATCCGGCCTTGGGCGCGGATGACTCAGAAAGTCGAAGCCTTTCTTCTCAGCAACCTCAAAGACCGGAGTTTCAGAAGCGCCGCTCGGGATATGAACGTAAGCCCCGGAACGCTTAGGTGCCTCCTTCTGAAGGGAATCCTCGAGCCTCCGACCCTCGAGACGCTCCTTCAGGACCTTCTGGAGTATGTGCTCAGCGCGTGCTTCCGGGCGTCGTCGTGGTGGCCGATCATTTTCACGTCCTCAAGAACGCCAACCGGCGGGTGGATGAAGCGCGGCTTGTGGAGCAATCGGTCTCGGGGCACCGGCTTCCCCGCTGGCCGCTCCTCAAAAACGAAGAGGACCTCACCGAACGCCAGGCGAGCCAACTGGCCACGATCCGCAAGCATTTCCGGAACGTGGCGCAGTTTCACTGGGTGAAGGAGCAGCTTCGGGACGTTTACCGGGCCTCTTCACGGGAGGAGGCGAAGGCCATCCTGGAGCGCGTGCTGTTGGAGACGGAGGTGGCAAGCGACGCGGCGCTCGTGCAGTGGGGACGGACGCTCCGGCGCTGGCAGGAAGAGATCCTCGCCTATCACGACTGGCGAGTGACGAACGGCTACACCGAAGGCGTTCATACGAAGATCAAAATGCTGAAGCGGATCAGCTTCGGCTTCCGGAACCGAGACGTGTATGTCCGAAAGGTGCTTTTAGCTTTTATTCCCGTGGCTTGGCTGGTCGCTTGATCACGCTTCTTGACTTTGAGCCTTGTTACAGCATCCTATTTAAAAAAGCTTACTCCGTTCCGCCCTTCGCAGAAAAATCTTCAACAACTCTACCAGAGGAATAAGCCGCTACGGTGCTGCCATCTGGCAAGATGTTCTGTTTGTATTCCGGCCAACCTTAAAGTAGCCGCTTAACAGAGTTGTCTTCCTTGCCTTCCAAAGTTACCGTGGCTCCCCAGTAGTCACGAGACTCAAACGTCTCGTTATTGAACACCCAATAATCAAGGTCGTGGATTATGCGGTGAGCTTGAATTAGTAGTTGAACGTCCTTCTTCTCATAGGCAAACTCCAACATTCGGGTAAACGCTTCGAGGTCAGCCTTTAAGTCCTCTGACCCAACTTTCTCCACTGCCTCTCGAGCACGCTTAACTAGTATCCCCTGAAAAAGTTTGAGGATTTCAAGCCAAATAGAAAGGAATTCGTAACCCTTATGCGGAAATAGGAAGTTAGCAGACAACCTACCCCGAGGGACGAATTCCTTTGTCTAAGAAGTTCAACATCGCCCCTCGGGAATCCTTCCTTGAGGTGATGAAAATTGTTGAAACTTCGCGACGAGCAATGAACCTTGTGGGACACGCTTCTTCCGGAAGAGGTTCGGAGACTGCCTGCCGAACTGGCGATTATCGATGAACCGTTGATGACGAACCCTTTCTGCAACCGTTCATCGAGAAACATCCGACGAAATCGAAGATGGGCCGTCCCACCTACCCTATCGAGATATAATTGCGCCTCAAAGAAAAGGTGGTGCTGAAGCATCGCAAATGGCGCATCGATACGACGGTCGTGGAGTCCGACATTCACCACCCGACAGACGCCACCTTGCTGCAGGATGGCGTCAACGTCATCACCCGCCTGGCGCGGAAGATGCGCAAAATCGCTTCCCATGCCGTGCAAGGCTTTGAAGACCGAGCCGACGAGATCAAGGAGAAGATTCTGTCCATCGCCAAGATGCTTCGCCGCCGCAGCCGGGAGTCTTGGGAAGAAGTCCACCGCATCACCGCCAGCGTCATCGACGTGACCCAAGCCGTGGTCGAGCAAGCCAACGCGGTTGTCGAAAAAATACGGGACACAGGCAAACGGGTGGTACAGCAAAGCCAAGAACGGCTTTAAGCCGCCATTGCGTTGACCGGAAAACTGATCCATCAGGCCAAGCAGGTCGTATCAGGGACGCGCACCATCCCGGACCGCATCGTCAGCTTTTTCGACCCGCAAGCCCGGCCGATCAAGAAAGGCAAGTTAGCCAAAGGCACAGGGTTCAGATACAAAGTCCGGGTAGACGAAACGGAGAGCGGCTTCGTTACGGGATATGCCGTATACGGCGGCAAGAAAAGCCAGGCGCGAACGGAATATGAAAACCAACTTTGGTTCAAAGACTTGCAGCGCTACCGAGCAGCAGGAGAGGCCAAGATCAGCCTCCTGAAACGCAAGTATGGTTTAGGCCGCAGCAGGTACCGGGGCCTTTCCGGCTCCAAAAGCTGGGTCGGGTTCGGAATCCTGACCCACAACCTGGACAGGGTGGCCAAAATGCTCGCCAAGGCGGCAAGATAAGGAACAATGAGGTAAATGAGCAACCCTGAAAAAGTATGGGGATGAGGTAATATTCACGATCGGACTTTTTCAGGAGTAACTAACTAAGGAGCTTTCATGATAAAATAATCTTCATTGATGAAAAAGGAGGGGAGAAACAGATGTCATTCGTAAACAAGTTATTGGCAAGTGTTGGCATTGGTTCGGCAACGGTGGACACGAAAATTTTTCGCAGCCAGCTGGTTCCCGGAGAGAACGTGGATGGAATCGTGCAAATCCGGGGAGGAAATGTCGAGCAGAACATTGACGGTATTTACCTTTCTTTGTTCACGACGTACGAGCTGAAAAAAGATGACCATCGGGTAACCGCGCAAACCGAGATCGGCCGCTACCAACTAACCCAACCCCTGGTGATTCGTCCTAATGAAGTGAAAGAAGTTCCGTTTTCCTTTCAGCTGCCGCTGGATACCCCGATTACGATCGGCAAAACCAAAGTATGGGTGCGGACTGGACTGGACATCAAAAATGCCGTCGATCCCGCTGACCGTGATTACATATCCATTGTCCCGACACCATTGGTCGGAGCGATTTTTGATTCGTTGGGCAAATTGGGTTTCCGCTTGCGGAATGCCGATTGTGAACAGGCAAAAGGGATTTTCCGCAAACGGCTGCCCTTCATCCAGGAATTTGAATTTGTGCCCGTGAGCGGGACGTTTAGAGGGAAGCTGGACGAATTGGAGGTTGTCTTTTTTCCGAATCCTGATGGTGTTGAAGTGCTGATGGAAGTGGACAGGAAAGCCAGAGGATTCGCCAGCTTATTGGCCGAAGCGCTGGAAATGGATGAAAGCCTGGTGAGATTTACTGTCTCGAATCGGGATATTCCTCGTTTGACCGAAATCATTCGCTCCGTGATAGCCCGTCACAGTTAAACCGGATGAACATGTCCAAACGCAACCGCAGAGTGGAAGTGTTTTGTTTGTGGGATTTGGGATGGTTATTGAGCGGGTGACACGAGCGACCCGGGCGGATTGTGGAGAGGAGAATCATTGAATCACGGTTAAGGAAAAAGGGTTCTTTTTGGGGACTAAAAGATGAAAAAAAATTGAGGGTGTCCTGGGAGAAGAGTAATCGCTTTGGACACCCTCTTTTGTTCATTTATTCGGGTTTAAACGGTTTTTCCTCCCACCAGGGATAAAATTCAGGCAGGTCGCTGCTGACTTTCATCGTGAAATGGGGTTGCCGCTTCTCGAGGAAGGATGTGACCCCCTCGCGGGCATCCGCTTGCCGTCCGGTCCAGTGGATCAATTTTGATTCGATCCGGTGAGATTCCATCGGGTGATCGGCCCCCAGCATCCGCCACATCAACTGACGGGAGAGGGCGACAGAGATGGCCGACGTATTCTCGGCGATTTCCCTGGCAAGGGCCCTTGCTGTCGGTAACAGCTCTTCTGGCGGGACGACGCGGCTGACCAGCCTGGCAGCCAAGGCTTCCTCGGCCGAAAAGAAGCGTCCTGTATAGATCCATTCAAGCGCCTGGCTGATGCCGACGATGCGTGGCAAAAACCACCCGCTGCAGCTGTATGAGTAAAATGTTTGTGGGTGAGGGCACTAAAAATCAGCCCCCTCATTAAGAACGGGTGAAACCCGTGCTTAATGAGGGGGACACCAAGCGAAGCGCGGTAGAAAAAGTGTGAAAAACAAATGGAACGAGGGCCCCT
>CAMTVR010000008.1:0-135476 GCA_947085265.1 uncultured Bacillus sp. | reverse complement strand
GATTTGTTGCGCTAGACTGGAAGTGTAATTGAATAATTCCATCGAAAAGAGGCCTCCTTTGTTGAAGGGTTTGACAGGTCTCTTTTCGCTTTTTATAGGCGATTTTCCTGCCTCCAGCCAATGATTATTTTACTCATACCATCTCGTATATAATGTATGGATGAGACGAGTTGAGTAAGACGACTAGAATGAATTATCTAGGTGGGTCCTAAAAAGTGAGGGTAGAAGTAATGGATGAAAACACGTTTTTTCTTTATGACGACACGGAACAGACGAGGACTCGGTTTGTCAGTTTTGTCGGCAGGAGCAACCGGTTTGATCTGGCCATCGTGCGTTCCGATCGGTTCTATGGCAAATCGCTCGTGATCTCGATTCAGAATGGCCGTTGCGCCATCATCGGCCAAGATGATCTGGAAGAAGAAGGATATATCGCTTACGCCTTTGACCTGAATGAGGATGAGGCGCAAGAGTTGACCGAATTCCTGTATCTTGCCGTCTGAAACCTTCCCCCCCCTCCGAATGTGAAAGGGTATATCCTTACCGCCCTTGGGAACCCTTTCTACAGGGGGTGGAAACATGGTTCAGCGGAACAAGCGGTACCGGGAGCTTGAAACCGTCGTCTCGCAGCGCAGCGACATCATCGCCGAAGAATTTCCGGAAGGCCCGTACGGCGCGCCGTTCAACGAGGCATTTCTGGGTAAAACGACGCCTTGGGAAGACGGCATGCACGCTGCCCCGCAATTCACGTATGAAAACCGCACCTTTCACGCCGGGCTGGAACGGGAACATCCGGATGCGCATCCGACGCACTCCGAAGCAGAAGAGGTGTAGCCCTACAGGCTACACCTCTTCTGTTCTTTTTTTGCTCCGACCTTCTCGGCTTTTTAACCCGCGCTCCGAGGTGGTCTTTTTGAGCACAAAATACGGACATCCGAAATTACAGTATTCCTGTAAATATTCGTCCAGGCTGGCAATTTTCTGATCAAAACTGGCTTTCGGCCGGTCATTTTCGTAAAAGCCCCGCAGTCTCAGCTGGCCGTATCCCCAATCGCCGACAATGTAATCATAACGCTGTAAGAGTTCGATATAACGTTCCCGGAACGCTTCTACTTGCCAACCGTTGCGAAAATTTTCCACGACTTCGTACTGCTGACCATGAATGATGACCACCCTCTCACCCCTTCGCCGCTTCAGGAATGCACGGATTGCATTTGTTCTTGGGCGTGTTGCACTTGTTCATGGGCGTGGTAGGAACTGCGCACGAGAGGGCCGGATTCCACGTGACGAAAGCCTCTTTTCAAACCTTCTTCCCTCAATTGTGCAAACTCTTCCGGCGTATAGTAAGCAACCAGCGGGTAATGGTCTTTGGTCGGCTGCAAGTACTGGCCAATCGTCAAAATGTCGCAATCCACTGCGCGAAGGTCATCCATCGTCTCGAGAATTTCTTCCCACGTCTCGCCGACACCAACCATGATGCTGGATTTGGTCGGAATGCGCGGTTGCATCTCCTTGGCCCGCCGCAACAGTTCCAGAGAACGATCATACTTTGCCGCTCGCCGCAATGCGTTGGATAACCTGCGGACGGTTTCTACGTTGTGATTCAGAATGTCGGGCCGTGCCGCCATGACGACTTGCAAAGCCTCCCAATTTCCGAGAAAGTCTGGAATCAGCACTTCAACGCTGCAAAGCGGATTGCGCTTGCGGATGGCCCGGATGGTTGCGGCAAAAATGGCTGCCCCGCCGTCCTGCAGATCGTCGCGAGCCACGGAAGTGACCACAACATGCTTCAATCCCATCGCTTCCACCGCTTCTGCCACTCGTTCCGGTTCGGCCCAGTCCAATTCCGTCGGCAAACCGGTTTGCACCGCACAGAAACGGCAGGCACGTGTACAAATGTCCCCTAAAATCATAAACGTGGCGGTACGGTGGGACCAACACTCGTAAATGTTTGGGCAGCGCGCCTCTTCACAGACTGTGTGCAGCGTCTGATTCCGCATCAATTCCTTCAAATCGGTAAAATGTTGATTTGTGGAGAGTCTGACTTTAAGCCATTCCGGTTTTCTGGACATATCGTAAACAGGCATGCTCACACCTCCAACAGACGCCAGCCTAGTTTCGTCTCGGCTGTTACACACATTATACCTTCTCATTTCCAAAAAAACCATTTTGCAAGTGCCTGGCCAAGATTTGGCATGATATTAAAGCTCACCCTAGCCCAAAATGATGGTGTATCCATCTGAGTATTGGCCGGGGTGAGGCAAAAGATGCGCCGTTCATTTCGAAGCTTCATCATGCTCCTCCTGACCTGTGCATGCATCCTGCTCTCGACATCGGTCGCCACGGCCGCGACGGGAGATGAACAGGATGCGATTTACAAACAGCGAATGGAGTATTACTTACAAATGGAGCAATTCACTCACATTCCCTGGTATTATTTTGCGGCAGTCGATCAATATGAACGAGCCATTCAAGCCACTCGTAAAGACAAAGTGAAAAAGGAAGGGGTTCTCGCGTTTACCATTCCGGACCACCTTTGGGCAGGCTTGCTCAATCCGGATCACCAGGATACGAACCCCTTCAGCATCCAGTTTTTTGGCGGAATTGGCAAAGATGGAGATGGGGACGGGATCGCAGACCCAAACAACGATCAAGATCTGATCTTTACGGTTGCCAGCTATTTGTCGCCATATGGTTTTTCTGAAGAGGATATCTTGCACGGCCTTTGGGAGTACTATGGCTCCGATCACGCCGTTCGGCACATTCACGCGTTTGCCGAGATCTACAAGAAATTTCAAACCTTGGACCTTCTTCACTTTACCTTTCCCATTCCACGGGGATACAACTACACTTACCACAATACATGGGGCCACTCCCGGGGATGGGGAGGGCGAAGAATCCATGAAGGAACCGATATTTTCGCCAGTTATGGCACACCCGTTCGCAGTACCTGTTATGGATACGTGGAAGTTCTCGGCTGGAACATCTACGGTGGATGGCGCGTGGGTATCCGTGACTTAAACAACGTCTACCACTACTACGCCCACCTCTCCGGTTTTAACAAGCAAATCAAAGCAGGAGATGTCGTGCAGCCCGGAGATATCATCGGTTATGTGGGCAGTTCCGGGTATGGGAAGCCGGGAACACAGGGCAAATTCCCCCCGCATTTGCACTACGGCATGTACAAGCATAACGGACGCAATGAATGGGCTTTTGACCCTTATCCTCATCTGAACGCGTGGGAACGTGCCGATCGCAAGCAGCAACGCTAAAATTCAACGGGTGGAACCATTGGCACGACAGGTGGCAGCAGACCATCTCCGGACGAACCTTCTGTACCCGCGGGTTTCGAATCGCTGACACCAGAACCTCCCCCACTCGAATAATAAAAGTTCGGCACCTGCCCCACAATCACAGCATTGGACAAAGCCACCCGTGTGGATACCTCTCCTGATTCGACGGAAAAAGGAATGACAATCGCCACGTGCGCTTTGATCACGGCATACACCGCTACCATGACCATATTGATCCCCGCCGTTTGCATCTCAAATTCCAGATCCACCGTAGCCGAGCCCATTGGCCGCAGACGTACAGGAATCCCTGGTCCAAAATGAGCCAAGATATTGCTGTTAAACGCCTGCCCCAATGGAATCTTGATCTCTCGTTCTTTCAAGTCGTGAAGCGTTTCGAGCACTCGTGCTGTGGCCTCCGCCTGGATTCTCGCATATTCGGAATAATTGAATACAGCGCTTTGGATGACACCTTCTTTATCATATTGAATCGTGATGAGATCGCGAATATCTGTTTGTCGTACGACTTTATTCGAGATGGATTCTGTAATCGATTCTGTCGCCATTTGATGGACTTGAACCCGGGCAATATTCATCAACGGTTCACGGATATTCCGTTCAACGAAATAAAATAATTGAACCCCTATAAAAATGAATACCAAAATCACCAACGGAATCACGAACCGATGAAACGGTTTTCTTGCCAGTCTGTTGCCAACCCCTCTTCTCCTCATCCGGAACATGGCGCCAGCCCTCCTATGTACCATACTTATGTCACGCAAGGATCGGCTATACACCCTTCGGCGATACGCCACCCAAATTCGATTTATGTCTCCAGTCAGGACAAAGTGTGCTACAATCTACCTGAATTCAATAACGGATATTGGGAGGGGAATCTGTTGACATATCGACTGACCGATTACGTTTCCAATCTTGATAAAAATGTCTATACCATCTTCAATCTTCCTGAAGAAGTCATTGCAGTCATCTTCGCCTACGTCTCACGCAGCTCAAAGAGCTTTCGGGAAAATCTGCAAACATTGCTGGAAAAGGAAGAGATCCTGACCCAACCTGGCAACCAGCTTCTCCTCTCAGAAACCGCCCGACGTTTTCACGAGCGTTGGGTGGTAGGCTACGGCCATTCCAGTGTGGCCGAGCATGCAGTAGCCCATATCGGCATTGAAAAGATCAGCCGCTTAGCCTCATCGGAGCTGGAGTTGGCCAACCGTTTTAACAGCTTTACCGAATACAGTCAACGCTATCAACGCCCGCGTCGGGGTGACTTTTACATCCCCGACGAAATGAGCCAATGGCCATCCTTGCGTGAAGCCTATATCCAATTTCAATATCAGGCGTACGATACGTATGAAACGATCTTGGCCGGCTTGATTCCTTATCTTGAGAAAAAAATTTCACAGAACAAGGACGAAACACTCAAGGCATATCAGACGCGCATTGAAAAATTGGCCTTTGAAGACGCCCGATATGTCCTCCCCCTGGCTACGCTGACCAACTTAGGAATGACGGGAAACGGCCGGGCCTTGCGCGACACCTTGGTCATCCTGCTGTCCAGCCCTTTTTCAGAATGTGTGAGGTTGGCCAAGGAGATGGAGAGAGAGATCAGCTTTTGTCTCCCCACTTTACTGCGCCATGTAGGCGCCTCCGCTCATCTGGAAAAATGTCGCCAACAGTTCAAACAACCCGCTCATTCTAGGAATGGACGAGTGACCGACAAAAAAGAAAAGAGAAGTTCTATAGAGATAGCCGATTATGAAACCGTTCTGGTCCGCTTGTGCGCGGGGCTGCGATTCAGCCATCAACCGGTTTCCTATTTGCAGGCAGAACAGTGGGCCAAAGAAATCTCACTGGAACAAAAAGAACAGTTCCTGCGCGAAACGCTTTCAGAACTTGGGCCTTTTGACAACCCGCATCCGGTGTTCGAACAGATCCGTGTCAAACTGTATCTCAGTGTCTCAGAAGCCAATTGGCATCAATTGCTGCGCCATAATCGCCGAACCAGTTTTATCTTCCAGCCGCCAAACGTCGATGGAGGCGTGACGATACCGCCTCATGTCCAGGAAGCGGGACTGTCCGAAGTGATGCATTCCTTGATCAGCCGGGCTGAAGAACTCTATCACCAATTGGTCCAGGTATCGCCAACTCTTGCCGCCTACAGCGTGACCAATGCTCACAACCGGGAGATAGTGGCTGACCTCAGCCTCTGGGAATTGTATCACCTGATCAATCTGCGCACCTCCGAGGAGGCTCAGTGGGACATCCGCCAAACCTTTGAAAGGATCCACAGCCTATTGGCGACAACTCATCCGGTCATTGCCCAATTTGCCAAGCGTCGCCCTTGAATGAAAAAGCAATAAAACGGGGCTCCTTTCGCCCCGTTTTTACGCTCTGGTATATCCAAATCTTCAGCCTGACTCAATCAATCTGAGCAGCGCGTCTCGACCTTTCATCCCGGGAACAATCCCCATTTTCTCTGCCTCGTGGGTGACCATCTCCAAAGGAGCTTTCAGCAAATCATCCAAGCTGCCAACTCCTGTGGCCCGACCCGCGACGATCTTTCTTTCGGAAAGCCGCTCATTCAGCAATTTTACATCAAGTGCTCCGCACATGATGTACCCTTTATCATTCGAGATGGAGATGAGACGGGTTTGGGGGAGCTGGACAACGACACCGATAAACGGATGACCCTCAATTTCAATCGGCCTGATTTCAACCAAGCGTTGCGCCTCCCTTCTGAACTCCTCTCTCCATCTTATGTCCTTTCAGATGTCCCGGTTCTTCTCTGAACGAACCAGATGGCGGGTACCACGCAAATAACTGTGTACAAGACATCATGACACGCTTTGGAATGAGTTTATCCCGCTGTTTTATCAGCCGCTTGCGACCTTCAGGATGCATCACAGATAAATAAAGGCGAAGATAAAAGGTGAGAAAGCGATTCCATAACCGTTTGGGCATCGGGGCCACAGTAAATCCAAACGGATCAGCCCCTCTGTAGATTATCGTGATGCCATAGATGGCCTTGATATGGTGATATCGCGGATGGTCGAGCAAATATCGGCTCAATTCAGGCAATGAGCGACGAACCATCCGAATCAAGGTGGTGGCCAGGTGAACCGAAGACTTGGCTTGCTGCACCACCTGTGTAAAAAGGTCATTATTCAAGTGCAGTTCCACGATCGGTTCACCCCGACGCAGATACTGCCCGTCCGCGAGCAAAACCGGCTTTCCATAATAGCGTCGCTTCCGAATGCGGAACAATGTCCGTTCATCATCCCGTGTACAAACATACTCGAGGTGCAACAAACCATGCATAAAACTTTCCCATCGCTTCCAAGCATAAAACAGGCACCGATTCATCGGTGAACGGGAAGCCTTCATTTCTTCCCTTTCCTGGCGATAGCGGGATTCCAGTTGCTGCAACGTACAAAAACGGAACCCTGATCGTTTCAGTCGTTGCAAAAGCAAGACAAATTTTTGCAAATCGACCGGGCCACCTTTGATCCGTACAATCGATCCGTTCCGCAAGTTTCTCGTCAGTTTCCGCGGATTCAGTCGGGAACCATCCCAGGTCACTGACCACAAAACCACTCTACATCGCAGCCGGTACACCTTCCAAAGGTGATAGAGGGTCATCCACCCCCCTTGCGGACGGTAAACCCATTGCGTCGATTCCGTTGCCCTTGCGCATTCAGAGGCAGATATTCGCTGCAGGACAGACAGTTTCCCTGTTGCATAGCATTCATGCCCATCATTTAAGAGTTGGGAGACGGTCCATTCATCTTCTCCAAATTTCTTATCCACGAAGAATACGGCCCGAATACCAAGCGATCGAAGAACCGGCAAAAGGTCAGGCCATTGCTTTATGTTTCCCTCAAACGTCAAGGTGATGTCCGGATGAAGCGGGCTGCCGTGACGGAGTGCCTTCTCCGACAGACGGATATACGATGTGGGCAACAAGTAATAAATGATGATGCCAAGGATAGCAGCAGCCACACCGGAACCAAACAGGCCCGCGTCCAACATCTCACCTCCTCTCCCTCTGTTTTCTGCTTACAATTCAATTGTATCAATTTTAGGGAACAAAAAAAGCCCCCGTTTTGGGGGCAATTCCCATGTATAAAGCACATTTCAATCTAACCAATCGAGCCTTCCATCTCCAGCTTGATTAAACGGTTCATCTCAACCGCATACTCCATCGGCAACTCCTTCGTGAACGGCTCAATGAACCCCATGACGATCATCTGAGCCGCTTCTTCTTCCGAAATCCCGCGGCTCATCAAGTAAAAGAGCTGCTCTTCGCTCATCCGACTGACAGTGGCTTCATGTTCTAACGTGACATCCTTGTTTTTGACTTCATTGAAGGGAATGGTGTCGGAGGTGGACTTCTCATCCAAAATCAGCGTGTCACACTCGATTTTCGCCTTGGAACCCTTGGAATTGGGACCAAAGGAGGTCAGTCCACGATAGGTTGTCTTCCCGCCTTGTTTGCTGATCGACTTGGAAATGATGGTTGATGTGCATTCGGGCGCCAGGTGAATGACCTTGGCTCCCGCATCTTGATGTTGCCCTTTGCCGGCTACCGCAATGGATAACACGTTGGCCTTGGCACGTGGCCCTTTCATGATCACCGCTGGATACTTCATCGTCAGCTTGGAACCGATATTTCCGTCCACCCATTCCATCGTCGCATCTTCATAGGCCACAGCCCGCTTCGTCACCAGATTGTAAATGTTCGCAGACCAGTTTTGGATGGTCGTATACCGAACACGGGAACGTGGCTTGCAAATGATTTCCACGACGGCGCTGTGCAGTGAATCGGTGCCGTAAATCGGGGCGGTACACCCTTCCACATAATGGACGAAACTGTCCTCATCAGCGATGATCAGGGTGCGTTCAAATTGCCCCATGTTCTCCGTATTGATCCGGAAATAAGCCTGCAACGGCACCTCACATTTGACGCCTTTTGGCACATAGATGAAACTGCCGCCGCTCCAGACCGCACTGTTCAGCGCGGCAAATTTGTTATCGGTGGGCGGAACCACCGTGCCAAAATACTCCTTGAACAACTCGGGGTATTCCTTGAGTGCCGTGTCCGTATCGCAAAAGATGACGCCCTGCTCTTCCAACTCTTTTTGCATGTTGTGGTAAACCACTTCCGACTCGTACTGGGCGGAAACCCCCGCGAGAAACTTCTGTTCCGCCTCGGGGATGCCCAACTTGTCAAACGTCCGCTTAATTTCTTCAGGGACCTCATCCCAAGAGCGCCCTTGCCGTTCGGTCGGTTTCACGTAATAGGTGATATTGTCAAAGTCAATCTCAGAAAGATCACCGCCCCAGGCAGGCATCGGTTTTGACAAAAAGATATCTAACGCTTTTAAGCGAAATTCCAGCATCCACTCCGGTTCACCTTTAATCCGCGAGATCTCTTCCACCACTTCACGGGTTAACCCTTTCTTGGCGCGGTAAATCGAGATGTCCGGATCCCGAAAACCGTATTGGTATTCACCCAAATCTACCAGTTGTTTCGCCATCCCGCTTCCCTCCTTTTTCTCGTCTGCCTCTTTATCTCCATCACCAACCACGGTGCATGATTCAAACGTTGTTTCTAAAAATAAACCTAAAATAAACCGTCAGACAGAACCATGAATATTTTTTACGTTTCTCAACATAAATATATCATAACTCCATCCAAAAGAACAGGGCTGAAAATAGAACCATCCAGGTTTGACCCTATCAGGACTGGCGAGACATCTCGTTCAACGCCTGTTCCATGGCTTTCCAAGCGAGAGTGGCACACTTGATGCGTGCCGGAAACTTAGATACCCCATGCAAGGCTTCCAGATCGCCCAAATCCACCCCCTCCGGGTAATGCCCGCGTACCAGCTCGGAAAAATGGTTTGAAAGGGCAAGCGCTTCTTGAACTTGCAGTCCCTTGACGGCCTCCGTCAACATGGACGCAGAGGCCAGGCTGATGGAACAACCCTCCCCGTCAAAGCGCACATCCTCAATCCGATCCCCGTTCAGCTTCAATTGAAGTTCAATGCGATCCCCGCAAGTGGGATTATTCAGCTCAATCTGGATGCCGTCATTGTCCCCAAATCTTCCCCGGTTTCTCGGATGCTGGTAGTGATCCATGATCACCCTGCGGTACAGATCATCCAATTGCATGGCCAAAAAACTCCTTTGCTCGGATTAGAGCTTGCACAAGCCGCTCCACGTCTTCTTCCGTATTGTAAAGATAAAAGCTGGCTCGTGCCGTCGCCGTCACTCCCAACCATTTCATCAACGGCTGGGCACAATGATGGCCTGCCCGCACAGCAATACCCTCCGTATCCAGAACAGTGGCCACATCGTGCGGATGAACTCCGGCCAAATTAAACGTAACGATGCCTGCCCGTTCATGTGGCCCATAAACCTGAATTCCCTCAATCTGTTTCATCCGTTCCAAAGCATACGTCACCAGACGCTGTTCATGCTGGTGGATCGCATCCATCCCGATCGCCTCAAGAAAATCAATCGCGGCTGCCAATCCAATGGCTCCGGCAATGTTCGGGGTACCGCCCTCAAACTTCCAGGGCGGCTCCTTCCAGGTGGCATCATGCAATTGGACAAAATCGATCATTTCGCCGCCAAATTCTACTGGTTCCAAGCGCCTGAGCCATTCTTCTTTCCCATACAGGACACCGATGCCGGTAGGTCCTAGCATTTTATGACCTGAAAAAGCGAGAAAATCACAATCCAGATCTTGAACGTCCACTCTCATATGCGGTACGCTTTGCGCTCCGTCCACCACCATGACAGCGCCATGACGATGGGCTATCGCAGCGATTTCGCGAATCGGGTGAACAGTACCCAACACGTTGGAGACTTGAGCCATGGCCACGACTTTGGTTCGCGGGGTAATCGACTGTTCCACATCTTCCAGCCGGATGGTTCCGTCTGTTTGCAGGGGAAGGTATTTCAGGATGGCACCCGTCCGCTTGGCTGCCTGCTGCCACGGGATGAGATTGCTATGATGTTCCAGCTGCGTGATGAGAATTTCATCGCCGGCCTTTAATACTTGTTCTGCCAGGCTGCGGGCCACCATATTGATCCCGGCGGTCGTGCCGCGGTTAAAAATGACTTCAGATGCGCTTCGCGCGTGGATGAAGCGGCGCACTTTTTCTCTCGCGCCTTCATATGCCTCCGTCGCCTTGTTCCCCAACGTGTGTACGCCACGGTGAACATTGGAATTGTAAGCTTCATAGTAATGTTGAATCGCCTTGATGACCTTCAGGGGTTTCTGTGACGTCGCTGCGCTGTCCAAGTATACCAGTCGATGTCCATGAACTTCCTGGGACAGGATAGGGAACTGATCGCGAACGTTCTCCAGATTCATGCCCGCAGCTTCCTTTCGATGACTGCAAGCAGTTGCTGGCGAATCCCCTCCATTGGAATTCGCGATACCACCGGCTCCAGAAAACCGAGAATGATCAAGTATTCTGCCTCCTCTTTCGGAATGCCTCGCGACATCAGATAGTAGAGTTGTTCAGCATTTACTTGACCGACACCGGCCGCATGGCCTGCCTGAACGTCATTTTCGTCAATATACAAAATCGGGTTTGCATCCCCCCGTGAATGTTCTGATAGCATCAGGACCGATTGGGCCTGTCTGCCATCTGCGCGGCGGGCTCCCTTCTCGATCTTTGTCACGCCGTCCATGATCAGCCAAGACTGCTCTCTCGTCACACCCCGAGAGAAGATCTCACTAACCGTATGTTGCCCAATATGATGGTTGCGAGACTGGTAATTGGCCTGCTGTTTTCCCGTACCGATGGCAATCAACCTGGAAGCGGAAGAAGCTCCATTCCCCTTCAGCGTGGCGTTGTTTTCAGCCAGTGTATTGCCGTCATTCATCTCACCGAGAATCCATTCGATCTGCCCATCCTGCTCGACAACCGCGCGCCGGTATGAAATGTCTGTGACCATCTCGTTAAACAGGTGAACCGTCGCGTAACGGACTCGCGCCCCGCGCTTCACGTAAACTTCCGTGACACCAATGTGCAATCCCTTTGCCTGCTTCGTCGAAACGCAATGATCCACGATCGTCAGCGAACTGTTTTCATCGGCGATGATCAGCACATGGGGATAAAACCCGACCCCTTGGCCAGCAAAGTGGAACAAAGCCTGCAAGGGAAGCTTGACTTCCTGATTCGGCGGCACATAGACAAACGCGCCACCGCTCCAAAAACTGGCGTGAAGCGCAGTCAAACGGTTTTCGCCCACTTTCAGCGCTTCCGTCATAAAGTGCTCCCGCACCAACGCCTCGTGTTGATGTAACGCCAAATCCAGACTTTGAAAAACCATTCCCTGACGTTGCAACGCCTGATCAAGACGGGAAAAGTTTACGGAAGCATTCTGCTGGATGAAGAGATTTGGAGCAGCCTCATCAAGCCACGGCATCCCTTGCGTCATTTCCTGCAAAAACGTCGCATCCTGAACGGAAACGGTTTCCTCTGAGGGGATATTCTCGGGGGGAACGACACCATCCAGATGCCAGCGCTGTATGCGCATCTTTTCCACTTTCGGGAGAGGCAGTTTTGCGGCCAATTCAAACGCGCTCAGCCGGAATTCCGTCATCCATTTCGGCTCGCCCCGATGCTCAGAAAATCGTCGGAGCCACTCCTGATCCACCGTCTTCACGTCGACACTCATCCCACCCACTCCTTCATCCGTCAAATCCTGTTGGTTCGCAGCAAAAACCGCAACCGCTTCTCTCGCAATTTGCATCAACATACCAACTAGACGTTCTGACCCACCGTTTCATCCACGATGCCCAACTCTTCTTTTAACCAGTCATATCCTTCCGCTTCAAGCCGCTCAGCCAGTTCAGGACCTCCCGAACGGACAATTTTCCCTTGCATCATCACATGGACAAAATCTGGCCGGATATAGTTCAACAAGCGTTGGTAGTGGGTAATGATGAGAAAACCAGTCCGTTCGCTGCGCATGGAGTTGACACCTTTGGCCACAATTCTCAAGGCATCAATGTCCAGTCCAGAATCCACCTCGTCCAGAATCGCGATTTGCGGTTCCAGCATCATCATCTGCAGAATCTCGTTGCGCTTTTTCTCACCGCCGGAAAATCCCTCATTCAGATAGCGATGCGCGAACGACTCATCCATCTCCAGCATTTTCATCTTTTCTTCAAGCATGCGGATGAACTTGATCAGCGAAATTTGATCATCTTCTGCCCGCCGGGCATTGATGGCACTGCGCAAGAAATCCGCATTGGTCACGCCACTGACCTCACTCGGGTATTGCATCGCCAAAAATAAGCCGCTGCGACTCCGCTCCGAAACATCCATTGCCAGAAGATCTTGCCCGTTAAGGGTGACACTGCCGCCAATCACCTCATATTTTGGATGACCCATCAGCGCAGCAGCCAGCGTGCTTTTTCCAGTTCCGTTCGGACCCATGATGGCGTGTACTTCGCCACCTTTGACCTCAAGCGTGACGCCTCGAAGAATCTCTGTATCTTCAACCTTGACCCGAAAGTCATGAATTGACAAGACCGGTTTTGTCATGACATCCACTCCTCCTAAAATCAATCCACATTTCCAAGGCGTTCCCGATCAATCTTTAGGTAAATCACTTTGGGGCCAATTGCTTTGTGTTTAAAAAGAAATGAAGTCCCTTTTACCGCTATCCACCTCTTTTTGCCACTATGATTGTAACGGAATCCCCGAGCATTAGCAAGGTAATCAACCTTTTCATACTTTTTATGCGTATTTGTTTCGAAAGTCAGCGTGAAAAAGGCTGCGTCACCTCGAAAGGGGGAAAAGCCTCACAAGAATCGCTTCGATTCCTTTTTAGAATCATTATATTCAAATACTAACTTTATTTTAGCTTCCCTTCTCTCCGGCTGCAACCTCTACTGAATAAATTGTGCCAATTGTTCTGTGCTGTAATCCGGTTGTTTGTATAACCAGTAAATGGCATAGTCACCAGGGTATACCCCCAGTGTCATTGCATTCTCCCTGACTTCGGCAGGCACCGTCAGCACCAGCGCGGATGGCAGGAGTTCCTGAAGTTTTTGAGACAGCCTTTCGTTAACAAGGAGATTGGTTTCAGAGCTTGCCGACGCCTGCGAAGTGACAAGATAATAATGTGGGGAGGCCGGGTAGGCGGCCTGATCGGCCGAGATGACTGTCACTTGCCGAATCACTTTTTCAATCGGTTGTCCATAAAAAGAGGACGCCTTCTCCATCAACTGTTGGCTAGTTTCAGATGGAGAGATCTCGACGACGCGATGCAAGCGATTCACACCAAATTCCACTTTCGGTTCCGGCCCCACACTGACATACATCTGCACTTGCGGACCCCAAGCTTCCAATAAAATCAACATCACGAACAACAGGAATGTCAGGAGCAGTATAGGCACAGCGCGACCGAAAGGGTAATGACGGAAAAACGATGGATTTTCAAAAACGACCTCACTGCCCAATTCAGCATGAGCGAACACCTGTTTCACTTTTTGAAAACGCCCATCTGGTGTCAGCACAATCACTGTATGCCCGTCTTTTTCGACAACCAATCCGCGCTTCAAGCCAATCCCTCTTTCCTGACCTAGACTTTTTCTGCTTTGGGAAACTCCAGATATTCTCTCAAATATGGATAATCAAAGATCAGAACCAGCGCCATGGATATGATGTATTTACGATGCCGTTCCAATGTCTTGCGGCTCACTTTGACCACTTTCAACAATTCTTTAATCGGCAAGGTTTTTTTCTCTAAAAGTTGGTTCACCAACTCTTCGTGAGACGCTAAAATATGCGCCACTTCAAATAACAGCTGGCGGGAATCCTGATGTTTTGGCGAAACTCGAACCAACTCCTGTAGGCTGATTCCGAACTCCTTCAGCTGTCTGGCGTATAATCTGATCTCAGTGCGGCGTGCGATTCCATGCTGCTCTTCTTCAAAAAGACGAAGGGATTCTTCCACCTCGACCGGGTTTAGATAATGTTCCTCTTCATCCTCAATCTCAAACGAGCTGAGCGGCAATTGTTTCTGAAATCGTTGCTCTCTGCGTATGTAATCGATCAAGCGTCGCTGAATCACCATCTCGGCAAACGACAAAAAGCTGCGGCTTTCCGCCGGGGAGTAATGATCCAGCGCTTCATTGAAAGCGCTTAGGGCGATGCTGAACTCATCATCCTGCCTGATATCAATATATTTTTTGCATACTTTCGAAGCCGTCTTCACCATAAAAGGATGGTAATCTCTGAGCAGGTCGTGCCGCAATCGTTCATCGCCTGCTTGCACCTGAATGACCAATTCCTCCAGGGAATCGGCGGAAGGAGGTGCGAGGGCCGTATGTTGAACCATGACGAGAACACCTCGCCTTGAGAAATGTATTCAATATATCCCGTACCATGGATTAAGTATACCTGATTTCGTGTTTTGGTCAAACTTTGGGCGCAAAGAAACAAAAAAGGTGGTGAATTGGCCTCACCACCCTCAATGGGTCAAAGCAATCCGGACAAAATCGCCTGTTTCTTTTCACTCAGCACTTTCAGGCGTTTTTTCAGCATAAACTCCCACTCAAGATCCTTCAGCTGCTTGGCAATTATTAGCAAATCCAGCGCCATATCAATTTGTACCTCAAAAATTTGCTGTGGATCTTCTGTCACACAGGAAATACAGTTTTCAAAGATGTCTTCCATTCTGGAGGGGTCGATGTATTCCGCAAAGTCTACTTCTCTGGCTGCATCCGATTCCGCGTAATCGATCAGGATATCGAACTCTTCCGTCACAGCATTGTGCACTTCCACCTGATGACAGACAGGACAGAACAACATCGGGAGATTGTGCACATAGGTTTTACCGTGCCGCATCGTCCCAATTGCGCCGACCATACTTGCCCCACAACAAAAACTCATTGAACACCCCTCCTTGTCGTAAAAACCTCCTTAAGGTTATGATACGGCTTCCTTTCCCTTTTGCAAATGGAAAATTTGTTTAATCCTTTTTATATTTGGCTTCATACTCCTCCGCCGAAAGAAGTTGATCCACTTCCGCCGGATCAGACATCTCGACGACAATCATCCACCCTTTTTCATAAGGCGATTCATTCACCCACTCCAGGTTATCCTCCAATTCCTCGTTCACTTCAACCACTTGCCCGGTCACTGGACTGTATAAATCTGAAACCGTCTTTACCGATTCGATACTGCCGAATGGCACTCCGGCTGTCACCTCATCGCCCACTTCCGGCAATTCGATAAAGACGATGTCTCCCAATTCTGACTGAGCAAAGTCGGTAATGCCAATGCGAGCTTTTGTTCCTTCCACTTTGACCCACTCGTGTTCCACACTGTACTTCAATTCCTTTGGCAAATGCATCTGAATCCCTCCGTTCGTTGAGAACTCAAACGACTTTCTTTCAGTTGATAATGATTTTAACAAATTGATAACCAGGCGGCAAATTCATCTTCTTTAAACCCTACCGTCACTCGCTGTCCGTCAGTGACGACAGGCCGCTTGATCAATTTCCCGTCTGTAGCGAGCAATTGAATCATCTCTTCCTGATCCATATGCGGAAGTTTATCCTTTAAGCCCAATTGACGATACAACTGGCCACTTGTATTGAAAAAGCGGCGGACATCCAGGCCGCTTTGTTGTATCCAACGGCGAATGGTCTCTGCGGAAGGGGGGTGTTCGACCAAATCCACCAGCTCAAATTCAATCCCATGTTCCTCCAGCCATTTTTTTGCCTTCCGGCATGTGCCGCATTTGGGATACCAATAAACGGTAAGCGGATTTGCCACTGCCATATCCTCCTCTACAAACAAGGGATAATTTGGTCTGCATCCCCGTAAATATGTACTGTATCATACACTGAAAACGACGCTGCAATAAGTATAAACCAAACGCTCCATGTTGCCAAAACATCAGGGGGAATCCTTATGCCCAAACGATTTCTGCCGTGGACGGGACTTTGTTTGCTTCTTCTTTTCCTGCTCAGTGGTTGCGGACTCTTGAAAAACAAAGAAAACCCGACCGATTTGGTCGAGCAATTTCTCTCTCTGGAACAACAGGGAAACTTTGGCAGTTCATGGGAAAAATTGCACCCGGAAATTCAACAATATTTGCCGAAGGAAACGTATATCCAAGAAAGGGCCAAAGTATTCATGGAGGTTTTAGGTGCAAAGAAGTTTGAATACCAAGTGGGCAAACCTCAGACAGTGGAAGAGTGGATCAATCCGCTGACGGGATCCACTTTCACTGAGGTGCAGTTGGTACCAACCAAAATCACGTTTTCTTCTCCCTTTGGAACGATGTCCCTTTTGCAAAACTATTACTTGGCCTTCTCAGGGGATGCTTGGCATATTCTCTGGGACATCTATCCACCCACATCCACACACCCGACTCCGACATCGCTGAACGACAATCAGCAAGGGAGCAATCATCGAAATCCCCATGGAGCGTTGATGTCATTCAGCAAGCGCTTTCCGTAAAGAAGCGCGGAAATCGGGATGAGCCACATTGATCAAGGCTTCAGCGCGTTCACGCAGTGACTTTCCGTATAACGAGGCAATCCCATATTCAGTTACAACATAGTGAATATCTGATTTCAATGAAGTAGCGGTCCTCACATCCGGCACAATCCGTGAGCGCTCTCCTCCTTTGGCGGTCGCATGCATGGCGATGATCGAAATCCCCTCTTTGGCCATCATCGCGCCGCGCATGAAATCAACCTGCCCGCCCACGCCAGATACATACTGCGTTCCGATTGTCTCCGCGTTGATATGCCCGTGCAAGTCGATTTCCAACGCGAAATTGATCGCGCAGAAGCGGCTGAAACGGGCCAACACTCCGGCATGGTGGGTATAATCCGAGGGGCGCAATTGAAGCTGTTCGTTTTTCTGTGCAAACTGATTGAGTCTTGAACTGCCGATGAGACAGCAGCCGACAATTTTCCCTCGATCCAACTCCTTGTACTCGCCCGTAAGAGCCCCGCTTTCAAACAGATCAATCACTTCATCGGAAATCGAACCGGTATGCATGCCCAAGCCTTTTTTTCCTTTCAGGGCATGTAAAATGCTTCCGCCAAGCGAGCCAATGCCAACCTGGATCGTGGCCTGATCCGGAACCAATTCTGCCACATATTGAGCCACTTTCACATCGGTTTGGCTGGGCTGGACAGCAGGCACCTCATAGGGCGGCCGCGCTGAGGGAACGAAAATATCGATGGCCGAAGCGGGTATGGTTCCCTCACCATATACCCACGGAAGCTGGTCATTGACTTCTGCAATGACCAGCTTTGCATGCCGTACAAGTGACAACGTATAATCGGCAGCCATGCCCAGGTTGACCTGCCCCTGCTCGTCGGGAGGTGTCGTTTGAATGAGCGCAACATCTGGTTTTAACCAATCCATCACCTTGGGCAGATCTGAAAGATTAAAAGGAATATAGTCAGCCATTCCCTGCCGGTAAGCCTCGCGAAGACGAAAAGACATCATGAAACATTTCAGGGCAAAGTGGCTTTTCCATTCCGGGTTGCCGTATTCACAGGGACTGCCCGCCGGCATCACGTACAGGGGAAGACGATGAAATCGTTCCCGTTGGTTGATCAGTTCAGCCACCAACGTGGGCGGCTCGGAGAGCATGCCGCCAAGTGCCACGGTCTGGTCGGAACGGATCAATGAAATGGCTTCCGCAGCGTGCATCCACCTTTCTTTTTGTCTTGAATCCATCCGTTTTCCCGATCTCCTCTCAGCTCAAACAAGACTTGCCTCTTATTCCGCACGAAGACGGTGACGGAACACTTCCGGGTTGCTGACGGTTTCCACGGGTTGACCTTGCAATACCTTCAGCATATTCTCGGCGACAGTGACAGCCATCTGGTATGTCGCTTCCCGCGTAATGCCGCCGATATGAGGGGTGGTAATCACTTGCTCCATCTGAAACAACTCCGATGGTTCCGGCGGTTCCGGATCAAAGACATCCAAAGCGGCACCAGCCAATTTTTTTGCTCTCAGCGCCTGAAATAGCGCGTCATGATCAACCACGCCGCCACGCGCGGTGTTGATCAGCAAGGCATGCGGTTTCATCCGTTCAAGCAATTCGCGGTTGACCAAGTGTCTGGTTTCAGCCGTCAGAGGGACGTGCAAAGATACGATGTCACTGGTGGAAAAAAGCTCCGCCAAGTCGGTCGAAAGGCTCGCATTCAGCTCGTTGGCGCGTCTAAGGCGATTCTCATCCACCGCGCGAACATACATCGTAACCTCCATGCCGAAGCCTTTGCTGGCAATTTCCGCCACGCGCTGGGCAATCCCCCCAAAACCGACCAAACCCAACCGCTTGCCGCGAAGTTCCATGGTCCGCATCTTGTCACGCGCAGTGAATTGATTTTGCCGCATCGCTTGATCGCCTTGTACCACCATTTTTGACAAGGCAAGCATAAGCGCGACCGCATGCTCCGCCGTGGCATTGGTGTTCAGGCTGGGCGCATGTAAAACCGGAATCCCCCGCTCGGTTGCCGCCTGAACATCAATATTGTCCACGCCAACCCCTGCGCCGGAAATCGCTTCTAAGCTGTCGGCTGCCTGAATGATTCTGCTGGTAATTCTGGCCGGAGCTCGCAAGACGATGCCATGAACACCCTTCACCATTTGACAAAGGTGATCCTCATCATAGATGTCTGTATAGATGACGTCGGCGGATTGACGGAGAATCTCCTCTCCTTTTGGATCATACATCGGTAATATCTGCAGCACTTTTTTCCGCACTGCCCATCTCCCCTACTTGTCTGCTGGTTTGCCAATCGTAATCGCCGGTGATGATGTAGCCGTTTACTTGCCCTGAAAGCGTGGTGGCCTTTTTTCCAGGAAGGCAGTCGTCCCTTCCACTTTATCCTCGGTGGCCATGAGAATCGCCTGCGACAACTTCTCAATGACCATGCCGGTATTTTGATCCGTTTCTGTCCCGATATTAACCGCCAGTTTAGCGAGGCGCAATGCCACCGGACCTTTTTTCATCATTTTTTCCGCCATTTCTTCGGCGGCCGCGATGAGTTGCTCCATCGGCACCACTTTGTTGACCAGTCCGATGCGCTCCGCTTCCTGTGCCGAAATGATCTCCCCGGTAAAGATCAATTCCTTCGCTTTGCCCTTCCCAACCAAGCGGGCCAACCGCTGGGTTCCACCAGCACCAGGGATGATCCCGAGGTTCAACTCAGGCAGGCCAAACTTGGCATTTTCCGACGCGATGCGAATGTCACAGGCCATTGCCAGTTCACAACCACCCCCGAGTGCATACCCGTTCACCGCCGCGATCACCGGTTTTTCAAACGCCTCCAAGCGGTTATACAGATCCTGCATTCCTGGTTGCAGCGCTTCCAACATGGTGCGATCGCGCAGCTTGCTGATGTCGGCGCCAGCGGCAAACGACTTGTCACCCGCGCCGGTGAAAATGAGCACGCCAACATCCTGATTTTGGGACAATTCGTCCAGTGCCTGGCGAATTTCACCCACCGTTTGGGGATCCAGCGCATTGCGAACTTCCGGGCGGTTAATCGTGATTTTAGCCAGCGCGCCATTTACCTCAAGCAAAATATTTTGGTATCCCACCGTTGAACACTCCTCGGCAAATGGATTGATGTAGGCAAAGACAGCTTTTGATTTGAATCTTCGCTTTTCATGTTGTTTTTAGCAAGGTAGGCCTGGCCTTGCGCCAAGCCTACAGGTCATCAGGTATCGAATGATTATTTGAGGACGCCGATCTCCTTATAGTATTTTTCGGCACCTGGGTGTAACGGTAAACCCCCAGGAATGTGCGAAACGGCATATTCCGCATTAAAATCTTTCATGCCGGCATTCATATCTTCCCATCTATCCCTGTTTTCGATCAAGATTTTCGTGAAATTGTACACAAAATCCTCGGGCAAATCCTCATCTACCAAGGCCACCGTTTCCGCTGCCACCGTTTTTACATCTTCGTCCATCCCGTAAATGTCTTTTCCGATGGTAAACTCGTAATATCCTTCATTGATTTCACGCAGCTTGGCGATGGTGTCGTCCGACAGCGGCAGCAAACGCACCCCGAGTGAAGCTTGCAATTCCTGCACGGAAGGAACAGGCGTCACCAGCAACAGGGCCAGAGCATCCAATTGCCCGTCACGCAACAGGTTCACCCCGTCATCCGTACCGACATATTCCACCTTGGCCAAGTCATCGTAGCTCATCCCGTTGACCTCAAGAATTTGTTGGAAGGCAATTTCCCCACCATATCCCTTGATACCAGGGCTGACTCGTTTTCCTTTGAGATCCTCGATGGTTTGAATATCAGAATCCTTGCGTACCACAATGTGCATGACGTTTGGGTACATCCCAGCCACCGCGCTAAAGCCGCTCATTGGCTGAGCAAAACCGCCAAACCCTTTTAAGGCTTCGATCAAGTTCTGTCCGTTGGTAAAGCCAATTTGGAACTGACCGTTGGCAATCCCTTGAATGTTGGCAATGGAGCCGCCTTCAATCACCGTCACGTTGGTGTTCATCTGCTTCTTCATCTCGTCGCCAAGAGCACCGGCCAACACATACCAGAAGCCACCAATGGTAGCGGCACCAATCGTGATATTGGAAGTGTTCACAGGCTGTGACTGGTCATTTTGTCCATTGTTGTCTTGTGTGGCGTTACCGGAATCCGCACCGCCACCTCCACACGCGGTCACCAGCAACGTAAAAGCTAAAATCATGGATACAATCGGCAGCCACTTCTTTTTCATGTTCAATGTAACCCCCTGTTTCTACCAAATGTGTTCTGAGTCTAAGAAATCAATGAAGAATGCGGCTTTCTCTTCAATAAATCTGCTTAGGCATAGAGTTCCTGTTCGACCACAAGCGGTTTAAGACCAGGACTGACCTCAAACTCAGCCTCCGTGATCGCCCGCAGTTCATCCACGGTCATGGCAGGGTGAATCTCCATCAGGATCATCTTGTCATCCTCAAACCGGAAAACGGCCTTTTCGGTGATCACCATCTCTGCCTTACGGATTCCGCTGATCGGATAGGTCAACGTTTTGAGGAGTTTTGGCTTGCCGTCTTTGGAGGTATGGGTCATGGCCAGAATGATTTTTTTCGCTCCTGCCACGAGATCCATCGCCCCTCCCACGCCCAAGATTGGACGGCCGGGAATCAACCAGTTGGCGATCAATCCGGTCTGATCCACCTGCAGAGCCCCCAACACGGCCACGTCGACGTGCCCGCCGCGAATCATCGCAAAGGAATCGGCGCTATTGAAGATGGATGCGCCAGGGATGGCCGTCACCGGTTGTTTGCTGGCATTGATAAACTCCATGTCGACCGCTTCCGGGGGAGGAGTTGGCCCCATTCCCAACAGGCCATTCTCCGACTGCAGGTACACCACTTTCCCTTCCGGCATGTAGTCGGGAACGAGAGTCGGAATCCCGACACCTAGGTTGACCACATCCCCATCGCGCAGCTCGTGGGCGACGCGTTTGGCAATCAAAATCTCATCAGGACCTCTTTTTGCCAATCCGTTCACCTCCTTTCAACGGACAAACAACGGATGATTTACACTTGCAAGTTTTCAAAAATGGTTGTAATGCCCAAGCCCCCACCGATGCAGGCCGTGACAATCCCGTACTTGCTGCCGCGACGCTTCATTTCATTCATCAATTTGATCGTCAGAATGGCACATGTCGCGCCAAGTGGATGTCCCAGGGCAATCGCGCCGCCATTGACATTCAGTTTGTTCATATCAATGCCCAGTTCTTTCACCACAGCAAGCGCCTGCGCCGCAAAGGCCTCGTTCAATTCGATCAGATCAATATCGTCCAGTGTCAAGCCAGCCAATTTTAGGGCTTTCTGCGTTGCGGGTACCGGTCCAATCCCCATGATGTCCGGGCGCACCCCTGCCACAGCCTGAGCCACAATCCGCATCTTCGGTTGAAGTCCCAATTCTTCCGCCTTTTCCCTGGACATGACCAGGGTCACCGCGGCGGCGTCATTCCGGCCGCTGGAGTTTCCAGCTGTTACCGTGCCACCTTCTTTAAATACCGCAGGCAACTTGGCGAGAGCTTCCAAAGACGTTTTCCGCGGATGTTCATCCACCTCGAAAATGATGGATCCCTTCCTGCCTTTCACCTCATAGGGAACAATCTCATCCTTGAAGCGCCCCGCTTCGATGGCCTGATGGGCCAGTTCCTGACTGCGAAGGGCAAATTCATCTTGCTCCTGGCGGCTGATCTTGTACATTTCTGCCAGGTTTTCGGCGGTCAGGCCCATCGTCAGGTTTTTCCCCCAAACCTCTTCGGGTTGAGCCTTGGGTTGACTTTCCGTGTTCGGGTCGACGACCACGCCGTTTCCGGCATGCAGACCAAAACGAACTCCCCGGATGTAATAGGGTGCCGTACTCATGCTTTCGGTGCCGCCGGCGATCACGATATCGGCAAGGCCGCACATAATGGCCTGCGCCGCGTTGTTAATCGCCTGTACCCCGGAACCGCACTGCCGGTGCACGGTGTAGCCTGGAACTTCAATCGGCAACCCGGCACGCAAAGCCGCCTTGCGGGCAATGTTCGGCTGATCGGCGCTTTGCTTGACATGACCAAGGATGACCTCATCGATCATCGAGCCATCCACGCCGGTTCGCCGCAGCAGCTCCTCGATGACGCGGGCGGCCAGGTAATCTGGTTCCACATCTTTCAGGGTGCCACCCATCCGTCCGATGGCGGTACGCACTCCTTCCACAATCACCACTTCACGCATTGCACACACTCCCTTTATCTGGAATTTCAGGATTTGGCGTATTCTTTTTTCAGCTGTGCCGCAATGATATTCTTCTGAATTTCAGACGTACCTTCATAAATCTTGGTAATCCGTGCGTCGCGATAATATCGCTCAATCGGATATTCCTTCATATAACCCATACCGCCATGGATTTGAACAGCCTTATCGGCCACCCGGTTGTACACCTCGGAACCGAGCAGCTTGACCATCGCCGCCTCCTTGAGGACATTCATCTTCTCGTCGGTCATCCAGGCGACGCGGTACACCATCGAACGCAACGTCTCAATGTCCAATGCCATTTCTGCCAGGTAATGCTGGATGATCTGCTGCTCAAAAATCGGCTTGCCAAACTGCACGCGCTGCAACGCGTAATCCATCGACAACTCCAACAACTTGACACAAGAACCGAGGTTTCGCGCTGCCAATCCTGCTCTTCCGTTGGCCAGGATTTTCAACGCGTTCACATACCCTTGGCCTTCTTGGCCGAGAACGTTCTCCACAGGAACCTCACAGTCCTCAAAGAACAACTCCACCGAGTGGGAACCGCGCAGACCCATTTTCTTTTCCACATTGCCGACGCGAAAACCGGGGAAATCCTTTTCCACGATAAATGAGGTGATCCCTTTTGGCCCCTTGCTCGGATCGGTCACGGCCATTACGGTAAACACATTGGCTATCGTGCCGTTGGTAATAAAATGTTTGGAACCGTTGAGGATGTACTTATCCCCTTTGCGGACCGCCGTTGTCTTGAGGTTGGCCGCATTCGAACCGGCGCTGGGTTCAGTCAACGCAAAGGCGCCGATCCACTCGCCGCTGGCCATTTTGGGAAGGTACTTCCGTTTCTGCTCTTCTGTGCCCATTTCGACGATACCCACTGTCCCGATGGCGGTATGCCCACCGATCACCGTGGTAAAGCCGTTGTGTGTCTTGCCAAGTTCTTCATAAACGGCACATTTTCCAACCATGCCGATTCCGAGTCCGCCATATTCTTCTGGAATGCTGAGACCGAACAATCCCAGCTCTTTGCTCATTTCCATGATATCAGCCGGAATTTCATCCTTTTCCTCGATCTCCTGAGCACGCGGATCAACCGTGTTGTAGACAAAATCTTTCACAGTCTGTTTCAGCATCTCAATCTCTTTTGGCAGACGAAAATCCATGCGTCGTGCTCCTTTCAGATGATTGTCTCGACGAAGATGTCAAAATGTGTTCAATCTATAGTTTATCAGATGTTTTTTATTTTGCGAACTGCAAACTTTGTTTCTTGTCATAAATGCGTACGTTTTGCCTAACCATATATCTTTTCAAACTCATTTGTTGGTGTAATCGTAAAACCCTTTCCCCGATTTTCGGCCAAGCCGTCCTGCCTTGACATACTTGACCAAAATCGGACTGGGTCGAAAACGTTCGCCGAGCATTTTATAGAGGTATTCCATGTTCCGCAAACGGGTGTCCAAGCCAACCAGGTCAGCCAGTTCCAGAGGTCCCATCGGATGGTTCAAGCCCAGCTTAATCGCCTTGTCGATATCCTCCGCAGAGGCAACCCCTTCCATCAGCATGTTCATCGCTTCATTGCCGATCAAGCAGTTCATCCGGCTGGTGACAAACCCAGGGAACTCGTTCACCTGCACTGTTTCCTTGCCCATTTGTACCGATACTTGACGGGCAATTTCGTAGGTTTCATCCGAAGTCTCCAGGCCACGGATGATCTCCACCAGCTTCATCTTGTGCACGGGGTTGAAAAAGTGCATCGCAATGCATCGTTCCGGCCGGCTCGTGGCTGCGGCAATTTCAGTCGGACTCATCGTCGACGTGTTGGTTGCCAGCACCGTTTCCGGTTTGCAGATCTTGTCCAGCTTCTGGAACACCTCGATTTTCAGGTCCATCAGTTCCAGAACCGCCTCAATCACCAAGTCGGCTTCCTTTGCCGCCTCTTCCAGACTGGTCGTCGTGGTAATCCTGGCCAGCGCCTTTTCCACCTCATCAGCTGCCATCTTTCCGATCTCGACCGCTTTTTTCATGTTCTTTTCAATGCTGACAAGAGCCTGCTTCAGTTGCTCTTCAGAAATATCCTGTAAGGATACCTCAAAACCTCCAGCAGCTGCCACGTGAGCAATGCCGCGTCCCATTGTTCCAGCGCCAATCACGGCAATTTTTTTGACGTCCATCCTCTAAACCTCCTCGTGATATACATGGTTACAGTCGGCCCGTCACCATGAGAAGCCGTTGCGGCAACAGGCCGAACAATGCTGTGATGCGATCAAGCCGTTCCATCCATCAATGCAGGGTGATTTCGACCCTTGCGCAAATACTGCAGAATGAAAACGAGAATCCCAACCCCCAAGCCGCTCAGACTGATCAAGGTCTGTGGGATGATCAGCATGATGGCCGCAGCGAACAACAAGATTCGTTCAAACCAGGTAGCCTGAATCAACAGCCAGCCTTCCGCAGCGGCAGCCAAGGCATATGCCCCCAAGATAACCGTCACAGTGACGATGGCCGCTTCGCCGAAAGTGGTATCCAACAGCAGCAGCGAGGGCGAATAGACAAACACAAACGGCACAATAAAGGCCGCGATGCCCAGACGCATCGCCATAAACCCAGTCGCCATCGGATTGGATTTGGCAATCCCTGCCGCAGCGAACGCCGCCAAGGCAACCGGCGGGGTGATGGCCGACATGCAGGCAAAATAGAAGACGAACATGTGGGCGGCAACCGGGTGTACACCCATTTCGATCAATGCTGGAATCGTGAGCGAAACTTGCACGATGTAAGCTGCAACAGTGGGCAGCCCCATCCCCAGGATGATCGAGGTGATCATCGTGAAAATGAGGGTAATGAGCAGACTGCCGCCAGCCAAATCGAGAATCAGACTGCTGAAACGCAAGCCAATACCCGTCAAACTGACGAGACCGATCACGATCCCTGCGGCGGCACAAGCCACTGCCGTCTCAATGATCCCCCTGGCAGCACTGTCAAAAATCCGGACAATATTTTTCGGCACAAGGTTTTTCGGCCGCTTGATCAGACCCACCAACACCGCCGTGACAATGGCAAACAGTCCGGCACGGTTGGTGGAAGCTCCACTAGCTAGCATGAAAATGATCACGAACAATGGCGCCAGAAAGAGAAATCCCTCTTTAAACACCGGCCAAAAGCGGGGCAATTCCTCCTTTTTCAAGCCACGCAAATTGGTTCGCGCCGCGCGGAAATCCACCTGGAAAAATTCACACAGGAAATAGATAATAGCCGGAATCAATGCCGCCAAGGCAATTTCCGCGTAGGGCACCCCGACAAACGACGCGATGATGAATGCGGAAGCTCCCATGATCGGCGGCATGATCTGGCCACCGCTGGACGAGACCGCTTCCACTGCGCCCGCAAACGTCTTATCGTACCCCGTCTTTCTCATCATCGGAATCGTAAATGCACCGGTTGTCACCACGTTGGCCACCGCGCTTCCGGAAATGGTTCCCATCAGGGCACTCGAAGCAACCGCTGTCTTGGCCGGTCCACCGCGGTATTTCCCCATACCGGCATTGGCCAGATCAATGAAAAACTGGCCTCCTCCCGTCGCTTCCAGAAACTTCCCGAAGAGGATAAACAAAAAGATAAAGGTGGCCGATACTCCCAACGGCGTTCCGAATACGCTGGATGTGGTATAAAACAGTTGCTCCACAACCATCGTCAGTGAAAATTGCTGGTGCGCCAACTGTCCGGGCAGATTTCCGCCAAAGAAGGTGTACGCCAAGAGAACCAGAATAATAATAAACAGGGCATGTCCAATCGTTCGCCGCGTCGCCTCCAGCAGAACAATCCCGGCAATCACACCCATCGTAATCTCCAGTGTGGAGAGGGGCATGACAAATGAAAGGCGCGTTGAGATTTCCTGACCATTGACGACAAAATAACCATACGAAACAAGGGCCAGGATAGCAAACACCCAGTCGTACCAGGGAACCTTTTCCTGCTGTAGTTTTGCGACCGGTTTATATAACAGGAAGGTCAAAATCAGTACAAAGGCAATATGAGTAGCCCGCTGAACATTTGCGATGAAGGTGCCAAAAAAAGCAGTATAGAGCTGAAAGAGAACCATTGCCACACCGATCATCGCAATTAAGCGCTTACTCCAGTCAGCGAGTGGACGAACCTTGTGCACCGTATCCACTTCATCCACTTGAAAATCACTAGCAGGAGGGTTTTCTTTCTTATCCATCTTATCCACCTTATCCATCTGTTCCATCACGATCCTCCCATCACACTGGAATATGTTCATTCAAGACGAGGGCATCCACATATAAGTGCGGCGTCTTTATCTCTTCAGGCGACAGCGCGCCGACCGGCACAATCTCATCCACCTGCGCCACGACATAATCGGCAGCGGTAGCCATCATCGAGTTAAAATTATCGGCGGTTTTCCAGTAGACGAGATTCCCCAATTCATCTGCTTTATGCGCCTTGATCAGCGCCACATCCGCCTTTAAAGCCTTTTCAAAAATATACCTTTTTCCATCAATGATCCGTTCTTCTTTTCCTTTGGCCAACTCGGTGCCGACAGCTGTGGGCGTGTAAAAGCCGCCAATGCCTGCCCCCCCTGCGCGAATCGCCTCAGCCAAGGTTCCCTGGGGCAACAATTCCAGTTCCACTTCCCCTTTTTCCCACATAGCGATGGCATCCCGGTTGGATGTGAAAAAGGAACCAATCGCCTTCTTAATCTGGCGATTCAACAATAACTTTCCCAGCCCCCGGTTGCTCTCTCCTAGGTTATTGCTGATGATCGTCAAGTCTTTGACAGGCATCTCCAAAAGGTGGTACAAAAGCGTAATCGGCGTGCCCGAGAGGCCAAAACCACCGACCATCACAATTTGCCCCGATGTTAAGGGTTGCAAAGCCTCTTTTGGCTTCTTGAGCTTTTTTATCTGAGTAATCGTCTCCATCGCAATCCCCCTTTAATCCAAATTTTCATGAAATAAAACCCTGTTTTATTGCGCACAACGAAATCATATCACTTTAGATTTGTGTGCGCAATTTGATGTGTATATGTTCTTGTATTCAAATTATGCGATCAAGTGCCATCTTTTTAATCTCTTCCGATGAAAAGCCCAGTTCAGTCAGTATCTCCTGATTGTGCTCCCCCAACTCAGGCGCGTGTCTACGAATGGCCCCCGACGCATCTGAAAACTTCAACGGGAAGCCCACCTGTTTCAGAACGCCTAATACAGGGTGTTCCGTTTCAATGACCATTTCTCGCGCGAGTACCTGCGGATCGGAAAACACTTCATCCAGATCGTATACCGGCCCGACGCAAGTATCCTCTTCTTTCAACAGTTTAAGCCATTCTGCCTGGTCTTTCTGCAGGAAAATCTCCCGCAATCCCTGACGCATTTGCTCCTGTACTTCCGGCGCAGCCATCCGCTGCTCAATCCACTCTTCCTTGCCCAGCAGCTCACAGAGGCGGCGCCAAAACTTCGCTTCCAATGCACCCACAGCGAGATATTTGCCGTCTTTTGTCGGATAGACATCGTAGCAGGCATATTTGCCGGAAAGGCGAATCTCGCCGCGCTTCGGAACCTGGCCGTCTGCGAAGTATCCCGAGGCATAACCGGCAATCCAGGAAATGGCCCCATCCAACATAGAAACGTCCACAAACTGTCCCTTACCTGTTCTTTCCTTATAATAGAGGGCCATTAAGATGCCCGCCAATGCCATCAGCGATCCGCCGCCGATGTCGGCAATTTGCACTCCTGGCACGACAGGCTGCCCATCTTTGAATCCAATCAATCCCAAAACTCCGCTATATCCAATGTAATTGATGTCGTGGCCAGGGAGATGCTGATAGGGGCCATCCTGACCGTACCCACTGATTGAACAGTAGACGATGCCGGGATTGATGTTGCAAATCTCATCATAGGAAAGTCCCAGCTTTTTCATCACGCCAGGCCGAAAGCTCTCGACGATCACATCTGCCTTTTTGGCCAGCGCACGAAAAATATCTCTTCCTTTCTCTTGTTTCAGGTCAAGCGTGAGACTTTTTTTGTTGCGGTTGATGATCAGATGTCGCGCACTGTATCCTTGGATATAAGGCTCCACGGTTCGGCCGTAATCACCAATCTCCGGTTGTTCCACCTTGATCACTTCCGCGCCATAATCGGCCAAAAGCATCGTGCAAAAAGGACCCGGGAGCAAACGGGTCAAATCCAAAACGCGAACACCTTCTAATAGGCTCATTCAGAATCTCCTTTCCGCCAACAGCGATCTTCGTGATTTCAACCTGATCTTTGGTTGGAAAGGCCTGGTAAGGGACGATGGTCGGATGCGCAGAGGATATTGGATAAAATATAACATAGCCTAATCATTCGTTGATCTATTGTAGACGAACATCGTAGAGAAAACAATCATTTTTTATAAATACAAACGATAGTCCAATATAACAGAAATTCAATCCTTTTCTACCTGAAGTTTTCCTTGCGTTTACTCAATCCCCGCGTATACAGCAAGAATCAGGTGTATTTCTAACGAATGACAATGAGGGAGTGCCAAATGCGGAGTTATCTTCCGTGAAACCATGAGAAGTCTGAATGCGGTATTTTACATTCTTATCACAAACAGGTTAGAATAAATGCGGAATCCAAAAGTGCGTCACATGCATATCTGTGTGCTTCTTCTTATTCGCTGAATTCCCTTCAGGGAAACGGGGGAACCAAAAGTCAGCGTGTCACTTTGACGCGCAGGGGTGAATCCCGCATGGAGGTCGAGGGAATTTTAACGCTACACCTCCCGCGTGTAGGGCGACTCTGGCGTCCGAACACGTCAGCTAACCCCGTAAGCGTTCCGGGAGGTGGGAAGACCATGGTACATCGATGGGCATGATCCATTTGTCTGATTGCGCCTGTTTCACCACGGGAATCGTCTCTTCTCGTGGTTTTTTGTTTAACCAAGAAGGACTCAAGAAAGACTGAAGAAAGAATATGTCACTGTGGGAATGATCAAACAATAATGTAATGGGGGCATGATCGTGAACGAACGGCCAAGAAGTTGGTTTCAATCTGTTGTTATCCTCTCTATTTTCCTCAGTCTCTCGATACTACTCGCCGCTTGCGGCGCCAACACAACTGCACAAGAACCTTCCAACAGCTCCTCCAATCCCGCGACTGTAAAAGGAACGATCCGCATCGGTCTCGTCAACTGGGCAGAAGATATTGTCGTCTCCAACTTGTGGAAAGTTATCTTGGAGAAAGAAGGTTACAAAGTAGAACTAAAAGAGCTAGACGTGGCGCCTTTGTACCAAGGACTGGCACAGGGGGATTTAGATCTCTTCCTGGACGCGTGGTTACCCGGCTTTCATCGGAACTATTGGGAAAAGTTAGGGCATCAACTGGAAGATCTGGGAAATTGGTATGAAGGCAAAGCCTATACCGGTCTGACCGTCCCTTCCTATGTGAAAGAGGTAAACGAAATTGCCGATCTGGAAAAGCATAAAGAAGCCTTCAAGGGGGAAATCATCGGCATCGATGCCGGCGCAAGCGTGATGAAACAAATGGAGGAAGAAGTCATTCCTGAATACGGGCTTTCCTACAAACTGATCCCCTCCAGCGAGGCAGCCATGCTGAGCATGGTGCGCAAAGCTTATGAAAAACAGGAGCCGATCGTCTTTATCGGTTGGAATCCACACTGGATGTTCAGCGAATGGGACCTGAAATACCTGGAAGATCCGAAAAAGGTGATCCCTGAAGGGGAAGAACTTCGGATCCTTGCGCACAAAGGCTTCCGTGCACAATATCCTGAAGTCGCTGCAGCGCTCGCGCGATTTAAGCTGAGTGATACCCAGCTTGGAGAAATGGAGAACGAAATTTTTAACCTCGGAAAGGATGAGCTTGACGTGGTGACAAGATGGGTTGAGGAAAATCAGGCGCTGGTCGATCAATGGCTAGATAAGTAAACCAAAGGCAGATCGCGGTGTGAAAACCTTCATCCGCTATCTGCCAATCGTTTCTTCTTATCAAGATCACCTTTTCCCGCAGACGTCTCTCTCAAATCGATGCAACGAATCTCAACACCCCGATGATCCTTGACCGGATACCATTTATTGAATTTTCCGTATAATGTACTGTCGGCAAAGATAAGGACCCTGCGTTTTGCTGGAATGCGTTCCAGCTCATAGAGCAACTTGAAAATATGTTGCACGTACCGATGATCCTCTTTCATGTTTGGAAAAGCCCGGTGGGTCACAATGTAACCCACCAGGAAATATATTCCATTCTCCTTCTCCCGGGAAACCAGGTCCAAATGGCATTCATACCCGATATTGACGCATTCCTTTCGCAATGAAAGCCTGGTTTCAGAAGACAGGATGCCGCGGATCAGGTTCTTGATCTTTTTCGTTTCCATGATGCCCACCCACTCACTCATCGTAATTGACCCACACGCTTTTGACCTGCGTGTACAACTCCAGCGCATAGCTGCCCATCTCTCGGCCGATGCCGCTGTACTTGTATCCACCAAAAGGCACCGCATCATCCAGAACGTTGTAACAATTGATCCAGACGGTCCCGGCCTTCAGGCGCTTGGTCATCCACTGCGCTGTCCGGATATTGCTCGTCCATACCCCCGCGGCCAGGCCATAAATGGTGTCGTTGCACCGCTCGATGACCTCTTCCAACTCCTCAAACACCTGAACGCCCAACACCGGGCCGAAAATCTCCTCTTGCGCAATGCGCATCTTGTTATCGACATTGGCAAAGATGGTTGGAGAGACAAAGTAACCGTTACCAACTTCTGTCATTCTTCCTCCCGCAAGGGCCACCTCAGCCCCTTCCTGTTTCCCCAATTCAATGTAGCGTTCGATCCGCTCCAGGTGCTCCTGGCTCACCACCGGCCCAAAACGGGTTTCAGGGTCCAGGCTGGGGCCGATCTTCATCTGTTTGGCCATCTGGACGAGTCCCTCGACGACCTGATCGGCAATCGACTTTTCGACGAACAGTCGGGACCCGGCGCCACAAACTTGCCCCTGGTTGTAAAACAGGGCGAAAAAGGCGTTGGGAATGGCGCGCTTTAAGTCCGCATCGGCAAAGATCACGTTGGGAGACTTGCCGCCCAATTCCAGAGAGATCGCCTTCAGGTTCCCGGCCGCAGCCCGCATGATCTCCTGACCGACGGCGGTGGAGCCGGTAAAAGCCACCTTGTCTACATCCGGGTGAGCCACCAGTGCCGCTCCTGCCTCCTCGCCAAAACCGGTGACGATATTGATGACCCCTTTGGGAAAACCCGCCTCCATGGCCAGTTCTCCCAGCCTCAATGCTGACAACGGGGTTTGCTCCGCTGGTTTCAGCACAACCGTGTTGCCGCAAGCCAATGCAGCCGCTAGTTTCCAGGCGGCCATGAGAATCGGAAAATTCCACGGAATGATCTGCCCGACCACGCCCATCGGCTCTCGCACCGTATAAGCCAGGTAGTTCCCGCGTTGCGAATGGGAGATGGTGTCTCCTGTGATCTTGTTGGCCCAGCCAGCATAATAGCGGAAGTGACGAATCGTCGCCGGAACATCAATCCGCATGGAGTCGCGGATCGGCTTTCCGGTATCAAGAGACTCCAGGACAGCCAATTCCTCCTGATGCGCCTCCAGCAAGTCGGCCAGCCGGTGCAACAATTGGCTCCGTTCGTAAGGGGTGTACGCCGGCCAATCCCCGTGTTCAAACGCCTGCCGCGCTGCCTGCACCGCCCGGTCAATGTCTGCCGCATCTCCGCGCGCAGCCTGGGCAATGATCTCCCCATTGGAGGGATTAAACACGGGGAAGGTATTCCCGCTGGCTGACTCCACCCATTCGCCGCCGATCAGGTGTTTTTTCGGTGACCTGAGAAAAGCCTGAACAGATTCCGGAATCGGGTACATGGGCTGAATACCTCCTCAAAAGATTTCTATTTTTAAAAACGACGTACTATCCTCCATTATATCTTTTTCTTGATTATTATGAATCCTCCTTTTCCCGTTCCAGAACCTTCTCATCTCTCCCCTCGAAAACAGGCCTAACCTGCTAGCCGGCCATACTTGCCGCCGTAGAAAACCAGCGGTGCGCCGTCCCGCTCCTGGCCGTCCACCACGCGGCCAATCATGATGATGTGGTCCCCGCCTTCATAGCGGGCTTCCACCTGGCAATCGAAATAGCCCAGCACATCCTGAAGAATCGGCGAGCCGGTCTTGGCCGTCAGATAGGAGACGCCGGCGAAGCGATCGATCTCTTTGGCGGCAAAATGGCGGGACAGCGCTTCCTGCTCGGCCGCCAAAATGTTCACGGCGAAGGCCGACGCCTCCATAAAGTCGGAAAACAGACTGGCTGATTTGCCGATGCAAAACAGCACCAAAGGCGGATCAAGCGACAAAGATGTGAACGAATTGGCCGTCATGCCCACCGGCTTCCCCTGCTTGTTGATGGTTGTGACCACCGTCACGCCCGTCGCAAATCTCCCGGCAATGTTTCGAAAGGTTCGGCCATCCATCGTTCTCCTCCCTTCATCCTTTTTTAATCAACCCATTTGCCGTGCAATTCGTTGAAATGTTCCGGATCATGCGAGAAGAACAGCGGAATGCCTGACTGCTCAAGCACCCGCAATCTCGTATAAGAGTCCGTCAGCACCTCCACGTTCCAGTCATAGGGCATCGGCGCATTGTTGGCATATGCCTCGTAAAGGTGGGAGGTATCTGCCGCCAGGCAAATCGGCCCGCGATGTTCCAGCCTCAGGATCATAGCCTGATGCCCCGGGGTATGTCCTGGCGTGCGGATCAGTTGAAGCGTGCCGTCCTGGAACAGATCCACGTCGCTTGTCAACTGCAAATACTTGAAGCCCCGTGTGTCTTTGTAATCGTTGTAGCAGTAGACCAACCCCGGGAAAGGATCCGGCCACCAGGCATAGCGCAACTCATCCTTTTGCACGACAAATGTCGCGTTTGGAAAATGGCACATGCCTCCAGCGTGGTCCAGGTGCATATGGGAGAGAATGACATATTTCACATCTTCCAGCTTATACCCCAAACGGATTACTTGTTGATCAACAGCCATTTCGCGGGTCAACGTACAGCCAAAGGCTTCTCTCATCCCCGGTCCCCAATGGGTCTCGGCTATCTCTGGATCGGCTACTAAATGGTGAATCCCCGTGTCAAAGAGAATCACGCCGTGTTTGGGGTGCTCAATCACCCAAACGCTGGAGGGAATGGTGACCTGACCCGATGCTCCCGTCATCAGAATCCCCTTGTCCAGCGTCAACGGACCGCAATCCACAACCGTCACTTTGCATCCTGCCATCATTGATTCCTCCTCACACCAAAGATTTTTTTAATTCCTGAATGTTCATGCCATATTTTTTAATCTTTCTGTATATTGAACTCCGGTTCATGTTCAATTCCCGTGCTGCTGCACCCACGTCAAAACGGTGCTTGGCCAGCACGTCACGGATCCACCTGGCCTCTGCCTGTTCAACCGGTGACAACGAGGACGCCGGACTTCGAATCGAACAAACAGATGGTTCAAGGCGCCTTATCTCGGCCGGCAGTTCGTCAGGCGTAATCCGTTCGCCCTCAGCCATCGTCACGGCGTATTCCATCGCATTTCGCAACTGGCGGATATTTCCCGGCCAGTGGTAATTTTGCAAACACTCCAGCGCTTCTTCGCTCAGCTCGTATGGCCCGCAGCCTTTCTGCGCGGCAAATTTGTCCAGAAAATACCGGCTCAAAAGCGGAATATCTTCCGCGCGCTCTCTTAACGCGGGCAACGCGATCTCGAACACTTTAATCCGATAATAAAGATCCTCGCGAAACCTCCCTTCACGGATTTCATGTTCCAAATTTTTGTTGGTGGCAGCAATGATACGGACGTCAATGGGAACCGGTTCATGCCCGCCAATGGGCATGATTTCCTGCTCCTGAATGGCACGCAAGAGCTGCACCTGCAAGTCCATCGGCATGTCACCGATTTCATCCAAAAAGAGCGTGCCGCCATCGGCCAGTTGACACTTTCCCTTGCTGCCTTTCGGATTGGCCCCGGTAAAGGCGCCGCCCATGTATCCGAACAATTCACTGGCCATCAATTCTTTGGGTATCGCCGCACAATTGATCGCGATAAACGGCTTGCCGCTGCGCTGACTTGCATCATGAATCGCGTGGGCGATCAGTTCCTTGCCAGTGCCGCTTTCACCGGTAATGAGAATGTTGGCATCCGAGGAGGCCGCCTTTTTCGCCATTTGCACGCACTTTACAAAGGCCGGCGAATGGCCGATTAACGATTGGAATGAATATTTCGTATGATTTTTCGTATGAAGTTGGGGAGCCGGCCGTTCCTTTCGATGCACGATGACCTGCCGGGCAATATCCTGATTTCGCCAGGTAATTTTTTTCAGTTGCACCTCGTATCGCTCACTGGGCAGGTCCAACTCGAAGTTCATCTCCGAATGGAGTTCCGCGTTTTGATATGTTTGAACCTGTTGCTGAAATTGCTCCAGCCCGGCATATTTCTTGAGAAATTCCACACCTTTGTCATTGGCGAAGAGCACTTTTCCGTGCAGGTCCAAGAGAAACACACTGCTTTGCTTCCACTTCAGGGTTGATTCCATGAAAACCTGTTGCAGCATTTCCTTGGCCTGGTAGTATTCCATCGCCAGCCGCTGCTCGATGGTTTTTGCTCCCCAGACCGACATCATCATACTTTGCAGATTGACCTGATCAGCAATGGTGGACAGGTTCAGCACGGCCAGGAGATCCCCAGTAAACGGATCAAGGATGGGCGTCGATGCACATGCCCACATATGACAACCTACCGTGAAGTGTTCCGCGGCAAATACTTGAACCGGTTTTTTCAACACCATGGAAGTGCCAATAGCATTGGTTCCCGCATAGGGTTCCGACCATACGGCACCGGTCGCCGCATTGACGGTTGACCCGATCAGGCGGACCACTTCCGGATCTCCTGTCACTTCCAGGATGACACCATCCCGGTTGCAATATAGAATCGCATGTCTGGTGTGCTGAAGTTCCCTTTGCAAGTCCTTGATCATGGGCAAGGAGATCTGAAAAGTCGGGTCCATTTTCCGCAGTTCTTCCAGTACCTGATCGGGAACATTCTTGATGGAGCCAGCATGGGTCGGCTTGACATCATATTGCAAGCAACGCTGCCAGGAATCGAGAATAATGTCACGTTGACTAAACTCGGGATGAACATGATGGATGTCTCGGTTTCCGCGATACAGGTACTCCTCCCAGACTCTCAACAACCGTTCTTTTGCATGATAAATGCCACGGTTTTGTGAGTCTTGATAAACATAAGACGGCACCATTGACATCATGGAAAACCCCTTTTATTAATAATAATTATTTTTGTAATTTGTTATAATAATAGTTTATTCACTATATTGTCAATGGTTGTCTTTACCAAGGATGTACCATCTGGACCCAGCCTTTTGTTGAAACATTCATTGCTCCATCCTTTTTTACTAATAAGGAAAAACCTTTTCGATCCGAATGCGAATCAGCACAGTGGCCTCTGTTGCCGGATTTGATTCAAATGAAGCCTTTCCTTTTAACTTGTAGCCATGATACGGTTGATCTTCATGCAACACGCTGACAAGAACTTGGGGACTGTTCTTCATCAGCTGGACGGTCCGGCTATCTTCACGGTCCTGGTAAGCCAGGGCATTGGCATCATCAATCACCACCTCCCTTACGGAGACATTCGGATAGCCACCTTCCCCCATACAGGCAATGTATACCTTGCCGCCATTTTTACGGATCAACGCCAAAGCCTCAGCCACGAAAGATTCGTCCATCCATTCTTCCCTCCCGGACACTTAATCCATCACGATGGTCGCGCGGGTGACAGCTCTTTTTTCTGCCAGTTCAAATGCATGATTAATCTCGGACAATTTGAATTTGGTGGCGAACAACCGATGGTAAGGATAAAGATCAATCGTCTTGGAAAGAAAATCTATCGCCATTTTTAACGCTTCCGGTTCGTACCAGGAAACGCCAACGATGCTTTTATTGCCGAAGACCAATTTGGATGGGTCCAATTCAACAACCTTGCCCTTGCTGATGTTTCCAATTTCCAAATAGCGCCCGCTCAGCGCCAGCATGTTCAATCCTTCATTCACCACGCTGGGATGGCCGACCAATTCCACCACCACATCGGCGCCGATGCCGTCCGTCAATTCCCGCACGCGCGCCACCCTTGACCGGTCATCCGGGTACTCTTGGAGATCGATGGTCTCGTCCGCGCCAAACTGCCTGGCCAATTCCAGCCGCTCCTTCACCCCGTCGATCACAATCACCTGTTTGGCACCCATGTGCTTGGCCACTGCGCTCGCATAGATCCCGAGTCCGCCCGCACCTTGGATCACCACCGTTTCGCCAAATCGCAAATCGACCCTTTGGAACCCCTGTATCACTTGCGCCAGCGCGCAATTGGCACCGGAAACCACTTCATCCGGTACATGATCAGGCACTTTAAAGATGACCTGGTTCGGCTTCAAATAATAATAGTCCGCAAATCCGCCGACAAAGTGCGGCGGCTCTTCACAATTGCCCATCATCGCCATGCTGGAATGCAGGCAACTGACCGTCCGGCCCTTCAAACATTGGGGACATCTGCCGCAGTGGGTGAAATACTGGAATACCACCCGATCCCCTTCGGATAACGGCGCGCCGTTAAAATCGCGATGGACTCCGGCACCCAGCTTGGCAACCGTTCCCATCATTTCATGCCCCAAAATCGTCGGCAACGCGCCGCCGATTTTCGTCGTTTGAAAATCGCCGTGCCAGGCGTGCAAGTCGGAACCGCAGATGTTGCACAGGCGCACTTTCACCAGGATGGCGCCCGGTTCCGGTTCGGGCACCGGAAACTCCCGTATCTCGAACGGTTTGCCAGGCGCAACAAATACCGCCGCTCTGCCGCTGTTCACAATCCATCCCTCTTTCTTCTGAAGCGCTTAACCCGTATTTTTCAGCATCTCCCTTAAGGCCTTTTTATTGAACTTCCCTACGCCCGTTTTCGGAATTTGATCCATAAAGATGAATTTGTCCGGCAGCCACCATTTGGGGAATTTGGCGGCAAGCCACGCACGCAACACTTCCTCGCTCACTTGTTCTCCCGGCTTCAGCACCACGCATGCGACCGGCCGCTCCTGCCACTTTTCATGCGGCACCGCCACCACTGTGGCTTCCTGCACCGCCGGATGGGCCATCAAGGCATTTTCCAGATCAACGGATGAAATCCATTCACCGCCGCTTTTGATCAAGTCCTTGGCCCGGTCCACCAGCTTGATGATCCCTTCTTCATTGATCGTGGCGATGTCGCCGCTTTTCCACCATCCGTCGACAAAGCTTTCCTTTGTCCGCTCATCCTGATAATATTCCGTCGCAATCCATGGACCGCGGACATAAATTTCGCCCATGTGCCGATCGTCCCACGGAACCGGCTGATTTTGCTCGTCGAGAATTTTCATTTCCAGCCCGGGCGACAGTAGCCCCTGTCTCGCCCGGATTTTCATCTTTTCGTCCAGGCTCAACTGCTGCTGGTAGCTCTTGATGTGCACCGTTGTCGCAATGGGGGAGCACTCTGTGGCCCCCCATGCGGTGAAAATGGGCACACCGTACAGATGCTGATAGGCCTGAATCACGGCTTCCGGCGTCGCTTGGCCGCCCAGCATGAGCGCCCGCAGGGACGAGATGTCATACGGTTGCTGCTGCAGCACTTTCAACATGTCGATCCCGACGGTGACGGCCGCGGCCGCAAAGGTCACTTTCGTCTCCTGTATGAGACGGGCAAGGTCTTCTGCCGTGGGATGCACGCCCGGGAATACCATGGTCGAGCCCATCCATGCGCCGGCAAAGGGAATTCCCCAGGCATTGACATGAAACATCGGGACAAACGGCAGCAGCACGTCTTTTTCTTCAATGGCCAACGAATCGACAAAACACAGATGGGACGTGTGCAGATAGATGCTCCGGTGTGTGTACACAACCCCCTTGGGATTGCCGGTGGTGGCGGAGGTGTAACACATGCCGGCAGGAGAATTTTCGTCCAATGTCGGGAACTCATAGCTGTCCGCTTCTTGAGCCAGCAATTGCTCATAGCTGCTCGCCGAAGGCAGTGTCGTTTCCGGCACATGGTCGGACAGGATGATGAAGTGCTTCACCGTTTTCAGATGGGGTGCCACCTCTTCCATCACCGGCAGCAGATCCGGGTCAAGAAAAACCACTTTATCTTCGGCGTGATTCAAAATGTAAGCGATATGTTCAACCGACAGACGGATATTGACCGTATGCAATACCGCCCCGTAACAGGTCACGCCAAAATACAGTTCAAAATGCCGGTACGTGTTCCAGGCAAATGTCGCCACCCTGTCGCCCCGCTTGATACCCAACCGCTTCAAGGCGTTGGCCAACCGGCAAACCCGCCGGTAATAATCGCCATAGGTGTAACGGTGCAAAGAGCCGTCCGTTTCGCGGGAGATGATTTCTTTTTTGGCGAAAAAGAGGTTGGCCCTTTCCAACATATTTTTCAGGTTCAACTGATATACCGCCACGGTTTTCTTCTCCCCCCTTTCGACACTGCCAAACGGCTTTCATCCCGATCAATCTGCCCAGTTTGGCATGACTTCCGTTGCGAACATTTCCAGATGGCGCATCATGTCATCATGGGGAATCAATCCGGGATACTGCCACATCAACAGATACTCGGGATTGTGCTTTTTAACGATCTTTTCGATCATAAAGTTGACCGTGTCGGGGCTTCCCACAAGTTCAAAACCGCGCTCATACAGATCGTCGAAATCGCCGGGGCCCGGCTTTTCTTCACCATGCCGTTTGAGCGCGTGGTTGAATCCTAAGTGCCCGAACCAATCCGGCCATACGAAACCGTTTCCATCTCTGGCCAGACGTTTCGCCTCTTCGTCCGTCTTCGCCACAAACACGTCCCGAAACAGGCCGATGTTTTGACCCAGTTCATAGCGGCGGCTGTGCTTTTCCGCCTCTTCCTGGTAGGCGCGGAACAACGTTTGAATCGTCGTATCATCGGTTGTCAGCGCAAACGGCACGATGCCTTCGCGCGCGCAGAAGCGGAAGGTTTCTTCACTGAACGAAAACGGTTGCCAAATCGGCGGGTGAGGTTTCTGATACGGCTTGGGCGCAATCCCGATTTCCTTGATCATGCCATCCTCTCCTAAACCGCGGCCCCACTTGCGTACCGGATCAAGGTTGAAATCCAGATTTTCAGGCGGAATGCGCCACCACTTGCCTTGATAAGAAAAGGTTTCTTCCGTCCATGCCTTTTTGATGATTTGATAATGTTCCAGGAAAAGTTCACGGTTCTTGCGATCGTTTTCCGACTTATCCGAGAAAGTTGCTCCAACATTATATACTTGCCCCATGACTTCCGCCCAGCGTTTTTGATAGCCACGGGCGAAGCCCGCAATCACGCGCCCGCACGTCATCTGATCCAACATCGCCAAATCTTCGGCAATGCGGATCGGATTCTGCATGGGCAGGACAAGCCCTAATTGCGCGATCTTGATTCGTTTCGTCATCATGCCAAAATACAGCCCAAGCAAAATGGGGTTGTTGGAGGTTTCAAAACCTTCAATGTGGAAGTGATGCTCGGTAAAGGCAAACGCGTAATAGCCGAGATCGTCCGCCGCCTGCAGTTGCCGTCCGATTTGATAGAGCATCGTCTGATAAGCTTGTGTGTTTTGTCCAGGAAGCATGCCTGACTCAATCTGTTTTCGCGTGCCTACTGTCGGCAAGTAAAACAAGACAAATTTCAACGTCGACAACCTCCCCTATCATTACGTGAATATGAATTTGGCGTTACCGACCTCTATACAAAGCAAGTTCCATGCCAACATGTGTCGTTTAATGCTGTCCGTCATAAACCGGTGATTTAAACCTAACAGATTCGAGTTTTTTCTAAATAATGGATATTGAGTCAAAAAATGTGTCTCATGAAAGCGATTTCATTTCTCATTTCGACGACACGGATCTTACCATCCGGGTTCATGAAAAAAGCTGCCCTTCCGTTCAGAGTGACAGCTGTCAGCGATTGCGTTTCCCATTTTCCTGTTTCATCCACTTCGAAGGTTTACCCCAGCTCTTTGCCAACAATCGAAACAAAGGCGACACATTCCCAGGGACGCCCGCCCAGGTTGTGCGTCAGGCCAAGACGCGGATTGTCAATTTGTCGGGGACCGGCCTTCCCTTGCAGCTGCTTGTACATTTCATACAGCATCCGCAGGCCGCTGGCACCGATCGGATGGCCAAACGACTTCAGTCCTCCATCCGGGTTCACCGGCAACTCACCATCCAAATCGAAGACGCCATTCAACACGTCTTTCCATCCCTGACCCCGCTCGCTAAAGCCAAGATCCTCATAGATCGCCAGCTCAGTCGGCGTGAAACAGTCATGCACCTCCGCCATGCTGATCTCCTTGCGTGGATTGGTAATGCCAGCCTCCTTGTAGGCCGCCGTGGCCGCCATCACATTCTCCTTGATGCTGGTGAAATCGAAATCCTGTTTGATCGCGCCGTAACTGGTGCCTGCCGCGATGGAAAGGGCCTTTACATAAATCGGATCCTTGCGGTATTTGCGGGCATCTTCGGAACGAACGATGATCGCGGCGGCTGCGCCATCCGACACCCCGGAACAGTCAAAAATTCCCAGAGGCGCCGCCACCATGGGCGCATTCATGATCTGCTCCATGGAAACCTCTTTCTGGAATTGCGCTTTCGGGTTCAGCGCGCCGTTCTTGTGGTTTTTCCAGGCAATGCGCGAGATGACCTCTTTCCCCAGTTTCGGATCCAGGCCGTACCGGTTAAAGTAAGCTGTCGCCAGGAAAGAGAAGGAGGCCGGAGCCGTAATGTTCGGTTTTGTTCCGTCGGGGTCCGGATCGGTGTTTGGAAGGCCGCTGATCCCGGAATCCTTCAGTTTTTCCACGCCAACCGCCAGAACCATGTCGTACACCCCGGAGGCCACCGCATAACAAGCGTTGCGAAACGCTTCCGAACCAGAAACGCATTTGTTCTCCACCCGCGTGATCGGGATAAACGGCGTCTTCAAGGTTTTGGATACCATCAGCCCCGAACTGGCCGTCAGGAGCGTGCCAAACCAGGCCGCCTCGATTTGCTTCGGTTCAATCCCCGCATCCTCATAAGCCTCGAGCACAGCTTCCAGGATCAGGTCCTCCGGTCCCTTGTCCCAATGTTCACCAAACTTCGTACAACCCATGCCGATGATCGCGACGCGATCGGCGTTCCCTTTTGCCATCGGTTACCCCTCCCCTATCGCTTGGGCCGCACTTTCCAAGTGTAGTTATGAATGTTGCCCGCCTCATACAGGTGACGGAACGTCATCTCCACTTCCATCCCGACATGCAGCCCGTCCAGTTGATAATCCACCAGCTCCGCAATCATCCGTCCGCCGCCCTCAAAGTCAATCACCACAAACGTGGTGGGGGGATCGGGTGAGACGGTCAAATAATCGGACGTGTAAGTGACAATCCTGGCCTTTTTGCCGACAAACCGGTACGGTTCCATCTGATCCACTGCCCCGCACTCGATACAAACCCGCTGGCGGGGATACTGCGGCATGCCGCAAGCGGTACAGCGTGTGCCGTAGCCGCCCAGAATCTGCGGCTGGTTCCGCAACATCGCGGGAGCAGACGGCCGCGGAATCTCGGGCCGTCTGCCCGGCTCCAGGGGGAGCATGTTTTTCCACTTCAGGTAGGTGGTATATAGAATGTTGTTTCGCTTGGAGGCCAGATGCCCGGCATATCCCCGCTGCGGTTTGCGCTGGCGAATCTCTTCCGTCACCCGGAACAGGATGGCGTCGCTGCCGGCCCCATAGGTGACAAACAGGATTCGCTCCCCTGGCTCCGCTTTTTCCAGCGCTTCCACCAGCATCAGCGGGGCCTGGGCCGTGCCGCAGTTGCCAATCACCCGCTCGTGTCCTGTCACCAGTTGTTCCGCTGCAAATCCAAGCGAACCGGCCAGCGATTTCTGGTAACGCTCCTGCGGTCCTGCCAGAACCAGCCATCGGATGTCCTGGGGCGTCAAGCCCGTTTTGGTGAAAAGACCCTGCACCGCCTCCCTGACCATCGGCTGATATCCCGATTGAATGCCGAACCGCTCTTCCCAGGAACGCAAAAACGGATCCGACGCCGAACGCCACTGATCGGTTATCTCCTGCGTGACGCTGTGAGATGCTTCCACTGTGGTCAGGACGTCTTCGGAACCAAACAAGAAGGCCGCCGCGCCATCACCCAGCAGCTTCTCGAACGCTCCCTGGGCGGCTCCCACTCGGCAATCGGCAGCCGTCACCAGCACCGTTTTCACCCCTGCCTGCACGGCATCGAACGCCGACAGCATCGCTGCGGAAGCGGCACGCAAAGAATCGGTGACATCCGCCGAGCGAATGCCCCGCTTCAGGTCCAGCGCAGCCGCAATCACTGCGGAAGAGGGTTTTTCCCTGTAGGGCGGTGTCGTGCTGGCAAAATAAAGCACATCCACGTGCGGCAGGTCTCTTTCTGTCAGCGCGTCCAACGCCGCCTCGACAGCCATGGACAGGCTGTCTTCATCATGGCAAGCGACAGCTTTTTCTCCGCTCCCGCCTTTTTCACCATACGCTTCCGCAATCCGCCTCTTTTCAAGCCGGCTGTACGGAAGATAGGCGCCGTACGCCACAATCCCAACCATCCTCATCCCTCCCGTATGATCCTTTCCGAAAATCCACCCTTATTTTGAATCGATGAATTCTTTAAACGAATCTTTTTAAAGCGTAATAAGATGTAAAACCGTCGCAAAAACTAGCATGATCACGTAACCCATCAGCGCAAAACGCCAGTTCCACCCGATACTGGCCTGATAGTTGGTATACGCCGTTCCACGAATCACCACCAATGTCGCAGCGGCAAAAGGCGAGATGGATAAGGCAAGCGACCAACTGGCCAAGATGACAAAAGTGAGGATCAGCATATCCAGGGGCAGTGCCGCATGAGGAAGCACCGCAGCGTAAATGAGCGGCAACACGAGGGGGTGAATCCCCATGAGCGGAAAGAGCATAATCGTTAGGCCGATCAACGCGATCAAACCCACCGGGTGATTCCCCGTCAATCCTTCCAGGATACGCGGCAACACCTCGCCATAACCACTGGCCACGACCGCCCCGCCGAAAAATCCGGCATTCATAAATAGGAAGATTTCATTTTTGATCCTCGGCAGGACACGGCGAAAATAAAGTTGCCAACTGGGAATCAAGCGATGCCATTTCTTCAGGTATGCAGTCCAAAGCACGGGAAAAAAGATGGAGACCAGCGAAACACTGAGCGTCATTTCCAGGCGAAACCATTCATGGATTCCGATCGTGATGACAATCAGCAGCGTCAGGATGATCACCAGTTCCACAATCTTGGCATCCCATTTCCGCAGCTGGCCGTCATCCGTTAACGCCAGCTCCTGATTCACCCGCTGTCCGTTCAAAGCAGCGGGCGATTCCCTGAAAAGCTCCTTTTCCCCATGGGCAAACCGTTTGTAATCCAACAGGCAACTTACCGCAAATACCGTCATTGCAAATCCCAGGGTAATCGGAGCAATCTTTGGCCAAGATACGTTCAACAACGACAAAACGAGAATCACCGTCCCGAAGTATGGGGTCCAACTCAGGGACAATCCGTAGGTACGGGAGAGGGACATGTACAACGCCTGTTCCGCCGAAGGCGCCAAAGAACGGGGTGTCACATCCTTGATCATTGTAATGGCTGCCAAGTTGAGAACCGGACTGAACAACAGGGAAAGCCCCCCAGAAAACAGATACAACCGGAAACGATTGTGCACATACCGATGGTACAGACGGGACAGGTGTCGGGTATAGACGCCATATTTCAATGGCATGCCGAGCAACGGCACCAGTACAAACAACATCAGCAAGTTCAGATTCTGACTGTACGCCCCAATCCACTGCTCTAACGAGGCATGAGAAATGGCTAGCAGCATCGCCCCCAATACAAACAGAAGCAGCCCTGTCATGCGTGGGGGTTTGTCCAGAAATGGGATACAAAATCCCATCAATATGGCAACAAAAACTGTCAACACCCATCTGAGCTGTTCAGGCACAAAAAAAAGATTGAATAAAAGAAATACGACGGCCACACCGAACAAGCACCAGTCAAGTATCTTTGGCAATATCGTGTATTGTTTCATGTTTTTTCGCTTCTTTCCAGGATCAAAAACTGTTTACATTCTAAAACAACTTTTCTTTACAAGTCAATCGTTCTTATCTTTTAAATTCTCTATGCAGTGAAAAGAAAAATGTGATATGATATAACGGAACTATTTCCCGGGAAAGGTCTATCTTTACAATTGGAATCATGCGTACATGATGAAAGAAGGGTCGAAAATGGAACAAAAGACAATCAAATGGTACACGGGTTGGGTGATCGTTGCCATCAGCGCGTTAATTACCTGCACTTCTGTCGGCATCCGTTTTTCAACGGGCCCCTTTTTTAAACCCATGATGGCAGATTTCGGTTTTTCGCGCGAAAGTCTTTCCCTAATCATCGCAATAAGCCTGTTGCTCTACGGCTTGGGCATGCCATTGGCCGGTGCACTGGCGGATCGATTCGGGACCCGAAACGTCCTGATATTTGGCGCTTTTCTCGTATCCGGATCGATGCTTTGGATAGCCTTTTCGTACACGGCGTTCCATTTTTTTATTTCTTTTGCTCTTCTTCTCTCTTTCGGGCTTGCTTTCACAAGTCAGGTCACATTGACACCCGTGGTCTCTAAATGGTTTACACGCCACCGGGGCCTTGCCCTGACCATTTTAATCTCCGGTGCAATGGCCGGCATTGGCATCATGACACCCGTCTCCACCTGGCTCATCCAGATGATGGGCTGGCGAACCAGCTTCATTCTTCTGGCCGCAATACTCTTTTTGCTGATCATCCCGGCAGCGTTGTTCATCATCCGTGACGAAGTGCCTGATGCATGGAAAGTCTATGAATATGTAGATAAGCCGAATAATACTTCAAATCCGTCCAGTTCATCCACCATCGACCAATGGACACTGGCCCTGCGCACGTTTCCCTTCTGGCAGCTGGCCATCGGTTTGTTTGTCTGTGGATACAGCATGAACCTCCTCGGTTCGCATGGCGTGCCGATGCTGACCGATCATGGTTTCGGCGAGATGGAAGCCTCGATGGGAATCGGCCTCATTGGCCTGGTGGCGATTGGCAGTTCGATTGTCATCGGGATCATCTCCGATCACCTGCCCCGCAAGAATATCCTGACCCTGATTTATCTGGTACGGGGAATCGGGTTTTTCATGTTGGTTGCCGTCTCTTCCCCGTTCAGTCTGTATGCCACCGCCATCATCGGCGGGCTGGTATGGGCGGGCAGCACATCCATGTCGTCGGCCATTCTCGGTGATCTCTACGGGATTAAATGGGTCGGCACATTGTACGGTTTACTCTACCTCTCCCACCAGATCGGCGCCGCCATCGGTTCCTACTTGGGCGGATGGGGATACGAGACGTTTCATACCCATTGGGTGGCCTTCGGTTCAGCGGGCGCGCTGTTGCTTCTTGCCAGTTTGGTCTCCTTCATGATCCCAAGAGCCATCCCTTCGCTGCAACCAGTCACAGCCGCTGCACCAAAGTCAAACGCCTAAAAAATCATCCCATAATATTCAACATATGTAATCAACCGGTCGGCCTTGCGCCAACCGGTTTTTTATCAGGCTTAGTTGATCCACTATTCTCCTGTAAACTGGGGCGGGCGCTTTTCGCGAAACGCCTGAACGCCTTCCTGATGATCCCGGGTTTGCCGCAACGCTGACTGGCCGAAATTCTCCAGCTCCAGTACACGGTCGAGATCCAGGGTGACTGCCTGATGGAGGATCGATTTGGTCAGTTTGTACGCCTGAAGGGGGCCTTTGGCCAGTTCGTGAGCTAACGCCTTTGCCGTTTCCAGACCCTGACCCTGGGACGCCAGCCGATTGACAAATCCGTACTGCAACCCTTCCTCGACCGGGATCATGGCTCCCGTCCATATCCACTCTTTGGCTTTCCAAGGACCGACTGCATGCAACAAAAAATAGTGCAATCCCAAATCCGGAATGAGGCCGATGTTTTTGAAAGCAAGTCCAAACTTGGCCCCTTCCTCCGCCACGATCAAATCGCAGGCCAGCGCGAGACTGAACCCCGCCCCAACGGCATACCCGTGAACCGCAGCCACAATCGGCTTTTGAATTTGTGCCATCTTCTTCACGATCTGAGTCGCCTCTTCCATCCGCGCCTTGGCCTGCAACACCGTCTGATGGCCGCTCATGGCGCGGATATCGCCGCCAGCGCAGAACGCCCTGCCCTTACCGGTGATGAGTATCACTTTGACCTCCGGATCACGAGCCAGCTCGTCCAAAGCACGCATCAATCCGTCTTTGATGGATGCACTCAGCGCATTCAGGGAATCCGGTTCATTGAGATAAATGATGCCGACACCCTGTTCTTTTTCAATCAGGACACTCTCTCCCATGGGACACCTCCAGAACCCTGATCCATTGATAACGTCGTCAAACCATATCACTTCGACACCTTTGATCCTTCCGGTTCGCAAGGATTCATGATGAACTCTTTTGGAATCGGCCCTTGTTCAACCATCCGCCGCCATCGATCACAAAACAGGCTCCCGTGACATAAGCGGCATAATCACTGACAAGATAGGCCGCCAGATTGGCCACCTCCTGCGGTACCGCGAGGCGATGCAATGGAATCCCTTCCAAAACCGCCTTGGCCTGTTCCGGCGTCGGCCATAACTGCTGAACCGCTCCCGTATCCTCGACCGGTCCCGGCGTAATCATGTTAGTCCGGATGCGATAGGGCGCCCATTCCACCGCCAGCGTCCGCGTCAGCGCCAACACGCCGGCTTTGGCCGCGGCAGAATGGGCCACATTAGGCCCGCCTGTCCAGGCATAGGTGGCCCCGACATTCAGGATGCTCCCGCCGTGACCCTGTTTCACCATCTGTTTGGCCGTCGTCTGGGTGCAATACCAGGTTCCGTTGAGCACGATGTTGATCACAGCATTCCAGGCGTTCACCGACATTTCCAGGGAATCGACGATAAAGTTTCCCGCCGCGTTGTTGACCAGGATATCCACCTTGCCCAGTTCGTTGACCGTCGTGGCGACCATCTTCTCCACCTGTTCGGGAACACGGACATCGGTTTGCACCGTAATTACCCTGGTTCCATACGCCGCGATCTCCTGCGCCGCCTTGTCCAGATTTTCCTGTTTCCGGCTGGCGATCACGATATCGGCGCCAAGGCGGGCAAATTCCTTTGCCATCGCCTTGCCAAGCCCAGTCGCGCCGCCAGTGATGATCGCCGCCTTGCCTTCCAGGGCACCTTCTGGTAGCATCGGCTGTTTGTATCTCGCCTCGCTGATCACCTTCTACTCCCCTCCCTCTTTGATTCCTGTACTTGAAATGGATATCACAAGGTTGCCCACACAGGATTATTATAACATTTCCTAGACTTGTTTGAACTGAAAGTTTTTAAGAAAATCATTTTATATCTGAACCGGCCTGATTGTTCCTCATGACTGATTGTTCCTCATGACACATGATGATACTGGCAGTTCCTGTGGATGTGCAGAAACCTTTCCCAGTAACTCAAACAGTTCCCCTGAACACCCCTGAACATCCGAAATGGCCACCATCCTTTGCGGCAAGCCCTGCATTTGATATCCCCTTCCATTTCGTTTTCTTTCTGGGCGTGATGCTTTCTCCCAAAAATTTCTTCACAAGCAAGAAAAGAGAGCTCTTTCAGCTCTCTTTTCCTCTCGCTGTCCAGCGCGATGGGGTTCCTTTCCCGGCATTACAACAACGTCAGCGCCACAAACTTGGTCTCCAGGAATTCCTCGATCCCCTGACGGCCCCCTTCCCTTCCCAGACCGCTCTCCTTTACGCCGCCAAACGGCACCTGGGCGGCGGTAAAGACGCCGTCGTTCACCGAGACCATCCCGAATTCCAGCTGTTCCGACACTCGAATCGCCCGTGACAGGCTGTTCGTGAAGAGATAGGCAGCCAGTCCATACGGCAGCGAATTGGCCTGGCGAATGGCCTCCCGTTCGTCCGTAAACGAGACCACCGGCGCGACGGGACCAAAGGTCTCCTCGTGCATGATCTGCATCTCTGGCGTGACATCGGACAGCAGCGTCGGTTGGAAGAAATACCCCTTTTGCCCTTCCACCTGGGCAGCCTCTCCGCCGCAGTGGACTGTTGCCCCCTTGGCTCTCGCGTCGTCCACCTGCCGCTTCACTTTTTCAAACGCTTGCCGGTCGATCAGCGGGCCAATCTGCACCCCATCCTGCATGCCGTTTCCAATGACCATCCGCTCCATTTGAGCTTTAAGTTTTTGAATAAATGGCTCTTTCACAGCCTCATGGACATAAATCCGGTTGGCGCAGACGCAGGTCTGTCCCGTGTTGCGGAACTTGGAAGCCATCACGCCCCGGACGGCCTGATCCAGATCAGCATCCTCAAAAATGAGGAACGGCGCATGGCCGCCCAATTCCAGCGACACCTTTTTCACCGTGTCAGCCGCCCCGCGCATCAGCAACTTGCCCACTTCCGTCGAACCGGTAAAGGTGATTTTTCGCACCCGCTCATCCTGCAGCAACGTCTGTCCGATCGGCTCCGGCTGGCCGGTCACCAGGTTGGCCACTCCTTTCGGGAAGCCGGCCTCTTCCAAGAGCTCAAAGAGACGGATCGCCGTGATTGGTGTCTGTTCGGCCGGCTTGATGACCACCGTGCATCCGGCGGCCAACGCCGGCGCAATCTTGCGCGTGACCATGCCAGCAGGGAAATTCCACGGCGTGATGGCGCCGACCACACCGACCGGCTGTTTGAATACGAGAAAACGCTTGTTGGGAGCCGAAGCAGGAATCGTCTCCCCGTACACGCGCCGCGCCTCCTCCGCGTACCAGCGGACGTAATCGGCCGCCAGCACAGCCACCTCTCCCTTCGCTTCGGCCAGTGGCTTGCCCATTTCTTCGGTGATCAGCCGCGCCAGTTCCTCCGCATGCTCCTGAATCAGTTCATACCATCTCCATAGGAGATTAGCCCGCTCCAGAGCAGTGGCAGACGCCCATTCAGGAAAAGCGCGGTAAGCTGCCTCAATCGCCCGCCGCGTCTCCGCTTCACCGGCATCGGGAACCCGGCCGATCAGCTCCTGGGTGGCCGGGTTGACCACATCCATCCACTTTCCGCTGTCGGCTTCGACCCATTGGCCGTCAATGTAGTTGCGGTATTCTTTCATCATGATGCCCCCTCCTTTCACCTTTTATATTAAAATATTTATTCTATTCACGCCAGATACGGCTTGACCGTCCGGTCCACCACCACGTCCAGCAGATAGGGCTTGCGCTCGGAAAAGGCATGCTGGAGAGCCTTTTTCAGCTCCTCCTTCGTCTCGATGCGCTGCGCTTCTACGCCAAATCCCCGCGCCACGTTGACCAGATCGATTTCCGGCCGGTCGAGATCCATTCCGGGAAAAGCGCCTTGTTTTGCCGACACGCCATCCAGCGTCAGCATCCCGCCTTTTAAGATCATGTAGCTGGTATTGTTGATGATCAGATACAGCACGGGCAGGTTGTAGCGGGCCGCATTCCACAATGACTGGATGTAGTAATAGGACGACCCGTCACCGATAATCGCCACCACCCGTTCACCGGCCCTTCCCAGCTGCGCGCCGAGGGCGGCCGGCATGCCGTAGCCCAGGCCGCCACCCTTCAGGCCGATGAAAGATCCCGGACGGCGCAGTTCCAGATAGCGGTGGACGTACCTGCCTGTCGTCACCGATTCGTCCACGACAAACACATCATCCGTGAGGTATTGGTTCAGCTCCGCCATCACCACAGCCGGTGATAGCGGCATCTGCTCTTGAACGGCCGCCAGTTCGCGCGCCTTCGCCTCTTCCCGCTCCCGCTGTTGCCGCTGCAGCTGCTCCCGTCTCTTTTGACAACGCCCTTCATCCGCCGGGGTCAGCTCCGCCTGCAGCATTTCCACCCAGGCCGCCAGCACTTCCCGGGGATGACCGAGAATGGCCACGTCGGCCGGCATATTCTTGCCGATCTCCCAGGGACTCAAGTCGACGCTGATCACTTTGGTTCCAGGCTGTACCAAGGGCTTGTCAAAATATAGGAGCGGCGCCTGGCTGATGACGCCGAGAAAGAGAACAACGTCTGCCTCCTTCAGCGCCTCATGGATCGCCGGCCCATTGGGCAGGAAGCGGCCTGCAAAATGGGGGTGGTTGTATGGAAAGTTCAACCCGGAGCTCTGGTGTTCCTGGTAAACCGGCGCCCCGATCAACTCCGACAGCCGGATCAGTTCCGGAATCGCCCCCGTCCGCCCTACCCGGTCACCGGCAACAATGACAGGCCGCTCCGCGGCGCGGAGCAATGCCACTGCCTGGCGGCTCGCCTCCCTGCTGCCGCTGACGCGTTGGTCGATCCGCGTCAGGGGCAAGGGGGACAGCGGCACATCCTGCCACATCACATCGACGGGAAAGGAGAGCAACACCGGCCCCATCGGCTCGGTCAGCGCTTCCTTAAAGGCGCGGTGGAGGACAATCGGCAGTTCTTCCGCCCGATGCACCTGATAACTCCACTTCGTGCAACTGCGTGCCAGAGCCACCAGATCGCCCCAAAGGGCCGGTTCCTGCACCCCGAGGCGGATATCATGCTGCCCCGCAGTCACCACCAGAGGAACGCCCGCCCGGTAGGCGTCATACATGTTTCCCAGCCCATGCGCCAACCCCGGCGCCACGTGCAGGTTGACCACCCCGGGCTTGCCGGTCGCCTGCGCATACCCGGCAGCCATGCCCACCGCAATGTCTTCATGCAATCCGAGAATATACTTGATCTCCGGATAGTTGACCAAACCGTCGATGAGCGGCAATTCCGTCGTTCCCGGGTTTCCGAAGAGGTACTCCACCCCGTACTGGCGAAAGGCCTCCAGGACCAAATCTCTTGCGAGCATCGTTCATCTCCCCGTTTCTTTCACGTTTTTACCGGTAACCCCCGGAACGGAGCAACGCCGTCGGCTGCAGAATCTTCTTTTGATACCGGGACGCCAGCACGTCCAGGCGGGCGGCAATCTCTTCCGGCGGCACATCCTTGCAGGCTTCGGTGGGCCCCACCCGATCCCCGGTTCCGAGGACCATCGCCCGGTCGATGTCCTTGGCATTGGATACCCCTTGCTCGATCAACTTGGTCGCCTCGTTCAGCTTGACGAATTGGATGTCCCGAAAAGAGATGACGTCCGTCTTTTGCGACAGATCAATGGCAGGACGGCCATTGGACCAGTCATAAAATCCCTGTCCCGTCTTCTTGCCGAGATGTCCGGCCTTGACCAGTTTTTCCAGTGCTTCGAAAGGACCGTACTCCGGATCGAGGACTTGCCGGCGGTAATCCATGGAGTCATAGGTAATGTCCAGGCCCACGTAATCCAGCAATTCGAACGGCCCCATCGGCTCTCCCGCGTCGCGCACCATCGCGTCAATCTCTTCTGGCGTCGCTTCTCCCGCATCCACGACAGCCCCGAGAAACACCCGGATGGGCGCATTGATCCGGTTGACGATAAACGAGGGAACATCCTTTTCGACGCGAATCGGTTCTTTCCCCAGCTTGCGGCAGACTTCACAGGCCGTCTGCATCGTCTCTTCCGTCGTCTTCTCGCCCCGGATGACCTCCACCAGCTTCATCAGCACGACCGGATTGAAAAAATGGACGCCGACGACGCGTTCCGGACGGCGGGTGACGCTGGCGATGTCGCTGATGCTCATGTTGGACGTGTTGGTGCCCAGGATCGCCGTTTCAGGAGCCAGCTGATCCAGTTTTTGGAATACCTCTTGCTTGATCTTCAACACCTCCGGCACCGCTTCAATCACAAACTGCGCCTCGGACACCGCTTCCGAAAGATCCGTGGTCGGATGGAGCAGCTGGCGGCTGCGTTCGTGCGTGTCCGCATCGATCTTGCCCTTTTCCGACAGCTTGGCGAGGCTGTCATGGATTCGCTTGACCCCCCGGTCGAGGTATTCCTGCTTGATATCGTACAAATGCACGCGGTATCCGGCCAAAAGCGCCACCTCGGCAATCCCGTGTCCCATATCGCCGGCTCCGATGACGGCAACCTGTTGAACTTGTTCTGCGTTGGACATGATTGTACCTCCTGCCTGTCTGTTCTCGCGGTCTGCGTTCAGCTGTGCAGACTGTGTGTGTTGTGATCCTTCTGTGTGCGTTCCTGATGATGCTTAGCAGATGAAAGATTGCATCCGATGTTCACTTGCTACACCCCGTCACGCTTGCTCTGGCTCAGCGCGTAAGCGTGCTCCATCAACAATGTGACCCGTTCGCCATAGGTGGCGAAACGCTCGTCCTGCGTCTGCCCGTTTTTCCAGCGGAAATAGATCTGTTGCACGATCACCGCCAGCTTAAAATAAGCAAAAGTCAGATAGAAGTGCATGTTTCTGACATCCCGTCCCGTCCGTGACGCATATCGCTGGATAAATTCCTCGCGGCTCAAAAAGCCTGGCATCGTAGTGACGGACCCCACGCCCTTTTTCAGCGGCTCCGGATCATTCTCCTCGAGCCAATAGCCAAGGGCCACTCCCAAATCAAACAGGGGATCGGCGATCGTCGACATCTCCCAATCCAGCACCGCCACCGGGCGCTCCAGATCGGGTGAAAAGAGAACATTGTTCAACTTGTAATCATTATGAATAATCGCCGCATCCTGAGATGGCGGGATATGATCGGCCAGCCACCGCGTCAGGCGATCCACCACGGGGATATCATCCGTCTTGGCGCGCTGGTAGCGGCCGATCCAACCCTCCACCTGGCGCTTGAGAAAGCCTTCCGGGCGCCCGAACCCTTCCAGGCCGGCAGCCCGCACGTCCACCGCATGCAGCTCGGCAAGGGTATCCACCATCTGCTCGGAAATTTGCCGGCAACGTTCCGCCGTCACCTCGACGCCGGGCGGAAACGTCTTGTCGATCACCACCCCCCGGCGCCGCTCCATGAGGTAAAAAGGGGCGCCGATCACCAATTCATCATCACAAAACAGATACGGCCGGGGTGCCAGGGGAAACACCGGATGCAGCCGGCGGAGAAACTCCGATTCCCGCTTCATGTCGTGCGCCTTTGGCGGCAGGGGGCCAAAAGGAGGCCGGCGGAGAACTGCCTCCCAATCCCCCATGCGAATCAGGTATGTGAGATTGGAAGCGCCCGTGGGAAACTGCTCCACTTCCAACGGTTCGTCTGGAACTCCCTCCAGGCGGGCCAAAATAAACGCGCGAACCGCCTCTTTATCAAACTCCTCGCCCGGCCGGACCGGTATGGTACCTCCCATGTTCTGACCTCCTTTTTAGAAACTTCGATCTCCTTTCAGCAGACGGCGCGCCTGAATCTCCTCAGGAACGGAAAAAATCGATCATCCACTGATCCTCCTCACTTATCCGCATGCAGCTTGATCAGTCCATCCGCAGCCACCAGGCGATGGCCATCCGCCGAAATCAACAGGGGGTTGATTTCCATTTCCTCGACAAAATCGCTCAGGTCGGTGGCCATCCGGCTGATGCGGACCAGGATTTCCGCCAGTTGATCAACATCCGCCGGCTGCTTGCCACGCGCCCCTTCAAGAATCTGGAAGCCCTTGATCTCGCGGATCATTTCCCGCGCATCAGCGGGTGAAAGCGGACAAACGCGGAAGGAAACATCTTTCAAGACCTCCACAAACACACCGCCTAGGCCGAACATCAATGTCGGGCCAAAGGTGGCATCCCGGATGACACCGAGAATCACTTCCCGGTCGGCTTCCAGCATCTCTTCCACCAGCACACCGTCGATGGACGCGTCTGGATCATAACGCCGGGCGTTTGCCACAATGCGCTCGTAAGCTTGACGGACCTCCTCGGGCGAGTTGAGGGCGAGCATGACCCCGCCTGCGTCCGTCTTGTGGAGAATATCGGCCGAGGCCACCTTCATCACGACGGGATAACCGATGTCCTCAGCCGCCTTGACCGCTTCATCCGCACTTGTCGCCAGCCGGGAGCGGCCAACCGGAATCCCGTAGACGGCAAACAGCTGTTTCGCTTCGTACTCGTTCAGGTGCGTTTTTCCTGCTGCGATCCGCCGGCGCAGCTGCTCGCGGATCGCTTCCGCAAGCCCCGCTCCGGCCACTTCACCAGCCGCCACGGCATGCGCTTGACCAACCTGCTTTTGATTCTGACGCCGCTTTTGATACTCCATGAGCAGGCGGATGGCTCCCACCGCGCGCGAAGGATCGCGATAGGCGGGAATCCGGTAATCGGACAGCTTTTTCATCACCTCGTCGGAACCGGCGTACCAGGTGACGATCATCGGCTTGTCGGTCTGCTGGTACACCTCGTGGATATCGTCAATCAGGCGCAGTGCCATGTAATCGACCAATCCAAAAAACACCAGCACGGCGTCGATGTTTTCCGCTTTTGTGAGCGCCTCCAAAGAGGGCTTCAGGATCTCTGGCTTTCCAAGCACCTCGGCCGTGATATCCACCGGATTGGCAGCCGAACCAAACGGGGGGATAAATGGCCGGATGCGGTCCTGATCCGCAGTGCTCAATTCCGGCACCTGAATGCCCAGTTCCTCGCACTGGTCGCTGATCATAATTCCCGCTCCTCCGGAAAGCGTGATGACACCGAGGCGGTTCCCCTTCACCATCCGCCCGCAGGAGGCCAGCATCAGGAAGTCCACCAGCTCTTGCATGTCCTTGGCCCGCAAAATGCCATGCTGGCGGAAAAAGGCATCATAAACCTGATCGCTGCCGGCGATGGAACCGGTGTGAGAGGCGGCCGCACGCTTTCCGACAGAGGAACGGCCCACTTTCAACGCGGCGACCGGTTTGTCCAGGCGAACCGATTTTTCCGCCAACACCCGCAAATGTTCCGGACACTTCACCGACTCCAGATACAGCCCGACCACATTGACGGCGGGATCTTCAATGACATAAGAGGCGATTTCACTGACCTCGATATCCACCTCGTTCCCCGTGCTGACAAAGTAGCGAAACCCTGCCCCCTGCCGGTACGCCTCGCCATATGTCATCGACCCCAGCGCGCCGCTCTGCGTGACGAAGGCAATCGAGCTGTCCTTGACCTCATCCAGATCGCGCAGCCGCTCCATCAAGCTGGCAGAAGTGACGACCAGCTTGTGGCTCACGTCCACATAACCCAGACAGTTGGGCCCCAGGACGCGCAGCCCTGTCCGTTCGCAGAATCGGCGCACCTGCTCTTGCAGCGCTTTCCCTTCTTCCCCGGTCTCGGAGAAACCGGAACTGAAGACAACTGCCGTCTTCACCCCTTTTTCCGCGCATTCCTCAAGCAGGGGCATGACGCGCTTTGCCCCGACGATGATCAGCGCCAAGTCCACCTCATCCGGCACGGCGGCGAGATTCGGATACGCTTTCAATCCAAACAATTCTTGATATTTTGGGTTGATTGGGTACACCTTCCCCGGATACCCGAATTTTAACAAAAAATGAGGGACTCGAGACGGAAATCCCGGCTTCGGAGACGCACCGATGATCGCAATCGATCGTTGATCAAACAGTGCATCCAATGGCATCTTTTGTCTTTTCTGCAAGGTGTTTCCCTCCTGAGCGATGGAAAAAATGATCCAACGATGTTTTTATAATATAAACACCGTTCACAACTAAAAATATCATACCATATTTTCCGTCTCGAGAACCATGTTTATGAAATCAAAAAGTTTACGCCTCTTTTTTCTCAAAAATGAAAAAGGTCGCCGTCGCGTAGCACAACATCTTTCCCTGTTCATCCAAAAGTTCCGCCTGGCAGAGAGAAAGCGAGCGGCCGCGCTTGAGCACCCGGGCCTTGGAAACCAAAAGGGAACCCGTCGCAGGGCTGAGGTAGTTCACTTTCATTTCCGTCGTCACTGTAAATTCATGTTCAGGCAAAAGACTGTTGACAGCCGCCGCCATGCTGGCATCCAAAACGGTCGCCAAAATCCCCCCGTGCACATTGCCGTGCAATTGGGTGAACTCCTTTTTGACCGGCAGACGCACCTCCGATTCCCCGTTTTCCGCATGGATTAGGCGAATCCCCAGATGGTCCCATACCGGACCGGCTGTTAACAGTTCCATCCGTTTTTTCACCGTTGCTTTTGGGATCAACTGTCGCTTCAAAACTTTCCACCTCTTCTTGCTGATATCGCACGCGTCTTTATACTAAACGGTCATGCCGCGATGGCTTCAGAACACCAGGCTACTCTCCTTGGTAATTCGGTTTGCGCCGCTCCTGAAAAGCCTGGAGTCCTTCCAGGCGGTCCTTTGTGGGAATCAGCACTTGATACGCATTGGTTTCCATGGCTAGTCCTGTTGCCAGATCCACTTCCAGTCCGTGATCGATGGCATACTTGGCCTGGGCAATCGCCAGCGGCGCATTTTTAGCGATATCAGCCGCCAGACGCCGCGCCGCATCGAGAAGATCTGCCGGCTCCACCACCTGGTTCACCAGCCCGATGGCCAGCGCCTCCTCCGCATCCACATGCCTGGCCGTATAGATCAGCTCTTTCGCTTTCCCCTTGCCAATCAGGCGTGGCAGGCGCTGGGTACCGCCGCCGCCCGGGATGATCCCAAGCGAGGTTTCCGTCAACCCCATCTTGGCAGTCCGCGACATGATCCGCAGATCACAGGCTAGCGCCAGCTCTGTGCCGCCGCCAAACGCCACCCCGTTAATGGCCGCGATCACCGGTTTCGGAAGGCGCTCCAGTTTTAACAAAGTATCCTGAAGGGTCCTCAGAAAGTGTACCACTTGGTCCGGCGTCATCGTCCGCCGCTCCTTCAGATCGGCGCCCGCACAAAACGCCTTCTCCCCTTCGCCGGTAATGATCACGACCCGGACCGATTTGTCATCCGCCAGCCGCTCCAGCGCCTCCCTCAGGGACAGAACGAGCTCCTGATTCAAGCTGTTGAAAACCTCAGGACGATTCAATGTAATTAGACAGAATGATTGCTCTTTTTCGACACGCAGGCTCATGGACATGCTCTCCTTTCGTTTATCGCCTTTCTTTACTTTCTTATCTCAATTCCTACCTGTTCGACTATTCCTTCATGACTCTCCATGGTCGATCAGCGCCACCCGGCACGCGCTGGTGCCAGATTTGGCCTGCAAGACGCGGGAAGGCAGATTTTTCCCGAGATGTTGCTGGATATACTGCCCCGTCTCAATCAACCGCTCCAGCGCCACCCCCGTCTTGACGCCCATTCCTTCTAATAGATAAACCAGATCCTCGGTGGCCAGGTTGCCGCTCGCACCAGGAGCATACGGACAGCCACCCAGACCGCCCACCGAACTGTCAAAGATGCGGATGCCCTCCTCCATCGCAGCCACCACATTGGCCGCCGCCATCCCATATGTATCGTGAAAATGACCAGCCAGCGGCACGCCTGGGAAAGCGCGTTTCAACGCGCGAAAACGCTCTCGCACTTGTCTGGGTGTCGCCACGCCGATCGTATCTCCGATGGAAATCTCGTCCACTCCCATTTCCACCAGACGACCGACCACCTCTACCACATTCTTCAGCGGCACCTCCCCCTCGAACGGACAACCAAATGCCGTTGAAACATAACCGCGAACGCACAGGCCATGCCGTTTGGCCTCCTGTACCACCTCTTCGAGCACCGGAAAAGTCTCTGCCATGGATTTGTTGATATTGCTGCGATTATGTGACTCACTAGCCGACATGAAGACAGCCACTTCGCGCAGCGGCGTTTCCAAAGCGCGCCGCAAGCCCCGCAGGTTCGGCACCAGCGCGCTATAACGCACGCCCTGATCAAAGGAAAGTACCTTTACCACCTCAACTGCGTCCGCAAGTTGCGGAATCCACTTGGGATGGACAAAGGAAGTGGCTTCGATGCGCCGCAATCCAGCCGCCGCAAGTCTGCGGATCAACTCCGCCTTCACCGGTGTGGGAATGGCCAATGCTTCATTTTGCAACCCGTCACGCGGCCCAACCTCCACTATTTCCACCTGTTCCGACACTCATCCTCACCCCTCATTTGGAATTCGGAAATGTTTCTTGTCATTCTTAAAATCTATTATACAGAAACTTTAAAAAGGACAACAAATTGTTCATCATCATGCTGGAAACAACAGCGTCAGGCTAAAGATGAGCGCGCCCACTGTCAGCACCATCACACCGGCAAAAGGAAGGTTGCTGCGGGAAACACGGATCGGGTCTTCCTTCATCAACGTGGCCAACAGATTCACGTTGATCGTCAAAGGACTGGCAGGAACGCCCCCCACCGCACCAGCAATGATCGCAAAGGCAAACCACTCCGGACGCAGCCCAAGTGCCTCATAGGGTATCAAGTCTGCCAGCAGCACAACGACGAGAGCAGGATACAGGCCCATTTGGGAGCTGATAACGGCAAACAGAATGATCAACAGAATCAGCAACCAGCCGATAGACTCCGATAAGTTCTCAAACAAGCGGACCAAAAGCTCCATTTGGCCGGCCAAGGTGAGCACCTGCGTAAAAAAGCCGACTGAGATGAAGAGCAAAAACTGTGGCAAAAGTCCTAAAAGCCCTGTTGTCCCCTTGATCCGGAGATCCTGAACCAGTCGCTTGGGTTTCTTCAACAAAAGAGCCCAGACAATCGCAAAAAGCAGAATCAGGAGAATGACCGCATCCACCACCGGCAAGGCAAACCATTCATGTAAGGCAATGACCGCCAGGACAAAGCACACAATGACACCAAATACGACTCCTACGCGTCGCCAGTGACGCGATGAAACCCGACTATCCACCGATGCCGCGAATACATCTATCCTTGTCGCAGCATGCCGTCTTACCCATCCCTTGATCAAAAACATGTCCAAAAGGACCATGAAAACCGAAAAGAAAAATCCCATCCCGATAACAATTCCCGGATTGGCCGGAATGCGAGACAATGCCGCCCCAATGGCCGCCCCGACCGGACTCCACATCATTGCCAACGTATGCCCCCGCGTATAGGCGGCAAAAGACATTTTATCCGCCACGGGCTTCGGAAATGGTCTGGTCAGGTGGTGAAACGTGGCGTAAGAAGCGACGATCGCCGCCACGTTCATCAACGCCGCCAGCATGTAAGTAAAGGAAGAGAGAACCAGGTAAGTGGAATGCGGCTTTCTCACCCGTTCCCGGATGATCAGCTGCGCCGAGCGATAATAGGCCCCCATCGTGATTGGAATGGAAAACAGCGGCGCCACGCTCAACAGCGTCAGAATGCCAGTCGTCGAGCCAAAGAATTGCCACGCTTCACTCAGTGGCACCTGATTTCGCCACAAAATAAAAAAACCGCCCAGGAGAAATAATCCGGAAATGAGGCGAAACCAGCCGCCGCACCGGAAGAAAGCAAGCGGCAAGATCACGATCGAAATCAGGGAAAAATACAACGCCCATCCATCAGCCGGACGAAACAGGATTTTCGCAAGGTACCCCCATGTCATCAGATGAATCAGAAACATCAGCAAGCCATCGATCCGCCGGTTCAATCCGTCTCTTTCTGCCTGCGAACCATTCATAAGCCTCTCCACTCTCTTTGATGATGTTATCTATGTACAATCTACGAGAACACCGAAGCCCATATTTCAAAAGATATATATGTTATTATAATACAAAACGAAACAAAATGAAAACACTGGAAACGGATACATGAGTTTTGACTGCAGCTTCGGGCATCCTATTTTTTCCATCGCTGATGGCTTGTTGAAATAGGGCAAATGGACAATCGGAAAAGGTTGATCAAAAAAAGAGCTGCCCCAACTCGATGTTGTACAGACAGCCCTTCATGCCTCATCCACAAACGAAGCCGAATTTTAACAACTTATATCTTGTTTTCTTAACGAAACACTTCGCCACTGCGCACATACTCCACATCGGGGACCCTTTCCCTGGCATTGGCGCAGCGGGCGACGGCGAAAAAGAAGTCAGAGAGGCGATTGAGATAACGCCTGACCTCCAGGTTGATCGGCTGCTCTTTCGCCAGGGTCACCACCCGCCGCTCCGCCCGGCGGGCCAGCACCCGGCAGACGTGCAGATAGGCGGAGGCGGGCGATCCCCCTGGGAGGATAAAGCGGCGAATCTCCGGCGCTTCGGCGTGGTACCGATCGATCCATGTTTCCAGCCGCTGAACCATTTCTGCCGTCACTTTGTACGTGTAGGGCGCAGCGGGTGTCCCGTCGGCCTCCGTCTTTTCTTCCGTCATCACGACCGACAGATCCGAACCGCAGTCAAACAACTCGTGCTGAATCGTCAGCAAATCCTTTTTCAAATCTGCAAACTTTTCATCGTCCAGATGGGCGATGGCCAACCCCAGAAAAGAATTGACCTCATCTACGGTGCCGTACGCCTCAACGCGGACACTGTCTTTGGGGACGCGGCCGCCAATCACGCTTGTCATTCCCTGATCGCCGCCCCGTGTGTACAATCGGACCATGTGGTCTCCTCCTTTTTTAATGCTCACCGTTTCTCCTTAACCTGCATTCAATCATGACCAGTGGACTTGTGCCAACGCCTCAAGCAATCGCTCGTTTTCCTCCCGCGCTCGGACAGCAATGCGCACATACTGCTCACCCATCCCGGCAAACGTCCGGCACGCTCGGACAAAAATCCCTTTCGCTGCCAGTCTTCTTTGCAGGTCAATGTCGGTCCACTCCGGATGTTCCAACCTCAGAAGAAGATAATTGACCTCAGCCGGCATCGGGACCAGACCAATCCATTCCCCACCCATTCCATTTTCCAGCGCTGCGGCAAGCCACCTTCGCTCCTGTGCCAGCCATTGCCGTGTCCTCTGGATAAAATCCTCATCTTTCACCAGCGCCTGCCCAATCTGCTCGGCCAGTCCGTTGACGCTCCATGGGGTCTGAAGGTGTTGACAACGTTCCACCAGTTGCTCACTGGCCACCAAATATCCAAGCCGGAGCCCGGGAATCGCGTACATCTTGGTCATGGAGCGAACCACCGCCACATGGGGTAGGCTGGAAACGGCATGAATCATGCTGAGCTGTTCCTCTTGTGGCAAAAAGTCGAGAAAAGCTTCATCCAGCAACAGTTGACAATGGCATCGGCCAGCCTGTTCGGCCAGCGCTACAAGTTGATCTCGTTCCCACAACATACCGGTGGGATTGTTCGGATTCCCGAGAATGAGCAAATCTACCTTACGAATGAGCTGTTCTGCAAGTGAAATCGGAATCGCAAAGCCTTCAGCCGATTCTGAAACTATTTTCTGCACCACTTCGGCGCCAGCCCGGACAGCAGCATGCCGGTATTCCGAGAAACAGGGCTCGATCACTCCGACCCTGCTGGGATGAATGGCCCGGATCATCAGGTCAATGGCTTCTGCTCCCCCATTGGTAACCAGGAGCATCTGGGCAGAGATTCCATGTTTTTCAGCCAGTTGTTCTCGTAAACGGCGCTGCCTGGAATCAGGATAGCGGGAAAGAAAGGGGATAAGCTGATGCCAAATTTCCCGTATAGATGCAGGTGGTCCTAAAGGATTGATATTGGCGCTGAAGTCAACGCCATTTTTCACCTGTTCCGGATACCGCTCCGCAAATGTGACCCAGTCACCGCCGTGGTCCAGCCATTCCAGCATCTTTCCGCCTCCTTTGTAGCGGCTGCTCGCGCCCTCGCACCGTGCCCCGCGCCCCCGCACCGTGATTCTTTTCCATCCCTTATGACATCATGTGCCGTCATGTCTTCCAAACTGTCATCCTTTTTCCACCCGTTCTCACTCAGTCAGTGAAAACATGGCGCTGGCCAAGTAGACATAGATAGCGACCACCTCTACCAATTCATTGACCGCTCCATAGACATCCCCTGTCAACCCGCCCAGGCGCCGCGCTAGCCATCTGGCCCAGGCCCACCCGAACAGAACGGCCGCCCACATCGCCACAAATCCCCATATCCCGGAGCAAACGGTCACCAGCAAACTGACGATGACCATGGAACACCAGACGGCAGACCGCCACTGCCTTCGCTCCCTCACCCCTTTTACATTTTCGCGGTGAAAGAGACTCCCGATTCCCTCTCCCCGCCGCGCATCCGGCCAGAAGAGGATGCAGCCCATCATCGCCAGCCGGCCTGCCACCGGCATGAGCAATAGCAGCGGACCACGCTCCCCGGCCAATTCTGTCAGCCCTCCCCACTTCAACAACAAGAGACAGACGAGGGCCAGCACTCCCAGTCCTCCTACGCGGCTGTCTTTCATAATCTCCAAAATTCTCTCGCGTTCCCGCCCGCTTAAGAGGCCATCCGCCGTATCCATCCAGCCATCCAGATGCAATCCACCTGTCATGACGATCAGCAGAACCATGAGAAGCAGTCCGGAGAGCAGCGGCGAAACCATCTGGCTGATTCCCAGGTCAGCCAGCCAGAGCAACCCGCCAAGACTTAGACCAATAAAAGGAAATAATGGGACCGTCTGATAAAATGCCACCTGCTGCGCGCCAACCCACTGGCTCCACCAGTCGGGAAGAGGAATCCGTGTCAAAAACAACCAGGCAACCGTGACACATGCTAACACCTTTTTTACGCTCGCCAAAACTTGATTTACGCCCATCCTGTTTCACCCATCGTAACACCTGCCACTCGCATATCCAACGCGCGTTCCTCTATCACGAACTCGTCAACAAACAGGGTACAGGGCAATTCGCGCCACGGCCTGGTCAACCATTTCCTCATCACGAACCCGTCCACAGCCGCACAAGCCCGTAAACCGCAGATACAAAGCCACAAAACAGGGTGAGATCCAGCAATAAACGCTGCGCGCGTACGATGTCTTCCGTTTCGATTGGGCGTTGGCCTTTGCCGAGGTAGGCCCGCTCCACCGGCCGTCCGTGGTACCAGTTGATCCCACCCAGGCGAACGCCGAGCAACCCCGCCACAACCGCTTCGGGAATGCCGCTGTTTGGACTGGGATGTGCCGACGCATCCCGCTTCCAGGTCAACCAACCTTCCTTGAACTCCAGCCTGCGGAAAAAACCAGCCACCAAAAGCAGGCAGCCGGTCAGGCGGGCTGGTAGCCAGTTGACTAAGTCGTCCAAGCGGGCCGCTGCCCATCCGAAATGCTGATACCTCTCATTCTTATACCCGAGCATCGAATCCATCGTGTTGATTGCCCGATACGCCAGCGCCCCCGGCATGCCAAAGAGCAATCCGTATACCACCGGCGCCACCAAGGCATCCAGCGCATTTTCGGCCACTGTCTCCACCGTCGCCCGAATCACTTCCTGCTCGTCCATGCGTGACGTTTCCCTCCCGACAATCTGTCCAACGCGTTCACGTGCCTCCACAAGGCCGGCAGCACCTGTTTCCAACAACGGACGTCGGACTGCCTCCGCCGCCCGCGCCAGCTCGCGAGGCGCCACAGAGGTATAGATCCCCCACACCGATACGGCAAAAGCCAACCAAGGGCTGATCTGCCAGCTGATCCACAACAGGCCCAACGAAACAAAGGATACGAGCAACAGGACCGTACCAACGAGGAGCATCCCGGCCAGCCTGGCCTGCCACTCCCTGCAAGCCGGCCGGTTCAGCATCTGGTCGAACCGGTGAATCAGCTTGCCGATGAGGACAACGGGATGGGTGGGACGAGCCGGATCCCCCAATACGGCATCCAAGATCAGGGCAGCTGCCACCGCCATCCCAGCAGTGGCCGGCAACCAGCCGGCCCAGCCCGACCAAGTCTTCCATTGCGCCTCCACGAGATCAAGGTTCATCGTTGGTATAAACCAAGTCAATAAATCCCCATCCACCTTCTTCGAATCCCTCGTTTTCTTAATCCCTCTTTGTCGTGCGATCCGTTCCTGCAGGAAAGGTTGTATCCGATGGTGGCAAAAACCATGCCCCAGGCTTGATACAGACCGGGATGCCGGAAACCACGAGAATGACTTGATCGGCCAGCCTGGCCAGAACCTGGTTACACCGCCCGGCTAAATCGCGATAGGCCCTGCCTAGAGGAGTTTCTGGAACCAGCCCCCACCCCACCTCATTGGTGACAATGATCAAATGATAGGGGAGCGAAACAAGCTGTTTCCCGAATTGTCCAATCTCCTGTTCCAATTCCTCTTCCAGGGCCGACAAACCGTCAAATGCCATCCCGTCACCGGAACCAGGTTGTGCCGGAGTGACCGCCTGCAGGAGACGGTTGCTCCAGTACAGCGTGGCACAGTCCACCAGGACGCCGGCTGGCGGGACTTCACGCGCCGCTAGCTCTTGGAGGGTGGAGAAAAGGGCCATGGGAGATTCCACTGTTTCCCATTCTGGCGGTCGACGCAGCTGGTGGCGCCGGATGCGCTCCACCATTTCCTCGTCCAGTGCCTGGGCGGTGGCCACATATACCACCTTTCCCTCACCAGCCCCTTTTTCCCGGTCCGCCCGCAGCCACGCAACCATCAGCCGCTCAGCAAAACTGCTTTTGCCAGATCGGGCGCCGCCGGTAATCAAGCAGAACATCACGCCCCCTCTCCCTTGCGGTTATCCACACCAGCTTCGGCAAAAGTGGCCATTCCCCAATGCACCTCAGCCGCCACATCAAAGGCGGACATCATCATCCCCGCTCCTGTCCCTTCACCCAGGCGCATCTGGAAATCCAGCGGCGCGCGTTGGCCCAGCTCTTGCAGGGCGATCGGATGTCCTTTTTCTGCCGAAACATGCGAGGTAAACACATATGGCGCAGCTGGCGGACAAAACTGGACTGCCCAAAGTCCTGCTACCGTGACAATAAACCCATCCAAAATCACGGGAATTCGCGCCTTGGCCGCGCCAATGACCGCACCTGCTAAAGCGGCAATTTCAAGGCCGCCGACACGGGCCATCACTTGCAGCAGATCGTCCTTCCCCTGACCACCTTCCAGCTGGTGCCATTGCAATGCCTCTTGGACAACAGCCACTTTACGCTGTTGAATAGTTTCATCCATGCTGGTGCCCATGCCAACCACCTGCTCGGCAGGCAGACCTGTCATGGCCGCGAACAGACAGGAGCTGGGTGTCGTGTTCCCAATCCCCATCTCGCCCAAAGCTAAAACCTCCACACCCTCCTCAGCTTGTCTCAATGCGGCATTGATCCCGACGCGAACCGCCTGCTCCGTCTCTTCGAGCGTCATTGCCGGCCCCCGCATCAGGTTGGCTGTCCCTGGACGCACTTTTTGACGCCACAAATGGGGATGTTCCGGCAATTCCTGAGCAACACCCACATCCACCACCGTCACCTGGGCACGGACAGCCCGCGCCACCGCATTGATGGCTGCCCCTCCCGAAAGAATATTCTGGACCATCTGGGCTGTCACCGCTTGCGGATAAGGCGTCACACCTTCGGCCACCACACCGTGATCCCCTGCCATCAGCAACACGCCTTTGACCGGATGACGGGGCATCATGCCCCCGGTGATCCCGCACCAGCGGATGATCAGCGACTCCAGTTCTCCCAGACTGCCAGGAGGCTTGGTGAGTTGATCCAGCCGCTTCGCGGCCTCCCGCATCGCTGTTTCGTTCAGCGGTTGAATCCCTTGTCGCACTTCATCCTGAAACGACATCGTCCATCTCCTTTCCATGACCCAGATTGGCTGTCGCCTGCTCCGTATGAACTCTCTTTCTCAGACCAACAACACCTGCGGGACTCCTTTCCGCGGATGCGGAAGGATGATCGGGGTAGTCCCGTACACCTCCCGGATCAGCGGTTCTGTCAACACTTCCTGCAAGGTGCCAGCGTGCCAGATTTGTCCCTGATTCATCAGGATCAGTTTTTGGCTGTAAAGGGCAGCCAGATTCAGATCGTGCAGGACGGCGATCACAGTCAGCCCACATCTTTTTTGCCACTGCTGAATCAGGTTCAACAGCGCAATTTGATAACCGATATCCAAAAAAGTGGTAGGCTCATCCAACAGGAGCAGACGGGGCTGTTGGGCCATTGCCTGGGCAATGGCCACGCGTTGGCGTTCGCCGCCGCTGAGTTGCGCAAGCGGTTTTTGGCGCAAGTGGATCAGATCGGTTTGTTTCAAAATCTGTTCCACCACTTGTTCATCCTCCGATGAGGGGCTCTGCAGCCACTTCTGGTAGGCAAATCGCCCCATCATCACCACTTCCTGCACCGAGAAAGGCAAGGGAGGGAGACCTTCCTGGCGAACCACTGCCATTTTCCGGGCCAGTTCTTTCCGGCGATAGACTGACACCGGCTTGCCCTCCAACCACACTTGGCCCGTATCGGGCCGTTCAATCCCCGCCAACAGCCGGATCAAGGTGCTTTTACCACATCCATTGGGACCGAGAATGCTTAGAAATGCGCCCCTTTCCACCTCAAACCAGATATCCCGCAAGACCGCCTGTTCCCCGTATCGCTTGCTCAACCCCTCTACGGACAGCATCTCGCTTCACCCCTTTTTGCAAAACATCCGAAACTGCTCCCCCGTTCATTGACAGCGCTATCCTATGCCTGCCGGGTTATCCAAACTTCACTTCGCATGTTTTGGCATCCCACATCTTCTTACGGCGTTCGTGTTCATACAGTGAATAGGGGAACTATCTCTGCCGCCGGACCCGCCGCAACAGATAGGAAAAAAAGGGAGCACCCAGCAAAGCTGTAATCACGCCGACCGGCAATTCGCGCGGGGAAAAAACCATCCTGGCAGCCGTATCTGCCCAGATCATCAGAATCGAACCTGCCAGCGTCGACACCGGGATGAGAAGCCGGTGATCGGCTCCGACGAGCAGACGCATCATATGCGGAACGACAAGACCCACAAAGCCAATCGTCCCAGAAACAGACACCGCTGCAGCCGTCATCAGGGTGGAAGCGACCAGGACGAACAGACGAACCCGGTGCACCGATACTCCCAGGTGGGCCGCCTGTGCTTCGCCGAGAGCAAGAATGTTCAAGGAATGACTCAACGTATACATAAGCAGCCAACCGAGCAGCAGAAAAGGGAGCACGACCCAGGAAGAGGCCCAGTCCCGCAAGGCAAAACTGCCCATCAGCCAATAGATAATCTGCTGCATCCGGTCGTCCGAAATCGCAAGGAAGAAGGAGAGCAACGCGCCTAAAAAGGCCTGCACCACCACACCCGACAAGAGCAGCGTTTCCACAGCCACCTTGTGGCCCACCATCGCCATCTGGTAGACCAGAAACAGGGTGAAAAGTCCCAGGCTGAAAGCGACCACCGGAATGATCCAGCCCCCGAGCCATCCCTGCCAGCCAAATACAATCACCACCGCCGCCCCAAGCGCCGCACCCGATGATACGCCGAGAATATAAGGATCGGCCAATGGGTTGCGCAATATTGCCTGAAACCCTACCCCCGCCACTGCCAAAGCGGCACCGACGAGCAATGCCAAGAGAATCCTGGGCAGCCGAATCTGCCAGACAATCGTCTCCGCTGAAGTGGGCCAATCGACCAGCGCATCCGGATACAAGCCGGCTTTGAATAGGAGGATCCGCCAAACCACATCCAATGGCAGCCGCGCGCTGCCAATGGACACACTGATCACGACGCTTAACAGCAAGATGCCCACAAGGCCACAGAGCCAAGCCAGAAAAAGCCATTTTCTATGCAACTTCATGCACCCATATCATCACCTATTTGAAACGCTCTGGGTACAGGCTCTTGGCCACTTCTTCCAGCCCTGCCGCCAAACGGGGACCAGGGCGGGAAACGAGATCGCTGTCGACATCATAGATCCGGTTTTCCTTGACCGCCGGGAGATCAGCCCAAGCTTGCCGGGCCCGGATCTGCTCAGTGGGACTCTGCTCTGCATAGCCGCCATACGTTGTAATAATCACTTCCGGCTGTGCCAAGATGACTTGTTCCTCAGAAAGTTGCGCCCAGCCCTCCACTTCGGAGGCCACATTGATGCCCCCTGCCAACCGGATGAGATCATCGATAAACGTCCCTTTGCCAGCCGTGTAAAGATCGGGACTGATCTCCACCCAAACCTTCACCTTTTCCGCTTCGTTCAGATCTGCCACTTTTGCCGTGATCGCTGCCTTTTTCTGCTCCATCTGCTGGATGACCTCTTCCGCCTTATCCAGGGTACCAGTCGCTTTACCAAGCATCCGCAACGCCTCATACACGCCATCAAAATTCTGGGATTCCGGTAAGGCCAGCACCTTCAGACCTGCATCCCGCAGCGGCTGAATCGAATTGTCATTGACGGACACCTGAGCGATCACTAAGTCGGGTTCCAGAGACAAGATCTTTTCGATGTTCGGCTCCAGTCCTCCAATCTCTTCAATCTGCTTCACTTCTTCGGGATAATTATCCCAGTCCGTCACACCCACCACTTTACTCCCCAACCCCAGTGCAAACGCATTCTCTGTGTTCGATGGTGCAACCGACACCAGTCGTTCAGGCGCCTTCTCCAAGCGGATCTCCACACCCGAAGCATCCGTGATTGTCAAGGGAAAGTCAGAAGATGATGCCTCTTTTTCTGCCGCTGCCGGCTGTTGCCCGGCCTGTGAATCCGAAGCGGCCCCTCCGCATCCCGCTGTCAAGAAAACGATCGCCAACACCGCGATATTCAATAACCGCCCTTTTCTTCTCGATCTCATCACTAGCGCATCCCTCTCCTAGTCCTTATCCTTACTCCGAATCAAAAATACCCCTGCCTTCACAAAAAAGGCAGGGGATCATCCGTGTCACATCCGCTCACGATGGAGACGACGACTGAACATGCTCTCTTTATCTGCCGGGCACGCCGCCGCTTAGGAAATTACGGACAGCAAAAGAATGCCATGGCCAAAAGAAGGCACCGACATCCAGCCCCTTGCCTGCAGAGGCACGATCCAGTCGTACCGCCATTGCCCTTCCGCGAAGGATAGCAGCCGCAAATAGGCAGGTCTCCTGGCTCATGGTCATCGAAGCACCAACCCTTCCCATTCGCTAGAAGCGAACAGTGGCATGCTGGGTTCTCCCATTTACAGTGGCGGGACCGCGCCGGACTTGCACCGGACTTCCCTTTTCACACCCTCCGAACGGGCGACCTATTTGCTCCTATATGAACTTGTTAAAGAAGGTGTTTCAAAACTCAGGTTAACGGCCAACTGATAAGTTCATTATAGATGATTCTCACTTATTGAACAAGTATTTACGCCTCGATGGACACTTTGTATCCGGAATGCTTTTTCACATGAAACACCCCGTGTTCAAAGATCAGGTACTGACCCTTGATTCCGACAAGACGACCCGCAATCTGCGCCTGCTTGTCCAGATCCAAGGGACGGATCTTTTGAATTTGCTCCAGCATCGGGTAGATGATCTCGACCAGCTGCGCATCATCCAGGAGGAAGGAACGGAAATGTTCAGGCACCCACTCCCGCACTTGGTTGCGAACGGCGAACAGATCCACCTCTGTCAGCTCTCCCGCCAGCATTCGTCGCCAGTTGGTTTTGTCCGGCAGATACTGGCTCAGATGCGCTTCCAGCTCGCCAGCCATCCGGCGTGTCGGCAATTCGGCAATCGGGATGGCCTGGATCGCGCCCTGGTCAACCCACCTCTTGATGGAGTTCCCCTTGCGCGTCAGCCCCACCTTGACATCGCTGCTCAGGGCCAAGTAGACAATGTGCGGCGTCATGCAATGCGCTTGCGCCCATGCCTCGTCACGGCATGTTCCGAGATGGAAGTGGCATTCATGGGGTTTGACAATGCACAGATCATTTTCTGCCAAATCCCGAAAACAGGGGTAACAGGAGCCGTTATTGTATGTTTTCTTCACCTTCCGGCCGCAGTGAATGCAGGCCTTTTCATGCAAAAAGGAGAGGGAGAGTTCTCGGTCCAGCCATTCGTTTAGAGGCACCTGCTGCTCATCCACCAGTAAAAAATACTGCACCGGTTCCCGCGCTTGATGGTGCAACCCCTGGATATACCCCTGGACAATCATATCGTTCACCCCCTGCTCTCCGCCACTTTCTCCATAACTTCATAAGTTGATTGTAACATAACCACTTGACGAGTATCATCCGTTCCCTGTATGGATAGACGGCAGGCAGCCGATTCATTCCTCCTGTTCCAGCTTTTTCTCCAGCCGTGAACGGTTGCGAAAAACTTCCCTCCCCCGTTCGTACTGAATGTCCTCCACCCCTTCGCGTGCGTTGGCGGCGCGCGCCATCACAAAAAAGAGGTCGGAAAGCCGATTGAGATAATGCCGCACTTCGTGATTGATCTCGCCCTGGCGGGTGAGCGTCACGGCGCGGCGCTCCGCCCGGCGGACGACGCTCCGGCAGAGATGAAGGGCAGAAGCAATGGATGTGCCGCCGGGCAAAACAAACTTTTTCACCGCAGGTGCCTGTAACAAATAATGATCGATCCACTTTTCCAAGCGCTCCACGTGTTCTGCGCTCACCTTGTACGGACGCCGCTCCTTGATCACGGCAAGGTCACTGGCGCAGTCAAACAGTTCTTGCTGCACTTCCGTCAGCAGTTCGATCATATCGGCATACTTTTCTCGATCCCGCTCCGCCATGCGGGCAATCGCATCACCGACAAAACAGTTGGCCTCATCCACCGTCCCGTAGGCCTCTACCCGAACATCATCTTTGGGCAGCCTGCCGCCAAAGACCGCGGTCTCGCCGGCATCTCCCCGTCGCGTGTAAATCTTCATCGGACAACGCTCCTCGACAAGGAAATTCTTGATAAGGACATCTTCAACTCAAACCTTATAAAAAGATCATCCTTCAGACGCTCCAGACCTCTTCATTCCTTCTAACCGAAGATCATCCAGACGAATCACCGGTGCCTGGAGCGCTTCAGCAATCAAGCGGGCGCATCCCAAGCGAAGCCAGCCTGTCTCCGTATCAATCACCGTGGCGGAAAAACCCTCCCCTGCCAGTTGACGGGCCGACGCCACCACCTCCGCAACAGGTGATGGAACACTGCTGTGGAGGGAGGTTTGAGGCAGATTGACCCTGCCGTCTGTAAAGAGGACGAGATGTGGCTGCCATTGCGGCTGTTTTTTACGCCAGCGCAGCAAAAGCTCCCGGCTCTTTTGTAATCCTAAAGCCAATGGCGTATTGCCGCCGGTGCGAAGTGCTTCCAAAGCCTTCCGGACTGCCGGCAAACTGCGCGTCGGCGGGAGCAGCAATTCCACCTGCCCATTGCGAAACGCGGCAAGAGCAAACATCTCTCGCCGCCGATAAGCTGCCTCAACAAGGGAAAAAACGCCTCCCTTTACCTGGGCCATCCGTCGATAACTGGCCATTGAACCGCTGGCATCGAGCAAAAAGAAGGACAGTCGCCGCCGCCTGAGGCGGAATACTTTTTGCTGCAAGTCCTCCGGCCGGAGATGGATGGCTCCTCTTACCCGCTGGTGCAAAGCAGCCTTGTAAACGCTTTTTGCCCAATCAATGCGCCGCACGCGCGCCAGGGAGAGATCGGGAAGCGGGCGGGTGCCAACCCGCCGGCCTTTCAAGGGGTGCTCCTCCCCCGCTTTCATCCCTCGGGATGCAGGGCCGTGACCACGGCGGACCTTCTTTGCTGAAGTTTGCTTCACCTCGCCATCCAGAGGGGTGGATTGCATGCGAAACCAGCTATCCAGGGGGAAAATTTGCTCCATTGGCCGTTCGCCGGGAAAGCTCTCTGTCTCTGTTCCCAGTTCTCCAGAAGGCAAGTCTGAACTACCTGAGAGAGTGCCTAAATTCCCCTCTGTCGATTCCGTTTTCCTCCCATAATCCCTCTTCAGAGAACCAGCGGATCTGATGTCCATCGCCTCCCGGCCCATCTGTCCTTGCTCCTTGCCCTCTTCCCCTTCTGCAGGCCCATGCTCCTCCCGCTCACCTGTTTCAGGAGCGAAAGAGGCTTCCCCATCGCCATCCGTTTCATTCCTGCCACCTCCGTCACCCGGATCAGGCTGCCAGGGCTCGCGGGCACGGTGAAAAAGGGCCAGACGGGCGGCCTGGTTGACATCTTCCGCCGTCACCACATCCCTCCCCTCATAAGCAGCCAGGGCCTTGGCCGCCTCGCAGATGACCAGATCGGCGCGCATGCCTTCCGTCCGCGCCTCCAAAGTGATCCGGGCCACCTGCGCCATCCGCTCCCGCGGCATCTGAACCCGATGCAGCCGCTCCCGCGCCAGGCTGACCCGCTTGGCCACCTCTTCCTGCCGCTCCACCCATTGGCGACAAAAGCGTTCCGATTCCTGCTCGAAAGCCATCCGCCGCTCCATCACCGCGATTCGCTCCTCCACCGTCTGTGGCGTCACCACCTCCACGGCCAAACCGAAACGATCCAGAAGTTGCGGACGCAGCTCCCCTTCTTCGGGATTCATCGTCCCCACCAGGATAAAGCGTGCCGGATGGGTGAGGGAAAACCCTTCGCGTTCCACACGGTTCCAGCCAGTAGCGGCAGCGTCCAGGAGATAGTCCACCAGATGCTCCTCCAACAGGTTGACCTCGTCCACGTACAAGATCCCCCGGTGCGCCAGCGCCAGAAGCCCGGGCTGAAAGCAGCGTTCCCCTTTCGCAAGCAGCGCCTCCAGGTCCGGATGGCCGAGCAACCGGTCTTCCGTCGTCCCCAGCGGCAGTTCGACCAGCGGCGGCTTTCGCCATGCCGCCTCCCCTTCCCAGGGCTTTCCCTGGCAATGGGGACAGAAAACAAAAGGCGCTTCCGGATCACAACGATACGGGCATCCCGGGACGACGGGAATGGGCGGCAGAAGGGCCGCCAGGGACCGCACCGCCGTCGACTTGGCGTTGCCTTTTTCACCCTGGATCAGCACGCCCCCCACCCTGGGTGAGACCGCATTGAGCAATAGCGCCAGCTTCAGTTCCTCCTGTCCGACGATGGCTGTAAACGGGAAAACGGGCTTAGCTGCGGACACCCTTTTCTCTCCTTTCCATGCTCCCTTCTTCGATCCATCCTTCCGCGGCCAACAAGGCTTCCGCCAGCGCCTGCAACGTCTCCGGCCGCGGCTTCTGCCACATTCCCCGCTGGGCAGCCTCCAGCAATCGTTCCGTGATGTCTTTAAAAGCCCAGGGATTGGCGCGGCGGAAAAATGCCCGCATCGCTTCATCCAGCACGTACTTTTGGCTCAGCTGCTCATACATCCAATCCTCAATGATCCGTGCCGTGGCATCGTAGCCAAAGAGAAAATCGACCGTGTTGGCCATCTCCAGGGCCCCTTTGTAACCATGACGCTGGACCGAGGCCAGCCACTTGGGGTTGACCACGCGGGTGCGGAAGACGCGCCTCGCCTCCTCCGACAGGGCGCGCATCCGCACATGACCCGGATCGGCCGAATCCCCGAAATACATTTTCGGATCCTTGCCCGTCAAGGAGCGGATCGTGGCCACCATCCCGCCATGCTCCTGGAAGTAATCGTCGCTGTCAAAGATGTCATGTTCCCGGTTATCCTGGTTTTTAGTGGCGATCTGCACTTTTTTCAAACGGTTTTGGAATTCCGCTGCCGCCGGCTTGCCGTAGTGCTCCTGGGTGTAAGCATAGCCTGACCAGGTGAGAAACACGCGGGCCAGATCCTGCTCATCCCGCCACTCACGGCTCTCGATCAAAGGCAAGAGGCCGGAGCCATACGTGCCCGGTTTGCTGCCGAACACGCGGTACAGCGAAGTTGCCCGCGCGTCCGCTTCCGGAAGGCCGGCAGCCACTTTGGCGGCGGTCTCCTCGCGCACATGCCGCGCGATGGGATTTTGCTCATCCGGCTCATCCAGCCTGCTGACCATCTCGACCGCCTGGTTGAGCAGGTGAACCAGGTTCGGAAAAGCATCCCGGAAGAAGCCGCTGATCCGCACCGTCACATCCACCCGGGGGCGGCCCAGCTCGGCCAGCGGAATCACCTGCAGCCCCACGACCCGGCGGCTTTCCTGTTGCCAGACAGGTTTCACGCCGAGGAGGGCGAGTATTTCCGCCACATCGTCGCCGCGGGTGCGCATCGCCGAAGTGCCCCAAACGACAATCCCCACCGTCTCAGGGTACCTCCCCTCTTCCTCCAGATAACGGGCAATCAGCTTCTCCGCCAGTTGCTTCCCGGTCTCCCAAGCCGCCGGTGACGGCAGGGCACGGGGATCGACCGAATAAAAATTCCGCCCGGTCGGCAAAATGTCCGGCATCCCCCGCGTCGGCGAACCGCTTCGACCTGGCGGCACAAAGCCGCCGTCCAGCCCGTGCAGCAGGTTCGTGATCTCTTGGGACGTCTTCTGCAGCCGGGGAAGCAAGTCTTCGCGGGCATAGGCAATCACCTGTGCCACAGGGCTCCCGTGCGAGAACAATGGGGCAGGCAGCTGAATCGCCTCAGACGTCTGGGTGATCGTGGCACCCAAAGCAGGCCGGATCACCGCGGTTTTCAAAAGCGCTTTGGCAAGGCGCACAATCTCTTCCCGCATCTCGCCGGCCGTCCGGACATTCCGAATCCCTTCGGCCGGCACAGCGTGATCCCACTTTCTTCCCAAATCCTCCTGCAGCTCCTGCCAGTTCAGGCCCAATGCGCCCGCCACCGCTTCCGGCAAGGACATCCGCTCACCTGACGGCAGCTGCAGCAGTCCATAGAGCAAATCCGCCCAGGCATCTTCATCACCCGGCAGTTGCCCTAAAATGTGAAGGCCGTCACGAATCTGGGCAGACTTCAGTTCACAGATGTACCCGTCGATCTCCCCGATAAACGCCTCAAAGTCTTCGGGATAAGTTTCCACCTGCAGATCTTTGTCCAACTGGGCCCCGACGACCGTCTGCCAGATTTCCTGCTCAATGAGCGGCAGCTTCTTCGGATCCAGGACCTGCATCTGGGCATGCTCATCCAGCAACTGCTCCAGCTTGGCCAATGCATCGTAGGTGTCGGCAGTCGTCAGCACCGGCACCAGATGGCTGATGATCGTCGCGTGACTGCGCCGCTTCGCCTGCGTCCCCTCGCCGGGGTTGTTGATGATGTAGGGATAAAAGTTGGGCAGATCGTCCAGCACCACTTCCGGAAAACAGCTCTTGGAGAGGCCGGTCCCTTTTCCCGGCAGCCACTCCAGGGTGCCGTGTTTGCCGACGTGAACCACCGCATCCGCCTGGAAAATCTCCCGCAACCAATCATAATAGCCTATATAGTGATGGGTTGGCACCAGATCGGGACTGTGGTAGATCGCGATCGGATTGTCCCCGAAGCCCCGCGGCGGCTGCAGGCCGACAAAAATATTGCCGAAGCGGATGCCGGGAATCACCAGTTTTCCGTCGTACAAAAAAACGTCTCCCGGCGGCTGGCCCCAGCTTTCCACGATCTTTTCCCGGGCCTCAGACGGTATTTCTTCCCAACGCTTTTGGTATGCCTGCCTGGTGAGATGCCCTTCCGCGTTGGCCAGTTGCTCCTCGGTCAGGTAATCGCGATCGTTGCTGCAGCGGGCAATCAGACGGCGCACCAACTCATCCCCATCTTTCGGCAGCTGCGCCGCATCGCCCAGATCGTACCCCGCCTCGGCCATGGCGTGGAGAATCCTGACCAAGGAATTGGGCGTATCCAGGCCCACCGCGTTGCCGATACGGGAGTTTTTGTGGGGGTAATTGGTCAGCAAAAAGGCGATTTTTTTCTCTGCGCGCGGTTTCTTCCGCAGGCGGATCCAGCGGCTCACCAGACGAACCAGAACATCCACGCGATCCGGCGCCGTCACGTAGCGGCGAAGGGGTGTCCCCAGGACAGGATCTTCCTGAACCAGCTCTTTGAAAGAAAACGGCACTGTGATGATCCGGCCGTCAAACTCCGGCATCGCCACGTTCATCGCCGTATCCACCGGCATAAGCCCGGCCTCGCTCTTTTCCCAACGCTCCCGGCTGTGCAGCGAGATGATCGCTTGGAAGACAGGCACATCCAGGCGCTCCAGCCATTTCTGCTCCATCTGGTGCTGTGCATGCGCGGAAAAACTCATCGTGACGATCAGGGCATCGACGAGCGTTCGGCCCGTTTCATCCATCAGAAAGTCAAGAAACCGGCGCTCTCCTTGCCCAACTTGATCCAACTTTAAACTCTGGGTGAAGATGGGCAGGGCGGTGCACCCCTGCGCCGCCAATGCGTCAATCAGATCGTCCACAAACTTCAGGTTGCGGCTCATCCAGTGGGCGCGGTAAAAAAGGATCCCGACCACCGGCCGGCCCAGATCGGCGGTTTTTCTCCATGCCGCAAGATCCAGCGCTTCCAGGGAACCTTTTTGGTAGATGCCCGCCCAGGGCAGTTCCGCCGGCTCATCGTAGCCGAAGCGGGTGCCCAGCCAGGTGTCGCTGATCATCCGCAACAGTTGCTGAAAGTTTTTCACGCCGCCGTAGACAGCATAGAGCATCGCCCGGTTGGACAGCGAAACAGGCACGTTGGTCGCCTCGAGCAGCTCCGGGTACGGCTCCTGATCCCCCGGCCAGGCCAGCAGGGGAATCTGCTTTTTGTGACATACAGAGACAATCCGGTCAAAAGCCGCGGGATGCGCCTTTTTTCCTCCCAGCAGGCGCAACACCACGACACCAGCTTGCTCCAGCCAGGCATCCAAAAAGGCGTCAGCCGCCTCCTCCCGCTCGCCCCAATCCGTTACATTGGCCGTGCGGATCGGGGGGAAACCGTCCGGCAACCCCTCCAGGGCCGCCCTTAAAGTCAAAATATCTGTGTCCGCCGTCGTCAGGTAGATGATCACGCGGTCATCCCTCCTCATTGCAACTTCACGCAACCTGAAACCATCCGAATACATGTCAAACCGACACAGAAACGCCAAAGCTTTGGAACGGGCAACAGGGATTGGAACTTCCCATTGCCACCGCCGACCCTACCTCCCCTATCTCTGCCAATGCCGGCCCAACGTCTCTCCGTTGAGATCCACCAACGTGACCTCCACTTCCAAGGAACGGGCGACCTGTCTCCGGATATTGTCTGCGACGAAGCGGCATAAGTGAGCAAAGAAGCGGTCATTGCCGCAACGTTTCATCAGTTCTTCCACCTGGCGGGCGGTGTTGGCGAGCGCTACCTGGTGCACAACCGTTGCAGGCGCCCCGGTCTGGGCAGCCAGGCGGGCCAAAAAATGCAGATCCACCCGGGTATCCCGGGAATGGAGTTCCAGGTGTCCCGCTGCCGCTTTCGAAAGCTTGCCGATCATCCCCACCAGATTCATGCGTTTGACCGCCTCCTGGCGCGCCACCGCTGCCACAGCCTGCTTCAGATAATCGGCCATTTCGATGAAAGCTTCCATCGGCAGGCGAGGATACAGGCGCATCGCACACTTTTCGGTCCGCCCGCCAGTGGAAAAAACCAGCTCCTGGCAGCCATTGGCCACCGCGACGTGAATGGCTTGCACCACACTGGCGATGTAAGCAGAAGATGAATAGGGCCGAACAATCCCTGTCGTTCCTAAAATCGAGATGCCGCCCACAATTCCTAACCGGCCATTGAGGGTCTTCTTCGCAATCTCGGCTCCGCCCGGAACGGAGATCACCACCTGAACACCGCAATGACTCAGATCCACCAGCTCCTCTACGGCCTGGCGAATCATCTTGCGGGGGACGGGATTGATCGCAGCCTCCCCGACTGGAACCGCAAGGCCCGGCTTGGTCACTCGCCCCACACCCTCACCGCCGTCAATCACAAGCCCCGGCTCTTTCTTCCAGGATACCGTCGCGAAAATCTTCGCCCCATGAGTGGCGTCAGGGTCGTCCCCGCCATCCTTGATCACAGCGGCCCGAGCCGTTTCCCGGTCAAAGTGCAGCTCGGCCAGTTCAAAGGAAACCCGGGTTCCGACTGGGAGGCAGATCTGGGTATGCTGAACCGGTTCCTGCCGGATCAGGGCGGACAAAGCCCCTTTGGTGGCAGCGGCGGCACAGGCCCCAGTCGTAAAACCTCTCCGAAGCCGGCGGCGTTCCCCATTTACAAATACCCATTCCCATTCCGTCACCCGGCCATTTTGCCCAGATTGCCCTGCGCGTTGCGCCATCATCATCCCTCCATGTTCACGGTTTTAAGTTCTTTCTGGGCAAAACGGAGCAGGGAGACAGAATCGAAAAAGGCAGGCACTCCTGGCACGCCGGGTGGCCGCCGAATCAGGACGACGTGAATCCCTTGGGCAATCGCGCGATGGACTTTCTCAACAATCCAGCGTTGATCGCCACTCTCTTTGGTAATCAGCACGCGGACAGAAAAATGTTCATAGAGCGCCTGATTCAACCGCTCACCAAAAGGACCTTGGATGGCCACAATATCTCGTTGATCCACCCCCAGTTCCGCGCACAATCGCATGTTTTCAACGGTAGGCAACAAGCGAACTACCAGGCGAACGTGCTCCTCCGGCAACAGACGCTGCGCGTAGACAGACAAATGCTTGCTGCCGGTGGTCAACAACACCGTGCCGCCAATGGCAGCCGCCGCTTCTGCCGCCTCTTTGTCATCCTGGACGGGGTGAAGGTACGGAGAAACAGGAAGCGGCAAAGGCTTGCGTTCAAAACGGATACAGGGAATCCTCGCGCCTTGTGCCGCGATCGCCGCTTCCCGATGCGCCTCCACGGCAAAAGGATGCGTGGCATCCACCACGAGGCGTACCCCTAGCTCCTTGAACAAGGCCTGCATTCCACGCGCATCCAGCCGACCTGTTCGCACTGGGATACCCTGTCTCTGATACGTCTTCGCGCCGTGCTCGGTCACCGTAGAAACCAACACGGGAATGCCTGCTTCGTGCAAGAGCCGCGTCAACGCCCGAGCCTCAGAAGTGCCGGCCAGGAGAAAAATCATTGTCCCATTCCTTTCCTGGTCAGGGAATATTTATCGCGGTAACCACGAGGCGTGATCATTCGGCCTTGGTAGACATACGTGTGAGAGTTGCCAATCAGAACGGTGGTCAACATGTCAATCTCATGATCCAGCATCTCCCCCAGCGTGGTGATCACCACCTGTTCCCCCGGCCGGTAAGCATTTTTTACCAGCGCCACCGGAGTGGTATGTGGGCGATGGGTTAACAGAATTTCCCGCACCACCTCAATCTGTGTCGTTCGTCTCCGGCTGCGGGGGTTATAGAGGACCAGGACAAAATCGGCCTCTGCCGCCGCCTTTACCCGCTTGAGAATGACCTCCCAGGGAGTGAGGAGATCGCTCAGGCTGATGGCTGCAAAATCGTGCATCAAGGGCGCGCCGACCAAGGAGGCACAGGCATTGGCTGCTGAAATGCCCGGAACCGCCTCCACCTCTGGCCCTTCCTCGCGCACCCACCCCTCATCAGCCAATACCTCATACACCAACCCGGACATCCCGTATACTCCGGCATCACCGCTGGAGATCACCGCCACCTGCTTCCCTGCACGGGCCAGTTCGACCGCTTCGCGGGCCCGCGCCACCTCTTCCGTCAGCGGCCTGGCAATCACCTCCTGATGACGCAGAAGCTCATCCACTAAATCCACATATCCCTGGTAACCGATCACCACCTCCGCGGATTCAATCGCCTCCCTGGCTTTGGGGGCTAACAATTCCACACTCCCAGGCCCGAGACCGATAATCCAAATTTTTCCTTTCCGCTTCATCCTGTCACCCCCACCTCACCATAGGTTCCAAAACCGCACGTTGTCTGGGAATCGTTCCCCGGTCTGTACTATCCCTTGCCGGGGACTGCCTGATGCGCATGGCGAGCACCCGCAGTGTGATCATCAAGGTCATGAGACCGACGATCAACGTGGCCGTGACCATGATGGTGATCGTCATCATGGCGGTAGTCATGATAGTGGTGGTCATGATGACCGTGGTCATGAGCGCCGTTTTCGTGAGCGTGATGGTGATGGTGGTGGTGGTGATGACCGTGATGATGCCCCTCCCGCTTGCCGTAGCGCCCTTCCGCCAGTCCGCGCATCCAGTCGTGATCATAGGCAGTAAAACGCCCATTCACTGCTTCTTCCACTCGCTGTTCAAGCACGTCAAAAACCTTGGGATGGAGGCCAAAGTAACGGGTGATCTTGATGTCCGTCCCAGGGTTTGCCGCTGCTGTCTGCAGCGCGATCCGCCGGATCTTTTTGTACAGCCTGCCCGTGAACAGAAAATAGGGGGCCACCACCACCCGCTTCATCCCCAAGCGGAAACAACGCGCCAGTCCTTCCTCCAGGGTGGGACGTGTCAGGCCAATAAACGCATTTTCCACCGTTTCATAAGAGGTACGCTCCCACAACATGCGAGACATTTTGTAAAAATTGGCATTGGCCACCGGATCACTGCTCCCTCGTCCCACCATGAGCACTGCAGCGTCGCTGTTATCTTGGAACGGATCCTCACCGACCTCCTGCAGGCACTCCAGCAGCACATCCATCAACTTTTCATGAAAACCCAGGTGCGCCCCATAACGGATCGTCAGATGGGGATGCCGTTGCTGGGCCAATGCCAGTTCTGCCGGGATATCCCGGGTAAAGTGCTGCGCGTCCAAAAGCATGACCGGAATGGCTGTGATCTCGGTGGCGCCCATGGCAACACAGTGATCAATTCCCTCCTGGACATTTGGCGGTTCAAACTCCAAAAAGCAGGATGCCATCCGAATCCCTTTCAGCCGATCTTCCATCACCTTCACCATTTGTCGATACTCCTCACAGCCTTCCGGATCCCGACTGCCGTGCCCGATGAACAGGACAACGTGCATGTTTTCTCCTCTCCTTCATTATGTTCTCAGGGCGACTGACAACGTCACCTGGTCGTTCTTCACCTTTTCCACTAACAACGGCCCGCCTCCCGCGGCCAGGACGGCGGCTGGCTGACTCACAGCATAAGCTCCTGTCACGCGGTACACCACGTCCGATGGATGCGCGACCGGCACGCGGTTCAACGCTGTCGCCTCATAAAACTGCAATCGCCAGCCAAAACGCTCTGCCACCTGGAGCAGTCCCGGTTCATTCTGTTTCAACGTAATACTGGCCAGCGTGTGCACGCTGTGAAAAGAAAGGCGATGCGCCGCAAGCGTCTGCCGAATCAGAGATTCGATCGCCTCCGCCGATGCCCCCCGGCTGCACCCCACCCCGAGAACGAGGCAGCGGGGCCGCCAAATGATCATCCTGTCCTGCAATGCCTGGATCTCCTCTTCGAGCAACCGATGCGTGATGATGACCCAGGCGCACATCCGGGGAAAAAACTTAACCGCTTCCTCCAACGAGGCGTAGAAAAAAAGGTTTTCACCATCAAACGCATCCAGCTTTTCGCCACTTTCCTGCAGCACGCCCACAGGTTCCCCATTCACCACCGCCGCACAGACGCGGGTCAGGTTTTCCTCCAGTTCCAGGTGCCAGCCCCACTTTTTCCCTAGAAGATCTATTGCCAAAGTTCCCTGAAGGTCAGAGGCCGTCGTGATCACAGGCTGCGCGCCCAGATATGCCGCCACCTTACGGGCCAAATCGTTGGCTCCGCCAAGGTGAGCAGAGAGAAGGCTGATCGCGTAGCTCCCTCCCTCATCCACCACAACCACTGCCGGATCGCGCCGCTTGTCCACGAGCAAAGGAGCGAGCAAACGGGTGGCCGCACCCAACGAGGTGAACAGCACCAGCTGCCGATATCCCCGAAAAAGTTCCGGCAAAACCACTTTGAGGGCGGAAAAGGGGCGAACCGTCCTGGAAGCTCCCGAAACATCTCCCGCCAGAACAGCAAATTTTTCCGGCACATACAGATCGGCCTCGGGCATGCTGTCATAAAGACGCAGCATGGTCTGCACCCCGCGGCGCGTGACAGCGGCAAAGGCCATTGACGATCCGCTTTTCACTCCGTTCACCTCTTCGCGCGGCGGAACAGATGGCTGTACGTTTTGTCGTAGAGACGGGAAGGAACTGCTCCTGTCTTCAACAACTCCCGATCCAACGCCTTGCCCACCAAGATCATCGCCTGGCGGGTAATCTTGTTGGACTTGATCGTCTGCTCCAAATCCCGCAACGTGGTATGGAAAATGCGTTCATCAGGCCAGCTGACCCGCTCTGCCACCACCACCGGGGTCGTCTCGTCCAGACCTGCCAGCCGCAATTCCGACACCACGCGGTTGACCAAAGCGGCGCTCAAGAAAATGGCCAGGGTGGCGGGAATTTTGGCCACCTCATGCAATTCGGCCCCTTCCGGCATCCGAGATGCACGGCCCGACGTGCGCGTAAAGATGACCGTCTGACTCACTTCCGGCACCGTCAACTCGGCACCCACAGCGGCCGCCGCAGCAAAAGCAGAGCTGACACCCGGCACAATCTCAAAAGGCACCCCTTCACGCTTTAACAAACGGATCTGCTCCAACACCGCCCCATAAACAGAAGGATCACCGGAATGCACGCGGGCCACCACCTGTCCGGCCCTGGCCCGCTCGACCATGCACGCCACCATCTCCTCAAGGTGCATCCCCGAGCTTTTCAGCACTTCCGCTTGCGGCTTGCGATCTGCAAACAGCGCTTCACTCACGAGGGAATCGGCATACAGGATGAGATCCGCCTGACGAATGATGCGCATGCCACGTACCGTGATCAGCTCGACATCCCCCGGCCCCGCACCGATGATATACACCTTGCCGGATTCGATCGGCCGTCCAGCCATTCACTTCGCCTCCTTTTTCACCACCATTAGGGTAAAATAGGGCAGCTTCTCACCCTTGAGACGTTTCACATCATGGATGAGACGTTCTTCCCCGGAGGAAACCTTGGTCGCCACCCACGCCGAATCCAACCGATTCAGCTCCTCAAGCAGGTCCACCATCATATCCAGCACTTTGGCCACCTTGAGGAACACAACGGTGTCGAAAGCATCGATCAGTTCCTTGATCTGCTGCCGGTTATCGCTGGCAGGCACGACGGCCAGACGCTCATCGCCATCCACCAGCGGCAATCTCAGCTGGGCGGCCGCCCCATTGATGGAAGAAATGCCCGGCACAATCTCCACAGGGATGGCTGGATTCTCTCTTTCAATCTCCTTCATCACATGAATAAAGGTACTATATAACAGCGGATCCCCTTCTGTAATCCATGCCACATCCTGTCCCGAAAGTAAAATCTCCCCCAACTGGCGCGCTGCTTGCACGCGCGCCTCCTGCCGCTCCTCAGCATGTCCCGTCATCGGAAAAGAAAGCCCAAGCAACTTCTGACGAGACGCATCCAAAATGTCTGCCACAATGTTCAAAGCGTAACTTGTCGCCGCCGAACAGCTCTTCGGATAGGCCACCACCGGCACCTGCCGCAAGAGGCGGCGGGCTTTCAGCGTCAGCCACTCCGGCTCTCCCGGACCGACGCCAATGCCATACAGGGTTCCTGCCGTTTTCATCGTTCTCCCCCTTTTTCAGCCGTGATTACATAGACGGGATTCAATGCGTCAAAACGAGTCAGCGACAGGATCGGCCTGCTGCGGGCAATATTCACTTGGATCACCTCAAGGGAGAATCCCTTTTCCTTCAAGAGCGCCATGCTCTCCGCCAGATGTTCCAAGGTGGCCGCATTGATCACGAGGCGCCCTTTCGCCCGCAATTGTTGCGAACAAAGCTGGATGATGCCGGCCAGCTTTCCCCCCGACCCTCCGACAAAAACGGCGTCAGGTGCGGGCAGATCAGCCAGCGCCTCTGGCGCTTCACCCTCAATGACCTCAATATGGCAGTGGAACTTTGCCGCATTTTTCCGGATGTTGGCCACATTTTCTCCGTTTTTCTCCACGGCATACACCGTCCCGCCAGGACCGGCAAAAAAAGCTGCCTCCACCGCCACCGAACCAGAACCTGCCCCGACATCCCATACGACGCTTCCCGGGCGGATTTGCATCTGGGCCAGGCTGATCACCCGCACCTCCTTTTTGGTCAACAGGCCTTTTTCGGGCTTTTGTTGGTAAAACGCCGCATCGTCAATTCCGAATCCTGGCACAAGGGGCTCTTCCACCACGCCAAACCGCGCTCCCGCCGCCTGAAAACCGTCCCGCAAGAGAATCACGACATTCAGCGGTGAGAAGGTTTTGAGCACCAGTTCTTCCGGTCGTCCATAGGTGATCCGTTCCTCTGACGTGCCGAGGTTTTCCGCCACCACCATCGTCAAATTTCGAATGCCCGCTTCCAGCAACCGGGCTGCAATCGCCGCGGGATGATTGACGTTGTCCGTTAAGAGACCCACCTTCGGGTAGCGGCTGGCCCACGCCACCACTCTGGCTCCGCTTCGTCCGTGAAGGCTTCCAAGATAAGCGTCATGCCAAGACTCCCGAATACGGGCAAAGGCCAGCTGGATGCTGCTCAAATAAGGGATTACTTCCAGGTGTTCTCTGCCCACATGGCGGTAAAGATAGTCGGCAATGCCAAAAAAATTGGGGTCCCCCGAGGCCAGCACCACTTGCCGGCGATGCAAATTAGCCTGCATGTTCGCCGCCACTTCCGGAAGATTGTTTCCGATCACGACCCGTTCCGCCTGACACTTGGGAAACAGTGCCAAATGACGCCGCCCGCCGTACAGGATGTCACAACAGACAATCCGCTCGTATAAAAGAGCAGGCAAACTCTCGGGTCCTTCGGCGCCCATGCCGATGATCAGAATCCGGTTGGTCATCCCTTGCCATCCTCCCCTCGCGCCATGAGGGCTAAAGCGTTGACGATCGCCGCCGCCGTCGGACTGCCTCCTTTTCGTCCCCGGTTGGTAACATGAGGAACATCCATAAGGCCCATCAACAACTCCTTCGACTCCTGCACCGAAACAAAACCGACCGGCACGCCTACGATCAGCGCAGGCCGGACGCCTTCCTCCCGCACCAGGCGCACCAGTTCAATCAGAGCTGTCGGCGCATTGCCCACCACGGCCACCGCTCCTTCCAAGTAAGGCGCAGCCAGGCGAATGCCCGCCATGGCGCAAGTGATTCCCTCCTTGCGAGCCAGTTCAACCGCTGCCTCCTCCCCGATCCAACAGCGAATCGAATTTCCAAAGGTCTGCAACACCCGTTTCAAAAGCCCGGCCTGCACCATCCGCACATCGGTGACCACGCCTTTCCCGGCCCGGATGGCTTTAACCCCTTCCCGGATCGCGGCGGGATGGAAGACAAGACTTCTGCCCAATTCAAAATCGGCTGTGGCGTGAATCACCCGTTGAACCACGGAAAACTGCTCTGCCGTAAAAGCGTGAGCTCCCATCTCTTGTCGAATGATGGCAAAACTTCGTTCGTAAATCTCCCCCGGCTTTAACAGCGGCCGGAAATGCTCCTCCTCGCGCACCATGCAACCCCTCTCATCCAAGTTAACCTCTAGCCAAAAACCAATTCCTGATCCTTTACCACCGACCACAAATCGAGCCAGTCTCAGTCATTCATCACGGTTTATGTCCTATCTGCTTGTGCCGTCCAGACTTGCCAGCAAAAACCGCCGCAACTCCTCCACCGTGCGGGGCATTCCCCGCTCCGGAGCAAGCCCTGTTTGACCCCGCGCTTCCTGCAGCACTTGCCAGATTTCCGCAAGCAGCGGCACGCCGAGCTTGATCTCTGTCAACACCTCTCGTCGGGAAAACACCTCTTCGGAAGGACCTTCCAACACCAACCGGCCCTGATCCATGACAAAGATCCACTCTCCCCACGCCAGTGCAAGATCCAGATCGTGCGTAGCCATGAGAATGGTTGTCCCTGCTTCGTGAAGGCGGTTCAATTCCTTGATCAAGCGTTTCTCATGCCACGGATCCAATGAGGCGGTGGGCTCATCCAGCAGCAGCAATTCCGGTTCCACCGCCATCACCCCCGCCAAAGCAACCCACTTCTTTTGCCCCAGACTCAAATGATGAAGGGGACATTGGGCCAAACGCTCGAGACCAAATTGTTCCAAAATGCCTGCCACACGCCGTTTGACCTCCGCTTCTGGCAACCCAAGGTTGCAGAGACCGTAGGAAACATCTTCTGCAACGGTGCCGGCCACAAACTGCTGCTCGGGATCTTGCAGCAGAAGTCCCACTTTGCGGCGAATCTCTGCCAGCCATTTGCGCTCATAACGGAACGCCTGCCCGCGCCACCTCACCACTCCGCGTTGTGGACGGTAAATGCCGTTGGCGTGCAACAGAAACGTCGATTTACCACACCCGTTGCGCCCCAGCAGGACACACTTCTTCCGCGGGGGAACGCATATGCTCAAACCATGCAGGGCCTTCTCTGCCGCTCCGGGATAGGCAAAGTGCACCTCCTCAAGCTCCAACAACCACTGGGTCATCTCATCCCGTCCTCACCCACCATTGGTCCTCAACCACCATTCCAGGGACAACAACAGGAACCAGCCGGCCATCGCTTCCATCGCATAGCGGCGGGACGGTTGAAAACGAACTGCGCTAACCACCTGCAACTGGCCCGTGAAACCCCGGGCAGATAGCCCCATTGTCAACTGTTGAACCCGCTCGGTGGTACGGACAAACAGCTTCACAATCAGCCGCCCCAGGTCGCTCATCCCTTTGCGAAATCCCCGGTATCCGCCGCGGGAAACCTGGGCCACCCAAACCTGTTCCGCCGTCTCTAGCAGGACAAAGACAAATCGGTACATCACCAGCAGCAGTTCGGTCACCAACGTCGGCACGCGCAGCCGGCGCATCACTTGCAACAGCTCGGCAAAAGGCACGGTCAACAAGACAAAATAGAGGCATGAGACAGCGGCCACTGCGCGGATGGCCACTTGCAGCGCCTGCGTCACTCCCGTCCGGCTGAGGTACACGTACCACTCTCCCCAGCGGAAACCGGCCCAGACATCAGCAACCACTGCCGTCATTTGTCGTGTGGGTGTCCATGAGATGCACAAGGCTAGCAAACTCATCATTAAAAATGCGGTGTTCAAGCTCAACAAACCGGCATACATTTTTAACGGAATCCTGGCATATGCCACAATCCAACCGCTCATCCACAAAAACACAACAACCTGCACCAGCGGATGGCTGAGCAGCGCAATCATCAACGTTCCACCGGCAAAAAGCAGCTTCTGTTCAGGCGGCAGCCCCCGTAAACGATTGGTATAGGCCAGGGTATCCAGATGCAACCTCACTGGAACGGACCACCTCGCGTCCGGCCTCTTTCCGAGCGGCCCCGCAACAGGCCGGCGATGTACCCAATGATGGCCGCCCCAATCCCCGCCTGTAATGCAAACAGGAAACTCTCCACTTCCGAGCCGGGCGGCTCCAACAGCGGTTCAAACCACGGTTGATAATCTGGTGCAAGTTCAGTAATCGCCTCCGCCGCTTTCATGTCAGCACCACCAAAGTCTGTATTTTTCACTAACAGCAGCGGCCCCGCCACCAACACTACGAGCAGTCCGATGAGCAGTGCGTTCAGCCTCCATCCCTGCCACTTCATGTCTCAACTCCTCCCTTATACTCCTCCTTTATGTCTTAATACCTCTATTCCTCCCATGCCTCTCTTTTGCAAGATAGACAGGGTCTGAAGTACGTTCGGCTGCTGCGACACCAGCCAGTTCCAGACCAACACCGTCAAAATCCCCTCACTGATGGCCAGTGGTACCTGTGTCACGGCAAATATGCCCGCAAATTTGAGGAATGAGGCCACCACGCCGCCTACTGCATCCGGGAAAGCCAATGCCAGCTGGAAAGATGTCGCCACATAGGTGGCCAAGTTTCCCAGTGAAGCGGCCACAAAAACGGCCAGCTTCTGCCCCCCGCTCATTTTCCGAATGAGATGAAAAAGGCCATAGGCGGCAAACGGGCCGACAACCGCCATCGAAAACCCATTGGCTCCCAGCGTCGTCAACCCCCCGTGCGCCAAGAACAAGGCCTGAAACAGCAAAACCAGACTCCCCAGGACGCACATCACCTGCGGCCCGAACAACATGGCCCCAAGACCCATCCCAGTTGGATGAGAGCTGCTGCCGGTGACCGACGGCATTTTCAACGCCGAAAGGACAAAGGCAAAAGCGCCGGCCAACCCGAGAAACAGTTTGGCTTCCGGATGTTCCCTCACCACCCGCGCCAAGGAACGCAGCCCTAGGAAGAAAAAGGGCAAAAACACAGCGTACCAGAAAAGGCTCCAGCGAAGAGGCAAAAATCCCTCCATGATGTGCATCGCGTAAGCCTCCTGTGGAGACACTGTGAAAAAGAACAGGGTCAAGCCGAGCGCCAACAACAACCAGAAGCCAATTCTCTGCATGCATCGCACCCCCATCCTTTTTTCATTCACTCATTTGCAAAAACAACAAAAAAAGCATCCTCCCGCAAGGAAAAGATGCCACGTCACCCATCATCTTATCTGCATACACCTCCCCATCCGCGTGAGTCCGGTTGCATCGTTCCATGGCAGGTCTCCTGGCTCCAAGTACAAACGCAGCATCGCGCCCTTCCCATTTTCCATCAGCGCAGAAAACAGTGGGTCCATTCGGCGATGCCACTCCTTGTTACAGTGGCGGGACCGCGTCGGATTTTCACCGAACTTCCCTTTTAAGCCATTTGGAGCTCCTCCAAACGGCACCACGGAACCCCATATACAGTTGTCCATTAAGAATGGATCGCAACAAGCGCTGTCCATATTATATCAGGCTTGAGAGAGAAAAAAAACAAATATTTATGCGAAATGGAATGGCAGCTGTATCTCATCCTGAAAGAATCGGACAAATTAAACCCGTTTCTCGTCCTGCCACCCCTCACCGCATCCTTCACTAATTCCCAACAGCTGCGCCACCCGCCGCTGGTATTTTAACCCGGTCTTTTTTCCAGTCAGCATTTCACTGAAGCGGCTCTCCGGTATTTGGTGCAGGCGGCAAAACTCTTTTTGCGTCATCCCCAGATCCAGCAGCCGTTTTTTCACCCGTAAACCAAATGGTGTCAGTTTCCTCCGCCGTTCCACATCCCCTTCCCCTTTCCCGACACCAGGCAGTTGATTCTCCCTTTGTGAGACACAGGGATTTCATTGTATAATGAAACTACCTGGAATGAATTACAAATCATTGCCACATGTTTTATTATAATCCCTTTTGAGGGATTTTTCAACATAAACTTCCCTCATGAGGGAATTCGCCAACACCACTTGAGTAAATCGCGGAAGGAAGAACTAGGTTGTCTGAACAGAATCAAAAAATGGATTCTCTCGGAGAGCGCCTGCGTTACCTGCGTAAAGAGGTTCATCGACTCACCCTGGAACAACTGGCTCGTGCCACTGGAATTTCGCGAGCCAATCTCAGCAGAATTGAAAAAGGAGAGGTCAGTCCGACCGCAGACACGCTGATTACACTGACCAACTATTTTGACATCTCTCTCGACTGGCTGGTTTTAGGGGCGGAAAAGGATGTCTCTGTCCATACCGTCAGGGAAACAAATGGCTTCTACACATGGATGCAGGAATTGGAGATGCAGGATTTAGACGAAAAGGAAATCAGAGAGATCCAACTGTTCATCGATTTCTTAAAATACCGGCGACAGAAAATGGATCCCCTTTCTTCAGGGAAAGGAGATCCAGAACAAGGAGAGCCCTAACATGAAATGCTTCTCCAATCGACCCAATTCTGATGCATTTCCCACAAGAACGGTCCCCTTGACAGCTGAAAGAAGCACATAAATCTACAAACGGTGACTCGGGGACGTGAGTGAGGACTGCCTCTCCGGACGACATTCCATATCCTGGACCAAAGCGTACTATACATAAACAATCGCTTCAGCCGCTGCAACATGAGCATAGACGCAGATCCAGATCCACGGTCAATGAAGCTGTTTTTTCAATGCTTCCACTTGCTCTGCCGGCAATCCCGTGGCTTTTACCACCACATCCACCGGCATGTCCATCGCCAGCAAGTTTCTTGCCACTTCGATTGCCTTCTGACGCTCACCTTCCGCCAGTCCTTTCTCCCGCGCCTGCTGCTCCGCCCGTTGTTGCCGAATTTCCATCTCCTTCGCAAACGCCGATTCGTCCAGTATCGCTTTCAGCCGGGATTCATACTCCACCCACTTCTTCGGGTCGCGGCTCAAGTTTTCCCATGCTTCAAACGCCTGTTTCATCACCGGATCTTTCATCGCAATCACCTCCAGTTCCTTGCGGATCTCTGCGTGCTCGTCCGCCTCCAGCAAGAGCAGCCATTTTGCCAGTTCATTGGTGTGCGGACTGACAGTCCGCCGCTCCCACTGCGCCATCAGTTTCGGCAGTTCCATGAAGTGAATCTCCAACACATCAGTCAGTGGAAACCGTTCCTCGTCTTCGTACAGGTGGAAAGTGCTGTGGTACTTAGGGCGGCGTTCAGAAACGCCCGCAGAAGTTCCTCGTTCCCCGGCTTGCCGAAGAGCTGTTTGAATGCAAAGTCCACTTTGAGATCCATCAGCCTGGCCACGGCATCTTGCTCCTTTTGTGGGCGCGTCCCGTCTTTTCTCGCTCCTTTTGGTTTCCATTATACCACTGGAAGCGGCCCGGGAACACGGCCAAGATGTTAAAAAAGAGCCATTTTCAATCCTTCTCTGTCGAAATGCCGGCAAGCATTCGCAAGCGAAGGAAGGAAGCGGCTCTTTATGCCAGATGACCGTCGTTCTGCGCATTTTGCATGCTGTTTCTTTTTTTCCCAGTCGCGTTTGGCACATTACGGACGCGTCAATAACTTGGGAAATCCATAAAGTGGATTTGACCCGGTTCCTGCTTGATAACCAGTTGCTCCAGGGCCGCTTTGATCACCGCTTTTTGCGTCTCAATGTCAAAAGGCTTGCCTAACGAGTGACCGAAAGCGAATCCTTTCGGATGAATCGCCCTCGGTGGACGCATCACACCGGACTGATCAGGATCTAAAGTGACCAGGACCGTCGGAATGCCGGCGGCTTCAATCGCACGCTGTACCGTGACCACGGTACGATGGCACAAGGGTCACCCAGCGGTTAAAATCACCCCATCAGCCTTGGAACGGGTAATCTCCTTGGCCACGGCAGGTACCGTTTCCTCAACGATCTTCTTCAGACGCATCGCATACCCCATCATCGTGATGTGCTTATCCCCCACCCCGCCGATATAACCTTCTGCAGCCAGTTCACGCAACCGGTCAATGGGAAAAATCACATTGATGTCTTTCTTCGGTTCATCTGTGTTGTAATGTTCCTTCGGGGCACCATGCGTCACTGTAAACTGATTCGACGAGACATCTCCAGGAATGATTCGGTAAGTGTCATCCCCTTCGGTGTTGAACGGCTCTTGTTCTTTCAGATGAGCGCCGGCTGTAGACACGATGGCGATCGTCAGCTCGGCAAGCGATTTGTCATTGGGCGTATAAGGGATCGCTTTTCGCGACATTTCCATTTCTTTCCCCTCCTTTGCAGAAATTTTTATAAATGTTAGGTAAATTCTTCCTTTTTTTGCATGCCTTTGTTTTCTATCTTTAGCAGCGGGAAAGAGAGCATGTACAAGGGTGTACATGCTCTTTTGAAGAACCTGTCGTAACGAGCATTCACACTGAGATGTTAGAGCTTGCGAAGAACCTCAAACAATTCTTCGTTATCCGGCTGTTGATCGATGGGATGCACGTCGATAAAGCGGATAATCCCCTCTTTATCGATGATGAAAAGCGCCCGTTCACTCATCCCCTGTTCCCGCAAGACGCCGTATTTTTGGGCAACCTCTCCATGCGGATAAAAATCTGAAAGAAGCGGATAGGTAATCCCGCCGATCGATTTTTGCCAAGCTTCATGACTCGGAATGCTGTCAACGCTAATACCCAAAACTTGGGTATCATACTCTTCAAAACGAGGCAGATCGTCCTCGTATGAAGGCATTTGTGCCCCTCAGACAGGCGTCCAATCCAGCGGGTAAAACGCGATAAAAACATTTTTCTTGCCAAAGTAGTCACTTAAGGTAATGGTGCGATCACCTGTCGCTTTTAGCGTAAAGTCAGGTGCTTTGTCACCTACCTTCAGTGTCTTGGTCTCTGTTGCACCTTTAGGCATTCCCTCATCCTCCTTGCTTCCTGGTATTGGAATGGGATGTCCCAAATGGTAGTATACCATGTTTGAGGCTATCTTAACAAATGATGACAAAGTGAAAATAAATTCATTGTTTCTTAATAATGAATTTTAATAAATTCCCCCGTGTCGGTGAAGGATCTGTCGAGCACGAGGTAATTCCTTTTCATCGGCAACAACAGTGACCAGCACATTGCGCGTGATTTCCAATTCACTGCCATCTGCCATTCCACTGGCGCTTGGGTCAGTAGCAAGCATGACGGCCGCATCCCGACTTGTAAAATCGGTTCCCAGCACCACGTTTCCAAGGCCTGGCATTTTTCCTGTGATGAGGTTATGAAAGGCGTCGGTTGGCTCACCAGGATCCATGCTCACCTCGTCAATCTGAACCATCTCAAAACCATGTTCTCTTAGCTCAGCGACGGCCTTCTCTGCTTGATCAAAAGAGGAAAATGTCACCAAAATGCTGCGCTGTGGCGGCTCCAATCTCAACGGTCGCACCTCCCAGGAGCACTGAACATGCATGTTCGACTCGACATCTAACCTTAGATTGGATCAGCCGGCCGATTTTATGCACGGACAAACGGGTTATACCGTTTTTCCTCTCCGATCGTGGTGGCTGGACCGTGCCCTGGATAGACAATGGTCTCATCAGGCAAGGTATACAGTTTGTCACGTATCGAGCGCGCCAATTGATCAAAATCTCCGCCAGGAAAATCGGTCCGGCCAATCGAACCCTGAAACAGGGTATCCCCCGCAAAGACAACTCCATCCATCACAAAAGAAACGCAACCAGGTGTATGTCCGGGAGTGTGCCGAACCTCCATTTCCAATCCCGCTAATGTAAGGCGTTGGCCATCCTGAAGCAGCTCGTCTGCGGGAGGTCCCTGAATCGGATTGCCAAACGATACGGACATGTTGAGCCTAGGGTCAACCAACCAATCTTTAACAACTTCATGGATATAAATGGGTGCACCCGTCGCTTCCTTGGTTCTCGCCAAGCCGCCTATGTGATCCAAATGGGCATGCGTGAGCAAAATCGCTTTGACCTGATAAGGTTTAATTAACGCCAAAATCTCCTCTTCCCCATATCCAGGATCAATCACCACCGCTTCATTGGTCTCTTCGTTGACCAGGAGATAGAAATTGGTCTGCCACATCCCCAAGGGCCGGCTGAACATTTTCATCATGGATCCCTCCATTTTCTCAAAAATGCCACTGTACCTACTGACATTGTAACCCTTTGAAAGGAAGGTGCAAAACGGTTGAATAGTTGCCGTTTTCCTAGGAGAACATGAGAAAAAAAGAGGAGTATTCCCGTGGCTGAAAGCAAATCATACGGCAAAACCAAAGACTTAGTCGCGCTGACCAGCGTCCCCTTGATTATGGTGCTGGGCAATTCCATGCTCATTCCCGTATTGCCACAGATAAAATCTGCCTTGAAAGTGAGCCAGTTTCAGGTCAGCTTGTTGATCACGTTGTTTTCGCTCACGGCCGGAATTGTCATCCCCCTTGCGGGCTTTCTCTCCGATCGTATCAGCCGCAAGGCGATCATCATCCCTTCTGTTCTGCTTTATGGCGCCGGAGGACTGCTGGCTGGTTTTGCCGCTCTATGGGTGGATAAACCTTATGCACTGATCATAGCAGGTCGTGCCTTGCAAGGACTGGGAGCTGCTGGTACGGCCCCCATCGCCATGGCTTTGCTCGGCGATCTGTTCAAAGGTGGGGCGCAAAGCAGGGCGCTTGGCTTGTCGGAATCAGCGAACGGGATGGGCAAGGTGATCAGTCCGATTGCCGGTTCGTTGCTTGGGCTGATCGCCTGGTGGGCCGCTTTTTTTGCCTTCCCCATCCTATGTGCCATTTCCGCACTGATGGTTGGGTTGATGGTGAAGGAACCGGCACAAAAAGAAAAATCGCCTTCCCTGCGCGAATATATTCATGCTCTGGGGGAAATCTTCAAACGGGAAGGACGATGGTTGCTGAGCGCATTTTTTGCCGGTGCGGCTGGGCTGTTTGTGCTGTTCGGCATCCTGTTTTACCTGTCTGATGTCCTCGAATCCCAGCATCAGATTGACGGCGTGTGGAAGGGAGGCGTGCTGGCGATCCCATTGCTTGGTATGGTGGTGACCTCCTTTGTCACCGGTTCCCTCATCCGAAAAAACGGAAAGCTGATGAAATTCCTGATCATTTCTGGACTTTTCACTCTTGCGGGCAGCCTGGCGCTGGCCATTTTTTTCAAGAACCTCTATCTGTTTGTTGGCCTGATCACGCTGGGCAGCATTGGCACCGGCGCCGTTTTGCCTTGTTTGAACAGTTTTATCACAGGAGCCGTGCGCAAGGCAGAACGGGGCATGATCACTTCGATTTACGGCAGTGTCCGGTTCTTGGGTGTGGCCATCGGGCCGCCCGTGTTCAGCTGGTTGATGGACATCTCCAGGACCGTGATGTTGGCATCGGTGGCCGGTCTGGTGGCTTTTGCTGCCATTTTGGGATTCCTTCTCATCCATCCCTCCAAAAGCGGCGGCCGCTCGGACAAAGCTTCCGGGCGGAAAAAACAGATTTTCTTTCCCAGCCACCTGATCCGCAAACGTGCCCGGGGCCGGGTATGAAGTGAACAGCAAAGGGGTTGCCTCTGACGGTACAACCCCTTGATCACTGACGAATGTTCTTCAATTTACACCGTTACCCAGTAATGCCCCTCATTTGCGGCACTTGAACGGATGGATGATTTAGCTGACATATTTTTCTGCTTCAATGACACGCTCGGCAATGGCCCTTTTCAATGCAATGGTGTTCACCGGATTGCGGCGGGTCAGTTTCTTGAGGATGGACAGCTGTGTGAGCAGTTGATCGCCTTCACTGATCGCGGCGAGCGATTCGCGTGCCAGTTGCTCCACTTGATCAAAAGCTTCGTGTACATACACGCGTGTCATGTCGATTTTGTTTTGATGCGCCGCTTCACCATCGCGAGAAATGGCTTTCAACGTCCGCAGATATGCCGATTCCATCGCGTAAATGGCGATGATCATGTCTGCCACGTTAGCCAGAAGCTCCTGTTCCTGCTCCAACTTGGTCTGGTACTTCTGAACGCCCAGTCCGGCAACCATCAATGTCATCTTTTTGGCTGCATCGATCAGTGTCTTTTCCGCACCCAGCAGGCCTTCTGCCGGTGTCGGCATGTAAGTGATGAGCTCCTTCTGCAGATTCTGGATCGCGGCTAGCAAAGGAAGTTCACCGCGCATCGCCTTCTTGATCAGCGTTCCCGGAATCAGCAGGCGGTTGATTTCGTTGGTCCCTTCAAAAATCCGGTTTATCCGGGAGTCACGGTACATCTGCTCCACTTGATACTCTTGGATATAGCCGTATCCTCCATGAACCTGGACTCCCTCATCCACGACAGCGTCCATGACTTCGGAACCGAACACCTTGTTAATCGAGCACTCAATCGCGTATTCTTCAATCCGCTTGCCGGTCACCACACCGATGTCCGGCGCGTTGGAATCCAGTCCCTCCAACGCCTGATCGATTAGGCCAGCAGTACGATAAACGGTGGATTCATTGACATAAGTGGCGATGTTCATTTCCGCCAGTTTCTGCTGGATCAAGCGAAAGCTGCTGATTGGCACCTTGAACTGCTTGCGCTCATTGGCGTATTTGGCAGACAGCTCGATAGCCCATTTTGTCGTGCCCACGGCACCGACGCCAAGCTTAAAGCGGCCGATGTTAAGGATGTTGAATGCGATGACATGGCCTTTGCCAATCTCCCCGAGGACATTTTCCACGGGCACCTTCACATCTTCTAAAATCACTGGACAAGTGGAGGAACCTTTGATCCCCATTTTCTTCTCTTCCGGTCCGATGGTTACGCCAGGAAAGTTTCGTTCAACGATGAAAGCGGTGAACTTTTCCCCGTCCACTTTGGCGTATACCGTGAAAATGTCAGCAAACCCGCCGTTGGTGATGAACTGCTTGCTGCCGTTGAGGATATAGTGCTTGCCATCCTCTGACAAGACTGCCGTCGTCTTGGCGCCCAGCGCATCGGAACCGGAACCCGGCTCGGTCAGGGCGTAGGCCGCGATCAGTTCACCGGTCACCAGCTTTGGCAAGTATTTTTGCTTCTGCTCCTGATTCCCAAACAGGACGATGGGCAAGCTGCCGATGCCGATGTGAGCGCCGTGCGTCAACGCAAAGGAGCCGCCGCGAGTCATGTTCTCGCTGAGGATGGTCGCGCTGATCTTGTCCAGATCAAGTCCGCCATACTCTTCCGGCACCTCCCCCCCGAGCAGTCCCAGTTGACCGGCCTTCCGCATCAACTGAACCGACAGGTCATAATCCAGGCTCTCCAGTTTTTCCCGCACAGGCTCGATTTCTTTTTCAACAAACTCGAGCACCGTACGCCCGATCATTTTTTGTTCTTCGGTGATATCCTCCGGTGTGAAAACTTGTTCTGGCGAAATCTCTTCCAGCAAAAAACTGGCACCTTTCACCTTTACCTTAGTACTCATTCCAATTCCCTCCTAAACAATTTTTCACTTCACGTCAAGAAGGATGCCAACCCATGATTTTATCGAATGCATGGTTTGCATATTGGGCAAAATGTACTCTCATTGACAGGTACGGGTATCCATTAAGCCGGGAACTCAAACACGCCGGCTGCTCCCATGCCACCGCCGATGCACATCGAAACCACGCCATATTTTCCACCGCGTCGCTTCATCTCGTACATCAGCTGCACTGTCAGCTTAGCCCCCGTGCAGCCCAGCGGGTGGCCCAATGCGATGGCTCCGCCATTGACGTTGATCTTGTTCAGATCCAAATCTAGTTCGCGAATCACGGCCACACTTTGGGCGGCAAAAGCCTCATTGATTTCAAACAGGTCCACCTGATCCTTGGTGATGCCGGCCAGTTTCAGCGCTTTTGGAATGGCGACAACAGGGCCAATGCCCATCACTTCCGGATCGACACCGCCGACGGCAAAGGACCGGAAAATGGCCAGAGGCTGAAGCCCCAACGCTTCCGCCTTTTCCGCCGACATGACGACAACCGCGGCCGCGCCGTCGCTGGTCTGCGAAGAATTGCCCGCCGTAACAGTCCCGTTCACCTGGAATGCCGGACGCAGCTTGGCCAGTACCTCCATGGTGGTTTCGGGGCGGACTCCTTCGTCGATTTCAAACTGCTTCTGACGCTCCAACACTTGACCGCTCTTTTCGTCAAACGACCTCTCGACGACGGTGACGGGAACGATTTCATCCTTGAATTTCCCTTCCCGAATCGCTTGGTGGGCCATCCGGTGGCTGCGTACCGCAAATTCATCCTGCATTTCGCGCGTAATATTGTAGCGCTTGGCGACCTGTTCCGCAGTGTGCCCCATCGACATGTAGATTTGCGGCATGTGTTCCACCAGGTAAGGGTCGGGCGCGATCTTGTTGCCGGTCATCGGGACGATGCTCATGCTCTCCACGCCACCGGCCACGATCACGTCCGCCATTCCGGCCATGATCTGCTGGGCAGCCAAGGCGATGGTTTGCAGCCCGGAAGAACAAAAGCGATTGACGGTCATGCCGCCCACCGACGTGGGTAAACCGGCCCGCATGGCGACAATTCTTCCCAGGTTCATCCCCTGTTCCGCCTCGGGGATGGCACAGCCGATGATGACATCCTCCACTTCTTCCGGTTTCAACCCGGGAGCGCGGCGAATCGCCTCTTTGACGACAATCGCCCCCAGCTCTTCCGGCCGGGTGTATCGGAGCGAACCCCGCGGCGCCTTCCCGACAGCGGTTCGCGCTCCGGAAACGATCACGGCTTCTCTCATCGCTTCTCCTCCTCGTATCATCGAATCTCCTTTTCTAGAATCTCCTTCATCATCTTCCAATCCTTCATCCTCTTTCATCTCTAAGATCATCAGTTGCGAAGCGGTTTGCCCTTCACCAGCAAATGTTGCATCCGTTCCTGAGACTTGGGTTCGCCGACCAGGCTGAGAAAAGCTTCCCGCTCCAGATCCAGCAAATACTGTTCCGTCACTTCGGTACCAGCCGGCACTTTGCCGCCAGCCAACACATCCGCCAGTTTGCCCGCAATTTTCATATCGTGGTCGGAGATATAGCCGCTCATCCGCATCGAGTAAGCCCCCAACTTCATCACAGCGGCGCCGGGTTCCCCAACGACGCGAATCTTAGGTGGCACAGGCGGCTGGTAACCATGCGCGTCCAGTTCCAGAACGGCCTGCTTGGCATCATGGATCTGGTGTTCCCGGTTGACGCTAATCCGGTCCTGCGGCCGCAAGTAACCCAGTTTCTTGGCATCCGCGGCGCTGGTCGACACTTTGGCCATCGCAATCGTTTCAAAAGTGCGGTTAACCAGCGGCTGCAGATCCACGCCCGCCCCTTCCGGCACGGTTGCCAGGTTGCGCAAAAGCAGTTCTTTTGTCCCCCCGCCACCGGGAATCAAACCGACACCCACTTCAACCAATCCCATGTAGGTTTCCGCCGCGGCCTGAACCAGCGCGGCCGGGAAACAAACCTCTGCCCCTCCACCCAGTGTCTGCGCGTGTGGGGCAGCCACAACCGGGCGCCGCATGTATTTCAAGCGCATTGTCGCATCCTGGAATTGCTTGACAACGAGATCAATCATGTCCCAGTTCTCATCCTGTGCCTCCATCAGGATCAGCATCAGGTTGGCGCCGACGCAGAAGTTTTGCCCTTCGTTGGCGATCACAAGGCCCCGCCAATTTTTCTCCACTTCATCGGCCGCATTGTTTATCATTTCCACGATGTCAGCCCCGATGGCATTGTTGGGCGAGTGGAACTCCAGGAGCGCTACGTCATCGCCCAAATCAATCAAGCTGGCGCCGCTGTTGGAACGGATCACCCGATTTTGCTCTTTCAGCGGAAGGATGGAAATCCGCTTCGGATTCCCAGGCACCGGTTTGCGGCTTCCGTCCAGCGCCGCATAATACAGGCCCTCTTCTGTCTTTTCGTAAAAAGAGGTTTTCCCGCTGGCAAGCAAGTTTTCGATCCACGCAGGGATGGTCTCCCCTTCCGCCTTCATCCGCTCCACGCTTTCCGCAAGCCCGATCGCATCCCAAGACTCAAACGGTCCCTGTTGCCAGTTGAAACCCCACTTCATCGCATTGTCCACGGCAACGATGTCATCAGCGATTTCTGGCAACTTGGATGCCGTATAGAGAAGGACCCGTTTGGTGCACTCCCAAGCAAATTGCGCCGCATCATCCTTGCCCCAGAGCAACGTCTTGATGCGCTGTTTCAGGCCAGAAGCCGCTTTGGCTGCCTCAAGCGCAGGAGACGTAAGTTTATGCTGTGGGCGATATTCCAAATTGGGCGCATCGAGAACGAGGTACTGCGTTCCTTGTTCGTTCTTTTCTTTCTTGTAAAATCCTTGTTTCGCCTTGCGGCCAATCCAGCCCTTTTCCACCATCTCTTTAATGAAAGCGGGCACCTCAAACACCTTTTTTTCCGCTTCGTCGGTGGAGTTGGCATACACGTTGTTGGCCACATGGACAAAGGTGTCAATGCCAACCAGGTCCAGCGTTCGGAACGTGGCGCTCTTTGGCCGTCCCATTACCGGCCCGGTCAGTTCGTCAACCGCTTCAGGCCCTAATCCTTTCTCCAGCATCAGGTGCAGAATCGTCATCATCCCGAAAGTGCCGATCCGGTTGGCGATAAAGTTAGGCGTATCCTTGGCCAGCACCACACCCTTGCCCAGCACATCCTCCGAAAACCGAATCATGAACTGAAGAATGTCCCGAGCTGTATTCCGGTGCGGGATGATTTCCAACAATTTCATGAATCGGGGCGGGTTGAAAAAGTGAGTGCCCAAAAAGTGTTTCTGGAACGCTTCTGAACGCCCTTCCACCATCTGATGAATGGATACCCCTGAGGTGTTGGTGCTGACAATTGTCCCCGGCCGCCACACCTGCTCCACCTCAGCAAACAGTTGTTGCTTGATCTGGAGGTTTTCGATCACCGCTTCGATAATCCAGTCCACCTCAGACAGCCAGGAAAGGTGATCGGCGGTGTTACCGACGGTGATCCGCCGGGCGTCATCGGTATCATAAAAAGCCATGTTTTTCTTGGCGTTCTCCACACCGCGCAACGCCAAGCGATTCCTGACCATTGGATCTTCCAGAGTCAGGCCGCGCGCTTTTTCTTCATCCGTCAACGCTTTCGGCACCACATCCAGCAAGCAGGTCTGGATGCCGACGTTGGCCAAATGGGCTGCAATCGCAGAACCCATCACACCGGCGCCGATGACGGCCGCTTTCTGAATCCGCCTCTGCATCACGAACATTCCTCCTCGATAAAATCTGAGCCGTTTGTTTCACGTACCCGTCTTTGTTTCCTGATGTGTTGAATGAATCCTCATTCATATTATGGCACAACTTGCCTCCATTCGTCACCCCCTTTTTTTTCGAAGGACGCGATTTTTTTCTAGACTAAAAAAACCTCCGCTTTACGGAGGTTTAGTTTACACGAACGAAACGTTACGTTGCCACTTTTACCTTTTTCTCAAACGGGTTGGTCACCTCAATCGGACCCGTCCCGCGCATGAGCATTTTCGGGTAGAACGTCTTCGGCTTGAGAATGGATACCAGGTAATCAACGGCCACCTGTGGATCGACCAGCTCGCCGCAGGTGTAACAATCCAATGCGGCAAAACCTTTCTCCGGGTAAGTGTGAATCGAAATGTGGCTTTCCGACAAGAGGACGAGCACGGTTGCACCCTGCGGTTCAAACTGCTTCGATTGTACCGATAGGACGGTAGCCCCTGCCAGTTCCGCAGCTTCGACCAGTTTTTTCTCCAGAAATTTTGCATCATTCAGCAGATCGAAGTCGACACCCCACGTATCCACCGCTACGTGTCTTCCGAAGGTTGAATATGCCACCTTTCGGCCCCCTTCCTAGCAAGTTTTTTGTGTGGAAAAAAATCGCTAGGACCTACGCATTCACCACGGGGGAAAGTTAGTCCAAAGAGTTCCTTACCCTTTCAGTGAATCTGGTTCCTACAGCACGAGAATCCAACATCAACGAGGACTAAGTTACCATAGAATGAGCCGCGTTTCAATAGATGACAAAAAATAAACCACCTGCCGGTGGCTTTGGTTGACCAGCCCTAACAAGACGACTCGACGGATGGGTGGAGCTAAGAGAGGTTGAACCCGCTGACATCCTGCGTGCAAGACAGGCGCTCCCCCAGCTACAGCTATAGCCCCTTCGTTGAAGCATGGTGGGCCTAAGTGGACTTGAACCACCGACCTCACGCTTATCAGGCGTGCGCTCTAACCAGCTGAGCTATAGGCCCACATTGGTCTCGTTGGCTGACCACCTGCATTGTAACACGGAACATAAGAAGCGTCAATAAAAAACCGCGCAGGTTTTGAGATTCATGGTTTTCCCACAGATATTTTTGGAATGGGTCGTCAGTGATGCCGCCGCAACACCTGCTCTTCATTTTCGAAAGTGTCACTCATCCCTTCCCGCGCCAGTTTCAGCCGCAGGAGCTGGTACGTATACAGCGTGATCATTTGCAGAAGCTCCTCTTTTGAGAGTCCTTCGATCATCGATAATAAGTCTTCCCGGCGGTGATCCAGGAATAACCCCATGACCAGGGCGAGGATATCCTCTTCGTCACCACGAAGAACATTCCGGTACATGGCATAAATCTCGTCCACAATCTTCATCAATATACCACTCGCCTTTCGTCCAATTCTGGGTGTCTTTCTCCAGGAAAGATTATGCCAACGGTTCCCAGAGACGGCGCTGCGCCTCCTTGACAAACCTGGGAACCTGTAAATCTTTCTCAAGGATGTCACGCAGGAATTCCGGCAAGTAAAAGGTAAAATCAAGCCCCTTTTGCAATTCTGGATACCCGACGCCAAACGTAAACATATCAATCATTCCCACAATATACAATTTCTGGGGATTGAGCGGTTCATTGCCGACCCAGACTCGTTTTATTTTTTGATAGGGTGGTCCATTTGGGTCATACTGAACACGCAGGCCGGAGGTGCTGAGATTCCCCAGCACCTTGCCGCGGAAGCCAAACCCGTGGATGGTCCGTTGCTGAAATTCCTTGAGCAAGGACTGTTCTAGACTTTCTAACAGCACCTCACCGCTGATCCGAGCTCGGCAGGGGTTGATCGGAGAAGGACAGATTTGATGTAAAGTACCTTTTCGCAGCATCCCCGCCTCGATGTCGCCCAGCAACTGGCCGGAGTTGACCAGGCCGATTTCCGCGTTGGTCATCCGGCGCAAACCGTCAGCAAGCAGATTCCCCAGTTCAGATTCCGCGTCATAGCGGATGCATAGCCGCTCGGGAACCCAAGCGGTGGGCTGGTTAAGCACCTGGGCTGCCACCTTGCGATGGCGGGAAATGACCGCCAGTGTATCCGGATCGGCCGGTAAGGTCGGCTTCATATCAATCAGTTCGGCACGTATTTGGCCGGCGCGTCGCCTGCCGAGATCGTATCTCACCTCGACGTGTCCGAGGTATTCACCAAACTTACCCGCTTCCGCCAGAAAAATATCGCCCAGCCACTTGCCTTCAGGAAAAATATGATGCGTGTGCGCCCCGAAAATCAGACTCCCTGGCGGCAATACTTCGGCCAACCGAATGTCTTCGTGGAGGCCGATATGCGAGAGGATCACCCACTGATCGACCTGATCCTGGTAACGCCCGATCCAGTCAGACACCACCTCCCGCGGCTCCGACATCTCCCATCCCATCAGGTCATAAAAGGCATGAAAAGCTGCCGTCACTCCGAGGAAACCAAACCGGATCCCTCCTATCTGGCGGAGCACAAGCGGTTTCGCCCAAGCGGGCGGCTGTCCCGTCTCCCGCTCTGACATGTTGCTAAGGAGAACGGTAAACGGGAGTTCCTTGTACAACCTGGCCAACTGCTCTTTTGTAAACGTCAAACCTTCATTGTTTCCAATGGTGATCAAATCCACGCCCAATGTCTTCAAGACATCGACATTGGCCTGTCCTTCCGTTCCTTCCGTCAGCGGGTGCATTCGATCCATGTGATCCCCCAGATCCAACAGGACCACCGGCTCCCCGAGCGCCTCCCAACGCCTGCGTAACAGGCGCACCTGATGCGCGATGACGGGCATTTGTTCAAAATGGCTATGAAGATCATTGGTATGTAAAAAATGGATCACCAGCTCTCTCATGCGACTAACCCCTCAATCAACAGGTTGATCCCCACCCCTGCAATCGCCAGCCTCGTCATCCAAATCAACGCTTTTCCGGACATGCGCGCAGCGAACCAGCTGCCCAACTTCCCGCCGATCCACGCGCCAGGGATGAGAAAGAGAGCCAAAAGCCAGTTGATATTTCCCAAATACACGTGTGTCAAGCTGCCAAATGAGCTAGTCAATAAAATGGTAAACATCGAGGTTGCCGTCGCCAGCTGCGGTGGAAAGGCAAAAAAGATCACCATCATCGGGACCATCAAAGCGCCGCCGCCAATTCCGAAAAACCCGGCCATGATGCCGGCAATGACAGACACCGCCAGAGCAATCCAATGGTTATAGCCATACCGATGCTCCCGTCCAGTTGCATCATCGATATACAATCGTTCGACATGCCACTTAACCTTGCGGGGCCGGATCCGATCCCGAGCGGATAATAGGAATGCCATCAAGATTAAAAACGAACCAAAAAAGGCCTGGAAGCGCTCAGAAGTCACGCCATGATTGAGCCAAGCGCCCAACATCGAGGCTGGCCCACTGGCGACAAAAAAAAGCAGGCCGCTTTTTACATCCACTCTGTTTTGCTTCAGATAGGACAGGCTGGATGATAATGCGGTAAAAACGACAACCAGCAGTGAGGTGCCAACCGCCACCTGGGGCGTCACACCGGCGAGCGAAGGCAACAAACTACTGAGAAATAGCAAACCTGGAACGATGATCACACCGCCGCCCAACCCGACAATGCTGCCAATCGTACTGGCTACCGCACCCAGCAAAAGCAATATCAAAGCCAGCCAAACGCTCATCCTGATTCCCCATTCCTCTTTTTATGTCACGGCTTCTCCACCAGTTTACATCTCAACAACCGGTCACGAAATCGTCACGTTAGCTATTATTATAAACACATCTTTCCATCTTCCGAAAGGGGAGATCAGCGCGGCACCCATCGCCACCATTCTTCAGCCAATTGCTGAAACGATTTTCCCAACACCCTTTCAAGGGCATGGACAGTTCTGCGGTTCACCTCTTCCAACTTTTCTGCCGTGCTTGCGGGGATATAGGGTTGTTGTTGAAGCGACGCAAACACTTCACGCATCGCTTCATATCCGTACCGTTCCAGAAGAAATGCCGTAACTAGGCGCGATTGTTGATAATAACGGACTGCTTTCGCCGCGGGCAGTTCTTCGGGATTGATGGCAGCAAGCGCGGGCCAGCTCCACCGTTCAGAGCGAGGGATGGCGGGGAGCGCATCGTTTTCCTGGATTTGATCCCAGAGCGCGCTGGTCTGTTCCGCCAATCCTTCATGCAGCCAATAGGCGGCGTTATCGTGGGTCAGCTCACCCAACATCTTATGCACCATTTCATGGATGATCGCCGAATGATAAAATCGTTTGGCGGCTTCTGAGATGCCGATGTGTTCATCCACCAACAACTTTATCGATTCACCGTATTCATTCCAGCCACCCGCCCAGTCGGGCAACGACCATTTGACCGATTGCAAAAACCATCCCTTTTTCCCGTACAGTTTCAGTGTCACAGGTTGCTGCGCCTTCCAGCCATACAGTGTTGACAGCCGCTTTTGCGCATCATCAGACACATTGGCCAGCTCTTCGGCAAGGGGGATCAGACGCGGATGTGTCACTTTGACGACCGTCCGCGAACCCCTTGTTTCCAAAAACGGCAAATCAGCATCTTTCCATCCTTCAGGCGTACGGCGAAAGCGGATCGGCACTCGGACACCCAACTCGCGTTCCCCGTTGCCTATCTGCTGTTCGACCAGCGCCACTACTTCATCGTTCCCCTCTCTCTTCAAAAACGCGCACACCGTCCGTCGATACTTCTTTCCTCTGACAAAGTTAGCAGCATCTGAAAACCAATGCTGCTGCTCTTGCCAATAATATGGATCGCGCGCATCGATTGTCTGCATGTAATCACCCGATGAACCGCTGAGCACCGCACTTTCTTGCAGCCTGACCAATTCGCGAATATCCGCCTGCCAATCTTTGGGAATCTTGTTCTGAATGGCGGACAGGCCATACATCCCCCCCGTACATCCAGAGATTCCGAGGAGCATCATCAACCAAAGCGGCGTCCACCCGAGCAGCTTGAGGTACTTGTCCATCCTGATGTTGACTCCCCTAGTCGTTTTTCTATTGCAACTGCTCAGCCAGTTCCGCCCATTGCTGCTTGCCCGCATAACGGATCATCAGCCGCTGAAAATCATTTCCTGTAGCCTCCCGGAACTGGTATTCCCGATAATATTCTTGTAAAAACTGGGTCATTTTATCCGCGCCCAGTTGCTGAAAGGCTCTCCAGAGCGCCATCGCGCCTCGCTGATAGACATCGTAATCATAGATTTCCCAACCCGCAAACTCCCACAACGGACGGCGAACGGGGCCACTTTTCTCCTTCAAACGCTCAGGAGAGTGAGCGACCAAACGATCTTTTCCCTGGATATACAACTGACCAAAATCGGGTTCAAACTCAGAGAGAAACCACATCGCGGAAAACTCGCTCAAACTCTCATCCAGCCACGGTTCCCTCACCTGATCATTGCCGACGACCGCATACCACCATTGGTGTGCCGTCTCGTGTGACACCACCAGCGTCCCATAGCGATCCTCTGGATTGGCAAAAACCTTTCCCTGGACGAATACCAACCCCGGGTACTCCATGCCGCCAAAAAATCCACCCGTTCGGACCACATCATATTCTGGATACGGATAAGGCCCAAACTTTTCTTCATAAAATTGCAACGATTGTACAGCCACCTGGTGCAATCGCGTAGCAGCCCGCACATCATCGCTTGTCAAAAACCAGGTATTGACCGTCACATTTCCCACCACATCCTGCAGACGCCCATAATGTTGATCCACGACGGCCATTGCAAAATCCCGCACCCGTTCGGCTTTGACCTCGTATTGGACCCATTCGCCAACCGATGTCCCCCGCACACGATCCTGTCCTGTCGTAATCAACGTATACCCCCGCGGCAGACTGACCTTCAGATGATAAGCGGCCACTTGACTATAAAATGGATCGCCCACCGGATAGTACGGGTCAACCCGCCACGTCCCCTGCTCATACACCGCCAGTTGCGGGAACCAATTCCCCAGCCAGATGGCATGCTGGTCATAGCTCATTCGCCCCTCATTTTTCGGCAGACGAAGAAAAAAGTGAATCGACACCTCTAACTTTTCTTTGGTTTGCCAATTCAGTTCATCCAGGTAAAGAAACGTCCCTTCCAGGCGGTAGGATGAAGGCCGGCCGTTGACCAGCACTTGTTGAACCTCATAGCCACCCGGCAGAGACGCTTCACCAAGCAGCATTTCCCAATCCTCACCACGATTGGGCATCCCGGACTGAAATTGCCGCGGATAGACATGAAAAACAACCTCATTCAGCCGCCGGTCACTGCGATTGACGCCCTCCCACTGCCAAATGCCCGTCAGATGCTTGCCAACCGGATCAATCAGCACATCCCCGTCGTAAGCAGATAAAAAAGGATCTTCCACCTCTTCCCGCTCAAGCCAGGCAGACAAAAGCCAGCCGAGCAAGACGACACTCAAAACTGCCACCCAAAGCCCGATGAACCGCCATTTTCCCCACCAACGCAGCGGCACCCCATCCACCTCCACGAAAAAACAGCACAGTGGGTTCCTCTGTGCTGTTATATGAGACAAACCTGAACTTTATGTTTTCTCGCTTTTCTTATCTCACAAAAAGATGAATCGCAGGACAAACAGGACCGCCAGCACGTACATGATGGGATGCACTTCCCGTCCCTGGCCGGCAAACAGCTTGGCCAGCGGATAGACGATAAATCCCAGCGCGATCCCGGTGGCGATACTGAAACTCAACGGCATCAGCATCATCGTGAGAAATGCCGGAATCGCTTCGGCCAGCTCCTTCCATTGAATTTCCTTCAGGCTGGCTGCCATCATCACTCCGACCACAATCAAGGCCGGCGAGGTAATCGCGGCAATGCTGGCCACCGATTCAATGACGGGGAAGAAGAAGACAGACAACAGAAAAAATCCTGCCGTCGCCACAGCCGTCAGGCCGGTGCGGCCACCAGCGGCCACACCGGTGGACGACTCTATATAAGATGTGACGGTGGAAGTTCCGAGCAGCGAACCGCCCATCGTCGCCAACGCATCCGCGCTTAAAGCCCGCCCGGCACGCGGCAGTTTTCCGTCCTTTAACATCCCAGCCTGATTGGTCACACCCACCAGTGTCCCTGTCGTGTCAAACAGGTCGATAAACAGGAAAGCAAAAATGATCGTAAACAGTCCCAAATCCAGCGCAGCAAGAATATCCAGTTGGAAGAAAGTGGGAGCCAACGACGGCGGCGCGGAGACAATGCCCTTCGGCAACGGGACGACACCAACCATCATCCCGACCGCCGCCGTAATCAGCATCGCATAGAAAATCCCTCCGCGCACCCTTCTCACCAGGAAAAAAGTGGTAACAATAAGTCCAAAAAAGGTCAACAACACTTGGGGATCAGCCAAATTGGCATTCAATCCGACCAGCGTCGCTTCATTCGAAACAATGATTCCCGCATTTTTCAAACCGACAAAGGCGATAAACAGGCCGATGCCACCGGAGACGGCATGCTTCATGCCTATGGGAATGGCGTTGATGATGGTTTCCCGAACCTTTGTGACGGTCAAAAGCAAAAAGAGAACACCGGAGACAAACACCGCGCCCAGCGCCGTCTGCCAGGGCACGCCCATCCCCAGAACCACGGTGTACGTAAAGTAGGCGTTAAGCCCCATCCCGGGCGCCAATGCCACTGGATAGTTGGCCAAAAAGCCCATCAGAAGACTTCCCAACGCCGCTGATAACGCTGTGGCGACGAAAACCGCGCCCAGATCCATGCCGCCATCGATCCCGAGAATCGCCGGGTTGACCACCAAAATATAGGCCATTGTCATAAAAGTGGTCAGACCCGCCAGGATCTCGGTGCGAACATTTGTCCCATGTTGGCGCAACTGAAAGAACCTTTCCATCTCTTTTATCCCTCCTTTGAAATGGAAAAGACCCAGGTTTTACAACTTCCTGGATCTCCTCAACTCATCTAAATCAAAATGCGAACGTTCCATTCGGATTTTACCAGTAATATCGCCATTCGTCAATGAAAAACCGAATTTATTTATCTTCTTTTTGTAAAATGTTCGGGATGTTTCCCCTCATTCCCACCCAATGCTGGCCAGAAGTTTGACATGCAAGGTTTACCACTTTCTGGAGTGAATTGCAAGAAAAGAACGATACAGAGAATGAAACATGTCGTCCAATCTGCTCTGCTCTCTCGTTTCAGCCGCCTCCCCACCATAACGGATGGCTTCGTACAGCAATGCTTGACGCGTCAATTCCTTCTCCAGATCTTGTTTCACCTGTATTCGCTGCAAGTATTCCCGGAGCGTCTCTCCGGGTTCACGTCGGTGTTTCCGTTGAAAGGCGTCCAGCAATCGGCGATAAGCCCTCAGATAAACCTCTGGCGAAACGCCCCGTCTGCGCATCCGATGGATCTGCCACCAAAACCAAAGATGAACCCGGTAGCGCCACAAAATCAGGGCAACCAAAACCCACAATCCAATCGCAGCCAGCACCATGCGCCTGTCTAGTCCCCCGGCACCAGACGGCGAGAACCATTGCGGCCAATCCATCACGGGACCGGTACCAACCTGCTCCACGTTCTCCGCTTCCGGTGTCTCTGCTTCCTGCTCGGACACTTCACTCGCATCGGGCACAGTGGAGTCGTTCTCCTGCTGCGTCATTTGCGGCATCACAAACCCTTTGGTCGGCTCAAACGGCAACCAGCCTACGCCTTCAAAATACACCTCGACCCAGGAGTGGGCGTTGCGGCTGTACACCTTTCCCTCATAGTATGTCTGTTCCTCTGCGCCAGCTTCTCCGGCGGCAGGCTGCACCGTCTTTTTCACCAGATGGCCTGCCGTAAACCCCTTGACCCAGCGGGCCGGAATCCCCACCGAGCGCAACATCACGACCATGGCTGTGGAAAAATAATCACAATATCCCCGTTTTGTCTCGAAGAGAAATTGATCCACAAAATCTTGATCTGCAGCCGGAACACTGACATTACGGGTGTCATACACAAACTCCGACGAACGGAGATACTGTTCCACTGCTTTCGCCTTGTCATAGGGATTGTCCATGTCTCGTATAATTGATTCGGTCAACTGACGAACACGTGTAGGCAGTGTTTCTGGCAATTGCAGGTAGCGCCGGCGGATTTCCTCCGGGTATACCTGCCCGCTCAGACGCAGCATGTCCTCGTCAATCAACGGTATCACGGAGTACACCTCAGCTTTCCTCACAGGTCCCTCCACCGCAAAGATGCCTCTCGCATCCTCACCCCAGACGAGCATCTGAGCATCGGAAGCACTCTTAACGACCTGGGCCATCCCCTGGTGGAAAATGGGATAGCTTCGACTGAGCCGCACTGGCTGAAACTCCTCCGTCCATTGAATCTGTTGCTTCACCTGCTGCACAGCTATCGCAGTTTTGTCAAAGAGACGCGGAAAATCAGAAGGAATCTCTTCCCCGACAGCAAACAACTTGTCCTGGCCCTTTTCTTCCAGACTGTTCAGCCAACCCTTGCCGGTATAATAATCTTTGCTCTCACCGCGCCAATAGGCCGGTTTTGTCGTCTGCACCTGCATGATGACAGTATTGTCCTGGATAAAAGGCCCCCCCAAATTTGCATCATTTGTTCCATAGCCCACCTTCTTGTTGAGACCGGCAATGCCATCTGAGGCTTGTCCTTGATGATTCAGCCAGGATACTGGATCAGGCCATGCAGGCCCCGGCTTTGGCGCCGCATAGGCCACAGCGGTGGCCAACATCACTAGCACCAGCCCGCCGGACAACCACTGCAACCCCAAGCGAAAAATATGGCGTCCTTCAAGCCTCAAAAAATGGAGCCAGACCATCAGGAACAGTCCTGAAGCTAGGGTGATCATCACGGCGAGACGGCCGTCATACGGCGTAAACGTGTCCAGAACAGAAAAATAAACCACGCTTAAAAAGATAAACCACAACACACGACGCTTGAAGTAAACATAATGCCAAATCACATCGCAAAAAAACCACATCAAGACAAGAAAGAAAAAAGTACGGCTCAGCGGAGACATTGCCAACCAATCACGGGTAAACAGGAGAGGGAAGCTGGCCTTCAGTTCGCTTCCCCATGCGGCCAACCAGTCAAGAGAAAACCAATCCATCCCCCGGAAATAATAGGCATAAAACAAGCCGACAAACCCGAGCCCCGTCATCACAAAGGGAAGCCAAGAGGGCCTTTGAAACAAGTGGGAAAAACAAAAAATGGCGAGGAAGAATACAAAAAACCACAAGTCTTCCGTGTCGGTCAACACTTGAAAAGGTTTCAACCATTCCCATCCCATGAAAAAGAGGAACAAGACAATGAACAACAAATGAAACCTTCTACGAGCCATCATCTCCTCCCTCCCTGGTTCGTCTTTGCAAGAACAGGTGTTGTAGGTGATCATCTTCCACCTTGTACACCGGCACCCCCCACCGCAACAGCTGCGAATAAGCCTGTGTTTTGTCGCGGCCATCTTCCGAGTCGGTCAGCCAAAAGATCTGGATAGACGTTTTCCTCTGGACCTGAACCCTTTGCCTGACCGCTTCCATCAACATCGCGTCAATCCTGGGAGTGATCAGAACCAGCTCCTGACTACCCGCCTGCTCTGGCAATGCTTGAATCAAAGACGGCAGCGCTACATCTCCCACCGCCTCTTCGACAGCCAGATAGTGAAAGAGCTGCAGCAACTGTCTCCGATCTGCCTTTGGCATCAAGCGAATGCGATACTGTCCTTCTGCTACCATACCGACGCTCAGACCAGACGATACTGCAGTGTACGCCAGCGAGAGCGCCAATTCAATCCCTCTCTCCAACAGATGGAAACTGGTCTTGGAATAACTATGACGGTATAAATCGAGAAGGATCAGCACCGAACTTGTGCCGTGACGTTCAGACAACTTGCTCTTGAGTCCAGCTGTGCGTGCGCTGACCTTCCAGTGGATCTGATTCAAGCGATCCCCGGGCTGCCAGTCCCGGATTCCGGACGTCAACGTCAACTCTTGTTGTCTGAGCTTTCTGTTCGAAGCAGACGTCCGAATGGCCTGATCTTCCCCTGCTCCCGCAACCCACCGCCGCAAATCCCGATAGCGCGGATAAACCACGAAGAGATGTTCAAGAGATAAACCCATTCGCCGGTTCATCAGACCAAACAGATCCCCGATTGTGATACGGACTTCGCCCACCACAAACTGCCCTCGCGGCAAAGGGGACAATTGATACTCAAATGTCAGCGTTCGCCTAAACCAAAGCAAGCGGAACGTCATCTCCGGACGATAGACCATTTGCAAACGCCAGGGAAGCTCCGGTTCCACTTTGATCCAAAGAAGCGGAATGGAAAAACGTCGGCGCAGGCGAAGTTTGACATGCATCGTGTCTCCTTTGGTCCACATCCGGTTCTCGACGATCTGCTCCATCGACAAACCATAACCCCCCAGCAGCCAAACCAGTCCCTCATAGACACTTAGTACCGTCACCGCATAAAAGAGAAAACCACTCACAAACCCTCCTTGAAATCGCCAAAAAATAAAGCAAGCCAGCCAGAGAATCACCACCAGCCAAAGGTTGGCCTGTCTCATCCCTTCGGACCATCTCCCGCCTTTATTGAAATGCATCATAGCGGTACCGGAACCTTTTGTAAGATCCCCTCCAACACATCCCTTTCCCTCAAACCGCCCAATCTCGCCTCTGCATGCAGGATGAGGCGATGGGCCAGCGCGTCAAAAGTGAGAGCTTTGACATCGTCCGGCAACACGTAGGAACGCCCCTGGAGATAGGCATACGCTTGCGCCGCCCGCAACAAAGCCAATGAACCCCGCGGACTGACTCCCAGGTAGATACTGGGATGCTTTCGCGTCTGCTCCACCAGTTGCACGATATAGTACCGTATCGGCTCACTCACCGTGACCTGACGAACCTCTGCCTGAATCTGCAACAATTTCTCAATGCTCAGTACCGGTTCAAGTTTCTCCGCCACCTCACCGGTCTGCATCCGAGCCAACATCGCCACCTCATCCTCGGGACTGGGATATCCGAGACTCAGCTTGAACATAAACCGATCTAGTTGCGCTTCTGGAAGCGGATAAGTTCCTTCATATTCGACAGGGTTTTGCGTCGCCAAAACAAAAAAAGGCTGGGGCAACGGATACGTGATCCCATCCACCGTCACTTTTCCCTCTTCCATCGCTTCCAGCAACGCTGCCTGCGTTCGTGGCGAGGTGCGATTCACTTCGTCCGCCAACACCAGGTTGCCCATAATCGGGCCAGGCCGAAATTCAAATTGGGCCGTCTGCTGATTGTACACAGACACCCCGGTGACATCGGACGGCAACAGGTCAGGAGTGAACTGGATCCGTCGAAAGCGCAAATCCAGCGTCCTGGCCAACGCCCGAACCAGCATGGTCTTGCCAACTCCCGGAACATCTTCTAACAACAGGTGCCCTCCCGCGACGATGCTCACCAGGCATTTGATAATCACATCATCCTTGCCGATAATCACTTGACGGACACACTCTAGTACTTGACTCATCTGTGGATGACCCAATCGTACCGCCTCGTTTGGTTTTGCGAATCCAACCTTTGATTTCGTGATTTTGGTGTTCATTTGTTCCACCTTTCGCTTTAAATCGAACAACCCCATCTCACCCCGACATCCACGTTCACTTTTCCCAAGTTCATTATACCTTCTTCACGCGTCCGCCGCATCGTTTCAATGACGTGATTTTAAAAACACAATGGTCGACTTTACATTGTTTGGCATTTATAATTTAAGGTAACCATCGTTTTTGCATAAACATTTGTCATCCCAATTTGACCAATGAGGTGATACTTAGTATGAAGATCATCGTGGCTGGCGGAGACGGTTTCTGTGGTTGGCCAACTGCGCTATACCTTTCCGAACGAGGGCACGAGGTGGCCATTGCGGACAACCTCAGGCGCCGCAAGATTGATGAAGAATTGGGAACCAACTCCTTGACCCCAATTCTCCCGCTCGCAGAGAGAGTCAAACGCTGGGAGGCATTGACCGGCAAAAAAATCCACTCCTATCTTGGCGATCTGACAGATTACGAGTTTGTCCGATCCCTCTTTCAATCTTTTGAACCAGATGCCATCGTCCATTACGCTGAACTCCGCTCCGCCCCCTACTCCATGATTGATCGGGAACATGCCATTGACACGCAGGTGAACAATCTGGTCGGTACTCTGAATCTCCTGTACGCCATCAAGGAGATATGCCCCGACTGTCACCTCATTAAACTGGGAACCATGGGGGAGTACGGCACACCGAATATCGACATTGAGGAGGGGTACATCCGAATCCGGCATAAAGGCCGTGAGGACATCCTTCCCTATCCGAAACAAGCCGGTTCCTTTTATCATCTTTCCAAGGTCCATGATAGCCACAATATCCACTTTGCCTGCCGGACCTGGGGCATTCGAGCCACCGATCTTAACCAGGGCGTGGTATACGGTGTCAACACCTCCCAGACGGCAAGGGATTTGGGCCTGGTCAACCGTTTTGATTATGATGAAGTGTACGGAACCGCTCTGAACCGCTTTATCGTCCAGGCAGCCATTGGACACGACATCACGGTGTATGGTAAAGGTGGTCAAACCCGCGGCTTTATTGACATTGAGGATACCATCCGCTGCATTGAGTTGGCTGCCCTGCATCCGGCGGATCGTGGCGAATTTCGTGTCTTTAACCAGTTCACAGAGCAATTTTCCGTCCTCCAACTGGCCCAACGCGTTCAAAAGGTGGCGCTGGACATGGGGCTTGCAGCTGAGATCAAACACCTTGAGAACCCGCGTGTGGAGAAAGAACAGCACTATTACAATGCGGCCCATACCAAACTGATTGAACTGGGCCTGGAACCCCACTTGCTCACCGATCAACGAATTGCGGAAATCCTGACGCTGGCTTTACAACATCGAGATCGGATACTGCAAGGCGTCATCCTGCCCAAAGTTTCGTGGCGATAATCGGCGATAAGATAATTGGCGATAATGAGAATAAAATTGGAACCGAAGTGATCAGGAGATGAACGATGAATATCGCCATGTTTACAGAAACCTTTCTGCCATTGACGGACGGCATTGTTACCCGTCTCAAACACACCATTGACATCCTCTTGGAAGAAGGGCATCAAGTCATTGTTTTTGCCCCTGAGAGAGGGCTTGACCGTTACAACCAGGCTGAAATCGTCGGTCTCAAAGGGATCCCTTTAATCATTTATCCGGAAAAACAGATCAGTTTCCCTAAGCTTAGCATCAGACAAAAGCTGGACCTTTTTAAGCCTGATCTGATTCACGCCGTCAATCCGATCAATATTGGCGCTTTTGGCATTTACTACGCCAGAAAGCTAGGCATCCCACTCATCAGTTCTTATCATACCAATGTCGCCGCCTATACTCGGTATTACCGTCTCGGATTTCTGGAACCGATCACCTGGTCTGTAATCCGGTTTCTACATAACCAATCCATGCTGAACCTCGCCACCTCCGCCAGCATAATAGAAGAATTGCGTCGTCAGGGAATTCGCCGTCTTCGCCTCTGGGAGCGTGGCGTGGATCGCCAGCAATTTGGTCCTCAGTTCAGTCATCCCGAGATGCGGCAGCGGCTCAGTGGCGGGCACCCGGAGAAGCTGATTTTCCTTTATGTCGGCCGTCTGGGCCCGGAAAAAGGGTTGGAGCGGCTGCGTCCTGTGCTCGATCTGAGTCCGGATGTCTGCCTCGCTTTTGTCGGCGATGGGCCCGCACGGCCCGCGCTTGAAAAGCATTTCCATGGAACAGCCACATCTTTTTTGGGCATGCTGCACGGACAAGAACTCGCCGAAGCCTACGCATCGAGCGACGTATTCCTTTTCCCCTCCACTTCCGAAACGTTGGGACTGGTATTGATGGAAGCGATGGCTTCGGGATTGCCGATCATTGCCGCAGATAGCGGACCGACAAAGGAGCTATTGCAGGATGGCCACTCCGCTTTGCTCTTTTCGCCCGAACAACCGCAAGAATTAAAAGCTGCCGCCCGCAAGTTGTTGGAACAACCTGCGCTTCGCGCGCAACTGGGCCAACAGGCCTTCCGCCTGGCCGAAAACCTGGACTGGAGAAAGCCCACGATACAACTGATCCGGTATTATGAAAAAACGATTGCGCTTCACACCCGTTTCGCAAAAAAACGAAAAATAACATGATTCGGGTGTTCAGATGATCTGATGCTGAAAAGGCCACACTGAAAACTGCACAAAAAAAACAGCGGAACGCCGTGATTTCCATGGCTTCCGCTGTTTTTTTGAGACGCCATATTTCGGCAGTGATCACATCATGTCCATGCCGCCCATGCCTGCCGCCGGGTTGGGTTGCTCCTTCTCAGGAATTTCAGCCACGATGGCTTCGGTGGTCAGGAACATCGCCGCTACAGATGCTGCATTTTGCAGCGCGGAGCGGGTCACCTTGGCCGGGTCGACAATCCCTGCTTCAATCATGTCAACCCACTCGCCGTTCGCAGCATTGAAACCGATGCCCGGTTTTTCCTTTTTCAATTTCTCAGCGATGACCGAGCCTTCCAATCCGGCGTTGATGGCAATTTGACGCACCGGCTCTTCCAGCGCGCGAAGAACGATTCTCACGCCGGTCAATTCGTCACCTTCCGCTTTCACAGCTTCCACCGCTTTGATGACATTGACCAGTGCGGTGCCGCCGCCAGCCACAATCCCTTCCTCCACGGCTGCCCGGGTTGAGTTAAGGGCATCCTCAATGCGCAGTTTCTTCTCCTTCATCTCGGTTTCGGTGGCTGCACCGACCTTGATGACCGCCACGCCGCCAGCCAGTTTGGCCAGACGCTCTTGTAACTTCTCACGGTCGAAGTCGGATGTGGTCTCCTCCAGTTGCTGACGAATTTGGTTAATCCGGCCGTTAATTTTGCCCTTGTCGCCATCGCCGTCCACAATGATGGTTTCTTCCTTGGTCACCTTCACTTGACGGGCGCGACCAAGCTGCTCAATCGTGGTAGACTTCAGTTCCAAGCCAAGCTCTTCAGTAATGACTTGACCACCTGTCAGGATCGCAATATCCTCCAGCATGGCCTTCCGCCGATCGCCAAAGCCAGGCGCTTTGACAGCCACAGCGGTAAACGTGCCGCGCAACTTGTTCACAACTAAGGTGGCCAGCGCTTCCCCTTCCACATCCTCAGCGATGATCAGGAGCGGTTTGCCTTGTTGCACGACGCGCTCCAATACCGGCAAGATCTCTTGGATGTTCCCCAGCTTCTTGTCTGTGATCAGGATGTACGGGTTCTCCAAGACTGCCTCCATTTTATCGGTGTCGGTGATCATGTAGGGAGAGATGTAACCGCGATCAAACTGCATCCCTTCGACCACTTCCAATTCGGTCGTAAACCCTTTGGACTCTTCGACGGTAATGACGCCGTCGTTGCCCACCTTTTCCATCGCTTCCGCAATCAATTCGCCGATGGTCTCATCGGATGCGGAAATGGCTGCCACCTGCGCAATCGATTGACGGCCTTGGATCGGCTTGGCAATATTCTTGATTTCTTCCACCGCCGCATTGACCGCTTTTTCAATCCCACGGCGAATCACCATCGGATTGGCACCCGCTGTGACGTTTTTCAACCCTTCGCGAATCATCGCCTGGGCTAAAACGGTAGCCGTCGTGGTTCCGTCGCCAGCCACGTCATTGGTCTTGGTGGCGACCTCTTTCACCAGCTGAGCCCCCATATTTTCATAGGGATCTTGCAATTCAATCTCCTTGGCAATCGTCACGCCGTCATTGGTAATCAGCGGGGAGCCAAACTTCTTTTCCAGCACAACGTTGCGCCCTTTTGGCCCCAACGTCACTTTTACCGCATTGGCCAAGGCATCCACACCGCGTTTCATCGCCGCACGCGCATTCTCGCTGAATTCAATCTGTTTCGCCATGATTCATTCGCCCTCCCTGTTTGGATGATTTGGTTCAGGAATCATTGAGCTCGTAAACGTTGTGTTTAAATATAAGTAGTCGGTTCCGCTCATTCAATGTCGTTGAATCTATTCACTGATCGCCAGAATGTCACTTTCACGCATGATCAAATACTCTTTATCGCCGATCTTCACTTCCGTACCCGCATACTTGGAAAAAATGACCCGATCCCCTTCCTTTACTTCCAGGGGAATCAGTTGTCCATTCTCATAGCGGCCCTTGCCCACAGCAACAACTCGACCTTCCTGTGGTTTCTCTTTGGCTGTATCCGGCAAGACAATTCCGCTAGCGGTCGTCTCTTCTTGTTCAATGACTTCTACAACCACCCGATCTCCCAGTGGCTTGATCATCGAAAAACCCTCCTTGATCCAGATTTTGTCGGATTAGCACTCGACCTAACCGAGTGCTAACACACCCATTATATTAGTGGATTAGGGAAAGATTTGCAAGAGGTTGAAATGATTTTTTCTCTGTTTTTCATCCCCTTCCAGTTTGTCCACTGTCTTGCACATTATACCAGCCAAAAGGAAATCAAAAACCTACAGGCAATTCCACCGATGCAACGTTGGCACCCTTTTGGATACGTTTCCTGTAGGCCGTTTCCACAAGGCAGATGATTCCTTTATTCATTTGTTTCTTCCAAGGAGCGTTCCTGCCGCATTTTCCGATAGGTCAACACCGATAACCACAAACTGACCTCATATAGCAGGAACAGAGGAATGGTGACCAACAAATCACTCACCATATCCGGCGGTGTGATCATCGTCGCAATGATCACCAAGGCAAAATAGGCGTATTTTCTTGCTTTCGTTAATACCCTCGGATTCAGCAGACCCAGCCGGGTCAGGAATACCATCACCACCGGCAATTCAAACAACAGGCCAAAAGGCAGGATAAAGCTGAACATGAACTGGAAATACTGAGCCACCCCATACATCTCGTTGGCGCCTATCCGTTCCGCCAAGGACTGCATGAAGCGGAGAATCATCGGAAAAAGTACCGTATACGCAAAACAAATGCCGCCGGCGAAAAGAACGGCAGAAACCGGTATATACCGCAACGTCACCCGGCGTTCCCGGGGTGTCAGGCCGGGTGCCACGAAACCCCAGATCTCAAAGAGCAGATAGGGCAGTACCACTACCAGACTGGAGATAAAGGCAACCTGCACCCACACCCATAGCGCATCCGTCGGTGAAAACACATTCCAGTCAATCTGTACCTGTGCCCCCGCTTTCAACCCCTGAACGATTCGTTCGGAAAAAACAAAACCGGCAATGAAGCTCAAAACAAAGATGATCATCACGCGGATGAGGCGTTTTCGCAACTCGGCGTAATGATCTATCCAGTGCATCTCTTTCGCTTCTTGCTCCTCTTGCACCTGCCTCCTACGGGTCAGTCGTCTCATCTCTCATGTCTCCCCGCAATGGCCTCGAACAGAACAGTTGTAAGTCACATCTTCCGAACAGACCGCATTACTGCGCATCTTTGCGTTTTTCTTTTGGATCACTATCCTCGTCATCCACAAGACCTTTGGCCGCATTTTTAAATTCACGCAGTGTCTTGCCAAACGCCCGGCCTAACTCCGGCAATTTCGAAGGTCCAAAGAGCAGTAAGGCCACGATCAAAATCAGTAGCAGGCCTGACAGGCCAATATTATTTGGCATTACCATGTCACCTCCCGGGTCAAAGCCCCAATTTGAGGCCATGCTGACAAGTTCTAGGCTTCATTTTACACTCAACCATCATTCATCTGCAAGGCACACCTTTGTGACAAGTGATGGATTGATTCTCCTACTCAGTTGCGGCCTGCTTCGATTCAGAGGATTTCTCAGCACGCTGGGAACCTGTGGGTCGTTTGTTCAATCCTATCAGACGCATCTCTTCCTTTTGAACATCTGAGAGGACCAGCATCTTGGCCTGACATTTGGCCTTCATTTGACCATCTCCCCCGCAAACGACCGCCTCCACGTCGATGATCCGGCGACGTTTTCGCACCGGGTACGCTTCAACGATGACTCGTTCGCCAACCCGGATGGGATGCAAAAAAGATACGTGCATCTCACCAGTCAGCGCCACCACACCCAGGTGATGCACCACGTGACCCAGTGCTTCATCCATGATCGTACAGGTCAGGCCGCCATGCTGAATACCCGGCCAACCCACATGCCATTTTTCGGGAGTAAACTCCGCTCTCACACGTTCGCCAACTCTTTCAAACTTCATCCGCAATCCCTTCGGGTTTTCGTGATCGCAGGCAAAACATCCTTCAAATCCCATTTTCCCCCCTCCTCGGCCACAGAATAATGGTATAATTTTTAGGATAACAGGAGGTGCAATGCCCATGGAAACGATTCAGGTGCTCACATTCCGATTAAATAAGGAAATTTGTGCGTTGGACATTCGCCACGTCCAGGAAATCCAGCCACTCGCCACATGTACACCATTACCGATGTCCGCCCCTTATGTCAAAGGTATCGTGCCATTAAGAGACAAATTGATTCCAGTGATCGATTTGTATCTCCGGTTTGGATGGGACGCAGTGGAATATACGGAACAACACCGAATGGTTGTGGTGGATGCCAAGGGAACGCGATACGGAATCATTGTGGATGAAACCTTGGATGTCGTGGAATGCGTCTGCACACAAGAAACGGCCATCCCTGATGATCTCAGCATCCCGCAGGTCTTTATCGAAGCGGTATGCACGTATCAAGAGCAAAACATTCCTCTGCTCAGTCCTGTACAGATGATTGAAACACATGCGTCAGTAAGCCATGGTCTTGTGCAGAAGGCCCGGAATGCTTGAAGCGGGCATCGGTCGGCTGATCAAGTATCCTTGTGCGCGCGTGCACTTCCATGTTCTCAGAAGCGCCAATTGCTCAGGCGTTTCCACGCCTTCTGCCACTACTTCCATTCCGAGGTGCCTCGCCAGGATGATGGTAGACCTGACAATCGCCTGATCTTGCCGCTCCTTTGTCACCCCACGGATAAAGGACTGATCCAGTTTTAACCCATCGAGCGGCAATCTTTTGAGATAGCTCAGGGCCGAATATCCTGTACCGTAGTCATCCAGTGCAAGCCGCACCTCCATCTCTTTCACTCGGGACATGGCTTCAATCACCCGCTCCGGTTTCTCGATGAACAGGCTTTCTGTCACTTCCAACTCCAAAAGACGGGGTGGCAGGGAGGATTCCTGTAATACATTTCGGATGATGTCAATGAGATTTCCTTCCAAAAACTGACGCAATGAAACGTTCACCGCAATCTGAATCTCGTAGCCTGCCTGAACCCATTCCCGGCATTGACGACACGCATGACGCAACACCCATTCGCCTAAGGGCACGATCAGTCCCGTCTCTTCTGCGATTGGAATAAATTGGTCCGGCGGAATCATCCCTGCTTCTGGATGTTGCCAACGAACCAACACTTCAACGCCGGTAATTTTTTGCCTCTTCAAGTCCAGCTGCGGTTGGTAAAGCAAGATAAAATCTTCCCGTCGGATGGCCGTGCGCAATTCATTTTCTAGAAGCAAATGCTGCCGGATTTGCACATGCATAGATGGTTTAAACACCTGCACGCGATCTCCTTTTTCTTTTGCCCGGTACATCGCGAGATTGGCATGCTGAATGAAGCTTTCGGCCTCTTCCGCGTCCATGGGACAGAAACTGACGCCAATGCTTGCTGTAATTTGAAAGACATTGTCTGACACATAAATAGGATTTGCCACTGAAGCGCGAATCATCTCCGCAATCCGCATCACTTCATTCATATTTTCCACTTTCGTAAGGACACAGGCAAATTCGTCAGCACCGTATCTGGCAACAAGTCCCGCATCGCCGACGCACTGGCCCAACCGTTTGGCGACCTCTTTCAATACCTCATCGCCATGCTCGTAACTGTATGCGTCATTTATATGTTCAAAGCGATCGATGTCTAGAAGTAAAAGTGCCATGAGCTGGACAGGTGCGCGGAGCAACACCAGGCGATTTAACATTTTCCGGAAGGCTGTCCGATTCATCAGGCCGCTCAATGGATCATGTTGAAATACATGATCGATTTCTCGCTGCGGCACTAGCCAGGTTGACGAATCGGAAAAAATACTCACATAATATACCGCTTGATCTTCTCGATGATGTACCGCATGAACCCGCAGCACACCAAAAATCGAACTCCCATCCTTTGTGCGAATCCATATCTTTCCTTTCCAGCATCCCGTTTCTTGCAAAGCACGATTCATCTCTTTGTCATATGATGTCTCCTTGTGCTCCAATAGTAGCACCTTTTGACTTTTCCCGATCACCTCGTCTGGAGCATAGCCGGTCAAACGAGTAAAAACCGGGTTGACCATCTGGATTGTCCCATGACGGTCAGTGACAATCACCCCTTCCTCCATGTTTTGAAAGAGCGTTTGGTAGTTTTGAGACCAATCTCTTGCCGTGTCTGGATCCATCCAGATTTCAACCCCTCTTACAAAGAAATGCTGCAAAAAGAAAACAGGCACCTTTTTCGGCGCCTCTTGATGTTCGAAACTTAGTGACGCAAGCGTCCACTGTTGTTTTCTAGCAAAATCAAATTATGAACCTCGGGTGTCACTTGCTGCTCGCGCCGAGCCCACTGATAGATCACAATCACCAACACAACCATGTACACAATATGCTGTGTCAGGATTATAAAGATACTGCCCAATTGCTGATCCGCCAACTTTGACAACCACGGAACCAGTTGTGGCGCGTTTACATAAGACTCATACAGGGGTACGCCTGAAAATAAAATCAGGACACAGGCCGGGGTCAACGCCAGTGCATTGACAAAGAGGTATACAATTTTTTTCGCTTCGGAAAGCTTGGGAAACTCTTCAAATGTTTGAACAATCGGCAGCCAGTTTATAAAGGCCGCTAAGAGCAATATCCCATGAATCAGTGTGCCTGCGAACTGGTATTCCTTAAAAAACGCAAAGAGAAACGGAAAATGATAAAAAGTAAGCAACAAATTGAACAGCACCAGTGACATCACGACATGGCGGCTGAAGAAAGCATAAACTCCGCGAAGGATACCCCAGGATAGCAGGGAACGGTACATCCAGTCCGTCGTTCCATACAGGATGAGCGGTGGCACAATAAAGTACAACACGGCCATGGTCAGCATATGAATACTGAACATGAAGAAATGACCGATAATGTGAAGCGGGCTTCCTACCGCAAGATAAAACAAAGCCATGCCCAGGAAGAAAGATATCATTTTCCTCTTGGGAGCACGGATGGCATTTCCCGGGGCATTTTTCAGAAAAAGACCCCGGGATGCCGCAATATACCATCCCATGATCGCCAAAACGACCAGCAGCCATGGAATACTCCAGGCCGACCACAAGGCCGAACCATCCAATATTTCAGGTGTCAGCGGGATTCCTCCGCACCATTTCTGATCCGTCCAAAGCCGCAGATCAGGGGACGTCAACTGGTTTGCAAACGCAAAGGTTACGGCCATAACAGAATCACGAGGATGAAAATGATCCCCCAGAAAAGACCCGTTCCGATAAAAATGACCGGGAACAGGTGACCCTTTTGATCCAGGTGCATGAAATCAGCCAACTGCAGCAGCACCAGGATCGAAGCCATGATGAGCAGGATCACCGTCAATGCGACCGGGGTTAAAAGCTGATTGGCCACTATCCAAAAAGCGGCAATGCTTATCAGCATCATCACCACATAAGAAACGATATGCTTACGCATCGAACGGCTCTTATCCGTCTCCACAGAATGTTCCAGATTTGTCTCCATCTTCCTACCCCCTTTGCCTTGTTCTCGCTTGTAAAAGTCGTTCCGTTCAGACACCCAGCGTCCCCATCAGATACACCACGGTGAAGATAAACATCCACACGACGTCCACAAAGTGCCAATACAGTGTCGAAATGAAGATTTTTGGTGCATTCACAGCATTTACTCCGTTTTGGACCACCTGTACCGTCACCGAAGTGAGCCAGCACAAGCCAAAGGCCACGTGAAAGCCATGGAATCCCACTAAGGTGTAAAAAGAAGAGGCAAAGGCACTGGTCGTATAACCAAGACCTTCATGCACATAATGATAAAACTCATAAATCTGCAACAGCAAAAATCCAAATCCCAGCGCGATCGTAACCCCTAACCATCCGGCTGTAGCACGCGCATCCCCACGTTCCATCGCATTGACCGCAAAAATGCTCGTCAAGCTGCTGGTAATCAGTAAAAAGGTAAGGACAAAGACGAGACCATATCCAAACAATTCTTCTGGTTTCGGACCGTCTCCCGTCTGATGGCGCAACACCAGGAAGGTGGCAAAAAGGCTGGCAAACAGGATACTTTCTCCACCTAAAAAGAACCAAAACCCGAGTATTTTATTCCTTCCTTCTAACGTCCTGGAAGCCAATCCTAAACGAAGCCGGTCGCCGGCATTCAGTCCTGAAGTGACATGTTGTTCTGCTGCCATTACGCTCCCTCACCTTCTACTGCCCGAATTTCCTCAACAGGAATATGATAGCCTTCATCGTCATTCATGCTCCGGGCCATCATCGCAATGGCCAAAATTCCTAGGCCGATGAGAGTCAAATAATAATGATGGAAAATCAAAGAAAAACCGGCAACAAAGACTCCAAAGGCCATGATGAACGGTAAAATGGAGGAAGATGGCATGTGAATGGGACGAAGCGGTTCAGCCACCGGCATCTTGTCCTTTCCTTCCAACTTTTCAAGAAACCAGGGATCCAATCCGCGTACCAAAGGGGTCTGCGCAAAGTTGTATTCAGGCACTGGCGACGGAACGGACCATTCTAATGTGCGTCCGGTTCCCCAAGGATCATTGGATGCCTTTGCGCCGCGTGTAAAGCCATAGATGATATTGGCCAGGAACAGCAGTGTCGAAAAGGCCATGACAAACGCCCCGATCGTGGATAACAAGTTGAAAAATTCCAGCCCGACACCGGCATTATAGGTATACACCCGGCGCGGCATGCCGAACAGGCCGGAGAAATGCATCGGGAAAAAAGTCAGGTGAAAACCGATAAACATCGTCCAGAAGTTGGCCTTTCCAAGCCCCTCATGCATCATGCGGCCAAACATTTTCGGAAACCAGTAATAGATCCCCGCTAACACCCCGAACACGGTCCCGCCAAACAGGGTGTAATGAAAATGCGCAATCACGAAATACGTATCTTGGTATTGATAGTCGGCCGGCACAGAAGCAAGCATCACACCGGTCACACCAGCGATCACAAACGTCGGGATAAAACCAACAGCAAATAACATCGGTGTGGTAAAACGAAGCTGTCCGCCCCACATCGTAAACAACCAGTTAAACACCTTAATCCCAGTTGGAATGCCTATCAACATGGTAGCTACCGCAAAGATGGCGTTAATCATGGCGCCTAGTCCGACCGTAAACATGTGGTGAATCCAGACTCCAAAACCAATAAAGCCGATCAACACAATCGCGATAACCATTGTCGGATAACCGAAAACCCGTTTATTCGAAAACGTGGATACCACTTCAGAAACAATACCGAAAGCCGGCAGAATCACGATATACACTTCCGGATGACCAAATATCCAGAACAAGTGCTGCCAGAGTACCGGGTTACCCCCCAGCGCAGGATCAAAGAAGACACCGCCGAAGATCCGTTCAAAACTGTACAGGAACAGACCAACGGTCAGCGGCGGAAAACCAAAGAGAACCAGGACAGATGAAATCAATGCCGTCCAGGTGAACAACGGCATCCGCATCAAAGTCATCCCAGGCGCGCGCATGTTCAGAATGGTCACGATAAAGTTGATAGCGCCCATCAGCGTGCCAAATCCGGCTATCTGCAAACCTAAGACAAAAAAGTCCATCCCTGGACCCGGGCTAAATTCCTTCAGGCCAAGGGGAGTATAAGCAAACCAACCGGCAGCCGGCGCGTCACCAAAAAACCAAGTGATGTTCAACAGTAACGCGCCAAAAAAGGTCAGCCAGACACTCAGCGCGTTCATGAAAGGAAACGCCACATCGCGCGCCCCAATCTGTATCGGCACGATGTAGTTAAATAATCCAAAAATCAGCGGCATGGCCGCAAAGAAGATCATATTCGTTCCGTGCATCGTAAACAGCTGGTTAAAAAAATTCCCAGTGAAGATTTCGTTGTCTGGAGATGCTAGCTGCACACGCATCATCAGTGCCTGGATGCCTCCAACACCCAAGTAGAAAATCCCGATAGCCATATAAATAAGGCCAATGCGCTTGTGGTCTACAGTAGTCAGCCATTCATACAGCCAACCCCAAAAACCCTGTCTTTTCGCTGCACCAAGAACTGGCGATGCAGGATATGCAATCTCTTCCAGTTTTTTTGCCAACCCAGTTCCCTCCTAAACATCCTATTTCAAGTCTTTCAGGTAGGCGACCAACGCCTCGATCTCCTCATCTTTTAGCGGCACGGCAGGCATCAGCGTTCCTGGTTTTACCTGTTCCGGGTTCTTAATCCATTTTTTCACATTCTCATCCGTCTGCTTCAGATAACCCGCGACAGTCTCTCGGTTCCCAAATCCGGTCAGGTTAGGTCCGGCCGTTCCAGCAAAGTTTGTCCCTGTCACTGCGTGGCAGCTGGCGCAACTTTGCGCAAAGATTTTCTCGCCCTCTTCCGCTAAGGGGGTTGTGGGTTGCGTTTTCGGGTTTTTCATGCTGTCGACCCAGCGTTGAAATGCTTCTGGTTCTTCAGCCACTACGAGGAAGTCCATGACACCATGACCGTCTCCACACAATTCGGCACATTTCCCGATATAAGTTCCCGGCTTCTCCGCCTCAAACCACATGAAGTTGGTTCTGCCAGCAATCAAGTCGGTTTTCCCAGCCAGCCGGGGAACCCAAAATGAGTGCAAGGTGTCCTTCGTTTCCAGGTACAGGTTGACCTTGGTGCCCGTCGGGATGTGCAACTCTTGAGCCGTCACAATGCCGTAGTCAGGGTATTCAAACTCCCACCAGAACTGCGCTCCCTTGACTTTGACATCAATGACGTTATCACCGGCCTGAACCGTGTCAAGCTTGAATGTGGTGGTCACTGTAGGGATGGCCAGGATCGTCAACAGGATGATCGGAATGATCACCCAAATAGCTTCCAGGAGGTTGCTTCCCTCCACCTGTTTCGGCGGATTCACATCTTCCGGCTTTTTGCGATAACGGATCAGCACATAAATGAGAATGACGGTAACAACGACAACTACAAAAGACATAATATAAATGGCCAGCCAGATCAGATCTTTCTGCATGTTTGCAACAGGGCCGGCAGTATCGAATACTGACATCTCATACTGTTGTTGACAACCCGTTAAAACAACAAGAATGAGCCCGAGCAATGCCAAGACAAAGGCCCTACGTCTCATAAAACGCTTTTCCTCCCTTACACGTATAATCATGATGTACGCAGTTCCCTGCCACCTTCCAGCTGCTTTTCACCACCTTTTTCCGCACGTCGACACTTGGCTACAAATGTAGCATAACATACAAAAAGTGAGAAGTCTGCCCTCCTCACCTTGTAAACATGTGACAAATTTTTTAACAACCTCAAGGCATTTTCAAGAGAGCGGGCCTGCCCAGCAAATACCCCTGTCCCAGATGAATCCCCAATTTTTGCAGGGTCTCCAACTCTTGCGGACTTTCAATTCCCTCCGCAACGATCAGCACTTTTTCATCCACGAGTTCCCGAATCATTTTGATCATCCGCTGTTTTTTGTCCGATTCATCCACTTCTTCAACCAGAAAACGATCAATCTTGATCAGATCCGACTCCAATTCCGTCAGCATTTGGATACTATATCCGCTCCCCACATCATCCAGCGCCACAGAAACGTTTAATTGTCTCAAATCATGAAGGCGTTCTTTCATTCGCGTATAGCTATCTACCATTTCACTTTCCGTAATTTCCAGCATGATACTTTCCCCCGAGATACCGGAAGCAGACAATAGCGCTTTAAAATCGCGACAAAAATCCTGATGTAACAAGGTGGAAGGAAGCACATTCAGAAACAAAAAGCCAGAAGCTACAGAAAAAGAGCGAAGAGCCCCTTTTAACGCGGCCATATCTAATTCATAAGACATTCCGGCTGTTTTAGCAAGGGAAAAAAGCTCCACGGCAGACAAATCATACCTCTCATCCACTCTTAGCAATGCTTCGTATCCAAACAATTTCTGTTGATGGATGTCCATGATCGGTTGAAACAAATGATAAGCTTCCCCTTTTTCCAGGATTTCCAACAACCAATTCCTCAATCTTTTCTGATCCGTCACATCAGGATGGTTGGACGTTCGCTTATCGGCCCCCCAAATCACAACACACACTCCCATTTCCTGTAAAAAAAATAAAAGCGACCACTGCCAAAGTGGTCGCAAATCTTCACTCCCCTTGGCAGCCCGGCGATCATCGAGGACAAGCCAATCCTGAGCACCAATCGCGCTCGTCCCCCTTAGACCCGTAGCTTTGCGTCCCAAGCTTTCGCTTGGTTTGCCATTTTCAAGGTATTTTCTACATTATCTTACATTTTTTTGCTAGAATCAACATCTTCGTAAACTTTTTTTTACAATTCATCGCTTCACTCGAAAAAATCATCACTTCACTCGAAAAAAAACTACGGCGGACAAATTGACATGCAGGATTTTCCTTTCCTCAGAGCAAATAAATCATTGTCTGAGGTTATTGACAAAGCGCTCGTCACGGACGATTGGCACCCTTCCCTGGAAGACGGGTTTGTCTGCATTTTGATTGTGAATTTTTTGAGGAAAGGATTTTTGTCGATGCCACATGCCGTACCGGTCAAAACTGTTTATTTTCGTCCAGAAATCCAAGTGTGTCCTCATTGCCAAACAAAACTGAAGAGAAGCCATCATGCCTGGAAAAAGAGAATTTACACGCTGTCCGGGCTGATTCGAGCTTGGAGTTACGCCTATAAATGTCCGAATCCTGAGTGCCTGTTCAAAGATGCGGTATACCGGTCTGCGGAAGCCGAAAGGCTGTGCCTCAAACATTCGTCATATGGGTTTGATGTGTTAGCCCTGGTAGGCGAATTGCGATTTAAGCATCACCTGACCCGTCAGGAAATTACGGAAGAGTTAGTGCGTCGCGGAATATATACATCCGAAAGACATGCACAACGTCTATACGAAAGGTATGTTACGTTGCTACGAGCAAGCGTGACCGAATCTACAAAAAACGTGCTTCAACAAGTCGTGGAACAGAATGGCGGGCTCATCCTCTCCATTGATGGAATTCAGCCCGAAAAAGGAAATGAAACGCTGTACGTGATTCGTGAAGTTTTTAGCGGGACGATTTTGGCTGCGCAAAACCTGAAAAGCAGTGCTGCAAAAGAACTGGAGGCTTTTATCCTCCCGGTGATCAAACTGGACTTTCCGATCATTGGCATTGTCAGCGATGGTCAGCCATCCATTCGCATGGCGATGGAAGCCCTTTTGCCGGACGTTCCGTATCAATACTGCCAATACCACTACCTAAAAGACATCGCGAAACCCATTGTGGAAAAGGACCGGAAGCTCAAAACCGAGTTGAAAAAGAATTTGCGCGGCATTCGGGAATTGGAACGAAAAGCGGAACAAACCGATTCCCCTGAATCCGAAGTGGCGCTCGACTACCTTGCGGCAGCCCGGTCTTTACTCCTTGAAGATGGCAATCCACCCCTTGATCTTCCCGGCATGCGGATTTATGAAAATGCTTTGGCCATTCAGGCATCCTTGCAAAAGTGCCTGAGTAAAAAAGGGGCTTCCTCTTCTTGAGGGTCTGTTCAAAATATTCAGCAAACTATGTTCGTTTCAGGCCGAATATGAAAATGTCAAGCGGTGGGCGGCTCCTCTTCATCGGATTGCCGACATTTTGAAACCAGCTGAGACGAAAACGAGCGAAAGTGTCCGTCAAGAACTACAGCAATACTTGGATGAGGTACAGCGGAATTTTCGGAATGAAGGAGACGCTCCGTTGGTCAAAAATCTGCTCAGCTACTCCAAAGGGTTTTGGAAGGGCCTGTTTACTTGTTACGACCACCCTCAACTACCGAGAACGAACAACGATTTGGAGCGCTTTTTCCGCAGGACGAAGGCCCGTCACCGCCGGATGACGGGCCTGCGAAGCTGGAACGAATATATTCTGCGTTTCGGAGAATACGTGGTATTGGTTGATGATGCGCTCCAAGAGAGCAATCCTACTGAAAGGCTTCAACAGGTGAGCTATGAGGCGTACCGAAATGAGTGTGAACGATGGGCAAAGCGCTTGAAACCATGCAAGCGGCGAAAACAATTTCGACGCAATCCCCAAGCATATTTGCAAGAGGTTGAAGAAAAACTTGTACGCTGATTTGGCCGCCGTAGAAAAAAAAGCATCCCGGCCTTTACAGGCAAAGGATGCATCATTCCATGTCGTGGAAACAACCTTGAGTTTTGATGAGGATAGGATTCTAAACCAACCGCTGAAGTGCAACGTTAAGCATTCTGAACAAGCGCAACGAGTCTTGTGTCAGGCCAAGCAGTCTGTTTTAGGATACAAACTGCTCTTCTTCGGTCGAACCAGACATGGCCGTCGTCGACGAGGTACCACCGGAAATCACCAGGGACACTTCATCAAAGTAGCCGGCACCCACTTCGCGCTGATGCTTGGTGGCGGTGTAACCGTGCACCTCGGCCGCAAATTCGGCTTGCTGAAGTTCGGCATAGGCTGCCATGCCCCGCTCCTTGTAACCGCGAGCCAACTCGAACATGCTGTAGTTGAGCGCATGGAATCCTGCCAACGTGATGAATTGGAACTTGTAGCCCATTGCGCCCAGTTCACGCTGGAACTTGGCAATGGTGGCGTCATCGAGCTTCCGCTTCCAGTTGAAAGAAGGCGAGCAGTTGTAGGCCAGCAACTTGCCGGGGAATTCCTTGTGGATGGCTTCCGCAAAACGCTTTGCTTCATCCAGGTCAGGCTCCGATGTCTCACACCAAATCAGATCAGCATAAGGTGCATAGGCCAATCCTCTGGCAATCGCCTGATCCAATCCGGCACGCACACGATAAAATCCTTCCGGTGTCCGTTCACCAGGAATGATAAACTCCTGATCCCGGGGATCAATGTCGCTGGTGAGCAACTGAGCCGCATTGGCATCCGTACGCGCAACAAGAATGGTCGGAACGCCCATTACGTCAGCCGCCAAACGGGCCGCCGTCAGATTGCGAACCGCCTGTTGTGTGGGAATCAGAACCTTACCGCCCATATGTCCGCATTTCTTTTCCGAAGAAAGCTGATCCTCAAAGTGGACACCGGCGGCACCTGCCTCAATCATCGCCTTCATCAGTTCAAACACATTCAAGGGACCGCCAAAACCGGCTTCCGCATCGGCCACAATTGGCGCAAACCAGTAGATGTCGTGCTTTCCCTCCGCGTGATGAATTTGATCCGCACGCTGCAATGCCTGGTTGATCCGTTTAACGACATGCGGCACGCTGTTGGCGGGATACAGGCTTTGGTCAGGATACATCTGTCCAGCCAGGTTGGCGTCAGCCGCCACTTGCCAACCGCTCAGGTAGATGGCCTTGAGACCAGCCTTGACTTGTTGCACCGCCTGGTTTCCTGTCAGCGCACCCAGCGCGTGGACATACGGCTCCTCATGCAGCAACTTCCACAGGCGCTCTGCACCCATCCGAGCCAGTGTATGCTCAATCTTGATCGAACCGCGCAAGCGGAGAACATCCTCAGCTGAGTAAGTGCGAGTAATCCCCTGCCATCTCGGGTCTTTTTCCCAGCTTTCCTGGAGTTGTCGTGCTTCTTCGCGATCAATCATCGATGATTCCCTCCTAATAAGTTAGTCAAGCATTTCATAACCGGGTAGTGTTAAGAATTCTTCAAACTGTTCTGCAGTCACCAATCGATCCAGTAATCGGGCTGCTTCCTCATAACGTCCAGCCTCATATTGTTCCCGGCCGATCCGATCACGAATTTTATGTTGTTCTTCGGCAAGAATCTGACGGAACAGCTCGACAGTCACCTTTCGTCCATCGTCAAGGACACCCTGGGGATGACGAATCCACTGCCACACCTGCGCGCGTGAAATCTCGGCTGTCGCCGCATCTTCCATCAGGTTGTTGATCGGGACACACCCGATTCCACGAATCCAGGCCTCAATATATTGCAGACCCACGCTGACGTTGGTTCGCAGGCCCGCTTCGGTAATCGCTCCTTCCGGCACCCGCAGCAGATCTTCGGCTGTGATCTGGACATCCTCACGCTTTTTGTGAATCTGATTGGCTGTCGGCATCAAGCGGTCGAATACCTCTTTCGCCACAGGTACCAAACCGGGATGCGCCACCCATGTTCCGTCATGGCCATCGCCTGCTTCGCGTTCCTTATCCGCCCGCACCATGCTGAGAGCCCGTTCGTTGGCTTCTGGATCGTTTTTCACCGGAATATAAGCAGCCATACCACCGATGCAGTGAGCATTTCTGCGATGGCACGTCTTGATTGCCAGGAGCGAATAGGAACGCATGAAATGGACCGTCATCGTCACTTGTGCACGATCCGGCAGGATGACCTCCGGCCAGTTCCGGAATTTCTTGATGTAACTAAAAATGTAGTCCCAACGGCCACAATTCAGACCCGCCATATGTTCGCGCAGTTCATAGATGATCTCATCCATTTCAAAAGCGGCTAAAATCGTCTCAATCAAGACGGTCGCCTTGATCGTTCCGCGCGGGATCCCAAGCCTCTCCTGCGCGAAGAGGAACACATCATTCCACAACCGGGCCTCCAAATGGCTTTCCATCTTGGGCAGATAAAAATAGGGCCCTGTTCCCTTATCGATCAACGTTTTGGCGTTATGAAAGAAATAGAGTCCAAAATCAAACAAACTTCCAGACATGGACTGGCCATCAACGAGGACGTGTTTCTCCAACAAATGCCAACCTCTTGGTCGTACCACCAGTGTGGCAATGTCATCGTTCAGCTTGTATTCCTTGCCCTCCGGACTGACAAAATCGATGGTCCGATTGATGGCATCACGCAGGTTAAGCTGCCCGTTGATGACATTCTCCCAAGTTGGCGTCGTTGCATCTTCAAAATCGGCCATAAATACTTTGGCGCCAGAATTCAGCGCGTTGATGATCATTTTCCGATCAACCGGCCCCGTGATCTCGACGCGGCGGTCTTGTAAATCATCCGGGACGGGAGAAATCGTCCAGTCACTTTGGCGAATATGTTCAGTTTCAGGTAAGAAGGTTGGTCGTTTCCCAGCATCCAGTTCAGCCTGACGTTCTGCTCTCTTCTTCAGCAGCGCAACCCGAGTGGCGTCAAAGTTGCGGTGGAGTTCCGCCAAAAAACCCAACGCCTCAGGGGTCAAAATTTCCGCAAAATCGGCGCTGACGGAAGCTGTCAGTTCGACACCTGGTGGATAAGTACCAATCTGGCTGCTCATGAAACGGAATCATCCTTTCTTTGCATCATTATGGCACACCGAGATGGCACAGCAGAAAGACGTGAAAGTGAATTCCCCCTTTGACTATTATATAACAGTATTATTATAGTACAGTAACTGTATTGTATTATAACATAAGACAATTTCCTGTCAATAGATCTTCTGGCGAAAAGTTCATGTCTGAATAATAGAATATTTGTTTTTAGAATCACATACGCCCAGGTGTGCGAATATGATAAATCATCGCATCTGCAATACGGGAACAGGAGGAATTTGAGATGCCTGATTCACGGCACCAGGCTGAATCTCCACAGCCTAATTCCCAACAGCCCCCAAACACGTTCCGTTACGTCGTCCAACCTGGAGATACACTGTATCGAATCGCCCAACGCCATCGAACCAGTTTCACAGCCATCTTGTCCGTCAACCCGCAGATTGAGGTTCCGTCCCTTATCCTGCCTGGAGAAGTCGTCTATATTCCGGCTCGCGGTTTGAGGCAGTACGCTATCCAGCCAGAAGATACCCTCTACAAAATCGGACGCGCATTCGGAATCATCGTAGATGAATTGCTTCAAATCAACCCGGGCATTGATCCGGAAAACCTTCAGGTCGGGCAAGTCATCCATATACCGGACACGCCACCGCGTCACATCGTGATTCCCCGGGAAGATTACGGTTACGACGAAATGATGGCCGATCTGAATATGTTGCAACAGCAGTTCCCCTTTCTTGAAGTACAGACAATCGGTTCTTCCGTGCTTGGTCGGTCTATCCCGGCGATACGACTGGGTATCGGGCCCAAAGAAATTCATTATAATGGTTCATTTCACGCGAATGAATGGATTACCACTGTGATCCTCATGAAGTTCATCGAAACGTATGCTCGTGCATATGAAGAAGGCAAAAACATTGGCACGTTCCACATTCCGACCTTCTTTACCGAAAACTCGCTCTGGATTGTTCCCATGGTAAACCCAGACGGTGTTGAACTGGTCCAGGAAGGAATCACGCCAGATAATCCTTATTTTGAACAGGTGCTAGCGATCAATGGAGGTTCCAGGGAGTTCCGTTTCTGGAAAGCGAATATCCGGGGTGTCGATTTGAATGATCAGTTTCCGGCGGGTTGGGAACGGGAAGTGGCACGGCGTCGCGTTCGCGGGCCAGCCCTTCGCGATTATCCAGGCCCCTCTCCTCTCACCGAGCCAGAAGCTGTTGCCATGGCCAACTTCACAAGGAGGCACGATTTTCGTCTGGTCATCGCATTTCACACGCAAGGGGAGGTCATCTATTGGGGATACCATCACTTGGAACCGGCTGAATCGCAGACCATCGCCCGTTATTTCGCTGATATCAGCGGATATCAGCCGATTCGCACGGTTGAAAGTGATGCGGGATATAAAGATTGGTTTATCCAGGAATGGCGCCACCCAGGTTTTACCATCGAATTGGGTAGAGGCGTCAATCCTTTGCCTATCGATCAATTTTGGGACATCTGGAACCGGGTGATCGGTATCTTATTGGTTGCGCTGGTCGTCTGAGGAAAATAGCAAAAGCCCATGATTCAAGGTTCGCCTGAATCATGGGCTTGCGTTGGATACATCCCATTGCCTGGCAACGTCCTACTCTCCCAGGGGCTCCCGCCCCAAGTACCATCGGCGCTGGAGGGCTTAACTGCGGTGTTCGGGATGGAAACCGGTGTGTCCCCTCCGCTATCGTCACCAGACCG
>CAMTVR010000007.1:0-63127 GCA_947085265.1 uncultured Bacillus sp. | reverse complement strand
TCAGGTCAAGCGTTTGCCTTAAGCTTCCTCCAGATTCCACCTCGCGGTGGACACCCTTGCTCTCGGCTAACGGTAGGCGCTCGCCAGCCCTCGTTCGGGACTTTCACCCTATAGCCAACACCCATGCCGGGCGCACAAAAAATGCTCCGTGAGTCTGGTCGACGACGGAGCATTTTCCAATCTTACAACACTTCATCTCGAAACACTTCATCGGGCAATACTTTCCCCGGATTCAGGATTTGTCCCGGGTCGAGTATCTGTTTGATGGCTTTCATCACGGCTAGAGAGTCCCCGTGTTCGGCAGTCAGATACTTGATTTTTCCGAGGCCAATGCCGTGCTCCCCGGTACAGGTTCCGCCTTTTTCCAAGGCAAATCGGACAACCTGCTCATTCACTTCCTCGGCGCGTTTGATATCTTCCGGATCGTGCGGATCCATGATAAAGGCGGCATGATAGTTGCCGTCTCCGACATGGCCGAAGATGGCCGCTTCCATTCCGTAAGATTCAATCAACTGACGCGTATGGCGAATCGCCTCTGGCAAAAACGAAATCGGCACACAAACGTCGGTGGCCATCAGTTTTTTTCCCGGGGCGCTGGCGGCAATCGCCAGTCCTGCCTGATGGCGCGCTTCCCAGAGGAGTGCCCGCGCCTTGGGATCGGTTTCTTGTTGAAAGGACCGGCAACCGTGATCGAGGGCGATTTCACGCGCCACCGCCGCTTCATGTTGAACGGTTTGCGAATGGCCGCTGAATTCGAGGAACAAGGTGGGCGCCTCTTCATACGCCGTCCCTTTGAACGCATTCACAGCCGCCACCGTACGCGCGTCCACCAGCTCCACTTTGCCAATGGCGATCCCTGAAGCAATCATCGCCACGGCCGCCTCCCCGGCCGAGGACACGTCAGGAAATACAGCCCGGGCAGCCACGATCGTCTCCGGGATCCCATACAGACGGAGCGTAAGCTCTGTAATCACTCCAAGCGTCCCTTCTGAACCGACAAAAAGTCCCGTCAGGTGATACCCGGCAGATGATTTGACAGCCATTCCACCGGTGGTGATGATTCGCCCATCGGCAAGCACCACTTCCAGCCCCAGCACCTGCTGACGCATGACACCATACCGCACCGCATTGGTACCGCTTGCATTGGTGGCAGCCATTCCACCCAATGTGGCATCGGCGCCCGGATCAATCGGGAAAAACAGACCATGCGGCTTCAATTGCTGATTCAGCTGATTGCGCGTCACACCAGCCTCGACACGGACGAGGAAATCCTGCGGACGCACTTCCAGCACATGGTTCATCATTGTCATATCCAAGCTGATTCCGCCGAATCTTGGAATCGTGTGCCCTTCCAGACTGCTTCCCACACCGTAGGGCACGACGGGAATTCGCTGTTGGTTAGCATATTGAAGAACCTTTTGAACCTCCCATTTATCTTTCGGAAAAACCACCACATCCGGCTTATGCGGCTTGTGATAGGTGAGATCACGGCTGTGTTGCTCCAAGATCGTCTCATTGACGGTTACCCGCCGCTCATCCGGAATCAGCTGCCGCAACACTTGCAATAGTTCCATTTTGTTCCTCCCACCGTCAATTTATCAATGATTCAGTTTCACTCGTCATGCATCTTGATCACCGATTCTTCATTCACCCATATCCTTTTTATCCTGATGCTCTTCATCCCAATCCAGGACAACTGCCACAAGCTCCCGTGGGCCATGCACACCTTTGACGATCTGCATTTGAATATCAGCGCTGCTGCTTGGACCGCCGATCAAATTGACAGAAGAGGGCAATTCCCCTCTCCCCACCAACCGCCGCAATTGGCGGGTTAAATCGGAGAGGCGGCCCTGTATCTGGCTCCGGTACAAGAAAACCAGGTGTGTGTCCGGCAACAGGCTGACACTTCTCCCCTTGCCAGGCCCACTGCAGACCACCACCGTGCCTGTTTCAGCATACACTCCATCTGCCCACGTGATCCCCACCTGAGCCTGCTCCGCTTGATCCACCCATTTTCGCTCATCATTTGTCGCGCCAGCCTTTGTCTCACCCTGTTCCTGCTCGGTATGTCCTTCTCCGCGATGTTCCCTTCCTTCATCTTTCCGCTGCCATGCCAACCATTCGATGGCAAGTTCCTCCAACAAAGAGGCCAGAGCCAGTTTTTCAAGGCGCGGGTCGTCCCACATCATCACCCGCTTGACCCGTTTTTCCGTCAACCAGGAATGAAGACGGGAACGCAACTCCTCCACCGATGGCACGCGCCAGACTTTTCCACCCTGCGACTGCAACGTTTGACAAAATAGCTCCACCAAATCCTCTTGCGTCTTCCCTTCATAAAATGATTCCCACGGATTTGAAGAAAAGGTAAGCGGGGTCACATCGTCCATTCGCCGCCGGATGCGGCCAAGGCGCGCAGCAATCCGGTTCAGGAAAGCTTCACGTCCATCACGCTCATCATGACCATCACGGCCCTCGTTGGAACTGTTTTCAAGCCATTGACCAGCGTTATTTTTCACCTTCACGCTGCCGTTTCCCCCTTTCCCGCTCCTGCCACCACTGCAGGAACGTCTGCCCGGCCGGTTGCGGCAGATCCCGATACTGGGTCCAAAGTCCGAGCGGCCCCTTCGCCGAGGAGACATATCCATCTTCTGCCATCCCTTTCGTCATCCATCCGAGCATCCGCTGACCCATTCGGTACATCGAATCATGTGCCGTCCCCCAGCCGAACAGCCGCGCCACCATCTTCTCCGCCCAGGGCGGCTTGAGTTCCCCTGCGGCATCCGCCCTCAGCTCCACGAGATATTCATGCAAGGGGATGTTGACCGGACAGGCTTCGGTACAAGCGCCGCACAAGCTGGAAGCAAAAGGAAGATCCCGCCATGTCTCCAGGTCGTCCATCAGCGGGCTGACAACCGAACCGATGGGACCATTATAGACACTGCCATAGGCATGCCCGCCGATGTGCCGGTAAACCGGACAAACCAGCGAACAAGTGCCGCAACGTATACAATGCAACGCCTCCTGATACCGGGTTCCGAGCATCCGGGAACGTCCATTGTCCACAATCACCACATGCAGTTCTTCCGGCCCATCCACTTCTCCCGGCTTTCGCGTGCCCGTGACTGCACTGATATAACTGCTCGTCTTCTGACCGGTCACGCTGCGCGGAAGCAGAGTCAGCAAGACATCCAAATCCTCCCAGGTCGGAACGACGCGCTCCATTCCCATCACCACAACGTGGACCCGGGGCAACGTGGTGGTCAGCCGAATATTGCCCTCATTGCTAAAGAGAACCACGGAACCCGACTCGGCGATGGCGAAGTTGCACCCGGTAATCCCCATTTCCGCCTTAAAAAACGCTTCCCGCAGATACTCCCGGGCAAAGCGGGTCAGGGCTTCTGGTTCCTCCGGCAATCGCTTTCCGGCCAGACGGGAAAACAATTCCGCAATCTGTGCCTTGTTTTTGTGAATGGCCGGGCCGACAATGTGGAACGGCCGCTCTCCCGCCAACTGGATGATAAATTCACCCAGATCGGTTTCGTATACGTCAATTCCTTCCCCTGCCAGAGCATCATTCAGATGGATCTCCTCGCTCACCATGGACTTTCCCTTGACAACCCTTTTTACCTGATGCTGCCTGGCCACCTGACAGACATATCGGCAAGCCTCCTCGCCATCCTGCGCAAAAAACACCTTTCCGCCGCTCGCGATCACCTGATCGGCAAACTGTTCCAGATAGGCGTCCAGATTTTCCATTGTATAGTGCCGAATCTCCGCGGCCCGCTTCCGCCATTCCTCCACATTCCCCAAGTCTTGGAAAGCGCTGGCGCGAACCGCCTTGAAGTGATCCTGTATCCGTCCGATCATTTGGCGGGTGAAACGATTCTCCAGCCCGATCCGCACACGCTCTGCAAAACTGTCACTTCTGACCGATTCCTTACTGACCATCTCCGGCAAGCGAACTCCCCCCTTCTGCCAGGACTTGCGCCACATGCTTGACCTGAATCGGCTGGCCCTCGCGACGGGCGTACCCGCTCAAGTGCATCAGACACCCGAGATCGGAAGCAATCAGCAGCTCGGCCCCCGTCTCCCGCACATGCTGCAACTTTTCCTCACCCATCGCCGTCGAAATCTCCGGCATTTTCACGGCAAATGTGCCGCCAAAACCGCAGCAATCCTCCGCATTGGCCAACGGAATAAGCTCCAGACCTTCCACACGTTTTAACACTTCCAACGGCTCCTCCCGCAACCCCAATCCTCTGGCCATGTGACAGGAATGGTGATACGTGGCTTTCGCCGAATAGGTGGCCGAAATCTTCTCTACGCCCAGCACGCGCACGAGAAATTCGGAAAACTCGTACACCCTCTCCCTAATGGCCATGACCCGTGCGTAAAGAGCCGGTTCATCTGATAAGAGTTTTGGATATGTCTCCCGGATCATCGCGGCACAGGAACCGGAAGGCAATACGATATACCCCTCCGTCTCCTGAAGGAATGGTTCAAACGTTTCCAGAAAATGACGCGCCGCTTTCTTGCTTTCCTGTTGATAGCCGCTGTTGTACGTGGGTTGCCCACAACAGGTTTGCTGCAACGGCGCCTCCACCTCGACCCCCTGTGACTCAAGAACTTGTACGACGCTCTTTCCCACCTCGGGGTAGAAAAGATCGGCCAAGCAAGTGATGAATAATGCCACTTTCATTTTCCTCTCCCTTTCCACATCGCCCTTCTGCATGAATCCCGCTTGCGAAACAGCCTGTCACCCTCATGCGCCATCACGAGGGTGACAGGCTTGAAAACCACCGCCAACATGAATTCAAACCATTTCCATAAACAGAAGACTCGGCTGTTCCAGGTAGCGGGCCACGTGATTGGTAAAGCGAGCCGAAGTGGCTCCGTCAATCACGCGATGATCAAAACTGACGCTCAGTCCCAGCATTTGCCGGATCACAATCTGTTCCTCCCGCACCACTGGCTTGGCCTGAATGCGGTTCACGCCGAGAATGGCCACTTCCGGATAATTGATGACCGGCGTGGCAAAGGTGCCCCCGAGCGCTCCAATGTTGGAAATGGTAAAGGTTCCCCCCTGCACATCTTCCGGGCGAAGCTTGCCATCCCTTGCGCGCTGCGACAGCTGCTGTATCGCTTCGGCAAGCTGGATCAGGCTCAGTTTGTCGGCATGGTGGATGACCGGAACGACCAACCCTTCCGGCGTGTCCACCGCAATGCCGATGTGATACACCCTTTTGATGAGCAGCTCCTCCTTCTCCTCATCGAACGAGGCATTCATGATCGGATAAGCTTTCAGCCCGGAAATGACGGCTTTGATCATAAACGGCAGGTAGGTGAGCTTGAACCCTTTTTCCGCCGCCTTTTCCGCCATTTGCCGGCGTAACGCCACCAACTCGGTCACATCCACCTCATCCATCCCCGTGCAGTGGGCCGCCGTGCGCATGGACAGCGCCATCCGCCGCGCCATTGCCCGTCGGATACCGCGCAGGGGCAACCGTTCCACCTGAGTTTCGGCCTTGTCTGCCGAATCAAAGACGGAACGCTCGTCATGAACAGGCGAAATGGCCTCCTGTCGCTCTTGTATCTCCTGTTGCGATTTGATCACTCCCGCACCCCTGGCCTCAGCATAACGTTCCAGATCGGCCTTCAAAATCCGGCCCCCAGGCCCACTGCCGGGAACCTGGCGGAGATCAATCCCCATCTCCCGCGCCAACTTTCGCACTACGGGAGCAGCCAGTACGCGCCGGTTCGTTTCCCCGCATCCCTTCTCACCCTCTGCCGACACAGCCGCACTACGGGTAGCCATATTCCCAGAAATGGCCGTTTCGGATATGGACGAATCACCGGTCATACTCGGCACCGTTTGGCCGGAGGCGGCATCTTGACCTGACGCATTTTTGTCTTCCGTCTCGATCGTGATCAGTACGGCACCGACCTGGACGATGTCTCCTTCCTTCGCCATCCTCTGATTGACGCGCCCCGATACTGGACTGGGAATCTCCACCGTGGCCTTGTCGGTTTGTACCTCAACCAATGGTTGATCTTCCTGAACCCAATCTCCCTCCTGAACCAGCCATTTCACCACTTCCCCCTCGGCAATTCCCTCTCCGAGATCGGGAAGACGAAATTCCACGAGCATACATCACCCTCCCATATTCCAGCAAAATCCTCCGACCCATAGCTACTTATCAGGGAGCCTGACGACAGCCACCTACGCTGAGCGTCTACTCGGCCAGCACCTGCTCAATCGCCCGCAGCAGGCGTGGTTCATTGGGCAGCCAGTCATCCTCCACCTGCGGCACGGGATAGGGTGTATCGTACCCCGTCAGGCGAACCATCGGCGCTTCCAGCGAATAGAAAGCCTCTTCATTGATCCGGGTGATGATTTCACTGGCAAAACCGCTCGTTCGCACCGCCTCGTGAACCACGATCAAGCGTCCCGTTTTCTCCACGGACCGCACCAGCGTTTCCAGATCTAGCGGAACCAGGGAACGCAAGTCGATTACCTCAATCGACAGCCCTTTTTCCGCCGCCAATTGTCCGGCCACCTTCTCCACCATCAGCACCGGGGCGCCCCAACTGATAATCGTCACGTCCTCCCCTTCGCGAACCACTCTGGCCTTCCCGAGCGGCACCCGAAAAGGCTCTTCCGGCACTTCCTGGCGAAACGCCCGGTACAGCTTCATCGGTTCAAACACCATCACCGGATCCGGATCATCAATGGCCGCAAGAAGCAGCCCTTTGGCATCATATGGCGTGCTCGGAATCACCACTTTGAGACCTGGCGTATGCGTACAAAGCACCTCCAAACTGTCCGAATGCAGCTCCGGCGTGCGGACGCCGCCGCCGAAGGGCGCGCGGACAACCATAGGAACCGTGTGCTGGCCGGCCGTGCGGAAGCGAAAACGGGCCGCCTGCGAGGCCAGCTGATCCATCGCCGGATAGATAAAACCCATAAACTGAAGTTCCGCCACGGGTCTCATCCCATTCAGGGCCAAGCCGATGGACGTGCCGATAATGGCCGATTCCGCCAGCGGCGTATCTACGACACGCGCTTCCCCGAAGCGTTCCTGAAGGCCTTCGGTTGCCCGAAACACACCGCCGTTTTTCCCCACATCCTCGCCGAGAATGATCACCCGCTCGTCCGCTTCCAGAGCCTGCGCCAACGCCTGGTTGATTGCCTGAACCATCGTCAGACTGGCCATGCTACCCCTCCCTCTTCTTGGCTGAGCCGTTCAATCTCTTCCCGCTGCCGTTTTAAATCCGGTGTCAGTTCGCCATACACCACGTCCAAGGCTTCGGTCAAGCGGCTCCGGGAAACCCGCTCCGCCTCTTCCACCTCGCGGTTGATCTTCTCCCGGCAAGCTTCCTTGAGCTGCTCTTCCTGTGTCTCGTCCCAGAACCCCTTGGACATCAAATAGGTTCTCAGGCGCAGAATCGGATCGCGCTGGCGCCATTCATCCAGTTCTTCCTGCAGGCGGTAACGGGTGGGATCATCCGAGGTGGTATGCGGCCCATAGCGGTAAGTCACCGCCTCGATCAACGTCGGCCCCCCGCCTTGCCGTGCGCGTTCCAACGCTTCCTTCGTCACTTCATAAACCGCCATCACGTCATTGCCGTCCACGCGGACACCGGGCATCCCGTAAGCAGCCGCTTTTTCTGCAATCGTCGCTGTCGCCATCTGTTTGTTCAAAGGTGTACTGATGGCCCAGTGATTGTTCTGGCAAAAAAAGACAACCGGCGCGCCCAAAACCGCGGCGAAGTTCATGCCTTCGTGAAAATCTCCCTTGGATGTGGTGCCATCGCCAAAATACACGATCGTCGCCGCTTCTTCCCCCCGGATCTTGGAGGCCCAGGCGGCCCCCACCGCCTGCGGAATCTGGGTGGCCAGCATAATCTGTCCTGGCATCAAGCGGACACCTTCCGGTGAACTGGCGCCATGCAAATGGCCCATCGTGTACAGCAAGGTACTGCTCATGCTTTTACCGAGGATAAAGGTCACTGCCAATTCCCGATAGGTGGGAAACACCCAATCCTCTTTTTCCAGGGCAAAGGCGCTCCCCACTTGAGCCGCCTCCTGTCCGCTAAAAGGGCCGTATGTTCCAATTCTCCCCTGACGTTGCAGGCTCAACGCGCGTTGATCAAACATCCGGGACAAAACCATCCACCGGTACATCTCGACCAACCGTTCCTCACTCAGCTGGGTGGATGTCCCTGCTTGCAGGGTGCCATCCGGTGCCAGTATCTGGATCCATTCAGACATCCACATTCCCTCCCTGAAGCGTAGCATGCCACAACAAAGCACATTCGACAAAATATCGAATTTTCCGCCACTAGATTTCAAAAATAAACCCTGCCTCTTTCCCTGCCCTTTGCTTATTATAGGTTTATCTGGAAAGAGGCGTCAATCCACCCGTTTTTTTCATCAAAACAAATCATCCAGGATGTCAAAGATGTTTTTCTTTTTTTTATGCTTATGATAGCTGTGTCTGGAATAGTGGCCAGGGTAATGAGCGGGTTCTTGATGGTGGTCATCTCCCTTTTTACGATAGCTCTCATACCACTCGTTAAAAGGTTGCCGGATTTCCCGCGCGCTTTGAAGGATCTTCTCCAATTCCCCACGATCCAGCCAGACACCTTTACAACTGGGGCAAACATCGACCAGGACACCGTGTTTTTCAACTTCTCGCATTTTGACTTGATCACAAAGCGGACAATGCATCTGGCATGCTCCTTTAATTTAAAGGTGACGGGTTTATGGTGCTACCACTGATGATGATAACATGTATGATGATCCCATGTTTCATTATACCATAGCATGGCCAGGTTACGCCTCAAGCTCCAACAAAATGTCAATGCCTGTGCAATCGTATTGGCAGACACATTCGCTACACCTGCGATCCGGCCGGCAACAAAAAAGCGGCGCTGGTTCTGATCGCAAACGACAACAGAGTGTTCGCGAAACCGCCGCCGAGCATACAGTTGTACACAAAGTACATCATTTCAGGAGCGGAATAATACCCGCCTTTTTACACTGTACAAACCCCGCCTGCGCGAAGACCGCGCTGTAGTTCAACCACCAGTGTCTCCGATTCCAGGGCGCATGACACCGCTTGCTTCCATCCCATGGCTCTGGCTCGGGCGGCCGTCTCCTCGCCGACACAGAGCAGTGGCCGATCCTGCCACCCCTCCCCCGCAAACTGTGCCAATACGTCCAGATGATACGGTTCATTTGCCGCCAGCCAGTCGAACGTGCTCGCCTGGATCAGCGAAGCCGCCGGGTGGGAATCAAGCCAGGTCAACCGTCCCGCGGAAACCGTGCGCCAAATCACCCCGTCCGGATACGTGACAATCCCATGCGGTCCATGACTCAGACATAATACCTGGTCTCCCGGGGTTAGTGACAAGTTTCGGCAAACTGCGTCGAACGGTTCGTTTGCTGCAAACAGCTGCTCCACCGGCAATCCCCGACTCTCGAGGGCATCGGAGGTCCGTTGCCCCAACGCCGCTATTCGCGCCCGAATTCGGCGGATATCAAGCCGCCGTTCGCGGAGCACGCGGAAAAAAAAGTCCACCTGCCACTCATCTGCAAACACCAGCCACCGGCATGTCTCCAGTTCATCGATCAACTTCATCGCGTGTTCATCAGCCGCCACTGTTTGCGCGGCTACCGCCACCGGCAGAACGTCGGCTCCGAGCGATTCCAATACAGCGGTCAAGCCCTCCCCCCGTACGGAGGCATCGCTTACTGCGACAGCCACCGTCAGACCGAACAGGGGCTTGCATTCATACCAGTCGAGCCGCTCGCGCAACCTGACCACTTCGCCGATGACAATGATGGCCGGAGCAGAAAACTTCGCCTCCGCCGCCTGCCGGTCGATGGTGGCGAGCTCGCCGACCAGCGTCTGTTGTTCGCCCAATGTGCCCCAACGCACCAGCGCCACCGGCGTATGTGCTGGCATGCCCTGAGACAGCAGCCGCTCCCGGATGTATGGCAGGTTTTTCACGCCCATGTAAATCACCAGCGTTTCGACACCGGCTAGCGCCGCCCAATCCAACTCCTTGCCCGCGTTTTGCTCACACAAATGGCCGGTAAGAAACGCCACCGCCGAATTGTACTCCCGATGCGTCAGCGGAATCCCCGCGTACAGCGGTGCCGCCACCCCCGACGTGATACCGGGCACGATTTCAAACGGAATCCCCTCTTTCCGGCACGCTTCCGCCTCCTCGCCGACCCGGCCGAAGATGCTCGGATCGCCGCCTTTCAGTCTGACTACCAGATTGCCCTGCCTTGCTTCCCGAACGAGCAACCGATTGATCTCCGCCTGAGAAAGAGAATGACGAGCCGCTTCCTTTCCGGCGTAGATCAGCCGCGCGTCCGACCTGGCGTGAGCGAGCAGCAACGGATTGACCAGCCGGTCGTACACGACCACGTCCGCCCGCTCAATAGCGTCTCTGCCTTTGACAGTGAGCAGCTTTGGATCCCCCGGACCGGCCCCCACAAAAATCACGCTGCCAGTCTTCATCATCAACCGCCTCCCCGATGTGACCGTATCTTGTATCAGGCTGCGCCGCAGTTTACACGCTCCCTTGGTTTTGAGCATCCATCAAAAACGCTGTCTCTGCCGATTGGACGATCCACTCACTGATCAATGGGTGTGGCAGATAGGCGCTGCCGTCGTACCGGCATCGGACCCCCGCCAGCCGCTCCGGAATCACACAGCGGGTAAAATATCCCTGGCTTACGAACAGCGGCAGCACGATCAACCCGCCGTTTTCCGCAAGCTGCCAGGCGCGCGCAGCAACCGTATCCGGCCGCAATGTGGCATGACCTGCGGCGGAGAAGGAAAAGCGGTTCTGCAGGCGAATCATCAAGCGATGCAACAGACGCTCCCAGCGTTCCCGGTACCCCGGCAGGTCGCTTCCGTGCCCGATGAGCAAGAGCGATTCCCGTTGGGGATCGACGGACAGCGTCCGCAGCCGTTCTGATACGATCTGCTCAACGAGTGGATGGTCCTCCAATGGCGGACACCAGAGAATTCGGGATCTTGTAGAGACAGGGCGATCCGCTTTGGAGAACACAGCTTCCGGCTCCAGCCCCAGCATCCCCCTGATCTCGCTGATGTGTGTGCTGCCGGAGGTGACGAACAGCGGCACGGCAACAATCGTCTCTACACCTTCCCGCTCCAAGCGTTCCACCTCATCGGTGATGCCGCGCCCGTCCACCCCGCCCAAGTAGGCCACCCGCATTAGCATCTGACTGCGGCAGGAACGGACCACTTCTTCTACCCTCTCTATCCATTCCGGGTCAGGAGATCCGTGAGCGATGACCAGTACTGCCGCATTGGTCATGCGCCTTCCTTCCTTTCGCCAATTATCATAATTCCTATATATTTTCTTTGAATTATAGGGATATCCCCATCAGCTGTCAACAAAAAGCGCAGAGCGATTGAATCCCATTTTTTGTGGAACGAGCCATTCCTCGCCGCAATCAACCTTGTCGCGTTTTCCCTCTTTCACATTGAAAAATGCCTGTCCAGTTCCATGATCATCGCACCCATCCGTTCCCTTTCCGGTTTGATCACACGGGACACCCCGGAAGACTTAAGCGTTTCAAACGTCACTGTCCCAACAGCAACAGCAAGCACATCCCGGGCAAAAGCGTCTTGCACAAATGCCGCTCGTTCCTGTTTTCGCGCCACATCGAACAGATTTCTGACCTGAATGGCACTGGTAAACGCCACCGCATCCACCTTCCGCTGACAAATCGCCTCGATCAGGGAAACCACCACTTCTTCGTCTGGCGGAACATGACGATAAGGGAGGATTTCATCACAAATCGCTCCCTTATCCTTGAGAAATGCTTCCAGCCGGGGAGCTTTCTCACCGTAAAGCTGAACCACCACCCGGCATCCAGCGAGATTGATTGCACGCAAACAGTGGATCAGATCATCCACCGTTCCCTTTTCGTCCCGTACAACCGGCACGATGCCATATGTTTTGAGAATGCGATGCGTTTTATAGCCACGTATCGCGATGTGAGACGTCCGCAATACTTCCATGACCTTTTCAAACAACCCCATTTTTCGGGCATGGTCGAGTAACGCTTGGGTCCCGATTCCCGTCGTCAAAATGATCCAGTCCGGCGGCTCCTCCGTCAACCGCTGGAGATCAGGCATCACTTGCTCCATCTCCAGCATCACAGTACTTTGTATGGAATAAACGATCGGGATGCCACCCCGTTTTCGCACCAATTCACTGAGCTCGTCCGTTCTTCGAGAAGCGGCAAGAGCAACCCGCTTGCCTTTCAAACCCGACATGGTGAAAAACCCCCTGCATTCATCCCAAATCATCCCCTGAGATGAAAAGGTTTAGCTTAAGATGGACGCGAAATAATGCAGCAACACAAGTGTCAACAAAGCAGTTTCATCAATCAGGAAGCAACCAGCTCCGCTACAGCCAGATTCACCAACAGCTTGGCCGCATCCAGCATGGCCCGCTCATCGATGTTAAAGCGCGGATGATGGTGCGGATAAATCGCATCCAGTTCCTCGTTGCGGGCACCGGTGAAGAAAAAGGCCCCTGGCACTCGTTCAAGGTAATAGGCAAAATCCTCCCCCACCATCAGCGGATCCATCACGAAAAAGGCATCCTCGCCCATGACGTGGCGCACCGTCTCGGCCACCTGCTGCGCCTCACGCTCGTGATTGCTGACCACCGGATACCCGCGATGGTACCGGATAGTGACACCGGCGCCAGCCGCCTCGCACAAGCCGTGAACCAAGGCGGCCATCTCCCGTTCCATCTGCTCCCGCACGCCCGCATCCAGAGTGCGCACCGTTCCTTTGATGCTCGCTTCACCGGCAATCACGTTAAACGCTTCTCCGGCGTGAAAGCTGCCCACCGTGACTACCGCAGGTTTGAGCGGATCGACACGTCGGCTCACTAGCGACTGCAGCTGCTGGACGATCTGCGCGCCAAGTACGATGGCATCGATGGTTTGATGCGGCATCCCGCCATGCCCGCCCCTGCCGTGGATCAGGATTTCAAAATCATCCGTCGCGGCCATGATGGGACCAGGACGGCACCCGATCCGGCCGCGAGGAAACCCCGACCAGAGGTGGGTGCCGTAAATGACATCCACCCCATCCAGACAGCCATCCTCGATCATCGGTTTGGCGCCGCCTGGAGCCACCTCCTCCGCAAACTGGTGAATCAGGACCACATCCCCCGCCACATGCTCCCGAAACTGGCTCAATACCCTGGCCACACCCAGCAGTACGGCCGTGTGCGCATCATGACCGCAGGCATGCATTACCCCTGGAACCACAGATTGGTACTCCACACCCGTCTCTTCCTGAATCGGCAGCGCGTCAAAATCGGCCCGCAAGGCCACCGTCTTCCCCGGCCTGCCGCCGTGAATCCTGCCGACCACCCCGCGGCCGCCCACCTGTTCCCGAACCGCAACGCCAAACGATCGCAAAAGTTCAGCGATAACCCTCGGCGTCCGCTCCTCCCGGAAAGACAACTCCGGATGACGGTGAAAATCCCGGCGCCACGCCACCATCTCCCCATACAGATCCTCCAGCATCTGCATCATCCGGCTTAACACCTTGCCACACCCCTTTAAAGGCCTGATTCACTTGTTTCCAGGTTATCAGGTATCTCTTTTTCGCAGGAGTACAGTATACAACATTCTCCAAACCATCATCAGCACCAGTGTCCCCACCATCGTGATGAGGACAAACGACCAGTGAAACCAACGCTGGAGAATAACGGCTCGAATCACCAGACCCAGTGGCACACCAATGAGCCACGCCAACGCCGTCTTTTGGATGGCGTCTCGAATGGTAGTCAAGTTTTCCAGCTTGAACGCTCCAACCAACACGGCAGCGATCAGCCAGCCAACCACAAAAGGCGCTGTCGTTTCGCTGACCGCCAGGAAATTTAGCGGTTCTTGATGGGCCATTCTGCCCAACATGGAAAAAAGGTACAGCATGAACATATCTCCGAGAATTAAAATTGCCGTCACATTTCTCACCTCATCATCTGTGATCATAACACAAAACCAGCGATGAGGCATGTCTTTTAACGAACGGTTGATCATTCTAAATTGTTCATCCTATGTGTCGCGGCCTCTGTATCTCCGGAAAAGCTCTTTTCACGTTTTCCGCCACCTGCGCCCACACTTCCTCCCATGATACCCGCTTCAGTTCAGCGACGCATTCTGCCACCTGCCGGATCATGAAAGGCTCCGTCTTCGCCCCGGCAAACCTCCCCTCATACGACCACGGACCGTCCGTTTCCAACAGCAGTTGTTCCATCGGCACCCATTGGAGAAGTTCCTGATCCCGTTTGCGATAACATACCTCGGGCGTCACCGAGATAAAATAACCAGCTTGGACAATCGCTTCTACCACCGGCTTGGGCGCCTTCAACCAGTGAAACACTGCCTTCTCAATTTTCCACTGCTGCAGCAAGGTCAACGCATCAGCCGCCCGGTCATGCACCGCGTGCAACACGAGCGGCAAATCCATTTCGCGGGCCAGCTGACAAAACCGCCCGAGACGCTCAAAGGCCGCCGAAGAAACGTGATCCCGCTCCGTTTCCGGCACCGAATACCAAGGCAAGCCCACTTCGCCAATGGCAACAATCCGTTGGCGATGTTTCCGGATCAAGCGAAACACGGCCACTTCTTCTTCCATCAGGTGTTCCGTTTCCGGATGCAGCCCAAGCGCCACTTGGACAAAATCTTCCTGCTCCTTTTGCATTTTCAGCAACTGATAGCAGGAGGACAGATCAGTAGCTGCCGCGATCACCCCTTGCAGTCCCGCATCCCTGGCCCGCTGGATCATCACAAGTTGTTCTTGTTTCGCGTATTGGTCCCAATGGATATGCGCGTCATACATTCGGCTCACCTCTGTCTGAAAGTTTTCAGGATGGGCAATACTAAATTTCTGAGGTGAAACACATGCAAAAAATCAACATGCAAAAAGCGGCCAGCCTGTCCACAAAGGGACTTCTTCGTCAACTGCAACAGTTTGAAGGACAGTTAACCAACCTTTATCAAAAACGGAACCAAATTCAATACATGATTGACGAACTGGTGGAACAGCGGATCTATGTTCTGCGGGAATTGGAAAAACGGGGCGTGCGAAACGGAAAAGTTCGCGTCATCGAAAACCGGGAACAAGAGACAAAACCAGTATCTCGGGAATGGAATTCAGGACCGAATAACAATTGAAGGGTAGAGTCAATGAGATGTTGACCGTGAAGAGGAATCGCTTTGTTGACATGTTCAACAACAAAAGGATATAATTTCAGCAGGCATTTTAAAACCGATCATATAATAATACCGAGAGATTGAGCTTTGTTCTCTATCAGGCGGGTTGCTTGAGCAAGCTGTTAATGACGGCGCAATTGACAGCAATGAGCAAGCAACGAAAAATGTATAGAGATCAGAGCCAGATAAATCGGTATATTTCTTGCTAGAAATCTTAGTAAGAAATATGCCGATTTTTTATTATGCAAGGAGGAGGGAAACCGTTGTGAGCGAGACGATCTTGCACAGAACAAAAGGCTCGTTGGAAGCCGAGATCAGCAAAGCGTTGACCCATTGGGAAAAAGATTACCTCGGACGTGGTTCCGTGTCTGTAAAAACAGACATCTTACGGGATATGATCATCGTGACGTTACGCGGCATTTTGACTCCCGCGGAATATTCCCTTTGTGAAACCAAAGAGGGACTGTTGTCGATCAAAAGAACCCGAAACGATTTGGTGGAATCCGGCGTAGAAGAGTTGAAAAAAATTATTTGTCATCTTACCGGGGAAGAAGTAATAACGTTCCATACCGATATCAGCACGCGCACGGGAGAACGTGTGATGGTTTTTAGACTGTCGAATAATCTGGAAAAAATGTTTTCCACATGAAAAACTTGTGTTGCCAGATACGGGAGTTCTCTAAAAAACCGCCATGTTTCGTTAAAGATAAACCGACATTTTTCGAATCGAACGGTCAAGATGGCCTTCGTACACGCTGAAAAATGTCGGTTTTTTTACTGCAAGAGGGAAATACGAACAAACGAAATGGTGTGGCACAATTTCCTGCCGCCCGACGGCGCAAAAGACGATGAGAATCCGACCTTTCGACAAAATTTGCGGAACCAAATCTTCGAAGATGAGGAGATGGGCATCAAGAAACGCATCCAGATAATCCGTCAGAATCCATTGATTCCTTCCTACATTCAGGCATACGGCTTTCTGGACAACCTATTTACCAAGGAATGAAAGTAGTGTATTCTTGTTCATAACGTTTCCTTTACATTGGATTTGGACAGGAACCACCCTGTACATCCATTGTAAAGGACACTTTTATATGTGACACCATCAAAACGCGAAAGGTCGGAATGATTCATCGCATGATTCAAGGCATGCAACGCTAGCGACAAACAGGAATTTTTCAAAACAAAAGGTTGAGGAGGATCGCTTTGGATGCACTAACTTTTCGCCAAATCGCCGGTTGTTTTGCCACCGGCGTAGCCATCGCGACTACGAAAGCCAAAGATGGTACCCCATATGGATTAACGGTAAACTCTTTTACTTCCTTATCCCTCGATCCGCTGCTGGTCCTGGTCAATATCGACAAACAAGCCGGCGTCTACGATGCTTTTATGCAATCGGATACGTATGCCGTGAATATTTTACAGCAGAGCCAGAAGGCGTTATCGCAACAGTTTGCTGCCACAGGCATCGACCGTTTTGCCGGTGTGCCGTACAGAAACGGCCAGCTGGGCGCGCCCATTCTCGACGGATGCCTGGCCTTCTTCGATTGTAAGATCGTCAACCGGCTGGACGGCGGCGACCATACCATTTTCATCGGCGCGGTGCTGGACGGCGCAGCAGGTGATGGACAGCCGCTGCTCTTTTATCGGGGACAGTACCGACAGCTGGCTCCCTGATGATACTCATCAGGGCCTCCATCTATCTATGAATCGGTCCTACTGTGGTTCGCTCCTTCAGAACCTCTTTTCCCACGTCACTGGCACCAATCGCTGCCAGCAGCTGTTCATGCCTCTGCTGCCAAATCGCCAATTGCCTTTGATCACTTAAAGCATCAGCCAATCCGCTAAAATAAGCGTCCACGTCTTGGCGGGCAGATTGTTTGACTTGTTCCAGCAGTTGCTGCATCCATTCTCCGTAATACCGGTTTAAATGTTCCTTCATCTGCTCAAGGTAACGTTGAACCGGACGCTCCATCTGCCGCATCAAGGCTTCCCGCATCCGGACAGAGCCGCCTTGTTCATAAAAGGATCTGGCATTTTTATAAATGGAAAGAACCGGCTTCCAATCTTCTTCAAGCATCAAGGACAAGCTGCCCGGGACTTCCGGAATCTCCAAAGGAGAGGCGGGAAGCAGAGCGATTCGGCAGTGGGAATCATGCAAGGCGATCCGCTCCTGGATATTTTCCTGCACCTTCTGTACCTGTTTCCAGAGAAACCGCTCCACCCGAAGCGCTGTGGCGCGGATCTCCTGTTCCAGATCCTTGGCCGTCTCGTGCAGCATCCTCTCCAATGCCTGCTGCAGTTGCTCACGAGCCGGGCGGCTGCCTTCCCCGATGCTCAAAAACGCATCCTGGAAAACGTCGGGCATTCGCAAGAACATCCGCTGCCGCACGTAATACAGCAATTCCTCCAATTCTTTCTTCACTGCCTCGAAAGCCGCCTGAACCTCAAATCCTTCAATCATCCCTAATTGTTCTTGACGAATCCTTTTGACTTCGGCGGCACGTGACGCACGCACCTGACCGTCGCTCTTCGCCCACTGAATCATTTGCTCCAGTTGTTCCAGACCACGCAGCAATTCTGTTCGCGCGTTTTGCAACGCCAGGCGAGCCAACTGGTGAAAAATAAAGCGATAAAAAGCCTGTTCAAATTGCTGAATCCCGGAACAGCGCCAGCCTTCATCCCGGATTGGGGATGAGACAATCGGGGATGAGCCATCGACTGCTTTCGCCAAAATCTCCTGCAATGGACCAACCCGCTCCATCAACTGCCGATAACGCGACTCAACCGTTTCCGGCCGCTCCCTAGAAGGAGAAAAAAGCCCCTCTTTGCCAAGGTTCGCATCGTTCACGCTTCCCTCTTGCACTGCGGCAAGTCGCGCACTGGAACGGCGAACCGCCATAAGAGCCAGTTGGCAGGATACGGGATAGAGGTTCGGGTCAGAAATCCCCAACGCCCCCAGTTCATGCCGCAAGTGTTCCATCACCTGGCGCAGTTCTTCTCTGGAAGAGGCCAGATCAGCGGCATTGAGGAGAAAGAACATTTTGTCCAGTTCAAACGCTGATTTCACCCTCCCCATCTGTAGCAGGAAATCCCGGTCCGCTTTCGAAAACGCGTGATTGTAATAGGTAAGATAGAGCACGGCATCGGCATCCTTGAGAAACCGAAAAGCCACACCAGTGTGACGGGCGTGCACCGAATCGGCACCCGGCGTGTCCACAAGGATTATCCCGCGCGCTGTCAATGGACAATCATAGTACAGCGTGACACGCTCGATGAAACAGGCTTTCTCTTCATCCGCCACCAACTTCTGAAAATCGCTGACGTCCACCTCCAAACGCTGTCCGAGCAGCGGGGCCATCTCTCTCCAACCGCGAATCGCCGCGCGAATAAAAGACAGATGCATCACGGCATCCGGCGGCGTTTCCTGTCGTTCCAGGTCAGCCAGCGCATCGTTGAGAGCGGACTCCTGTGCCTCTGATATCTTGCCGTCCAGCCACCGTTCCTCAAAGTGAAGCCCGCAGATTCGGAACGCCTCAGTCACATCCCGGAACATATCGGTCCGCGTTTTCATCTGAATCTCGGCAGTGCCATGCGGGTGTCCTGCTTCAGGGGCCTGAATCAGGTTGATCGCCGCTGTGGTGGGGTTGGGCGAAACGGGTAATAGCGCCTCACCCAACAGAACATTGGCAAAGGAGGATTTTCCGGCACTGAAAGCGCCAAACAGGGCCACTGTAAACCGCTTGGACGCCAGTCTCCCCGCGCGTTCGAGGGTCGTCGCCGACCAGCCGGCAAACTGGGGCAAATCGCCGAGCAACGCCGCACTCTTGTGAAGCAGCTCCGCCATTTCCTGCAGACGTCGGCTTTCCGGTGCAGCGTTCGCGGCCGATGCAAACGCAGTGTCCCGGACAACCTTGGCGACATGGTCGGCACCGGTCGGGTAAGCTCCGGTTTGTGCCGTCTCGCGAACGGACGTCCTGGTAACGAAAGGTTCGTTCCCCCTGGCAACGGACTGAACCACACGCTGGCAGGCAGAAACTTTCGTGGCGGCAGCCGGAGACCCCAAAGCCAGACAGGAGGGGTTGGCCGAGCTTGCAACGGATTCCGCCGACCCGGCCACCGCCTCTTCCAGCGCAGCTTCACTGGCACGTTGCACCCCCTGCCCGTCTACCTCTTTCAGCAACCGGTCCAATAACATCTTCTCACGCAAGGACAAGGCTTCATCAAGCTTGAACAGAGCTTCTTTCGCTGCAGCCAATTCCGCTGTGACGACCAGTTGCTGCTTGAGCTCTTCTCTTTGAGGCGATAAGAGCTGCTCAATCTGCCGGCGAGCTTCTTCGATCATCGGCAGAGCCGCCATCCGCCAGAGCCGCTTCAAGGCCTGCCCCACATCTTCCATATATTGAAGCACATATCTGTCTTCGGGCATGGCCCCGGCTTTGACTTGCGCTTCCAACAGTTCCGGCGTCCATTCCACCCGCAAGCGGTATACCTTTTGCTCCCATTCCTCGGATTTTAACCCATATTCCCCGGGCCATTGAATGAGCAACCGCTTCACATGCCACTCCAATTGCGCCTCCACCTGTCGGCGCAATGCTTCGGCAAAAGCCGCCAATGCCTCCTCTTCCGCCTTTAACGCCCGTTTTTGTCGCCACCGTCCTGCGCGCAACCGTTTCTCCCTGGCTTCCAGATATCCCTTTCCCAGCTGCCGGACCTCATAAGGTGTCAGTGGAGCATTGGCCAGCAACAGTTGCAACTCCCGTTCCGCCGCTTCCTGAAAGGCTATCGGGATCTCTCGCAACCGCTGCAGCCTGCTGTCCAGCTCCCCGCGGCGAGCCAGCTTTTCATCTGCCTCCTCTTCCCGCCGCAAAACGGCATCCCATCGCCCACGTTCTTTTTCCTGCTGACTCCGCATCCACTCCAGATGATTGGAGAGAAGATACCGGGCTGCCGCCAGCACACTCCCGGGGCGGATCGCCTGCCACGCCCCGGATAATCTCTGCAGCATCCCATAAAACGAGCCCCAGGTATTTTCCGGATGATCCATTTCCTTCATCGAGGTGTAAAAGACTGAAACAGGCTGTATGTTCCAACTGTCCAACACCTTCTTGACACCCTGACAGAAGGTGGCAAACGGCAATTCCCACTCCAGGTGCTTGTCGATTTGATTGACGACGATCAGCAGCGGTTTGTCTTGGGCGTGCAACCGGCGGAGAAAATGCAAATTCACCTCGGATTGAACATGGTTGTAATCCGTCACGTAGACCACCAAATCCGCCAAATGGAGGGCGGATTCAGTGGCCAATTGGTGGGCAGCGTCGTTGGAATCCACTCCCGGTGTATCCATGACCACCAGGCCATCTCGCAGGAAGGGAGACGGAACAGAAATGTTCACACTTTGCGCCAGATGGCTATCCTTGAGCATCCCCTGCCCTGCCAGCACTTCCTCCTGCCCGCGAAAAACCTGCCGCTCCCCGGAACGCAAGCGCACATTCATTTGCCAGTCCCCATAGGACAGATAAACGACGTTGGCACTGGTCGGAATGGGACTGGACGGCAATACCGGCTGTCCCAATAACTGGTTGACCAGTGTCGACTTGCCGGCAGAAAAGTGACCGCAGAAGGCGACGCGAAGACCCGGTTGCACGGCCGCGTCCGAGAGTTCCCGCAGCTTCGCCGCCGTTGCTTGATCGCCTGTCCTCTCCACTTCATCGATCAAGGATTGCAAGTTACGACACAATTCCCCCCACGATGCCAACCGGCCTGTTTCCTTTTCTCTAGCTGATGGTGTTTTCTGCATGCATGTTCCCCCAAAATCCAGTTCCCGGCAATCCCGATGCGGGAATGATCTCATCTAAAATCTTCTATGTAATACTACATCACTCTACCTTCAGGATGATTTTCCCGATGTTCCGATTCTCCTCTATATACCGATGGGCCGCGGACACCTCTTCCCACGGAAAAACACTGTCAACGATCGGCACCAACCGCCTCTGTTCAAATAACGGCAAAGCGAAGGAAGCAAAGGCTTGCGTCAAGCGGATCTTGTAATCCTCGCTGCGCGCCCGCAACGTGGTGCCCACCAGGGTAATCCGCTTTGCCATCAGGCTGCGCAGATCCAATTCCGGCACCTTGTTGCCGCCCAGCGTGCTGATGACGATCCAGCGCCCATCTGTCGCAATCGCCGCCAGATTATCCTGCCAATAGGAAGCGCCGATGAAATCCAGAATGATATCGGCCCCGTGTCCCTGCGTCGCTGCCAACACCTTTTCTGCAAAAGGACCCTCCTTGTAATTGATGACCTCATCTGCGCCCAACTTTTGACAGGCGGCCAGTTTTTCGGCAGAACCGGCGGTCACAATCGAACGCCCGCCCGCTTCTCGCACCAGCTGAATGGCCGCTGTTCCCACGCCGCTGGCGCCGGCATGGATCAAAACTTGCCATCCCTCATCCAATCCGCCCAGCCAAAACAAACACTGGTAAGCTGTCAAAAACACCTCAGCAATCGCCGCCGCTTCCGCAAACGTCATCCCTGGCAACACAGGCATCGCCAGATCCTCATGCATCACGGCATACTCGGCATAGCCGCCTCCCGGCAAGAGGCCAAACACCTTATCCCCCGGTTTCCAACGGGTACAGGCGCTTCCCACCTCTTCCACAATACCTGCCACTTCCAAACCCATAATCGAAGAAGCCCCGGGTGGCGGCGGATAGTTTCCCTGCCGCTGCGAAATGTCCGCCCGGTTGACCGCCGTCGCCTTGACCCGAATCAGGATCTCCTTTTCACGCGGCACCGGACGCGGAACTTCACCGATCACCAACTGTTCCGGACCGCCAGGTTCTTTCACAAGGACCGCTCGCATTGCCCTCACCCCTGTTTTTGTTTGGTTGAAACCGAACGATCGATCATCCGAAATCCCCTGTTTCAGGACGATTTCCGCTTTCGTCCAGCGTTCTACGATGGATCGGCCCGCAAAGGATCGGCCTCCGTTGGATATCTTGTCAATGGATGTGCCACGGTTGGCTGGACGTCGTTCGGGGACTGGACGTAATCCGGAATTTCCCTCAATTTGCCGCGCCGCGCCGGCGGTAAGCTGGAGAGAATCCGCTTGCCATACCTTTTCCTGACCAGCCGGCTATCCATCATCACGACCACCCCCCGATCACTGGCCCGTCGAATCAGGCGGCCAAATCCTTGCTTTGTCTTGATGATCGCCATCGGTATCATATACTGATCGAAGGCGTCTCCCCCTGACCGCTCAATCCAGTCCAGGCGCGCCCGGATAAGCGGCTGCATCGGATTGGCGAAGGGAATTTTCGTGAGCACCACACACTGCAATTCATCTCCCGGCAGATCAATGCCTTCCCAGAAACTTTCCGCGCCAAACAGAATTCCATGAGGATCCGCGCGAAATTGCTCCAGCAGGCGCTCCCGTTCTCCCCCCGCCTCCTGCACCAACAAAGAGCGCTGACGGGCTTCGCACCACGCCTGGAGTTGCTCTGCCACGAGAGCCATTTGGCGATAACTGGTGAAAAGGACCAACGTCCGTCCCGTGCTTAAAGTCAAAACCCGCTGCAATCCTTCCACCAAAAACCGTTCATACTCTCCGCGCGGCGAATTCGGGAAAGGCGCCCGTTCACTGACCACCAGCAACACATTCCGAGAATAATCAAAGGGTGATGAAGCAATAAAGGAATCATATTCTTCCAAGCCCAGGCGACCCGCAATAAAAGAAAAATGGCCTTCCGTGGACAGCGTGGCCGAAAGCATGGATACTGGCACCTGAGAAAACAATACCTTAGGCAGGATGGCCCGGGCATTAATGGGCTGAGCCACCAGCGCAATCTGTTGTCCGAAAACGTCGGATAACTGTTCCCCCGCCGCAAGCCTCCATTCCACCCAGTGCGCCCAGTCGGCGCCTCCCTCCAGTTGTAAAATAAAGCGGATGTCCTCTCCGATGGAACGGACGCGCTGGATGAGACGTTCCAATCCCCGCTTCTGCGCATCTTCCTGCGCTTTGGTCTCCAGCAGCTGACGGAAAAAACGCTCCAGATCGGCCAACGGTTCCTCCCAGCGTTGAGCAACTGAAAGCGAGCTATCCAATAGCACGGTCAAAGGTTGATCCGATTCCTGCGATTCCAGACGCGCGCCTCCCGACTGCAGCAAAAAGACGTGACGCGCCACCTCATCCAGCGTGTCCAGGAGATGTTGACAGACGCGCTGTTCCAGTGGCTGCAACGCTTCCAGCACTTCCTGGTCAAAAATGCCTGCCATCCAAGTCTGCCATTTCATCCGGATCATCCGAAACAGGTGCTCGAGCTGTTGATAATGCACATTTCGCGCAAAAAAGCTGGAAAACACTTCTTCAATCCGGTGCGCCTCGTCAAAGATCACGTGGTCATATGCGGGAAAAATCCCGCTGCCTTCCTGCTGCTTCATGGCCAAATCGGTAAAAAACATCGCATGATTGGTGATGATCAAGTGGGCGGAAGACAACCGCCGTCGCGCTTGTTGGATGAAGCAGTGATCAAAATAAGGGGACTCCGAACCATGGCAGTCATCCGCCTCTCCCGCGATAAGGCTCCACAAATTGGACGGTACAGGAAAAGGAAGAGAAGGCCGATCGCCGTCGGTCAGCTGATCTTTCAGTTCCCACAGCTGACACGCAATGTCCAGATGTTCCACTTCTTCGCTCTGCGATTTTAACAGGTAAGCCTCGAGCCGCCGCTTGCACAGATAATTCCCCCGGCCCTTGGCCAGCTCAAAGCGCAGTTCTCCCAATCCCAGCTCTGCCATCACTCCTGCCACGAGTGGAACATCCTTGTCCACCAGTTGCGACTGCAGGGGAATAGTGTTTGTGGAGATGACCACCACTTTCTCCTCTTGCAACGCCCACAGCGCAGCAGATACCAGATAGGCAAACGACTTGCCGATACCCGTTCCCGCTTCCGCCAGCAGATGATGCTCCTGCTTGAGGGAGGCCATCACGCGCCGAGCAAGACGCACTTGATCTTCCCGCAGTTCATAACCGTCAATCCGTTTCGCGAGCAGACCATCCGGCGCAAATATCGCCTCAATCTGACGTTCATAAGTGGCCATATCCGGAATGTCGCCCGTCTCCCTTTCCTGATCCCAGGGTTCATCCTCAAGGAACATCATCTCACCACTTTCTCATCCATCCAATCCATCACAAGAGAAACCTCTCTCGCATCTCGTCACCAGCGTCGTCCAAGAGAATATCCGCCAAAAATAAGGCACATGGAACCAAAAGGGCACCTAGACCTAAAAGGCGCTTCATCGCCCTTCACCGCACATTGTCTTAAATTTTACACCCAGGTCTTATTGTAACACGTTTTGATCCTGTACTCATCATTTGCTTCTTTCTGACTCAAAAGATAATATTTATATAACGATGATGTTTCGCCCATCGAAAAAATGGCTCGGTTGATTCATTTGGATTGATTCCGTTGACTGCAGCGAGTGTATCGGAGCGAAAGGAGGAAAAATGTTTTGGAAGAGAAAATTTGGACGCGGGATTTTACGTTCATCTTCACCGCCAATTTTCTGTCGTTTCTCGGCTTTCAGATGCTGATCCCCACACTGCCTCTATACGTTCGAGAGTTAGGTGGGAGTGACATGATCGTCGGCTGGGTGGTGGGCAGTTTCACCTTTTCCGCCTTGTTGATCCGTCCCTACGCCGGGCATGCAATCGATATCCGTGGCAGAAAGCCGATCCTGTTGGCAGGAATCGGACTTTTGGTCCTGTCCGTCGGCTCCTTTGCCTTGATCGGCCACCTGCTCCTTCTCCTCCTCATGCGGATGGTGCAAGGGGTAGGCTGGGGACTGTCCACCACGGCATCCGGAACCGTGGCCACCGATCTGATCCCGCCCCAACGTCGCGGTGAAGGGCTGGGCTACTACGGCCTGTCGATCAACCTGGCCATGACGATCGGACCGGCACTGGGATTGGCGATTATCGGTTGGAACCACTTTCCGGTCCTTTTTTTGCTGTCAGCCCTTTTGAGTCTGGGTGCACTTCTCTTAGTTACCGGCATCCGGTTTCGCCCTTTGCCGGCACTGTGCGGCCATATCCAGGCCGCCTCTGCCACGGCCGCCAAAAAAGGCGCGTGGGACATTATCGAAAAAACCGCTCTGTTTCCGGCCACCCTCACGCTGTTTATCACGGTGACATTCGGTGGCATCTCCACCTTCCTGCCGTTGTATGCGGCGGAAAAAGGAATCGCCGGTATTCAGTGGTACTTCATTCTCTACGCCTTTACCCTGATGATCACTCGCCCGCTAGCGGGAAAACTGTATGACTGCAAGGGGCACCGAGCCGTATTTATCCCAGGAGCCGTCTTAATCATCACCGCCATGCTGTTCCTGGCCTGGATGAACCACACATGGATGCTCCTCTTTGCATCCATGCTCTACGGAGCTGGCTTTGGCGCCATCCAACCGGCCATGCAGGCATGGGCAGTTCAGAATGCGCCGCCTGATCGCAAGGGAATGGCCAACGCCACGTTTTTCTCCAGCTTTGACTTAGGGATCGGCCTCGGCGCGATTCTTTTCGGAATCATTGCGCCCGTCATCGGCTATAGCGGGATCTACCTGATCGGCGCCAGCTCGGTTGTCGTGTCCATCATGGGATATCTCTTTTTCACTCTTTATCAAAAGAAAGCCTCAGGAGCGTCGCTTTGAGAACTTTTCTTGAATCTCCTGGCTCAACCCATGGTTAATGCCAAACACCCGCTGCACCGGAAGAATGAAGGCAATGCCCTTTCCCGGCTTTTTGAGATGGGCCGCTTCCATGATCGCTTCCATCACCTGGCTGCTTTGCTCGCGAGGGATCAGCGTCAGGACAATCTCTTTCTCCGGCTCAATCGGAATCCCAAACAGCTTGACTTGTTCGTGAATGCCGGTGCCGCGCCCGGTGAGAATGGTTCCCCCTTCTGCTCCGGCGCGCCGGGACGCTTCAACCACCAATTCCGCATCCCCCTGACTGACAATGGTCACAATCAGCTCATATTCCTTCATCTCTTCCACGTTCTGTTCCACCTCCACTTCACCTTTCACCGCCCTTGCCTTGACTGGCGGGGTTGGCTCGGATGTCTGAGAAGTCAACCCAAACGCTTGGCTGACATTGATTAGAAAGGCAATCCCGGCACCTGGCCGGTCGAACCTGCCCGCCTGAAGGATCGCTTGCTGTACCGACTCCACTTTCTCGTCCCCGATCAGCGTGAGAATCACTTCTTTATCCGATTCAAATTGAATCCCCAAAAACCGCATCATCTCCCGGGTACCTGTGCCCTTCCCGCGGATGATGGTTCCTCCCCTGGCGCCAGCCTCTTTCGAGGCTCGAACCACTTTACTGGCCAGGCCTTTATTCACCACTGTGATGATCAACCACTGATTCGCGAGCCAGTTTGCGCTCATTTTCCTGCTCCTTTCTGCGGTACAACAATCCGAGCACCAAGACGGACAAAATGGGCGCCATCGCCACGAAGGCAACCATCCCAAACCCTTCCGTCAAAGGATCCCGTCCCTCAATTGCGCCGGCCAGCCCAATCGTCATGGCCAACACGAAGGTAGCCGTCATCGGCCCGGTGGCCACTCCTCCAGAGTCAAAAGCAATCCCTACAAACGCCTGCTTGGAAAAACGTGCCATGATAAAAATGAGTGCGTACCCTGGCAAGAGGAAAGCAAACAGGGGCCAGCCGTACAAAACGCGTCCCATTGCAAGCGCTACGGACACCGCCACACCGATAGAAAGAGTATACAACATCAATGACTGGGGGATCGATCCTCCGGAGACTTTTTCCACCTGATGATTCAACACCCGAACGGCCGGTTCGGCAAAGGTGATCACAAACCCCAGCACAAAACCGATTGGAATCAAAATCCAGGAATAAGACAGACTGCCGAGCTTCTCTCCCATCAACTGGCCGACCGGCAAAAAACCGGCGTTCACACCTTGGAGAAAAAGAGACAAACCCAAGAAAGTAAATAGAAAGCCGAGCACTGCTGACTTCAGTCGAGAAAAAGGCTGTTTGAGCAAAAACAACTGCGCCAAAACAACCAACACCATCAGCGGGAAAATGGCCAATGCCACTTCCCCCATGACATGGCCAAACCCCGCAAAAAGTTCCGTCAAGCCATTCAACCGTAAATCACCCCTAAAAGCATGACTGCCAGAATGGGTCCAATCGAAGCCAAGCCGACCAAGCCAAAGCTGTCGGAAGCAGAACGTTTCGCTCGCAACACTGTCGCCACGCCAACACCCAAAGCCAAAATAAAGGGTACCGTCATCGGCCCGGTGGTCACGCCCCCCGCATCAAACGAAACGGGCACAAAATGGGAAGGGACATAAAATGAGAGGAGAAATGCCAAGGCGTAACTGATCAACATGAGGAAATACAGCGAAAAGCCCATCACGATCCGCAATATGGCAAGACCCACATAGACAGCGACACCCAAAGCCACCATCTGGATGAGCAACTGCTTGCCAACCTCTCCCCCTGAAACCTGATCCACTTGCGTGGCCAGCACCCGCACGTCCGGTTCGGCTACAGTGACCACATAACCCAACAATACCCCTCCCAGAACCACCAGCCAGACCTTCCCCGTCTTCGGCAATGCGGCCCCGATCTTTTCACCAATCGGCAGAAGTCCCATCTCCACCCCAATAAAGAACAAAATGAGCCCCGCCCCAACCATCACCACGCTTCCCAAAAATTTCATCAGCACCTCAAGCGGCCAGCCAATCAAGGTGAACTGCAGCAGGGTGATCACAACCGTTACAGGTAAAATGGACGCGCCAACTTCCTTCACCGTTTCCTTGATGTTTTCCATGAGCCCCTCCCTTATTTTTGTTTCCGATGATCATCTCTCTATTCATTCTAAACTAAAAACATCAAAACAAAAAAAAGGAAGGTGCGTCGTCGCCTTCCATCATTCCCAAACAAGCTTTCAGCCGCTCTTACCTTGAGAAACCGATGATTTCATCTCGCCCACCAATTCCTGAACCATCGCCTCCAGTCGCCCACGCGTCGTGATCCCGATCAACTTGTTCCGAATGATCCCATCCTTGTCGATAAAATAAGAGGTCGGGATGGATAACACCTGGTAGTCTCGCGCAACATTCCCTTTCTGATCCAATAAAACCGGAAACGCAAAGCCATATCGCCGAGCAAACGCCCGGGCATCCTCGTACGTATCTTGGGATGTCAAGTTCACCGCAAAAATTTCGAGCTGATCTTTGTATTTTCCGTACAAATACACCAGATCGGGCGCCTCCAGCTCACAGGGCGGACACCAGGAGGCCCAGAAATTCACCACGACCGGCTTCTGTCCTCGCAAATCACGCAATTGATAAGTTCGTCCATCCATTCCCTGCAATGCGATATCAGGCGCCCGACTGCCGACAGCAGGCCCCTCTTCGACCCAAGCGAAATCTCTTGGAAGTCGCGTATCCACCTCCCCCAGCTCCAATTCCAGACCCTCCCCTTCCTCTACCTGACCGGAGGAGGGTTTCTCTGTCTCACCTTGCGTATCTGTCCTGCCTTGCACATCGTCCAAGCGTTCATAGCGGGACTCCTCACTGACAGGACCTTGGGACAATTTCTGCGGAGCTGCTTCGTTGGACTGCAGACGTTCACCGGCCACCCAGATCACACCCACCACCAAACCCAATAAGAGCAATCCCTGCCACCACTTCACACACATCCCTCCTCGCTTCGGTCACGCAAAAGTTGGAAACCGGGTTTAAATCCCGAACCGCGTTTAAACCGCCATTTAGAATCCTGAAAAACCTCCATACAATTGGATGAGCCAAACTGTGATTCGCGACATTTGATCCGTCATGAGCAAAATCCCGACCAGGATCATCATCGCTCCGCCAATCCGCATCAAGGCCAGAGTATGCCTGAGCAGCACCTTCAACTTTCCAAGGAAAAAGGACATCAGGAAGAAGGGCAAAGCAAACCCCAGCACATATACGGCGATCATCCATACGCCCTGCGAAGGGTTAGTCGCGCCAAGCATCAGCACCGCGGTCAGGATCGGCCCGATACAAGGCGTCCAACCGGCCGCAAAGGCGACGCCAATTAGCATCGAACCCATATATCCAAGTGGTCGGTTGCGAAAATGAAAGCGACGCTCTTGCATCAGCCAACTGTTGTTAAATAAGCCCATCATCATTAGCCCCATCAGAATGATGACCGCACCACCGATGATCTGCAGCCATGTCTGATACTGAAGAAACAACCGACCAATCAAGCTGGCCGACAAGCCTAAAGCAAAAAAGATCACCGAAAAACCGAGAATGAAGCTCAGGGTATGGAGCATAGCCTGCCGTTGCCGCCAAATCCCCGCGCCGCCCTGTTGAATCTGTTCCACGGAAACCCCCGTTATGTAAGACAGGTATGATGGATACAGCGGTAACATACAAGGTGAAACAAACGAAAGCACACCTGCCAAAAAGGCCAGCCAGATGGTTACTTCCGAGGTCAGCATTTTTCGCCCTCCTCCAAGTTTTATCATCCATTGGTTAACATATTCGCGGCGTTCACACCATCATGCAGCTGACCATCCCCGTCTCAAACACCCTTTTGTGCATCATCGCGTTCATCACATCACCTGATTCTCGCCGCCTCCGAATATTATACTACGAATTGTAGTTTAAATGGCTGCCGGCTGTCAAACCGAACGCATGAAACGCTTCTCAAAAAACAGTCTATGATCTTTGCTTACGCAAAAACAGTTTATTTTCATGAAAAAAACCCTAGCTGTACGCTAGGGAATCCGTTGTTGACGTTTGTGAACACCCATACTCCATGTTTACCATGGAACTGCAATAATCGCCAACAGAACGAAGATCACAAGAATGATCCCGATGTAGTGGCTGAGGAAACCACCGCCATATCCATAACCGACAGCACCTGCGCTCATCTTGTACCTCCTTTCTTTAGAACTTGCCACATTGTATTCGAGACGCTTTCCTTTTGACTGGTGAAGAGCCTTGCTTGCGAAAAAATGGTCCAATGGCCGCTAATCTTAAAAGCAAAACCACACCTTGGCACAAGGTACAAGGTGTGGTTTGAATGCATGCATGACATGTATGGACTGGCATGATGGCGTGCCTGGAGGGATTCGAACCCCCGACACGCGGCTTAGAAGGCCGCTGCTCTATCCAGCTGAGCTACAGGCACAGCAAGTGTTTTGGTAGCGGTGGAGGGATTTGAACCCCCGACCTCGCGGGTATGAACCGCACGCTCTGACCAACTGAGCTACACCGCCACACTTTGAGAACATATGACATTATAGCAAGAGAAGTGAAATTGATCAAGGCCTGCTCCCTTGGCTGAACATCCGTCTGAGCGCAAGTTCCGCATCGGCAGCAATCGTTGGCTCGACAACGATCCGGTTTGCCACCTCACCTGCAGCCAAGCCGTCCAACGCCCAAGTCAGATGAGGCAAGTCAATGCGGTTCATCGTCAAGCACGGGCACAGATTGGGATTTAGCGAGACGATCATTTTATCAGGGTGCATCCGGCTCAAGCGGTTCACGAGGTTCATCTCGGTGCCGACCGCCCATTTGCTGCCGGCAGGCGCTTGTTGCAGCGTCTTGATAATGTAGCTCGTAGAACCGACTTCGTCTGCCGCTTGCACTACATCGAAACTGCACTCGGGATGAACAATCACTTTCATTTCCGGATCGTTTTCGCGCAAAGCATGAATTTGTGCAACGGTAAATTTTTCATGCACGGAACAATGGCCTTTCCAGAGAATCACCTTGACCTTCTGTAAATCTCCTTCGCATTCGAGACGTTCTTCCACAGGATCCCACACCGCCATCTGGGAGAGGGAAATTCCCAGGCGGTACGCCGTATTCCGTCCCAAATGCTGATCCGGCAAAAATAAAATTCTTTCCCGTTCGGAAAATGCCCATTCCATCATTTTCAAGGCGTTGGAAGAAGTCACCGTCGCTCCTCCTTCCCTGCCGCAGAATGCCTTAATTTCAGCGGTGGAATTGACATACGTAAGCGGGAGAAGCGTATCACCAAAAATCTCCTGCAGATGGCGCCATGCCCGTTCTAGCTGCCCGAGTTCCGCCATATCCGCCATCGAACATCCGGCACGCATGTCAGGAAGGATCACTGTTTGGTCGGTGCCTGTCAAAATATCTGCCGTTTCCGCCATAAAATGGACCCCACAAAAGACGATAAATTCAGCTTCCTTGTTGTTTGCCGCCAACAGCGCCAATCCGAGGGAATCTCCCGTTGCATCGGCGAAACGGATTACTTCATCCTTTTGATAATGATGTCCAGGAATAAACAGCCTTTTTCCGAACAACCGTTTTACTTCACGGATTCGCTCTTCCATCTCCCTCTCGGACATCTGTCTGTACTTTTCCGGCAAGAAGGCCCCTGCTTGCAGATATTTCTCGATCATCATCTTCTTTATCCTCCATGACTCGTCAAGTTTACAATATTGGTTTACAAATGTCTTGACACATATATTGACACAAAACTAAAATATTGACAATCCCCAAAACGGAAGCGAAGTGAGTGCATGATCTATCTCGATTATTCCGCCACGACACCGATCTCTGACACGGCGCTCGCCGTTTATCACGAGGTCGCCAGCAATTATTTCGGAAACCCGAGCAGCCTGCACGATATCGGAAGCGCCGCAGACGAAATCTTGACCATTTGTCGGCGTTCGCTTGCAGAGATGCTCAATGCCGATGCACACGGGATTTATTTCACTGGAAGCGGCTCGGAAGCCAATTACCTTGCGGTGCGCTCGCTTGTCCAGGGAAACCGGCACCGCGGGAATCATCTGATCACCTCACAAGTGGAGCATCCTTCCAACCTGCATACGTTCCAGCTGTTGGAGGAGGAAGGTTTTGAAGTCACATATCTGCCAGTCGACAGCTATGGACGCGTACAACTTGACGCTTTAGAAAAGGCGGTCACTCCCCGGACGATTCTCGTTTCCGTCATCCACGCCAATTCCGAAATCGGCACAATTCAACCGCTCGAGGAAATCGGAAAAATGTTGGCCAAAAAGGGCATCCTCTTTCACAGTGATTGTGTGCAAACGTTCGGCAAGATGGCGCTCGATGTCAAAAAATGGCGGCTGCACAGCATCAGCATCTCCAGTCACAAGGTGTACGGGCCAAAAGGAGTAGGGGCGGTGTTCATCTCTCCCAAAGTCGCATGGAAAAGTGTGATTCCCCACACCACCCAAGAAAAGGGATTCCGTCCGGGTACGGTGAACGTGCCAGGGGTGGCCGCATTCGTCGCGGCAGCCAAGGAAACGCTGGAACGGATGGAAGAAGATGCGAACCATTGCCGCGCTTTGCGGGACCGACTGCTGGCGGGCTTGCGCGAGAAGGGATGGAACGTTGTATTAGAGGGGCATCCCGCAGAGCGCCTGCCCCATCATCTCGCCTTGCGCTTTCCGGGAATCGAAGGACAAACCTTGTTGTTGGAACTGAACCGTCATGGCATCGCCATCTCGACGGGAACTGCATGTCAAGCGCGGAACCAACAGCCGTCACAGACGATGGCAGCCATCGGCAGGACGAAACAGGAAGCGGATGAATTGATTCGTGTGACAGTGGGGCGCCAAACGACCAGTGAGGAAATCGAGCGGACACTTGCTGTCTTTGATCAGGTGTTGCAAGCATACGGACAAAAAGCAGCAATCGTCCCCGACCACAGAACTGGTGAAAAGAGGCAGATCCCGCCAGGAAAGGAAGAAAATGCCCCATGAATGAACAGACGACTGATGTTTTGACAACGGATTATCTCGTCATCGGTTCAGGCATCGCCGGTTTGACGCTAAGCCTGTTGTTGTGCGAAACGGGACAGGTCTTGATCCTCACAAAAGGGCGTTTGGGAGAGGGAAACAGTGTTTTGGCGCAAGGAGGCATCGCAGCCGCCTTCTCTGCCGATGATGCTCCGATCCTGCACATCCAGGATACGTTGCAAACAGGCCAAGGGCTATGCGAGCAACCCAGCGTGGAAAGGATCATCACGAATGCCAGAAAAGCCATTCGCTGGTTGCAAACCGTCGGTGTGCCATTTGACAGCACCCCCGATGGAAACCTGATCTTGGGAAAGGAGGGAGCGCATCGTCGCAACAGGATCGTGCACGCCGGCGGAGACGCCACGGGAAAAGTCGTCATGGACCGTCTTGTGCGGCGCATTCGTGAAAAAGATACGATTAGCGTGCGCGAAAACGCGTATGTGGTGAAATTATTGGTGGAAGATGGGGTATGCCTGGGAGCTGTTTTTTTCGAACCTCTCGGCCGACCGATTGTTGTTCGCGCTCGCACAACTGTGTTGGCAACAGGAGGACTTGGACATATTTACAAGTACACATCTAACGCTCCTGGAATCATCGGCAACGGATACGCACTCGCTTATGAAGCAGGGGCTGTCCTCAGGGACATGGAGTTCGTGCAATTTCACCCCACCGCCCTGCAGGCCAGCACCTCACCACTTCCACTCATTTCTGAAGCGGTTCGAGGAGAAGGTGCAACGCTTGAAGATGAACACGGCCGTCGCTTTCTTTTTGATTATGATCCCCGGGGGGAACTTGCATCCCGCGATGTCGTTGCGCGAGCCATCTATCTGGAAATGCAAAAAGGGCGGAAAGTATATCTGAACGCACGCTCGATCAAAGGTTTTGCCAGTCGTTTTCCGACCATCGACACATTTTGCCGGCAGCGAGGGTTCGAGCCTGGGAAAGACCGGATTCCAGTCGTGCCAGCCGCCCATTACGCAATGGGCGGAATCCTGACAAATGAACGGGGCGAAAGCACGATCCCGCGCCTGTTTGCCATCGGAGAAGCGGCTTCTAGCGGCTTGCATGGCGCCAACCGTCTTGCCAGCAACTCACTGCTAGAGGCGATCGTGATGGCGATGTATGCAGCGGAAGCGACGCGGGAGGTGGCGGCCAATGTTGAGGAAATGACACTGTTACCGCCTCGGGATTTGGCTGTTTTCTTCAGATCCCCCACGGAAGCATCTTATATCCGGCCCTGGCTGCTGGCACAAGTGCAAGACTGGATGTGGATGCATGTAGGAATGATCCGCGACGAAACCGGGTTAAAGGCAACTCAGGAACAGCTGGAGCAGCGCTTGCTTCACGAACACGGCTTATCCATTGCCGAGCGGCATCTCTTACTTACCGCCCTATTGGTTACAAGAGGGGCTCTGTGGCGTCAGGAGAGCCGAGGCGCCCATTTTCGAAAAGATTATCCGCAGTCGTCGCCATGTTTTGCTCATCATTCTCTTCAAGGAGGCACACATGAATCGGTTACTCATCAGGCAGTTCCTACAGCAAGCGCTCATTGAAGATATCGGAACACGGGATTTGACGACAGAACTTATTTTTGATCCCTCAGCCGAAATACGTGCCACTCTCATCGCCAAACAATCTGGAAGAATTGCCGGTCTGCCAGTGGCAGCAGAGGCGTTTCACATGCTGGATTCCAACGTATGTTTTTCCACATTCATCACCGAGGGAAGTGATGTGGAAGCAGGAACGCCTCTGGCATCCATCCAAGGCAAAGTCCGGTCCATCTTGCCGGTCGAGCGGGTCGCGCTGAATCTGCTGCAGCGGATGTCCGGTATCGCCACCACGACCCGCGACGTTTGCCGCAGTGTTTCCAATTACCCGGTAAAAATCACCGACACACGCAAAACACTGCCCGGCCTGCGCTTTCTCGACAAGTATGCAGTGGCGCTGGGAGGCGGCGTCAATCACCGCTTCGGCCTGTATGACGCGGTCTTGATCAAAGATAATCATATCGCGGCGGCCGGTTCTCTCACTGCGGCCGTTCGCAAAGTGAAACGAGGCATAGGCCATCTCGTCAAGATCGAAGTGGAAGCTGACTCACTGGAGCTGGTTCAGGAAGCGGTTGAACTGGAAGTGGATGCGCTTCTTTTAGACAACATGTGTCCTGAAACCATTAGACAAGCGGTTGAAATGGTCGGTGGACGGATGCTGACGGAAGCGTCTGGAGGAATCACGCCAGCCAACATACAGGAATACGCAGCTACTGGCGTTGATCTGATCTCCCTCGGCTGGTTGACCCATTCGGTACAAGCGCTTGACATCAGTCTGAAAGTTGACCTGTCGTGATCTTGCATCCACATGATCTCGCATCCATTGGAACAAAAATGCCGGACTCACATGCGAGTCCGGTTTTTATGGAACAAACACCAGTTGAATATGGCTCATATCAAAGGCAATCACTAGCAAACACCCGACGAACGCGATCATTACGAGTAGACTGGCGTCCCTTCAACAGTAACCCGTTTGCGAAATTCAGCGATCAACTTCTTCGTCACAGGACCAGGCATACCAGTGCCGATTTGACGTCCATCCAGCTTCGTCACGGGGATGACTTCAGCAGCCGTTCCCGTCAAGAAACACTCATCCGCCACAAACACATCATGGCGCGTAAAGGGCTCTTCTGCACATTCAATCTCCTGATCCCGACAAATGTCCATGATCACTCTCCGCGTGATTCCATCCAGAGCCCCGAGATAGGTTGGTGGCGTGATCACACGGCCATTTTTGACGATAAAAATATTGTCACCCGTGCATTCACAAACAAAACCTTCCGTATTGAGCATCAGAGCTTCCATGACACCCGCTCTGGTGGCCTCAATTTTGGCCAGAATGTTGTTCAAGTAGTTCAGCGACTTGATTTTCGGGTTTAAGGCATCCGGGACGTTACGGCGCGTCGGAATGGTGACCACTTCCATGCCGTTGTCATACAGCTCCTGCGGATACAACTTGATCTGACCGGCAATGATGATCACTTGTGGCTGTGGACAACTTCTCGGATCGAGCCCCAAATCTCCCACTCCACGAGAGACGATCAACCGAATATAAGCGTCCTGCAACTGGTTCTTCCGAACGGTCTCAAGTACCGCTTCCTTCATCTCCTCATAACTGAGCGGGATCTCCAGCATGATCGAAAGGGCAGATTCATACAGCCGTTTCAAATGTTCGTCCAACCGGAAGACAATGCCCTCGTAGCATCGAATCCCTTCAAAAATGCCATCCCCGTATAAAAATCCGTGATCGAATACCGAAACTTTTGCCTCGTTTTTGGATACAAATTGGCCGTTCAGATAAATCCACATTTCTTCAGATGGCACTGCATGCCCCTCCTCAATCGACCTGTTCATAACCGAGCGAACGTTCAATCATTTTACAATCTATTATATAACAACATTTTAGGGTTGAATCGATGGATTGTCAAGGAAAATAGCCATTTTTTGTAAAAAGCGGCCCGGCATCCCTATTTTATCTCCAACGCGACTCTTCCTCTCAGACGGTTCAGGCACCTTCTGCAAGATGATACCTCAGAATACCATCTTTCTTCTCTTCCCGAATCTCACCGCGAACCAATAACAGGTCGAGATGTCCAACCACTTCCGATACGGTTAACCCAATCTCCTTTTCATACTTGTCGGGGAAGAGCGCCTGTACCACTTCAAAAGCTGTTTCTGCGCCCGCTGCCAAGATCTCTTTAATCTTTCCCGCGCGTTCCTCTGTCTTTAACAGCCGCTGCCCGACAAGGAATGGCAGATCTTCAACCGCGTGCCCATGCCCGGAAACCGTTAAAGTCACCGGCAAGGCTGCGCACTTGCGCAAATTTTCCATGTACTGAATCAATGGCTTAACACGCGCTTCGCCCGGTGTCTGCGGCGGTTCAATCAACGCATTAGAAGAAATATGTTTGATCACATGATCCCCTGCGATGAGCAGCCCATCGCGCTCTCGGAACAAAGAAATGTGGCTTTGCGCATGCCCTTTCGTTTCAATGACACGCCACTCGGGAAGCCCTGGAATCGGCTCGCCCTCGCGCAATTCACCCGTCAGATCGGCGCGACTCGAAATCTTTTCCATCATTTTCTGAAAGGACAGAAACTCCCTCCACAGCCCCAAAGGAATCCCCAACTCCTGATAAAACGAAGCGAAAAACTCCTGATGCCATTGGGAGAATTCGCGATCCTGACGGAGCCAAGGGCGGCAGTTCGGATGCCCGTATACGGGCACGGGATTGGCTTCCAGAATCCGATTCAGTAAACCGACATGATCGACATGATGGTGGGTCAAAACCACTTGTTCAATATCTTGTATGCTAAACCCATGTTGCTGAAGGGCCAAATTTAGAAGTTTCCAATTCTCTTCATAGTTGGGGCTGGTATCCACCAAGGTCAGCTTATCGGATTGAATCAGATAGACATTGACCGGCCCCACTGGAAAACGCGTCGGTAGTTCAATCTGGATCACCTGTTCCACTTGTATATCAGATTCCAGTTTCGTCGCCATGCTTATCCCCCTATCATTTTGAATGATCGTTCACTCACCATCCCAGTGGGATGTGTCATTGATCCATGAAATGTCCCACTTATTTGTTTCGCAGGTCAAACATGTGACGGAGGCGTTGGCCAGTTTGTATCGCGGCACCTCATCGCCTTCTAAATAGGATAGGATGGCATTGATCGTCCCGCCGTGACTCACGACAGCAACCCGTTGCCCTGCGTGACGGAAAGCAATCTCTTCCAATGCCTTTACCGCGCGGTGGCGCATCTCCCGCCAGCTTTCAACGCCCTCCGCGGTTAACAAATCGGAACGGTACCCAGCTTGAAATTCGGGAATTTCATCCCACCGTTTGCCTTCAAAAGGACCATATCCTCTTTCCCGTAAACCTTGATGGAAGAAGACCTCACGACGTTGGCGCGCAGCGATGATCTCCGCGGTCATCCTTGCCCGTCGCAAATCACTGGAATAAATCGCATCGAGAATTTCTTGTTCAAATCGTTTCGCCACTTTCTCCGCCTGGAGCAATCCAACCTGGTTGAGAGGAACATCCAGGTGGCCTTGCAACCTGCGTTCCACGTTCCAGTCCGTCTGGCCATGCCGGATAAGATAAATGATTGTCTTTCCCACTGTCCGACCCTCTCTTCATTTGTCAATCAACGTCATTTGTCAATCATCCGCCATCCATTCGACAGCACATGTTCACCTTTGAACAATCTCCTGATGATATACTATTATTTTATTATACAACATCATGTTTCCATTCGGCGAGGAGACGATCTCCGAGAATGCTCGCTTTTCACTTGACTTTCCTATGCCAACTCGTATAATTATTTCAGTGTATTTTTCAGATACGAATCGGGAAAACCCACCCTCTGATGCTCATCCTTTCATGGCAGCGGCTGAATATTCCATGAAAGACGCACAAAGGCATCGGTTTTCTTGTTTTCTATGCGAACTGAGAAAACAAGAACAGGTACACGAAAGGAGCAGTCCAATCCATGTCACGCTATACAGGACCAAAGTACAAATTAAGCCGCCGTCTAGGAATTTCACTGAGCGGCACCGGTAAAGAATTAAAACGTCCCTATCCTCCAGGCCAGCACGGGAGAACGCAACGCCGGAAATTGAGCGGATACGGCCTGCAGCTGCAGGAAAAACAGAAGTTGCGCCATATGTACGGTTTGAGCGAAAAACAGTTCAGAAATCTCTTTCACCGTGCCAGCCGGATGCCTGGCGTCGTTGGCGAGAACTTCATGATGCTGCTGGAATCCCGTCTCGATAACCTGGTTTACCGCCTCGGATACGCACATAGCCGCGCAGGGGCACGCCAGTTGGTCAACCACGGACATATCACTGTAAATGGCCAGAAAGTGGACATTCCTTCTTATCTGGTCAAACCAGGTGATGTTATCGGACTACGCGAGAAAAGCCGTAATTTGGCCGTCGTCAAGGAGGCTTTGGAAGATCGGGCATACCTTCCTGATTACCTGAGTTACAATGAACAAACGATGGAAGGAACCTATCTGAGATATCCAGAACGCGGCGAATTGCCCTCTGAAATCAATGAGACGCTGATTGTCGAGTTCTATTCGCGTTAATCGGCTACAGGAAACGGCACCCGGAATATTCCGGGTGCCGTTTTTTGTCTCGCTTTTATTTTGGAAACGCTATTTTCTGCCAGCTTTTCTGTCAGCTGGTGAGAATTCCTTGTTCATACTGCTCACGCAAGGTCTTCTTTGAAAACTTCCCGACACTGGTTTTCGGAATCTCATCCACAAACACCACGTCGTCAGGCAGCCACCACTTTGCCACCTTGTCCTCCAAGAACTTGATGATCTCTTCCTTTGTCACTTTTCCTTTGGCTTCGGGCTTTAATGCGACACAGGCGAGCGGCCTTTCCTGCCATTTTTCGTGCGGAATCCCGATCACGGCCGCTTCCGACACTTGTGGGTGAGCCATGATCAGATTTTCCATGTCAACAGAAGAAATCCACTCTCCGCCACTCTTAATGAGATCCCTTGTCCGGTCCATGACCTGGATATAGCCGTTTTCGTCAATCGTCACAATATCGCCCGTGCGGAACCAACCATCGACAAACGACTCCTTCGTCTTTTCCGGATCTTTGTAATACTCCTTTAAAACCCACGGGCCACGGAGCAACAATTCACCCATTTCTTTGCCATCCCGAGCCACCTCTTGCCCCTGCTCGTTCACAATCCGCATCTCAAGCCCGGGAAGCAAAAGGCCGGTTTTTGTCCGCAGACGGAATTTTTCCTCATCGGGAAGGTCCTCCATCCACGACTTTGGCACGTTCACAAAGGTCACGGGTGAGGTTTCAGTCTGACCATACCCCTGATAAAGCTTGACCCCGAGGTGACGATGGTAAGCTTCCGTCAAAGCCTGTGGCATCGCGGAACCACCGGACATAAAAAGGCGGACGCAGCTGAAATCGTATTTCCCGGGATTTTGCAAAACATGGTTGAGGATTCCCATCCAAATCGTGGGCACTCCAGCGCTGAAGGTGACTCTTTCGCGATGAATCAGCTCACAGAAATCCTCGGCCTGCGGCCTGCTTCCCGGATATACCTGTTTGGCCCCAACCCAGGTGTCCGAAAAAGGCCGTCCCCATGCGTTGACGTGAAACATCGGCACAATCGGCATGGTCACGTCTTTTTCATCCGTTCCTAGTTCGCCGACCAAATTTGTGAGACAATGCAAATACAGGCCGCGATGCGTATAGACCACGCCTTTCGGCATCCCGGTGGTGGCGGTGGTATATCCGAGAATCGCCGGCGTCCATTCATCAAAGGTGGGGAACTCATACTGATCGCTTTCCGACGCCAGCAAATCTTCATATAGGTAAACATTGGGCAGGCTGGTCTGAGGCAGGGTCTTCTTGTCAGTCATCACCACGTAGGTGTGAACCGTTTGAAGCTCGCTGTGGAGCTCTTCAATGAGCGCCAGCAAATCTTCGTCCACAAACAGGACCCGATCCTCCGCATGATTGATCACATAGATCAATTGTTCTTTAAACAACCGAATGTTCACCGTATGCAACACCCGTTTGCTGCAAGGCACTGCAAAATACAGTTCCAAATGCCGGTGGTGGTTCCAGGCAAAAGAACCGACGTGTTCTCCCTCTTTGACACCCAGCTTGTCCAGGGCATTGGCCAGCCGGCAAACTCGCTTGTACAGTTCGGCATACGTATAGCGAAAAATACCGGAATAGTCGCGCGAGACGATCTCTTTCTCGGGAAACACGGTTTTAGCTCGGTAGAGAATGCTTTTCAACAAGAGAGGATAATCCATCATGATGCCTTCCACTCCTTCTCAAGCAGTATAAGCCTATAAAAACGTTTACATTTTGTGCTTATACACAAGTTTATGAAATGAAAATTTGATTGTCAAATCGCATATTGTGGAATATTATTTATAATAAAATACAATGTTTATCAATAAAAACGAGCGCACTAGAAAGAGGCCGCGCCATTGAACGGCCTCTTCTGGGACTCTTCTGAGTCTGGTTATTCGATCGGAATCGCTTTCACTTCACCATTTTCAACAGCTGCAATCCGCACATCGTGCACCAATCCGCCAGCATCATCAATGCCTGTGATGTAATACAAGCGATGTGCATCATCGAGGTTGTCGATGGCATCCTGGATGTGACTGTGAATCGCCTCGACGTCGGTCGTCGTTCCAGCCGCTGCCATCGCCCTGGCAATAATATTCATGGCCATGTAATTCAGACCCGCTTCGGAACCCGGATCTTTGTTATACTTGCTTTTATATTTCTCGACAAATCCAGCCACGCCAGGCGCATCACTGAGAATCAGAGGTAAGGTTCCAATCGCGCCTTCCAGCGGCTCATACCCACCCAATACAGCTGCCATTTCCTCCAGCTTTGCCTGATCCATGATGGCAAAGCCTCCCTTGAACCCTTGTTCACGCGCTGCCTTGATCACGAGCGCTGTAGGCTCGGAAGCGCCGCCGACAAACAGAACATCCGGATTTTTGCTCAACGCATTGCTCACGCCGCTTGTAAAGTCTGTTTCCGTATTGTAGTCCATCGGGTTCTCTGCCACCACTTCACCGCCAGCAGCCTCCCACGCCGGCTTGAAAAGCGCCGTCCAATCTTTGGCATAAGCATGGGTGCCTGGGACCAGAGCCACTTTCTTGCCGAAGCGCTCCATCTGGTATTTGATGAACGGCTCGATATACCCGTCATACTTGGGTGGAATACGCATGGTCAGCTTGTTTCCTGTATCCGTCACCTTAGGTTCACTAGTGTAAGCTCCGATAATAAACTTGTCCTGCTCGTTGAATTGCTGCACCGCCATTATCCCGCCACTGTGTGGAATAAACACGATTGGAGCCTTGAACTCCTGAACGAGTCGTTTGGCATTGGCTGCCGTTTCACTGGGCTGGTACTTGTCGTCCAATGACTCCAGCTTAAAGGTCACCTTCTTGTCGCCAACCTGAATTCCACCTGCGTTATTAATCTCTTCAATTGCCATCAGAAGACCGCTCTGCACATTTTTCCCGTAAAAGGCCGCGCCACCGCTCAGCGGGCCGCTGTAGCCGATGGTGACCACTTCAGATCCGCCGCTGTCGCCACCGCCTTGATTTTCCTGTTCCCCTGTTGAATTGCTTGTATTGGTGGAAGCAGCGCCGCACGCCACTAGCGCGAGCATCATCAGAAAAATAAATAGTGAAAATATGGCTTTTTTAAAATCTTTCATTTGTTATCCCCCTTAACCATCTTCTGAATCATCGATGAAAACTTGGCACTGTAACATCCTCTGCCTTTTGTTCAGCCTTTATATTCAGCTTCATCCTCCATATCCCACCCCCTTTCCAGGACACATATCACAAATCATTCCAACAGATTAGGCTCCCAAGTAGGCTTGCCGAACCTGGTCATCGTGAAGTAATTCCGCTGCGCTGCCCTGCATGACGATGGAACCGTTTTCAATTACATAGCCCCTGTCGGCAATCTTTAACGCTGCATGCGCGTTCTGTTCAGCGAGCAGAATCATGGTGCCATCCCGGTTAATTTTTTGAATCACTTCAAACATCTGCTGAACGATGAGGGGCGCCAGACCCAGAGAGGGTTCATCCAACAGAAGCAGTTTCGGGTTTGACATCAAGGCGCGGCCAATGGCCAGCATCTGCTGCTGCCCGCCGCTGAGCGAGCCGGCCGCCTGACCTGCACGCTCTTTCAGAATCGGAAATAGTTCGTAAATATACTCCAGTTTATCTTTGATCATTTGTTTGTTCTTGCGATGAACATAAGCCCCCAGCAACAAGTTTTTATACACGGACATCATGGGAAACAGTTTCCGCCCCTCCGGGCACTGGACAATCCCCATCCGCACGATGCGGTCTGCCGGCAGACGGCTGATCACCTGGTCCGCAAAGCGGATCTCCCCGGCAGACGGCTTCTGAAGTCCGCTGATCGCACGAAAAATGGTGCTTTTTCCGGCTCCATTGGCTCCCAAAAGGACGACCAGTTCCCCCGGACGCACCTCCAGGTCGATGCCGTTCAGCGCCCGGTAAGCCCCGTATTTTACCTCAAGTTGCCTGATTGTCAGCATCCGCCCCGCCTCCCAAATAAGCTTCAATGACCGCTGGATTTTTTTGGATTTCCTCTGGCGTACCCTCGGCGATCTTGGTCCCGTGATTGAGAACCATGATCTTGTCTGCAAGGTTCATGATCATTTTCATCTTGTGCTCGACCAGACAGATCGTCAGACCGGACTTGACCATCTTTCGGATCAACTCAGCCAATCCATCCGTCTCCTCCGGGTTGATCCCGCCAGCAGGCTCATCCAACAAGATAAGCGAAGGTTGTGTCGCAAGAGCGAGGGCGAACGCCACCCGTTTCTTCGCTTCCTGCGGAATATCTGCCACCAGCCGGTCCGCCATCTCTGTCAGACCGACAAATTCCAGCGCTTCATACGCCTTTTCCCGGCTCTCCCGTTCCTCTCTTTTCAGGCGAGGCGTGCGGAAAATGGCATCCCACAGCCCCGAGCGGGTTCTCAGCCGATAGCCGACAATGATGTTATCGAATACCGTCGCCTGTTCAAAAAGATGCGTGGTCTGGAACGTACGGGCGATCCCCAGGCGCGCCACCTGATCGGGGCGCATCCGGGTAATATCCTCGCCTTGAAAGCGGATTCGCCCGGATGATGGAGGGAAAAAGCCGCTGATCAGATTAAAGAAGGTCGATTTTCCCGCGCCGTTTGGCCCGATAATGGCCGTGATCTTCCCCTGTTCTACCGTCAGATCCACATCATTGACAGCCACCAAACCGCCAAACCGCTTTGTCAGTTTTTCTACTTGCAGCAACATCTGCCCTCACCCTCTACGATTTTGATCCTTCCTCCACTTGCACCTGTTGAAGCGACTCCTTCACTGCAGAAGCTTTCATCTCTGGTTGCGACGCCTTGCGCAGCTTGTACTTGGCCCACAGGGTGCGGGCAGCGCCGACAATCCCGTACGGCATAAAGATGATCAGCAGCACGAGGATCGGTCCGAAAATGATCATTCGGTAATCCTGCAGAAATTGCAATGATTGTGTAACCCAGATGACAAGCAACGTGCCGATGAGCGGACCTGCCATCGAACCGATTCCGCCTACCAGTAAATAGGTGAGCATATCAAAAGTCACGGTAATATGCCCAATCCCCGGCCCAAGGAAGCGGACAAACGAAGCGTACAACCCGCCAGCCAATCCCGCGAAAAAGGTGGAAATGACAAATGAGAGCAACTTGTTTTTCATCAAGTGAATGCCGACGGTTTGGGCCAGCTCTTCACTGTTCCGGATCGCGATAAAACTTCTGCCGACCAGCGAATTGATGATGCGGTAGATGACAAAAATCGTCAGTACGAGAAAGAAAAGGACCAGGTAATATTGGGATGTCACGCTTTCAAATGTAATCGGACCGATAGCCCCAGGATAAGGGATGCCGATCAGACCGCGCACCCCCTCCGTCAGCTCATCCCAGCGTTCGATGATCAAGAAGAGAATAAAACCGACGCACAGCGTGAAAATGGCAAAGTAATGCTCTTTTGTCCGCAAGGAGATCAGTCCGATAAAAAAACCGATGCACGCTGTGATGATACACCCCAGGAGAAGCGCCGGCCAGAATGGCACATGGGCCTTCACCGTGAGAATGCCCGTGGCATAAGCTCCAATGGCAAAAAAACCTGCATGGGCAAGGCTCAGCTGTCCTGTGTACCCGGCCAGCAAATTCATCCCGTAGACACTGATCGCCCAAATATAAGCCAGAGTCATGACGTAGATGAAGTATTCTCTCTGGACGACAAGTGGAAATAAAACGGCAATGGCCAGTAGAGCGAGTGTTCCGTATCTTTTCACGACAGAGATGCGCATCACTGGACCCCCTTCGCGAACAACCCGGTCGGTTTAAAGGTGAAAATGATCACCAAAAGCAGGAATGCGATGATATCCTTATAATCCGTTGAAACAAACGTCCCGCCGAAAGCTTCTGCGAGGCCGAGAATGTAACCGCCTACAATCGCGCCGGGAATGCTGCCCATTCCGCCGAGAACCACGATCACAAACGCTTTCATGATCACCAAATGACCCATCGCCGGAAACACGAGGTTGATGGGCGCAACCAGTGAAGCGGCAACCGTGGCCAGCCCGCCCGCGATGAAGAACGTCATCATGGAAACTCGATTGGCATTGATTCCAACCAGGAAAGCGCCTTCACGGTTTTGCGCCATCGCGATAATCGTAGATCCAACTGTCGTGTGCCGCAAGAAGAAGTGCAGGGCCAACATCAACATGATCGCCGACAGAATGATCAGTAACTTTTGCTGCGTAATCGTCACACCGAACAGGTTGACCACTTTGTCATAGGGAGAAGGGAGCATCCGGAACTCTGCCCCCCAAATGGCTTGCGCTCCAGCCTCCAAAAACAGCAACACACCGATCGCGGCAATCTTGGCGTGAATAGGGGTGGCATTTCGCAAGGGGTAGAACACAATTCGCTCCATCAACACACTCAGCAAGCCGACAACAAGGATGGACAACAGAATCGCCAGCCAGTAGTTCCACCCCATGGAGATCGTGAATACGTAGGTGGAAAAGGCCCCGACCATATAAATGGCGCCATGAGCAAAATTGGGAATATGCAGGATTCCGTAAACCAACGTCAAGCCAAGGGCCACGAGCGTATACACGCTGCCCATCGCCAGTCCATTCAGCAATTGTTGCGCAATCATTTCGTCAATGACCCCCTATCCACTTCCGCTCATTTATGCTAATTTAAATCGGCAACTTCATGAATAAAATAATTATTTGACGGTGACCTGCAACGGTCACTCGTACTTTCGCAATTCCAAGCGTGCAATATCTCTACGATGAACTTCATCGGGGCCATCCGCCAAGCGCAATGTCCGGATGTGTGCCCACAGGGAAGCTAGCGGGAAGTCGCCGCTGACGCCGCCACCGCCATGCGCCTGAATAGCGCGGTCCAACACTCGCAGCGCAACATTGGGAGCAACCACTTTGATGGCCGCAATCTCCGCCCTTGCCGCCTTATTCCCAACGGTATCCATCATGTAGGCTGCTTTCAAAGTCAGGAGACGAGCCTGTTCAATCTCGATCCGCGAATCGGCAATCCACTGCTGGATCACTCCTTGATCAGCCAATGGCTTGCCAAAGGCAACACGCTTTTTCACTCGCTCACACATCAGCTCCAGCGCCCGTTCCGCGACACCTATCGTCCGCATGCAGTGGTGAATTCGACCCGGCCCGAGACGCCCTTGGGCGATGGCAAATCCTTTTCCTTCCCCCCAGATGATATTGGAAACGGGTACGCGGACATTGTCAAAAATCACCTCGGCATGCCCGTGCGGCGCGTGATCGTAACCGAAAACGCTTAACATCCGTTTTACTTTGACCCCCGGGGTATCCATCGGAACCAGGATCATCGATTGTTGCTCATGCTTGGGAGCGTCAGGATTGGTCTTGCCCATAAAGATGGCAATCTTGCAACGCGGGTCGCCGGCACCTGAGGTCCACCACTTGCGTCCGTTAATCACATACTCGTCACCGTCACGGACGATGCTGGATTTGATATTGGTCGCATCGGATGAGGCAACATCCGGCTCCGTCATCGCAAAACAGGAGCGGATCTCCCCATTCAGAAGCGGAATCAGCCACTTCTGCTTTTGTTCCTCGCTTCCGTAGCGAACCAGAACCTCCATGTTTCCGGTATCCGGCGCCGAACAGTTGAAAACTTCCGGAGCGATCGGCGAACGACCCATGATTTCGCACAATGGGGCATATTCCAAATTTGTCAAACCGGCTCCATATTCACTGTCAGGGAGAAAGAGGTTCCACAGCCCGGCCGCCTTAGCCTGCGCTTTCATCTCTTCCATGATCGGCGGAACCTGCCAGCGATTTTCCGCCAACTGCTGTTCATAAACCGATTCATTAGGATAAACCACTTCCTCCATGAATTCAGTCAGTTGCTTCATCAATTTTTTTGTCTTATCCGAATAATCAAAATTCATCCTCATCTCCCTTTCTCAAATTTTCTGTTCCTCATGTTAAGTATATCTTTCAATTACAAGAATATGAAACCGCTTTTCATGTATAATATAACCAAAATGCCACATCCCTGTCAATAAGAGTCTTAATTTTTTAGTTGTTGTAGAATGTATCCAATTATTGTCCTTATAAATAAATTTTTTGTTGAGAAATAGATTCATTGGGCCAACCCGACACATCTAAGGTGTGGCCCCATGTCATCATCCTAAGCGTCAAATCACCTTTTCGGCCCGCAGTTTCTCTAGGTCGGCGTCGTCATATCCCAGTTCCTTCAGGATCTCCTCATTGTGCTCACCCAGCTGCGGTTCCGGAGAGCGCACCTGGGCGGCCGTTTCCGACATCTTGATGGGAAAGCCGATCTGCCGAATGCTCCCGAGAACCGGATGATCCACTTCCATGATCATCTGACGGTGCAATACTTGCGGATCCTGGGCCATCTCCTCCAGGTTGAGGACCGGCGCGACACAGGTATCCTGGCCCTCAAACACATCCAGCCATTCTTGCAAAGGCTTGGAACGGATGATGTCTCCGATCTCCTTTTTCATCCGTTCCTGTTCCGGCAAAGGCGCATCCAACAGCGGGATCAGACCGGGACGCCCGATCGCCTGGCAAAACACTTCCCAGAACTTGGGCTCCAAAGCGCCCACCGAAAGATGCCGGCCATCCGCCGTCTCGTAGACGGCGTAACAGGCTCGCCCGCCAGACAAAGGCAACGTCCCCCGTTCAGGCAATTTGCCGGATGCCAGGAACGCCGGCAGGCTGGCCTGCAGCCAGGCGATTACACCGTCCGTCATCGAGATGTCGACAAACTGGCCTTTTCCCGTCTGGTTTCGGGCAAGCAGCGCCAGCAAAATCCCGACCGCCGCCATCAGCGCGCCACCGCCCAGATCGGCCACCTGCACGGAGGGCAGGACGGGATTTCCCTCCCGTTCTCCCTGCAATCCCAACATGCCCGCATAGCTGAGGTAATTGACATCATGTCCCGGCTTATCCGCATAGGGCCCATCCTGTCCATACCCTGTAATGGCGCAGTAAATCAGCCTGGAATTGATCTCCCGCAAATCGGGATATCCCAGTCCCAGACGATCCATGACCCCCGGACGAAACGACTCCACCAACACATCCGCCTGTTTGACGAGTTCGCGAAAGATAGCCTTCCCCTTCTCCGTCTTCAGGTTCAGGGTGATACTTCGTTTATTCCTGTTCAATGAAACAAACATGGCGCCCATCTTCCCCTGCAGGGGAGGCGTCCAGCGGGCGTAATCCCCCAAATGGGGATCCTCTACCTTGATCACATCCGCTCCAAAGTCAGCGAGCAGCCAAGTGCAAAAAGGCCCGGGCAACAATCGCGTCAAATCCAGCACACGAAACGACGACAACGGTAACGTCACCACGATCTCCTCCAATATCAGATTCAGTCATTCTCTTAATATTTATTTGTAAATGCCCTTTCCAAAATTATAAATTAAATATACTCTGAAATTAACCATCCAAGTAAAGGCACCTGACCTCATTATTGGTTTTCAGTGTCTCTGGTGTAACCTATATATTTTTTACTACATCAATGACAACATCCATGAAAAAAGGCGGAAAATATCCACCTTTTTTCTCAAAAACAGACCCAGTTAGACTTCCCTTTCCTTGTTCTGAAGAAGCAGATTCAACCGGACTGCCGCTCCACCATCTCCGCCGCATACATCATCAAATTCCGCACCATCTCCCCAAACGAGGCGAACCGCTCATCCTGCGTCTTTCCTATCTTCCAGCGATAGTAGATCTGCTGCAAGACGACCGCCAGTTTGAAGTGCGCAAAAGTGAGGTAGTAATCGATGTTGGATACATCGCGACCCGTCTTTTGCGCATAACGTTCGACAAACTCCTCCCGGCGGATAAACCCTGGAGTAGTGGTGATGGTAGGCAGGCCTCGCTTCAACAGTTCCGGATCATCGGCCAGCACCCAGTATCCCAGCGTCACTCCCAAGTCAAACAGGGGATCGCCAATCGTGCCCATCTCCCAATCCAGCACGGCCACCACCTGCGAGAGATCCTGAGACATCAACATGTTGTTCAACTTGAAGTCGTTGTGCACAATCGTAGTGCTCTGGCTGACGGGGAGATGGTCCAAAAGCCACTGGGATATCCGGTCGACAACGGGAATCTCCTCTGTCCGGACCCGTTCGTATCGGCCTACCCAGCCCCTGACCTGCCTTTCCAGGAAACCTTCGGGACGGCCAAACTCCTCCAGGCCAGCCTCGCGGTAATCCACCTGGTGCAGCTGGACCAGCGTATCTACGACTGCATAGGAAATTTGGCGGCAGACCGCTTCATTCACCTCAATCCCCGGCGGAAACTGGCGATCCAGCACAACCCCCTTCTTTCGTTCCATTACATAGAAGGGCGCGCCGATTACCGACGCATCCTCGCAAAACACATACGGCCTTGGAACCAAGGGAAAAACCGGGTGAAGGCGCATTAAAAACTGCGATTCACGCTTCATGTCGTGCGCCTTCGGGGGCAATGGGCCAAATGGCGGCCGCCGCATCACCGCTTCCCAATCGCCAATCCGAAGGAGATAGGTCAGGTTGGAGGCGCCGGAAGGAAATTGCCGAACTTCCATCGGCAGATCCGCCGGAACGCCTTCTACGTGTTCAAGCAAATAACGCCGCACCGCTTCTCTGTCAAAATCTTCGCCCCGTCGGACAGCAATGGTCTCCTCCAACAACGTTCCACTCATCCTTCCTCTCGTACTTTCAATTTCATCAAATCCCAATTTGCTGGATTTCCATTCGACTTTAAGGTATCTTCTGTTGATTGTCAATATTTCCTCCCAAAAAATCAGGATTGACATCCATTGCAAAAGTGTATATATTGTACATGTACACTAATATAAACATATACATTATAATCACTCTGCAGAGGAAAATGGTTCATGAAAATCATCATTTCAAACGCCGGCAAGGAACCAATCTATGAGCAAATTAAAAGGCAACTGAAAGAAAGCATTCTCAAGGGGGAACTGAAAGAAGGCGACCTTCTCCCTTCCATCCGGCAGTTGGCCAAAGATCTGCACATCAGCGTGATCACCACCAAAAAGGCTTATGAAGAGCTGGAAAAGGAAGGGTTGATCACCTCCGTCGTCGGCAAGGGATCGTTCGTCGCCGGGCAAAGCCGGGAATTCTTGCGCGAAAAGCGTTTGAAGTGGGTCGAGGAAAAGCTGGCCGAGGTGGTCGCCGAAAGCAAGGCGTTAAACATCGACCTCAATGAATTGCAAGAGATGCTGCGCTTGCTTTACGAAGAATAAACCACAGATATTTAGACGGATTTGAGAAAGAGTTTTGAGAAAGAGGTTTCGAGAAAGAGCTTATAAAGGGGGACCTCACCATGGATGATGTCGTCGTCTTTGACCAGGTCAGCAAGTCATATGGCGCTTTTCAACTGGACAGCCTCTCTTTTTCGCTGAAAAAAGGGTATATCCATGGCTTTATCGGCCCCAACGGTGCCGGCAAAACCACCACCATCAAGCTGATGATGAACCTGATCAAACCAGATGCCGGTTCCATCCGGATCTTCGGGAAGGACAATCGGCATCATGGCGAGGAGATCAGGCAAAGAATCGGCTTTGTCTATGCGGAAAATCACTTTTACGAATATTTGACCGTGGAACAAATGAAGCGGGTCATCGCCTCTTTTTATCCGACGTGGAATGATGCTGCATTCCATCGTTACCTCAGGATGTTCGGCCTGCCGGCCAAACGCAAAATTAGACACTTGTCGAAAGGGATGAAAATGAAGTATTCGATCGCCCTGGCCCTCTCCCACGATGCCGATTTGATCATCATGGATGAACCCACTTCCGGCCTGGATCCGGTTGTCCGTCGTGAAATCCTGGAACTTTTGTCGGAAGTGATCCAGGATGAAAACAAGACGGTCTTTTTTTCCACGCACATCACGTCGGATCTGGAGCAAATCGCCGATTATATCACCTTCATTCACGACGGCCGAATCCGCTTCAGCCAACCGAAAGACGAGATTCTCGATCAGTATCGCATCGTCAAAGGAGCGAAGGAGCTGCTCACACCGGACACCCGAAAGCTGTTTGTCGGGTTGCGTGAATCGCCATACGGATTTGAAGGGTTGACCATTGAGTCCGATGAGGTTCGCCGGCGCTTTCAGGATCAGGTGATCTGCGAAATCCCCTCATTGGAGGAGATCATGGTACTCACCGTCAAGGGAAATCAGCAAACCAGGGGTGAAAAATGATGACAAGCTTGCTTTACAAGGAGTTTATGTCATTGCGAACCGTGATTTTTGTGTATCTGTTGGGTTTAGGAGTCTTGCTCTTCGTTACAACAATTATGAATGAGAATGGTTCAGCCTTCCTTCTCCCTGTCGCTGGTCTCTCGTGGTTTTTCATAATGAGCATCGCGGCTCAGGAAGAAAAAAACGATAGCCACATCTTGATCAACAGCCTGCCGGTCTCCCGGAAACAAGTGGTCGCGGCAAAGTATCTGTTTTCCATTCTGGCCGGACTGCTTTTCATCGGGATCGCCCTGATGGTTCACCCTTTGTTCAACCTGTCTTCCGAGGGAACCAACATGTTCGACGCGGTCTTAACGATGGCCGCCACCGGCTGGTTTGCCGCCATCTATTTCCCGATGTATTACTGGCTGGGGCCGCGTTTTGTCCAAATCAGCATGTTTATCCTCTTCATTCTGATGTTCGCCATCTTGCCCCCGGTGTTCAACCTGGGAATAAAACATGATTTCTGGGGGCTTGGGGACTGGCTCCGGTCTGCATCACTCAACGTTCTGGCCGTTATCTTGCTCCTCTTGACAACCATCGTCCTGCTGGGTTCCTGGGCCCTGTCGGTACGCTTCTATGAAAAAAAAGACCTTTAAGAGAGGTGAATCGATCAAGCGTCACCTTATTCATTTCTTCCTTTCCGGAGTTCCAGTTTGGCCACCGTCCTGCGATGCACTTCATCCGGACCGTCGGCAATGCGCAGGACGCGTGAGCGCGCCCACAAATAGGCCAAAGGAAAATCCTGGCTGACCCCAGCGCCCCCGTGGGCCTGTATCGCCCGATCCAGGACGCGCAATGCCACATTCGGGACCACCACCTTGATCATGGCGATTTCCGCACGGGCGGCTTTATTGCCTACCGTATCCATCATGTAAGCAGCCTTCAGCGTCAACAGGCGGGCCTGTTCGATTTCGATCCTTGATTCCGCTATCCATTCAACTCGCGCATTATCATGTCTGGTGCGCTTCACGCAACACCCGTTTCAGCACCAAAGCCAATCTTGTCATCGCAACCCAAACCATGCGCCTGAAGCCAGCCGGCCAGATGGAGCACCCGTTGCTCCATCTGGCGATAGGTCAAACGCTGTTCTTCATATACATAGGCTTCCATATCCGGAGAGCGGAAAGCCGCCCTCCGCAGCGCCTCTCCGACCAGCAGTTGTTGCGAAAGCCTCAGATTGGATGTTGTCATGTTTCCCCTCCTTTCGTTCTCGCCGGTTTTCCAAACCTGTTTCCTGTCACCAGCCGAGCGCCACGGCCGCCTTTTCCCGGTAAAGGCTCGGCGAGCCCAGATAGTTCTCGAGCGCACGCGCCCGCTTGATGTAGAGATGGCAATCGTACTCCCACGTAAAGCCCATGCCGCCGTGATTCTGAATGTTGTGACCGGCCACCCGGATGTAGGATTCGTTGATCATCGCCCGGGCGCTGTAGATCGCCGCCTCATGGTCCGGCGCGCCATTTTCCAGGGCCCATGCCGCGTAATAGGTCAACGAACGGGCGCTCTCAAGGTCCAGTTTCATCTCCACGATCCGGTGCTTGATGGCCTGGAAACGGCCGATCGGCTGCCCAAATTGCTTCCGCGTCTTGGCGTATTCGGTGGACATCTCCACCGCCTGCGCCATCCCTCCCACCATCGTCGCACAGAGCGCCACATGGAGGTGCTTCAATCCCTCCAGCAGGAGAATCCACCCCGCATGCTCTGGACCCAGCCGTTGCGATTGCGGGATTCTCACCTCATGGAACTGCACCTCCGCCCAATCCCTCGTCTGATCAAAGCTTTTCAAGACCCGCGCTGACAAAGCGGCCTTCTCCCTGTCCACCAGGAAAAGTGTCAGGCCGGATTCCGCGCTTCCCTGCGCCGTTCGCGCCAGCACAATCAGGGTATCTGCCTGATCGCCATGCGGGACCAACGTCTTTGCGCCGTTGAGGATATAATCTTCCCCCTCTTTTTTTGCCGTCATCTGGATATCGCCGGCGGCAAACCGGCCCGCAGGCGGTTCGTGGCACGCCAGCGTAACCAACCGCTTTCCTGCCGCAATATCGGCAAGATACCGCTGTTTCTGCGTTTCAGTCCCGTACATTTCCAGCAAGGGCACGGCCAGGGCCATCGTTTCCGGATACAGTCCTGGTGCCACCACGCGTCCCAATTCCTCGAGAATCGGCACCAACGAAAAGGGACCCTGTCCAAGCCCACCATACTGCTCCGGAATATTCACGCCCATAAACCCGAGCTCCGCCATTCCTGACCACAATTGGCGCAGCACTTCCCGCTGCCCTTCCATATACTGGCGTGCCAAGCCGGTCCCGCCTTTGGATTCCAGGTACTGGCGCATCGTCTGCTGAAACATTTCCTGTTCCGCATTTAATGCAAAGTTCATCTTGCATCCACCCTCCACACAAAAATCTCCGAACCTTTTGACAACCAAACCGGACATTACAGGCCGAACGGGATCAGGACTTCACATCCTTCGGCAATCCGAGAATCCGTTCCGCCACGATGTTCTTCTGGATCTCGGAAGTACCTCCTTCAATGGTATGCCCAAAGGCGCGAAGGTAACTGTTCTGCCAAATCGGATTGACCAAGGCATCTTCCCGCCACAGCGAGCTGTAGGCCCCCTGCAGGGAGACCGCATAACCCAGCAATTCCTGAATCAGGGCGCCGCTCAGCAGTTTGTCCATCGAACCTTCCGGCCCCGGATGACCGGTTTTCAACTGCTTGGTCAGGTGCCGGTAATAGGTAAACAGCGCCGCCTTGGTGCGGGCGTAATAATCGATCAGACGCTGACGGACAAACGGATCCTTGATCAGGGGTTGTCCGCCTTGCTCCAGGCGTTGGGTCATCTCCACCAGTTCTTCAAACTGCCCCTGCAAACGGAATACCCAGCGGGCAATGCCCACCCGTTCGTGACCGAGCAGGATCAACCCAACCCTCCAGCCGTCGCCCACTTCCCCGACAATGTCCGCATCCTCGGCAACCGCATCGTTAAAAAACACTTCGTTAAAATCATATTGGTCGTTCATCTGATGGATTGGACGCGTCTCCACACCCGGCTGGTGCATGTCGACGAGAAATGCCGTGATCCCCTCATGCTTCTTGCCCGTATTGGAGGTTCGTGCCAGCAGGAAACAGCGATCCGCCACGTGGGCATAGCTGGTCCAGATCTTCTGGCCATTGATCACCCAGCGCCCGTTTTTGCGCTCCGCCCGCGTCTGGATGGCCGCCAGGTCGGAGCCGGCATTGGGTTCAGAATACCCCTGGCACCAAATCTCCTCACCGCTTAGGATTTTGGGCACATATTTTTTCCTTTGTTCCTCCGTGCCAATCTGCAACAGCGTCGGTCCAACCATCCAGATCCCGATCGAGTTGAGCACCGGTGGGGCCTTGACGCGCGCCATCTCCTGCTCATAAATCACTTCTTCGATCAGCGTGGCGCCCCGTCCGCCGTATTCCTTCGGCCAGGAAATGCCAGCCCACCCGCCTTCGTAAAGCTTCCGCTGCCACTGGCGGAGAAACCCGGTTCTTTCAAATCGGTCTTCCGGCAGGGAAACCTTTCCCTCCAGCCAACCTTCTGGCAGATTCTCCTCCAGCCATTGCCGCAATTCCATGCGAAACTTCTCTTCCTCGGGAGAAAATGAAAAGTCCATCCTGCAATCCCTCCTTAAGAGTTGTGACATTGGAGCCTAAAGTCACGGTTTTAAAAAGAGGTTTATTGTTGAAAATAATTGCAAAACGAGTATATCACATAAAACCTGTATGAGGAACGATTTTAACAAAAATTTTAAACCAGGGTTTTGAATTAAAACAATTGACACGACGGTCCGTCCGTCATATAATAGATCTAAGATAATATTCTCTATATTTTATATTATATTTTATTTTGTTTTCATTTTGTTTTTATCTTGATTCTTTTTTCCGAATAAGGAGGCGATCATCCCATGTCAACCAATCGAATCGCCAATCTGTTGCGAAGGGAGGTGAAACGTCGCGAACTGACGGTCTACCCAACCGGGAAATACCGTCTGTTCCTGCTTTTTGTCGTCGTCCTGGCCAACATCGTGGCCAGTTACGAAGGAAATCTGGCGCCCATTGTCCCCTTGCTGATCAAGGAGCTCGGCATCACGTCCCTGATATACGGGCAATTGAATGCGATTACACTTTTGTTCACGGCAATCGTCGTCCTCTTTATCGGTCCTTATGCCGACCGGTTTGGACGGTCGCTCTTTGTGGTCGCGGGAATCCTTGTCACGGCCATCTTTATCTTCGTCATGACGGGAATTGATACCGTTGCCGAATTCCTGATCGTCAAGATCATTTTGGGTATCACGGATGCCGTGGCGCTGGGGCCGGTAGCCGGGCTGGTTCGGGATTTTTCCCCGCAGATGAGCCGCGGCATCGCCTTCGCCTTCTGGTCGATGGGACCTGTCGGCGGCCCTTTCATCGCCAACGGCGTGGCCGCCGTCACCCTTCCGATTTTCGGAACCTGGCAGTCCCAGCTGTATATCATGGGCACCATCTGTCTCCTGCTGTGGGTCGTGGTTTTTCTCTTTCTGCGGGATTTGTCTCCCGAACTCCGGGGGCGGGTGGTCACCCATGAATCAGAAGCGCACGCGCAGGCTCAACCGGGACAATCAACCGGCCCAGCCGGGCTTCCGGAAGAAAAAATTACCCTGCAAAGGGCGTTGAAAATTCCCCTTGTCTGGCTTCAGCCCCTGGGGATGGCCCTGTTTCTGCTGATCTACTTCACCATGCTGGTTTACGGCCCCCTGTTCTTTACGGAGACGTACAAGGTGGATGAGGCGATCGCCGCGCGACTGACGATGTTTTTCTGGGTAGGAACATTCATCGGGCTGATTGGTTCCGGCTGGCTGTCTGACCGGTTGCGATTGCGAAAAATTGTCACCACCACGGGCGCGCTCGTGGCTGCCATCTTCCACCCGATCTGGATTCTCTACGGGATGACGCCGGAAACCAGCCAGAATCTGGTCGCCTTGTGTTCCTTCCTGGCCGGCGTGACAGGCGCTTGCGCTTATTCTTCCTGGATGGCCATGTATTCTGAAAATCTGGAACAAATCGACCCGCGCATCCAGGCCACCGGCTGGGGCGTCTTCGGCTTTGCGATGCGGGCAATGATTTTGCTCGTGGCCTTCTTTTCACCCATGGTGGCAAAGATGGCAGGAGGGTGGCAGGCCTGGTTTTGGCTTGCTGAAGCCGGCATGATCCTGTACCTGGTTTTCCCCTTCCTGGCCTATGGCCCGTGGTTTTCGGCAGACAAAGGTACAACCGCACCTCCGTCTGTGAAACCGTCCGCTTGAATGAGATTACATCTCACACGTTCATAATAAACGGAATACAGTGAATATAATCAATAAAGTTTTTTAAGGAGGTGCAAACGTGAGGCCCTCATTGCGGAAGATTGACCAGGTGGATATCGACACGCTGCACACCGAGTTCCACGTGGACCAGGTCATCGATTATGTGCATGAAGGCTTGCGGGATATTGACACCGATTACGCCATGGAACTGTACAAAAAATTTGAACAGCAACGGTGGCAGGTCCATGAGCTGGACTTCACGCAGGACCGGATTGACTGGCAGGAAAAGCTGTCCGACAGGCAGAAGGAGACCTTCCTCGCCATCGCCACAGGTTTTCATCACGGGGAGCGGCAGGTGGCCGTCGACATCATCCCGATCATCAGCGCGGTGCCAAAAGATGAGCACAAGATTTTCCTGACCAGCCACCTGGAAGACGAATCGAGGCACACCGTCTTTTTTGACCGGTTTTACCGGGAAGTGGTCGGATTCGAATCGGACAGCATCCAGAACACCCTGGATCGGTCGTATCAATACATGAGCGAAACCTTTATCGGTTCCTTTGGCTTTCTGGCCTATCTGACCGACCAAATCCGCCTGAATCCGAACGACCGCCGGCTTTTAGTCTCCGCGTTGACCAACTACCAGTTGTGGATTGAAGGGGTTCTGGCCCTCAGCGTCATGAAAGTCACGCTCAGTTTTTGCAAAAAATTTCAGGTCCTGCCGGGCTTTCACAAAGGTTTCCTAGCGACAACCAGGGATGAATCACGACATGTGTACTTCGGGATGAAACTGCTCAAAGAGTTGATCAGCGAGGATCCTTCGCTCGTTCCTGTCGTCTACGATACGGTGTATACCATGTTAAACATGAGTTCCACCTACACGACCTTGATCGACTATACGCCACTTGGGGTAGATCGTCTCTTTGTCCGGGCGACGATGATTGAGAATCTGAAAAAGAAACTGAACATGCTGGAAATCCCCATCCCGCGCGAGCTGCAGGCGATGATCGACGCGATTCAGCCGGAGGCAGCCGCAGGAGGTTAAGCCAGGCCTGAGGGAACGCACCAATCCATCTCTGAATCATCTCATCAAGGGAGGCGAAACGATGGCTACACTTTTCAGCCAGGAATGGCTTGACCGGTTTGCCGAAGAGATTCGAAAGGGACCTTCCCCCGAGCGGCTCCAAAAAGTGGACGACAATTACTGGCAGTGGATTGAAAGGCGCAAACCGGACCTGAATCTCCGGCTTGCACTGGTGATCAAGGAAGAACCGGAACAATACGCCTACCTGGAATTTAAAAACGGTGAATTGGCGGATTGGCGCCTCGGTACAGCGGATGAACGGCACACCGCCGACTTTGTCCTCGGCGGGACACGGGAAGATTGGCAAGAGGTCCTGACAGGACCGCGCGATCTGACGCAAAACATCATGTATCGCCGGCTCCGGCTCTTCCAGGGAAACCTGCACGCTTTCTTCCGCGGCATTTATTTCTTCGTCGAAACGCTGCGGGCGGGTCTGCGCGCCCCTGTGAAATTTTAAGAAACGGAACGGTCAGAAACGAGCGATCTTAAAAATATGAGCCGCTTTCCCGACAGAAAGTGGCTCGCCGTATTTATCCGCAAGAATGGCTATGATGCCCATCGTGCCAGCATGTGAATGAGACGGGAACAAATGAAACGGGATCAGTGGTTCACTTCCCTCCTTGCGTCGTGCAACATCGGCTGACGCGCCGGAACCGTGGTATGCAGCGGCCCCGCCTGAAACAGCAGGAAAAACAGGATCAGGCAGATCAGGGAAGAAATCCAGAAGGGGCCTGAGATCAGGAAGGTGAAAACCCATCCCCCGAAAAGCGGACCCACAATCCTTCCCAGGCTGTCGGCCGCCTGTTGCAACCCCATGGTCGTCCCCTGGCCAATCACCGTATGCTTGGACAGAAAGGAGGTAATCGTCGGCCGGATCATCGCATCGCCCGCACCGATCAACGCACAACCGAGAACAGCCATCCACATTCCTGTTGACCAGGCAATCAGCAGGTAACCCACGCCACTGAGAAACAACCCGCTCAAAGCGATTTTCTCCTCCTGAAGATACCGGTACATCACATCCATCAGGAAAAATTGCACCGCCACCGATACTCCGGACAACACGCTGAACGACAGACTGGTCCCCATCAAGGATGCCTGAAAACGTTCAATGAGCAGGTAGCCCAACATGCCGAACAGACTGGACGCCGCCAACGATATACCCAGGATGATACCGAACATCAGCCGGTACCCTGGATAAAACACCATCCTCATCGAACGCCATAAAGAGGATGTTCCACTCGCTGCCAAGGCAACCTGCCTGGTTGGTTCGCGCAACATCAACCATACAAAAGGCAGCGTCAACCAGGCCAGCAGTCCGGCTGCCACAAAGGGCGCCTGTACCCCAAGCGGCGAAAACAGGCCGCCCACCGCCGGCCCGCATAAAAACCCCAGTCCGTTCAACGCCCCCATCCTGGCCATCGCGCTGCCCCGGTTTTCCGGATCCGTGGCGTCAGCCACCAGCGCAAAGACGGCGGGCTGCGTTCCGGAAGAAAGAAAGGCGCCAATCATGCGAGCCAGCAACAGTTGAACGTAGGACTTGGCAAACAGCAACGAAAAAAAGGCCACGCCAAAACCAAAGAGGCCAAAAAACAACAGCGGCTTTCGCCCCCACCGATCCACCATCCTCCCCCAAAATGGCGTGCTGATGAACTGGGCCACTGCCCAGCCCGTGATCAAACTCCCCATTTGAAAGGATGTCAAGTGAAGCTCGTCGGCAAGGTATGGAAGCGCGGGCAGAACAATCCCGTAACCAGTCATCGTCAAAAACATGACAAATCCCAGCAGCATGAAGTTTTTGTCCATCAATGTCGCCCGCTCCCCATTCCGTCAGAAAAAATTCGATTCCCTAAACAAAAGGAACGAAATTTGCTAAAATAAATTTGCATTACCTGAATCATACAACAAAACCGAAACCATTTGAAGACGCAAGACCACGCTCAAAAAGTGAGGGATCATCCAATGCAGGCCGATATTTTAGCCGATAAAGCCGTACGCCAGGTTAACTCTTTTTCCCTGCCGACAGGCTGGGACATTGGGCCTGTCAACCTGTTCCTGATATTTGGGGAAAAACTGACCTTGGTGGACACCGGCCACCGTTCCTGGGAACAATTCAATCTGGCCTTGCAGCAAAAAGGACTCACGCTCAACGACATCCAGCAAATCGTCATCACCCATCACCATACCGATCACATCGGTCTGTTGGATCGGATTCTGGCCGCCCATCCGGTGCCCGTCTACGCCCATCCCAACGCAGCGCCGTATCTCACCCGGGATCGGTCCTTTTTTGCCTGGCACCGGGAATTTCTGGACACCCTTTACCGACAGCTAGGCATCCCCGACGAACTACTGAAAACCTTCTGGCGGAAATGGGAAGAACGGAAAGAGGCTCGGGAAACGATTCCCCTGTCGGGCATGCTGAAAGAGGGGGAACCCATCCCCGGCCTGAAAGACTGGATCGCGATTGAAACCCTAGGGCATGCCCAAAGCCATATTGCTTTATACCGCAAACAGGATCAGGTGCTCATCTCCGGCGATCATATTTTTCAACACATGCCATCCAACGCTTTTTTGGAGCCCCCCATCATCCCTCAGACACCCCGGCAGCCACATCTGATTCAATACCGGGAGCACCTGAAAAAGGTAGCCCAACTTCCGGTTCAAATCGTCCTCCCCGGACACGGTCCGGCGATTGACAACCTTTCTGAACTGGTTGAAGATCGCCTGCAAATCATCAAAAGACAAGTAGAGAAAGTGAAGCGCCTTTTGTCCCCGAACCAGCCAAAAACGGCCTTCCAGTTGATGACGGAACTGTACCCGTCCATGTATCGGGACCACTTGCCGCTCTCTGTATCGGAAGTGGTAGGGCGTCTGGATGTCCTCATCGAGCGTCAAGAAGTGGTGGAAGAAATCAGGCAAGGAATCAGGTATTATCGGTTGCTCAGTTAAATGGATTGCTTTCCGTGCACGGAATGTCGCCGCGATTCGGGAAGCGGAAGCTGCCGCCGGGAATGCCACAGGATGAATGTCAGAAACAGCGAGATCAATGCAGAGGCGATGAAAGGGCCCGTGACGGCGAAGGAAAAAAGCCATCCGCTCCACAACGGGCCCACGATCCGGCCCAAGCTTTCCACCGATTGCTTCAACCCCATTGTGATCCCTTGCCCCATGCCGCCCCTTTTTGACAGAAGCGCAATGATGGTCGGGCGTACCATGGCATTGCCCAAGCCCACAAAGGCACACCCGAGGATGACCATCCAGACAGCTGCCGAACTTGCAATCAGGAAAAACCCGATGGTATTGGCAAGGATCCCGATCAGCGCGACGGATTCCTCGCTCCATCGCCTGTATACATAACCCATGGCAAAAAACTGGATCAATACGGATACACCCGACTGTACACTAAATCCTATACTGGTCTGGAATAACGTGGCTTGAAACCGCTCAATCATAAAATAGCCGAGCATGCTTAACAGGCTGGAGGCTGCGATGGACAGCCCCAGAACAATGCCAAACAATGTCCTGTAATCAGGATGAAACATTTTGGCCAAAGAATGCCATAGCGGAAGCTCCTCCGATGCCTGCGTCTTGCGACCGGTTTCCTTCAGATAGACCCATACAAACGGCAACGTCGCCCATGCCAGCGCACCCGCCACGACAAAAGGAACTTCCACCCCAAACGGTGAAAAAATCCCGCCGACCATCGGCCCGCACAAAAATCCAAGACCGTTCATCGCTCCCATCTTGGCCATCATTCGGGACCGCTCTGTTCGTTCCGTGCTATCCGCCACCATGGCAAAAGCAGCTGGCTGGGCGCCCGAAGAAAGCAAGGCCCCGAGCACCCTGGCCAGCAACAGTTGAACATATGTCTGTGCAAATAACAATGCGAAAAAAGCAACCCCAAATCCAAACAAACCGAACAAAAGGACAGGCTTCCGTCCCAGCCGATCGGCCATTCGGCCCCAGAAAGGCGTGCAGAGAAGTTGTGCTACCGCCCAGCCAGTGATCAAACTGCCCATCTGAAAAGAAGACAGGTGCAATTCCTCTGCCAGATAGGGCAGCGAAGGCAGGACCACCCCATAGCCCGTCATCGTCAAAAACATCACAAAACCAAGCAGCCCGTTTTCTTTTTTACCCATGAATGTCAGATCCTTTTAACAAAGCTTTAAATCAAACCTTTAAATCCTAAATCCATCTCTATTTCCCTTTACCTTTTCGTTCCCCTAAATAACAGCGCGGCAAAAGGAGGTGCTTCCACACCCCCTTCAGCTTCCTTCTACTTCGGCATGCCGAGAACCATCTCGGCGATGATGTTTTTCTGAATCTGGCTGGAACCGGCGTAAATGATCTCCCCCCGCGAGGTGAGGTGAATCTGCTGGATCATGCCGCGGCTTACGCTGTCTTCACCCCAATAAGGTGCCTCCGGTCCGAGGATTTCCATCCCCAGGTTCCCCATCCGCACGTGCATCGTGCTCCAGTACAGTTTCTGCAACGAAGCGTCGGGACCCAGCTTGCCCTCATTCAACAGCTGGCTGATGGTTTTCAGGCCCAGGTAGCGGAAGATCCGGACCTCCGCCTGCATCTGCGCAAGCCGCTGGCGGTAGTAGGGGTTGTCAATGGCCAGGCTCCCGTCCGGGGTCCGCTTCGTGGCGCTGACCCTGACGATTTCGTCCAGCTCCCGCTGGAAGCGCACCTGCCGCCCGAGCGCTAGCGTCCCCCGCTCAAATCCCAGCGTGCCCATCGCCACTTTCCAGCCGTTGTTGACGCCGCCGACCACATTCTCCTTCGGAATCCGGACGTTATCAAAGAACACCTCGTTGAAGTCCCGGTTGCCGTTCAGCTGGACGAGCGGCCGGACCGTCACCCCGGGGCTGTTCATCGGCACGAGGAAGAACGTGATCCCCTTGTGCTTCGGCGCTTCGGTATCGGTACGGGCCAGGACGAAGCACCAATCGGCGTAATGGGCACCACTGGTCCACACCTTCTGGCCGTTGATCACCCATTCATCGCCGTCCAAGACCGCCCGCGTCTGCAGGCTGGCCAGGTCGGAACCGGCGTTGGGCTCGGAGAAGCCTTGGCACCAAACCTCCTCACCCCGCAACAAGGGCGGCAGGAAGCGCTTCTTCTGTTCCTCCGTGCCGTACATCAGCAGGGTCGGCCCCAGCAACAGTTTTCCGAGAACGTT
>CAMTVR010000006.1:0-106114 GCA_947085265.1 uncultured Bacillus sp. | reverse complement strand
CGATTTGTTGCGCTAGACTGGAAGTGTAATTGAATAATTCCATCGAAAAGAGGCCTCCTTTGTTGAAGGGTTTGACAGGTCTCTTTTCGCTTTTTATAGGCGATTTTCCTGCCTCCAGCCAATGATTATTTTACTCATACCCCCTCTCTCGGGAGGCACATAAAAAATCGGGAGCGTTCGCTCCCCTGCTTGCAACTCAAGCGTCGGTGACACGGGTTCAACCATTCCGACGGCGTACTGGTTTAACCGCTGCGTCGTCAAACGGTGTCGCTTGCTTTTGGAATGTTTCGCTCCCTGAGTTTATTCTGCTCCCACGGGCTTAACGATCTTCTCATCAAAAGTCAAAGGCACAAGCAATTCATTCACCGGTGTCTTATCCTTTGCGCTTTCTTCATATAAGATTAACATGCCGTGCGGACTGGTCGGAGCCTCTTGCAATTGAATCTCAAGCGTAAAAGGCCCCCACTCCGGCGCTCCTTTTTCTGCCTGTCCGACACCTTCTGCCAGGATACTATGACCGTCCTCTAATGTATAGTAAAAGTTCCCTTCAAAGACACGGGCCTCTCCTTCCACTTTCACAGACATGCCAATGATATCATTCGCCCGTGGCTGAGTGACGCGAAATGCCTCGTTTTCCATTGGAGCGCCTTGTTCACCATCTTGCCCTTGATTCGGCGCTCCCTCCCCGCGGGCTCCATCATTCGTGGAAGGCGTGTCCGCATCGCTCACATTGGGCGTTTCGCCAAGGTCTTGATTCTGGCCACTGTCTTGCGGAGCGCCCGCCGTTCCGCAAGCACTGAGAACGAGCGCCAACCATGCCACTACCCCTAGAAAAACAAGCAATTTTTTACTGAAATACTTTTTTTGCACGGCTTAACCTCCTCATTGGTAAACAACCGTCGGAACATTGGTCTCTTATGGCAAGCAAATTTCGCAACCCTGACCTTCTTACCGCTCACTTAATCTTATCTCCTGGTGCAATCCTTATCTTCCTTATCTTGTCTATGGATTATGGAAACTTCGCTTTGTCCTTGCAGTATATCACACTTGAGCCATTTATGAACGTTCTTTCATCAATGGAAAGAGAAGCACATCGCGAATCGAAGGCGCATCGGTCAAAAGCATCACCAACCGGTCAATTCCAATCCCAAGGCCGCCGGTGGGTGGCATTCCGTATTCCAGTGCTCGGATAAAATCTTCATCCATCTCATGCGCCTCTTCATTTCCTCTTGCGCGTTCCTTGAGCTGATCCTCGAATCGTTTCCGCTGTTCAATGGGGTCATTCAATTCGCTGAATGCGTTGGCATGTTCGCGGCCGACAATGAACAGTTCAAAGCGCTCTGTAAAGCGGGGATCCAACGGATTTTTCTTGGCCAACGGGGAAATTTCTATGGGGTGCCCATAGACAAAGGTCGGCTGAATCAGCTTGTCCTCCACAAATTCTTCAAAAAACAGATTGACCACATGGCCAAAACCCATATGATCATCAACAGTCAACCCATGTTGAAGCGCCAACCGGCGCGCCTCTTCAGCAGTCATTGGCCGCGAGAAGTCGATGGACAACATTTCGCGAATCAGCTCCACCATGGAAACACGCCGCCACGGAGTTGCCAGATCCACCTGCTGTCCCTGGTAGGTAATCTGCGTTGTCCCTTTCACCTCTCTGGCCACTTGGACGATCATCTCTTCGGTCAACGTCATCATGTCGTGGTAATCGGTATAGGCGGCATACAACTCCAACATCGTGAATTCCGGATTGTGACGGGTTGAAATCCCCTCATTTCGGTATACCCGACCTATTTCATACACTTTCTCCAACCCGCCGACAATCAAACGCTTGAGATGCAGTTCAATGGCGATTCGCATATACAAGGTGATGTCCAAAGCGTTATGATACGTGATAAAAGGGCGGGCTGCCGCACCGCCGGCGATTGTCTGCATCGTCGGCGTCTCTACTTCCAAATAGCCCTGCCCATCCAAATACCGGCGTATGCTCTGAATCACCTTGCTGCGGATGAGAAACGTATCCTTCACTTCAGGATTGACAATCAGGTCGACATATCGTTCCCGGTACCGTTGTTCCACGTCTTTCAGCCCGTGATACTTGTCAGGAAGCGGCAACAGTGACTTGGTCAAAAATACAAGACGTCGGACCAGGACCGTCGTTTCCCCACGGTTAGTCTTGAATACCTCGCCTTCCACCCCGATGAGATCGCCGATATCCAGCATCTGAAAGATCTGATACTCCTGTTCCGACACTTCATCCGAGCGGACATAAATCTGCAGCCGACCTGTAAGATCCTGGATATGGGCAAAGCCGGCCTTTCCGTGGAGACGCTTGGTCATCAACCGGCCTGCCATCCGAACCTGTACAGCTAACCCTGCCAGCTCCTCCTTCTCCAATTCACCGTATGCATCCAGGATTTCCTGCACATGATGCGTCGGCTGAAAACGAATACCATAAGGGTCGACCCCCATCTCCCTGAATTGTTCCAGCTTTTGGTGACGGGATTGGATGAGTTCGTTTTGTTCCACGATTTCCTGCGACATAAAATTACAGTCCCTTCTTCTCAATCCTTAACGGATGTTCCCCGATCACTCTCTTTAACGTGTGATCTCGAGAATCTTGTACTGGATCACCCCTGCAGGTACATGTACTTCAATGGTATCGCCAATCTTTTTCCCGAGCAAGGCCTGACCCACCGGAGATTCATTGGATATGCGGTTTTTCTCCGGATCCGACTCGGCAGAACCAACGATGGTATACTCCACTTCCTCGTCAAATTCCAGATCTTGAAGACGAACCGTAGATCCGATGCTCACTACATCCGTAGAAACATCCTCGCTTTGAATGACGCGGGCATTGCGGAGCATTTTCTCTAACGTGATGATCCGTCCTTCGATGAATGCTTGTTCATTTTTAGCGTCTTCGTATTCGGAATTTTCACTGAGATCCCCATAACCGATCGCCACTTTGATCCGCTCCGCCACTTCTGCCCGTTTCACCGATTTAAGATGTTCCAACTCTTCCTCCAACTTTTTCATGCCATCCGGTGTCAGTAAAATTTCTTTTTCAGCCACATTCCATTTCCCCTTTATCGTATTTTTATTCCCATCAATTAAAAAGACGTTTTTAGTTTTGGTTTAACGCTATTCATATGTAACCCGTCTTGAATGAATACGTGAAATCTTTTGTCTCGTTAAAAGTCACATGTGTGGATATTATATTGAGGCAGTAAGTGACTGTCAATAAACCGGCCTGCCCAGCCAGTCTCCTTATATTTGACAACGCCATCCCGTCCCAGAAAAGCCAGGGCCTCTGTCGCCGTCTGACGAACCGGTTCGCATAACCAGTTGGCCAGATCCAACAGGGGAACGAGGACAAAGGATCTTTCAAAAAGGCGTGGATGAGGAATGATCAGGCGCTGAGACTGAATCTGATGTCGGCCGTACAAAAGAATATCCAAGTCAAGCGTGCGCGGCCCCCATCGGATGGTCCGTTCCCGCCGGTGCTGCTGCTCAACGCGTAACAGAACATCCAGTAACCGCTCAGGGTCATGGCCCGTTTCGACACAGACGACCGCGTTGAGAAAAGGGGGTTGCGAGCGGTAACCAACGGGTTCTGTTTCATACAGCGCGGAATATCCCAACACGCGCGAGGTCTCTTGTTCTGCCAATGCGTGTAACGCTGAACGCAAGATGGCTTCCCGATCTCCCAGATTGGAGCCCATACCGATGAAAACTTTTGTTAAAAACATCTTTGACTGAATCGGCGAGAATGAATTCAACCGGAAGCCTCCCTTGTAATTTCTACACCCACGTGTTGATAAGTACCGGGTATTGGTGGAGACGGCTTCATGATCCGGACCGAGACCTTACGTATCCGAAACCGTTGAAGAAGCCGTGCAGCAGTCTCTTCTGCGAGCGATTCCAGCAGTTTCCGTGATGGGCCATGGAACACTTTGGCGACTTCTTCATATACATCGGCGTAATTCACGGTGTCCGCCAGCCGATCACTTTGGCCTGCTTTCCGCAGATCCAGGTACAAAAAAACATCGACGATCAGCCGTTGGCCAAGCCGCCTTTCTTCTTCGTACACACCATGATATCCGTAAAAGTTCATGCCCCGAATCTCGATTTTATCCATCCCCGTTCCCCCTGACAGGCCGTAAACAAGCGTCAGCAAAAAGTCCATAGGAACTGCTAACGTCCAATCTGGCATCGAAAGAGACGTCAACGTCCCCACGTCACGATTGCAACATGGCATCCATCATCCTGCAAACACGCGTCATCTCCTTCACATCATGCACCCGAACGATCTGACATCCCTTTGCAATAGCCAGCGCCACAGTGGCCGCCGTGCCTTCCACCCGTTCATTCACGGGCAGTTGCAGCGTATTGCCGATCATCGACTTTCGCGAGGTGCCAACGAGTACAGGATATCCCAACGCCACCAATTCATCCAGACGCCTCATCGCCTCCAAATTATGTTCCAAACGTTTGCCAAAACCGATCCCAGGATCCAAAATGATTTGTTCTTCTTGGACACCCGCTTGTACAGCGATCTGAATGGAGCCACGCAACTCCTGGATGATCTCGCCCATCACGTCACGATATTCCGTCTGATCGGCCGGTCGGTTATGCATCAGGATGACCGGCACACCAGACTCTGCGGCAACCTGAGCCATCACCGGGTCTTGTCGGAAACCCCAAATATCGTTGATCATATCGGCACCAACAGCGATGGCGCGAGCAGCAACGTCTGATTTATACGTGTCGATCGATATGGGAACGTCGAGACAAGCTTTCAGCTTGCGGATCACAGGTTCCACCCTTTGGATTTCTTCCTCCACCGAAACCGGCGTGTATCCCGGACGGGTTGACTCTCCGCCGACATCGATCAGATCAGCACCCTGCTCCACCATAGCTTGCGCGTGCTCCACCGCTTTATCCGGATCGATCCATTTGCCGCCATCTGAAAAAGAATCAGGGGTCACGTTTAAAATACCCATGACCAATGTTTTTTTTCCACAGTCAAGTTCCCAGCCTTTTCCGCGAATTTTTTGCGTCCCGCGGCTGCGATCCAATCCTCGGAGTACCCATGCCAGTTCTTCCGCCACTTTTTTGAGACCAAAAGGCTGCGCTTTCAACTTCTTCGTCAGGCGGTCCAGTTGTTTGCGCGTGCCCATCAGCAGCAGATCGGAGTTCTCCTTCGTCAACATGGATACCTCTTTATGCACGACCGCTTCTCCGCCCAACGCCAGCATTTCCTGCTTGAGCACGTTGGCCGCTTTTAATGAAACTTGGTGAACCTTGATCGACAAAAATTCTCCCTTTGGCATCATCAAGTGTATCCCGGCCTGATCCACTCCCAAAGCACGCATTTCTTTTTCAAGTCTGGATGGATGGTCAAAGTGCATCAGATAAGGTTGGTGCGTCCAAACCACGATGGATTCACTCCTTCTATACGCGACTTTATCCGAACTTGTCAATGTTCACGGATGAGCCGCTCCAAATCTTCTCTGCCAAGGAGATAACGCTCATTACAAAATTGACAAATGACTTCTGCCTCTCCCTGTTCCTCAAGAATGGACGCAAGTTCCTGACGGCCCAGCCCTTTGAGCATCTGTTCCACTCTTTGCTCCGAACAGGTGCAGGCTAGCTCAAGTGGAATCACCTCATGAATCCGGGGCCTTCCATCTGGACCAGCCACCATTTCGATTAACTGTTCAACGCTGATCCCGTCCGCCACAAGCGATGACACGGCAGGCAACCGATTGACGTGTGCAATCACCTGCTCCATGAGCAGATCGTCAGCTCCCGGCATCCGTTGGAGAATCCATCCGCCCGCCGCCTGCACCGATAGATCTGGATTGACCAGGACCCCAACACTAACGGCAGATGGCGTTTGTTCAGAGACGGTGAAATAATACGTAAAGTCCTCCCCCAGTTCTCCCGATACAAGCGGGACGCTTCCGCGATACGGTTCTCCCATTCCGAAATCCTTTAACACATAAAGAAATCCCGAACCGACTGCTCCCGCCACGTCCAATTTGCCCCGGGCGTTCAACGGCAGATCAACAAACGGGTTATGCACATATCCTCGTACATGTCCAGATGAATCCGCATCGGCCACAATTTGTCGAAGCGGCCCGTCACCCTTGATCTGTACGGTGACTTTCCCGTCATCAAACATCATGCCCATCATCGCCGTTACCGTCACCGTTCGCCCGAGGGCTGCCGTGGCCACCGGCCATAACTGATGACGACGCTGCAAATCGTTGACCAATGAAGTGGAAACGGCTGCAAAGATGCGGACCTGGCCGTCAAAGGCAGTGCTCCTGGCAAGTTGATCACGAAACATCGCCAAAGTCTCCTCCATTCTATCAGGAGTTCTGCCGGTTTCGCTGCAAAATCAAGTATAATCCTTCCAATGTCAACAGCGGATTGACCAGATCAATGGTCTCTGATTCACTCGCAACCCAATCTGCCAAGCCCCCCGTGGCCACAACTGTAATCCGACCATTGGATGGTGACATGCCCGAGATCTCATCTGTGCCTCTCATTTCTCCCATTTCCTTCTTCATCCGCCGTACAATCCCGTCTACTTGTCCAACAAAGCCATATAAGATCCCAGACTGCATGGAAGCGACGGTATTTTTTCCAATGACCCGTCCCGGACTGACCATTTCCACCCGGGGGAGTTTGGCCGTCTGTGAGTACAGAGCTTCTGTAGCGATCTGAATCCCGGGCGCAATCGCGCCGCCGAGGTATTCGCCTTGCGCATTGACAGCGCAAAACGTGGTGGCTGTACCAAAATCGACAATAATCAAGGGCGGGCCATACAGGGCAATGGCGGCCACTGCATTGACAATCCTGTCCGCACCAACTTCCCGCGGATTCTCAGTCTTGACGTTGAGTCCAGTGCGCACCCCCGGTCCCACAATCAAAGGTTGAAGTTTCAGGTATTTTTCACACATCCTGGCAAGTGGTTGTACCAGTGGCGGCACAACCGAGGAGATGATCGCCCCTGTGATTTGTTCCAGGGAAAGACCCACATCTTGTAAATACCATTTTAACAACATCCCGTATTCATCTTCCGTCTTTCGCCGATCGGTGGCTGCCCGCCAAGCGTGCAACAACTGTCCTTCTTGGTAAACGCCTAGGACAATATTGCTATTTCCCACATCGATGACAAGGTCCATGCAAGTCCCTCCTTTCTGATTTCACACATTGGTCCAATACGTGAATACGTGAAAACCCTGCCATCAGGCAGGGGATTCCATCACACCCTATCAGGATCATGATTGATTCTGGCCCCGTTTTACGTGGATGAGCTTCCATGATCGTCCGGACGCTCACGTTCAGCTTGCTGCTCGCCATCTGAAGACTTCTCAGCCGATTTTTCATTGGAATCAGGCTGCGTATCCATGTCAGATTTGCCCTGAATTTGCAGTTTGACTTCTTTTCTGTCCGGCAACCGCCCTGTTTTAATCAGGGTGTGAATCTCGTGCTCATCCAGCGTCTCCTTCTCCAGCAAGGTCTGCGCCAAAAGCTCCAGTTTGTCACGGTGGTCGGTAAGAAGTTGTTTACAGCGCTCATAGCAAGTCTGGATGATGTGGCGAATTTCCTGATCGATTTCATAAGCCACCTTGTCGCTGTAATTCCGTTCGCGGGCAAAATCTCGGCCGAGAAACACTTCTCCCTGTCCGCGGCCAAATTGCATCGGTCCCAATTTTTCACTCATCCCGAATTCGGTCACCATGCGCCTGGCAATTTCCGTCGCGCGCTCAAAATCATTGTGCGCTCCTGTACTGACATCGCCAAAGACCAACTCTTCCGCGACCCTTCCTCCAAGCAGACCCGTAATCCGTTCCATCAACTCCGTCTTGCGCATAAAAAAGCGATCCTCTTTCGGCAACATCACGGTATAGCCGCCAGCGTTGCCACGCGGAACAATCGTCACTTTGTGGACGGTATCTGCGTTTTCCAGGTAGATGCCAACGATGGCATGCCCTGCTTCATGGTAAGCGACCAGCTTCCGCTCCAATTCACTGATGACCCGACTCCGCTTTTCCGGTCCGGCAATCACCCGATCGATCGCTTCATCAATTTCAACCATATTGATCTGTTTCTTGTTCCTCCGCGCCGCAAGCAGCGCCGCCTCATTCAGGACATTTTCCAGATCTGCTCCGGTAAAACCGGTCGTCCTGCGGGCAAGAACTTGCAAATCCACATCTTCACCGAGTGGTTTATTGCGTGCATGAACCTTCAGAACCGCTTCCCGGCCCTTCAGATCCGGACGGTCGACGGTAATCTGCCGGTCAAACCGCCCCGGACGGAGCAACGCCGGATCGAGAATGTCTGGACGATTGGTAGCGGCAATAATGATAATCCCTTCATTGGCACTAAACCCGTCCATCTCCACCAAAAGCTGGTTCAGCGTCTGCTCCCGCTCGTCATGACCGCCTCCCAGCCCGGCGCCGCGCTGCCGTCCAACGGCGTCAATTTCATCAATAAAAATAATACAGGGCGCGTTCTTCTTCGCGTTCTCAAACAGATCCCGGACACGCGAAGCGCCCACACCGACAAACATCTCGACAAAATCAGAACCGCTGATGGAGAAAAAGGGCACGCCCGCCTCACCGGCCACTGCGCGAGCCAGCAACGTTTTACCGGTTCCTGGTGGTCCCACAAGCAATACGCCCTTAGGGATCCGCGCCCCGAGAGTGGCAAATTTCCGCGGATCCTTGAGGAAAGCCACAATCTCCTCCAGTTCCGCCTTCTCCTCATCGGCCCCGGCCACATCATTAAAAGTGACCTTCTTCTTCTCATCATGAACCATCCGGGCCCGGCTCTTGCCAAAATTCATGACCCGGTTTCCGCCGCCTTGCGCCTGGTTCATCAGGAAAAACAACAGGGCAAACAAAATTAAAAAGGGAACAAAGGAAGTCAGGAGCGATACCCAGATAGAGGGCCCTTCTTCAGGCGAATAGATTTGCTTGGGGACTTCGGCCGCCTCAATCTGCTGGATCACCATGTCACTAAAAGGTGCTTGCGTGATAAAGGTGGTCGTGTTTTCTCCGACAAACCGCCCTTCAATCCGGTAAGTCAGGCCGTCGGGCCGAATATGAACCTCGGCAATCTTGCCATCCGCAAGCGCCGTGCGAAATTCAGTGTATGTAATCGTCTTCGTCGTTGTGCCGGAGGTGTTGAACGCTTCAAAGATCCCGATGACGACGAGAAATAGCAAAAGATATATAATAATGCTCTTGGCAAAGCGGTTCATGCATGCCCTCCTCTCAAAAAGCCAAAATATATTTTATCACAACATGGAAAGTCGCTACAACTCATTCCCCTATACGGTACACCTCCGGCCGCAAGACACCGATATAGGGAAGGTTCCGATACCGCTCTGCATAATCCAAGCCATAACCGACGAGAAATTCGTTCGGCATCGTAAATCCGCAATAATCCGGCTTTAAATTCACCGTGCGACCTTCCGGCTTATCAAGCAGGGCGACCACTTTGACTGACAAGGCATTTCTTCGCTGCAACAAATCCAGCAAGTATTGCAAAGTCAATCCAGAATCCACCACATCCTCGATCAACAGCACGTGCCGACCTTCCACGGGGTGATCCAGATCCTTGACGATTTTGACCACACCAGATGACCTTGTCGAGGCACCGTAGCTAGAAACGGCCATAAAGTCCATTTCACAGGGTATGCTGAGGCGCTTGACCAGATCAGCCATGAATAATACCGCGCCCTTCAACACACCGATCACAAGGGGGTTGCGTTCTCGGTAATCCGCGCTGATCTGCGCAGCCAATTCTCCCACCTTGGCTGCAATCTCTTCCTCTGTCAGCAAAACCTTTTGAATATCCTGCTCCATCATATCCTCCTTGGAACGTTCTTCGCTTCAGTTGGAGGTATTTTTCTCCGGTACATTCTTTTTTTCCATACTCACGTCAATATACAGAAATTCAGATGTCTCCGGCCTTACTCGAAAGCGTGCGCTTTGGCGCAGTCCCGGTACCCAGAGCACCTCGCTCCCCAAGGCCACTAGCGGCGTCAGCTTGCGCTGCTCCAGCGGCCATTTGGCTTCGTTCATCAACGCTTTCAGCTTTTTGGTAAAAAAAACCGGCTCCCGTCCGCTCAGATCGACCAACCTCATCCAATCCCCGGGTCGCCGGTTACGAATCACCACATCTTTGCTCGGGAAATGTTGCGCATCAAACACTGCCTGGAATCCGTTTGGCTGAACTTGATCCGGAGGCTGCACCGTTTTAAACACACGCATCCGCACACCTGCCTCACGAATCGTCAGTCGCATGTTTTCGTGAAAAGGATATGTATAGTCAGGGGTAGAACGAAGCAGCCGACCTTTTTCAAACCGAATCTGGTTTCCTGTCCGCCTGGCCACCCAGCCTTCCGGCAAATGAAGGACCGCTTCGGGGTGAGGATTTTCCATCAGCTTCTGCAGATCGGCCACGTGTACCCGCCGCACCTCTTCCTCTTTCATGAGATATTCTAATATTAGTTTACTGATGCGCCATTGTAAAGCCGGGTGCAAAGCCCGAAAAGGCGCCAGCTGCAGTTGCCAGACTTCCTCCTCCTGTGAGTGAAGAGACGCTTGTTGCGGGTCATCCGCTGCCTGCGAACCGGGAAGATCCCGTTGCATTTCCCGTTGGAAAATCTCGCGCAACACAGACTCAGCCTGATTGTGCAGGTAATCCTCTTCCCTGCCCAACTGTTCCGCCAATTCCTTGAGCCGCTCCCTGATGCGGGGATTGTAAATGCGAAGCAGCGGAAGCAGTTCATGCCGGATCCGATTGCGCGTGTATCGCAGGGAACGGTTGGTTTCATCGGTACGGTAGGGGATGCGCCCGCGCGCGGCATAGCGCTCAATTTCATCGCGAAAAAAGGGCAGAAGGGGCCGGATCAACCAGCGCTCCGCAAGCGGACGAATCGGCGTCATTCCGCCCAACCCGCCCGTCCCACTCCCGCGCAACAAGCGCATCAGCACCGTTTCCACCTGATCATCCGCGTGATGGCCAACCGCCACTTTCTCACAACCATATTCTCGTGCGACGCGCAAAAAAAAGTGATATCGGAGCTTGCGCCCCGACACTTCAATCCCGATCTGTTGTTCTTTGGCATAACGGGACACATCCTGCGCCTCACTGATCAATAACAGCCCATACTTCAGCGCCAGTTCGTGGACAAAACGGGCATCCTCCGCGGACTCCGGACCACGCAAGAGATGGTTCATGTGAGCGACCATCAGCTCACAACGGAGCTCCGACTGTAACCGGACCAAACAATCCAGCAGGACGCAGGAATCCAGCCCCCCGGAAACCCCCACCAAGACGCGTTCCCCCGGGTTGATCAACCGGTGTTCCCGAACGTGTTTCAATACTCGTTGTAGCATCGCGGTTCCCCATCTTCCAATCTGATGATAAGCGCGAATCCACCCCTCATTATACAAGGTGGCGATCTTCATTGCAAAACAGGACTCAAGGATGCAACGCTTGCGGACGGTGAAACCAGCCCTTCCGGCTGACCGGCCAACTGATGGTGGCCCATTCCGGCATATGCCGCTCGATGCGCGCCACAATCACCGTCATATCATCCGGGATATCGCCATTCTGCTGACGCACCACGTACTCCAGCAAGAGATCGGCAAACTCTTGCGGATCCTCTGTCTGAATCTCCCGGATGACCCGTTGCATCCACCTTTCGGCATCCTGCACCGGCTCTGAAACGGTGAGCATGCCATCCGTCATTAAAATCAGCAAATCTCCGGGACGCAGCTGCTTGTTTCTGCTCTCCACTTGCAAATCTTGCACAATCCCAAGCGGAAGGTTTGCGGAGGAAATGGTCAAAACCTGTTTTCCCCGCTTGATATAGGTCGGCGTGGACCCTACCTTCAGAAATTTGGCCTGCGCATCAAACAGATCCAGCATCACCAGATCAATGGTGGCATACATCTCTTCCGTGCTGCGTAATCTTAAAACAGAGTTAATCGTCTGAATTGCAAGCTGCTCGTCAAATCCAGAGCGCAACAAATCTTGCAAAAGCTCAATCGCCGCCTTGCTCTCCGAGCGCGCCCGCTCGCCATTGCCCATCCCGTCGCTGATGGCCATCACCACCTGACGGTGACCAATCTCCATGACACTATAACTGTCACCGGAAACCAGCCCGCCTCCCTTGGCCGCATGAGCCATTCCGGCCTTGACTTCATACCGATTGGCGGAAACAAGCGGGACGGTACAATACCCATCCTCATCAAAGACAATATCCCGCTCTTTGACCGAAATGGGTTCTCCAAGTAAATCGGTAAGCATTGGCGCCACCAGCCGCTCGCATTCTTCCTTGCCAAACGAGCTGTGTTGTGTCACCTCAACATACACGTTGCCTTGATCCAAGGAATACACTTCCACATCGCGAATCGAAAGCCCCAACTCCTCCAGCGCATCTTTAATCTGTTCTTCCTGTACCGACATCTCCGCCGCTTCCCGTTCAATATCCTGGGCAAACTTCTGCATCACCTCAGCCAGCCCGCTGAGTTGGTCCGCCACCAACCTGCGGCTGTCGGCCAGTTGTTGACGCCACGCCAAATCTTTTTGCAAAAGCGGATACTGCGCGTACATCTCGCGGAGCAGCGCATCCGGTTTGATACAATGTTGCCGCCAGTTGGATTCGATCCTGACCTTATGACCTTCAGCTGACTCCACCTGCGCCAGCATGTCCGTGATCATTTGTACAGACTTATAAGATGGTTCTCCCCAACAACGTTTCCGCTGTGAACAGGTCCCGCAAACGCGCGAGACAATCTCATTCATGTATTCATTCAGCAGGTACTCTTCCTGCTTTGCGCGGGGAACCCGATCCTGCAAGAAAATGTCGGAAAGCCGGCCAAAGACCTGCGAAAATCCGCGCATGCGCTCGGCAGTCACCTCGCGAATCCGTTGCACGTATTGCTGCTCCTCCCGAAGGTGTTCCAGCGTTCCTGGAATACGAGTGGACAATTTCCGCATCCATTGCCTGGGTGTCAGAAGAAAGAGACATACTGCCACGACCGTCTCCGTCATCCGATGCACCAACAACTCCGGTTGCTCCAACGACAAGGCGAATATCGTCGCTCCCAAAAGGACACCGATCGCCGTGGACATTCGTCCGCCGTATTTGAGCATCCCACCCAACAGTCCGGCAAATGCCAGCATACTGATTTCCAGCATCGTTCCATTGGCCAACCCAACCACAAGGCCAGTCACCACGCCCACCGCTGCACCCAGACCGCCGCCAGCGGCAAAGGCGAAAGCGGCCACCAACCACTGAGCCATGATCATGGTCACAGACACGCCACCCACCTGCCAGCCCATCGTGCCGGTCACCACAGAGGCCAACAAGATGACCAGACAAATCATTTCCTCTTGTTTTAAAGGAAACGTTTTCCGCCGCGGGAACAGGGTTATCGTCTGCCACATCAAACTAGTCAAGACGACAGCCAATAGCCCTTCAACGAGGGCGTAAACTCCTGCCACAAGGGTCAAATTACCATGAACGAAGCGGCTCAAGATTCCCCCGCCGGTGACCGCCACAAAGGCCATGATAGACAAGGGAAGCCAACCCGCCTTCTTCTTGCGCCAAACCATTTGCAGCGTCAAAAAGACAGCCAAGCCGGCAACCAAAGCAGACACCCGTTGCAAATGCAACGTGCTTGCGCCCAGCAACATGGACATGGCCAGCAAAGGCCAAAGACGGTGCCACAATATAAATCCGACAATGAAAAAAGGAATGGCAAAAGGCGAAAACTGCTCCAACATCACAGCCCTTGCCAGCAGAAAAGCAACCACTAGAACCGGAAGTTGCAAGCCGTCCCAAACAAACCCTCTCACCCCCGACATCAGCTCCCAACCTCGCGCCAACCACCTTTGTCCCATCACTTGATCTGCTCTTCCGAGCATCCACCTCACCCTTCCTGCAAACTTTTTCACTCATTCCGATCCCGCGCCACCTATTATAGCCAGATCAATCAAAAAGATTTGTCAAAAGGAGGAGGTAAGCACCCTCACACCAAGCGATCCGTTCAGACAAAAAAGGAGCTTCTCCGTGTGAGTTTACTGCGACGATCAAAAAAACATAAACACATGTTCGGATGTCTTTTTGTCGAAGGTCCGCGGTTTGGAAGCCCATGAAGAAAAAGAACGACAAAACTTCCCAAAAAAAGTGAACCTCAACGCAAAAAAATCAGGTCCGGTTCTCTTGAACCTGACCTGATTGGCTTCACCCAATGATATTATTAATCGATAAGCATGTCAGATAAGTATGTCGAGGGCCATCACAAAATATGGTAGCGGCGGAGGGATTTGAACCCACGACCTCACGGGTATGAACCGTACGCTCTAACCAACTGAGCTACGCCGCCATCATGCGCTCAAAATCATTAACCGGTTGTCTAAGCAGTCGACAACCGGATTTTAACACGTTCATCTCGCGTGAGTCAAGGAAGCATAAAGATGCCACACAATGGCCTGCTGTGATTGGAAAGTGACCTATACGCGCCGACCACCTCGACCGCCTCGCTTGGAATCCTGCCGTTTGAGGGATGAAAGTCGTTCCTCGCTATCCCTCATGAAACGGCTGATCATGTCTTCCAGCGATGGCGACGGTTTACGATCGCCAAACCTGCGCTGTCTCCGAGAAGGCCTCGAGTCGCTGTCTTCCTGAGCTCGGCGGATCGACAGTCCGATTTTTCCGTCACTGGCCACATTCAAGACCTTGACCGTTACGATGTCATTCACATTCAGAAAATCACGGATATCCTTTACGTAATTATCGGATATTTCTGAAATGTGAACCATTCCTGTCTCTCCTCCTGGCAGCTCTACAAAAGCCCCGAAATGGGTAATGCCTGTCACTTTCCCTTGATATTTGCTGCCAACTTCAACGGCCATGTAATAGTAGTTCCTCCTTGATACGAAGTAAAATCTCCCTTCATGCCACTTGCTTGGGGAATTTATAAAAAGCCAATTTTATTCTACTGCATCAAGATTATTCAAGTCAAGCGAGAAAGGCTTGCAAATATAAATCGACCCCTGATAAGCAAAGACAGATCAGACCGCCGATCAAGGGTCGTTGGTCGGAATAAACAAGATTTCTCCGGGATAAGTCATAAAGTAGTTTTTGCGGGCTAGCTTGGCAATATGCTCTGGATCATTCATTTTTTGCAATTCCTCTTCCAGTCGTTCTTGTTCCTGACGCAGCATCTCCTGTTCCGTCATCAGTTCCGCTTGATACGCCTCTTGCCTGCCGATATCCTGCTTTAGTCCGAGCAGGGTCCAGCCAGCCCAGGCAAAAAAACCGATCGTCAATAAACTGGCTAGCAGAAGACGCCTTTTCCGTTTCTGAGCCAATCCGTTCACCCGCCCATTCTTTACAATGAAGCTCAAGCCCTGCGTATCTATGACTCCAATGCCGTTTTCCCAGTAGCCAGCATGTTCAGTCATGGGCTTCGCTTTCTCTTAAATATTTTCGCGATACCGCTCAAAATTCCTGCCACAAAACGAAAGAAAAGGTACCCGACCCGGCCCAACCCCTTCCCGACAAAGATCAGCGGCCGGAAAATCAGCATCTGAACAAGCCTCATCAACCCCAAAATCAGGCCTTCGATCAGTCGGTATAACTGTCTCAGCCAGGAACGGACGGGACGGGTAAAAAGCGTAAAGTACAACCATATACCGGCAATCAAGCCGAGAAATACATGCCAGCGAAAAATGCCGTGACTGACAAACTGCAAGGCGGCACCTACCAACAAGAGAGACAGTGCCCAAAACAAACTGTCAAAAAGTGGCAACCAACGGTTGGAGATTCCCCATTGCCACCTTATCTCTCGCAAACCGTCATACAAAACCCCCATCAGGCAGCCGCACACACCCATCCAAAAAAAGGTGAGCCATTGCTCGCTCAGCGTCATCGAAACAACCTGCTAAAAAAACCTTTCGTCTTGACCCCCATATCCTGCTCTTCCATGTAGACTATATCCAGCACATGCCCTTCGATGAGCACCTCGCCGGTATCCACATTTAAATTCTTCATATGGAGGTTCTTTCCACGCACAGCCAGGTAACCTTGATGGGTGTTGAGCAGGAATTCCTCACTGTCAAAGCTTTCCACATCTCTCACGCCGGTAATGCGCATCGCATTGCGATTGATCAGATGCACCTCATGACTTTCCTTTGGATCAACGGCCATCTCCTTTGCCTCCCTCCACCAGATCTGGCTTTACCAGATCATATGGACAAAGAGGCCCAGTTAGAACAATCCGGGCTCGCCGTCGTACGTTTACGTTCGTTTTCTCTGCTACCATTCATTTTCAAGCCGGGCTTCTTCCAAGAGGGTATACAGCTTGTCGGCGTCCTCTTTTCGCACATTCTCCACCACCTGTTCGACACGCACCTGCAACAATTTCTGTCCAAAGCGGATGGCCAACTGATCCCCGGGCTTCACCTCGCTGCCTGCCTTGGCCACTTTGCCGTTGATCTCCACCCGCCCCTGATCACAGAACTCCTTCGCCAAGGTACGGCGCTTGACCAGACGGGAAACCTTCAAGTACTTGTCCAGTCGCATCCCCAATGACCCCTTTCCATGCACAAATCACAGCGTCCGTGCAATCACCCTTCCCTCACAAGACCATTTCATTCCCCACGTTCCCTTTCCAAACGCTTGGCTTCTTCCCACCAGACCTCCATCTCCTCCAATCCCGCATCGGCAAAGCAACGACCCTGCTCCCGCAATCGCTTTTCAATGTGCTGAAAGCGGAAACGGAACTTCCGGTTGGCTTGGGATAAGGCCCTTTCCGGATCGACACGATAAAAGCGGCAAAGGTTGACCACAGCAAACAGCAGATCTCCCAGTTCCTCAGCCCGATCCTCGGCAGGTGCCCGCTCCACTTCGTTGAGCTCTTCCTTCACTTTGGCCAGAACATCCGCCGGATCTGTCCAATCAAACCCCGCTTCAGCCGCGCGACGCTGCAGGGTATCTGCGGCCAGCAGGGCGCTCAATGTCTTCGGCAGGGAATCGAGGCGGGATTCGGAGGGCTTGATCCCCTTCGCTTCCTTTTCCTGCTGTTTAAGCTGTTGCCAGTTGACAGCCGCCTCCGCTGCTGTGAAAGCCGAATCTTGGCCAAAAACGTGGGGGTGGCGGCGAATCAATTTGTCACTCAGCCCTTCAATCACGTCATCCATGTGGAAAACTCCCGTCTCGGAGGCAATCTGAGCATGCAACAAAATTTGTAACAAGAGATCCCCCAGTTCCTCTTCCATCTGCTCCGGATCCGCTTCGTCAATCGCCTCCAGCAGTTCCGCCGTCTCTTCGATCAAATACCGGCGCAGTGACTGGTGCGTCTGCTCCCGATCCCAGGGGCACCCTTGAGGGCTGCGCAAGGTGGCCACAATCTCCAGTAATCGTTCATACCGCCGGTTCAGCCATTCCCCTTCGACCGCCGGCAATACCACGAGACTCAGATGACCAAACCGGTCTTTACGATCTAGTTCGAACAATGGCAACTCTTCCAACTGTTCCCGATCTGACATCCCCAGCGCATTGGCGACAAAAACCGGATAGTCGTCCGGATAAACTTCCATCAGCGTGAGTTTCACGTCGGAAGCGACAGTACGATCATACACTTGCGGAATGACGGTCACGAGCTCCGGATTTAATTGTGATCGGGTCAGGCTGGTTCCGTCCAGGATGAGCAAGCCATCGATCGGATCCAGGTGCAGGCGTGCAAGTAACACATCCAGAAAACTGGGCGCCGGTAACACATCCAGCTGAAATCCATGTTCCTCGGCCTGCTCCAAAAGCAGCTGTACCGTCTTTTCGGCGACCATCGGATGTCCCGGAACGCCATAAACCACTTCGGATTCTGCCAGTGGCTCGCCTTTATTCGCCTCACTCAAGGCAGCCAAGAGACGGTCGACGATCTGCGCATACACATCCTCATATCGGGAAGACCGCTCATAGATTTCATCAAAACTGTCAAAGCGGATCCCTTCCCGACGCAAGAAATCCACCACCGGATGATGCGCCGTACGCAAGTAAAGGCGCCGGGCCATCCGCAGCCGCTGCCAGTTCCCCAGCGGCAGCGCCTGCTCATCGCCATATCCCAGACCGACAACGGTCAGTTTGCCAGCGGCCATCCGCTCACTCCTTCCATCTCCGCACTGATTCCTGGCCATCTTTTAACAGACGCCAGCGCATCAGACGTGGCACCCATTTTCGCAATCGTGGCACATGCATCAGATCTTGGCTCCGAATCGCACCGCTTTTGAACAGCAACAAACCGTACACCGGCATCCCGACCAACACGCATAAGAGGGAAAGCCAAGTGGCTGCCCAGCGGGGAGAAAATATCTCACTCATCCATCCGTTGAACAGCTGAACGATTCCCCAAAGAAGCGCACCCATCAGGAGGGCGGCCAGCATCGGTTTTCCCAGCAGCGTTGGCCGATCCCACCTGATGTTCACTCGCCTCCGAACCTCGCGCTGGTTCAAGCTGGCAGCCAATGTATAGGCGAGCACGGTGGCTACCGAGGCGCCGTTGATCTGCCAGATGGGAACAAAGAGCAGATTGGCCACCAGTTTGATCACCACGGCGAACGTCAGGATCCGCGCCGGCAACAGCATATAACCGACGCCTTGCAAAATTCCCGTGCAAGTCATGCTCAGCGTCGAAAACATCACGGTAAATGCAGCAATCCGCAGCGCCAACGTGCCTTCATCGTTGCGAAAGAGCATCACATTTACCGGCTCCGCAATCACCGCAAGGCCGATGGAAGCAGGAATTCCCAGCCACAAGGTGAGTTTGATTGCCAGTTCGGCGCGGGATGCCGTCTGTTGCAACAGACGCCGTTCCTTGGACTCGGCCACAGCAGGAACAATGGACAAGGCGATCGCGGTGGCAAAAAAGGCGGCAAATTGCACCAGCGTCGGCCCTCTGTCATATACACCTTTCCAATATGCGGCCGCATGGCAATCCACAGCACCGTCACACCAGAGCCAGTTCAGAATTGTCTTGATGGTGAAGGCATCCACCAGGTTGAACAAGGGAAGAACCAAAGATGCCAGGGCAATCGGGAGTGCGGTTGCCAAAATCTGTCTGACCAGACGGCCAAACGGTTCTCTGGGTCTACGGAACCCGGAGCGCTCACGGGAGGGGGAAACCGATTCCACGCGCCGTTTATAGCCAATCAAGTAGCCATAAGCCGCAATTGCGCCGACAAAGGCACCCATCACCGCTCCAGAGGCGGCCAGCACCACCGCTCGCTCCTGCGGCACAACCCAATGCATCGCCAAAAATGTGACGAGCAAAATAAAACTCACCCGAACCAGTTGCTCGATCACTTGCGAAACAGCAGTCGGCAACATGTTCTGAAATCCTTGAAAGTATCCGCGCAGCGCCGCCATCGCCGGCACGAACAAGAGGGCAAAAGAGACGCTCCGAATCGGCAATATCAACTCGTTGCCACCGCCCATCCAAGAGGCGATGAGCGGGGCGCCAAAAAACATCCATAAAAAGAAAAAACCGCCCGTCAACGTGAGAATGACCGTGGACACACGGTACACCCTGCGGGCACCTGTCAGATCGCCATGAACCAGCCGTTCGGACACCAGTTTGGAAATCGCCGTCGGAAAGCCGGCGGTTGAAAGAACCAGGAGGATCGCATATAAAGGATACACCTGGTTGTAGATGTAGAACCCGATGGAGCCGGTCATGTTTTCAAAGGGAATCTTGTACACCGTTCCCAAAAGCCGGGACAAAAAGGAGGCGATGCCTAAAATCACCGCTCCCCGCAGAAAGGACTGCTGCCGCTCTTGACGCCTCCTGATTTCCAACCCACTCTCCCGCCTGCCACCTTCCATACCCTTCACCTTCCGAGACAAGTGCGCCCGTGTCAATCTTTTCCTTCGTTCACATTCCCTTGTCATTATAAGCTTTTACTTGGAAAAAGACAAAAATATGAACCCCCAAAAAAACCCCTCGCGGAAGGGGCCAAGTTCGTTTAATATTAAGAAGGTCATTCAAGATCTTTTTCATCCAAGGTGGCTATTTATTATTTATATAATCAGTTATTGCTCCATTTGGCGACCGAGAAATCCTGCCGCGGTTTCAGCCATCTTAATCTCCAGTTCATTCATCCGCGTATTCGGCTCTTGACTGATCAGGATCACGGCGCCAATTGGATCCCCACCCGCAATGATCGGAGCCACCACAAAGGCTTGAATCGGCTGGCGAAAATCTTTTACCACATCGTGTTCACCCGGCGTGTTTTCCATTTGTGTCCGGCGGGATTCCATCGCCACTTCCACCACTTCACCAACCGGTTTATCCAAAAAATCTTTCTTGGGGGCTCCGGATACAGCGATCACCGTATCGCGGTCCGAGATCAGCGTAATGTGCTGTAGGCTGTCATAGAGCGAATCGGCATATTCCTTGGCAAACTCACCCAATTCTCCAATCGGGGAATACTTCTTGAGGATCACTTCTCCGTCACGATCGACAAAAATCTCCAACGGATCCCCCTCACGGATCCGCAATGTCCTGCGGATTTCCTTGGGAATGACCACCCGACCCAAATCATCAATGCGTCGTACAATGCCAGTTGCTTTCATCTCAGGTGCCTCACTTTCGTTAGGGTTTGTTGGCGGCAAGCACGTGGTGACAAGGTCATTTCCAGTCTGGATCTTTCTTATATTCTAGGGATAGTATTCATCCAGTGCCATTCATTTATGCACGACATATGAATTCGTTTCCTCTGACGGATTTAGGTCTTTGAATATGCCATCCAAGCCCTTCACCACCGATTCCAGCATCTGGAGTGCTTCCTGGACCTCGATCCCCTTGACATTCATCTTGATACCCACTTTCGTTCCTGCCATCAACCTCACCCGTCTCGGATACTGCGAAACATGCTGGAACAACTTTTGCCCATCCAGATGCTCCACCGATTCCGGCGCAAACTCCAGCACCCAATCCTCGCCGTCCTCGTAAATCGTCTGAACGCCATGCATCCAGGCATAAACCTTGATCCGCGCGATGGCAAAGAGCCGCTCTACCGGCGGCGGCCAAGCGCCGAAGCGATCTATGCACTCATCCATCAATTCGTTCACGTCTTCAATCTTCCGAATGGCAGTAAACCGCTTGTATATCTCGATTTTCTGCGAGCTGTCAGGGATGTATTCGCTGGGCAAGTAGGCGTCCACCTGCAATTCCACCTGGGGCGGCTCCGGTTCCCGCTTCGTCTCCTGTCCCTCCTGCAGCTGCTTGATCGCATCAGAAAGCATCTGGCTATACAGGTCAAATCCGACAGAGGCGATGAAGCCGTGCTGTTCTGGGCCCAACAAGTTCCCGGCGCCGCGGATGCTCAGATCGCGCATCGCAATCTTGAATCCCGAACCTAATTCGGTGAACTCCCGAATCGCCTGCAAGCGTTTCTCCGCCTCTTCGCTGAGCACTTTATCCGGCAAATAGGTAAAGTAAGCATAGGCGATGCGGCTGGAGCGGCCCACCCGTCCGCGCAATTGATACAATTGCGAAAGGCCCATCCTGTCCGCTTCATAAATGATCAACGTGTTGACATTTGGAAAATCGACACCGGTTTCAATGATCGTAGTGCTGACCAGGACATCAAATTCTCCCTCCATGAATCGGAACATCGTCTCTTCCAGCTGGCGTTCGGGAAGTTGCCCGTGCGCGATGGCGATTCGCGCATCGGGAACCAGTAGAGCAATCTCCTCGGCCATTTTTTCGATTCCCTGGATCCGGTTGTAAAGGAAAAACACCTGCCCGCCTCGCGCCAGTTCTCGTTCAATCGCCTCCCGTACCAATGAAGCACTGTACTCCACGACGTATGTCTGTACCGGAAAGCGGTTTTCCGGCGGCGTCTCAATGATCGAAAGATCACGAACGCCAAGCAGGGACATGTACAGCGTCCGGGGAATCGGTGTCGCCGTCAGGGTCAACACGTCCACGTTAGCCTTTAAACGTTTTAATTTCTCCTTATGGCTGACGCCAAATCGCTGCTCCTCATCCACAATCAAGAGCCCCAGATTGCGAAATTGGATATCTTTTGACAACAGGCGGTGTGTCCCGATCACGATATCGACCGTGCCATCCTTTAATCCCCGAATCACCTTGGCCTGTTCCTGCCGGGTGCGAAAGCGGCTGAGCACCTCGATGCGGATCGGATAACCGGAAAACCGGCCACGGAAAGTTTCAAAGTGCTGTTGCGCCAAAATCGTGGTCGGAACCAGCACAGCCACCTGCTTGTGATCCATCACTGCCTTGAAGGCGGCGCGAATCGCCACTTCCGTTTTTCCGTAGCCGACGTCTCCACACAACAGGCGGTCCATCGGCCGCGGCTGTTCCATGTCCTTTTTGATCTCCTCGACAGCCCGCAACTGATCCGGTGTCTCCTCATAGGGGAACAAAGCTTCAAATTCCCGCTGGTACTCCGTGTCGGGGCTGAATGCATGGCCCGGCATGGCCTGACGCTGGGCATACAGCTTGATCAGGTCTTCGGCAATATCCTTGACGGCCGACCGGACACGGTTTTTGACGCGGCTCCACTCATTGCCGCCAAGGTTATAAACTTTGGGTTCCTTTTCGTCGGAACCGATATACTTCTGCACCAGATCAATCTGATCAATGGGAACATATAGCTTGTCATTCCCGGCATACTTGATGTGTAAGTAATCCTTGTGCACCCCGCCGACGGAGAGGGTTTCGATGCCCATGTAACGCCCGATCCCGTGGTTGACATGAACCACGTAGTCGCCCACCTTCAGTTCCTGGTAGCTCTTGATCCGCTCCGCATTGTTCAGTACTTTTGGACGTCGGACCGACCGCTGCAACTTGGTAAAGACCTCTTGCTCGGTAATCACGACCAAGCGCATCGTCACCAGCTCAAAACCGCTGTGCAAATCGGCCACCATAATGACCGGCTCTTGCGAAAGCGTCGGGGTGTCCCGGCTCACTCGTCCCGCTTCAATCCCTTCATCGGCCAGCACTCTCGCCAGGTGACGGCCGCGCTCTTCGTTGGACGCCAGAAACACCACGTGAAAGCGCATCTTACGCCACCGCTGGACTTCACTCTTCAGCAGATTCATCTGGCCGTGGAAATTCTGCATCGTTTTGCTCATGAAGTGGACCACATTTCCAGGCTGCGTATCCGCTACCTGACGCAAAAAGGTGGACAAATAAAGCACGGGACCCTGAATGCGCTGTCGCAACTCGGCCAGCGTAAAAAAAAGTTTCAGTTGCGGCAAAAGCTTGCCCTCTTCCAACAACAGGCTGGCCGCTTCCGCCTCATCCTTCTCCATCTGGCGAGCCATCTCAAAAATGCGCGAAGGTTCGTCAAAAACGACCAGGGTCTCCTGCGGCATGTAACGAAGCAAGTTTTCGTACCCCGGAAAAACGGCAGAAGTGTATTTCCGCTGGCTGTCAAACGGTTCCGCGGCCTTGAGCTTTTCCACTTCCAGGCGGATATGATCGTTCACCCGCTCCCGCTGCTCCACGTCTCCGATGCGCCTGAGATAAGACTGCAAAAACTGCAGAATCTGTTGCGCCCCCCTGTGACGTTCATCCATCGTTGCGCCCCATTCATCCACCGGCAAAATCCTCAAATGCTCCCGGTTCTCGAGCGAACGCTGGGTCTCCGGATCAAACGCTCGAAGAGAATCAATCTCGATATCAAACCACTCGATCCGTAACGGGTTTTCTTCGTGTAAGGGAAAGACATCCATAATTCCCCCACGCACACTGAACTGCCCCGGCTCTTCCACCCGCTCTACACGTTCATATCCCAAATCGACGAGGCGGCGAATCACCTCTTCCATCTCCACTTCCTGGCCCCGCGTGAGACTGAACTGCTTTTCTTTCCATTGTTCGGCGGGCGGCAGCAGGCGCCGCCAGCCACTGTATGGCAGCACCAGCACTTGGGCATGACCCGTCACCAGCCGATCCATCACATGGATACGGGCCTTCATCACTCCGCGATCCGTCGACATCAACTCGGTCATCACCGTCTCATTCGCCGGGTATAGCAGCACTTCATCCTCCGGCAACAATTCTGCGAGATCTCCATGCACTTTCTGTGCCTGCAACATGTTATGCGTGATCACACAGAGAGGCCGACCTGTTTTTCTGCGCAAAGCGGCCAACAGCAAAGAACGGGAAGAACCCGTCAAACCTGTGGCCATTTGCTCCTCAATGCCTTTGGCAAACCCTTCAGCCAGCGAATCAATTTCCGGTTGTCCGGAAAAGATGTTCAATATACTTTCCATGACAGATGTATCCCCTCTCAACAGCCACCGAATCCAAACGAGATAGACATACCATAGACATAAACATAGACATAAATAATAAAATATTTTAAATAATTAAAACAATTAAAAGCCCTAGCAGGGTCTCCCCTAGGGCACGTTCTTCGTATGGAGCGACATCTCTACTGGATCAATGTATCGTATAGCGCCAGCTCTGGATTGGCTTCCAGCGCCTCCTGACAAACTTCACAGATCACCATGACCGTAATCTGATCCGATTCCCCTAGAATTATATCCCGCCGCTCCTCCGGGGTCAAGAAATGAAATCCCAATTGGTACTCCGGTACCTCTTGTTCAATTTTCCCTAAAACTTGGTGACAGTGGCGGCAGATGTACGTCATCGGCAAGGCACTCGCCTCCAAACAGGAACATGTTTATTGGTTATTCTGCTCCTGTCTGGCGGCGATTATACCGCGTCATCACCTGATCAAAGGGCAACTTTAGCCAGGCCGTCAGGGCTTCTGTTGCCGTTTCAATCGCGCCTTTGATCTCATGTGACTCTTGCGCCGAAAAAGGTTGCAAGACATAACGGCTGACCTCCATTTCCCCAGGAGGCCGGCCAATGCCAATTCGCAACCGCTTGAACTTCTCTGTTCCCAGGTGTTGGATAATCGACTTCATCCCGTTATGTCCGCCAGCACCGCCATGCAGGCGAAAACGCAGTGCCCCCAATGGAAGATCCAAATCATCGTAAACCACAAGCAGTTCTTCCAAAGGCGGTTTATACCAGCGATAAACAGCCCCTACGGCCTCGCCTGAGAGGTTCATGTAAGTGAGTGGCTTGATCAAGAGGACCTTCTGCCCATCTATGACACCTTCTCCCAACATGGATTGGTGCCGCTCTTTGGTCAGGGAAATCCCCCATTCTTGACTTAAAGCGTCAATCAACATAAACCCGACATTGTGTCGGGTGGCCGCATACATGGGACCAGGATTGCCCAGTCCAACAATCCATTTCAAATGACGTTTCCCCTTTTTCCAAGCAGTTTGTCGCAAATGTTCCGTTGATTTCAGCTCATGTCAGCCGTTGCCTCCGCGGCAGCCGGCGACACTTCTTCACTCTTCCGCACTTCCAGGACAGTCAGGACCAGCTCGTCCGGATCGTTAAGCACCTCGATCCGTTCAGGCACCGGCAAGTCCCGCACGTAGATATTCTCACCGATGTCCACCTGCTCTATCGATATCTCCAGTGCTTGCGGCAAATCCCGCGGCAATGCCCGGACCTCCAATTCCCTGAGTTGTAGCTGAAGGACTCCTCCCTGACGAACCCCTTTCGGTTCACCGGTGAATTCAAGCGGCAGGATGGTTTCAACCGGCTGGTCGGCCACCACATGATACAGGTCAACATGAAGAATCTCATCGTGTTTCAGCGGATTTCGCTGAATCTCTTTTGCGATCACCATCTGCGGCTCGCCGCCGCCAATGCTCACCTGAAACAGTGCGTGGGCACCGTTTTGGCGAATCTGTTCCTTCAGCTGCTTCTCATCAATCCAGATGGTCCGGTGGGGAACCGAACGTCCATAATACACCGCGGGGATCCGCCCTTTTTGGCGAAGGGCACGATTGATTGACCTCTTCCCTGGCTCACGCAAATCTGTCGCAATGACTCTCACCTTGCTTCACCCTTTCGGACATTCAACATTTGAATGTACAGGTAAGTTTCACGTTCGGACAGCTTTAGTATAGCCATTGGAAAGCCCAGCCAATCCATTGACCCTTTTAAAGCCTTTCCTCGGGGCCAGCCGCTCACGGAAGAGCCCTGTCACCTTTCATGACATCCGTTTATCTGAAAGTGGTCGTACCTTGTGAACGGCCGTACCCCCTCAATTCGATTGTCCTCGCAACCGTGCCCGCAAACGAGCGGCATACCCCTCTTTGTTGAGCTGCCGCTCGCGGGCGATGGCCAGACTGTCTGGCGGAACATCATGCGTAATGGTGGAACCGGCAGCCACATACGATCCGCGTCCAACGCGTACAGGCGCGACCAAATTGGCATTGCAACCGACAAACACATGATCCTCGACAACGGTGCGGTGTTTTTGCTCGCCATCGTAGTTGACGGTGATCGTGCCGCAACCGATATTGACATTCTCTCCAATGTCGGCGTCACCGAGATAGGCGAGATGAGACGCCTTGGAACCAGGGCCAAGACGGGTGTTTTTCAATTCTACAAAATCTCCCACCTTGGCTTTCGGCCCCACTTGCGAATGGGGCCGGATATAAGCAAACGGTCCTACTGTGCTGTCTTCCAAAATGGTGGAATGCATCAGCACGGAGTGGGTGATGGTGACCCTGTCTGCCACTTGCATATCCAGCAAATCAGCGTGGGGACCCACCACACACTCCTGGCCGATGATTGTTTTCCCACGGAGGAAGGTGCCTGGATAAATCACCGTGTCTTGCCCGATCTCGACACCGGCTTCAATATACGTATTCCCTGGGTCCACGATAGTGACACCGTTGAGCTGGTGTTCGCGGTGAATGCGCTGCTGCATAATCCGCTCGGCTTGTGCCAGAGCGATACGATCATTGACCCCCAGCACCTCCTCCGGATCCTCAGTCAGCACAGTATAAATCGGCTTGCCTTCTTGCAGAAGAAGCGCGATGATATCCGGCAGGTAATATTCCTGTTGCGCATTGTCATTTTTCACCTTGGGCAACATCTGAAACAGGAGCTGGTTATCAAAACAGTAGATTCCTGTATTCACTTCGCGAATGGCCAACTGCTCTTGCGTGGCATCTTTGTGCTCCACGATCCTTTCCAGGCGACCATCACTCTGGCGCAGGATTCGCCCATAGCCCGTCGGATCCGCCATCACCGCTGTGAGCACGGAGGCGGCAGCACCTTGCTGCTCATGGGTATCCAGGAGGCGACGGAGGGTATCAGCTTGCAAAAGCGGCGTATCCCCACAGACGACGACCGTCGTCCCAGCTTTTCCAGCCAGCAACGATTCCGCCTGCATCACGGCGTGCGCCGTTCCCAGCTGATGTTCTTGATGCACATAACGGCTGCGCATCCCGAGACATTGTTTAACCGCCTCGGCGCCGTGACCGACGACCGTGATCAGCTCATCCAGCTGGAGCTGATTGAGCAGATTCACCACATATTCCACCATGGGTTTCCCGCATATCTCATGCAGCACTTTGTACTTTTTCGAGCGCATGCGGGTTCCCTTTCCGGCTGCGAGGATAATTCCATAGCGCTTCATCGCGTCCCCCCTATTCCCCTCTATGCTAAAAAAATATAGCCGATTCAACGGTTCATTTCAAGAAACGAAGCGTGCGAAAATCACCTCGGCTCACCCACGAAACACAAAAAAGGCAAGCAAATCGACGCGCTATGCATCCACTCGCTTGCCTTGACTTTGATCGTTGCTCACCTATGCGCCAGCCTCCACTTCATCATTCATCTCCCGTTTGCCTACCGCCCGATCATAGGCGGCCAGTACAGCATATTGAATCTTCTCCCGCGTGGACGCTGAAATCGGATGGGCGATATCCCTGAATTCACCATCCGGCATCCGTTTGCTGGGCATCGCTACAAACATGCCGTTATTTCCGTCGATGACACGAATATCGTGGACGACAAATTCATTATCGATGGTAATCGATGCAATCGCCTTCATCCGCCCTTCCCCATTGACTCTGCGCAGGCGAACATCCGTAATTTCCATATCCAGCCACCACCTTTGCCTTGAAATTGCCTCTTAAAAAAGTGACTACGGCTTAAGTATTCTAGTTCTACATCATTCGCAAAATTCCTGCTCAAAATTTAAAAATTTTTACGGAAGATAGGCGATGGCTTCCATTTCCACAAGCGCGCCCTTCGGCAGGGCGGACACTTCGACAGTGAAACGGGCCGGTTTGACATGCCCCAAATATTGTTCATAAATCTGGTTTACCGTCGCAAAATGGGAAAGATCGGTGAGAAACAACCCCACCTTGACCACCTGCTCCCACGAGGATCCGGCCGACTCCAGAATGGCCTGGACATTGCGGAACACCTGATGCGCCTGTTCCTCAATCCCCCCGTCGACCATTTCACCGGCAGGGGTAAGGGGAATTTGCCCGGAGACAAAGAGGAGGTTGCCGGCTTGAATCGCCTGCGAATAAGGACCAATCGCTTGTGGTGCCTTGTCGGTAGAGATCCGTTTCATGGATATATCCCTCCATTATTCGAATTCTAAACTGTGGAAACAAATGGCAAAGATGAACGAACAAAGGTGATGGCTTCTATGGATATTCTTATGGATATTCTAAAGTCAGAACCCGAGCCTGGAAAGCGTTCGGCGCAGGAAGAGTTTAACGTAAGAAAGTTTAACGCAAGAGATCCAAAATGTTGCCGGGAACCACCCGCACCTTCCCTGTCTGCTCGTCCACGTCTACCAAGCGGGCAACCGAAACATAATCTTTGACCAAACGGGAATCAATAATCGCCGATTCGACAAAGACAGCTATCCCTGCTGGCTTAGCGCCAAATTCCTTGAGCAGTCCCAGCATTCCATTTAGCGTCCCGCCCGCCTTCATAAAGTCATCCACAATGAGCACCCTGGAACCTTCAGACAAAGAGCGCCGGGGAAGGAACATCGTCTGCACATGTCTCCGAGAACCGGACACGTAATTGATGGAGACAAAGGATCCTTCCCCGATATGTTGATCTCGGCGCACCACAACGACCGGCAGGTTGAGACAATGGGCCGTGGAATAGGCCAGCGGGATCCCCTTCATCTCAATCGTCATCACCACTTCTGATTTTTGTCGGGCAAAAACCGTGGCAAACAAGCGCCCTAAAGCAAAGATAAAGGACGGATCCCCGAGCAGATCAGACATGTACAGGTAGCCTCCGGGCAAGATGCGATCCGGGTCGGAAAGTTCCCGGCAAACCATCTCAACCCATTCCCTGGCCTCTGCTTCTCCGATGGACGGTTCAAACCGCACACCGCCGGCTGCGCCAGTAACGGTTTGCAACCGGCCATGCCCCTGTCCCTCCAACACCTCTTTCATGATCGTCAAATCTTCACTAATGGAGGATTTGGCTGTTTGGTAGCGTTCCGCAAAATAGCCCAAAGGAACCAGCTGATTCGGCCGCAACGCCAGTTGATACGTCATATCCACCAGTCGGGAACTTCTCTTCACAACGACGTTTCCTTTCTCCGTTCATTTTTTCACGCGCTCATCTCATATCAGGCACGCGGTCGTTCGCCTAAGAGACGGACCATATACACCTCTTTACAGAACCCTTTTAAATTATGAAACAACCTGCGGGCACGGGATTCCTGCTGCAGCAAAGCATAAACCGTGGGGCCACTTCCGGACATCAGAACCCCTTCGCCGCTAAAACGGAGCATCTGCTCTTTGAGCCGTGCCACTTCCGGATATTTACGAAACACAAAAGGTTCCAAGACATTCCTCATCTGGCGTGCCACGCCGCGAAAATCACGACGGGCGAGGGCAGCGATGAGTGCGTCTGTATCTGGCCTTGCGGTGATTTGACCCAAATCCAGGTCGCCATACACATCAGACGTCGAAATGCTGATCGGCGGCTTGGCCAGGACAACCCAGCAGGGCAGCATGGCTGGCAACTGCTCAATGCATTCTCCGCGACCCGTCGCGCGCGCCGTTCCCTGAACCAAACAAAAGGGAACATCCGAACCCAGGCGCAAGCCTAACTCAATCAGCTCATCAATAGAAACGCCGAGCCTCCAAAGTCGGTTCAAGCCCTTTAACACAGCAGCGGCATCGCTGCTGCCTCCCGCCAGTCCAGCCGCAACCGGAATTTCTTTGGCGATGGTAATGGTTACACCCCGATCAATGCCGAATCGCTCGCGCACCAACTCCGCCGCTCTCCACGCCAGGTTCCGGTCGTCCTGAGGAATGACTCCGGAATTGCTGCGCAAATGAATCTCGCCATCCGGACGATCCTCCAAAGCGATTCGATCAGCCAGATCAACCATCGTCATGACCATTTCCACTTCGTGATAACCATCCGGCCGTTTATGGCGTACATCCAGGGACAGGTTGATTTTGGCTGGCGCCTTGACAAACACGCTCAAACTGTCTGCCTCCATCATAAAAAACGAATCTTATTCAGGCCATACGCAGAACATTGTACCATAGGTATTTCAACTGTTCCAAAGAAAAAGGAACCGGAATTTTTTCCGGTCCCTTTGTACGCAACAGTTTACTTGGACTGGCCCTTGCGCAGGCTTTCCTCCGCTATCTGGATGGCACGTTTAACCATATTCCCAGCATCGCGGGTGGTGATCCCGCCCCAACCTTCTTTCTGCACGGTGTCGTAAAAGCCCAACTCCTTGGCCAATTCCAGCTTGAATTCTTCAGACATCACGCCGCGGTTGCGTCGGGACATCCGAAACCTCCTTCCTGTTGCGTGCCCTTGATTCAAGGGTACCCATAGTGTATCCCATTTCCACCAAAAAAAGCGGCAGCAGTAGAACCAAGTTCTACTGCTACGATCTATTGTTTCACTTGCTTATATTGGATCCGCACAAATTCATCGTTGTCCCTGCAAATCGTCAGTTCTACCGTTTCCGTCAACACATCCGCATAACTGTAAGAGACGCGCTTTGGTGAGTTGCTTTCCTGGTCCAATCGGATGGTGAACACGGAAGGGTAAGTTTCTTCCAACACACCTCTTCGTTCAATCGTTCGCTTCCGACCGCCATTGGCGCGAATCATCACTTTTTCTCCAAGATGAGCATCCAAAACCCGTTTAATCTCCATCAAGGCTGGATTGGCCACGTATTACCCACTCCCTTGGATCCCGGATATTTAGAATTCCCGCGCGAATTCCTTTAATAGTATAACATATAGGAGCTAAGATGTCAAAAAGAATGAATTATAACAAATCACGTTTTCCCTTGTCAATGACTTTTTCAACATACAGGCTAAAAGTTTCCCAAGGAATCGGGCATGCCTCGCCGATAACCTCCGCGCGTCTCGATCCCGCCAATCCCTTCAATGCCGGTGATCGTTCGTTTCACCACCTCTAGCACATTGACCGTTTCACCGATGGGCGTAAAAGCGATCATTTGCGCGACATAGACGGGATCGTAAGTGTGGATCATGACCCGGCCCGGCGAGCTGGCAAAATTGGCTCCCGCCTTGAGGAGAGCCTCAAAATGAGACTGGCAACCGCCCGCAAAAATGACCAGTGCATCCAAGTTTTTCTCAACCCTGCGCGCGGCTTTGACCGCTTCCACATAATCGGCAGAATGGCGGTAGTTTGCCAAAGATTTCACGCTTCCTTGCCGTTTAATCAGCCCATCGTGACCCGTGAGAATGAGAATGTCGGGCGATACTTTGGCCAGCAGCGAACTTACGGAGGCAGCCATCTCCGCTTCCCGAATGTGCATCCCTACGACGGGGACGGCCAATTTTTGGTACAGCTGCAGGCATTTCTTTAAATAGTCTCCATCCCCATCTAAATGCAATACCTTTGCCGGGTACTCAAAGTAATTTTTTTTTACCTCTTCTGACAACGATCCTTGGCGCTCGTACCGGTCACTACTTTCCGCCAGCCACTTGCGATCCTGATAAATCAGCCGCAGTGATTCCTCCTCCAGAATTTTCAGTTGTTGTTGGCGTTCAGCCAGCTCTTCATCCGTGATTTTTTGCAAATCATCCAGTGGAGCATCGGCAATCAACCGCACATCGATCCCTTTCAGTACGGCGCGCCGGCCCGGGTGAATCTCCTCAATCACAAACACGATATCATGCTGGTATGATTTGCGCGTCACCTTATCTCCAGAATGAAATGACAACCCTTCTCCCCCCTCGCCTCTATAGCCTATGCAAGAGCCACAGAGAAGGGTACCGTCCCAGAAGGTTTTTTAGCTGCTCACGTGCGTTTTGCTAAACCTGTCCGCCACAGCGCTGGCCCCAAAGGCGAACGGTTTGATCTTGGCGGTATACCCGACCGATGTGACCCAGCCGACCACCTCCTGAATCAATTTGCGAGTGGCCCCATCCTGCCCCACATCGATGTGAATTTCAACCGGCAAGCCGCTAAAACGTTGCGACAGGCCCTGCTCTTTCAGCGCTTCCACCACTTCCAGGCTGAACTGTGTTTCCATGTAGATGCGCTGCCGCAACGCATAAACGCCGTGACCAATCCGCTTTGTATAATAAAAACGGGCACCGCGACCGACACGGTGAATCACAATCGCCGTCACAAACTGCGTGAGGCCGCCGTGCCGTTGGGAATCGGTGCCAATGACCATCTTGTATTCCGAATGCGGATCCTGTTGGACATAACCTTGCATATCGGCCAGTACGTCCGCCAAAGACATTTTCCCTTTACTCGGACTGATAAAATTCACCGAGGTTCCTCCCTAAACCCGTTTTCCATCGCATTCTGATGTGAGGCATTGGCGTGTATGCGGTCACTTCACCTGTAAAAGATGTTCACTCAGTGCGGCAAACTCCTGAAGGCTCAACGTTTCTGCGCGTCGCTCCGGCTGCACATCGATCTTTTGCAATATTTGTGCCAACTCGTTTTTTGAACTGCTGGGAAAAAGCCGGATCAGGTTATTCAGCAAGGTCTTGCGCCGCTGGGAAAAAGCGGCTCGCACAACTTGAAACAACCAATCCGGATCCGACACAGTCACTGGCGGCTGCTTGCGGATCGAGAGGCGGATCACCTGAGAGATGACGTTGGGGGGCGGCAAAAAGGCATTTTTTGGCACATCGCAGACCCACCGGATCGCGGCGTGATACTGCGCAAACACACTCAAGGACCCGTAAGCTTTGCTGCCGGGCGCTGCCACAAGCCGTTCCGCCACCTCTTTTTGCATCATTAAAATCATCTCGCTCATCGGATGAGCCTCTTTCCTTTTCATCGTAGCAAATAATGCAGCAAATTCCAAGAACTTTACAAGAATTGGGGTGGTAATATAATATGGCAAATTGGCCACCACCTTCCATGCAGAACAATCTGCAAACGAGGCTGCCAATTGCCGCAAATCGCACTTGAGGATATCTTCATGGAGCAACGTGACATTGGAGTAAGGCGCCAGTTGTTCCTCCAGAATCGGAATCAGGCGGGCATCTACCTCAACCGCCACCACCTTGCCCGCCTTTTCCGCCAACGCCTCGGTCAACGCTCCAAAGCCAGGACCCACCTCCAGAAATCCTGTAGACGGATCCGGCGCCGCTGCCGATACGATCTTGCGCAAGATATTGGGATCGACCAAAAAATGCTGACCGAGGCTCTTTTTAAATGTGAAATTTTGTTCCGACTGAACCTCCCTGGTCCGGCCAGGTGTCCCTATCGGACGCTTCATCTGCGGCACCTCCAACCTCCCGGAGCAGCTCCAACATGGCCTGCTGAAACTCCTCTTGCGTAATCTGAAACCGTTGCAGTTTTTTATACATTTGTTGCGCGTTGCCGTAGCCGATTCCCAGCTTCTCTCCCAGTTTAACGCGCAGCATTTTGGAAGAAGGGCCACCAGCCAGTCCCCAGGCGGTGTACTCCTCCCAGGAGAAGTGCTGACCCGGATCCCAGTGAATGGTGCGGGCTCTTTTCAGAGCCTGGCGAATCGCGTCCGGAGATGCGTTTTCCACACCGATGTCGCCATTTTTTGACGCTTCTTTACGAGTGAGAAAGGCCTGTTTGCAGCCGGGTACCACCGCGGAAATCTGCCTGCGCAGCCGTTCGCCCACCGCATCCGGATCGGTCAATATGATCACCCCTCGCCGCTGTTGTGCCAGCGCGATCTGACGGAGTACCGCAGCGGAAAGGGCGGACCCACCGGTTTCGATCGTGTCCGCCTTCACCGCCCGCTGGACGGCAATTGTGTCATTTCTACCCTCGACGACAATGATTTCTTTTAACACCATTCATAACCCCTGATTGAAATCGATAAAAATAGATCAAAGCACCACCTCATTTGGCGGTGCTCTGAAAAGCCCGCTTGGTGGTGCTGCTTCGACCTGTGAGCAGAATTCTTTAAATTCCCAGCAGGCGCCCGGCGTTGGCCGTGGTCGCGCGAGCCAGCTCCTCCAGTGGCATGCCGCGAAGCTGGGCAACGGTTTCCGCCACGTGCAGGACAAAGCTACTTTCGTTTCGCTTTCCTCGATACGGCACCGGCGCCAGATAAGGCGCGTCCGTTTCCAACAGGAGTCGAGCGAGAGGAACCTGCCGCGCCACCTCTTTCACATTTGGCGCATTCTTGAACGTCACCAATCCTCCAAGACCGATGTAGAAATTCATGTCCAGACAGCGTTTGGCCATCTCCCAATCGCCGGCAAAACAATGCATGATGCCGCCGACTTCAGCCGCTCCCTCTTCTTCCAGGATCCGCACCGTATCCTCATCCGCTTCCCGGTTGTGGATGACCAGCGGCACCCCGAGCCGCCGGGCCAGTGCAATCTGACGGCGGAACACCCGTTGTTGGACCTCTCTCGGTACCGTATCCCAGTGATAATCCAGCCCCACCTCACCGATGGCCACCACTTTCGCCTCCTGCTGCACCAGCTGAGTCAGCCAGCTTTCCATGTCCTCATCGTATTCCGCCGCATCGGTCGGGTGGCAGCCAATCGCTGCATAAATGAACGGATACGCGCGCGCAAGCTGCAGCGTCGTCCGGATACTCTCGCGGTTATATCCGATGTTGACAATTTTTCGCACCCCAGCCGCCTGCGCTCGTTGGATGACTTCCGGCAAATCGGACGCAAACTTCCGATCATCCAAATGCGCATGCGTATCAATCAAGTTCATCACGTCACCCGCGTTCCGTTTGGAATCTCTCCGGAGACGGTGGTGAGGACCAAACGTCCTCCTTCGGAGGCGGCCAGGATCATCCCGTAGGACATCTCGCCCCGCAGCTTGACCGGCTTCAGGTTGGTCACACAGAGCACTTTCTTGCCGATCAAGGCTTCCGGTTCATAGTGCTCCGCGATGCCTGACACCACTTGCCGCTGCTCCGTTCCCAGATCCAGTTGCAATTTGAGCAGCTTGTCCGCCTTCGGAATCCGCTCTGCCGCCACCACTTCGGCCACTCTCAGATCCACCCGTTGGAAATCGTCGATGGTGATTGTCTCCGAGGCTTTTTGTTCCGGCGCCGCTGCCTGTTGGTTCTGAACCGCATCCTTTTGCCCTTCCACTCGCTGCGCCGCCTCCTTCAGCCGCAGGTTTTCTGCCACACGTTTGCGGGCAGCCGCCGTCGACTCGTCAATCACTTGGATCTCTCGCTGCATGTCAAGGCGAGGAAAGATGGGTTCACCCTTGTGCACATAGATGCCGGCAGGCATCAGGCCCCAGGATTTGCTGGTTTCCCAAGCCAGCAATTCAGGCTGTTCCGCAATTCCCAGTTGTCGCCAGATCTTGGCGGGCGTACGGGTCATAAAGGGCTGAATCAGGATAGAGACGATGCGAATGCCCTCCAGCAAATTGTACATCACCGTCCCGAGCCGCTCCCGCTTTCCCGGTTCCTTGGCCAGGTTCCATGGTTCGGTCTCATCAATGTATTTGTTCAATCGCCCGACCAGTTTCCAGATGTGGGCCAGAGCGTTGCTGAACTGCATCTCTTCCATCGCCTGTTCCATGTGGGCCACCACGTCTTGCGCCAATTGCGCAAGCTGATGATCCAATTCCTCCGGCGCTACCGGGCCAGGCGTCACACCGGCGAAGTATTTTTCCACCATCGCTGTCGTGCGGCTGACCAGGTTCCCCAAGTCGTTGGCCAGATCGAAATTCAAGCGCTGAATAAACGACTCCGGAGTAAAGACACCATCCTGGCCAAACGGGATCTCGCGCAACAGGAAATACCGGATCGCGTCGGATCCGTAGCGATCAATGAGAAATTTCGGGTCGATCACATTGCCCTTCGACTTGGACATCTTTCCATCCGGCATCATAAAAAAACCGTGTCCATATACCTTTTTAGGCAGCGGCAGGCCCAGCGCCATGAGAAAAATCGGCCAATAGATCGTATGGAAACGCACGATATCCTTGCCGATCAGGTGGGCATCCGCCGGCCAGAACCGTTCAAACCGGGCCCGTTTCTCAGGATCATCGGAGAGATAACCGAGCGCCGTGATGTAGTTGGTCAGCGCGTCCAACCAAACGTAGATCACGTGTTTCGGATCCCCCGGAACCGGAATCCCCCAGTCAAACGAGGTCCGGGAGACGCTTAAATCTTCCAGTCCCGGTTTGAGAAAATTGCTAATCATCTCGTTTCGCCGCGATTCTGGCTGGATAAACTCCGGGTGCTCCTCGATATATCGCAGCAACCGTTCCTCATATTTAGAGAGGCGGAAGAAGTAACTCTCCTCGCGAACCAGGCTGACTTCCCGGTCACAGTCGGGGCAACGGAACCCATCCTCTTGCCTGGCTTGAAATTCCGTCCAGAAAGATTCGCAAGGCACGCAATAATACCCCTCATATTGGCCCAGATAGATATCCCCCTGATCCAAAAGCTTCTGAAAGATCTTTTGGACCACTTTCTTGTGACGCGGTTCCGTCGTCCGGATGTAATCATCGTAAGAAATGTCCAGTTTGGCCCAAAGATCCTTGATCCAGTCGACAATCGGATCGATCATCTCCAGCGGCGGTTTGCCCTCCTCCTGGGCCCGCCGTTGCAACTTTTGGCCATGTTCATCCGTTCCGGTCAGGTAAAACACGTCATATCCACGCAGGCGTTTATAACGCGCCATCGCATCCGCCGCCACGGTGGTGTAAGAATGACCTATATGGAGATTGTCATTCGGATAGTAAATCGGTGTTGTGATATAAAAGGTGGGCCGTTCCATCCAAACCCTTGACTCCTTTCATCGGCATTCAAGTGCTTGCTTCGCACCTGACTGCGCTTTCCTCCAAATTATGACAAACCCCTTAAAAGCGTGTCAAGCTGAAACGGCATCGCTCAATTGACACCAATCGGAAACTATGGTATTATCTAGAACTACGACTAGCTATTATAGGAACCTAAAAACTGTTCGGATTCGCCTGAGACTTTAGATAAAATACAGGGAGATGGGGAAAATATGCTAAAGTCAACCGGGATTGTGCGCAAGGTAGATGAACTGGGCCGTGTCGTAATTCCCATTGAACTCCGCCGAACATTGCGCATCTCAGAAAGGGATTCGCTCGAAATTTACGTTGACGGGGAGCGGATTATCCTCAAAAAGTATGAGCCTGCTTGCATCTTCTGTGGCAACGCGGAAAACGTGATTCATTTCAAGGAAAAAATCGTCTGTAATAATTGTCTGAATGAATTGAACAGATACAGCGAGAAAGCAAATTCTGGAACGGATGGAGAAATCCGGGAAATGTGAGCAAACGGAAAATTCTCGAGGTGGGAAAATCCGGGCAGCCGGGTGAATAGTCCCTTGTTTCCGGCATTCTGCGGTCGTGCAGGGTGTCTTTTTATTTCGTCTGTTGGTGCATCAGTCGATAGACCTCCCGCTTCGGCATTCCCCGATCCCTTGCCACCTGCTTGATGGCTGCCATGCGCTCCATTCCCTGCTGGCAGTATTCTTCCACATGCTCCAGGATATCCCATCCATCCCAAAAGGGGACTCCTTGCTCACAGGGGATGGCTTGTTCATCACTGGACCTTCTGGTCTCTTTCCCTTGGGCGGAGCCGGAAATCAGCACCGTGAACTCTCCCCGGACTTCAACCCCTTCAAGCCACCTGCGGCATTCCGCCAGCGAACCGCGAACGACCTCCTCGTGTTTTTTAGTCAGTTCGCGCACCAGGACAGCCGCACGATCTCCCAACTCCTCGACGGCCACCTCCAACAACTTACCCAGCCGGTGTGGCGCCTCATAGAGAATCAGTGTTTCAGGAGCCTGGCGCAAGCGCCGGAATTCTTCACGCAGCGCCTTCTCCTGACGCGGCAAAAATCCGAGAAATGTAAACCGCTTCACTGGCAAGCCGGAAACAACCAAGGCGTTCAACGCCGCATTGGCTCCAGGAATGCTCACCACAGGAATTCCCGCCTCAATTGCTTCCCGAACCAACGCTTCGCCCGGATCAGACAACAACGGTGTCCCTGCATCGCTGACCAGCGCCACCTGCTTGCCTTCCCGCAACCAAGACAGGATCCGCTCCCCTTGTTTTTTTTGATTGTGTTCATGATAGCTGGCAAAAGGAGTGCGGATCCCGAAATGATTCAACAATTTGCGCGTCCGGCGGGTATCTTCGCAGGCGATGACATCCACATTCTTCAGGGTTTCCAGCCCGCGCAAGGTCATATCCTGCAAATTGCCAATGGGCGTGGCAACCAAAAAAAGACGCCCTCCTTCGGCTGCTTCAAAACTTTTTTGTATCTTCATCTTCCGAACCCTTCCTGATACCTTCCCCGGCTTGCGACGCCTTGTTCAAAAAGGTCAGGCAAAAAAGGCAGTCCTCTTCGTCTCCGTTACGCACGCTGCCATAGTGGACATTGCAAATATGGAACCCTTGATAATACAAGCGAGCTAGATTATCATACCCCTCGCTGACCGGCATCCGGCGCCGGGTTGTCTTAGGCTTTTCCGCTTGTGCAGCCTGTTCCTCAGCCAAACGGTAGCGATGCACGTATTCCCGGAGGTGGCGATTTTCCATTTGCAGTTGCTGATTCTCTTCCAACAGTTCCTTCATCTCAGCGATGAGCTTCCGTAACTGTCCGTGCATGTCATCCATTTTTTCCTCGAACCGAGTCAACTTGGAGAGAAACTCCCACTTGTCCACCCTTCCCACCTCCGATGTCGCTCCGATAAGCTAGGCTCTCAATCAGGCCTCGATAATCTGCCGCACCTCATCCAGGTGGAATGTCAGTACCTTGGCGGAATCGAAAAGGTGCACCTTGACCAGTTCCTCCAATATTTGTACTGTCACAACCTTCCCTTCACCGACCGGCGTCTCGACGATGCTTCCCAGATCGGGCAGGCGTTCTTTGACCTGCTCATAATAGTCATTTTCGAACTTCAAACAGCACATCAGACGTCCACAGAGACCGGAAATTTTAGCAGGATTCAAAGACAAATTTTGATCCTTGGCCATTTTGATGGAAACCGGTTCGAAATCTCCCAAAAAGGTGGAACAGCACAACGGCCGACCGCACGGACCGATGCCGCCTAACATCTTGGCCTCATCCCGGACACCGATCTGCCTAAGTTCGATCCGCGTGCGAAACACGCTGGCCAGGTCCTTGACCAGCTCACGAAAATCCACCCGTCCATCCGCTGTAAAATAAAAGATGACTTTGTTCCGATCAAAGGTGTATTCCACATCCACCAACTTCATCGGCAATCCGTGCTGCTGAATCTTTTCGAAACATATGTCAAACGCTTCCCTGGCAGCCGCGCGATTGGCCGCCACCTGTTCCGCATCTCCGGCGGTCGCAATCCGGAGCACTTTCTTGAGCGGCTGAACCACTTCCTCATCCGTAACCTGCTTAATTCCAATGATCACCTGTCCATATTCAATGCCCCGCGCCGTCTCCACGATCACGTAATCTTGTTTTTTCACCGGCCAACCATCCGGATCGAAATAATAAATTTTGCCTGCCTTTTTAAACCGGACACCAACCACCTCAACCATCGGCTCACCTCCTCTTCAATTTCTTCTGCCACCTGCTGCCATGATCCCTCCCATATGCTGAATGCTGCCCTGAAAACCGTTCAGTAATTTCTCACTTCTGCCATGAAGCAAACATGATCTCCTCCACGGCCAACTGGAGATTGAGATTGTTTTTTTTCAGGCGTTGAAGTCCAAAGAACCGTTCGAGAAAAAAGAGCAATCTCTCCTGCGACCACTGCCCTGCCTGTCGCGTCAGCTGCGTGCGATATTCCACAAATGCCAGCAACTCATGCTGCTGCATTTGAATCAGTAACAAATCTCGTATCCAAAGAATCAGCAGATCAAAAGCCCATTTCTCCTGTCCTGATTGAAAAAGCGCTTGTAAAATTGCTGTTGCCTTGACAGGCTGGCGAATCACTTCTTCTCCCCATTGTATCACCAGGTTTAAAGCCTCTGCAAACCCTTCTCCTTCCACCAGCGCTTTGGCCTGCTCCGGGTCTACCTCGAGGCGGGAAAGGATGCTGGCGTAAGCCGGTTTTATCCCTGACTGCTGCAGTTGTGCCGCTAGTTCCTGCGGCGAAGGGGAAGGAAAAGCCACTTCCTGGCAACGGGAAACGATCGTTGGCAACAGTTGCCCCCGGTGTCCAGCCAGGAGGATGGCGACAGATGGAGCGGGCGGTTCCTCGATCATTTTAAGGAGGCTGTTGGCTGCCTGGATCGTCATGTTTTCTGCACCGTTCAATACGTAGACCTTCCTTTCCGCCTCCTGCGATCGTACGGCAAGAAACTGTTGCAGTGACCGAATCTGGTCGATTTTGATACTCTCTCCTGGCGCGCCAACCACTTGGAAATCAGGGAAATTTCCGTGATCAATCCGCCGACAATGGGCGCATTGGTCACAACTGTCGCCATTTTCAAGCGGACGAGTACAATTGAGCGCTTTGGCGAAATAGCGCGCAATTTCCAGTTTCTCCCTCTTCCTGGGTCCCGTAAAAAGGTAGGCATGCGACAACCGGCGACGGATGACTTGCCGCAACAAGCGGCTTGCAATCCCTTCCAGTCCCGGGATGGCCATGATCCCCATCTTCAACCCTCCCTATCCGACATTCAGGTGCTGAGATTGATCAACAGACCGCGTATCTCATCCAAACGGGAGAGAATGGCAAGGCGCGGCAGTTCTTTTGACAATACTTCGGCCGCCAGTGTGAGCAACAGCTCATCCACCCGTTGAACCAGGTGGTATTGCCGGATCCGGCGCCGCTCTTGCACCTGTACCGTCTCCACTGCCAGGGCTGACTGGAGCACCGTTTGCAAAAAGACTTTGACCCGTTCCCGGTAGCGAACCAGTTCTTCCATCGTCCGCAGTGAGGCCAGGCGGTTCGCTTGCTCATCAATCGCCAGAAGCTGCTCTTCCAGGGATTGTTCCATCTGCAGCTGATGCTGTAAGAGTGAAGCAAACCGCTCACTCCCGGTCATCTGGGACAGAGGGGCTCCCGCTCTTCCCAGCCATTTTTCGCGCGTTTTCTCCGGACGAAAAGAGATCTCCATCCATTTCTCCCCTTCAAACCCCGTAAGCATCCCATCATAAATGGGTTAAAAATGGTAGTATGCATCCACATCGAGAACAAATACCGTTGCACCGCCCACCTGTACTTCGACCGGAAATGGAAGATCGGTGCCCAGGTGAGCCGTAGCCGAAGACATCGAGGTCATCACCTGCTGCCGGGCATGACAGTGTTCCCGGATCAATCGCAATACTTCATCCACCTGGTGATCATCCACTCCAATCAAAAAGGTGGTATTACCCGTACGCAAAAATCCCCCCGTACTAGCCAGCCGGGTCGCCCGAATCCCTTTTTTGACCAACGCTTGCGACAACTTGGCACTATCCTTGTTTTGCACCACCGCCAGTAACAGCTTCATGCCCCATCCTCCAGTGAAAAACAGGGTTCAACAAAAAGTAGCCGCAGCAAATGAAAACAGTTGAACAACGCGCAGGCATAATGTCAATCATTTGAATCGCGCACGCAACATTTCTCTCAGGTCCGCCAAAATCTCCTGTGCCACCTCCTCCTCAGAGGCGGAAGCGTCAATCACCAGAATACGCTTTGGATCACGCCGAGCAATCGTTAAAAATCCTTCCCTGACGCGCTGGTGGTATGCTTCTCCGCGCTGTTCAATCCGATCCAGCCGCTCTCCCTCGCGCCGCTTGAGGCGCCGGCGGGCCACCTCAATCGGCAGATCGAGAAGGTAGGTTCGCCTGGGCATCACCTCTTGTACAGCCAGCCGGTTCACTTCTTCGATCCATGTCAGGGGCAGTTGGTTCCCGTACGCCTGATAAGCATAACTGGCATCCACATAGCGATCGCATAGCACCACCTTGCCTGCGCGAAGCGCCGGCATCAACCGTTCTTTCACGTGTTGCGCCCGCGCGGCAGCATACAGAAGCACCTCCGTCTCAAGCGCCATCTCGTGCTTCTCATCTGCAGCTGGTGACAGAAGCCACTGACGAATCGCCTCGCCCAGCGGCGTGCCTCCCGGCTCCCGGGTCACTTCCACCTCTATGCCATGATCGCGCAAATATCGGCGCGCTCTCTCGAGTTGTGTCGTCTTGCCGGCGCCGTCCGGACCTTCAAAGGTGATCAAAACGCCTTGCATCGAATCCCCTCTTATCGTCATCTGCCGCCCCTCTCCCGCCATACATATCCTCCTGTGCGGATCCTCTCGCTTACGCGTGCTCTTCCCTCGCAGAAGCCACCTCACTCGCAGAGGACACTCAGCTTTCCCGACAGTAGCCCATGTACATGCGCCCCCAGTTGGTGATAAATGTCCAGCAGAACCAGATGGCTGTCGCGAATGACTTCACCGGGAAGCAACAGCGGAATCCCCGGCGGATAAGGCACCACCATGCTGGCCGACCGCCTGCCTCCCGCCTCAATCCACGGAACTTCTTCCCGTTCCCGGTGCATCCAGCTCTGGTCCAATTCCATCGCATTGAACTGGCTTTCTTCATACACCGCCTGCCATCTCTCAGCCAACCGGGATGCCCGCACAGTAACTGCGGGTTCCGTTTCCCCTTGCTCGGCAGAGTGTCGTGCAAAGGATGAAAGCAACAACTTCAATCGATCCAAGTCCTCTTCTCGATTGGCTGCCGTCATCACACAGACCACTTGGAGCGGATCCGCCAGTTCCGGATAGACGGCTGCTGCTTCCAGCCTTTTGGCCACCTGATAACCTGAAACCTCCGGATGGTGCAAAAGCAGCCGCAGCGGATCCGTCCAATCATAAAACGCGTCGTCCCCCTCCGGCACCTTCCAGCCCCGCCGCCGCAGCCACTCCTGAAAACGTCCCGCTGAATGAAGCAACCGTTCCAGCCGCCCCCTCCCTTCACAGAACATCCAGCGCCGGGCCAAATCCAAAGAAGCCAGCACCGGATAGGAGGGACTGGAAGTTTGCAGCATCGCCAAAGCTTGCCGGACCTTCCAACGGCTTAACCGCGAACCTTGCAAATGAAGGAAAGCTCCCATTGTCAGAGCTGGAAGCGTTTTGTGCGCGGACTGAACCACCCCGTCTGCACCTGCGGAGAGCGCCGTCGGCGGCAAAGAGGGATGAAAAGCAAAATGTGCCCCATGCGCTTCATCCACCAGCAGCGGGATCCCGTACGCGTGCACCTCGCCTGCAATTGCTGCCAAATGTCTGCCCATGCCGTAATAGTTGGGATTGGTCAAAAAGACCGCTCGCGCGTCTGGATGTCTGGACAGCGCTTGCCGAACCGTCACTGGGTCTACACCACAGGGAATCGCGAATTCCGGGTGAACCCTCGCGGGAAGCAACACCACCTTGACCCCAGCCAGCATACACGCATGAAAGACGGAACGATGCGCGTCGCGTCCGACCAACAGTTTGTCTCCCGGCTGGCAGGCGGCCAGCACCATCGCCAGGTTGCCGGCGGTACTGCCGCCGACAAGAAAAAGAGTTTCCTCCGCGCCAAAAATTTCCGCTGCCAGTTGCTGTGCCTCGGCGATGGCACCTTGAGGCTGGTGGAGATCGTCCAGACCGTTCAGCTCGGTCAGATCGATGGGCAATAACGAGCCAAAAAACCTTCTTCCCGCCGCGTCAAACTGCTCGCCGCCACGGTGTCCTGGAACATGGAAGGATAATGGATCTCGCGCAACATGACGTTCCAGGGCCTCGAACAACGGAGCCCTTCTTTGCGCGGTCTGCCTGATAGCCCGTAACGTTGGATTCATCTCGCCAGATTTCATCCCCTAAGCTCCACTTGCTCGCTCTCATCTTGCTTCTACATCTTCTATGAACATCACTTATCTTTATCATACCGCAATTGCAGATGCTATCACCAGAAAAAGAAGGCCTGATCCGGCTATAAAAAGCGCAAAAAATTCCCCCTCCTTACGGAAGGGGAAATTACCCAGAAGCTTGAACCGCATTTATCTTTGAACAACCCTTTTTCAGGCGCTCCACAAACATGCGATAAGCCGGATCATCTACTTCTGTTATGATCATCGCCTGTTCACAGCGAGGACAGATATACATGTCCAACAAAAACAGCCCGTTTGGGTAAAATTGTTGACAAATGACACAAGAAGTACGTGGACCCATATTCCCATCTCACACCTTTTCCCAAAACTTTCTTGTACACGAAAAACAAATTCTATTCCTGATTTTTTACAACAGTCCCGTGTTTTATACACAACGTCAACCCTTGCGCGCCAATCCGTCTTGAGAAGCATATGGCAGCCATTCGGAAAAGGTGTCGATTTCGCTTCGATTTCCTGGGAAATATTTGATACAATGAGGCATATACCCTATTCTAGTTAAAGGTGAATCCGATGAATCTCAAGCGCATCCGAGCCTTCACCCTCGTGGTCGAAAAAGGAAGTTTCTCTGAAGCAGCCGACATCATGGGTCTCACCCAACCAGCCGTCAGCCAGCAAATCAAAACGCTGGAAGAGGAACTGGGCAGTCCTTTGTTGGATCGTTCCGCACCCGGGATCGGACTTACACCGGCCGGACGGCTGGCCTACGATAAAGGAAAACAGTTGCTTGCCATCTGGGAGGAGTTGGCCGAGACAATCCAGGCATTGCAAGGCCAACTGGTAGGTACATTGCACATCGGGGCTAGCACTATTCCCGGAACCTATCTGATTCCTCGTTGGATGAGCCTTTTTGCCAAACAACATCCTCGCGTCGAAATCAAGCTGCAAATCGGGGACTCCCGCGAGATGTACCAAAAAATGATCGACAGACAGGTCGATCTCTGTTTCGTCGGCTGTTCGCCAAATTGGGATGACACACAGCTGATCGTAGACACCATTGCAGATGATACACTGGTCCTGATTGCCTCAAAACAGTTGGAAGTCCCCGCCGTCATCTCCATAGATTGGCTCAAAAGACAACCCTTTCTGTTACGAGAGGAGGGGTCGGGAACACGTGAAGTGATGGAGAGGTGCTTAAAAGAACAGGGGGTACAACTACACCAACTTCGCGTGATCGCCGAATTGGGAAACACCGAGGCGGTGATTACCGCAGTCGAATCGGGCATGGGCCTCTCCTTCGTCTCCGGATTGGCCGCTCAACCTGCCGCCATGACAGGTCGCATCCAGATCCTGAACTTTGAGCCCGTGCTTCAGCGCTGCTTCTGTATCGCCTACCTTCAGTCACGGCGCAATCACCCGTTGATCTCCACGTTTCATCAGGCGGTTCGTCGTTTCCAGGATCCTACTTATTCAGCTCCGGAATCTGTCCTGTGACCATGTAGATGACCCATTCATTCAGGTTTGTGGCATGATCGCCGATCCGCTCGAGGAACTGGGCAACCATCAGCAATTGTGTTCCTTCGGCAGTTTTGGATCGATCATTGGTCATGACATCCACCAGATCGTTGAAGATCTTTTTAAAAAGGGCATCCACTTCATCATCTTTTTTAGCCGTCTGATAAGCCAACGCCTCATCCTGGCGAATGTAGGCCTCAATCGAGGCATGAACCATCTCTTGAACGATACTGGCCATTTTCGGAATATCGATCAACGGCTTGGGATACGGGTCATGTTGCAGCTTGATCGTCGCCTTGGCGATATCCACGGCATGATCGGCCATCCGTTCCAAATCAGTGACAATTTTCAGCATCGTCCCCAACCGCCGCAAATCCTTGGCCATCGGCTGTTGCAAAGCCATCAGCTGCAGGCATTTCTCTTCAATTCTCAGCTCCATCTGATCCAGCAGATCATCCTGCTCCAGCACTTTCTCAGCCAGTTTGACATCTCGTTCCACCAAAGATTTGACCGACAAATAGATCGCCTCTTCCACCAGCGAACTCATTTTCAACAGTTCCTGGTGCAGCAATTCCAAATCATCGTGAAAACCTCTCCGGCTCACGTTTAACACCCTCCTTATCGGTCCTTCTCGCAATATCCAGCCCTAACCAAAACGGCCCGTTACATAATCTTCTGTTCGCTGATCCCGCGGATTAGTAAAAATTCTTTCCGTCATATCATACTCGATCAGTTCACCATTGAGAAAAAAGGCTGTCCGATCCGAGACGCGGGCGGCCTGCTGCATGTTGTGCGTCACGATGACAATCGTATAAGAATGCTTCAAATCTCGCACCAAATCCTCGATTTTTGCCGTAGAAATCGGATCCAGTGCGGAAGTTGGCTCATCCATCAGCAGAATTTCCGGATTGATGGCCAACGCTCGCGCGATGCATAGCCTCTGCTGCTGTCCTCCTGAGAGACCATACGCCGGCCGCTTGAGATTGTCTTTCACCTCATCCCACAAAGCAGCCTGACGCAAACTCTGTTCGACAATTTCATCCAGCCTCTTTTTGTTGCGGATGCCATGAATGTGCGGTCCGTAAGCGACATTGTCGTAAATGCTCTTGGGAAAAGGATTGGGCTGCTGAAAAACCATGCCAATTTTTGTCCGCAGCTCTTCGACATCGGTCATCTCTTTGTAGATGTCTACATCGCGCAGACGCACTTCCCCCTCAATCCGCACCCCCTTGATCATGTCATTCATTCGGTTGAGCGTACGCAAAAAGGTGGATTTCCCGCAGCCCGAAGGACCGATCAAGGCAGTCACCGAACGCTCCTCAATCGCCAGGGAAATATTCTTCAACGCATGGAATTCTCCATAAAACAGGTTCAATTGCCTCGCTTGAATAACCACTTTTTCAGGGTTAATGCTCGGATGCGCCTCATTCATCGTATTCACGCCATTCACTCCCCATGCCTAAGCTTGATCTAAACAGAATCAATACCGATTCTGGAACCGGTTGCGAATGTAGATGGCGATGGCATTCATCAGGATGAGGACGGCCAACAGGACAAGAATCGCCGCGGCTGCCAATTCGTGAAATGCTGAATTTGGCAAGATCACCCAACTGTAGATTTGAATTGGCAACACCGTATAAGAATCCATCAGCCCCTGCGGCACATTGCGAATATAAGTTACCGCCCCCACCATGATCAACGGTGCCGTCTCCCCAATTGCCCGTGACAGGGCGAGAATAAACCCGGTCAGTATACCCGGCAGCGCGGCCGGCAAAACGACGCGGGAAATCGTCTGCCATTTGGTCGCTCCAAGCGCGAGCGAAGCCTGACGCAGAGAAGGCGGCACACTCCGGATCGCCTCTTGCGCAGCAACAATCACAATCGGCAAGATCAACAATGTCATCGTCAGTGTAGCGGCCAAAACGACATAACCCAATTGAAAAAAGCGGACAAAAATCGCCAACCCGAGAATCCCGTAGATGATCGACGGGACTCCCGCCAGGTTGTTGATGTTCACCTGGATAAAGCGTGCCCAACGGTTTCGCCCTTGGTATTCTTCGAGAAAAATCGCTGTCGCCACCCCGATCACCAAAACCAGCGGAATGGTCAACCCTATCACCCACAGCGTCCCTGCCAGCGCGGCCAAAATCCCCGCTTTTTCAGGCCGCCGCGAAGCAAAATTGCTCAAGAATTGCCAATCCAAGTGGCGCCAGCCGTCTCGAAACGTGTCGATGATCAGCACAGCCAAAACCAAGACACCGATCAGCGTGGCCAGAAAAAACAGGCCGTGCGCGCATCTGTTCCACATTTTGCGGCGGCGAAAACGCGCCCTGGAAAACTCCATTCGCCCATCTCCTCCCGTCAATCGTACTCCTCCCGGAACTTTCGCGTGATGTACTGCGCCAAAATATTCATCGCCAATGTAAAGAGAAACAGTGTCATGCCGACGGCAAAGACGGAACTGTACTCGATGCCGCCGTGCGAAATGTCACCCGTTGCCACCTGGACGATATAAGCGGTCATCGTCTGGATGCTTTCGAGCGGATTGAGCGTCAGTTTTGGCGTCGAACCGGCAGCCACGGTGACAATCATCGTCTCGCCAATCGCCCGCGAAAAGGCCAGGACAAACGATGAAATGATACCGGACAAAGCGGCCGGCAGAACGACGCGAAAAACCACCTCCAAGCGGGTCGAACCCAAAGCATAAGCGCCGTCACGGAGCCTGCGCGGAACGGCCGACATCGCATCTTCGCTCAATGAAGAGATCATCGGCGTGATCATGATCCCGACCGCGATCCCGGCACTCAGCGCATTAAAGGTGTCAATTTCCGGGAAAATTTTCTTCAGCACATCCATCGTGAGAAAGTTCAACGCAAAATAGCCGTATACAATCGTCGGAATGCCTGCCAGAATTTCCAGAATCGGCTTCACGGTGCGGCGCACGTTATCCGGAGCGTATTCGCTCAGATAAATGGCACTTCCCAGCCCAATCGGCACCGCAATCAGCACGGCAATCCCGGTGACCAGGAGAGTGCCGCTGATGAGCGGCAAAATCCCAAAATGTTGCGGCTTAAACAACGGCGTCCACTTCGTATCCGTAAAAAATTCCCACAGCGAAACTTCCTGGAAAAACTTCGTCGTTTCCAAAACCAGCGTCAGCACGATGCCAACCGTCGTCAAAATTGTCACCATGCTGAGGATCAGAAAGATCTTGGGCATCAGCTTGTCCCAAAAGCGATCCTGTCTCCGCCGGGAGGCAAGAGGCTGGGCCATGGCTCCCACTCCTTGTCTGACAAAAATTGCAGGTCTATAAAATTTAGAATCGTCCTTTAACAGGAAAAATGGCGTTCCAGGAAAGCGGAACGCCACATTTTCGAATCGACATCCCTATCTAATTATAAAAGAATGACGAAACGTTGGCTACCAGCCATGAGAACCGATTATAATTTGGCTTTTTGCTCAGCCAGAACATCTTCCGGCAACGGGATATAGCCCACCTCTTGCGCAATCTGACTGACATTATCCATATAGTACTGGACAAAGGCCTTCACTTCCGGGCGCGTCTCATAGAATTCTTTGTTTACATAGATGTATATGGGGCGGGAAAGCGGCGTATACGTGCCTTGGTTAATCGTCTCCGGCGTCGGCTCCACCGGCCCATTTCCTCCATCTATCGGCACAGCCTTAAGCTTGTCCTGGTTCGCCTCATAATAGGCATATCCGAAGTAACCGAGCGCATACTTATCCCCGGCCACGCCTGTCACAAGGACGTTGTCATCCTCACTGGCTGTGTAATCGGAGCGGCTGGCTCCGCCTTCACCGACAATCTCTTCGGTAAAGTAATCAAACGTGCCAGAGTCGGTACCTGGTCCATACAGCTTGATTTCCTCTTTCGGCCACCCCTCGCGGACATCACTCCAGTACTTGACCGTGCTGTTTGGCTCCCATATTTTTTTCAGTTCTTCCACGGTCAAATAGTCGACAAAGTCGTTTTCAGGGTTGACCACCACAGACAGCCCATCGATCGCCACTTGCAACTCGATAAATTCAATCCCGTTTTCCTCCGCCGCGGCCTTTTCTTCCTCCTTGATCGGACGGGAAGCGTCACTGATTTCAATTTCGCCAGCTGTCGACTTCTTAAAGCCGCCGCCTGTGCCAGAAAATCCGACGGTGACGTTGACCTCTGGATTCTCATCCATAAAATCTTCTGCTACTGCCTGCGAAATCGGATAAACCGTGCTCGAACCATCGATCCGAATGGTACCGCTCAGTGCTGTCTCTTCTGTGCCGGTGCCCGCTTGCTGTCCCTGATTCTCGCTCTCGCTGGGCTGACCGCCTGTGTTTCCTCCACCGCATCCCGTCACCAGCAAGACAAACGAGAGCGCTAGCACGATCATCCAGCCAGTTCGCTTGCTCAGCTTGATCACTTGATTTCCCCCTTGTCTCGTTTATTAGAGCATTATTTCCACGATTACTATAACAAGCATTTGTTAAGGGGATATAAACGAATTGTAAAGGTTTTGTAAAGGTTGGCCTCTACCCTGTGACAAACCACTGGATGACGACAAGCGCTCCCAAGCCAGGAAGACCCAAAAATCCGACTACCGCCGAAGTGAACAGGTTGATCGGCAGGTGAAATTGAAACAGGCTGCCTACCGTGTTCAACAAAAAAAGCAGCAGTGCCCCAAGCACGATCTGAATGCCTGCTCTCGCCACCCAGCGCAACCCTGTTCCAGACCTGGGCACAAGCAGCAAAATCCCTGCCGCTACGGCAATGGCCACTGCCAACCAGCTGCCTGCTGCCATCTAATTTTCCTCCCACTGGGCATGATCAGACAGTTTGAGACCAACCGCCTTGCCCAATTTGTGCAAATAGGTGTACTTGGCTTCCGCCGCCTTAAAGACATAAATGGAATAATCGATTAAATCAGGGGTGTCCACCTGATTGAGCAGCTCCTGGGCAATCAGCCATTCGCGATGGGCCTTTTCAATTTCCCGGATCAGACGTTCTTTATCCTGCTCCGTCCAATCCTCCACGCAAACCGAGGTCGGAAATCCTTCCATATCCCTCTCCCTTTCGCGTTTATTTATTACTATGTAAGCAAAGGGAGCACGGATTATGACTAGCTCGGCCAATTTTTTGCGCAGTCTTTTTTCGTCAGATTTCCCGTCGTCCTTCCAAGGCTTTGGCCAAGGTGACCTCATCCGCGTATTCCAGATCGGCTCCCACCGGCAATCCGTGCGCAATCCGCGTCATTTTAATGCCAAAGGGCTTGACGAGCCGGGCAATGTACATGGCGGTGGCCTCCCCTTCCACAGTGGGATTGGTGGCCAGGATCAGCTCCTGTACCTCCGACGAACTCAGGCGCTTGACCAGTTCTGCCAGGCGGATGTCTTGCGGACCGATCCCTTCCAACGGTGAGATGGCGCCATGCAGTACGTGGTACAGACCACGATACTCCCGCGTTCTCTCCATCGCGATCACATCTTTCGGATCCTGGACGACACAAATGACCGACCGGTCACGATGCTTATCCTGGCAGATGGGACAGGGATTTACATCCGTAATTTGACAACAGATGGAGCAGGTGTGCAGACTTTCCTTGACCTCCAACAAAGCGGCCGCCAACTCCCGTACATCCTTCTCCTCCATCCCCAACACAAAAAAAGCCAAGCGTTGGGCAGTTTTTGGTCCAATGCCTGGCAAACGCATAAACCCTTCTATCAATTTGGCAATCGCTTGCGGATAAGTGACCATCGGTCTCTCCTCGATATGTCCTCTGATAAATGGACTAAATTGACGTAATCCCTTTCATCAGGAGATCTTCATACCAGCAACATGGCTCATTCGGCAGCCCATGATTTCACATCAACAGATGCGGCTAAAACAGGCCCGGCAGGTTCAATCCGCCTGTGATCTTGCCCAGATCGCTGGCGATCACCTCATCCACCTTTTTCAACGCGTCATTGGCGGCCGCCACAATCAGATCCTGCAGCATCTCCAGATCTTCAGGATCCACCACCTCCGGCTTAAGGAGTATCTGCTGTACCTCCTTTTTGCCATTGACGATCACGGTCACCACGCCACCGCCAGCCGTTCCTTCAAATGTCTTCCGCGCCAGTTCTTCTTGCGCCTTTTCCATTTGGGCCTGCATTTTTTTGACCTGCTTCATCATCTGGTTCAAGTTTTTCATCATCTCACCTCCCTGACCGTTTGATTTCCACCAAGTCCCCAAACCATTCCAGCGCCTTGCGAACCACGACATCCTCTTCCGCGTGCCCAGGACTTTCCGTGGATGTCGCGGATGATTCTTTCTGCGCCAGACTTTCCTGCAATTCCGCTTGCAGGTGTTCCCATTCCTCTTGCATCAGCGTGAGAAAAGTGGCCGGCTCACCCAACACCTCGCGCAGCACGCTTTCGATGACCTCACGGTTGGCCGGTTTTTCGGTCGTTTCCCGATGAATCGGCGTCTTGAAAACCAGCAGGACGGCCTCTTTCGAAGCTGCCACCACCTCCCCGTCAACTAGCCACGCATGGACAAATATGCGCTTTTGCCGGACCTGTCTGAGCACTGTCTCCCAGCTCGTCTGCACACGCTGGGTGGTTTCCGTGGTGGCATTGCGAAGCAGCTGGAGAACGGCCCGCTGGGATGTTTCCGGCTTCCGCACCTTTTCTGAAATGGCTCTCAAGCTCTCCGGTTCCTCAGACGAAACTGCCGTCGCACGGGAGCCGTGCATGGGAGAATCAGAGGCTGGCTGGGAACCTTCCCTCTCCCGCTCAGCCTCCAGCATCTGGACGCGCTCGCGCAACTTGTGTACTTCTTGCAACAACTGATCCAGCACGCTGTCGCGGTCGGAGGCAGTGGGTCGGGAAACAGAAGACATTTGAGAGGCAACAGACGGCTGGGAGGTCTCCTTGGAGGTGCTGGCACGCCACAACTTTAACAGAGTTAATTCGAGAAAGATCCGCGGTTGTTCCACCCATTTCAACTCTTGAACCGCTGTCCGCAAGATCTCCATCTGGGCGATCAACACATCCACCGGGAACATCTCTGCCAGCTGGTGCAAGTGCGGATCGCTGCCCAACCGCTCCCGAATCTCATCCACCCCCGGGGCCACCTTGGCCAACATCAGCAACCGGCCGTAATCAAACAGCCATTCCAGTACCTTTCCCGGTTCCTTCCCTTGGTCAAACCACTTTCTGGTCAATTCATAGAGGAGACGGGGATCTTCGGCCATCATAGCCCCCCACAACTGATGGATCTCATGCCGCGGGATCCCGCCCGTGATGAACAGCACCTCTTCCTCCGTCACCCTCCCGTCCGCAAACGAAATCACCTGATCCAACAGACTCAGGGCATCACGCATCCCACCATCGGCCAAATAAGCGATCGCAGCAAGCGCTTCCGGATCGGCCTCTACCTGATGGGCTTCTACGATCTGTCGCAAACGTTCCGTAATCTGATGGGCGGGGAGGCGGGCAAAATCAAACCGTTGACAGCGGGAGAGAATGGTTACCGGGATTTTATGCGGCTCCGTTGTGGCCAAGATAAACAACACATGCGCAGGCGGCTCTTCCAACGTCTTTAACAAGGCGTTAAACGCCTCTGTCGTCAACATATGTACTTCATCAATAATATACACCTTATACCGAACAGCCGTGGGCGCATATTTCACCTTCTCCCGCAGTTCCCGAATCTCCTCCACACCGCGGTGAGAAGCGGCATCAATCTCCATCACATCTAACAGGCGTCCATCGGTGATCTGACGGCAGACTTCGCATTCATTGCACGGCTCTGGAGTCGGCCCGCGCTCACAATTGACCGCCTTGGCCAAAATTTTGGCCAGGCTGGTCTTCCCCGTCCCTCGCGGACCGCTGAATAAATACGCATGAGCCAGGCGACCCTCGCTCAACGCATTCTGCAGCGTACGCCGGACATGTTCCTGGCCCACCACATCAGCAAAGGTTTGTGGACGCCAAGCCCGATATAACGCCAAATAAGCCATCCGCACCACCCGCCTCTCGCTTCTCACCTCATTATAGCGAAATCTCCCATCCTAGGCGAGTGGGAGGTGAATGTAAAAGGTGGTTCCGTATCCTTTGGTCGAAAAGGTAATATTGCCCCCCATATCGTGCAGGATTTTTTGACAGACGGACAACCCCAGCCCGGTACCATGTTCCTTTGTCGTGAAAAAGGGGTCAAAAATCCGGTCCATCACGTAAGCAGGTATCCCAGGTCCTGTATCTCCAATCACCACCGTCAACATCTGCTCCTCTTCATTCAGACGCTGACTGATGGTCAACTTCCCGCCATCTTCCATCGCTTCGATGCCATTCTTGGCAATATTCAGGAACACCTGCTTCAGCAGCTCGGAATCCGCCCGCACCAGCGGCAGATTGGGCTTGATTTGAAACAACACTTCCACGTGATTCAAAAGAGCCTGCGTCTCGATGATCGGCAAGATCTCCCTCAACACATCCACCACTTGCAAAGGCCGGTACTGTACCTCTTTGTCCTTGCCGAGCAACAGAAATTCATCCACCAGATGATTGACCCGCTCCAATTCCGCCAGCATCACATCAGTATACCCTTTTTCCCGCATCATCCCTTTTTCGCCCAGGGTGCGATTGAGCATTTGCAAAAACCCTTTGATCGAGGTCAAGGGATTGCGAATCTCATGCGCTGTTCCTGCGGCAATTTGCCCGATCATGGCCAGGCGATCATTGCGCTGTACCTGGTACTCCAACGACCGCAGGTTTGTGACATCTTTCAGCGTCATATATGCCCCTTCCAATTCACCCCAAGCGTTGGTTAACAAGTAGGAATCCACCAGCAAATCGTAGGTCTTTCCGTGAACCGTCAAAGAAGTAGCATAGTTCCTGAAGGTAAGCCCCTCCTTTACCGTCTTTTCGAGAAAACGAAATTCATCCGGCAAATTGGGAAAAGCCTCATCCATGAACTTGTAGTTGACCTCCTCTCGCGCTACACCAAATAGGCAGCAGACCATATCACTAATACCCAGAATCCGCAACTTCTTGTCCACCAAAATGAGCCCCATGTTCATGTCGGTATATAGCGATTGCAAAAAGAGGTTCCATACGTGATGCCATCTCGCTTTCCCCAGTTCGCTGATAATCAGGATATACCCTTGCAGCGAAGCCTGATAAAACACCTTGACAAGACTAACATAAGAACGTAAGACGACAGCATTCGAAGATTTGTTCGGAATAGTCAAAGAATATTGGATGTGTTGTTGCTCCAATTCTTGGATAAAGTCCGAAAACGGAAGGACTTCCTGAAAAAAATCATTGTAATATTTTCCCTTCATTTCCTCATTGCTGAGCAATCCCATCTCCAGGAACAGCTGGTTGGCCGCCAGCACACGGCCCTCCTGATCGAGCAAGAGAGCTGGATGGGGAATGATCTGAAGATAATCGACCATACCTGATGCCCGGTCAGGATACGGTAGTATGTGGGACACTTTGCCACCCCCATAGATTGTGGAAAAGAAAATGAAGCTGAAGCAATGAAGCAAATGCATGCATGCACATCATTGATTACCATTCAACAAAAAAAGGCAATATCCTTTTTTCTTTATATTCTAAATATTAAACCCAGATCTCACCGTTGGATCCAGAACCAACAAAAACCAACAAAACCAAAAAACACCCTTACTGGGCGTCTCTTTCGCCAAACCAAACTAGTTTCCGCGTAAAAATGCCGTGCACCTGTTATTGATACCCCCCATCCGGGCGTTACCTCTGTCGCCAGCTCGAACCAGGCACCCTTGCGGCACACGAACCAAACCGCTTACCGCTGCTTCCTCCCGGACCTGACGGGGTTCACGGCCGTTCGTTGCGCAAGACCCGATTGTCAACACTGCGTGCAGAGGTCAGACCCCGAATGACAAGGCACCGCTAACAGGAATTCAACCCCGCTACAGCGGATTGCGGGTCACAGGGCACCGCTACCTCCCCGTCTAGCACGGCACTGTACATTATAACAAAAGTCCGCATCACTCACAACCGCTTGCCATCAATTGGTTTTCAGATAGAATGGATCTGGATTGGTTCGTGATAGGCATCTCATGCTTGCGATATCGTCTGATGATGGCCACGATTTTTTGACTCAGGAGAAGATGAGGATGAACCGACATGTTGCCGCTTTATTGATCCTTGCTGGCGGTGCCAGCTTTGGATTACTGGCCTCCGTTATAAACATCGGTTTTTCCCGTGGCCTCAGCGTTCCTGAGATTACGGGCAGTCAGCAGCTATTTGGGGCGATTATCATTTGGTTCTTTGCCATCCTTCGACGGCGCCATTGGCAAAAAATCAGCGTCAAAACAGGACTTGCACTGATGGCTGTCGGATCACTGAGCGGATTGACCGGCTTCTTTTATTACAGTTCGATGGCCCGAAGTTCCGTATCGGTTGGCATCGTTTTGCTGTTTCAGTTCACCTGGATTGGCACGCTATATGAATGGCTGTTTGAAAGACGCAGGCCCCATCCGACCACCTACATTCTACTCGTCATGCTATTGTTCGGGACGTCACTGGCTGCCAACCTGTTTACCGATGCCCAACAACAGCATTCCCTGTCCGGAATCATATACGGTCTTCTGGCAGCCTTCACCTTTGCCGGGTATCTCTACGCCAGCGGTAAAGTCGCTACGGAGGTTTCTCCCTGGCTGCGCAGCCCGCTCATGGTCACGGGTTCCTGCTTCTTAATTCTGCTCTTGTTTCCGCCTGTCTATCTCACTGCGGATAACCTGACAACGGATCTGGGTTGGCTGGGACTGGTTACCGCGCTTCTGGGCGCTGTCATCCCACAAATCTGCTTTGCCGCCGGCGCTCCTTACCTGAAGGCTGGCGTCGTCACAATCCTCAGTTCCGTCGAACTGCCAACGGCCGTCCTGGCGGCCTGGCTGATCCTGAGGGAATCGGTACTGCCGCTGCAATGGTTAGGGATCATCCTGATTCTTACGGCCATCATCCTGAGCGAGAGTCCGTGGTTCCAAAAAGAGAAGAACCAGGGTCATCCAAGCGGGCAGATCAGACAAAAACCGTAAGTACCCTGTACGAATCACCTTTGACCACAGATTTCGACCGGGATTCGAACACGCCGTGCGGTTTTGGCCCAAAACGGTTTTCGAAACTGAATACATTATTATTCAATTGACGCTGATATTATATGATGAATATGAGCTGGGCTGAAGCGCATCATTTATTGCGGGAATACAATCGTTTCTTTACTGTGGTAAAGACCGGGAGTTCGGGCCTGGTCAGTTGAAATGTGCCTCAGTTAAAATGCGCCATGGAAAAAGACTCAACAACAAGCTTCAAAAAATTTAGATACGGAGTGGATAGAATATGTCAAAGAGATACATCGATTTAAATTGCGACATGGGCGAAAGTTTCGGTGTCTATAAGCTCGGAATGGATGAAGAAGTGATAAAACTGATTTCCTCAGCAAACATTGCCTGCGGTTTTCATGCAGGCGATCCCAACGTGATGGACCGAACGGTAGCGATGGCCAAAGAGTATGGGGTTGGGATCGGCGTCCATATGGGCTTCCCCGACTTGCTTGGATTTGGCCGCCGAAATATGGATATAGCAAGAGAAGATCTCATGAACTTGATCATTTACCAAATCGGGGCACTGGAAGCTTTTTGCCGCAAACATGGGACAGTGATTCAGCATGTGAAACCTCATGGAAACATGAACAACATGGCAGATACAGATGAAGAAATGGCGACCAATATTGTTGATGCCATCCTTGCGGTTATACCTGATGTTCCCATTTACGTAAAACCAAATAGTCAATTGCACAGGGTGGCAAAGGCAAAAGGCCTGCCATTTGTATTGGAACTTTTTCCTGATCGGGCATATAACAATAATCTGACTTTGGTTTCCCGTCGTCATCCAGGTGCGGTAATCAAAGATCCAGAGATCGTTTCAGAGCGTGCGGTCCGCATGGTGACCGAAGGGAAGGTTACCTCCATCACCAATGATGTGCTTGAAGTCAGAGGAGAGACAATCTGCGTGCATGGGGATACGCCTGCGGCCCTCGAGATCGTGCGTAAAATCCGAGAAAAGTTGGACATACAGGGGATCGTGGTGGCTCCGATATCTCAATGGTGGAAACCAAGTAACGCTTTGGAGGAGTAAAGGAAAGGATCTATTGCCACAAGAGGTGCTCAGGAAGAGTGTCATTTCTACATTTAAGTATGGCGGAGAGGGTGGGATTCGAACCCACGGTGCGGTTTTGGCCGCACAACGGTTTTCGAGACCGTCACCTTAAACCACTCGGACACCTCTCCGCATATCAAACGCACAGAACATTATAATCCATGGGCAAATCCACGTCAAATACAAAAAATCCCTCACATCCGGCCTCCACATCTGCATCACGAGGTTACTCCACTCACGATTTCTTCCGCAGCTGTTGAAAAAAGCGTCTCAATAACGCGGCACAATCATCGCTTAACACACCTTCTGTCACCTCCAACTGATGATTGAACGATGGGTATTGAACCAAGTTCAATAACGTGCCGGCGCAACCCGCCTTCGGATCGCGAGCGCCAAAAACCAACCGCTCCACCCGCGCCTGGACAAGCGCACCCGCGCACATGGGACACGGCTCCAACGTGACATACATGACCGCCCGCGGAAGCCGCCATCCTCCCAGTGTGCTGCTGGCTTGGCGGAGCGCCAGGATCTCTGCATGGGCTGTCGGATCCTTCCCCGTCTCACGCAAATTATGTCCCCGCCCGACGATTACTCCGTCCCGTACAATCACCGCGCCAATCGGCACCTCTCCGATGCTGGCTGCCTTCTCCGCTTCCAATATGGCTTCACGCATCCAGCGCCGATCCTCGGCATCACGCTCACGTAGCACGGCTTCCATCTTTCTCCCCCTTCCGCGTCACTCTTTGATCAATCAGATTCCATTTTATACAAAAGGAACCTGGAACGCACACCCGTGGGCTTTCGTATACTATCCCGAAACCAAAAAGGAGGGCAAAAAACATGTATATGCACCACTTCCCTTATTCCTATCCCCCCATGGAACCAAACATGACGCTGGTTGACGACATCAGAAAAGCCGTAAATGGCCAGTATCAAGCGATTCATTACTATGGCCATCTGGCAAAGATGGCTCCAGATGCAAAAAATCGGGAACAAATCATCGAAATCCGAAATGATGAAATTCATCATTACGAAACCTTCGTTCACATTTATCGCATACTGACCGGGCACTATCCGTCCGTCACATTCCCGGAGAAACCCCGGAGTTATGAAGAAGGTTTGAAGTTCTCCATTCAGGATGAATTGGAATCGGTTGATTTTTACCATTCGATTGCCGACCGGGCACATGATCCGATAATCAGAGAAGCTTTCAGACGGGCGGCCTTTGACGAACAGCAACATGCAACCATGTTCCTCTACAAATGGGTCGACCTCATCCGCAAAATCGATCCATAACGCAAACTTCCCCAGCTTTTTGGCTGGGGGTTCTGTTTAACAAAAAGTGGCGCGGGGAGAATGTCACTCAATGACATATACCGTCCATCCAAATTGCCGCCGCAGCGTTTCTGCGGCATTTTCGGCCTCCTGACGGGTCGAAAACGTCCCTGTCAGCACGCGGTACTTCGCTTTGGGGGCAGGGGATGGCGTGGCGTTTTTCCGCCTCAGCTGGAATGCTTTCGCAATTCCGCTGGCAGTCGCGCGCGCCAGTTTCTCCAGAAAGGAATCCGACTTCAAACGTACGGCATCATTCAAATTGTCAATGAAAAGGTTCTCGGTCAGCAGCGCAGGCATCTTCGTCAGACGGAGAACCGCAAAATTTTGCGTCTTCTTTCCGCGGTCAGTCACATCTTCACCTAGTGCATTGACCACCTCTTGATGGATGATATCCTGATAGACTTTGGATGGTGTCCTGCTGTTGGTGTACCGGTACGACTCAAAACCAGTTCCCCCGCCGGCATTGACATGGATGGAAAGAAAAAAATCGACATCCTTATGATTCGCTAAATTGGCCCGATCCGTCAGGCTAACATATTCGTCCGTTTCACGTGTCAGATCCACCGTGATACTTTCATACTCCGATTCCAGAGCGCGTTTGATCCGCTTCGCGATATCCAAAGTCAGGTGCTTTTCTTCCAATCCATGCGCAACGGCACCAGGATCTTTGCCGCCATGACCGGGATCGATCATGATACGAACCAACACCATTCACCTCTTCTCGTATGGAAATTTTGGCATACACGATCATGTTTTTGTGCTGTCCTTTTACATGTTATGCAGTACATGAACAAATGGCAGGGTTTATGAACGAAGGAAAAGGCCGCATATAGAATAAATGCGGCTTCCCCTTATAAACGGAAACCGCATGAATACCCTTCCTCTTACGTTTATCCATACCCTTCACCACTCCACAACCCACCCGGGTCGCTTGTGACATCTCCTCAGCAACCATCCCAAAGCCCACAGATAAAACATTTCCACTTTCCTCTCCACCATCGAAGTTCGTGACCGCAAAATGGACAAAGCGGTGTATCATGTTCCATTCATGGTTCCCCCTTTGAAAAAACCATCAGTATAAACGATCAGCTGTATCATAACCAAAAAAAATAGAAAAATAAACGCGAATCCGGAAAAATTCGGTTCCCCAGGAGGAGCTGCACGACGTTCGATGACATCCGCGATTTGTTGGCTTTCTAACTGTATAAGCCAACACCTGTTACAAACACCCATTTTATCATGACCAAGCTCCTACATTAGGATAAATGCATAGAGTGGAATATACCTATTCACTAGGTGATTATTCAGAAAGGGTGATTCGCGAATGACAACGGTTAGCAGCGAAAAGGATTTCCGACAAGGCGGGTATTCGATGATGCATCCTCGACCACATCCCTACTCACACTATCCATTTATGCCTTATCCATACTTCCATCATTATCCACATTATCCGTATATGCACTTTCCATATCACCCCTATATGTTTTTCCCATCCATGTTTCCCTTTGTGTAACTAACTCCGAGATTCAGGGGCTGACCCATCGTCATGCGACTGCTGGGTCAGCCCCATTTTTTTGGCGTAATAAGTTTCTAAGAAAACAAAAACGCGAACTTCAACATGCGCTGAAATCCGCGTCATTACCGGCTTTTTAGTGGCGCGCCTGAGAGGACTCGAACCTCCGACACGCAGTTTAGGAAACTGCTGCTCTATCCTGCTGAGCTACAGGCGCACATTCTTGTCCGCTGCATAAGAATATTATATGCCAATCATCCTGAACAAACAAGAGACTGACTCGCCAGCTCAGCCAATCGCCGTAAATCAGTATATGATGGACCAGTTGAAATGCCGGTTACATCAATATATATCCTCCAAACCCAAAAAGAGATACCGGGTTCGGTATCCCTTTTTTGCCTTTTACTAATGATACACTTATATATTTGCTATATTTCCGAAATTCAAAAAAACGTTTTTCTTTCTCTCTCCTCTTTCAATATTTCAACCGCTTCCCGAAAACGCTGGGAATGCACCACTTCCCGCTCTCGCAAAAACTTCAGCGCATCGTTGACATCCGGATCATCCGACATGTCGATTAGCCATTGATAGGTGGCACGCGCTTTCTCCTCGGCAGCAATATCCTCGTACAAATCAGCAATCGGATCTCCTAACATGTTCAGAGACACAACAAAGTCATGAAAGTGCCTTCCACACAATGTCTACCACTTCGCCATCTTTGATTTCAATCCGTTCAATAAGTTGCCTGATCGCTACCTTGGCTTTCAGACGATCCACACCGGTAATGTCATCCAGCAATTTGGCGGCGGTTTTTTGCACTCCCTTCGGGTTTACTTTTTGACTTTCCAGTTTCTCTAACTGTTTTTTGAGTTGTTCGCGCTCATTTTCAATCCGCATCCTGGCTGCCCGCAGATCTTCTGCTGAAATCAGGTCGTTTTCGTAGGCTTCAATCTGCTTTTGCATCCGCCGATCTATCCTGGACAACTGCTCTTTGATGCGGTTGATTTCGTCAACAAAGGATGGAGCATGGATAGCAATTTTTAATTCAGCCGTGGAAATTTTGACCAATTCTTTTATCTCATTGATAACCAAACTTTCCAGGTCATCACGATGCACGGCGTGGTGTTTGCAAGCATATCCGAGTACGTATGAAGAACATATGTACCGGTAATAAACGTATTCACGGTTTTTTCGCTTGTGTCTGCTAGTTGCGCCTTTCATATTCCGGCCGCAGTATCCGCATTTCACAATCCCCGTCAAAAGATACGTTTCACTGTCAGCATGCTTATACTGACGAGATCTGGATTGCATAATTTGCTGAACACGTTCAAACCGTTCATATGGGATAATTGCCGGGTGGTTGTCTTTTTTGACAATCCATTCAGAACGGTCGCGTTCGACCGTTCGGCCGTTTTTTGTTTGACGCTTGTTATAAACCATCACGCCAGCAATTGTTTCGTTGCGCATCAGGCGTTTGACGTTCACTTGATCCCACGGCTTGCCGGCTTTCGTCGTGGCATCATGCTCGTTCAAAATTTTTGCGATCATCCGGTAGCCGTGGCCTTGTTCGGCCAGGTCGAACATCATTTTGACAAAATATGCTTCGTTTTCGTTGATAATGTACCGGCCATCAATAACATCGTATCCATAACACGGTTTTGTCAACGCCTTGGAAGTGTTCCGGGCCAACGAGAGCATGTTATCTCTTACCCGTTCACTGATGCGTTCGCGCTCAAATTCAGCAAATGTTCCAAGTAGTTGCAACGTCATGCGTCCGACTGCTGTCGATGTATCAAAGTTTTCGGAAGCCGAAACATAGTTGCAGTTGTGATCCTGCAAAAACTTGATCATTTGTAAGAGATCAAGAAGGTTACGGCTTAACCGGTCGAGTTTGGTTGTCAGAATGATGTCAAATTTATTTTCGTATACCGCTTGCAGCAATCTTTGAACGGCTGGGCGGTTTAAATCTTTCGCCGAATATCCATCGTCTATAAAAAATTCTGGTTGTGCCCACCCCATAGCGCGGCAGTAAGATGAAAGGCGTTCTTGCTGTTCGTTAAGTGAGTTGCCCTTATCCGCTTGTTCGTCCGTTGATACACGAATATAAGCGGCTATCCGTTCCATATCTTTACCCCTCACATTTTGAAATTGGTTTGAAGTGTCCTATGTATACACCGCAGATTGACAATTCGTTGGGCAAAACTTCAATGATTTCATAATCGTTGTTTTCAGGAACTAATTTGATTTTTGGTGAATCGCTAGACCACCTGATACGTTTTAAAGTGCCTTCGCTTTGATCATTAATCAAAGCTGCTACAATTTGTCCGTTGTAGTCGGCCCATGATGCATGTTTCATATATACGATGTCACCGTCTTCAATTCCAGCTCCAATCATACTGTCCCCTTTAACTCGTAGCGCATAATCCGGCTGACGACCAGTTGGGAACGGATAATAAATGTATTCTTCAATGTTCTGTTCTGCTAATAGACCATCGCCAGCACAAATGGTGCCGATAAGAGGAACAGGTGGCTTGGAAGCATTTGTTTCAATTCCTAATAGATACTCAACGGTGGTCCCGAGTACATCGGCATAAATCCCAATGTCATTGATTGGAAAATTTCTTTGACCACTTTCATAACGTGACAAAGTCGACTTTGCTACACCAACACGGCGAGCCATTTCATCCAAAGACCAGCCCTTATCTTCGCGCATCTTTTTAATAAGGGCCATAATCTCTTTTGACGTTCTCATCTCAATTCACCCCGGGAACGATTATATCACAAAGTGTTCCATATAGGCAACAAATTTATTCAATAAATTTTTTTGTTGACAAACGGGAACGATTCAACTAATATAGGAAACAGACGGAGGAGGTGACAACATGCGGTTCAATCTACAAAAATTGAGATACGAACGATTGTCACGCCAAATCTCGCAAGAAGAAGTCGCCAAGGCGTTGAACATTTCACGTTCTTCCTATCACAAAAAGGAAACCGGGAAAATCAAAATCAGCGTAGAGGAATTCGGCATCATTTTAGATGTTCTGGGTATCCCGGAAAGCGAAATCGTAAATTTTTTTACCCCAGATGTTCCCGTTCGGGAACGACGTGACACTGCGTAATAATATGCCCGTACACCGAGCGTTTATGCATAAGGTGTACCAAGGAGGTGATAGCGCTGAAAAAGCGCAAGCAGCTGAAGGTTGCTGGCCACTACATGATCATTGACGGAAAGAAAACGCCAATCGATCCAAAGGAAACCGACTTACCAGACCGCTGCAAATTGGCCTGGGCCGAGATGGTCACCGGCCAAAAATACGAACTGGTGGGCAAGCAATTCAATGTCAAATTCAATGTCAAAGGAGGTCTAAACAATGACTGAGCACATCCGCCGCATCCAATTTTATACGCGCAAGGCGGCCGATTATAGTCGGCGCCCGTGGCATCAGCGCAATCCATACCGGTTCAATCGGCTCATGAAGTACAAGGCGGAACTTAACCGCCGAATCGAAGCGGCCGGGTATCGGTGGAAACCGTCAATTGACCAAGAAAACGCCAGGTAAGCCCTGGCGCAGTGGACAAGCCCGTGGAAGTGGCGGCGGATGAGCCAAGAGGAACGGTTATGGCGACTGCATGTTGCAGCGGCGCGAAACAAACAGATTTATCAAACCGTATCCGAATGGCGAGGGTATCAGGCTTGAAAGGGGGTGAGACCGGTGAGGAAAGCAACGGGCATCGTCCGCTGCATCGACCCTTTAGGGCGAATCACGATCCCAATGGAACTGCGGAGAACCCTTACCATCAATAATGGCGACCCGCTGGCGATTTATGTGGAAGATGACGCCATTGTTCTGAAAAAGTATCAGCCGGGCTGTATCTTTTGCGGGGCGCTGGACAAGCAGATGGTTCAATTCAAAAACTATCATGTTTGTCCGTCCTGCCACGAAGAAATAAAGGCCCGCTAAAAGCGAGCCCAATAAAAATCAAATAGCCTATCGTTATTATACCAAATTCGGGAGGTGCGCAGATGACTGACATTACAATCCGTGAAGTCATGAAAACACTGAATGAATTGGCCCACTCGATGAAGCTCTTATCCGCCTCCATAAACTCGTTGAAGACACAACCGGCTGCTAACGATGAACAAGCCCAGCCTGCACAGCAGGTGCAGCAAGACTCGCCGTTCGAGCCGGAGCCGGCAGCGGAATCGGCGCCTGCTGTGGAAGAAGCGAAGCCGGCAAATGGACAGCCTGAAGTGACCCTGGAAGCGGTGCGGGAAAAGCTGGCGGCTCTGTCGCAGGCCGGCAAACAGGCCGAAGTGAAGAAGCTTATCAACAGCTTTGGCGCGAAAAAACTGACGGATGTTCCACCGGAAAAATATCCGGAGCTGCTGGCGGCTGCGGAGGCGATTGGTGAGTGAGCACGTTTGTACACGCTGGCCGTGACCACGCCCTTCTCTCCGCCTCCAGCTCTCACCGCTGGCTGATTTGCGCGCCATCGGCCCGCCTGGAGCAGGAGTTTCCTGATACTCCGTCGGATTATGCCCGGGAAGGCACCCTGGCCCATGAGCTGGCGGAGGTGAAGCTCCGCTTGGCTCTGGGCGAAATCTCCCGGCAAAAGGCGGCAGCCGAGTTGAAGCGGCTGCGGCAGCATGAACTGTATTCGCCCGATATGGAGGAGCACGTTCAAACATACATCGACATCGTTCTTGAGCGCATCAATGCCGCAGCGGCCGTCAACCCGGACGTCAAGGTCATCCTGGAGCAGCGCCTGGATTACAGCCCTTGGGTTCCAGATGGCTTTGGAACCGGGGACGCGGTAATCATCGGCGACGGCATCCTGGAGGTCGTGGACCTCAAGTTCGGCAGAGGAGTGCCGGTCGAAGCGGAAGGCAACACGCAGATGCGCCTTTACGCCCTGGGAGCGATTCACTTGTTCGGCGACCTTTACGAAGTGGAAATGGTGCGCATGACCATCGTCCAGCCAAGGCTGGACGCCGTGACCACGGATGAAATCTCCGCCGAAGAGCTGCTCCGCTGGGCGGATGAGTACGTCCGGCCCAGGGCCGAGTTGGCGGCCCGCGGTGAAGGGGAACTGGTGGCGGGAGAGCACTGCCGGTTCTGTCGGGCTCGCTATACCTGCCCGGCGCTGGCCGAGTGGAACCTGGAACTGGCGAAATACGATTTCAAAGCGCCCGAGCTGCTCACGGATGAGGAAGTGGCGGAGGTCCTGGAGCGGGCCGAGGCTTTAGCCCGTTGGGTCGCCGACGTCCAGGATTACGCCCTGGACCAAGCAGTCAATCACGGGAAAAAGTGGCCCGGTTGGAAGCTGGTCGAGGGGCGGTCCAATCGGCAGTACAAAGACGAGGCGGCAGTGGCTCAAATCCTCCTGTCGGAAGGCTACGGGGAGGACGAAATCTATCAAAAATCGCTCAAAGGCATCTCCGCGATGGAGAAGATGTTGGGGAAAAAGCGTTTCACAGAGTTGCTCGGCGATTATGTGGAAAAGCCGCCCGGAAAACCGACGCTGGTGCGGCAAGATGACAAGCGACCGGAGCTGAATTCCATCGAAGCAGCAATCCGAGATTTCCAAGAGTGAGGGGGAGTGGTATAAATGGCGGTTCAAGCGAACCAAGTACAAAGCACGAAGGTCGTCACTGGCAAGGTTCGGTTCTGCTATGTGAACGTCTTTCAGCCGAGGGCGATCGCGGAAGACCAAGAGCCGAAATACAGCATCTGTGTCCTCATCCCCAAATCCGACCAGGATACGCTGGCTAAAATTCAAGCGGCCATTGAGGCGGCCAAGAAAGAAGGCGCGGGCCTTTGGGGCGGTAAAATCCCGGCAAACCTCAAACTGCCACTCCGGGATGGGGATACGGACAGGCCGGACCAGCCGGAGTTCCACGGGCATTACTTCATTAATGCCTCTACGAAGCTAAAACCCGGCCTGGTGGACAAGCAGTTGAACCCGATTCTCGACCCGACAGAGTTTTATTCCGGTTGCTACGGCCGGGTCAGCCTAAACTTCTATCCCTTCAACAAAGCCGGAAACAAAGGCATTGGAGCCGGCCTGCAAAACATCCAGAAGCTCGCGGATGGCGAACCGCTAAGCGGCCGTTCGCTGCCGGAAGATGATTTTGATGTCGTGGTCGATGAGGATGACGACTTCCTCAGCTGATGCTCTATGCCTAAAGATGTGCTGTCGATTGATATCGAGACCTTTTCCAGCGTAGACCTCACGTCATGTGGGGTCTATGCTTATACGGAATCCAGCGACTTTGAGATATTGCTGTTCGGTTACACCTTTGGTGACGGCCCGGTGCGTGTCGTCGACCTGGCGCAAGGGGAGGAGCTGCCGCGGGATGTGCTGGAGGCGCTCATTGACCCAGGCGTCATCAAGACGGCGTACAACGCGAACTTCGAGCGGGTATGTATTGCCCGCTTTTTCAAGCTCCATCTGCCTGTCGAACAATGGCGATGCACGATGGTCCATGCGCTTTACCTGGGGTTGCCCGGGGACCTAAATACCGTGGCGAAGGTGCTACGGCTGCCGGTACAAAAAGACGCGGCCGGCAAGAACCTGATTCGGTACTTTTCCAAGCCGTGCAAGCCGACCGCGGCCAACGGCAGGCGGACCCGAAACCTCCCGCAGCACGCTCCTGAAAAGTGGGAGCAGTTCATAGCCTATTGCGCCCGCGACGTGGAGACGGAGCGGGAGGTGAAGCGGGTTCTTGAACGGTTCCCTGTACCGGATAAAGAATGGCGCCTGTGGTGGCTCGACCAAAAAATCAACGACACCGGCGTGGCCTTGGACAGGGTCCTGGTAAAGAACGCCATCGAGTGCAATAACTCCTACAACCAGCGCTTGGTTGAAAAGGCGGTCAAGATTACCGGCCTGGACAATCCCAACAGCGTGTCGCAGCTGCGCCAATGGCTGATGGATGAAGGCGTGGAAGCGGCCGACCTGAGAAAATCGACCGTCTCAAAGCTGGTCAAGGAAACCGACGGGCTGATTAAGCAAGTGCTGGAGCTCCGCCAGGAGATGTCCAAGACCTCCGTCAAGAAGTATCATGCGATGGAGCGCACGGTCTGCCGGGATGGGCGCGTGCGGGGGCTGCTGCAGTTTTACGGAGCGAGCAGAACAGGGCGCTGGGCGAGCCGGCTGGTCCAGGTCCAGAACCTGCCCAAGAATGACATGCCGGACCTGCACATCGCCCGGCAGCTGCTCCGCAGCGGAAACTTCGAGGCGCTGGAGCTGCTTTATGAAAGCGTGCCGGATGTGCTCTCGCAGCTTATCCGCACCGCTTTCGTGCCGGCTCCCGGCCATCGGCTCATCATCTCGGATTTCTCCGCCATCGAGGCGCGGGTGGTGGCCTGGCTGGCCGGCGAGCAGTGGCGGCTTGAGGTGTTCAAATCGCACGGCAAAATTTACGAGGCTTCGGCCTCGCAAATGTTCAAAGTGCCCATCGAGCAAATCACCAAAGGCAGCCCGCTCCGGCAAAAAGGGAAAATCGCCGAGCTGGCGTTGGGCTACCGGGGTGGCGTCGGGGCGCTCATCAACATGGGGGCCTTGGATATGGGGCTCTCGGAGGAAGAACTGCCGCAACTGGTGGCGGCCTGGCGGGCAGCCAACCCGGCCATCGTCCAGTTCTGGCGGGACGTTGAGGAGGCGGCACTGCGGGCCGTCAAAGACAAGACGACGGTCGAACTGCATCACGGTCTGGTGTTTAGTTATGAGTCAGGCATCCTGTTTATCCGCCTGCCCAGCGGCCGGCGGCTGTCGTACATCAAGCCGCGTATCGAGCGAGATGAGCAGTTCGGCAAGCTCGGGGTGACCTATGAGGGCACCGAGCTCGGCGAGTGGACCCGGCTGCGGACCTACGGCGGAAAGCTGACGGAGAACATCGTCCAGGCCGTCTCCCGGGACTGCCTGGCGGAAGCGCTGCTGAGGCTGGCTGCTTTCGGGTATCGGATTATCTTCCATGTGCATGACGAGGTGGTTCTCGAAATGCCGATAGGCGTTGGTTCCGTGAAGGAAGTGGAGGAAATCATGGCCCAGCCCATTCCCTGGGCTCCCGGTTTGCCGCTCGCTGCGGACGGGTTTGAAACGGAGTATTACCAAAAAGATTGAGGGGGTGTTCATTTTGACTATAACACAAACGCAGAAATTGGAAGTGATAACCAAATTCGCGAGAAAGTTTGCGGACAAGAATAATGCGGCTTACCCTGCCTTGGCCGGAGTTTACTACGCCGCAAACGGCTCAGTATACGTGACCAACAATAAATATATCTTGCGAATTAAAAATGCGCACTCATTCAACGAATCTTTCATTAAACACGTTGTGACAGGGCAAAACCTTTATGGGAAATACCCTAATGTCGAACAAGTATTCCCACATGAATTTGACCATGAATTGACGCTCATCGAAGGCGGGGGACGAAAAGAGGTTAGTACTGCCACAAAGTTGATTAAAGTGGCCGTGGATATCGCTAAAGCAACTAAGATTGATAAGGTGTGCAATCTCGTCATCGACAAAGGTTTATTAAAAGTTGAAATTCCTGGAGACAAAGTGAATTATTCGGCATCCCTTACTACGGCTCCTGGTTCAGCAGCGGAAGAATATATCAACACGTTCAACAGTGAATATCTTTTCAATGCATTTGATGTTTTTCGATACGTGCAAACTCAGGTACTGAACATACGATTGTTGAACGGTCCTCAACCGATAGTCATAAACGATGAAACAAACGGTATTGATGTCCTCATTATGCCTTACGCCAAACCAAGAAGGTGACGGGCATGAGCGATCAAACCTCGGCTTCCTTCAAACCGCAGTACGACAGAACGTTGACCATCGCCATCGGTCGAAGCCGCAAGGATACCAACTGGAAAAACCGGGAGATTACCTGGTCGCAGCTGGTCCAGAAGCTCTCGGAAACCATTCGCACGGCGGAGACCGTGGAGGAATACAAGAACATGTCGAAAAGCCAGCAAGACCAAATCAAGGACGTGGGCGGGTTTGTCGGCGGCACGCTCAAAGGCGGCCGGCGGAAAGCGAGCACCGTGGTCTGGCGTCAGCTCTTGACGCTTGACGCTGACCACATCGTCGGCGACCTGTGGGCGGCGGTGGAATTTACCCTGGATTGCGCGTGCGTGGCCTACTCCACGCACAAGCACACGCCGGAAAAACCCCGCCTTCGCCTGGTGATTCCGCTATCCCGGCCGGTGACGCCGGATGAATATCAGGCGGTGGCCCGCCGTGTCGCGGCGGATTTGGGCATCGACTTCTTCGATGATACGACGTTTGAGCCGCACCGCTTGATGTACTGGCCGTCCACGTCCAAGGACGGGGAGTTCTTCTTCCGCTTCCAGGACGGCCCGTGGCTCAACCCGGATGACGTCCTGACCCGATACATCGACTGGCGGGACCCTTCCTATTGGCCGGAATCCTCCAGGGCCAAGAAGGAACGGAAGAAGATGGCCGAAAAGCAAGGGGACCCGCACGAAAAGCCCGGCATCGTCGGCGCGTTCTGCCGGACGTATACCATCCACGACGCCATCGAGACGTTTCTCTCGGATATTTACGAGCCGTGCGGTCCGAACCGGTACACATATATTCCCGGGTCTTCCACCGGCGGCCTGGTGGTCTACGATGACGGGAAGTTCGCGTATAGCCACCACGGGACTGACCCGGTGGGCGGCAAGCTCCTGAACGCCTTCGACCTGGTCCGGCTGCACCTGTTCGGGTCCAAGGACGATGAAGCCGAGCCCGATACGCCAACGGTGAGACTGCCGTCATACACGGCGATGGTCGAATTCGCGATGACGGATGAACGGGTGCGGCAAACACTCGGGGAGGAGCGCCTGGCGGAAGCGGCGGCCGAATTCGGCGCCGTGGACCAGGAGGAGAAGGAAGACATAAGCTGGCTGAAAAAGCTGGAAGTCAATCGCAACGGGGATACCCTGCCGACCATTGACAACATCGTCACCATCCTGGAAAACGACCCGCGTCTCAAAGGGGCCTTCGCCAGAAACGACTTCTCAAACCTCCCGGTGCTCCGCCGGAGCGTTCCGTGGCGGGAAGTGGGCGACGAGCCGGAAGGCGTTCCCTGGCGGGACTCCGATGATGCGGCGCTGTGGCACTACCTGGAGACGGTCTACGGCGTCACGGTTCAATCGAAAATCCGGGCGGCGCTGGAGGTCGTCTTTGAGCGGCATCGGTTCCACCCGGTCCGGGATTACTTGGAGAGTTTGTGGTGGGACGGCGTGCCTCGCCTGGACACGTTGCTGGTGGACTACCTCGGGGCAGAGGATACCCCATACGTGCGGGCCGTGACGCGCAAGACGCTCGCAGCGGCCGTGGCGCGGGTGTTTGAGCCGGGGTGCAAATTCGACTACCTGCTGGTCCTCGTGGGTCCGCAGGGGGCGTTCAAAAGCCAGCTGATTAGCCGGCTGGGAGGCCGTTGGTACAGCGATACCCTGGACACGCTGCAAAAGCGGGAAGCATATGAACAGCTGCAGGGCGTCTGGATTTTGGAGATGGCCGAGCTTACGGCGTTCAAGAAAGCCGAAATCGAGGCCATCAAACACTTCATTTCCAAGCAAAAGGACCGGTATCGGATAGCCTACGGCCGGCACGTCGCCGAATATCCTCGTCAGTGCATCTTCATCGGAACGACAAACGATGTGGAGTTTCTGCGGGATAAGACGGGAAACCGCCGCTTCTGGCCGGTCATGGTCGGCGTGCAAGAGAGGAAGAAAAATCTCCTGGTCGACCTGACCTCCTACGAGGTGGACCAAATTTGGGCGGAGGCCGTGGAAGCTTGGCGAAACGGCGAGCCGCTGTATTTGGATGAAGCCTTGGAGGCCGAGGCGGCGGTTCGGCAGGAGCGGCATATGGAAGAAAGCGCGAACGCTGGGCTAATCCAGGATTACCTAGACCGCCTGTTGCCGGAGGACTGGGAGTTGCGGGACATCCCGGCCAGACGGGCATACCTGCACGGCACGGATTTTGGGGATGAAAAGGAGGGTACCGTCCGGCGGGACAAGGTCTGCGCGATGGAGATTTGGGTGGAGCTGTTCGAGGGCGACCCGAAGCAGCTCACGCCGGCGAAAGCTAGGGAAATCAATGATATTCTGCAGCGCCTCCCGGACTGGGAGCCGTACAACAAAGGAACCGGAAAGTTGCGGTTTAAGCTTTACGGCATTCAGCGGGCTTTCGTTCGGAAGGGCAGCAGTATTGTAGAACAACCCGTATCTATAGAATCTTCCGCCCGTGTCTAATCTGCCGGTCTGTATCCTATGCGTGCCGTATCCATGTATCCGATAAAAGCGGAAAAATCTAAACCCTCGTCAATTATAGATTTTCGCTGTATCGGATACGGATACGGATACGGTATGGACACGGGTATCGGATACGGGTAAAACCCAACAGCTACGCGGCTCTCTCCATATATGTATCCATGTATCCTTATTCTCTTATAGAGAAGAAGGAAGGATAAAAATATAGAAATTACGCGATCTCTATAATCTCTATAATCGCTATATTTCAGCAGTATATTAAGAGCCGCGGCTATGGATACACACGCGGGCACACCTGCTGGCCGCGGGAGGTGATGGTCGTGCTGGAGGGCAGGGTTGAGAGCCGGCTTGTCCGGGAGGTCGAACGTCGAGGCGGCAAGGCGTTGAAATTCACGCCGCCGGGTTGGGCCGGAGCGCCGGACCGGCTGGTCCTTCTGCCGGGCGGCCGGGTGGCGTTTGTCGAAGTGAAAGCGCCGGGCAAAAAGCCGCGGCCGCTCCAGCGAAAGAGGGCGGAGGAATTGCAAGCGCTGGGGTTCCCGGTCTACGTCGTCGATTCACAGGAAGCGATTGAGCGCTTCATCATGGAGGTGTTCGGCGGGTGAAGTTCGAGCCGCATACTTACCAGCGGTTTGCCATTGAACGGGTTCTGGAATTGCCGGCCGTCGGGCTGTTTCTGGACACCGGGTTGGGAAAGACGGCCATTACGCTGAGCGCCGTGTCTGACCTCATGTATGACTACTTTGATGTCAGCAAGGTCCTGGTGATTGCGCCTCTCCAGGTGGCCAGGGACGTGTGGCATCGGGAGGCGGAAAAGTGGGACCATACCCGGCACCTGCGGCTGGTGAAGGTGCTGGGGTCGAATAAGCAGCGGTTGGAGGCGCTGAAAACGCCGGCGGACATTTACCTCATCAACCGGGAAAATGTTAGCTGGCTGGTGAATCTCTACGGCCGGCAGTGGCCCTTTGACATGGTCGTGGTGGACGAGCTCTCGTCGTTCCGGACTCCCAAATCCCAGCGGTTCAGGGCGCTTCGGAAAGTGCGGCCGTTAATCAAGCGGATTGTGGGCCTTACAGCCACGCCGGCGCCGAACGGCCTGATTAACCTTTGGGCGCAGATTTACCTCCTGGATATGGGCGAGCGCCTCGGGAGAACCTTCACGGGGTTCCGGGAACGTTACTTTTACCCGGCCAAGTGGGATTATCAGAACGGCCGCGTGTACAAGTGGGAGCCGAAGCCCGGGGCTGAAGAAGCCATCTTCGCCCGGCTGGCTGATATTTGTGTCAGCATGAAGGCGGAGGATTGGCTGGAGCTGCCTGAACGGATTGACCGGGTGGTTCCGGTCGGCCTGCCGGCTTCGGCCCGGGAGCAGTACGAGCGCCTGGAGCGTAAGCTGATTTTGCGTTACACAGACGGCGCCGGGGATGTCGTGGCCGGCACGCGGTCGGTGTTGAAGAACAAGCTCTTGCAGCTGTCCAACGGGGCCGTGTACGACGAGAACGGCAACGTGCGGGAAATCCACAACGCGAAGCTGGAAGCGCTGGAGAGCGTCATTGAATCCGCAAACGGGCGGCCGGTGCTGGTCTTCTACACGTACAAGCACGACCGGGACCGGATTCGCCGGGCGTTTCCTTATGCGAGGGAGTTGAAGACAAGCAAGGATTACGAGGATTGGAACGCTGGCCGCATACCGTTGCTTCTCGCCCACCCGGCGAGCACGGGCCACGGGCTCAATCTGCAGGCTGGCGGGAACATCATCGTTTGGTTCGGTCTCACCTGGGACCTGGAGCTGTACCAGCAGGCGAATGCGCGGCTGCACCGGCAAGGGCAGACGCAAAAGGTCATTGTCCACCATCTGGTGGCGGAGGGGACCGTCGACGAAGATGTGATGCAGGCGCTGCAGGAAAAAGCCGACGGCCAAGAGGTGTTTCTGCGGGCCGTCAAGGCGAGGATTGAGCGATATTCAAAATTATCGGAGGTGTTGTGACATGAGCTTGACGGAAACGATTGAGCAAGCAAAAAGACGGATTGGTGTCTGGTGTACCGAGTGCGGGTTGCAGCTTACGCTGTTTGAATATCGGGAGTTCGGCTTGTGTGTGGGTTGCGCCAAAGAGCGCGAGGTGAAGGCCGGTGAAGGGGAATACGTGGAATAAGCCGGCGTTGATGCGTACGGATGCCAAGCGCCGCATCGTGGTTGCCGATGGGCGGTACGAGTGCGGCATCTGCCTGGAGCCGATTTTGCCCGGAGAAATCTGCGAAGAGCGGGTGGCTTACAAGAAGGTGATTACAAGGCTATGCCACCGCTGCATTCGGGTGCCGCAAAAGCTGAAAAAACGCGAGACGAGGGTGAGAAAGTGATGCGCGTGGCGGTAACGGGGACCCACGGGGTCGGTAAAACGACCCTGGTGGAAGAGCTGGGGAAACGGTTGGGCTTTCCGGTCATTTCGGAGGCCGCGAGAACGGTAATACCAAGTTTCGGCTATTCCGACACGGATGACTATATTCGCCGGGCGGACAAGCCCAGGAAGTCTTTGGTGCAGTCTCAAATTTTGCTGCAGCAGATGAACGCGGAAAACAGGAAGGTCGGCTTTCTGTCTGACCGGGCTGTCATTAACCTGGATGAAAAAGCTGCGCCGGCGGGTGGACGGTTATATCCGACGATATGTTGCGGCGTTGGAGCGTTTGGGGGTTCGTGTGTTGGGGGTTCGTTCCAAGCGCTTGGAAGACCGGGTTTGCGAGGTCATGGCGAGGTTTGAAGCATTGCGGACCAAGGAGGAGGTTGCGAATGGCACGTCTTGACAAAGGCTTGAAGCGGAGCTTTGACCCTAGTTTCTTTGACTGGATGGACGGCACGGAGGAAAAAGCCGGCGGGAAAGATATGCGCATACGGATTTACAAAAAACCCGGGCAAATCGTTTTGACGACGGCAGCGGCGCGGAAAATCCAGGAATGCGTTGAGAAGGCCGAGGGCGGCTTCTATCGGGTCAAAATCGGCATAGCCAAGAAGGCCATTGCCATCAAGCCGCTCCGGCCGGATGAGGTGGGGTTCCGGATGCGGCTGCACAAGCGCGGGACAGCGATCATCAATTGTGCGAACCTAATCCAGACGCTGGATTGGCAGTTGCCTTTGGTGGTTCCTGCCGTATGGGATAAGGAGAATCAAATGCTGGTCGGAATCATCACGTGAGGCGATGCCTATGGTAAAGCACTACCTACGGCCGCAGACGATTCGGAAAATCGAGCAGGAGCTTTACGACTACAAGCAAACCCTGGCGGCGATTCGGGAGATAGAGGAACAGCTGGCGCTGCCGGCCCGGCCGGAAAACGAGACCGGGACGTTCGGGAAGGGGCTCTACTCCAACCCGACATTTCGTGGAGCGTCAGAAATGGCTGAGTTTGCGCTGCTGCAGAGTATGCGCCGGTGGGTGAGGGCGATTGAGTTGGCGCTGGAGGAATTGCCCGCCGACCGTCGCCGGTGGGTGGAGTTCCGGTATTTTCACCGTCCTCGTCTCACTTCGGATGAGGCGGCGTTCCGGGCCGGTATCTCCCATGCGACGGCCAAGAGGTGGCGGCGGGAGTTGCTGAACCGAATTGCCGAGCTGGTGGGTGAGTGGTAAATGAGCCAAAAATGAGCCTTTTTGGGGTTACAAATGTGCTATTGTGATAGTGGTGGTTTAATATACATCCGCCCTCCCTTGAGCAGCCGTGACCCCGCCGCGAGACGGCCGGGGTTGCGGTTTTGAAGCCAAACAAAAAGGTGCCCGAAAAGCGGGCGCTTTTTTAGTCCTTGACGTTCAGTCTTTGTTTGAGCGCGTCCTGGAGGACGTGGCTGAAGTTGATGCCCGATTCTTCCGCGAGGTCGTTCAGCCATTTGGGGATGGTCAGCGTCTTCTTGACCGCCTTCTGACGCATCTTTTCGCGGAATGGAGGCATCCATACCTCAATCATGACGACGTATTCATGCGGGTCCAGTTCCGCCTGGATGTCGCGGATGGAGGAAGGCTCGGGGATCTCATCGCCGTCTTCTTCCATGCCGTACAAGTGGAGCGTGATGGCCTCCTTGGCGTTGAGAACGGCTTCTTCTTCCGTGCTGCCGCACGTGACACAACCCGGGAGGTCCGGGACATAAACGCCGATGACGTCATCGGCCGGCTCAAAGACGACCGGGAACAAGTAACGGTCTTTTTTCATGTCTATGTGAACCTCCTTTTGGGCGACAGGCAAGGCCGGCTATAGCCAGCCCGCCTGTCTGAATATGGATTTGAGGGTTTTCGGAGGGAAACTTTTCGTTGGGTGCTGTACTGTTACTTTACCAGGTTTTGTTGGGTGTTTCAGTTGGTAGTGGCTGCCTTCGATGTTGGTTATATACCACCCGTCTTGTTTTAGCATCTGCAGTATCTCCCGCGAGGTGTAGTTTCGCAGGGGTGGTTTCTGTGGTTTCTTTGGCATTCTCCCTCCCTCCTGGAAAACAGTATAATACGTGTTTTTATACGTGTCAAACCTTTTATTGAGGTGTTGGTTGTGGAAATCCGAAGGATGCGCATCGATGATTTGGTGCCGGCGCCTTACAACCCGCGTGTGGATTTGCGGCCAGGGGACCCGGATTATGAAAAGCTTAAGCGGTCCATCCAGGAGTTCGGTTTGGTGGAGCCGGTGGTTTGGAACAAGCGCACCGGTCATGTGGTCGGCGGCCATCAGCGGTTGAAAATCCTTCGCGAGCTTGGGTATAAGGAAGTGGAGGTTTCGGTCGTCGACCTGGACGAGAAAAGGGAAAAGCTCTTGAACGTCGCCCTGAACAAAATCGAGGGCGACTGGGACAACTTCAAGCTGAAGGAGTTGTTGCAGGAGCTGGAGTTCGGCGGTGCGGACATTGAGCTGACCGGCTTCGACGAGGATGAAATCGACAAGCTCTTTCAGCAATTCGTCGTGGATGAAGAAATCCGGGATGACGCCTTTGACCCGGACGAGGTCTTGAAGGAGATAGAGCAGCCGGTGACGCGGCCCGGGGACCTGTGGCGCCTGGGCGTGCATTATGTTCTGTGCGGGGATGCCACCCGCATGGAGGATATCCGGCGTTTGATGGACGGCAAAAAGGCGCACATGGTGTTTACGGACCCGCCGTACAACGTGGACTATACCGGGAAGACCAAGGATGCGCTGAAAATCAAAAACGACCGGATGAAGGCCAATGAGTTTTATAAGTTCCTCCTGGCCGCTTTTCAGAACGCCTATGATGTGACCGTGCCTGGCGGGGCGATATACATCGCGCACGCGGATACGGAAGGGATAAACTTCCGCACGGCGATGGTCGATTCCGGCTGGCTGCTGAAGCAGTGCATCATTTGGGTGAAGAACACCATTGTCATGGGCCGGCAGGATTATCACTGGAAGCACGAACCGATTCTCTATGGTTGGAAGCCTGGCGCGGCGCATCGGTGGTATGGCGGGAGGAAGCAGGCGACGGTGGTTGAGTACCCTGTGGGGCTGGCTATCTCAAAGCAGGGCGATGAGCACCTGTTGACCGTCACGTCCGGGGCGAGTTCTGTGGTGCTGAAAGTGCCGAGTTATGAGGTCGTGTACCAGGGAACGGAGGAAGGCAGCACGGTTTGGCGGTTTGAAAAGCCGGCGCGGAATGCGGAACACCCGACCATGAAGCCGGTTCCGCTGGTCGCCCGGGCCATTCAGAATTCCTCCAAGCCTGGGGATATCGTCCTGGACATGTTTTTGGGTTCCGGCTCGACGTTGATTGCGGCAGAACAAACGGGTCGGGTTTGTTATGGGCTTGAGTTCGACCCGGTTTATTGCGATGTGATTGTTAAGCGGTGGGAGCAGTTTACGGGCCAGAAAGCGGTGAGGATGAGCGCGTGAAAGTGGGGTGATGGGCGTGGCAAAGAAGAAAGGCCGAAGGACTAAACTGACGCCAGAAGTGCAGCAAAAAATTGTCGGGGCGATTGCTGCCGGCAATTATTACGAGGTGGCGTGCGCAATCGCCGGCATTTCCCACACAACCTTTTACAACTGGCTGGAAAAGGGAAGGCAGGGCAAGAAGCCTTACGTGGATTTTCTTGAAGCCGTGAAAAAGGCCGAGGCGGCGAATGAGGCGAAGCGGCTGCAGACGATTACCAAAGCGGCCGAGACGGATTGGAAGGCCAACGCCTGGTATTTGGAGCGCCGCTATCCTGAGCGGTGGGGCCGGAAAGAACGAGTTTATGCTGAAATGGCCCACAGCGGGACGGTGACCACGAATGTCAACGTCGACATTGTTCAACGAATCGTATCCGACCCAGAATCCCGAGAGCTTGCCCGACGGCTTTTCCGTCGAGCTGTTGCAGAAGATTTGGGAGGAAGACGCGAGGAATGACCTCGCGTTTTTTCTTGAATTCGACAGCCGTGGAAAATGGAAGCCGGCGCGGCATTTGCTCCTTTTGTGCGAGAAAATGCAGGCCGTCGAGCGCGGGGAAATTGAGCGCTTGATGGTTTTTATGCCGCCTCGGCACGGAAAGTCGGAGGTCGTCAGCAAAAAGTTCCCTGCCTGGTATCTCGGGCGTAACCCGGACAAGGAAATCATCATCGCCAGCTATTCTGCCGACCTGGCTTATGACCACAGCCGCATTGCCCGGAACACGTTGCGCGAGTGGGGTTATTTGTGGGGCGTGGAGTTGGCTGAGGATAGCCAGGCAGTTGGACGTTGGTCCATCGCCGGCCGGCGCGGCGGTTTGGTGTCTGCCGGCGTTGGCGGTCCGATTACGGGCCGTGGTGCGAACGTCGCGATTATCGACGACCCTTTTAAGAACTGGGAGGAAGCGGCCAGCAAGAAAATCCGCGACAACGTGTGGAACTGGTACAGGTCGACGCTGCGCACCCGTCTTGCGCCTGGCGGGTCCATCGTTTTGGTGATGACGAGGTGGCACGATGACGACTTGGCCGGCCGGCTGCTGAAAGAGGCGCGGAGCGGCGCAGGTGAAGAGTGGGAGGTCCTCTCTTTGCCGGCTGTGGCGAAGGAGAACGACCAGCTCGGTCGCAAAGCCGGAGAGTATTTGTGGCCGGAGCGCTTCGCTCCCGGGGAGTACGAAAAGACGAAAAAGGCGCTTGGGTCGAGGCTTTGGACGAGTATGTACCAGCAGCAGCCGTCTCCGGATGAAGGCGGCATCTTCAAGCGCAGCTGGTGGAAGTTCTACCGCAAAGCGCCGGACCGCTTCGATGAGGTGATACAGTCCTGGGACATGTCTTTCAAGGAAACCGGGACGAGCTATGTGGTCGGGCAGGTGTGGGGCCGTATCGGAGCGGACAAGTACCTGCTTGATATGGTGCGGGACCGGATGGATTTCCCGGCGGCGCTGCTGGCTGTGCGCACCTTGTCGGCCAAGTGGCCGCAGGCGAGGGCGAAGCTGGTCGAGGACAAGGCCAACGGTCCGGCGGTCATCAGCACCTTGAAGCGGGAGATTCCGGGACTCATCGCAGTCAATCCCGAGGGCGGCAAAATCGTGAGGGCGCAGGCGGCGAGCCCGGAAGTGGAAGCCGGCAACGTTTACTTGCCGGACCCGTCCATTGCATCGTGGGTACACGACTTTATCGAAGAGTGTGCGGCATTCCCGAACGGGGAGAACGACGACCAGGTGGACGCCATGACACAGGCCATCCTTCGGCTGAGCGAAAGCACGCCGGTCGATGAGACTGTCAGGGATGTGTTCAGAAGGGGGAGGTTCTATGGCTAGGAGCGGCTTGAGACAAACGAATAGGCAGCCGATGGTCCGGCGCTTGCTCAGCCGGGTGGGCGAGATTTCCGTGCTGCGGTCGATGGGCTTGCAGCTGTCTGGCTTTTTCGTGCCCTACAGCCTGGACAGCTCCCGGGTGAACTACGAGTTGGCCCGGGAGCTTTATGCCAATACGGCGGAAAAGTACAAATTGGGAGCGGGGTTTGCCCGCCCCATTATCAACACCACCGCCGGCTTCATGGGCGCACCGCACTTTTCGCATGTTGATTCCGTTCCTGAAGCCGACCAGGAATTGGAAAAAGCGTTTTCTCGCTGGACCGGCAAGTTGTTGCGAATCAACCGCAATACCCTCCGCGACGGTGACGTATTCGCCCGCATCGTACAGACGCCGGACAAATTCGGCACGAATCGCATGACGTTTGATTTGGTGTTGATTCCTCCCGAATGGGTGACGCCGATTCCGGACCCAATCAATGGGGGTTGGTTGGAGGTCATCATTCGGACACCGGTTGAGGTCCGGGACCGTGACAATCGCGTGCTCTACAAATACACCGTCACGGAAACGCTGACGAAAAAGAGCCGCTCCCTGGAAGTGAACGGCCAGGCGCCGCAGGAAGTGATGGAGCGACTGGTACAGGAGAAAGAGATGGAGAACGTTTGGGGCTTTATTCCCATAGTCCATTTTCGCAATGAGGCCGAAGAGCACCAGTTGTTCGGGGCCTCCGACCTTGAGCCTGTGGAACCGTTCATGCGGGCTTATCACGACGTCATGCTGTTCGCGGTCCAGGGTTCCAAATTGTTCAGCCGGCCCAAGGTCAAATTCACATTGCAAAACGTCGACAAGTTCCTCCGGGACAACTTCACCGAGGAGGAAATCAAAAACGGGAAGATTCGTTTTGAGAACCGCGAGCTTTTCCTCCTGCAAAAGGATGATGACGTCGAGTTCATCACGGCCGATTCGGGCCTGGTCGGCATCACGACGCTGCTGAAATTCTTGTATTTTTGCGTCGTGGATGTGTCGGAGACGCCCGAGTTCGCGTTTGGGACGGCGGTCTCGTCGTCGAAGGCCAGCGTGTCGGAGCAGATGGTTCCGCTCGCTCGGAAAATCCGCCGGAAGCGCGGGCAGTTTGAGGAGTATTATTCCGAGCTGGCGAGCATGTACTTGGCGATGTGGTCCAAGGTGGAAAACGTCTCCATGAAAACCTTCCAGGTGGACATTGGCTGGGACGAGTTCAGCCCGCGCAACGACAAAGAGGTCGCGGAAACGATTAAATCGCTGGTGGAAGGGTTGACCACCGGTGTGGAATCGGGATTGATTTCCGTGGACGCTGCTGCCGATTTCCTGCGCGAGTTTGTTCCGAGCATGCTCCCGTGGCTGGACCCGGACGCGGACGACGACGAACGCCGGCGCGTGGCCCGCACCTTCTCGCTCATTCAGCGGTTGCGTGACGGCCGCGGTCTGGTGGAAGACGAGAGCGGGGAGGCGAACGAGCCGGAGCGGGACGGGCTGGCCGCTCAATCCGTGCAAGGTGATGAGGGTGTTGCTTGATGGCCGGGAATGTGCTTTTGCGTTCCGACTGGTATCTCGCGGGCAAAAGCGCGGAATATGCCGAGTATCTCTTACGTGCCCGGCAGCGGTATAACCAGGGCGAAGCGGCGACGGTTAAGAAAGTGAAGGCCATTTATCGCCGGGTGGCTGAAGAGCTGCGGCGTGAGATTGAAAACGTGACGCCTGGGACGCTGCGATACGGGCATTTGCGGGCGCTCTCGGATGCCCTGGACCGTGCGGCGAACCGAATCAACGCCGAGGTTTTGGAGGCGATTCGGCTCGGCATTTATTTGGCCGTCGAAGAAGCGGCACTTGGCGCCGAGCAAATCACGCTGGCAGCGATGAAAGGAGTTGTCCAGTCTGCTGAAATTCGATCCTTGTTTGCCGCAATCAACGAGCGGGCGAATCTGGCCGTTCTGTCCAAGACGTACCATGACGGCCTGAAACTATCCGACCGTATCTGGCGGACGAGCCGTCGCGTCAGGCAGGCGCTGGACAAGTTGGTGGAGGATGCCGTCATTCGCGGCCTGGATTCGCGGGTGTTGGCCCGGGACGTCCAGCGCTATCTCCAGCCCGACGTCTGGACGCCATTGAAAGAGGAAACCCGCCGCCGATTCGGCGTTCCTCGGGACGTGAGCATGGAAGCGATGCGCGTGGCTGTCACTGAAATGCAGCACGCTTTTCACGAGGGCACGATTCAGTCTTATCAACATGTGCCTGGCTGTCAGGGGTTTTATTGGCGCTTGTCGAGCAGCCACCCGATTCCGGATATCTGCGATTTCTACTCCCGCCGGGGAGGAAACGGATTCTGGCGAAAAGATGAGGTGCCGCCCAAACCTCACCCGTGGTGCCGTTGCGTGTTGATTCCGGCGATGGAGGACCCGGTCAAGTTCGCGAGACGGCTGAGGAAATGGGTCAATGACCCCAGGTCGCAGCCGGATATCGAGAGCTGGTTTGAAACGCTCAGGTCCATTGCGGGCGGCCCGCGCTCGATGACGCCTGGGGTGGAAGATGTGTTGACCCGCTTCTGGCGCGGGGACAACCTTTCCACTGGCGATTTAATAGAGGTGCGCAACACCATGATTGAAATGGCGCGGGAGCGGTATATACGGGAGGTGTTGAACAGCTCCGGGCTTTCATTCAGAAACTATCGGGTGAGGCCGTCTGGCGGTGATATATACTGGCACTCCTTTGAGTTTGTCACGGATTTGGGGCGGCGGACGGTGAATTGGGTATCAACGATGAATGATGCCGGGGAGCATCTGCGAAAGATGGAGGAGGCCGCAACGCCTTATGAGTTGCTGCAGGCGTTTCGGTCTGCTTTTTTCGCTACTGCAAAAGACCCGCAGCATTGGAGATACGTCGCGAAAGACGTGTCTGATATGTTGCCGGCGCGTGTGGCTGAGGCGCTGAAAAAGTCGATGAGCTTGGGCAGGGTGAACGTATCGCAAGCTTTGAATTTGACGGAGCGGCTGACTTATGAGCCTGGACTTTCGGTACCCGAGAGAGAAAAAATGGCTCGGCTTGCGCAAGAGGCCGAGAATTGGCTGAGGGGCGTCGTTGGTGAAAACCTCACCTCCCGAATCAACAAAATCCGATTGCTGGGAGCGGGAAAAAACGGGCGGGCATATTACAATCCGAGCCTTAACTTGATTGTCTTTTACGCTGAGCAAGGGATGTACAAGCTGACGGACAAACAGATAATCGGCTCTATCGTGCATGAGTTTGGCCATCATCTTCATTCCAGCAATGATTCTGTGCTACAATTAATAGATACCTGGTTTAAAGAACGAAAACAGAGTAATAGCATGGTTTGGACTACCCATTCCGGCGAGCGGGGATATGTGGACCAGTTTTTTGATTACTACGTGGGCCGAGATTATGGAAAGAGATATGAAGGGACCGAGGTTTTTAGCATGGGGCTGCAGTATCTTTTCGAGGACCCTGTCTTGTTAGCGGTGGCTGACCCTGACCATATGGCGCTGATTCTAGCATTGGTGAAAGGGGCTGTCAGGTGATGTACACGTTCCGGCTGCTGAAAAACAATCGAATCGTCGGCGTGCTGTGGATGGACGAAGAAAATGGCGTCATCGGTATGAAATCCGAAAATGAAGAGGTCAAGGACATGTTGAGGGTTTTGGCTACCGGCGTATACGGTGCCGGGAATTTCCTCCCGAGTGGCCCGGAAGTTGTCAAGCACCCTGCATACTGGCTCTACAATCTTTCGGCTTGGAGCTCAATCAGCAGCACTATTGATGATGTTCAAGTCGACCCGCCGGTAGAAATTCCGACAACGCCAGAAGGGACGTATGCCTGATGCGTTCGCTGCCTGGTGATATGCTGCCGAAAGGCATGGAGCCGCCTGCGCTTCGAGAAAGCCAAAGCTCGGAGCGGGTCACGTTACGTGAGACGAATTACGTCGAGCTGATTTTGCGAGCGCTTGACGGTTTGCCGGTAGCCGTTACGGTGGAAGGCTTGGACGTCCGGGAGCGGGAAGGAGAGCCGACGCGTGTCACGTTGCAGCTTGCTGTGCACCGGAAGGAGGAATGAAGGATGAGCGGCCGTGTGCTGCGATACAATCCGCAGTCTCGGGCTTTCGTCCAGCAGGGAGCCGACGGCAAGTTTGCGCCGAAGGTCCTGTCAAGCTCGCCAAGCCCGAAACCTGCGGCTCCTGTGGTCCAGGGTGAGAGCCCTGGCGAACTGAAAATCCTGACCCAAACAACCCAACAATGAACCGTCTGCTGAATGAAAGCAGGCGGTTTTTTCATGCCTTGAATCTTTGGAAGGAGGTGAAATCGTGCCGCTGAGGGTTGGTGACACAGTCAGCAATCGGTCCTGGGGCGATGTGGACAAGTCCGCAATTTGGCAGCGGCTGAAGCAGGCGCTTCAGGAAAATGAATCCGGCGCTGCGGAAGCGGTGCGTGAGATGTTCGCGGTTGTCAAAGCGCAGATAAACGCCGAGCTGACCCAAGCCGATTGTTGGGGACCGCACCATGAAATTCAAAACGACACCCTGGTGCTCAACCGCAACGGCCTTGTGGCAGCGGCACAAGCGCTTGCCGGGGCACGCGCAGAACCAAACCTGACGCCGGAGCAAAAACGGGAAGCCGCACGCCATCTGCTTCGCCATTATCGCGAGCTTGAAATGGAGCCGCCGGCCTCGCTCCTGCAAATGGCCGGGGAGCGGGTCGCCGGTGAAATGACCGGGTTGGTGGCCGGTGTCGTCACCGAGATGCGGGTGGAAGACGTTCCGCTGGCACCTTGGGCGGTGGACGCCGTGCGGGAGCTCAAGAATGGCGACGACGACCCGATGGAGGTGGTGGTGCGAATCCCGGAGGGCCGCTCCAAGCGCGGATGGTACTACACGCGGCGTGTGCTTGACCGCATTGCCCAGGAAATCAACACCACCGGGCTTCCTGGTTTTCTCGGCCATCAGCGGCCTGAAGACGTGGACCACCAGTTCCCGATGCCGGTCACCCATTGGGTTGGCGCGGTGGTGCGGGATGAAGGTGGAAAGGCAGCCCTGTATGCCCGGGGCGTCGTGGACAAGGCCGCAGCTGACCTCAAACGCTGGATTCGCGGCAAAGTGACCCGGCAGACGTCCATCTTCGGCGTCGCCCAGCTGTCGAAGGTCAGCGGCGAGACGCAGGTGGTGGACTTCCGGCCCTTGAGCATTGATTGGACCCCGCTCAACCGGGCGGGAATGCCGACGGAAGTGGTTGCTGTCGGCGAGATGGATGCGATTCTCGAAACTGGAGGAGGGGTGAAGATGGATTTGAAGGAGTTGTTGGCTGCGCTGAAGGAGCAGCTGGAAAAGAAGAACACGACCGTGCAGGCCATCGCCAGCGAGATGGGATGGAAATTCGAGGATATCGCCCGGGAGGTTGGCGGGCAAGCGTTTGAGAACCTGCAAGCCAAGGCGCAAGTTGTGGGCGAAATCGCTCAGCTGTTTGGCTTGTCTGGTGACGCGAAAACGGATGACGTTTTGGCAGCGGTGAAGGCCGCAGCGGAAACCGCAAAAGAAGCGGCCCGGGCGAAGCGGGAGCAATTGATTGATAAGGTCATCGGCGAGATGGTCGTTGCTGAAGCTGCGCGGCCGCTCGTGAAACGGATGCTCAACGTTCCGGAGGATGCCGATGAGGCGAAAATCCGGGAGCTCGTGGCAGAAATGCTGGAGCAAGACGACATCAAACAAGTGTTCGCTGGCCTGTTTCGCGAGACCCTGATTCGGCCGCAAAACGGCAGCAAGAACCAGGGCGAAGCTGGAGCGGGTGTAAGCGTGCGGCGTGTCCGCATTTAATCACGTGAAGGAGGGGATGAGCAGTGGCGCGTAAAGTCAGCGAAGGCCGGGCGGTCAAGGTTACGGTGCCGGCCGGATTTGGAAATGTGGAGGCCAACAAGTTCTATCTGATTCAAGGTTTTCTGGGGCTGGCGCTTCAAAGCGCACAGGAAGGTCAGCAAGTGGTTCTGATGATTGACCAGGTCGAGTATGAAACCGGTCAAATCAACACCGGGGATGCTTTCAACGTTGGGGACCTGGTTTACTGGGATGAAGCCGCTAAGGTGTTCACGACGACCGCAACGGCACGGCCGGCTGGTCGTGTAACGCAAGGAAAAGACGCCAATAACACGATTTGGTTTGTCCTGGGTCCGCAAGTCAACGGCTAATCTTTTCAGGGGGTGATAGGAGATGTACAAAGTTGTAAGCCTGGAGACGTTGCGCGAAGAACGTCGCAAGCAGAACGTTGAGGAGCGCGTTCCGTTCATTGCTCCTGGGGGCAAAGAGGGGCATGTGACGAAGCGCATCATCAACGGCGAGATGGAGGTCCTGGAGCTTGACCGGCCCATCGGTGAGATGATTACTACGGCCAGCGGCCTGGCCGCGGTCGTTCAGAAGGTGGTCCTGGACCTGGAGCTGGGACGTGAGCAGGTGCCTTTGCTCTACTCTCCGATTTACCGGAGAGTTGAAAACCGGAACTTTACGCAGCATGTGGACATTCGGCCTTTTGTCGGCGCTCGGGCGGTGTTCCTGGAGCACCTGGAGGGCGAAGACGTCAAGTTTGGCGACATGTACGTTGGGCCGGCGTCCACGGTTCCGATTGTCACCTACGCGGCCGGTTTCGAATGGAGCGAGGACGTGGTCGAGTACAGCCAAGACTGGGCCATGTCTGAGCTGAGCCGGGCCTTGGGTGAAGCGTACAACGCACTGCTGAATGACATTCACCTGAGCCCGATTATCAACTATGCGTATCCCTCCAAAAACAAAACGGCCGCATCCAACGAAGGGGCCACGTACCTGGAAAAGCTGCGCAATACCATCAAGCAGGGATTGATTGACGCAAGCAAAGACAAAAATCCAGAGACGGGAGCGCCTCGTCGTCCGACGGTCCTGTTGGCGCACTCCAGCCGTCAATGGGACATCGAAGAAGCGCTGCAGCGGTTGCAAATCGGCGGCACGATTTATCCCGCCATCGCTCAAATTAACACGCTGGTGTTCTATGACGGGTATAGCGTGACGGTGGGTGAAAAGACCTACACCTTCCAAGGTGTGAGCCCGGACAAAGCATACCTCATTGACCCGCAGCGGTACTTTGTTGAGCTGGTGAAGCATGACCTGGTGGTCGATGCTGCCGGTGCTGACCTGAAGCGCCTGGTGGCCGGTTCCATCGTCGGTCGTGCTCGCCGCGGGGTTGTGGCATCGCCGGAGAACGCCGTGCAGGAGATTACCCTGCCATAATGGCGGTGATGCCTCGTGGCCCGTTGCGTGGATTGCGCTTTTTACCCTTGGAGACCGGAGGTCGACCCTGGTCGGCTTGCGGCTCATTCGTGTTTTCCCGGTTCGCCGTGGCAACGGTGGACGGTTGAGACCAGGGATATGGAGCGAGAATGCGCGTTTTTCAAAGCGCGTGATGGTGATGCCGGTCAAAAGGCCGCCGACCAAAAGGCGGCCGCTCCAAAACCGGCAGCGAAACCCCGTAAAAAGGGGTGATAAATGATGGTGCCTACGGCTGAAATCCGTGCACGCCTCCGCCGCCTTATCGATGAAATTATCCCGGAAGGCGGGACAGAGGCGGACACGCGGTTTACGGATGAGGAGCTGGATGAAATCTTGAACGCTGCCCAGTGCATCGAGGAAGCCGCAGCCGAGGCGTGGGAGCGGAAAGCAACCCGGGCCATGAGCGAACGCGGCGGCCTGGAACAATCCCAAGCCGGCGACCAAACGTTCAGGTTTGTGTCGCTGACGGAATACCGCGACCACTGCCTGGCAATGGCTGAGCGATTCCGCTCAAAGGTGCCGCAGCGAGGCTCTCGCGTGTTCGCGTTTTGCCTTCCTGATGTGCTTGGGACGGGAGGCGATGGGCCATGAAAAACACTTTAAAGGCGCTGAGGGATGCGCATGCCCGGGCCATCACGGAGGACCCGGTGGAAATCGCCATCAGCAGGGCAGGGATGATTGACGACGGTGGTGATTCCGGCGGCCTGCCGGTATTCACTGGCCGGCTGGTGCCGTCGCGGAATCAGCCGCGGGAAAACGTGAATGAGTCCGGCTGGTTTACGGCCAGCGCCTGGCTCCTTTTGGTGCCGCATGACGCTGACGTCCGTGTCGGTGATACGTTCACCGCGCACGGCCGCTCCTTTCGCGTGAAGCGCGTTATCGAGCGAAGGCTGGGCGGGGAGGTGTTTGCGGTCCAGGCTGATGTTGAGGAGGTGGGATGATGGCAGAGGGCTTGCAGAACGTTTTACGCAATTTGTCGAATTGGGAGCAGCGGATGAAAGCCGCGACGCTCGCGTTGGCACAAAACTGGGCCGGGAATCTGGAAGGGCAGATGAAAGAAAAGGCACCCTGGACAGACCGGACCGGGAATGCGCGGAACGGGCTCTTTGGCCGTGCCGGCATGGAAGGCCAGGATATCTATATCCGGCTTGGGCACACGGTAGATTACGGGAAGTATCTGGAGCTTGCGCATGACGGCCGGTACGCCATCCTGGAGCCGACCCGGCGAGCCAATCAGCGAAATGTGCACCGCTCGTTTCAGGAGCTGTGGGGGAAGTGATGCCGCATGCTAAGGCGGGCGGTAATTCAACATCTGAAAGGAGCGGCTCCTAGTCTGGGCGGCCGCGTGTTCCAGGCATTCCTGGCGCCGGCCAACACTCCCCGACCGTATGCGACGGTGAAGCTGGCTGACGGAGGCGCAAGCCCGCGCATCTCGTTTGCCGGTGCTCACCTTATCGAAGTGCGGATATGCGACGATTACACCTCCGACTTTATCAGCCTGGACGCCATCACCGATGAAGTGGTGAGGGCTCTGCACGGGAAAACGGTCGAAGATGCCGAGACCGGCGAGAAGTATGAGGTTTTTTGGATTCCCGGGATGGTTGATTATGCCGAAGCTGACCGCAAAATCATCGGTCGCCTGGTGCGTTTCCAGGCGGCCGCTATTTTTTGAAAGGAGGTAGAACGCAATGGCTGAAGTCCAGAAGAAATCCGGTTATCTGCACGGTTGCAGGGGAGCAGTGTTGGTGCCGCTCAATCCGGACGGTTCGATGCCGGCATCGCCGGAGCGACATCCAATCAAGACGACGCAAACCGTGGGCATTGAGAAAGAGGTCGTTGAAGGTGAATCTGGCGATTTGCGCGGCGGTGACCGGCTGCTGGCGCGTTACAAAGAGGACGATTATGTCGTTGGCGTCAACATCACGCTGACCGATGCCCGGTTTGACGCAAAAGCGGCGGTCATCATCGGCGGCGGTCAGTTGATTACGGAAGACAATGGAACTGGCGAAGTGGAGATTGTCGGTTACGTGGCTCCGACGATTGAGCAGCAAGCTCAGCGGTTGCCATTCCAGTTTGAGCTGTACGTCGCCAATTTTAACAGCAGCGGCGGCGTTGATGGTTATCTCAAGTACACGTTCCCGTATTGCAAGGGCCGCTCTCCGAACATCGAGCATCAGGATAGGGAATGGGGAACGCCGGAATTTGAAATCATGGCGACTGAAAACCCGGCGACTGGTGAATCGGTGTATCGCGTGGATTTTATCGACGAGCTGCCGCCTGAATTGGCGTAAAGGAGGAAACGTGGATGAGTGATGGCGTGATTACGCTTGAGCAAATCCGGGAAAGGGCCAAGGGCGAAATGATTGATATTCCCGACTGGGACGGGCGCGGAACAATCAAGGTTCGCGTCCGCAAAATTGATGTCACGCCGATTATCCTGAAGACCGGTATGCTGCCTAACAGCTTGAAGGTCAAAGCCAACGAGGTCTTCGAGGGGAAGGTTAAACGAGGCAAAGCGGATGATATTGAATTCGAGCTGGACAAGCTCGTGCCGGCTATCGACGCCATCGTGCAAGAGGCGCTGGTGGAACCGAAGTTTGAGGAAATCCAGAACATCCTCCCGCTCACTTTGAGCCAGAAGCTCGCCATCTTCCACTATGTCACGGAAGAGGTGAGGAAACTGGAGCCCTTTCGTGGAGAACCACGAGGCGATGATTGAACTTATCGCGACGGCTAAAGCCTTCGGGCAGCGGCCGTCGTCTTTTTTGGCCGGTTTGTCCGGTTACGCGGCATACTGCCTGGACGTGGCAGCGGCCGTCTATCTCTCGTATCTGGAGCAAGGCAAGAAACCGCTGGTGGATGCCAGGACGTTCCTCTGACCTGCCGAGAGGGGGGTGTGATAAATGGCTGAGAATCTTGGCAGTATTTATTCCGAGATTCGGTTGCGGTTGGACAGGCTGAGCGGCGATATCGCAAAGGCGAAAGCGGAGCTCAGCACTGCTGCCGGTTTCATCGATAATCTCGGAAGAGAGGCCGAGAAGAATCTTGCGGATAAGATGGGAAGTGTATCCGAGACAATCCGGGGCGTTGGCGCGGCCATGACCGGAGTCGGCGTCGGGATTGCCGGCGCTTTGGGCGCGGCTGTGAAAACGACGGCGGATTTTGACCGTGAGATGAGCCGTGTCCGAGCGCTGTCCGGTGCTACGGAGGCCGACTTCCAGAAGTTGCGGCAAACCGCCTTACAGCTCGGCGCGGATTCGGTGTATTCGGCTACGGAGGCCGCGCAAGGCATGAGCATTTTGGCCGCGGCCGGTTTCCGGACAAATGAAATAATCGACGCCATGCCCGGGTTGTTGGCTGCTGCCGCGGCAAGCGGCGAGGACTTCGCGGAAGTCTCGGATATTATGGTGGCTGCCATGAGCGGTTTCGGCTTGCAAGCAAAGGACATGAGCCACATTGCCGACGTGTTGGCGGCCGCCTCGAATGCGTCGTCCATCTCGATTCGGGATTTGGGCTACACCTTCAAGTACATCGCACCCGTTGCTGCGAGCGCAGGTCAGAGCCTGGAAATGATGGCGGCGGCCGCGGCCATTCTCGGAAATGCCGGCATCAAGGCGGACCAGGCCGGCACAACGCTCCGGATGGCCCTCATTCGTTTGGCCGACCCGCCAAAAGAAGCGGCGAAGTGGTTGGACCGGTTGGGTATCAAAACCACTGACGCCAGCGGTAAGATGCTGCCGTTGAGTCAGATTATCGCCCAGCTGTCGCAAAAGTTCCGCGGGCTGAGCCAAGAGGAGCAGCTCGCAGCGGCGTCGGCCATCTTCGGCGCTGAATCCATGTCTGGAATGATGGCGCTCATCAAAGCCGGACCGCAAGAGCTGGAGAGGCTCACAAAAGCGTTTGAGAACAGCAATGGCGCAGCGCAGGAGATGGCTAACCAGATGAACGATAACCTTTTCGGCGCCGTGGAACAGCTGAAAGGGGCTGTAGAGACCGCGGCAATCTCCATCGGCGACCAATTGACGCCGGCGGTCCGAGGAGTGACGGAGTTTCTCACTGGCCTCACCGATGCATTCAATGCCTTGCCGGATTCGGCGAAGAAAACGGTAGCCATTTTTGGAGCCTTGCTGGCCGCTCTGCTGCTTTTGGGCGGACCGATGCTGTTGTTGCTCGGGTTCCTCCCGTCCATCGCCTCCGGAGCGGCTATGGCTTCTGCTGCGATAGGAGGCATCGCGGCCGCTGTCGGTCCAGTGATTGCCGTTCTCGGGTTCCTGGCGGCAGCGGCAGGGTTGTTATACGTGGCCTGGCAGAATAACTTTGGGGGAATCCGGAATATCGTTTTCGAACTTTGGGGCCAAATCCAGGCCAAGTTTCGAGAAGCCTGGAACACCATCGCTCCGTTGGTCGGCCAATTGATTGATTACATTAAGCGGCGCTGGGCTGAAATCCAGCCGGCCATCCAGCCGGTGATGCAATGGCTCAGCACCATTTTCAGGTCTGTGTTCGGCTGGATAGCAGACACGGTGATGTTCTATTTTAACGCGGTTGTAAACATCATCACCGGTGCGGTGAAGGTCATTACCGGCATCATCAAACTTTTTGTGGCTATTTTGACCGGCGACTGGCGCGGAGCGTGGAACGCCGTCAAGCAAATAGTCCAGGGGGCGATTCAGTTCCTGTGGGGCTTCTTTAACCTCTGGATTGTCGGAAGGATTGCCGGTCTGTTTGGCAAGGCGTTGAACAAAATCCTTGGTTTTATAACCGGCTTTATCGGCCGCTCCATTTCCGCCGTTGCCGGATGGGTGGCCGGTTGGTTTGCCAGAGTCAGTCAGTGGGCGAACGGTTTAGCCAGCCGGGCCTGGAGCGCCATGAACTGGATGCTGCAGGCTATTGTTTCCGGTCTGGCGAGAATCGTCGCGAGGTTTGGCTCGTTTGTCTGGGATTCGGTGAGAGCTGTCGGGTCGCTCGGCGGCCGGCTGTACAGCATTGGAAAAAACCTTGTGGAGGGGCTCTGGAACGGTATCCGGTCGATGGGCGGCTGGCTCAAGAATAAAGTGCTTGGCTGGGCGAGGGCTGTCCTCCCTGGACCCATCGCGAATATCCTCGGCATCAGCTCGCCTTCTCGTCTCATGATGGAGTATGGCGAGAATATCGCTGAGGGCCTGGCGGTAGGAATTGAGCGGGCGCGTGGACTGGTCAGAAAGGCCAGCGAGCAGCTTGCCGGCCTGACCGTTTCCGTTATGCCGTCGCCGGCGTTGGCTGCCGGTGTGGCTTCTGGCGCGACGGTTCCTGCAGGCGAACAGCGGATTTACCAGAATGCGCCGTTCATGGTCATCGAGAACTTTAGCGTGCGTGACGACCGTGACAGGCGCTGGTTCGAGGAAATGATGAAAGAAATGCAGCGCGATTACGTTCGCAGTTTGCGGGCAAAGGGGAGGAGAGTATGACGGTTGTAAGTGGCTTCAGCCCGGCCAAAGCGCCGGGTTTTACGTTTGACGGGGTGCATTCCAGGACGTTCGGCATTTACCTTCTCCGCTCGGATTTTTCCGGGATGCCCGCGACGGTTGACCAATATAAAGACATTCCGGGCCGGCATGGTGCTCATGATTTCGGGTTCCGCTTTGATACCCGGAAAATTCCGCTGGAGTGTTTTGTGCTGGCGCAATCTGAGAGCCATCTGCGGAGCAAGCTCCGCGAAATCGCCACTTGGTTGGACCCGTCAAAAGGGGAACGCCAGCTCGTGCTCGACACGGAGCCGGACCGGTATTACTTGGCTCGTGTCGCCGGCTCGTTCGATGTGGAGATTGTCGCCGGCCAGGGCCGCATTACTATTCCGTTTGTGGCGAGCAAACCGTTTGCTTACAGCTTTGACGAGAAGGTGTTGATTATTGGAGCCGGCGAAGAAACCGGCACGGCGTTCAATGACGGGACGGCGGATGCTTTTCCGGTTATCACGGCGATTGTGCGGCAGCCTATCACCTTTTTTGCCGTGGTGAGCGCCGACCGGCAGGTTATCCTCGGCAGGCCGAATACCGTTACGCAAACCCCAAGGGATGAAGTGGCGAAAATCCTCGATGACCAATTGGAAAGCATGGACGGTTGGGGAGCTGGGGTTGCTGTTGACGGCGGGGTGATTTCCGGCGCTTTCCAATCGGATGGCGTGGACTTGCGCGTTCAAAGTTTCGGTACTGGCACCCAGTGGCATGGTCCGGCCGTGAAAAAGACGCTTCCTGAACAGGCGCAGGATTTCCGGGTGACGGTTTGGCTGAGCCTGGACAATCGCAATAACAAGGTTGGTCGTTTGGAATGCTACTTGCTCGACCAAAACGACGGCGTCATCGGAAAAATTGCGCTGGTGGATTCGTATTCAGCGATGGACAATGTACGGGCTGAAGCTCGTGCCGGAACGTTATCTTCGGGCCATTACTTTGTCAATGAGCACGGCGACAAGCCCGGCGTGTGGAACAATTTCCACGGTGTCATACAGATTGAGCGGCGTGGGAATGTGTGGAAGGCGTTTATCGGAAAGTACGACTACCAGAAGCGTCAATTCCACAGCCGCCGGACCGCCCAATATGTGGACGTGAAAAACCAGTACAGCACGAAGCAGCTGGCTGCCGTTCAGCTCCACGCAGGTGCTTATGGTACGCATCCACCGGCGCCTATGTGGTTCAACGCCGTGATTGTGGAGAAGTTCTACACCATCCAGCCTCAAGAGGTGCCGAACATCGCAACGGCCGGTGATGAGCTTGTTATCGACTGTGAGCGGGCAGTGGTGCTCCGTAATGGCTTTTTGTCGATGGAGCTTCTGGATGTGGCAAGCGAATTTTTGCGTCTGCCTCCAAGGACCGGTTCAATCATCGGAGTGACACCGTCTGATGCGGCTGACGTTGTGGTGACGTGGCGAGAGAGGTGGTTGTGATGGCGCAGCTTTTTATCCTGGACCGTTACGAGAACCCGGTGGCTGTCCTGTCCACTGAAGCGCCTGAAGCCTGTCCATTCTTCGACGATACGCACACCGAGCGGCTGGAAGACGGCTTTGCCACCTACAAGTTTTCTGTGCCGCTCAATCACGAAGATGCGGCGAAAATCCAGGCCCGCGGCTATGTCGTGTTGCGGGACTTGGACGGTGTCTTCCAGCTGTTCAGGATTGAAACCATCGACGATATTACGGAAGAGAGCGGTGAGCGTATCCGTCAGGTTTATGCGGAAACGGCCGCGACCGAACTGAATAACGACATCGTGCGCCCGATGACGTTTGTCGGTACAGCCGAGGAAGCCCTTGATTTCGTGCTGGCTGGCACAAGGTGGCAAAGGGGCATCGTCCAGTGGACCGGTTCGGTCACGCTGGATTTGCGGGATTATCCCACCGTGCTCGCTGCCGTTCGGAAAATCCTGGAGGCTTTTGGCGGTGAGCTCCGGTTCCGCGTGACGTTTGAAGCGGGGCGCGTCACGGGTCGTTACGTGGATTTGCTGGCATGGCGCGGGCGGTTCACCGGGAAGCGTTTCGAGTACGCCAAAGACATGGAAGGCGTGACTAGAACGGAAGACGTCACAAAGCTCGCCACCGCCCTCATCGGACTAGGAAAATCGGATGATAGCGGGAACCGCGTCACGTTTTCCGGCGTTACGTGGAGCAAGGCAAACGGCGACCCGGCCGACAAACCGGCCGGGCAGGATTGGGTCGGTGATGAGGATGCCCTGCAAGTGTGGGGCGTCAATGGCAAACACCTGTTCGATGTTTTTGAGGATAACGAGGAAACGAACCCCGCACGTCTGCTGCAAAAGACATGGGACGAGCTTCAAAACCGCATCAACGGGCGCTTCACCTATGAGGTGAACGTCGCTGTCCTGGAACGTATGGCGGGGTTTGAGCACGAGGAAGTTCGCCTGGGCGACACGGTGACGGTTCATGATTACGTGCACGACCAGCCACTCATCTTGGAGGCGCGTGTCATCCAGGTGGAGCGCAGCTATTCCGACCCGTCCAGAGACAAGGTCACGCTCGGGCGGTATAGGCCAATCCTTTTCTCTTTGCCGGAGGTCGTGGCCGACATCCAGGAGACCATTCGCCGGAAGCAGGCGCAATGGGAGGCTGGCGGTGAGACGATTTTCAAATCCTCTGTACCGCCTGAGAACCCGGCCATCGGGCAGCTGTGGCTTGATACGTCGACCGTTCCAAACGTCCTGAAACGCTGGGACGGCTCGGCTTGGGTCAAAGTGACGCCAACAGAACCGGATGAAGTTGGCGCGGAAAAAGAAATAATCAAAAGCCCGACGCCACCGGGAAATCCGCAACCCGGAGCTTTGTGGCTGAATACCTCTGTTATTCCAAACGTTCTCATGTACTGGGACGGCACGCAATGGATCAAGTGCTCCCCGACGGAAGCTGGCGAGATTGGCGCTGAAACGCCGGAAGGAGCCTGGCAAAAAGCACAGGAAGCGCTGGAGGAGGCGCAGCGGCAAATCGAACAGGCGCGCCAGGAACTTCAGCAAGCGATCGCAAACTTAGAAACGACAACCGTAACGCTGGAGGAAGCGGAGCAGCTTATTCAGGATACTATCAGCAATCCTCAAAATTATTCAGGTGATTTTGTCGGCGACATCATTGCAGACAGCTTGATTGTTCGCGGGCCTATTACTGCACAAAACGCCACCATCACGGGGACCATCACAGCATCAAACGCAACTTTTTTAAACATTACTGTGCAGAATGCCAACATCATCAACTCGAGCATTCAAAACTGCACGATTACAGGCACGCTTAATGGGGTAAACGGGACTTTTACTGGGAGTCTTGTCGGGGTGACTGGAACATTTCTCGGGAGCCTGCAAACCACTCAGAACGCATACGTCGGTGGCAGTTTATATCTAGGATATGGAAATCCTTCTTCAATGACGTTGTGGTTTGGTTATGATACACCAAATGCACCATCTATTTATCGTTATTTGGGGCAGACTAATGTTTATTTTGATCTAAGATCAAGCGGTAGGTTGGAATTATTTGGAAGATTAAGGGTGCAATATGATGTACAAGCTTCGGATGTTTGGGCTAACTATGTAGTTGGGTATTCAAATACAAATATAATCTATTTTAGTTATAGCGGGCCGCATGTTGACATGACTGGGGGGACAGCAAGATGGAAACAAAGCTCTGGCAATTATATCCGGCAAGCTACAGATGGGACAGTTACGATTTTCGTGAATGATGCCGCTAGGCATATTTTCAATCCAAACGGTACAAAGACAGGCGGATCGATCGAGATTGACGGGAAAGTATGGGGGATGTCGCCAATCGACAGCCCCCGCGTGCTTATCGAGGACATTCTGTTTGACGTTGCCGTGGACGGGCAAAAAATCGTCTATTTTGACAAAAAGCTATCAAAAGCGATCGGCAAATATGCAGTTTTTCCGAGCAATCCAGATGTGCGGGTGTTGGAAAAACGAGATGGAAGCTTTGTTTTAGAAGGACATGGAGTTACGGATCTAAGAATTGTCGGACTGCGCATTGGTCATGAAGATGTCTACTGGGTGGACATGGAAAAAGAAAGCGAGGAGGCGTAAAGATGCAACAAAACCAGGAAGTTCAAATTGACGTCAAGAGAATCATCGCCAATCTAACCACCCGAATCGCCGCTCTTACTCAAGAGAATGCGGTGCTTTTCGCGCAAGTCGAGCAGCTGAGAGAGGAAATAGAAAAATTGAAGAAAGAGGCAAACGCCGAATAACGGCGTTTTTCTTTTTCCCATAAACCAAACGGTCAAAGAGAGGGAAAGGGGAAATGGTGCCTAAAGCGGTGTTTTATGTTCCTCATCCAGACGACGAAACGCTGAGCATGGGTGTGGCGATTGTGAACCATCTGTTTGCCGGGAATGACGTCTATGTGGTGCTACTCACGCATGGCCGGGCTTCCAATGCGTTCAACGTTCTTAACGGCACGGCCAATTGTGCGTGGCATTGCAAAACACATAACCCGGAAGCAGAAGGATATTCATCTTTTGACCGCACGGAATTTGGGTTTGCCAGGATTAGAGAATTTGTTGAAGCTGTCAAAGCGCTAGGCGTGCCTGAATCCAATATGGAAATTCACAACTTGGAAGACGGTCAGGTCACGGTCGATCAAGTAAAGGCCGTTATTCGAACTTGGGAGATTCGCTTTCCTGGAATCAAACATAAAACGATGACGTACCACGACGACCATCCAGATCACGCAAACGCCGGAAGGGCGCTTCTGGAGCTTTACAATGCCGGGATCGTCAGTGATGCGCGGTTCTACATCAAACGGACGCAATACGACCAGACTGGCGGAGCCTTTGAATACTGTGATTTATCCTATCATCCCTACATTCATTCGGCAGCCAATGCTTATATGACCTGGAACCCTGACCAGGGAAGACTTGCCGTTGGATACCATTCCGTCAAAGCCGAATTCGATGCCCTATTAGGCAATCCGAGGAGCAAATTTCACAAGCCTGGGCAATGACGGGAGGGGTGTTCAAGTGAGCAACGAGAAAGGCGGCGTCGTTATAACGCTCAGGGAAATTTATGACAGCGTGCAGGAGGTGGCTGCGGGAGTGCGGCGGTTAGATGAGCGCATCACCCGGCTTGAAGAAAGGACTGACCGCGCGGAAAAAGCCGACGAACGCAGCCGCGACGCGCTCCAAAAAGCCGATGCTGCACTTGAGGAAGTAAAGGAGTTGAAGGCAAGTCAAACATGGCTCCGGCGAACGATCGCCGGAGCCTTCATAACCGCACTGGCCAGCGCGATAATCAGCGTGATTATTGGCGCGATTATTTTTCTGATGAAAGGAGGTGTTGGTGCATGAACAAAGCACTTGTCGGGCCGATTGCAGCCCTAATTGTTTTTGCAGCGAAAAGCATTCTTGGCATTGAATTGGAACAGGAAGCCGTGGAAACGGCAATTGATGTTGTTCTGACGATAGTGGTCGCGATTGGCCTATTCATGAATCCGAAGCAGCAGGAAAAGCAGGAGGTAGATGAAGATGTTTAAGCTTTACTTTTCCGACTCTGGAGCCGCCATTTCTTTGGCGGGTGATTTTTCCAACCCTATCGCATTTAGCTTACGCATTGATTTATCTCAGATAGATGAAACCAGAATCTATGCGGAAGCTGATCCTGGGTTCGTCATCAGAAACGTTGTCGTTCGTCCCGTTCCAGCAGACGAACAGGCGGGCGGAACGATTGACAAATGGTCACTCGCTCCCGATGTGAATGGTCAGCCGGGTCAATACGGAAACTGGGGCGAACCACTCAGCTTAGGAGATGTTGGTGAAGGGCCTGATGGACGTAAGTATTTTTGGGTACGCGCACGCGTCACAAGCGATGAACAGGTCATGAATGATGGCAGCGTGCTCTTGGAGGCGACAGGGATCGCGGAGGCGGTTTAATTGGCGCAACAGCAGTTAAGTCCTAGTGCGATTGTTACACAATTCAACATTTCTGGTTCAATTGGGGATGTGCAAGACAATCCTTACGCACCGGACGACAAGTACATGAAAAATCCAAGTGGTTTTGGGATTGCCGTCTTTGATTTTCCGGCAGGATACCCACTTGAGCTTGGGCCGATTCAAAAGTTTATCGTTTTCGTCAGAAATCCAAGCAATTCCATAAGCACAATTAATATTTCCGTTTTAGATGAGAACATGCAAGCGGAAGTGAAAGCAAGCGGCTCAATTGACATCCCAAGACAATCGCAGATGGTCATTGAAATGACTTGGGATGCAAATGCACTTTCGATCAAGCGCAGTGAAAACGTGCGGATTGGAACAACTATCAATGGTGCTTTGGATCTCGGCGCAGTCATGTGGATTGCAGAAGTCTACCAGCCGGAAACAACGGCCATCATGGTGCAGACTAGGCGGGTTATTGTCACACACGGATACTACCAGGCGCAGACCAGGCGTGCGGTGGAGAAGTTGCTCGCCTACTCTGCACAAACAGTGAGACGGACAGGGATGCGCGAGGAATTGGTCATACAAGCCGCACGGAAACTGGTAGAGGCAGCTGTTTATAGTGCACAGTCGAGGCGCAGCTTGTCCTCTACCATCTCCACGTCAGCGCAGACGCAGCGAAAGACAAGCCGTTTTTTCCAGGAGCTGACGCAGACAATCCGGAGAATTGGGACAGGCGCACGGGTGGAGACTCAGACCAGCCGGAAAGTCTCCATCCTGGCTGTTTTTGTAGCGCAATCCAGGCGGCGCTTGACGGCATTTGTGAAGCGACAATCCCAAACGGCACGGCGACTCTTTGGTAAGCTGGTAAGAACAACAGTCCAAACACTCAGAAATCTGTTACTGGGCAAGCCGAACGTCTACATTGACTTTTCTGTTTCTGTGCGACCAGTCGATTTTGAGACGGCAGTCCGGCCTGTGGAAATTGAAGCGAAGGAACGGACTGTCACTTTCGAGGTGAGGTAGCCGATGCAGTGGGGAGATACAATCCTCATCACTGCTCAGTTTCGGGATTTTTATGGGAATCCCGTTGACGTGCAGGATGTCCAGGTTCGTTTTTTCGCGCGCGAGGGTGAAGAAATCACCGTCACAAAGGAACTGGAGAAAATCGGGGTCGGAAAGTGGCAAGTGCGCGTGGAGCTTCCGGATGGATATTCCGTCATCGTGCACGAATGGACAGGCATGATAGACGGAAACAAAGTCACGAGGCGAGGGAAAATTACAGCAAATTGGGTGGATTGACAAGGAGGGATTGAAGAATGCGCATTTATCTCGATGCGGGACACGGTGGTTCTGATCCCGGTGCCATTGGCAATGGGGTCAGAGAGGCGGATGTCGTTTTAGCCATTGCCCTCCGCACTGCTGACCATCTGAAGCGGCACGGATTGGAAGTTAAGCTTTCAAGGACTGGCAACATCACTAAAAGCCTGGAGCAAAGAACCGACGAAGCTAACCGGTGGGGCGCCCATGCATTTGTTTCGTTGCATTGTAACGCTGCCGCCTCACCGGCGGCCAGGGGTTTTGAAGTTTGGCATACCATCCATGAGGCGAAGTCAAAAGGTGATGAGCTGGCTGAGGCAATTGCAAAGTGGATAGACAAGCTTACTCCACTTAACAATCGTGGTACCAAGTCAAAAGCCAGCAAAGTAAATCCACAAGATGACTATTATCATGTAATCAGAGAGACCCGTATGCCAGCCGTCATCGTGGAGTGCGGATTCGTATCGAACGCCAAGGATGCAGCCTATCTGCAGTCCGCCTCTGGTCAGGCAGCTATCGCGCAGGCAATTGCTCGTGGTGTAATTGAATGGACAGGATTGCCCTGGCGTGGGCAGTCGTTTGAGCCAAAACAACAGGGCGAGAAGAAATTCCGCCTAATGACCGGCACGTTTTCCAGCTTTGAAGATGCTCAGGCTGGGAAGGAAAAGCTGGAGAAGCGATTCGGCTGGTTGGTTTATATCAAGGAAGACGGGAAGAAATATCGCCTGATGACCGGCACGTTTTCCAGCTTTGAAGATGCTCAAGCTGGGAAGGAAAAGCTGGAGAAGCGATTCGGTTGGCTGGTTTATATCGTAGATGCCTAAAAGAATCCCGGGCTGTATAGCCCGGGAATTTTTTTTGATAAAGATGATTGTTTCCTATCTTTCTTACTATTGCCTTTTGGGGAATTTTCAACTTACAATATCTCATACTAAAAATAAACCGAAATGGGAGGGTTTTATGTGTCAGAAGAAAAGAAGGAAGAAAACCAGAAAGAGTTGAAGTGGTGGCAGGCCATTCTCGCAGTGATTTTTCTTATTGCAATTTTTTATAACTATGCCAAGGACAATGACTCCACGGCGCCAGTTTCCAATCAGCAGCCGGCGCATGAACAAGAACAAAAAGCTGAATGGCCGAATGTGGAGCTAAACGAGGCCAACGTCAAAGAAGCGCTGAAAAAGGCAAAGGGGACGTGGGTCGTTCGTATAAATGATGAGACCCTAAAAAAGATTGAAATTGTGGACCACGCCGGCACGGCCGAACCGAACGACAAAATCGTGAATGTGCATATCCATCCGGATGCGATTTGGGATGAGAAGGATTATGTTCGAAAATTGGGCAGTACCACAGCGGCTTATGGTGAAATCCTGCATAAGCATCCGAATGTGAGCCTAGTTCGAGTGTGGGGTCTTTCGACGTTTGAGGATTTGAAAGGGAATGAAAAGGAAGAGACCGCAGTGCGAATTGAGTGGAGCCGCGAAACCGCCAGTAAAGTCAGTGCAGAGAAAGTGGACGACAACTACATGCTCGCGTATGAGCTGGCGGATGCCTATTATATACATCCCGGCATTTACCGGAACCTGAAAGAATTCAGCTTGCCGGCACAAAAATAACCCGCAACACAATAACCCGGCGCTTGCCGGGCTTTTTGTTAAAGTTTTACTTGCAGTATGCACGAAAAAGGTGATCGCGGTGCTGACAAAAGAAAACCCCAGCTGAGTGGCTGGGGTATTTTGTTCCTCAGATTACAAAAGGATCTCCCTTAGCCTGGATATATGACGCCGTCCATGGAACACCTGCTGCATTGTGGTAGAACAGAGCTTTGTCGTGGTTCGCGTAATGATCTCCCAATCCTGCCTCCTTCAATTGTTCTGGAGTCGCATCCTTGGTCAACTTGTATACCATTGTTCCAATCATTTCCAGGTGTGCAAACTCCTCCGTCCCAATATCGATGAGCAGTCCTTTTACCTTGTCGGGAATCGTATAAGCCTGATTCAGATAACGCAATGCCGCTGCCAGTTCACCATCGGAACCGCCGTACTGTTCAATCAAAAACTTGGCCAGCATGGGATTACATTGGCTGACCCGAACCGGATACTGCAAACGTTTCTCATAGACCCACACGGTGATCTTTCACTCCTCTGCTGATAATGTCAGAACGCTTCCCTTTAATACAACGACGCTTTGAAACTAGTGCGGCAATCTTTTGTTATAGGGACTATACAAGTCTTTCCACAGTGTACCCCGCCGTAACGCTTCGTGGATCTCAAATCGCGGCAAACCTGGCGGCTGAAATCCCAAATACAAGTTGGGAGGGGTTAGATAATATTTCTCTTTTATCGGGGGACAAGGATCATGGGGGCTGTAATAGGGATACCACTTCTTGAAATTGCTGGCTACAGGGGGCTTTTCGTAGGGATACATCCTCGATCATTTCCTCCTCAGATTGTTTTTCTTGCCTTCAGGTTACATTTGCCATGGCCATGGCGGTTCGTTCCATTTCCAGGGATATGGGCTTATCGAGTGGCCAAAATTGTAAAGCGGACCAAAGTAGGATTCATATTCGTGGGTCAACATCCGATAATGTTTTGACAAACTGTTCAAGTCACCCAAAGCCTGTTGGTCCCATGGATGCGTATCCAGATAAAGATTCAGCTCGGTCAAAGCGAATCCCACCGCCTGGATTTCCTCTAACAACTTCTCTCTTGACACAGGATGTTTTGCCATCTTTTGAGGGAGAGGAGCTGTTGGATGGTATTTTTCCATGTCACTCATGTCAATCCTCCTCGTACTCCTGAGTTCCTAGGCTAGCATATGGGTTTAAGAAGGCTTTTGTTCCTCCGTAAATCGCCTATTTTCGGTGTAATATTTTAAACCCCAAAAAAAAAGCCGTCCGGAAACAGGACGACTTTCTTTTCGGTTCTTTATGTAGTTGGTTAAAAAACGGATAGATGGCGGAGAGGGTGGGATTCGAACCCACGGAGGGCGTGAACCCTCGGCGGTTTTCAAGACCGCTGCCTTAAACCACTCGACCACCTCTCCATCATGTCCCTACGGACACTTCCACCATGAAATTATAACGCAACGGACCAGCCCATTCAAGTGAAGCCGAACTTGTGACCGATTCAAAAAGTTTTGCTTCTCTTTTTTAACACCCAAGATAAAATACATCCTTAAGATTTGGGACGGATCACGTCCAAATCGCCCATATACTCTCGCAGCCTCTCTGGAATGATAACACTGCCGTCCTCCTGTTGATAATTCTCAAGAATCGCCGCCATCGTACGCCCAATGGCCAGCCCGGATCCGTTAAGCGTATGAACAAATTCTGGTTTTGCTTTCGGATGAGGCCGGTAACGTATGTTGGCCCGTCTCGCCTGGAAATCTTCAAAATTGCTGCAAGAAGAAATCTCACGGTACTGGCCGCTGGCCGGCAACCACACTTCCAGATCGTACTTTTTGGCCGCTGTAAACCCGAGATCACCCGTACACATCAGAACCACCCTGTAAGGCAAACCCAACAGTTGCAACACCCGCTCCGCGTCCTGGACGAGACGTTCCAGCTCCTCATAAGAGTGCTGGGGCTCAACAAACTTCACCAACTCCACCTTGTTGAACTGGTGCATCCGGATGAGACCTCGAGTATCCCTGCCTGCCGCTCCCGCTTCCGATCGGAAACAGGCGCTGTACGCCGCAAAACGTAAAGGAAGTTGCTCTGCAGAAAGGATCTCGTCCCGGTAAAAGTTGGTCACCGGAACCTCTGCGGTCGGTATTAAATAATCCTCCTGTCCGGCAATTCGGAAGACATCCTCCTCAAATTTCGGCAGCTGCCCGGTCCCAAGGAGACTGTGACGGTTGACGATAAACGGCGGAAACATCTCCTCATAGCCGTGTTCGGAAGTATGTAAATCCAACATGAAGTTGAGCAACGCCCTCTCCAGCCGCGCGCCCAATCCCTTGTAAAATACATACCTGGATCCGGTCACCTTGCTGGCTCGCTCAAAGTCCAACAGTCCCAGTTCTGTCCCAATCTCCCAGTGGGCCTTTGGAGTAAAAGAAAACGTCTGTTTCTCTCCCCAGAAACGAACCGGAACATTGTCCATCTCCGTTTCACCGACCGGAACACTCTCATGGGGAATATTGGGAAGGGAAAGAAGAATGGCATCAAGTTCTCCCTTTACTTCCCGCAGTTGATCATCCAATCGCTTGATTTGTTCTCCCACTTCCCGCATCTCTTCAATCAATGTATCAGCAGGCTCACCCTGCCGCTTTTTCACTGCCACTTCTTGGCTTACTGTATTCCGCCGGTTTTTCAACGCTTCACTTTGTTGCAGTAACCTTCGTCGCTGCTCATCCAGTTCGAGAAAGCGATCCAGGCCACTGATATCCTCATTTCGGTAGCTGAGCTTTTCGCGAATCGTCGCAAAATCCTCACGCAGTCGCTTGCTATCTAACACCCTTACCCCTCCATTCCGATAACACCAATCGCACGAATACCCTCCACCATTTATGTCCGATGCAAAAAACTCTCATCCCTAAGAACAGGACGAGAGTCTTCCCAAAAGATGACCAAGAAAATACACAACCGAAAAGAAAAATTTACAACGCTTCCGTTTCAAATCGCCTGTTAGGATCAAAATCCTATGTTGATGAATTCCCTGCAATTCCCCTGAACACACCGATGATCATATCCTTGATGGAACGGAAGAAAAGCTGGATAAACCCTGCCTTTTTTACATCCTCTTGGGCGATCATGGCCACTGCATTCTGCTCTTCTGGTGGGATATTGGACAAAAAGGATTCAGCCTGTCCATCTTTCCGAACCATTTTTATCCAGCCAACAACCTGCTGCTGGTTGACCGGCGCCTTCAACGACTCCTGATCCCATGTGACTTCTGGTTGATATGCCACTTCTTCACCCTTAGGCACGACAATGGATAAATTTTGCTGAGGAACAACTTTCACTCGTGTTTTTTTGCCATCCACAACCGGCGCCTCTTCAAATCCTTCAACTGCCTCTTTTCCTTTCAGGACAGTTTGCACTGTAAACTGGCTAAATCCCCAATCCAGAAGCTTTCGGACCTCTCTAAACCGCTCCTCGATGGTATTTGCACCCATCACCACTGCGATTAAGCGCATGTCACCGCGCTTGGCTGTAGCTGTTATACAGTAGCCAGCTGCCTCTGTGTTTCCCGTTTTCAGGCCATCGGCCCCCTCATAGGCAAAAACAAGCGGTTTAATCAGCCAGTTCCAGTTATACATCTGGACCTCTCCCTTGCCTTCCCCTTCACGGAAAACAGCCTTCGGAATGGTCGTAAATTCAAAGATAGTTGGCTGTTTTTGAATCAATTCCCGCGCCAGGATAGCCGAATCCTCCGCTGACATGAGGTGCTCGCCGTCCACTTGTGGCCGGTACTCTGGCTTCATATCCTCTGGGGGATAGCCGCTACTTGTGACAAAATTGGTGTTTCTCATCCCGATTGCTTTCGCCTTTTCATTCATCATTTGAACAAAGCCGGTTTCGCTTCCACCGATCAGTTCTGCCAGAGCTACCGTGGCATCATTGGCCGAGTATACCGCCATCGCCGTAAACAGTTCTTTGACGGTTCGCTCCTCCCCTGGATAGAGCCACACTTGCGATCCTTCCAGGCTGGCAGCCGCATCGGAGACCTTGACCTTTTGCTCCCAAGAAATTTTCCCTTGCTCAATCGCTTCCAGCACCAGATATTCGGTCATCATTTTGGTCATGCTGGCAGGAGGTAGTGGCTGATCCGGATTGTATGAATATAAAATTTTCCCCGAATCAGCATCGACCAGAATCGCCGATTTGACATTCAATTGCAAGTTTTCCTGACCATGTGCAACACTGGAAAATCCACTTGTGAACAACAAAAGGAGACACAACGATAGCATCGATGCAGAAAATCTGCGTCGTCTCCCCGCTTCATTCCGTATTCTCCTCACATCCACCCACCCCCAAAACTAACCAAACGCCTGTCCAACAAAAGTTATTGTAGCACAGGGAAATGGAGAAAAGAAGGTGGGAATCATCTGGAAAGAAGATGGCTTATGTGATGTTGCTTGCGAAATCTAGGATGAACGTGATCACTTTATTTCATAAATGTATTTCAAAAAGGTGTTCAGTTTGATACTCATTTTATGTACTAGGAATCTGAATACAATCATAAATACCTTAAATATCCCGTATCCAATAATAACGCCACAAAAATTGAAGATGACATCGTTAATATCTACATAGCGTAAAGTAAATCCAACGATAAGCGCTATGGTCAACTG
>CAMTVR010000005.1:0-8723 GCA_947085265.1 uncultured Bacillus sp. | reverse complement strand
AGGGGCCCTCGTTCCATTTGTTTTTCACACTTTTTCTACCGCGCTTCGCTTGGTGTCCCCCTCATTAAGCACGGGTTTCACCCGTTCTTAATGAGGGGGCTGATTTTTAGTGCCCTCACCCACAAACATTTTACTCATACGCGACTCACCTTTTAGATAAAAGGATGCCTCTCACCACATCAATTCAAGACTGGCATGATAAACTCTTTCATGATGCCAAGACCAAGATACTCACTCCCTTGTCTCCAGTGACAATTCATCCAACAGTTTTTGCATGTCCGCTGGCAACGGCGCCTCAAACAGCAGGAACTCTCCCGTTCGCGGGTGAACAAAGCCCAAAACAGCCGCGTGCAGTGCCTGTCCGTCGATGGGCAGGGTGCGACGCGGCCCATACTTGGGATCGCCTACCAGCGGATGACCAATGTACTTCATGTGCACCCGGATCTGATGGGTTCGCCCCGTCTCCAGCCGTAGTCGAAGAAAGGTGTATGCGCCCAGGCGCTTCTCAACGGTAAAATGGGTCACCGCGGTTTTACCGCCCTTTGTCACCACCGCCATCCGCTGACGGTTTGCCGGGTCACGTCCAATCGGCGCATCCACGGTCCCGTGGTCGACCGATACATTCCCGTGCACCAGAGCCAGGTATTCCCGCCGGACCGTGTGTTCAGCCAACTGACGCGCCAGTGACTCGTGCGCCTGGTCATGCTTAGCAACGACCAAAAGGCCGGACGTGTCCTTGTCAATCCGATGCACAATCCCCGGACGCAAAACACCATTGATCCCTGATAAGTCATGGCAGTGATGAAGCAACGCATTGACCAGTGTCCCTGTATCATGACCGGGCGCCGGATGTACCACCATCCCTCGTGGCTTGTTGACAACCAGTAGATCCCCGTCTTCGTAAACAATGTCTAGTGGAATGGATTCAGGGACGATTCGCAGCTGGAGGAGTGGCGGGACAACCAGCTCCAGCACGTCCTCAACGGACAACCGGTAACTGGCTTTAATGGATATCCCATTCACTGTCACATGTCCTGCTTTGATCCACTGCTGGATCTGTGAACGAGAGACATCGGATAATTGCCTGGACAAAAATTTGTCGATCCGCTCTCCCATGTCTTCCACATCGATTTCCCACAGATACTTCTTCAATCCTTGGGCGCTCATTTAGTGTCACCTTTTGCATCTGTAATATCCTCATGCGAAGAAACATCTCCTTTCGAGGAAGGTTCAGCTTTGGAAGGATTGCCGTTGGAAGCCCCTCCTTGGACAGTGAATCCCTTGGAAACAGGAGGGCTGGTACGCAACATGGAAATGGCTAGCAACACCCCGCCTATCACAACGGCTGAATCGGCCACGTTAAAAATCGGATAATGGTATGTAAAGATCCGCACATCGATAAAATCCACCACTTCGCCAAATCTCAACCGATCGATAAAATTGCCAATCGCTCCACCCAGGATCAGGCTTAGCGACAAAGCAAGCAACCGCTCTTGACGGAACTTTTGCAGTGCATAAAGGATCACACCGATGACCACGACGGTGATGACGATAAACAGCCACTGTTGCCCCTGCAGAATCCCGAAAGCCGCCCCGGCATTGCGATGGGAAGTCAGATACAACCAGTTTTCAATCAGGGTGATCGACTCTCCCAATCCCATGTTTTCCATCACGAGCCATTTGCTCCACTGGTCAAGCAACACAATCAGCAAGGCCACGAAATAATATTTCATTTCATTCCCCCATTCCTTACTCTGTTCATTCATCGGCCTCATAAAGCGAGATACGAGGCGGATGTTCCGCCTCGTATCAATGACCCCTTTGATAAACCGAGCATGTCCGGCTAAACGGCATCACTGTAGTACTTCTCCACGGCCTCGGCGCACCGCCGGCAAAGCGTCCGATGAACGGGGTGGGTTCCCACTTCCGGCGAGATGGTCCAACAGCGTTCACACTTCTCGCCTTCCGCGTGCTTGACTGCCACGAGCAAGGGAATGGTTTGATGAGCTCTGATCTCAGCGCCTGGCGGATGAAGCGAGACATGAGAAACGATAAAAAGCTTATCCAAATTTTGAAATTGGCTCAGCAACTGATACGTCTCCTCATCCGGATAAAGATCCACGGAAGCAGCCAGTGATGTGCCAATCACCTTCTCTTTCCGCGCATCCTCAAGCGCCTTCAGCACGACGTCCCGCAGCTCCATGAATTTCCGCCAACGCCGGATAACCTCCTGATCCAAGGCCAGCCGGGCTTCCCGCGGCATGTCTGTCAGCTGGACGCTGATCACTTCCGTTCCTGGCATATGCCTCCACACCTCTTCCGCCGTATGGGGAAGAATCGGTGCCACCAACCTGACCAGGGAATGGAGAACCTCATAGAGAACGGTCTGAACGGCCCGCCGTTCGGGCGCATCTGTCCCTTGGGTATACAGAATATCCTTTGAGATGTCGAAGTAAAATTGACTCAGGTCCACCGTACAGAAATTGTTCACCGTGTGATAGACGAGATGGAATTCATAGGCTTCGTACGCCTCAAAGGTTCGTCTTTCCACTTCCTGCAGTCGGTAAATCATGTACTGTTCCAGCTCCGGAAGATCGGTCAATGGCACGCGGTGCGTCTGCGGCTCGAAATCGTAAAGATTGCCTAGCAGAAAGCGGAATGTATTGCGGATTTTCCGATACACTTCGGCGATTTGCTTGAGGATGTTGTCTGAAATCCGCACATCTCCCGTATAATCCACGGAGGCTACCCACAGGCGCAGGATATCCGCCCCCAGCTGTTCCATCACTTTTTGGGGAACGATTACGTTGCCCAGGGATTTGGACATTTTACGGCCCTCGCCATCCAGGGTAAAACCGTGGCTGAGTATCTGGCGATAGGGAGCCTTCCCCGTCGTGGCAACAGATGTCGAAATGGAAGAGTTAAACCATCCACGGTACTGATCCGAACCTTCCAAATACATGTCAGCCGGCCATGCCAAATCTTCCCGTTTTTTCAACACCGCGGCATGGCTGGAACCAGAGTCAAACCAGACATCCATGATGTCGGTTTCTTTCGTAAACGATGTGCCGGAACAGGACGGACACGTCAAGCCGGGAGGAACTAGCTCCTCCACCGACCGTGCAAACCAGGCAGAAGATCCCTCACGCTCAAACAACTGGGCGACGTGCTCAATGGCTGCATCATCAATGATGATCTCCCCGCAATCGGCGCAATAAAAAATCGGTATAGGCACACCCCAGACGCGCTGCCGTGATATACACCAGTCGCGCCGATCGTGGATCATGTTGTACAGGCGCTGTTCACCCCATCGGGGTGTAAACCGTACATGCTGAATTTCTTCCAACATTTGTTCACGAAAACCGTCAATGGAAGCGAACCACTGTTCCGTCGCCCGGTAGATCACCGGCTGCTTCGTTCGCCAGTCATGGGGATACTGGTGCGTGATAAAATCCAACTTCAAAAGCATTCCTTCTGCTTCCAGCTTTGCCGTGATCGCCTTGTTCCCTTCTTCGTAAAACAACCCCGCAAACCCGGGCGCCTCTTCGGTGAAATACCCTTTATCATCAACGGGTGACAAAATGCCTAATCCGTATTTCTGACCGACATAAAAATCGTCCTCCCCGTGTCCGGGCGCCGTGTGCACACAGCCGGTCCCCGCCTCCAATGTGACATGCTCCCCGAGCACAACTAAGGAATCCCGTTGGTAATCGGCAAATGGATGACGACAAACAACCCCTTCCAGCTGTTTACCGACAAACTTTTGCTTGACTTCCACTTTTTCCCATCCGATCGCTGTCTGGACCTGAGACAATAACCCTTCCGCGATCACATACTGCTCCTCACCAACTTGGATAAGGAGGTAAGTAAAATCTGGATGGACCGCGACACCCAGATTGGCTGGCAAAGTCCATGGCGTGGTGGTCCAGATGACGACATACGTGTTCTTTGCCGGCAAAATGCCTTTGCCATCCTTCACCGGAAATTTGACATAAATCGAAGGGGAACGTTTGTCGTAGTACTCAATTTCCGCTTCGGCCAGCGCCGTTTCTGAAGATGGAGACCAGTAGACCGGTTTCAATCCTTTGTAAATATACCCCTTCTTGGCCATCTGTCCAAAAACGCGAATCTGCTCCGCTTCATACTCAGGCATCAATGTCAAGTAAGGGTTTTTCCAGTCACCGCGCACACCCAATCGCTTGAACTGATTCCGTTGCCGATCCACATACGACAAGGCGTACTCCTTGCACTTTTCTCGGAACTCCAACACATCCATCTTGTGCCGGTCCAGCTTTTGGCTCTTGATAATGGCCTGCTCAATGGGCAAGCCATGAGTATCCCACCCGGGCACATAAGGGGCGTCAAATCCGCTCATCGACTTGAAGCGGACAATCATGTCTTTCAAAATTTTATTCAATGCATGACCGATGTGGATATCTCCATTGGCATAGGGCGGACCGTCATGAAGAATGAATTTCGGCTTGCCCTTTTGCCGTTCCTGAACCTTTTGATAAATATCCACTTCTTCCCACCATGCTTGTATGTCCGGTTCACGTTTTGGAAGATTTCCACGCATGGGAAAGTCGGTCCGCGGCAAATTGATCGACTTGCTGTAATCCATGCTGAACCCTCTTTTCTATATATCGGCGTTCAAGCCAAACAACTTCTATACATTATATCCATCATTTCCAGGACGGTCAAAAAAAGACCTGGATGTCATGCATTTTCTCTCATTTCAACATCTTGTTCTTCCTCATCGAAGAAATCCCACTCTTCGCTCTCCAGCATCTCCAACTGCGCTTCCAAGAGGGTCCGGAAACGGGTACGGTAAACGGCCAAACGCTTTTTTAATTCATCGATTTCCGTGATGACAGAGCGGGATTTAAGCAGCGCCTCGTTGATAATCCGATCCGCATTTTTCTCCGCTTCACGAATGATCAGCTGGGATTCTTTGCGGGCATTCCCCTTCAGCGCTTCCGCTGCCTCCTGTGCCACCACAATCGATTTATGTAAGGTTTCTTCAAGATTGGTATAATGCGCCAGTTTTTCCTTGAGTTCGGCGTTTTCTTCTTCCAGGCGCTTCATCTCACGCATGATGGCTTCATAATCCTTGATAATCTGATCGAGAAACTCGTTCACTTCATCTTCGTCATATCCGCGAAAACTTCTGCTAAACTCTTTGTTATGAATATCCAATGGGGTTAACGGCATGCTCGCACCTCCACTTTAACTGCAATCGCATGAGTTTATATTCGACAGGTTCTTTGTGATTCCTTCCTCTTTCCACAAGATTATCTGAACAACCCCCTCAGACCGTTTTTCCCACCAGCAAACGCAATCGCCCGCGTCGGCTTTCGCCAGTAATCGCAAGCAGGGTAAAACGACCGTATCGGCGAATTGAAACCAAGTCACCTATATGTAAAGTTGCAGCGGCCTCGGTCTCCACCTTCCAATTGACCTTAACCTCCTTTTCCCGCAGCATTTCCAGGGCTTTCGCTCTTGAGATGCGGCAAATCTCTGAAACGAAAGCATCCAGGCGGAGAGAAGGAAGCGTAATGGCCAGCTCTTCCGTTCTCACGATCGGCGGAAGTATATCGGTCCATGGGATTTTTTCAACCCGGAGCGGTTGTTTTCCGACTTTCAGCCAATGCATGAGAACGTAATCGGCCACCTCTTTCGTCACAATCACCTGTGCAGCCACTTGTTCCTTTCGGTCGATCATCCACAAATCCCCTATTTTCTCTCTTTTCAGCCCGAGATTTAAGAGGGAACCTAAAAAGTGGCGATGCATCACGGCACCAGAAAATTTTAAAGGCAACCTTGCTTCCAATAATGTCAATCCAAAATCTTCTGCGGTCAACTCACCAGGTGTCCAGGATGTCAGAATGGCCCTTTTTCGTTCCGCGTATTCATGTCCTCCGTTGAAAAACGTCTCAACTCCCCTGCCACGGGCCAGGGATTCCAAAATGAACGCCTGTCTCGGATCGAGAAACGGCGTGCAAACTTGCCGATGATTCTCTGCAGCAACCAACCAATCTTCGACACGTGCCAAAAAAGGCCGTTCCTCTGGCAAAAAGTGGACATATCTCCCTTCAATCTCGTCCATTCATTCCGGCCTCTCTCCGTCAAAAGATCGTTCTCAAGACGACGAACAGTCCCTGCTGAATAAACTGCAGTGCAATCAGCGCCACAATCGGCGAAATATCGATAAACCCAATGGGCGGGATGAAACGGCGAAAGATGGAAAGATAGGGCTCAACCAATCGACCGATAGCCACACCGACACTGCTGTCCCGCAGTCCCGGAATCCACGAACTCAAAACGTAAAAAAAGATTAACCAAAAGTAGACCTGAAAGGCAATATTGATGATCGGAAACAGTATATTCATCTCTTCACCTCTTTCATCGTTTCTCCCGTTTATGAATCCTGGGCTAGAAGATCAGTGATGCTTCCCTCCATCTCCACGTTATCCGGCGCACACATGAAAATATCCGCTCCCACCTTCTGAATTTGACCATTGAGGGCATAAACCGTGCCACTCAAAAAATCCACAATTCGCCGCGCCTGCTCTTTGCGCATCCGCTGCAAGTTAACCACCACCGGACGGCGATTTTTCAGATGATCGGCGATCATCTGCGCTTCATCATAAGATTGAGGTTCACAAAGGATGACCCGTACCGTCTGCTGCGTATGGATACTGACCACTTTTTGCTGTTTCTTACTCGGCAGAACAGCATGCTCGTCTGTCATTTCCTCATATATCTCTTCCACTTCTTCGTGCAGTCCAAAAAAGTTCATGATCCGTGTCAACATCCCCATCGGTTCACCCTCCTCTCGCCATCGGTTCGTACAAAATCCTACCTAACCTGACAAAGGTGGCTCCTTCCTCAACTGCCACTTCAAAATCTCCCGACATTCCCATGGACAGATGCTCTGCCGGGACATTGTCGATTCGCATCTCCTGTACTTGATCGCGAATTTCTCGCAGGCGGCGGAAAATCGGCCGTGCCTCCTCCGGGTTGTTCACCATTGGCGCCATCGTCATCAACCCTACGACCCGAATATACTTCATATTTCCTATTTTTTCAACAAAACCCATTACCTCTGCTGGACTTATGCCGTTTTTGGACGTCTCTCCTGAGACATTCACTTGCACAAAACAGGATACGGGCACATCCATTTTAGCAGCCCGCTTGTCCAATTCATGAGCCAACGATAGCCTGTCCAAAGAATGGATGTACTGAAAACGGCCAATCACATCCCTTACCTTATTGGTTTGCAAATGGCCGATAAAATGCCATGTGCCCCGTTGCCCAAGCTGTTGCCATTTTGGAACGGCAGACTGCACCCGGTTTTCTCCCACGTGCTCCACACCTAACTCCAACAGCTGCCGCATCTTATCCAAATCGAGGTATTTGGTCACCGCCAACAGATTCACCTCATGCGGTGAGCGTCCACTGCGCAGGCAGGCGGCCTCGATGCGCTCCCGGACCCGGGCCAGATTGTCTCTCGTCTGGCTTGCCCACCTGTTCATCGTCCCTCACCCTCTTTCCGCCCAATCCAGGCCATCATCCGGCCTGCTTGTTTGTGTTCCTTGCGATAGGAAAAAAACAGTTCCGGATGACACGCTGTGCAGTATCGAGAAAGCCAGATATGCTCTTCCCTGACACCAGCCGATCGCAGCAAGAGCCGGTTAAGCTCCTTCAGATCAAGGAGCCACTTGTCTCCATCCCATGGATCACTGACTTGTTCAAGGCGGTTGGGCAGCACCTTTGCCACGGCCTCCATGACAGGCTGATCCACTTGATAACAGCACTGACCGATGGACGGCCCGATCGCCACCCAAATCTCTTTTGGTGAAACTCCCCAATTGGCTTGCAAATGACGGATCATGCTTTCAGCCATATTTTTCGTCGACCCACGCCATCCGGCATGGGCCAGAGCTAGGACGCTCCGCTTCGGTTCATAAAAATAAAGCGGGACGCAGTCTGCAAAAAAGAGAGCCAACGCCGTATCCATTAACGCCGTGCTCAGTCCATCGGCGCCTGTAATCGCTTCCTGCTCATCGGTGCGGCCACTCCCCCGACGGTCAGCATCGATTCTGACGACATGCGTGTGATGGACTTGTTCGGCAAACGTCCATCCAGAAAAGGCCAATCCCGCTTGTTCTGCCAACTGCTGCCGGCGTCTGGTCACCTGTTCCAGTTGTTCCGCTCCGCGCAAAGATAAATTTCCCCATCTTCGCGTCGTAAATCCAGCCGTCAAACCAGGAACCCGACTCTCCCAGTCGACAAGCCGCAGCAACCCATCCTCTCCCAAAATAAAAGGTTCCACCAGGGTTCATCACCTTCTTGTTCCGTCATCATTGGACATCGAGCCCCTCTCTTGCAAATTATACCTTATTTTTATGGTTAACCGCCACGTGGCGCATGAATCGGACTGAGTCAAGTTTTTGTGGGTGCTTTTCTTTTTGACAGTAGAATTTTTTTTATCAACCTCTATCTTGCAAGCGTTTTCTTTACTCGTTTCTCTTCTTGTTTGTTCTTTTTGTGGGTTTTTAAAAACCTCTCAGCCCTTTCAGAGCTTGGTATATGGGCGTCCCCGATGGTTGCAGCAGGTAGCGCACATTGTGGCGAGCGACTTTTGTGGCCACAGCATGCCACCGCTTCTTCAGCGGTTTTTGCTGCTGATTCACTTCCTCTTGGAACCCCTCTTCGGTTTT
>CAMTVR010000004.1:0-62854 GCA_947085265.1 uncultured Bacillus sp. | reverse complement strand
GGCGAAGCCTTTGCCCTTGACGGAATGGACGAGATGGCTAGGATATGAAAGGGAATGAAAGGGAATTTCTTGGAAAAATTGTACAGAAAAAATTGCAAAGAAAAAATGAAGGGTAGAGCCAATGAGATATTGACAGTAACTCGTATGAGGAACTTTTTGACAGACTTCTGCAAATGTGGTAATAAAATAGAAAATGGAATTTCAGAGGAGCGTGTACTGTGTTTCTCGAAGAAAATCGCTACCACGTGCCTGTCATTGTCAGCACAGGCCGAATCCTTCAATATTTGAGTAACTATGAAAACCGCAAAAGTTCCCTCTCCGAGATCTCGCAAGCGCTGGATATCAGTAAATCCACCTGCTTTCGAATCCTGCGCACATTGGAGGACATGAATTACGTTTCATATGATAAGCAATCCAAACGTTACAGTCTCGGATCCTATCTGGTGGTGTTGGGAGCGCGTGCACTGGAACAACTGGATTACCTTACACTAGGGAAAAAGTATCTGGCAAAAATCACTCAAGAAACGGGATTGACCACAGCCATCGTACAAAAAGTGGGCGATGAAAGGGTGGTCTACATCGCCAAGGAAGAGGCGGACAGTGCGGTTCGAATCTCTGTCGCTGTGGGCAAGCAATTCCATATCACACGGATCTCATATGGAAAGTGCTTTTTGGCTTATGCTAGCGAAAGGGAAAGAATGGCGATCCTCTCCAAAGGGCTGGAAAAAATGACCGAAAATACGATTACGGATGTAGACAAGTACTTGGAGGAGTTAAATCTGGTACGAAAACGGGGATACGCCACCTCTCACGAAGAATATATCGTGGGTATCAATGCGGTGTCCGCGCCAGTGTTTCGACCTGATGGAGAGGTGTTAATGGTACTATGTTGCCTTGGCATTGCAGCTCATTTTTCGGATGAAAAAATGCACGAAGTGGGAAAAATGATCCGTGATGCCGGAAGGGAATTGACAAATCATTTGGACGGGCGTATGCCGGATGCCATCGAGTCGGAAACCGTTTAAAACCCCCTTTACAATCCCTCTTTCTTACAGTATAATGCGGTATTGTGATTGGTCGCGCATCGCGCACCATATTGACTGCTGGTGTAGCTCAGTCGGTAGAGCAACTGATTCGTAATCAGTAGGTCGGGGGTTCAAGTCCCTCCACCAGCACCATGTTACCTACCTTCAACCTATATATCTCAGAATGGTAAAACCATACCGCAGAAAAAAGGTATGGTTTTATTTATATTCCTCACAAAACCTCCAATCGTACCCGGCTTCCGCGTCCTCCCGGTTCCGCTGGTTCCACAATCAACCGCCGCGGTAGGCGCGCCTGCAGTTCAGGCACATGGCTGATGACGCCAATCGACAGGTGGGAGCCTTGCAGCCGCTCAAGCGCTGTGACCACCGTGTCCAACAGCTCCTGATCCAACATGCCGAAACCTTCATCTAGGAAAAAAAACTGCAAGGGATACTGTCCGCGTAGCTGAATGGATGCTGAAAGGGACAGGGCCAGCGCGAGAGAAGTGAGGAACGTCTCTCCTCCCGAGAGGCTGGAAACCGGGCGCTTGACGCCGCCGTTGGCGTCATCGCGGATGACAAACCCACCGGATGAATCCACTTCGATCGCATAACGTCCACGGGTTAGTGTCTTTAACCGTTCTGAGGCATCGCGGCTAATACGGATCAATTGTTCCTCAGCCATGAACGCGACAAAGGCATTTCCTTTGAACACCTGTTGCAGCTTGCCCAGTTTTTCGTTCAGCGATGCCAGTTCTTTTTTTCTTCTTTCTAGTTCTAAGTACCGTTCGTGCTTGATAGCGAGCTCTTTCAGCGCCTCCACCGCAGCCCCACGCGCTTCGAGCCATCGGTTCACCGCTCCCTTGGCTTCTTGTAAATGCCGGTTCAACGCTTCCCACGCTTCTTGACTGAGGGAGCGCCCGTCAAGCTGCCTCTCCAAGTTTTGCAGCCGGGAGATGAGCTGTTTTTTGGCATCCTGATGTGCTTGAATCCACCCCTTATAGCGCTCGATCTCCGCACTGGGCAATACCGCCTCCCTGACGCGCTCGGGGTTGAGCAATTCGGGCCACTGCTCGTCTGCCCGTGCCGCAGGCGTCCCTTTGCTTTGTTCTTCCCAATTGATTTCTGCCCGTTGCAGACGTTCCCTGGCCTCCCGCAGCGATTGCGCTGCCACGGCCAGCCCCTGCGCCGCTGCCTGAGCGGCTTTGGTCGCTTCGTCATGAGCCACCTCAGCCTGTTGTTCTTCGCTCCTCAATTGTTCCAGCTCTCGATTCACTTCGGCCAGCAGCTGTTCCGGTTCCGCTCCTTGCGTGATGTTGTCCAGTTCCGCTTTTCGCTCGCTCAAGGCAGCTGTTTTTTCCTTGATTTGGCTATCCAGAGCGGTCAGCTCTATCGTGAGCCGGTTTTCGGTTTCTTTCAGTTGTTGGATCAACCGCGCGTTTTCCTCCAGAAATGGCACACTCTTCTCCAGTCGCTGCCGCAGTTGTTCCGCTTCCCGATCTTTTTCCAACAGCTGTTTCTGTTCCTCGCTGATCCGCTCCAGAGAGCGATCAGGATAAGCTTGTTGCCAAGCTTTTTTCTTCTCCTCAAGGCCGCGTTGCAGGTTCTCTAGCTTGTCGGCCATTTGCCGAAGCGATGCCTCCATGTTCCGAACGGTGAGGGCCGTTTCATCATGCTCGCGTTTTGCCCGACGGAGATGGGTCAAGGCCTCGCCGGACTGTGTTTTGATGACATGCACTTGTTCATCCAGCTGTTCCAGCCAAACGGTCCATTCCCGCACGAGCATTTCAAGGCGGATCATGTCAAGAGAGGTTTGAAAGTCCAGTGTTGCGGCCGTTTCCCGCCTCAACTTGGAAGACAACTCGGCCGTAGCGTCAATGGGAAGACCAGGCAAATCGTGGTCCCACCCGGATGTGGATAACTCCAGCAGCAATTGCTCTTCCAACTGCTGCAACGGCCACTTCAGGGTACCGACTTTTATACGGATCGATCCCATTTCATTCATCCATTGCTTTAGCTGCGCCAACTGGTCTGTATTCATTTGTGTTTCCTCTTCGTTTGTCATTTGCGCCGGCGCCGGATGCTCGGTGGAGCCGCACACTGGACAAGGCTGACCCGCCTCCAGCTCCTGAGCCAGGTGATGCGCCAATCTCTTTGTCTTCTCCGCTTCAATCGCCTGCTGCCACTCCTCCCACTGCCGTTCCAGATCCTCCTGCAGGCCTGCCAACCGCTGCTCTGCCGCAACAACGGAAAACTGGCCTTCTCGCACCCTCTCAAGCAGCTGAGCCACTTCATGCAAATGCCCTTTTACCTTCTCCTGGCTCCCCTTCAGGTTTTCGTTCCATCTGTCCAGCTCCATCTGTTTGGTTCGAAGCTCCTGCCGCTCCTCATTCACCCGCTGCGCCAGGTAATCGATCTCCCCCTTATCCCGGAATGCTTGCAGGATCTGGTGTCGTTCGTCAGCCGAGACTTCGCAGGTGGCCAGCTCCGCTTTTAATTGTCGCTGTTTCTCTTCTCCTCGTTGCTGCAGTTGCTCCTTTTCCAACCGTTTCCGTTGCGTTTCCGCTCGTTGTTGCACCCACTGGGTTCGGTGCTGCCGCAGCGTTTCCAACGCTTTGGACAAATCCCTCATCCGCTCCGCTAGCTGTCGGGCCTGACTCAGCTGTTCGCGGCGAACAAGCAGCACTGGTTCCTGTTCGGCCCGCCGCCGCTTCGCTGCTTCATAAGCAGAACCTGCCTCCCGCTCCTGTTGCTCGGCCTGTTTCAGGACGCTTTCCGCTTCCCGTAGCTGCCGTTCCCCATCAGCAACAGCGCGCCGGCTGTCCAGCAACTCTTCGGCATATGGCAGCAACCGTTGCGCTTCTTCCGCCCGCGCTACAGCCATCTCCCAGCTTCCGATATCCGCATCTTTTGCTACCAATTGATGCAGCTGCCGCCGCAATTCCTGCTGTTCCTGCTGCCATTCCCAGATCCGCTGCATCCTGCCCATTTCCTCCTCGCGCTCAGCCAACTGACGCTGTGCCTGGGCAAGGCGCGCCTCACTTTCTCTCACCTTTTCCCGCGCCGCTTGCAACGCTTCCTTGGACGCGTCACCCAAACCCAACTGTTCGGCCTCCACTTCTTTCAGCTGCGTTCCGGTCGCTTGCAGGCGCCGGTTCACTTTTTCCCGCAGGGCGTATCCATACTTTTCCAGATCAAAAATGCGCTGCAGCATTTCGCGCCGCTCCGCGCCTTTCAACGTGAGAAATTCGGCAAATTTCCCCTGTGGCAGGACGACAGCGCGGGTAAAATCTTCGCCGGAAAGGCCGAGAAGCTCCTCTATTTTCTGATTAACCGCCACGGCCTTGTCAGCCAGCACCACCTTTTCTTCCGTCACGTCCAGGAGTCGGCAGACGGCCGTCCGCAGGGCCTGCTCCCCGGCCCGCTTGAAACTGCGTTCCACCCAATACCGCCTCTTTTTGTTGGCGCCGCCCAGTTCAAAAGAGAAAGAAACCGCCAATTCATCCTCAGCGTGGTTTAAGATCCCTTGCGTGTTGTTGGCGGCCCGCTCCACTTTGCCGTAAAGAGCCAGCGTGATGGCATCCAAAAGTGTCGATTTGCCGCTGCCGGTCGGGCCAAAAATGCCAAAAACACCGCCCTCACTGAGGCGGACAAAGTCCACCTCCTGCGTTTCGCGAAAACTGTGCAAACCCTTGACGGTCAGTGAGATTGGCTTCATGAGGCCGTTTCCTCCTCTCCTTCGTTGAGCAGTTCCAAAAAGAGACGCACCAGCTCCTCCTCCGGTTCGGCGCCGCCCGTCTGCCGCCGATAAAACTGCTTGAACAACTCCTCAATCGGCAAATTGGCTGTGACCCGTTGCTCCCCTTTTTCATCCTGTTCAGGGTAAACGGGGCGGATGTGGATAAAGCCGGGGTAAAGTTTACGCAGACGGTGAATCTCTTCCAAGGAAAGAGACTGCAAGACATGAATTTCCAGATCGATCCACGCGCCGGCATCCCTGCCCTCCTCAATCCAACGGTAAACCTGGGCCAAGCCTTCCGTCGCCTTCCACTGCACAAGGGGTTTGCCGCTGGCGAGATGAATCTCCTTCACGTTGGCGATGGTTCCAGGGTGGACATCCACCACCGTCACCGACTTGGCGTACCCCGCCTCAGAAAAGCTGAACGCCAGCGGAGAACCGGCATAGCGGGCAAGGGTGGGAGCTTGCTTCACCGTTTGCGGGCGATGCAAGTGACCCAACGCCACATATTGAGCATCTGCGGGCAGGCTGGTTGGCCGCACCGTATAGGCACCGCCCACCTCAATCGGCCGTTCCGAATCGCTGCTGCTTCCCCCCGCGACAAACAGGTGGCTCATGGCCACATTGACCGTCGAGGGAGAAAAGGCGCTCGACAACTGCTGAAACAACTGGTTCACCCGTTCATCATAAGCTTCCTGCAGCAACGCCTCTTGCTGGCTGTCAACCAGCAGCTCATTCAACCGCGACTCGGAAGGATAAGGCAAAGCCGCCAGGCAAAGCTCCTCATCCGCCGAGGGCACGGAAATTCGGAGCGGTTTCCATACTGGATAGCCGAGCAACGTGATGCCCTGCTCCCGCGCCAGCGGTGTGGAGGCAGCGAGGCGATCCGGATTATCGTGGTTGCCGGCGATGATCGCCACCGGCCTCCTGCCTTTGTCGGCCAGGCGCGCAATGCTCTCGTAAAAAAGTTGTTCGGCTGCCGCGGGCGGATTCACTGTATCAAACACATCGCCAGCCAGCAAAATGACGTCGATGGCCTCCTCTTCCACTAGCACAACCAGTTCATCCAGAAATTGCGCCTGCTCCTCCAAGCGGCTGCGTCCCTCCAAGGTACGCCCCAGATGCCAATCGGCCGTATGCAAAATCCGCATCCGTTTCTCCTCTCCTTCTGCTCCTGTTACGCGAGCTTCCTTCGTTGCCGATTCATGTTTGGCTCTCATCGTTGACTTCCTGAGGCACGGGCAGCAGGTATCCACCGTCGAAAAAGTAGAGCACCCTTTCTGTCACCGGCATTCCCCAGATGGCTTCCACCGCGCGCGCATACAACCGTATCTGCGGCCTGTAACGTTCCAACAACACCGGTTTGGCTTGTTCGAAACTTGCGAAAGGACCGTAAATCGTGTCGGTTTTGTAGTCCAGCAGGACCAGTCCCTGTTCATCCCGGAAGAGGCAATCGATGACGCCCTGGAGCATCACCACCTCATCTTCTCCCACGCCGGCTGGCAAGGCCAAACTAAACGGCACCTCCCGGCGAACAAATGGGGCCGCAAGGAGGCGTTGGCCAATCGGGGTGGTCAAAAAGCGAAGAATCTCTTCGACGGGAATGGCTGTCGCCTCCTCCGGCGTGAGCAACTCCTGTTGAATCATCCGCTCCAACCATTCCCGCAAGCTGCGCTCATCCAGATCGTGAGACAAAGGCAAGTGCTGCATCACGAGGTGGGTGGCGGTTCCCCGTTCCGCGGGGCTGAGCGTGCGGCTTTTTTGCAAAAAACGAGGACGCTGCGCCAGATCTTTCCGGAACACCCGATCCACGCTGGGATCTTTCGCCGTTTCCTGAATCAGCGGCAGCGCCTCCTCCTCTTCTTCGACTTGCTGATAGCGCCGCTTCAATTCACTCACGGTCAGCTTGGAGCGGGCGCGTGTCGCTGTCGGATGGGAATATTGCCAGCTGAGCCGCCGAATCACTTCTTGCTCGTCGGGACTGTTTACCGCCACCGCTTCACCGGCGGACACAGCTTGCAGCAGGTCTGCCTCTCTCTGCTCCATCGGGGAAGCTTGCCCCTTCACTTCCTCTTCCGGAATCACGCGAACCCGCCAAGTGGAAGGATCACCGGCTCTACTGATGTCGAACGACTGGGATTGGACCATCCGGGCATCTGTCACGCTGGCGCCGGACATCTCGGCGTCAGAACGTGTAGAAACGGATGACCTGGCTTGGACCACCCGAGCATCATCCATCCCTTCCGCATCGCGCAACGGCGCGCCCTGGCGATGCCGAACCAAGGCCGGACCCAGCCAATCGAAAAAAGAACGGGCGCGGGCACGTAACGATGCAGGCAGGAGCCAACCTTCTTCTGCCAACGCTTCCGACCACCGCTGCCTGGCCTTTTGGCCGTCCCGCACCGTCCCGACCAAGTAGAGTTTCTCCTTCGCCCGCGTCATCGCCACATAAAGGATCCGCATTTCTTCCGCCGCCGACTCCATCCGCAGCCGGCTGCGGATGGCCAACCAGGGAAGGGTGGGGAGGCTGAGACGGCGAATCGGGTCGATCATCCGGCTGCCCAGTCCTAGATCCTTGTGAAACAACAGATTGCCTCCTAAATCCTGAAGGTTGAACGATTTGCCGAGGCTGCCCACGAAAACGATGGGAAACTCCAATCCCTTGCTCTTGTGGATAGTCATCAGCCGGACCACATCCTCCTGCTCGCCCAGTGCCCGCGCCACCCCCAGATCGTCCCCCCGCTCCTGCATCCGCTCGACAAACCGCAAAAAGCGAAAGAGACCGCGAAACGATGTGGATTCATACGCCCGCGCCCGATCATAGAGGGCCCGCAAGTTGGCCTGTCGCTGCTTGCCGCCTGGCATCCCGCCGACAAAATCCAGATACCCTGTCTCTCGATACAACTGCCAGATCAGATCGGAAAGCGCCCCCTGCCGGGCGCGGGCACGCCAGCCATCCAGTTGCTGACAAAAGCGGACCACCTTTTCCCGCAATCCCTCTTCCGCAAGCGTTCGGCTCGCCTCTTTGACAGCCTCCCAGAAACTGCCTCGCGGCTTCTGCAGGCGGATGGCAACCAGCTCCTCCTCCCGCAGCCCGACGATCGGCGAACGGAGCACCGCCGCCAAGGGAATATCCTGATCCGGATTGTCGATCACTTTCAGCAGGGAAAGCATCGTCGCCACTTCCACCGCTTCAAAATACCCGCCGGACAGTTCCGCGTACACCGGAATGCCATGCGCTTTCAGTTCCTCCATGATGACCGGTGCCCAGGGCATCGACCGGAGCAGAATCACGATATCCCGGTAAGTGACAGGCCGCATGGCACGGCGGTTCCGGTCGTAAACCAGAGATGGCTTTTCAATGAGCGCCTGGATTTGCCGGGCCATCCAACGCGCCTCCAACTGGGCGGTCTCCAGATCTTCCTCTTCCGCGATCGCGGGTATCCCCTTTCCATCTCCTCCGGACCACCCGTCCAGAGCACCACCATCAGCATCGCGGGCAATTCCCGCGCCCTTCAAATCCCCGCCCGTCCAGGCGCCTTTGCCGTGATCCTTGTCCGCGTCCCTGTCGGCATCCTCACCTTCCTCCGCCTGCCTGCGATCAATCACCACCAGCTCCACCTCGGTCCCTTCTGCCTCGGGATAATCGGCCCCGGGTTTCAGCTCGGCGGCTTCATCGTAATTCACCTCACCTACCTGTTCATCCATGATCTGGCGGAAGATGAAGTTGGTGGCAGCAAGCACCGGAGAACGGCTGCGAAAATTGCGCGAGAGATCGATCCTCAAACCCCTGCCCTCGCCCGTTCGGGAAAAAGCTTTGTACTTCGCGAGAAAAAGACCGGGCTCCGACAGCCGAAAGCGGTAGATGCTCTGCTTGACATCACCCACCATGAACAGGTTGTTGCCGCGCGTGACCAGCCGGAGGATGGCCTCCTGCACCAGATTGGTGTCCTGATACTCATCCACCAGCACCTCCGCAAACTGTTCCTGGTACTCCAGCGCTGCCTCCGAAGGACGCAACCGCTCCGGCGTGGAATCCTCGCTGCTTAACACTTTCAAGCAAAGGTGTTCCAGATCGCTGAAGTCGAGCAATCCCTTCGCCTTTTTCGTCTCCCAATAGCGCCGGCCAAAGTCCTGCACCAGACGCATCAGAGTCCGCATCACCGGCGCCAATGCCCGCAGATCGCGCAACAAAGCCTCTGGCGGGCGACTGAACAACTCCTGAGCAAACGCCTGCACCCGCTCCTTGACCTGTTCGCGCATTCGCTTCACCCGTTCTTTCAGATCCTCCGACGCCTCTCCCTTGCGGACCCGTTGCAATGAAGAGAAATTCAATTGCTGAAAACCGGCAACCAGCTCTTCCCAGCTCTTGCAGGCCAGCAAAGCCTCAATCTGGCGCATGTCCGCTTCCAGCGTTTCGGCGTAGGCGGCCGGTCCCTCCGGCGCCTGTGTGAGGTCAAGCGCTTTGGCCAACACCCGCTTGCTTTCCGCAAGCTCGCGCCTTACCTCCTGGATGAGCTGCGCTGACCAGGGCAGATCATCGATCCCTTTCCCCTCCGGCACCTCATACGCGGCGGCCATTTGCTCCAACCATGCGTCAGGCGAAGGATGGGCGCGCGAGAAGTCGTAAAGGCGACGGACCCATTGCTGCACATTCACGTCACTGCAATCCGAACCGAAACGGTCCACCAAATCGTAAAAGGCCGTGTTATCTTCTCGGCTGTACTCCTCCTCAAAAAGCGTTTCCAGCACTTCCTCCTGCAACAGCTCGCTTTCCACCTCATCCGCAATGCGAAAGTTGGGATCCAGATCCAACCGATAGTAGTACTTGCGCACCACTGACATGCAAAAGGAATGAAGCGTGGCGATCATCGCCCGGTTCAACAGCGACAGCTGACGGCGTAGATGGCGGGATGCCGGTCGTTTCTCCAGTTCTCTCGCCAGCGCTTCGCCGATCCGCTGCCGCATCTCTCCGGCGGCCGCGTGGGTGAAAGTGACGATGAGCAGGCGATCCACGTCCACCGGCTCATCGGCATCGGTGATTTTCCGAATGATCCGCTCCACCAGCACCGCCGTCTTGCCGCTTCCCGCCGCCGCCGCCACCAAGATATTGTTTCCTGTCGCGGCAATCGCTTCCCACTGCTCATCCGTCCAATGGCTTTCCGGCGGTTTGGGCCAGCGCATGGTCACTTTAGGCGCCATCAGGACCACCTCCATCCTGCTCGCCAATTGTGTGTGTCTTTCCTTCTTTGAAGGTCTCTTTACCTACGTACATCTCTCCTTCTGTGTTCGCCTCATGATCGGTGTACATCTCTCCTTCTCTGTCCGCTCCCTTAACGGAATGCATCTCTAGCTCTGTATACGTCCCTTTATCTGAGTGCATCATTTCTTCGATGTCCATTTTCTTCGCGCGGATGCGATTCAAGATGTCCTCGGACTTTTCCCGCTTCAGCATCCGGTAAGCATTCCCCTCCAAAGTCGGGTCAAACTGGCAGACAGGCCGGTACGGACAAAAGGCACAGGCCGTCTTCTGACGCAGCCGAAAAGGTTGAATGCCATTCTCCCCGGACAGCAGCCGCTCGCCGATGCGGCAGATCTCGGCGCGCACATAAGTGCGCAGTTGTTCAAAATCCTGCCTGGAAATGACGGAGGAGGAGCTGTAAAAACTGCCGTCCTTTTTCAAAGCCACGGGAATGATGCGGGAATAGCCCGTTTTCAACGTCTGATCCATCAACTGGGCCACCTTCGGTTCGGCCAGCAGCAAGCCTCTCATCCGGAACCGCTTGAGCAGCTCCGCCTCCAACTCTTCCGCCGAGAGCTCCCGTTCGCTCCGGATCAGCGGGTGATGGACATGGAAGTACAGGACACCCGCCGGTTGGGCATCGCTTCCCAGCCAGTCGCGGGCATAAGTGAGCGCGACGTCCAGATAGACCAACATCTGCCAAGCCAGCCCGTAGTACAACTCATCCAACCGCAGCTCCTGCTGGCTGGATTTGTAATCGATGATCCGGACCAGCAACCCCTGTTCGCCGACCGCTTTGTCCACCCGGTCAATTCGGCCGACCAGTTCCAACGTGACGCCGTTGGGCAGACTGAAACGAAGCGGCGGCAAGCTCTCCCCAGGCCCGAATCCCACCTCCAAGCCAACCGGCGAAAAACCGCTGGCTTTCGCGTGTTCGCTGAGGATGACGGCAGCCTGGCCGACGATCCGCGCCAGCTTCCGCTTCATATAATGATAGCGGTTGGAACTGAGGAGAATCTCGCGCCCAATCTCCGGAGCCAGCCGCTCCACCGTCTCCGCCGCCAAACTTTCGCATTCCGCACGCGACAATTCATCCCAGTCGATCCCTTGCGCCCGCAACCGATCGGTCATCTCTTTCAGCGCCGCGTGAAACAGCTGGCCGATGTCCGGCGCCTCAAGCCGGAACAGCGGGCGTTCCTTCAGACGCAGGCCGTAGGCGGCAAAGTGCATGAAGGGACAGGACTGGAACCGCTCCATCCGCGAGACACTGAGCCTGAGATGTTTGCCGTACAGTGCCAGGCTCTGCTCCTGCGGCAGCGGCCGCGCCTCATTGCGGTAAAACAGGCTGGCCATGAGGCGTCGTGCACGCGGTGCCCAATCCGGGTGGCGGATCGTCCAGTTATACACGTCCCACCACAACGGTTCCAACGGATACCCCCGGCGCCACTCCTGCAAGCGGGCCGTCAAATAGGAAAGCGCCGGGGAGGGATGCGCGACAAAATCCAGCTGGCTTTCAGGCGGCGCTTCGTGCGGCGCGCTCACCAGCAACTTCTCCCGCAACCGCGGAAACCACTCCTTCAGCCGGCGCACCACGACGGAAGGCAACAAGGCATCCCCAGCCTCATCCGCCAAGGGGTAGGAAACGACCAGCAGCTCCGCCGGGCGGGTTAACGCCAGGTAGATGAGAAACTGTTCACCCAACAGTTGCCGGCGGCTCCCCGGCGCCAGCTCCATCCCCTGTTCCTGCAGCCATTCCCGCTCCTCTTCGGAAAGCATCCCGTCCTCCTTCGGACGGGCAGGCAACGCTCCCTCGTTGGCCCCGAGAATAAAGGCGCATTTCACATCAGATACCCGTGAACGTTCCACCTGGGCCATAAGCACTTGGTCCAACGCGGGCGGGACGAGTGAAAACTGCATGCTCTCCATGCCGGTCTCCAGCAGCTTGCGAAACAGATCCAGCGACAGAGACTCCTCCCCCAGCATTTCCACCATCTGCTCCAGCAGCTCCGCCACGGCTCCCCAAACCTGATCGTGCTCCCGCGCCCGTTCCAGTTCGCCAGCTGCCAGCGCCTCCTCCCGCAGCTGCTCCATTTTGCGCGGGATCTCCTGCTCTTCGAGAAAAAGATACAATTGCGTACATTTCTCACGAATCGTGGAGGCGTGTTCCAAACGCTGTTGGAGATGGCGCAGTGGAGTAATCAGAAGCTGACGCAGGCCGGCGAAGACTTCCTCTTGTTCATTCTCAGGTGCTTCCCCTGCCGCCTCCGGTGTTTTCCTGGTTTCTTTCGCCGCTTCTGCAAACGATGGCCGGAGTTTCCACGATTCGGACTGAAACCAACGCTGTCCTTGAATGCCGTGGGCCAGGACATAATTCTCCAAGCGATCCACCTGATCCCGCAACGACGCTCGCCGGCCGTCCGCCAGGTGTTGTGCCGGAAAGAGCAGCTCTGTCTTCAGACAACGGAAGACGGCCTCATAACGCCAATTGCCATGAATCACCTCCAGCGCCGAGCGGAGCAGTTCAATGAGGGGATGATTCAGCATCGACCGCTTCTGGTCCATGAAGACGGGAATCCCGTAATCCTCAAAAATAGTCTCAATCAAGTCGTGGTAATCCTGGCTGTTGCGCACCAAGATGGCCACGTCCCGAAAACGGTAACCCCGATCCCGCACCAGATGCAAAATCTCCCGCGCCACCCCCTCCACCTCTGCGCGGCGGTTGACCGCTTGCAACAATTGCAACCCGCCCTGTTGATGATCCGCCGGGCCTTTTTGGGCATCAACTGTAAACGGCACTGCAGGATACACCTCATACACCCGCTCGATATGCGCCAACTCCGGAGTGACAAAGCGCCTTCCCCCGCTGAGGAGCAGCGGCTCCTCCATGGCGCACCCCATTTCTTCCGCGGTCCGTCTAATTTGTTGGCACGTTTTAGCTGTCTCGTAAAATAAATGTAAAGGATCAAGCGGCTCGTCCTGTTCCGGCACCCAATCCAACGTCAGCGCCAACGTGACCCGATGGACCGTGGATAGCAGCCGGCGCACAACTGCCAGCTCCTGCGGGGTAAAACTGTGAAAGCCGTCAATGTACACCTCAGCATCTCGGAGCTCGGAAGAAAAAGGCACCCTCTCCGCCAGCAGACGCAGCACGTCCTCACTGTCCAGGTACTTGCCCTCCAAATGCGTTTCCAAACGGTCTAGGATCAGGCTGAGGTCGTGCAGTTTGTCCGCCAGGATCACATCCTGTGCCCGCATCGCCTCACGCCCCAGCAATTCCTCCCGTCGCGCGCGAAGCAAATCCGTCGTGACCGCGTAACGCCGCAATTCCGTCATCATCTCTTCCAGCTGTTGAATAAACCCAGCCGTATCCGCCGCTGTGGAAAACAACCTAAGCCGGCTCTTTTCATGCTCCACAATCTTCCGCAACAGCATGTGGATGCCGGTTCGGTTGAGATGTTGACGGGTCAGCCCGCCTGTCTCCTGCAAGATGCGCCAGGCAAGCCGGCTGAAGCTGTAAATCTGCACCCGGATCAGCCCCTGAAGCCGCTTTGTGCGAAGCAACTTCATTTCCGACTGAAATGTCATCTGCTCCGGCACCAGGTAAATCACCGGCGGCCCCAATGGATCCTCCTGCTGTTTTCGGATCATTTCCTCCAGGCAAAAGGTGGTCTTGCCGCTGCCCGAACGACCGAGAATCAACCGCAGAGAAATGGCTGCTCCCTCCTTTGGTGACACTATCCGAATTCATTAGAAAAGGTGCATAGGAGACGGAACGTGGGATTTGTAAACCTATGCGTGATCGGAACTCTTGCATATTATTGTATCACCATGATCCTGACAGCAGGAAATCAGAGAACATCATTTCGAAGAAATAAGAGATAGGACATTGAAAAATCTGACTATATCGTTCCCTTTTTGTAAGGGATGGTTTATGATGTAAAGGGAATGAAACGAAATGGAGGACGGAACATGTCAAAACAATTGTTGCCGCAGAGCATCGACAAACTGAATGGAATGGACAAGCGGTCTGACCGGCTGGAGCCCATCCAGATCGTGGGCGCCATCCGCAGCCGGCAGGAAGAGCTTGACAAAAAAGTGGATGCGCTCACCAAAGAAGTGCAACGCATCCAGTATGACATGGCCTCTGTCAAAGTGAAAAACGAGCGCCTTGAAAAGGCGCTGGAGGCTCTTGGCATCCGTCAATGAGAACAGGAGACGGAATGGCTATATTTTAAAACAAGCGAGGTAGAAGTACCATCATCCATCACGAATAAAAGAATTCACCAACGATACAGCAACCAACGCTGTGAGAAGGACAGGAGATGAGGTGTATCTGTGTTTATCAAGCAACCATTTGACGAATTTTTAGATTTTGAATACAAGAAGCTCGATGACCGCCGTTTACAAGTTCGTTTGCCAATTCAGGATTTATTTATTAACAGCGCGGGGGTTATACATGGGGGCGTCATTGCTTCATTGGCTGATGTAGCCATGTCAAACCTGGTTCCGGCTAATGAACACGGCATACAGCAAGCTGTCACCGTCGATTTAAATGTTTCCTTTTTAAGACCGGCCACCGGCACGTATTTGACGGCAATTGCCTGCCTGGAAAAACAGGGCCGGACTTTAATCCACACGGCATGTTCAATTTATAACGATAGGCAAGAACTTGTCGCGAAATCCAAAGCCATCTTGTTTCGCACGTCCTAAGCGTTCACATATTGATTGTATGCCACCACCTCACTGCCCCATTTCGTCTTAACGGAGAACCCAGACGTTTGTACCTTCCCCATTCGCACCATCCTGGTTTCCACAAATTTTGCTACCCCTTCTTAATCGTATTAGTAAATCACCTATGATTGACACCACATTTGCCAGCGAATATATGTTCTTTGACTTGCGCGACTGCTTAAGTTCAGTACCGATATTTTGCATTTCCCGCACGTTTAACGGCGATTCAACCGCAAAAACGAACCATTCAAAAAAATACTATTGCCAATATAACCACTTTATCGGTTATATTGAAATCGTACGATTTATTTCAAAAATTCCAGGAGGTATCGTCATGGCCAGGCACAAGGAGCAAGAAATGAAAGAAAAACAAATGGCGTACTGGAAGAAAAACATCGCGCTGATTCGCAATCTTTTGCTCATTTGGGCGCTCGTTTCGTACGTGACAGCCATCTTCTTGGCCAAACCGTTCTATGAAATCCCCTTCTTCGGTCTGAACTTGTCGTTCTGGTTCGCGCAGCAAGGTTCGATTATCGTCTTCGTCATCCTCATCTTCTACTACGCTAAAAAGATGGACCACCTCGACGAAGCGTACGACGTGAAAGAAGTGATCGCAACGAGAAAGGACGATAAGGGGGTCTCCGTATGAGCGTTGAAACGTTAACTCTCATCCTCGTGTTGGTCACCTTCGGCATCTATATCTATATCGGCTGGTGGGCCAAGGTGAAGGACACGAGCCATTTCTATGTCGCCGGAAAGGAAATTCCTTCCGTCGCGAACGGGGCGGCGATCGCAGCCGACTGGATGTCCGCGGCTTCTTTCATCTCGATGGCAGGGCTGATCGCCTTCCTCGGGTACGACGGGACCATCTATTTGATGGGATGGACAGGCGGCTACGTCTTGCTCGCCCTGCTGCTCGCCCCATACTTGCGCAAATTCGGCCGTTTCACCGTCCCGGATTTCATCGGGGACCGCTATTACTCGAACGGAGCGCGGGCCGTCGCCGCCGTCGCCACAATCTTTATCTCCCTGACATACGTTGCCGGACAAATGCGCGGAGTTGGAATCGTTTTCAGCCGCTATCTGCAAGTGGATATCGCCGTTGGAGTGCTCATCGGCATGGCGATCGTGGCCTTCTTCGCCGTGCTGGGCGGAATGAAAGGAATCACCTGGACGCAAGTGGCGCAATATTTTGTCCTGATCATCGCCTACTTGATTCCGGCGATCGCCATCGCCTACCAGCTGACCGGCAACCCGATCCCGCAACTCGCACTTACGTTCAGTGATATCGCGCAACGTCTCAGCAACTTGCAGATCGAACTGGGGTTGAAGGAATATCTCGCCCCCTTCCAGAACCTGTCCGCGATCAACGTTTTCGCGGTCACGCTCGCTTTGATGGTGGGCACGGCAGGTTTGCCCCACGTCATCATCCGTTTTTATACGGTCAAAGATGTGCGTTCCGCGCGCTGGTCCGCTGGGTGGGCGCTCGTGTTTATCGCCTTGCTTTATACGACCGCCCCTGCGATCGGCGTCTTCGCGAAATATAACTTGATCGAAAGCCTGAACGCCAAACCGCTGGAAGAAGTACGGCAAGTCGATTGGGTAACGAAATGGGAATCGACGGGCCTCTTGGTCTTCGACGACAAAAACCAGAACGGCGCGCTAGAATTTACGAATGACCCAGCCACGAACGAAGTCACCATCGACCGGGACATCATCGTTCTCTCGACGCCTGAAGTCGCCGGGCTCGCTCCCTTCATCATCGCCCTGGTCGCCGCCGGAGGGCTCGCGGCCGCTCTCTCCACAGCGTCGGGGCTGTTGCTGGCAATGTCCAGCGCGGTGTCCCATGACATCTATTACCGAATCCTATACCCCAGCGCTTCCGAACGACAGCGCTTACTGGTCGCCCGTATCATGATCTTGCTCTCGGTGCTCGTCGCCGGGTATTTCGGAATCAAACCCCCGGGCTTCGTCGGCGAAGTGGTCGCATTCGCCTTCGGCCTGGCCGCAGCGAGTCTTTTCCCCGTGATCCTGCTTGGTATCTTCGATCGGCGAATGAACCGGGAAGGTGCGGTCGCGGGGATATTGACCGGGCTCGTCTTTACGCTGACGATGATTCTGATGATGCGCTCGCCGCAAATCTTTGGCACGGAAGCTCCGGTCATTGAAGACTTCCTGGGCATCAACGCGCAAGGAATCGGTATCATCGGCATGCTGCTCAACTTTATCGTCTCTTTCGCCGTTTCCCGCGCGACGCCCGCACCCCCGCAGGAAATTCAAGATTTGATCGAAGACATCCGTATCCCGAAAGTCATCCAGAAAACGGAAAGCGCCTGAGCTCGCGAAGCAGTTTCCGGGAAGGGACCGTCCCTTCCCCCTTTTCTCCTTCGAAATCGCTCTTTTCCGCTTCCCGGCGTCCCGCTCGTTCCTAGGGGAAATGAAATATCGATTGGGGATATCGATCGACAAAACGAGGAGGTTTCACAATGGGCTGGACGATGACATTTGCAGGGTTGACCTTTCTCTTATACGCTTTCCAGCCGCTGCTGGACTTGCGAGTGATCCGCAAAGTGTTGGGAATCACCTTATTCCTGGAACTTTTTTACTTGTGCGGTCACTACTTCGCCGGCTGGCCGTTCCCCACGCCGTTGGTGATCCTCCAGATCCTGATCACTGTCGGTCTCGGAGTAGCGTTGGGGGTCATTTATGCACGGGTATGGCCCCTTCCCGCCCGGCCGGGTTTCGAGCGCATCATTCGCACGTTTCTCCTCGTCATCCCCGCGTTAGGGATCGGCTTCGGGCTGCAAGCTTTATTGCAAGGGATGGAGGCGACCCAGGCGATTTATTTGCTCTTTGCGCTCTCCGCCTGGCTGGGATCGGGACATTTTGTCCGCAAAGAGTGAGCTCATACTTCCTAAAAGAAAGAGATAGGCACGAAAAACATGTTTTCCTTACCCCCACTCACCCACATTTTACTCATACGCCTTCAGGCGGCCATTCCAAGGAATCGATGATGCAAAGAAACAGAACCCTGAATGATGCGCTCATCGGTAAGGAAAAAAATCATCAAATTAGCTCCATCTTTTCTCCGACCGCTCCAATCGCAGCGAGAGCAACATCTACATCTTCATCATCATGATTGGCCATCAGGGAGAAACGGATACGGGCTGTGCCTTCAGGGACCGTCGGCGGTCGAATGGCTACACCCAACACGCCAAGCTCTTCCAGAGCACGGCTGAAGGCCACCGCCTCCCTGTTTCCGCCAATCACCACGGGAATAATCTGCGTGGTGGAACCTGCTGTGTCAAATCCCATCTCCCGAAGCCGCCGGCGAAAACGCTCCGCTTTTGCCATGAGGGCTTCCCGCAACTGGTGCGAGGACTCAACGAGATCCACAGCCGCATCGATCGCTCCGACCACCGCTGGAGGCAGCGCGGTCGTGTAAATGAAACTGCGGCAAGTGTTGATTAAAAACCGGATCCAATCTCTCCCCCCTGCCACATAGGCACCATAGACGCCAAACGCTTTGCTGAAGGTGCCCATGGTCAGGTCCACCTCCCGGCTCACCCCCGCGTGCGCTGCATATCCCTCCCCATGCGGGCCGAATACCCCGCCGCCGTGCGCCTCATCCACCATCAACGCGGCATCATAGCGGTTTTTCAACCAGACAATCTCCCGCAGCGGGGCCACATCTCCGTCCATACTGAACACCGAGTCCGTGACAATCAGGCGGCGACGGTATCCTTTTTGGGCCGCCTGCTTCAACAAGGCCTCCAGGTGATCCATGTCCCGATGCTGGTACCGGTAACAATCCGCTTTGCTCAAGCGAATTCCGTCGATGATGCTGGCGTGGTTCAGCTGATCGCTGAAGACAACATCCCCGCGGCCCACCAGGGCGGACAAAACCCCCACATTGGCCAAATAGCCGCTCCCAAACAACAAGGCTGCTTCCGTCCCTTTAAACGTCGCCACTTTCTCCTCCAACTCTGCCACTTGCAGGTCATGACCGACGATCAAGCGGGAAGCCGTTGCCCCGCTCCCCCGTGTGGCGGCCTTCGCGGCCGCCTCCTTGAGCAAGGGATGATCGGCCAGGCCCAGGTAGTTATTGGATGACAAGTTGATGAGTCGTCTGTCCCCGCGTCGCAATACCGGCTGTTGCGCCCCTGCCACCGGTTGCAACGCGCGCAACCGTCCACCAATCTCCAAGCATGCCAACTGTTCCTGCAAAAACATCTCCCAGCTGCTGCTCACAGGGAAGATTCCTCCCATCCCAAAAGACAGAGTAAACGGTTCAGTTCGCAATTTTCTTCCATCGCATGCTTTAATCCATCCGGAGTAAGCTCATCTAACCACGGCAACTTCCCCAAAACGGGGAGAGCCCCGAAAGATTCGATCATCGCCGGATTATCTCTGACGCTGGGATCCGTCTCCACGCTCCGGTATCCGTTCAGCACCACGCCGATCGGGTTTAAGCCGTATGTGCGAGCCGTCTTCACCGTCAGCACGGTATGATTCACCGTGCCCAAATGCGGCCGCGCCACGATCAACAGGGGAAATGCCAACGAGCGAGCCAAGTCGGCGACGGTCCAATCCGCTCCAAGTGGCACCAGCAGCCCGCCAGCCCCTTCAACCAGACAGATGTCCACCTTCTCGGCCATCTGGCGCACATGCGCCTGGATCTTTTCGCGGTCGATGATTCTCCCTTCCAGTCGAGCAGCGATCCACGGCGCTAATGGAGCATGAAAGGCGTATGGCGCGATCACTTCCGGCGCATCAGGCAGCTCTGCCAACCGCTTTAAGCGCATCGCGTCCCCGTCCGGGTGATCCGCCGCGTGCCCGCTCTGTACCGGCTTGACAACCCCGACCCGGTATCCCCGGGCTTTAAACGCCGCTGCCAAACCTCCTGTAACGACCGTTTTGCCGACTTCGGTATCGGTCGCGGTCACAAATAAGCCTTTCATTCCTCAGTCACCTCGTAAATGGCTTGATGCAGGATTTTCACCATGGCTGCCAAATCCTCTTGCTCCGTGCACAATGGCGGCAAGAAAGTGATTACATCGCCCAAGGGACGGGTGATCAACCCCAACTCCCTGGCCCGGCGACAGACACGGATCGCTGTCTTCTCCGCAAGAGCGTAAGGCAGCTTGCGCGCTTTCTCCTTGACCAGCTCAATCCCTGCCATCAACCCTCGCCAACGAACCTCCCCCACGTGGGAAAGCTCCATTATTGGTTGGAACATCTTGGAAAGAAAGACGGCATTCTCTTTCACCCGGTGCAAAAGCTCCTCTGTTTCAAAAAGCTCCAAATTTGTCAGGGCCACGGCACAAGCCAGCTGATTTCCAGTATAGGAGTGACCGTGGAAAAACGTTTTTAACTCTTCGTGATCAGCGTAAAAAGCATCATAAATCTCATCCGTCGTCAGCGTCGCCGCCAAAGGCAGGTAGCCGCCGGTGATCGCTTTCCCCACCGTCATCAAATCCGGGCGCACTGCTTCGTGGTTGCAAGCAAACATCTCCCCAGTGCGCCCGAAGCCAGTAGCCACCTCATCGGCGATCAACAGCACGTCGTATCGGCGGCAAAGTTTCTCGACTGCTTTTAAAAAACCGGGCGGCATGGTAATGATCCCGGACGCCCCTTGCACAATCGGCTCCACGATCAATCCGGCGATCTGCTCCCCTTTCTCGCGCAGTTTGTCCTCCAAAACCGTCAAGCAATATGCGACACACTCTTCTTCCGTCCCGGGAAAGCGGTATGTATAGGGATAAGGCACCTTCTCGGTCGCAAACAGCAACGCGTCAAAGGCTGTGTGGAACAGATCAATTCCCCCGACACTGACCGCCCCAATCGTATCTCCGTGATAAGCGTTGTTCATGCTGAGAAAAAGCCGCTTTTCAGGGCGGCCACGGTGCTTCCAGTAGAGAAAAGCCATCTTCAGGGCAATCTCCACACTCGTCGCACCATTGTCAGAGTAAAACACCTTGTTCAATCCTGGCGGCGTGATTTCCACCAGCTTCTCTGCCAAGAGAAGCCCGGGCACACTGGCCATGCCCAGCATCGTGGAGTGGGCAATTTTATCCAACTGCCGCGCAATTGCCTCGTTCAGCTCCTTCCGGTTGTGCCCGTGAACATTGAGCCACACCGAAGCATTCCCATCATAGTAAGCACGCCCGTTGACATCAATCAGCCGTACGCCTTCTCCCCGCTCGACGATCACAGGTTCATCTTTTAAGTATTCTTTCATCTGTGTAAAAGGATTCCAAAGATATCGCCGGTTTTTCTCGAACAGTTCTTCGTAGCTCCAGGCTTTCTGGTCCATGGTTTTTTGACGCATGATGCCACCTCCAATCGTAAACCAATGTTTGTTAATAGGTTTACGTTTCTCATAAAAAAATATCACTCATCTATCGCAGATTGTCAATAGCAATGAATTTTCATCCCTTTTGGCAGTTCCTTTTTTATGGTCTTTGACCTCAACATCACCCGAAATCAACGGCGATTCTACACGATGCTCCTTGTAATTCTTGAACCCGATTCATCACCCATTTCATATAAAATGTGGGAATATCCGTCTTGCGACTTGCTGAAATGAAATGCATCTCTACCATCCTCAAGATCGATAATTGGATTATCCCTGACTCTTCAAGGGAAAGATGTTTTTTCATCTTTGGAGGCATACGATCATATATTTTCATCAAATTCTTATGTTTGTTTTAACTTGCATAATCATTCGTCTTCCACTTCGTAATATTCGATCGTTGTCTCCTTCACGTCTTTACTTCGAGAACACACCCATTTTCATCCGCCATACTACAAACCAATTCCCACCCCTCCATTGACAAATCATCTAGAAACACTTACCTCCGACCAAGGATTCTTTGATAAATGACATGTCCATCAGTTACTTGCCCCGAACCAAGGCTGAAAATGTTAAGCTTGTTTAACCACACATCAGCATCAGGATATATTCTGACATCTCTATCCCTGTCCATTGTTTCAAAAGTTTTAGTCCATGATAATTTTGCTTTTCCAAATGTATGGTATAAGGACTTATTTGAGATTCGGAACAAGTGCACAGCGAATTCCTTTTCGATTCGAGGATTCTTTGCCTGCGGTATAACGGATCTTGGATCTTTTCCAATTCTTCCATCACCGGTAAACGGCGGTACAGTTCTTTTGCCGGAGACGGAAATGATTGCAACTTTTGTTTGATTCGTAACGGTACATAAATGGTTGTTCGCCGCCATGCAGGATTCAAATTTTTTTGTTGGGACAAAACTTTGTTCGTATTTGCTGACAGTTTTTCGTAATAGGATGCCAAGGATTTTCTTACCATTCCCTTGGATAAAAAAGGAGACACGTAACTTAAAAATAATTCTACATTTTTGCGATTATGGATATCGATCCTTCTTTGGGAATCGAGGGTGCTGCAGATACCAAATTTCTCTTCAATCAACCTCTGTAAAAATGCCACCTCATTGTCTGAAAAACATTCGGTAGAAAGCAAAATCCTGTTTGCACCTCTTAAACACCCGTCGTCCTGGTACCATATGGCTAATGCTTCATCATTAAAGTAATCTTCCAAAAACCGATACGGCAACACTTTACGGCCTTGAGAATCATACCAGAGCGACATCAATTCCGATAGTCTGCTATCCGTTTTACTCTGGCATATTAGAGTCGTATACCGCTTTTTGGTTCGTGGATCCTCGTATGTATATTCCGTAGGATTGTTTGGACCAAATGATAAAAATCGCGAAAACAACGCCAACTGATCTTCGACATACGCTTTGTCTTTCATACTGTGGCGAAATTGCAATCTGGCATTTCTTTTCTTGAGCAGATAACCATCGCCAAGCAATTTACCGCAAATCAATGAGTTGAAAACGCCATCTTTTTGGTTGTCCAATGGATCACACATCCCAAACAGGAATATATGTTCTTAATCTAAGTATACATCAAAGATAAACTAAAATCAGCATTAGGCCCTAATGGCAAATAAGCCACTGAGGAAAAAATCCTCAGTGGCAATGATAGTCTTAATGAAATTACCGCAACAACTGCAGCACGCCTTGCGGCTGCTGGTTGGCTTGCGCCAGCATGGCGGTTGCCGCTTGCTGCAGGATGCTGTTCTTCGTGAACTCCATCATTTCTTTGGCCATCGTTGCCACCTTATGTTTCCATAAGGACCAGACTATCTCTTCACCCTCAGCGCTCTCTGGAGCCTGTTAGGGGCCGGGCACTTCGGATCATACAGGACGATGGAGGAATCCTGCTCACCCTACGGACCTCATCACCATAGCCGTTGAAGCCTTAGGTGGTGCGTCCTAGTCGTTGAACCTTCTCCACCCTTTCGGGACAGGAGCTTGGCTGCTGGTTGCCCAATCCTCTTGCTTTTCCACCGTTCACGCTTGCCGTTTCCAGCTACGTTGTCGGGCAAGAGGCTCTCAGGGGTTTCCAGCAATTCACCCGGTGATTCTCCTGACCGTTACCAGCCAGGACGACTGTGCCTGTCACTGCTTACGCAGCGAAGGCATAATCTACGTCACGAATCCGGGACTCGGCAGCTTGCAGATTTTCCGCGGAAGTACCCAAGTTGTTGATGGTGTGCTCCAAGCGGTTTTGGTAAGCACCCAGCTTGGCACGCTCAGAAGAAACCTTGTCAATGGCGTTTTGAATCGTGGTGATAGCTGCATCCGCACCAGATTGTGTGCTGATGTTAACTCCACTTACTCCAAGACCGGAAGCAGTAGAAGTCATATTACTAATGGTCAATGTAATATTTTGTCCTGAATTCGCACCAATGTGAAATACTAAACCAGTAGTAGCAAGAGAACCATCTAACAACTTCTTCGTGTTAAATTCCGTGTTTTTAGCAATCCGATCAATTTCTTTAATTAATTCAGCCACTTCTTTTTGCAACTCAGCACGGTCCGTATTGGTATTCGTATCATTGGCTGACTGCACCGCCAATTCACGCATCCGCTGCAAAATGGAGTGGGTTTCTGCCAATGCCCCTTCCGCCGTTTGAATGAGCGAAATGCCGTCCTGCGCGTTCTTGGAAGCCATGTTCAAACCGCGGATCTGGCCGCGCATCTTTTCCGAAATGGCCAGACCTGCAGCGTCATCTCCGGCGCGGTTGATCCGGAATCCAGAGGAAAGTTTCTCCAGGTTCTTGGCAGTTGCTGAGTTGTTGATGGTCAACTGGCGATACGTGTTCAAAGCACTGATGTTGTGATTGATAATCACGATTTCTTACCTCCATTTCAATAGTTTTCAATAGTAAAGTACCATCAGATGATGGTTCCTATCGATTGTATCGGATAGAGCAACCGCACGGGATGATTCTTGTTTTCCTCCTTATTCGATTGTTTTTTCATACCTCTTCCCGATTATCTCTTTTTTGCATACCAATCCGTCACTTTTTCTCCATCTATCGTATGTTCATAGTCAAAGACAGCTGCATCCTGTTGTTTCAAGAGGTCCCTCAGACGATGATATGCGCTGATGATCCCCTCAAGTCGGACTTGAATGTTACGGGATTTTTCTTGGCTCGCCGATTGATCGCGCACCTGGGATGCCATCCTGTTGTAAAGTTCCAATTGCGTCCGCAACATGGGTTGATAGATGGTTTGAAACAAAAGATGTTTCTGCAGAAAGCCCATGTTCTGATCTAGACGATCGAAAAGCTTTTGCAACCTGCCAGGCTTGTCGATTTGCTGTAACCGTTGATGAATGTTTGCCAGTTCCTCGACCATGGCATCCAGTTCGGGCTGTTTTGCAAGGAGATCCTCTAGATGCCGCTTCCCTTCAATGCTTCGGTTTGCATCTATTTGACTTTCATCAACCCGAAACCAATAATCATAGTCCTTCTCCTCGGTCCCATACAACTGGATCGCCTCAGACAACGGCATTTCCAATGTGCCATGAATCCGTGCACCTTGAGCAGACGTATTGATAAAAAGACGCTCCGGTGCAGCATTTGAAAACTGCTTTAATGCGGCCTCCATACTCTCTCGCATGCGGTTCAATCCGTGCGAAGTTAGAATCGTTCCTCCCCCAACTTTTTCCACTTCAAAATACTGTTTCAATTCTTCTTCTGTAAGCTGTTGATCCCTCAAATGCGAGACACCGGACGCGTAATATTTGTGATCTGGAAATGCCAAATCCTGCCCAACAAAGATAACTGGGTTGGCTCCCCAGTGTACCGCAAGTTGCAAGGCAACGATGGCAACCGATGGCGCATCCAATAATATTGGATCAGGAACCTCTCCTAAACGCTGATAAATGAATGGCGTGACTGTATCCTGGGAAATGATGACATGAAACAAATCTTGAAATTGATACGCCGATAAAATTTCGTGATAGATGGTCGTGCCAAAAATCAAGGGGACTTGGACGCCATGCGCCGCCAGCAAATCAAACACCTTTTTGTTCGGTGACGCGGGATCGTAGGAGAGAACAGCATGAGGCAAAATGCCATGGTAAACCAACCCGTTGACACTGGAACCTGCCGCCAGGATGATCGCCCGGTTACGGTATTGTTTCAGCACTTCCACTTCCCGTTCCATGGAAGGGCCTGAGGAAACAATGATCAGAGGATGTCCATGTACTTTTTGTTTCAAAACAGCCGCAGAAGGTGTGTTCAGGGTATAGGACAGGTTTTTGAGAGCGTTGAGCGTCCAGAGCTGCTCAAAGCTCACCTTCGTCTGCAACTCACTGCGTTGGCTGACAACCAGCTTTTTAAATCTTTCTGATATAATCCTTATCTCTTTTTGGAACCACCTTTGATAAGAAGGAAGAAACAATAACTCCACCTTTTGATGAAGCAGGTTGTTCAGAATCGGTTGGAAAAAGTGAGTCACAGATTGTAAAAACTTCTCTTCATTACCGCTATATCCGACAACCATGGAACTGATCCGGGAAGCCGGCAAATCAAAAAAAATGCCCCCTTGCAACGCGGCAAGCAGAATCTGCTCGTTTGGCTCAAATACATGGACCTTGACTTCGGGATGATTCTCAAGTAACGCCTTTAAATGATAACCGAGGCCAAGGCCGATGAAGATCAGTTCTTCGCTGTCCAACTGGAGTTGCTGGGCCCAGCGATGCGCCTCCTGCTCTGGATTGTAGCGGCTGTATAGCGGAACCCAGTCGTTTGCCACATAAACCTCCATGTTGGTTTGGTCGTTTCTTGAAACGGCCAATCGCACCTGTGTTCCATCGGGTTGCCGATTTCGCAATTGGTGGTACACGTTGGGAAAGTGTTTTCTGAACCACAGTAGATTTTCGACAGTATAATCTTTCAAACCCCTATTCCCCCTAATACCCGCTGCATCTCTTCCAACAACGGCTGCAATTCGTAAAGGAGACAATCCCCGATCCCTGTATGGTTTTGCCGCTCCATTTCTTCCAGCAATTGTCTCGTCACCTGTTCAAAGGTTTGTTGGACTGCTAAGGCATGCTGTTGAAACGAAGCAGGAAACGTAGGCAACAAACCACTCCAGGATTGCAGCATCCAATCCAGACCTTCCAACAGAATTCCCAGATTGCTCCAATGTTCACTTGATACTTCACCATAAAAGGGATCGGCCAGCGGTTCGAGTTGGGAAAGAACACGGGATAAATACTGCTCAAGACTTTCTCGGACTTCCCTTACCAGCTGCTCCTGACTTATAATGACCAACTCCATTTGGATCGGTTCAACAGTTAAATTATCCCGCAACGTTTGATATAGGTCTTCATACACCTCTAGCTCTCCCTGCCGAATCATGTAAGGAATCTCACCTGTTTGCTCAAGTTCGTCTTGCAGCTCTTTCCAAAACTGATCCAACTCTTCTACAGTCCTTAACTCTCTCTGACCAAGTTTATATGTCACTAACACTTGATCAACTCCCCATACCTTGTTCAGGCTTTTATTTTAAGCCTAGGTTGATCTGTCATAAACGCTATTATAAGTTCGCTATCATTCTATTCATCGTCTTTCATTCGCATCATCATTTCCGCAAGCATGAAGTCCCACTCCGTGTCGATATCCAACGAACGTTCCGGAGGCATGATATAGGCTACCGGTTCTTCAGCTAAAAACGAACGATGCTTTACCAACCATTCTCTTTCCGCCACATAAATTGCGCCGTTTAACGCATACACTTTCGGCAATTCCTGTCGGCGCATAACCATCTTGTCCATTAACAAAAATGGTTTAATACGGTGATCTTCCGTTAACGTATACATCCAATACGGATGGGCGACAGGTTCGGTCACACTCACGCATGAATGACCATTCATCTGAACACAATATTCGATACATCCGTCAATATCTTCCACCGTCCGAAACGGCGACGTTGGCTGAAGCAAAACTACATAATCGAATCCAGGGAGGCAACTCAATGCATGGAGGATCACCTCATATCCCGGCGTATCATCCTGCGCCAGTTCGACAGGCCTGACAAAGGGCACCTCACACTCCCAAGCACGGGCCACCGCGATAATCTCAGAATCCTCCGTGGAAACAATAAATCTGTCAATATACCTGGATTTTTTCACCTCTTCGATCGTCCAGGCGATGAGCGGCTTCCCAGCTAAAATTCTGATATTTTTTCGCGGCACGCCCTTGGAGCCCCCGCGAGCCGGTATAACTGCTAACACACGTTTACCATGAATCATAAAAACATTTCCCCATATTCCTCATTCGCTCGGGCATAATCTTCCAAACGCCCGATATCCAGCCAGTATTCTTGAATGGGAAACACAATGGCGCGTCGCCCTTCTAGTGAAATTCTTTGAAACAAGTCCGTCATGTCAAAGAACGAACGTGCTGGAATCGATTCAAGAACCGTTGGGGCAAGGACATAGATTCCGGCGTTGATAAAAAACCGTTGAACCGGCTTTTCTTCCATGGCCAAAAAGCGATACTGATCAAATTTCACCACACCATAAGGCACCTGATACTCATAACCCCTGACACACATGGTCGCCACTGCTTCGTGGTCATGATGAAATTGCAACAAATGGTTATAATTGATCTTGGTCAGCAGGTCGCCGTTCATGACAATCAAGGGATGTTCCGGATTTTCCGGCAATAAGCTGAGAGCCCCTGCCGTTCCTAGAGGTTGTTCTTCTTCGAGATATCGGATCTCAACACCAAAACGGGAACCATCTCCAAAATAATCCTTGATCATCTCCGCACGGTAATTGACCGCCAAAAAAAAGCGGCGAAAACCTTGCTGGCTGACATTAAATATGATGGTCTCCAAAAGGGGCTTTCCCCCTACTTCCAGCATTGGCTTGGGAACTTTCTCGGTAAGCGGCCTCAGTCTAGTTCCCATCCCTCCTGCCATGATCACCACCCAGTTATCTTTCTCAGGTGGAAACATCAGCTCCTCGAAGATCCTCAAATCAACAAGCCTTAATTTGTCATCAACAATCGGAATATGTCTTAATTTTTTCTTTTTCATCAAAGCAAGAATGGCATCTTGAGGCATTCCTTCTCGAACAAAAACCGGATGTGAATTCATCACCTCACTGACTGGGTGATCCAATGAAAGCCCCCGCAGAATGCCCCGACGCACATCTCCGTCCGTTACCGTTCCCAGCAGTCTCATATGTTCGCCGACAACCAGGGCAATTTGTATCGCACTATCGTTAATGGTTTGAATCGCATCGCGGATTGACTGTTCAGGCCGGATAAGTGTTTTCGTCCAGTCTTTCATCTTTTCACCACCTTTGCCGGAACACCTGCTACCGTTGTGTCAGGTGGAACGTCTTGAATGACAACCGCCCCGGCAGCAACAATACTGTCGCGGCCAATCTTGATTCCTTGAATGACCGTAGCTCCTGCACCGATGTGTACCCCGTCTTCGACGATCACCGAACCGGACAATGTAGCTCCAGGAGCAATATGTACGTGGGCTCCCACCCGACAGTCGTGATCGACGGAAGCTTTCGTGTTGACAATGCTGTTTTCTCCGATCACAGTACCGGTCTGAACAATCGCACCGGCAATCACCTGCGCCCCTTCCTTTAACCGGACGGAACGGCTGATGACAGCTGACGGATCTACGACATTGGCAAATCGATATCCTTTCTTGCTAAAGCGCTCAAACAGCTGCCTTCGTTTTTGGGTGCTTCCTACGGAACCCAAGCCATTTACCAGGATAATTTCATCTGGTTTATATTGGGTGAGAATCATTTCATCCTCGCCCAAATAAGGAATATCCTTAACCTGGCCGGTTCTCTGTGAATGATCCGTATAGCCCAAAATAGAAATTGAACATTTGTTCAGAATGTCCAAAAGGACCCTCCCATGTCCGCCGCAACCCAGCAAGATGACCGGCAGCTGCATTATCCTTTCACCACTTCATCTGCACCATAATCCTTCTCAGCCACTTTCCCCATCCAATCCCAGTAATACATCGGGGATATACCGTCACCAGGCCGTTTTACTGTAAGATTGTCTTGTGTAAACGGCTCTCCTTTTTTAATGGGCTTTGAAGCGACCAGGCTTTTGCGAACCACAGACTGATTCTTCTTTTCTGACGAAGTGGGGCTTTTTATCGGACTTCCCATGGCCATCTCGATCTGGCGGACGGATGTGATCATAGTCTTTAGTTCTTCCGGCTCCAGGGAAGCCTGATGATCGGGGCCTGGAAGTTTCCGGTTCAAAGTCAAATGTTTTTCAATCACGGTTGCCCCCATTGCCACAGCAGCCAGCGAAACTGCTATTCCCAGGGTATGGTCAGAGTAACCAACAGGGAGTTGGAAAGCTTGTTTCAGGGTTTCAAGAGCACGTAAATGAACCTCCTCATAAGACGCTGGATACTCACTCGTACAGTGAAGGAGAGTAACGTTGCCACGCAACGCCGCTTGTCCTTCTTCCGAAATATAGGCTTCATAAAAAGCATCCAATGAGGGCCAGCCAACTTTCTGCGTATATCCAAAAGCCAGAACTCCCAAAGCCATTTCAATTTCGGCCAACGTACTCATCCCGGTCGAAAGAAGGACCGGCTTGTCCCACCGGGATACGGTTAATAAGAGTGGGCCGTTGGTGATATCACCCGATGAGATTTTGATTGCAGACAACCGGAACCGTTGAATCAACAATTCAGCGCTTGATGTGTCAAACGGCGTTGAAAGAAAATCAATTCCTTTCTTTTCGCAATACTGTATCAAAATCTCATAATCCTCGTCATCAATCTCCAGGGCCTTTAACATCTCGAATTGCGTTTCTTTCACACCGTCATTTGCCAGTTGATAAGCTGCCTTACGGGCATATGCAGTAACCAACCGCTCAGCTTTGAACGTCTGGAACTTTATCGCATCCGCTCCCGCTTCAGCGGCGGCATCAATCAGTTCCTTGGCCATTTCTAGAGAACCATTGTGATTAACCCCGGCTTCGGCAATAATATAAGTTCTTTTTGGCGCTTCCACCATAATATAAATCCCCTTCGTTTCCTTGATGGCATTTTATTATGCTGTTCCCGCCGCAATCAAGAAGTATCGATCAAGTGATTCAGACGAATTGAGGGGGACTACCATTTTATGTCATAAAAGGACTTTAACAATATCCGATCAAGATTGACATGCTTGAGATACTCTTTTATACGCACAGACGCATTTCCGTAGCCATAAGGCGAATCAAACAAAGAATCCTTATGAAATTCGGGAGACAAGGCTTTTCTTATTGCCTGTTCGATTGCTTTCGCATCCTCGTCACATTGGATGACTGATTCTGCTTTTAGCCTGCCTTTCTGGCGTTCCCCGAGATTTACAGTGGGTTTCTGAAGAAACGGCGCCTCAATTATCCCGCTTGATGAGTTTCCAATCACGACATCGACATGCTTCATGGCACTGAGGTAGTTCATTTGCCCCAATGAAGCACTGAGTAGAACCCTGCCTGGCCATTTCCGTGCATACTCTTCAAAAAGCTTGTTGATTACTCTTCCATCTGTATCGGCATTCGCTTTCGTAATAATCACTTTTGCTTCGGGAAATTGATCCAGTGCAGCGATGAGTTCTCTTACAGCATGTTCTGAACTGACGTCTTTTAAAGTCACAGGATGGTAAGTTACGAGAAAGTTAACCTCTCCCAGCTTAAATTGAATGGCATTTTCCAATTCTTCTCTGGATAATAATGGCAAACGAATCAAATTATCTAAGCCAATAGCACCAACATTGTGTACTCGTTCCGGTTCTTCACCCAACTGAATCACTCTTCGACAATAAGGCTCCGCAGCTACAAAATGAAAATGAGACATCTTCGTTACAGCATGGCGAATGGCCTCATCAATCACCCCTTCCGTCGTCTCACCCCCATGAATATGAGCAATTGGGATTTTGGCGATCATGGCCGCTTGAGCCGCTGCAAGAATCTCGTATCGATCTCCTAGCACAACCAAAATATCTGGTCTCAATTGTTCCAGCGCATCAGCAAAACCGATAACTCCAAGCCCAAGGGACTTGGTAATCGCAACAGGCGTGTCACTGGATAACAGCATCTCCACTTTGTAATCGATATGAAAACCATCCTGTTCAATCAACCGATAGGTCAAGCCAAACTCCGGAGAAAGATGCATCCCCGTAGCAATAATCTGCAATTCCAAGTCTGGATCATCTTGGATTTCCTTCATTAGCCAATATAACAATCCATACTCGGCTCGCGTCCCTGTTACCACGCATATTTTTCGCTTAGGCATCGCTTTCACCCAGGAAGGCGCTACTCGGAAGATTGATCAGACGTTTCTGCAACTCTTCTGCCGTAGACAAATCCATCCGCGGACAATCCTTATACATCGGAAGTTGATGCATCAAGGTCCACGCAGGACGAACCATGATCCCTTGTTCCGTCAAGTCATTCAGTATATGATCCCTAACTTCAATGTACTTTTGTTCTAATATGATGGCGTTTAACCAATAATTACTCCTTGCATACAACGGTTCCTGGTAAAAGTGGACACCAGGTACATTCGCGAACATGCCTTTATACTTGTTTGCTAATCTTCTTTTCTGTTCCAAAAAACGAGGCAGGTTTTCTATTTGGGCACAACCTAAGGCAGCATTGATATTCGGCATTCGGTAATTGTACCCGATCTGATCGTGGTCATACCGCCAGCGATGCGGCAATTTCGCTGTCGTAGTCAGGTGTTTTGCGGCTTTTGCCAGGTTCTCGTCATTGGTTAGAATGGCCCCGCCTCCTCCGGTTGTGACAATTTTGTTCCCGTTGAAACTGATGGCTGACATTTTTCCCCAATGTCCTACATGTTTTCCTTTGTAAAATGAACCAAGAGCTTCCGCCGCATCTTCGACCAGGTCCAATCGGTATCTTTGACAAATCTCGAACAACGGATCAAGGTCCACAGGATGCCCGAACGTATGCATAACAACCAAAGCCTTAATCCGCCGCCCCGTCTTCTTGTTTATCAGCCCATTTCCGGTATTTACGGCGATGGTTTCAAGATAAGCAGAAAGCTCTCCTGGATTAACTCCAAGCGTCCGTTCCTCCACATCCACAAAATGGGGAATGGCGCCACAGTATGCAACGGCATTTGCCGTTGCCACAAAGGTCAATGTCGGGACGAGTACCTCGTCATCTTCTTTCACGCCCACTAATTTCAGGCACACGTGCAAGGCCGCCGTGCCATTGACGACAGCAATAACATGCTTGACACCCGTATATTCGGACAACATCTGTTCAAATCGATCGACAAAACGCCCAACGGAGGAAACCCATCTTGACTCTATACATTCTTTGACATATTTCCATTCGTTTTCATCAAAACTGGGTTCATGCAATCCAATCGGTAACGATACAGATTTTGGGATACAAGACATAATCGCATCGTAGATGATATTTGTCAGATCTGTCTCTCTTGTCATATTTGTCATATATTGTAGGAATCAGCTTTGTAGCGTTTCAGGTTCTCCAGATTGGTGAACCATGCCGCTGTTTCCTGCACCCCCCTTCGCAACCCTTCTTTTCCACCATACATTGGTTCCCAGTTAAGTAGCTTCTTTGCCTTCGTATTGTCTGCCCACAAACGTTCTACTTCGCTTTTTTCAGGACGCAGGCGAACAGATTCCTCCTCAATCTCAATCTCTACACCCATCACTTCGGCAATCAATTGCGCCGTTTCACCGATGGAAATCTCATAGTTGCTCCCGATGTTAATCACTTCACCCACCGATTGATCGCATTCGGCAATCGCAATAAACCCGCGAACGGTATCTTTGATATAATTAAAATCCCTAGTTGGATGCAATGCCCCCAACTTGATCGTTCGCTTTCCTGACGCAATCTGCGTAATGATGGTCGGAATGACGGCACGGGCAGATTGCCTGGGTCCGTAGGTGTTGAACGGCCGGATAATCGCCACAGGTGTTTCAAAGGAGGTATAAAAAGACATGGCCATCTGATCGGCACCGATTTTACTCGCAGAATAAGGAGACTGTCCTTGCAACGGATGGTCTTCGGTAATCGGAACAAATCGCGCTGTTCCATATACTTCGCTGGTGGAGGTGTGAATCACTTTGCTAACGCCCAATTTTCTCGCGGCTTGCAAAACGTTCAATGTTCCTTTAATATTGGTGTCCACATAGGTATCAGGCGAATGATAGGAATACGGTATAGCAATCAATGCAGCCAGATGGAAAACGACATCACATCCTTCCACTGCCTGCATGACTCCATGGGGATCACGAATATCACCTGCAAAAACCTCCATATTCTCTCGAATCTCTCTTGGAGAATCGTCCAGCCATCCCCACGAGTTAAACGAATTGTAGTAAACAAATGCCCGCACATTACATCCTTGTCTCACGAGCTCTTCCGTCAAGTGAGATCCGATAAACCCATCCGCACCTGTTACCAGGATTTTCTTTTTGCGTAGATCCATTGAAATCCTCCGCTTAATTGTACATCAGGCAAACTTACATTAGAGCATGTTGTTTAAGAATCCCGTACTGTTGCCTTCTATTTATGGTAGTTATTCTTATTCGACAAAATTTTGGCAGAATCCTTCTATAAATAAGCCAACATCTTTCAAAATAATTTAAAGAAGCACATGGTAAAGTTTCAAAGGAGTATTTTATGATAATACAAGATAATACAAGTATATAATACAAATGGAAATCGATACACGACTGAGTCAAGTTTTTGTGGGTGCTGTTCTTTTTGACAGTAGATTTTTTCGTCAACCTCTATCTTGCAAGCGTTTTCTTTACTTGTTTCTCATCTTGTTTGTTCTTTTTGGGGTGTCTTTAAAAACTTCTCAGCCCTTTCAGAGCTCACTTTCTGCACCAACCGCCGTTAATGTTTCGAAGAGGACAAAAGTTGGCATCAAAAAAACCGGACTCCATATGGGTCCGGGTCCGTTCCTCTGTTTGTTTTGTTTGTTTTATCTACTCATGCAACAGGTGGCCGGTTCGTGGCCTGCCGATTATTGTTCCGGCAATTCCCGCTTGATACGCTCAATCTCTTCTTCGCTCAGCTCGGTCGTCTCGACGATAAAGGGAATATCCATGCCCTTGAGCAGAAGTTTTCGCGCAACAGCTTTTTTGCCTTCCTCACGGCCTTCTTCCCGGCCTTCTTCCCGGCCTTTTTCCCGGCCTTCTTCCAGGCCTTTTTCCCAACCTTCTTCCCAGCCTTTTTCCAGCCCCTCTTTCAGTTTATGGTGCAAAGCTTCATCAAGGATACGTTCAATGTTGGTTTGCATGTCACTCACTCCCTTCTCCTTTATGGCATTCACCAGTTCTTCTACGGTTTGTTGTTCCTCTGTCGGCAGGCGAGCACTTAAGATCCGCGCCACCCAGGTGAAGAACAGCTGTTGTTGTTCAGGCAAAAGTCGTTGTATCGCGCCCATCAGAGTTTGTAACCGCTGAAAGATAGCGGTTAGGCTGTCCGATTGGTCCAGGTAGAAAACCGCACCCATCAGGTTGGTCAGTTGCAACAAGGTTTGTTCTTCCATGCGGTGGACATCGATAAGCATGTAACGGAAATTGAGCAGCTCATCGCCAAAAAGGCTTTCTCCTTTGAGCGTTTGGCGAAAGGTTCGCGCCGCCGTCCAGGGCGCTTTTCCGTTATAAAGGACAATGGGGACAATGGGCGGCAGGCGAAAGTCTTTACGGGCAGCTTCCTTTGTTTCGATGTTTTTTAGTAAGTCCCGCCAGATTTCCACTTGATACAGCAGCAGGCGGTAGGGCATGTGGAAGTCGACGGTGGACTGCAGTTCCATCAGGATATAGAAGATAATTTCCGGTTAGCCGTCTTGTGTTGAGCGTCTCAGTTCATAGACGATGTCCGCTTCCTTATCCCGAAAGTCGGGGAGAATGTACGTTGTGTCCGGGCGGAACAGGTGTTCTTCGTCAATCTGGTGCACCCAATCCCGGGGGATGAAAGCCCGCAAGAATTCCAAAAAGGCCCGTTTGCTGCTAAATAAATATTTGTATCCTTTGTCGTGCGGTTGGTGAGGGGGTGTTCCGGATGCGGACATGGATGCACCTCCGCCGTCGGATGATTCGGGTTTTGCCTTTATTATAGCATCGGATAACGCATTCATCTATGCCTGTCCAGCTGCTTGCACGATAATCCGATCCACTCCACAAACGCTAACGCCTTTATTCCCAATCCATTGAATAAAAAAAGCGGCGAGCAAGAGGCATATTTGGGAGGCCCCACGCAATGGAAGACATGGATCCATCGACCACAGCACAACCTTTGTTCTCCATTTTTCAAATCGACCAGCACCAGCCGCAGTTGCGGCAAGTCATGAACGATATAACCACCCTCGCCGGCGTCATCAGTGAACTGAGTCCCGATCCAATACTCCAATACTCAGGAACGCCATATTTGTCTGGTGGTTTTGCGTTTATCCTCCTGCTCCCGCTTCACCGGGCGGCATCAATTCCTTACTCCAATCCCCGCAAACCGATGTCCCGCCGGTAATGCATCCCCTCAAACCGGATCCCTTCAATCGCCTGATACGCCTTGTCGCGGGCGGATGCCAAATCCTCGCCCAGCGCCGTCACCCCGAGGACACGGCCGCCGTTCGTCAGCCATTGACCGTTTTCCCGTGCCGTGCCGGAATGGAACAGATAGACTTCCCGATGCCGCTGCTCCTCCGGACTAAAGAGACCCTGGATGACGCGCCCTTTCGGGTAAGAACCGGGATAGCCTTCCGATGCCAAGATGACGCAGGCAGCCGCCTCCTTTCGCCAGGAAAGGGTCACTTCAGCCAATCTGCCGTCCACCACCGCCTCCAGCACGTCCAACAAATCGGACTGAAGGCGCGGCAACACCACTTGCGTTTCCGGATCGCCGAAACGGGCGTTGAATTCGATGACTTTCGGCCCTTCCGGCGTGACCATCAAACCTCCGTACAGAACACCCCGATACGGCTTGCCTTCGGCAACCATGGCTTTGGCCACCGGTTGCAAGATGCGTTTCACGCTTTCTTCAACGACCTCCTGGGGAAGCTGCGGCGTCGGCGAATAAGTGCCCATGCCGCCGGTATTGGGGCCACGATCGCCGTCAAACACCGGCTTGTGATCCTGCACAGGAACCATGGGCAGCACGGTTTCCCCATCCACGAAGGCCATCAGGGACAGCTCCTGCCCCTGCAGGAACTCCTCGATCACAACGCGACTCCCCGCCTCGCCAAACACCTTCTCACGCATCATCCGTTCCAGGGCGACCTCCGCCTCTTCCAGCGTCTTGGCCACTGTCACACCCTTTCCAGCGGCCAGGCCATCCGCTTTTAAGACCACGGGAGCGCCATGTTCACGCAGGTAACGAAGGGCTGCTTCATAATCCTCAAACGCCTGATATCGGGCGGTCGGGATGTTGTATTTTTCCATGATCGCCTTGGCGAACGATTTGCTTCCTTCCAGCATGGCCGCTTCCCGCCGCGGCCCGAAGATCCGGAGTCCCTTCTCTTCAAAACGATCCACCAAGCCACCCACCAGCGGGGCCTCCGGGCCCACCACGGTCAGGTCGATTCCCTCTTCCACTGCAAACCGGACCAGTCCATCGGCATCCGTGTCGGCAATCGGCACACAGGTGGCCAGTTCGGCGATCCCCGCGTTGCCGGGTGCACAATAAAGGCGGCTGACGCGCGGGCTTTGCGACAGTTTCCAGACTATCGCATGTTCCCGGCCTCCCTGTCCAATAACCAGAACCTTCATCTTCTCCGTCCCCCTCCCTCAATCGTTGCGTTGAACTTCGACACCCACCATCGCATACATCATTCATCATGCGTTCATGATGGCGATTCCATCCTGAAACGCTCTGCTTCCTTTTATCCTTTCCAATCGTAGACACCCACGGGATCCTGTTCATCGGCACGTGGCTGGATCGCTCGCAAGGCAGCATCTCTCTCTCCATCCTGCGAATCCGTCTGCCCAACCAACTTTTCGAAGGATCCGAGCTTTGGGCTCAGAAGTGAAGACACAACCGATGATGATTCACCTTCACTCCGATTGCGAATCATCACTTCGGTGCCCAAGGGTGTCCAGGCGAAAAGCTGGCGCATCGTCTCATTGTCCAGACGCACGCACCCCAATGTAACTGCCTGCCCGACCGTTGCCGGCGCATTGGTCCCGTGAATGGCGTACCCGTCCGCAAACTCCAGGCCCGCCACGCCATAGGGCGAAGAGACAGTGAACAGCGGTTTCTTCGCTTCGGACAGATCCGCATGTCTTGCCGTCTGTCTTTCCGGCATGTCTCCCTGCAGCAGCCATACCCTCCGTTGCACAAAAAAATCCCCTTCCGGGGTGGGGGAGTGCGGCAGGCCCACCGCCACATCAGCGGCAAGCAGCGTCAAGTGACCGGCCACCAGTGCCACCCGTCGCTCATCCGGAAAAATCAGCAATCGGAGCGGCTCAAACCTGGGTAACCTTTCCGAAAGCGTGCTGGTATCGGTCGCAAGGCGCCGGCTGCGAGCTAAAGCATCTTCATCCGTCTCTCCCGGATGTGAAGCGGCTGCACCCACCCGCCAATTGGGCTGAAGGGCCTGGGTTACGGCAACAAAAGGATCAACGGACGATGTTGCCTCTTCAGCGCCTGCCCCCTCGCGCACGATTCCTTCTTGCACGATCCCTATTCGCACGATTTCTTCTTGCGGTTTTTGATACACCCAGCCGCCCGTGCCATCCCACCTGGCCACCACCTGTCGCTTGCCATACACCGGATCGGGGGGAATCCCGGAAATGTAGTTGGACGGAAAAGGGCCGGCCAACTCATCCAGACTGTCCGGAAATTTCCCCTCTAGTCGATAATACCCCAAAATGGCGGAACGCAAGTAAGTCAGGCCGAACTCAGCCTCTTCCAATGCGCCCTGCTGTAAGATGTTTGGTTGTAATGCGCTTGGTTCTGATTGCAACTGGCTTGGCGGCTGATCCCCGGGGCCAGCATGATGGTAAAAATGCACATCCAGCCGGTACTGCACCAGCCAGAACGCCCCCAGCAGGCCCACCAAAAGCCCAAGCAGAAGCGCCATCAATCCGATCAGAGCACGCGAAGAGGCGCCTTTTCCAATCGTGGTGCGGGCAGGAGCCACGGCCGAAGCGGATTGCGCTAAATGCGAGGCCGCAGCTAACTGCAAGGAAGGAAGCGGCCGCTGAGCTGGAGCCAGCTGCATAGTTGCCGTCCCCTGCAACAACCTTTCCAACTGCCGCCGCCGGTAAACGGCGCGACTGAACTGTGTGACGCCATTGGCCGCCTGCTCAGCTCGCCGATATAACTCCAGCGCCTTCTCCGGCTTCCCTTCCCGTTCCCGCAGTTCCGCCATCTGGAATAGAGTATCAAAATCCTGTCCCGAGTAACGCAGCTTTTTAAGCAAATAAAGCGGATCGCCCGGATCGATGTACAAGTTCTTTTTCAGCCGCTCCAGGTGGGACCGCTCCAGATGGAGCCGCTCCCGGTTCAGCTGATGTGCATCCAACAAGCCCATCCCTCTCTTCCGGTCCGTGAATCGGGTTTTGCGATCCAGTTTTGCCCAATTTTCACAAATGTAGACCAAAAGAGAGGGAGAAAATCGAAATCTCAAGGTTCATTTTGAAGTATCTCAGTGTCTAAAAATGCCACGTATCATGCTTTGCGCTGTTCAATGCTTGAAGTGGCGCACGCCGGTGAAGACCATGGCGATGCCGTGGCGGTTGGCCGCCTGGATGGAGTCCTCGTCGCGAATCGAGCCGCCGGGCTGGATGATGGCCGTGATCCCTGCCGCCGCCGCCGCTTCTACGGTGTCCGGCATCGGGAAAAAGGCATCGGAAGCCAGCACCGCCCCCTTCGCTTTCTCTCCTGCCTGCTCGATGGCGATCCACGCCGCGCCCACCCGGTTCATCTGGCCGGCTCCGACGCCAACCGTCTGATGGCGCGCCGCCAGGACAATCGCGTTGGACTTGACATGCTTCACCACTTTCCAGGCAAAGAACAGCTGCTCCAGTTCTGCTTCGCTAGGGGCCCGCTCAGTGACCACACGCAAATTGTCAGCGGTCAGGCGATGCGTATCGCTATCCTGAACCAACAGGCCGCCCTGCACCGAGCGGACTTGCCAACCGGCTGTCTGTGACTGTCCGCTTTCAAGCGATCCCAGTTCCAAAAGACGCAGGTTTTTCTTCCGCTTCAAAATAGCCTCCGCCTCTTCCGTAAACCCGGGCGCCAGGATGATCTCGAGAAAGAGCTGGCTCATCGCTTCCGCCGTCCGTTCATCCACCACCTGGTTGGTGGCGATGATGCCGCCGAAAATGGACACTGGGTCGGCTTCATAGGCCTTTTGCCAGGCCGCAAACAGATCCTTGCCGGTTCCGACACCGCAAGGGTTGGTGTGTTTGACAGCCACTACGACCGGTTCGACAAATTCCCGTACAATGGCCAGCGCCGCGTCCGCATCCTGAATGTTGTTGTAGGACAATTCCTTGCCGTGCAATTGGCGGGCCGTCGCCACACTGCCTGATCCAGCCAGCGGCAGGCGGTAAAAAGCCGCCTTCTGGTGCGGGTTTTCCCCGTAGCGGAGGGACTGCACCTTCTCAAAGGTGAGCGTCAACCACTCCGGCTGCTCCTCTCCCGCTTCCCGACTCAGATAATCGGCAATCAACGCGTCATAGGCAGCCGTGTGGCGGAACGCCTTGGCGGCCAATTGCCGGCGCGTCGCCACGCTGACCGTCCCCCCTTGCCGAATCTCCTCAATCACCCGCGGATAATCGGCCGCGTCCACCACCACCGTCACGTCCTGGTGGTTCTTGGCAGCCGCCCGAACCATCGAGGGACCGCCGATGTCAATGTTTTCAATCGCCTCTTCAAACGTGACATCCGGTTTGGCGATAGTGGTCTTAAACGGGTAAAGGTTCACCGCCACCAGATCGATCGGCTCAATCTGATGGGCCGCCAGTTGTTCCATGTGGGAGGCATCGCCCCGTATCGCCAAAATGCCGCCGTGAATCTTCGGGTGCAGCGTTTTGACCCGGCCATCCAGTATCTCTGGAAACCCAGTCACTTCCGAAACGCTAGTCACTGGAATATCTTGTTCTTTCAGGAGTTTGAGCGTCCCTCCTGTGGAGAGGATTTGAAAGCCCAGCTGAACCAGTTCCCGGGCAAAGTCCACAATTCCGGTCTTGTCGGAAACGCTGATAAGCGCCCGTTTCTTGATTTCTGACATTTGGTGACCCCTTTCATCCGTTCCCAAATCGATTTTCCTTATTTCGCAGCGGTTGTGCCGGTGCTCCCAGAGCCTTCTTTGTATATCAGGTTCTTGGCAAGTTCTTGTGCACGGCTTTTCACGAACATGACCTCAAGCCCGACCGTGTTCCTTAGGCTCCACTGCGGACCCTTTCGCAACCAATCGCCTGACCGCCTCCACCAGCAACCGGTGTTCGACGCGGTGAATGCGTTCCTCCAAGCTTTCCAGCGTGTCATCCGGTTCCACCGCGACCGGTTCCTGCAAGAAAATCGGCCCGGTATCCATGCCCTCATCCACGAAGTGGACCGTCACGCCAGTCACTTTCACCCCGTGACGCCAGGCCTGGCCGATCGCATCCTTTCCGGGAAAGGCGGGCAGCAGCGAGGGGTGCAGGTTGAGCATCCTGCCGTCATAAGCGGAAAGCAGCGTCGATCCCACCAACCGCATGTATCCGGCCAGTACCACCCAGTCCACGCGTTCCTCTTGGAGACGGCTTAAAATCACCTGCTCATAAGCGGCTTTGTCAGGAAAATCTTTCGGCCGCAGCGCCAGCACAGGGATCTCTAACCGCTTGGCTCGTTCCACCGCGGTACAGTCGGGTTTGTCCGTGACCAGCAAGGCAATGCAGGCCCGAATCTCTCCGCTTCGGCAGGCATCGGCCAAGGCCTGGAAGTTGCTGCCGTTGCCGGAGGCGAACACGGCCAGACGGGGGAGAGGAGTCGAAGAACCGGCTCTTGATTCTTCTCTAGCTGCTCCTGATTCTCTGGTTTCTGTAGCCGAAACGCCTGAGTTTTCCCCGATTTCTTCCATGTTGCCTTCCCTGATTCCTTGTGCGGTTCCTTCTATCCTTCCCTCCGATGCCCGGATTCCTGCCCTGTTCCCCTTCCCCTCCACCAAGCGGACGCCCCCACCGGACACCACCTGACCGATCAGGTAAGCCTCCTCGCCCAGTCGCCGGGCCGCCTCCAGCACTGCCTCCGCCTCTTTCGGCGAAGCGGCCAGCACCAGACCGATGCCCATGTTGAAGGTCCGGTAGCATTCCGTCTGTGACAGCTGACCCACCTGCTCGAGAAGCCTGAAAATGGGCAGCACCGGCCAGCTGCCGAGCCAAATCTCGGCGCCCAACCCCTGCGGCAGAATGCGCGGAATGTTTTCCAAAAAGCCGCCGCCCGTAATGTGAGCCATCCCCTTAAGATCATACTGCTCAAGCAACCGCAGGACGGTTTTGACATAAATCCGCGTCGGTGTCAGGAGCACCTCGCCCAATTCCCGCCCGCTCAGCGCCTCCAACGGCTGGCGCAAATCAAGGCCCGCCTTCTCCAGTAACAGGTGGCGCACGAGCGAATAACCGTTGCTGTGGAGGCCGCTGGACGCCAGGCCAATCAACCGATCCCCGGGACGAATCCGGCGGCCGTCCACCAGCTTGTCTTCCTCCACCACGCCGACAGCAAAGCCGGCGATGTCATACTCCTCGGGGGCATACATGCCCGGCATCTCCGCCGTTTCACCGCCGATCAACGCGCAACCGGCCTGGTGACACCCTTCCGCCACGCCGGCCACAATCTGCTCCACTTTCTCCGGAATGACCTTGCCCAGGGCCAGGTAGTCGAGAAAAAAAAGCGGTTCGGCTCCCTGCACCACGATGTCGTTGACACACATGGCCACTGCGTCGATGCCAATCGTCCCGTGCCGGTCCAGCGCCTGCGCCAGCATCAGTTTGGTTCCTACCCCGTCGCTGCCGGATACCAGGACGGGCTTCCGATAACGGGAGGTGTGCAAGCGGAACAAGGCGCCAAACCCCCCCAATCCGGTCAGTACCTCCGGACGGAAAGTGCGCTGAACGTGCCGTTTCATCCGCTCCACGGCTTGGTTGCCCGCTTCGATGTCCACCCCTGCGTCGCGGTAGGCGTCCCGCGTCGAGTCTGCTCGCGCAGACGCTTCACACGCAGAATCTTTATGCGCAGCCTCTTCGCGCGTCGATTTCTCTTGCGTCGATTCCTCTCGCGTCATCTCCTCCCGCGCCGATCCCTCTGCCATCCCAATCCTCCATTCTCTGATTCAAGCCGGTAATATTTGCCGTGAAATCCTTCCTCATGATACATTACATGGGAAATCTCATCATACCAGGCTAACCTTCTGTCTGGGCTGACTTTCTTTGCAGGCAGCCTTCTATGAGATCGCCTGCCTGCCCGCGCCCCCTGTCTCGATCAGTTGCGGCCCTTCCTCGTAAATCTCTGTCGGATATTCCCCTGTAAAGCAGGCCAGACAGTGACCACGCTGCCAGTCGGAAGGCGAGGTATACGGCCGGCCAATCGCATCCAGCATCCCCTCGATGCTCAAAAAGGCCAAACTGTCCGCGCCAATCAACTGCCGAATCGCTTCCACGTCCTTGTCCGCGGCCACCAGTTCGCCGCGCGAAGAGGTATCGACGCCGTAAAAGCAGGGGTGCTTGATCATCGGCGAGCTAATCCGAACATGCACCTCTTTGGCTCCCGCGTCCCGCAACAGCTGGACAATTCGGCGGCTGGTGGTTCCCCGGACAATCGAGTCGTCAATCATCACCACGCGCTTGCCTTCCACCACTTTGCGCACCGCCGAGAGCTTCATCTTGACGCCCTGTTCCCGCAGCGCCTGGCTAGGCTGGATAAACGTCCGGCCCACGTAACGGTTCTTCACCAACCCCATTTCATAAGGAATCCCGCTCGCTTCGGCAAAGCCAATCGCCGCCGAGATGCTGGAGTCGGGCACACCGGTCACCACATCCGCATCCACTGCGGCCTCTTCCGCCAGGCGCTTGCCCATCCGCTTGCGCGCCATGTGGACGTTCACCCCGTCAATATCGCTGTCCGGACGCGCAAAGTAGATGTATTCAAAGGTGCAAAGCGCCCGCCGACTGGCATTGGTAAAGCGCTGGCTCCGCAGGCCATCCGCATCCACCACGATCAGTTCGCCCGGCTCCACTTCCCGCACATATTCGGCGCCAATCGTGTCAAAGGCGCAGGTTTCCGAAGCAAACACATACGCTTCTCCCAACCGGCCCAACGAAAGGGGACGCAAGCCATTCGGATCGAGAGCCACCACCAGTTTCTCATTCGTCATGATCAAAAAGGCGTAAGCGCCTTTGAGCATCTGCAGCGATTCTTTGACGGCTTCCTCCACATCATCATAAGCGGAACGTGCGATCAGGTGGGCAATCGCCTCCGTGTCGCTGGTCGTCTGAAAGATGGAACCCTGCCGTTCCAGGTATCGCCGGATCGAATCGGCGTTGACCAAAGCGCCGTTGGTGGCCACGGCCAGCTCGCCGGCGCGATAGTTGAACACGAGCGGCTGCGCGTTCTGCAACAGGCTGGCGCCGTTGGTCGAGTAGCGCACGTGGCCAATCGCCCGATTCCCGTGAAGTTTCTGCATTTCTTCCGCTTGGAACACCTCTGTGACCAGCCCCATCCCGCGGTGAAAGGTGAACCGCTGGCCGTCAGAGCTGACGATGCCAGCGCTTTCCTGTCCCCTGTGTTGCAGGGCGTGCAACCCGTAATAGGTCAGTTGCGCTGCATCGGGATGTCCCCAAATCCCGAAGACGCCGCATTCTTCGTGTAGCTCCTCGCCCGCCCAGGGAGAAATGGCCCGTTCTGCCTCCGGCCTGTGAACATCGGTTAACAATTCCGGCGACGGTTCCCCCGTCAGGGTAACCGGACGGGAGGCGGGTCCGTCGGCGGATTGAACCGCTTGAGCTGGTTGAGCCGATGAGGCGGATTCGGCAGATTGAGCCGATTTGGCAGATTGGTCATGCTGGCTGGCTCGTTTTTCATCGTTGAACATGTGGAACATGTGGGTTTTCCTCCTTTGTTCGGATCAACGTTGACCCTCTTCCACACCGCCGAGGCGACGCAACATCTCTTGATAAGCCTCCTGGACACCACCCAGGTCGCGGCGAAAGCGATCCTTGTCCAGTTTCTCCAGCGTCCGGCTGTCCCAGAATCGGCAGGTGTCGGGAGAAATCTCATCCGCCAGGATGATTTGACCGTCCGCCGTCCGCCCGAACTCCAGCTTGAAGTCGACGAGAAGGACCTCCCGCTCGGCCAGAAACGTCTGCAGCGCCTCGTTCACCGCAAGCGCCAGCCGCCTGATCGCAGCCAGCTCCTCCTCCGTGACCCAGCCGAGCACCAGCGCGTGCTCGCTGTTGACCAGCGGATCGCCCAGGGCATCATCCTTGTAATACAACTCCAGGATCGGTCGGGAAAGCGGTGTCCCTTCTTCCAGGCCGAGGCGTTTGGCCATCGAACCGGCAACCCGGTTGCGCACCACCACCTCCAGGGGAATGATGCTCACCTTGCGAACCAGCTGTTCGGTCGGCGACAGGAGGCGGACAAAATGATGGGGTATCCCCGCCTTGCGCAAATGTTCGAAGAAAATGGCGCTGATCCGGTTGTTCAATTCCCCTTTCCCCTGAATCGTGGCCCGCTTCTTGCCGTCGAAGGCAGTAGCGTCATCTTTGTAACGCACCCAAAACAGGCTCGGGTCACTGGTGGCGTAGATCTGCTTGGCCTTACCCTCGTAAAGCATCTCTTTGCGAATCGGTTCGGCACTCATCGTCACCCCTCCGTTCTGATGCTAATCATTCAAACCCAAGCGCTGGAAAATAGTGTCCACATGCCGCAAATGATGGCGGTAATCGAAACAGTCATCCAGCTCCTCCTTGGAAAGCAGCTCTCTGATGCGGGGTGCCTCTTCCAGGATTTCCCGGAACGGCCGCTGCTCCTCCCAGGCCTGCATCGCCCTGGGTTGCACCAGGTCGTAAGCCTCTTCGCGGCTCAAGCCCTTTTCGATCAAGGCCAGCATCACGCGCTGCGAATAAATCAGGCCAAAGGTACGTTCCATGTTCCGCAGCATGTTCTCCGGAAAGACGGTCAATTCCCGCACCAAATCGGTGAACCGGTGCAACATGTAATCCAGCAGGATCGTGGCGTCGGCCAGTGCCACGCGTTCCACGGACGAATGCGAGATGTCCCGTTCGTGCCACAGCGGCACGTTCTCATAGGCAGCCAGCATGTAACCGCGCATCAGCCGCGAGAGGCCGGTGATGTTCTCGGCGCCCACCGGGTTGCGCTTGTGCGGCATCGCCGAAGACCCCTTTTGTCCCGGATGGAAGCGCTCCTCCACTTCCCGGACTTCGCTTTTCTGCAAGCCGCGAATCTCCACCGCGAACTTTTCCAGGCTGGTGGCGATCAAGGCCAACGTGGCCATGTAATGCGCGTGCCGGTCCCGCTGCAGCGTCTGAGTGGAAATCGGCGCCGGCTTGATCCCCAGTTTTTCGCAGACATACGACTCGACAAAGGGCGGGATGTTGGCGTAGGTGCCAACGGCGCCTGAAATTTTACCGTATTCCACCTGCTCCGCCGCCGTTTCAAACCGCTCCAGATTCCGCAGCATTTCTGCGTACCAGAGAGCCAACTTGAGGCCGAACGTGATCGGCTCGGCGTGGACGCCGTGGGTGCGTCCCATCATGACCGTCATCTTGTGTTCGCGTGCCCGTTCTTTCAACACCTGAATCAGCTGTTTTAAATCCTGACGCAAGATTTGGTTGGCCTGTTTCAGGCGATAGCCCTGCGCTGTGTCCACCACATCGGTCGATGTCAACCCATAGTGTACCCATTTGCGCTCCGGCCCCAAGTTCTCGGAGAGGGCGCGGGTAAAGGCCACCACATCATGGCGCGTCTCCCGTTCAATCTCCTCGATCCGAGCGACGTCAAAGCGGGCGTTGGCCCGCAAAGCGGCCACATCCTCACGCGGAATGACACCCAGCTCCGCCCAGGCTTCACATGCGAGAATCTCCACCTCCAACCAGCTGGCATACTTGCCTTCCTCCGTCCAGACCGCTCCCATCTCGGGACGCGTGTATCGTTCAATCATCGGTTTCCCTCCAGATCCTTCGTGCTTGCCGTTGCTTGCAAAAAATGATTCTATCCCAAACAAAAAAAGGCAGCTCGTCATCACGGGAAGCTGCCGCAGTCGGCTACCACCGACTTCCAACTCGTTCCATAGGTGTCGGGTGTTCCCCCTGCCACACCTTCCGTAAAGAGTGTAGCAATGCGTACCTGGAAAGTCAACGGAAAATCGAACGTTTTTGCACATCGTATAATGATTGTTCGTGTTTTTTAGCCAAAGTTTTCCCGAATTGAGCGCATGATTAGCCCCATTCAGGTGTTGGACATTCATTGAAACGATGAACAGGCCAGATCGTTAAGGCCGCGGCTCCCATTGAAACAACACGGCCAGTTCCTTTCCCGCAACCGGGTTGGCCGCAAGGATGTCCCAGCCTTGCAGCCCCCAACCCGCCTCTTGCAGCGAACGGCCACTCTCGCGGTGCCTGCTCCACACGGCTCCGCCCGCCTCCTGGACCAGCAGGAGGCCGGCGGCAATGTCCCAAAGGTTGAGCGAACGCTCGGAATAAGCCACCAGCCGGCCAGCGGCGACATAGGCCAGCTCCAGGGCCGCTGCGCCGAGCGAACGCAGGATGCCAAAGCGGGGCGCCATCTCCCGTACCCGTTCCCATTCCCGCCAATTGCGGATCTTGACACGGTACCCGAACATGCCTTCACGCAGCGGCGCGTCCGACACCCTCATCGGCTGGCCGTTTAACGTGGCTCCCCGGCCACGCACCGCCAGGAACGTTTCCTTCTCGATGGGCTGGTGGATGACGCCTGCCAACAGGCCACTCTCGTCCAAAATGGCCACGGAAACACAAAAAAAGGGAATGCCGTGAGCAAAATTGGCGGTTCCATCCAGCGGATCGATGATCCAAGCCCGCTTTCCTAACTGCAAGGTCTCTTCCAGGGAAGGCACGTTTCCTTCGGCCACGTCCTCTTCCCCTATCATCACAGCCTCCGGATCCACCTTCCGCAAGCGTTCCTGGAAAAAGCGCTCCACCTCCAAATCTGCCTCTGTCACCAAATCCAGCGCCCAACTCTTGCTGCGCTTGCTGAATTGGCCACGGAAGTGCCGCATGATGATTTCTCCTGCCGTTTGCGACCATTCGACAGCCCATTGAATCCGTTGTTCGTCAGCCCGGCTGAGCTGTGCCATCTCCAACTCTCCTCACGCATGTTCTCGAAGCAGGACTTTTCGTTCTTTTTGTTAAATCTGGGACGGCGCCTCAAGCCCGAGAAGATAAAGCCCCCGCTTGATGACTTGTCCAACCGCTTCGGTGAGACGGAGCTTCGCCTCCCGTTCTGTCGCATCATCCACCAAGATCCGCTCGTCATGGTAAAAGCGATTGTACAACTGACAGAGATCCACGAGATAACGAGCCACTTGCGAAGGTTCGTTGCCAGCGGCCGCACGTTCCACCGCTTTGCCGAATTCCAATAGGCGCAAACAGACCTCCCATGCTTTACTGTTCTCCAACCAGGGCATTTGCCATGCGCCAGCTTGATGCTTGCTGCCCGGATGCGCGTGTCCGTCCGTGTTTTCGCGTTCCTGCCACCCCGCCTTGCGCAACACGCTTTGGGTTCGGGCATAGGTATACTGGACATAAGGGCCGGTTTCCCCTTCGAAGTTCAGCACCTCATCCCAGGAAAAATTGACATTGTGTATCCGGTGGGTTTTCAGATCGTGGAAAATCACGGCGCCAACGCCAATCTGCCGGGCAACCGTCTGACGGTCTGGCAGTGACGGATTTTTTTCCTGTATAATCGCCTCTACCCGCTCCACTGCCTCCTGCAGCACCTCTTCGAGGAAGATCACCCTTCCTTTGCGGGTGGACATCTTTTTCCCTTCGATCTGCATAAGACCAAAGGGAACGTGTTCACACCGACTGGCCCAGTCATGTCCCATTTTCTTCAGGACGGCAAACACTTGGCGGAAGTGCAGCGTCTGCTCCGCGCCCACCACATACAGCATCCTCTCAAAGCCGTACTGTTCATGCCGGTAAATGGCGGCCGCCAGATCCCGCGTCGCATAAATCGTGGTGCCGTCCGCTTTGATAATCAGGCAGGGCGGCATCTCCTCCTCGCTCAGATCCACCACCCAGGCCCCTTCACTTTCCTTCAGCAGACCCTTCTCCCGCAAGGCATCCACGACCTGGGGAATCTGATCGGTGTAGAAACTTTCCCCGGTGTAATGATCAAACTCGACGCCCAAAAGCTGATAGGTCCGGCGGAAGGCCGTCAGGCTCTCATCGACAAACCATTGCCAGAGTTGACGGGCCTCCATGTCGCCTTCCTCCAGTTTTTTAAACCAGGCCCGTCCCTCTTCTTCCAGCGCTGGATTTTGTTCCGCCTCTTCATGAAATCGGACATAGAGAGCCAGCAGTTCCGGAATCGGGTTGGCCTTGATCCGCTCCGGTTCGCCCCAGCGCTTGTAGGCCGCGATCTCCTTGCCGAACTGCGTCCCCCAGTCCCCGAGATGGTTGATGCGCACCACCCGGTAACCCAACGCCTCATGGATCCGTGCCAGGGAATGGCCAATCACGGTGGAACGCAGATGCCCCACTCCAAAGGGTTTGGCAATATTGGGCGAAGAAAACTCTACCACCACCGTCTTCCCCTCGCCGGGCTGCGGCAGAGTAACGGTCAAAGCTTGCGCCAGCATCCGGGGCCACAGGACGCCGCGATCAAAAAACAGGTTCAGATACCCGCCCGCCACCTCGACTTTCTGCAAAAGGCGATCGGCCGGGTCTTGCGCGTTGCCTGTGTCTTCCGCGCCTGCGGCGGCAAGCACCCGATCCCGCAACTCCGTGGCAATTTGTTGCGGGGAACGGCGCCACGCCTTGGCCAAGGTGAAACAAGGAAAGGCCACATCCCCCATCTCCGGCTTGGGAGGCCGCTCCAGCAACCCCAACACCTCCTCTTCTGGCATCTGGACGTGCGGCTGAAGCAGCCTGGCAGCCCATTGAAACAGCATGACGATCCTCCTTTTCCTTCCGCGAACAGTATATGTATCCCTGCTTACCCTACTCATCACAACAGATGTATATCAAAAATATTGTATACCAAAACAAAGAAGCCTCCAAACCGAACTCTCAAAACCTTATTTATCCAACGTTCGTTTTATCCTCATGAATAAACTTGAAAGCATTGAACATTGTCTCCCAAACAGGATAGGATATGTCAAAACGAGAGTTGGAACGCAGATTTCTTGCTGATCCAAAAAAAGGAGGCCCGTGTCTGTCACAGGCACTCCTTTTTCGTTCTCAAATTTCGTTCTCAAAGCTTGGGGCCAGCCGCTTTCAATTCGGGCGCCATACCGGAAAATGGTTCAAAGTTCTCGATGAAACGCTTCGCCAACTCCCGCACCTGTCTGTCATAAGCCGCCTTGTCGGACCAGGTGTTGCGTGGCTGAAGCACCTCATCCGGGACATCCGGGCAGTGTACAGGAATCTGCAGCCCAAAGACCGGATCAGTCACCGTTGTGACATCTTCCAGCGCCCCTTTAATGGCAGCGGACACCATCGCCCGCGTATAACGCAGTTTGATCCGCTGCCCGATGCCATACGGGCCGCCGGACCAGCCAGTATTGACCAGGTACACCCGCGTGTTGTGGCGGCTGATCTTCTCCCCGAGCATCTTCGCGTAAACGGATGGGTGAAGCGGCAGGAATGGCGAACCGAAACAGGTGGAGAAAGTCGCCTCCGGTTCGGTGACACCCCGTTCGGTACCGGCCAGCTTGCTGGTGTACCCGGAAAGGAAGTGGTACATTGCCTGCTCCTTGCTTAAGCGCGCAATCGGCGGCAAAACACCAAAGGCATCGGCCGTCAGAAAGAGGATCACCTCGGGATGTCCACCCACACCCGGAATCACGGCACCGTCGATGTAATCCACCGGATAGGCGGCGCGCGTGTTCTCCGTCAAGGAAGCGTCATCGTAATCCGGCTGGCGCGTCGTCTCATCCACTACCACGTTTTCCAGCACGGAGCCGAAGCGGATGGCGTCCCAAATCTGGGGTTCGTTTTCCGCCGAAAGGTTGATGCACTTGGCATAGCATCCGCCCTCGATATTGAACACGCCGCGCTCCGACCAGCCGTGTTCGTCATCCCCGATCAGGCGGCGCTCCGGATCGGCGGAAAGTGTCGTCTTCCCGGTCCCTGAAAGGCCAAAAAAGAGCGCCACATCGTCTCGCCGGCCGATGTTCGCAGAACAGTGCATCGGGAAAACGCCCTGTTGCGGCAGGAGATAATTCATCACGGTAAAGATGGATTTTTTGATCTCTCCAGCATACTCCGTGCCGCCAATCAGCACAACGCGATGCTCGAAGCTGAAGACAATAAACGTCTCCGACCGCGTCCCGTGCACCCTCGGATCGGCCTTAAAACCAGGCGCGGCAACCACCGTAAAAGAAGCTTCAAACCCCGCCAACTCCTCCCGGGTCGGCCGAATGAACAGCTGGTGCGCAAACAGGTTATGCCAGGCAAACTCGGTAAACACCTGGATCGGCAAACGATAGGCCGGATCGGCACCGGCAAACCCCCGAAAGCAAAACCATTCTTTATCGCCCACGTACTGCATGAGATCTTGATAAAGCCGTTCAAAATGATGGCTGGACAGCGGCTGGTTTACCTTTCCCCAGTTAATCTCACGCGCCGCCGGTTCTTCGACGATAAACTTGTCCTTCGGGGAACGGCCCGTATACTGCCCCGTCGTGGCGCGAAAGGCTCCCTGCGCCGTCAAAATCCCTTCACGCCGCGTGATGGCCTCTTCCACGAGACGACTGACCGAAAAATTGACCTGTACCTTCGCGGTCCGGAAGGCTTCTTCCAAGGATTTCATCTGTTTGGTCTCCATTTCCCATCCTTACCCCTTTAACTCAATAATATCCCCTGATGTCCCATTTTACAAAAAAAGATGAGTCAATGTTTGAAGTCAAAAATAGTATAACACATTCCTTCAATTAGTGCATCACATTTTGTGACAAATCGCTGTAAAATGGTTCAACAAACATTAGCCAGCCCAAACATTAGCAGCACATTATTATTTATAGTTATTTAAATCCCGCCAAGGGACAAATATTTGATGTCCAGGTATTCTTCGATGCCGTATTTGCTGCCCTCACGTCCAATGCCAGATGCCTTGACACCGCCAAACGGCGCTTGCGCCGTGGACGGAAGCCCGTCGTTAGCCCCGAGAATCCCGTATTCCAGTTGTTCCGCCAGCCGCATCACGCGGCCGACATCGCGAGTAAAGTAGTAGGCAGCCAGGCCGTACGGCGTGTCGTTGGCAGCACGTATCACTTCCTCTTCGGTGTCAAACGGCAGGATGGCGGCTACTGGACCAAACGTTTCTTCCTGGGAGATGACCATCGTATGATTCACCCCAGCAAGGACGGTAGGAACATAGAAATAACCGCGCTCGCCGCAACGGCTCCCACCTGTGACCAGTTTGGCCCCCTTGGCTACTGCATCCTGCACATGGCGTTCCACTTTGTCCACCGCAGCCGGTTCGATCAGCGGGCCGACACTTACTCCTTCCTCCAGCCCGTTGCCGACGCGCATGCTGGACAGGCGCGCCGCCAATTTTTCCGTAAAGGTTTCCAAAATCGAGCGCTGCACGTAGAAGCGGTTGGCCGAGACACAGGTTTCGCCCATGCCACGCATCTTGCATACAACCGCATGTTCGACGGCAGCATTCACGTCAGCATCTTCAAAGACGATAAACGGCGCGTGCCCGCCCAGTTCCAATGAGATCCGCTTCACTGTGGCAGCCGCTTGGCGCATCAAGATCTTGCCGACCTCGGTGGAGCCGGTGAAGGATACCTTGCGGACACGAAAGTCGTCCATGATCACTTGGGCGAGGGATGGCGCATCCGTGCCGGCCACCACTGACAGAACCCCTTTGGGCAGTCCCGCTTCTTCAAAGATGCGGGCGATTTCCAACGCCGACAGAGGGGTCAGTTCCGAAGGTTTGACAATCATCGTGCAGCCTGCGGCCAGTGCCGGACCCAGTTTGCGGGTGATCATCGCGGCTGGAAAGTTCCACGGGGTAATGGCCGCTGCAATCCCCACCGGGCGTTTCAACACGAGAATTCTTTTGTCGCGCGAACTGGCAGGAATGGTATCGCCATAGATGCGTTTGGCTTCCTCGGCAAACCATTCCAGAAATGAAGCGGCATAGGCGATCTCGCCACGGGCCTCGGCAAGCGGTTTTCCTTCCTCCATGGTCATGATGCGAGCCAGGGATTCGACACGCTCATGCATCATCGCCGCTGCCTTTTGCAGAATTTGCGCACGTTCTGCAGCCAAGGTGTCGGCCCACTTCGGCTGAACGGCAGCGGCTGCATCAATCGCCGCTTGCATGTCAACGGGGACCGCATTCGCGACAGTGGCGATCACTTCTTCTGTCGCCGGATTAATGACGTCAAATGTTTCCCCGGACGCACTCTCCGTCCAGTTGCCGCCGATAAACAGGGAATAGCGGCCCAATTCCGGAACCATTCACCATCTCTCCTTCATTCCGTATCAGAACGTTCGATTTTTTTCGATGAACATCTCATCTTTCATGTTGTATGAGCACCAAGGTTTTATGATCATCAAGTATTACAAGCAACCGCTTTACAGTGTGACAATGAGCCGCGACACTTCCCCGCGATCCAGCCGGTCAAAGCCTTCATTGATGTCATCGAGACGCAAGCGGTCAGTCAGCAGCTTGTTGACCGGAAGGCGACCTTGCTTGTAGAGTTCGATAAAACGAGGTATATCGCGTGCAGGAACGCAGCTTCCGACATATGATCCTTTCATCGTTCGCTCTTCTGCCGTAAGCAAAACTTGCGGAAAAGACAGAAGATGTTCCGGATGAGGCAATCCCGTCGTCACTGTAGTGCCCCCGCGACGTGTAATCGCGATGGCAGTCTCCATCGCGGACACCGCCCCGGCGGTTTCAAATGCATATTCCACACCGCCTTCGCTAGCCACCCGGATCTGTTGCGCAACTTCCGGATCACGCGCGTCAAATACGTCGGTCGCACCCAGATCAAGCGCTGTCTTGAGCTTATCCGGGTTTACATCCACGGCAACAATCCGCCTTGCTCCGGCAACCCGCGCACCGAGAATGGCGCTCAACCCAACTCCTCCAAGACCGACCACTGCGACGATGCTGCCCACCGGGATGCGGGCCGTGTTCACCACTGCACCAACACCGGTCAACACGGCACAACCAAAAACGGCTACTTCGTCAAAAGGCACGTCCGGAGCCACTTTTACCAAGGAATTTCTTGCCACAACCGCATATTCCGCAAATCCCGAAATGCCAAGATGGTGGTGAATGTCCACCCCATCTTTGTGTAACCTTCTCTCTCCGGATAACAGCGTTCCTGCCCCGTTAGCGGCAGCGCCAGGTTCACAGAGGGCCGGCCGTCCCTCTTGACAAGGCAGGCAATGTCCGCAACTGGGAACAAAGACGCAGACAACATGATCGCCGGGCCGGAGGTCGGTCACACCAGGACCGACTTCCACGACCTCCCCTGCGGCCTCATGGCCAAGCGCCATCGGCATCGGACGGGGCCGGCTGCCGTTAATGACAGACAGGTCCGAGTGGCACAGCCCGGCGGCTCGAATGCGAATGAGTACTTCGCCCGTTTGGGGCGGGTCAAGGTCGAGAGTTTCAATCCGAAGTGGCTGACTGTCCTTGTAAGGAGTCGGAAGGTTCATTTTATGCAACACAGCAGCACGTATTTTCATTCTGGTACTGCCTCCTTCTCAAAAGATTGCGCCGTAAGGACACCAACTTTATTCAAGTTAAGCAGGATCCGTGCCAACACTAAATGCAACAATACACTAACCAGCAGGCATGACAATAAACGGGATCGGTGAAATTATTCACCGCTGTAATTTCTTTTTTTGATCAATTACGGCTATAATACAGTTATAAATCATAGTATTGTCACACGGTGATATGATTCACCGCTTTGGTGAAAAAATTCACCATTTAAGAAAGCGATTTCATTGTTGTGGGGTGAATACTCATGCCAAAAGCAACACCTTTACTCCCGGAACAATTGGCTGAAATGATCGAATGGATTCCAGACGGGGTATATGTTACAGACGGTTCAGGAGTCACATTGCTGGTTAATTCAGCATACGAGAAACTGTCTGGAACCCGCAGGGAAGAATTGATTGGCCGTCACATGGCTGACTTGGTAGAAACGGGATACATCAATCAATCTGTGTCTCTTTTGGTGATCGATCAAAAACGCCCCATGTCGCTCATGCAGAACTTAAAAAATGGTAAGGAAGTCATTGTCACAGGAAATCCTGTATACGACGAATCCGGAAACATTCATTTGGTCGTCACGAGCGTACGCGATATTACACAGTTGAATCGCATGACAGCTGAACTAGAAAAAGCGATGGGACTTTCCGAACTGAATCGGCACCAATACCATTTGACAGTGGATGGTGACAATTTCGTTTTCGAAAGTCAATCTATGAAAGAAATTGTTGAAATAGTAAAACAAATAGCTCCATATCCGACCAACGTATTATTGCTGGGACCTTCCGGTGTCGGCAAAGAAGTGGTTGCCAATCTCATTCACCATGCAAGCGATCGCAGCCACAAACCGTTTATCAAAGTGAACTGTGCCGCAATACCTGAGTCGCTGCTTGAATCAGAACTCTTCGGATACGAATCGGGAGCGTTTACAGGCGCCCGGAAAGAAGGAAAAAAGGGACTATTTGAATTGGCTGATGGCGGAACCATTCTGCTTGATGAAATCTGTGAAATGCCGCTTGCCTTGCAGGCAAAATTGTTACGGGTGCTACAAGACCTTCAAATATACCTGATAGGTGGAGGACAAGCCCGCTCGGTAGATGTTCGTATTCTCTCCGCCACCAACCAAGATTTGCGCAATTTGGTAAAGGAAGGGCGCTTTCGTCAAGATTTATTTTTTCGTCTGCAGGTGGTAGAACTTTATATCCCTCCTTTGTCCGAGCGACCTGAGGACGTTCCTGCTCTTATCAATTATTACTTTTCTTATTACGCAAAAAAATACCGTGTACAAAAACGTTTAAGCCGTCAAGCGCAAGAACAGTTGTGCAGATATAATTGGCCCGGAAACGTAAGGGAAATCAAAAATGTGATGGAAAATTTAATTGTCTCAGTTCCCTCCCTGGTTATCGATTTGCACCATCTTCCTGTACACATTCACAGTGGACAATCAGTTCCCCATTCGCTCAGTTTAAAAGAACAAGTGGAACAATTTGAACAACAAGTCGTGTTAAATACAATAAAAACCCAACCCTCGATCCGTCAAGCAGCAAAAGCTCTGGGCATCAACCATTCCACACTGATTAAAAAACTGCAGAGGTGGAAACATTTCAATTAAATTCATCATTATTATATTATTATATTCAACCAATACAAAAGTCCCTTTCATCCCTTAAGATAAAAGGGACTTTTCAGTTGACACCTACATGATTGATGATGGCATAGTCAAGATACATTTTTCAATTCGGTGCTACCTTCTTCTGCGCTATTTCCTTTTTCGCACTGGCCAGCCACTCATCCGCTTGGATAGTACCCTGATCCCCAAGCTTATAGCGGCGGACCGCCACGAGACCTTCCTTCTCCTCCCGCTCGCCAACAATCAGCACATACGGAACTTTCTGCAACGTCGCTTCCCGGATCTTGTAACCCAGCTTCTCGTTGCGCTCATCCACCTCAACCCGCAGGCCTTCCGCCCGGAACCGTTCCGCCAGCGTGCGGGCGTATCCCAGATAACCATCAGACACCGGGAGAATCCGCGCCTGTACCGGCGCAAGCCAGAGCGGAAAAGCGCCAAAATAATACTCCAACAAAAAAGCGATAAACCGCTCCATCGTCCCGACGATGCCTCGGTGAATGACGACTGGGCGGTGAGGCTTGCCATCCTCACCAATATACTCCAGCTCAAACCGTTCTGGAAGATGGAAGTCGAGCTGCACCGTGGACAACGTCTCATCCTTGCCCAACGCCGTCCTCACCTGCACGTCCAGCTTCGGTCCGTAAAAGGCCGCCTCTCCTTCTGCCTCAACATAGTCAAGGCCCAGCTCATCCATCGACTCCCGCAGCATCCTCTGCGCCATCTCCCACATCGCATCGTTCTGCACATATTTTTCCTTGTCTTCCGGATCGCGGTAAGAAAGACGGAACCAGAAGTCTCGAATACCAAAGTCGTCATACACCTGCTGGATCAGCCGGACGACCCGTGTAAATTCTTCCTTGATCTGATCGGGCCGGCAGAAGATATGCGCATCATTGAGCGTCATCGACCGCACGCGGTGCAATCCGGTCAGCGCCCCGGACATCTCATACCGGTGCATCGTCCCCAGCTCGGCGATCCGAATCGGCAAATGACGGTAGCTACGCAGTTCATTTTTGTAGATCATCATATGGTGAGGACAATTCATCGGCCGCAGAACCAGCTCTTCGTTGTCCAAAGGCATAGTCGGGTACATGTTGTCGTGATAATGCTCCCAGTGGCCGGAAATCTTATAGAGCTCTACATTGGCCAGATGAGGGGTATACACGTGCTGGTAACCAAGCCGCTCCTCCAGATCGACGATGTACCGCTCCACAATCCGGCGGACCGTCGCCCCGTTCGGCAGCCAAATGGGCAACCCCTGGCCAACCTCCTTGGCGAAGGTAAAGATCTGCAGCTCCCGGCCCAGTTTCCGGTGATCCCGCTCCTTGGCCTCTTCCAGGCGCTTCAGGTGCTCTTCCAGCTGGGAAGGCTTCGCAAAAGCGGTGCCGTAGATCCGCTGCAACATCTGGCGCTTGGAGTCACCCCGCCAATAAGCCCCCGCCACACTGAGCAGCTTGAAAGCCTTCAGCCTGCCCGTGGAAGGCAAATGCGGCCCTCGACACAGATCAAAAAACTCTCCCTGCTCGTAAATGGTAATTGTCTCTCCTTCCGGCAATTCCCGGATCAGCTCCAGTTTCAACGGATCGCCTTCCTTTTCATAGATCCGGATCGCTTCTTCGCGGGATACCACATGCCGGCGAATCGGCAGATTTTCCTCGACAATCTTTTTCATCTCCGCCTCAATCTTCTCCAAATCATCCGGTGTCAGGGACACTGGAATCTCCATGTCATAGTAAAAGCCGTCCTCAATGACCGGCCCTACGCCCAAGTGGGTCCCTGGATATAACCGCTTTACCGCCTGCGCCATCACATGCGTGCAAGTGTGACGGTACACTTCCAGCCCTTCAGGGTGTTCCAGCGTCACAATCTCCACGCGCGCATCCTGTTCCAGAGGGGTGTACAGATCAACCAGCCGGCCGTCGATCTTCCCGGCAACTGCCGCCTTTTGCAAGCTTTGGGAAATCGAACCAGCAATCTCTTCCAGGGTCACCCCTGAAGCATACTCCCGGACACTGCCATCTGATAATGTGACCTTGACTTCTGACAACGATCTTCACTCCTTTAGCACATGCTCCTAGCCAAATGTTCCGTGACAAACAAAAACAAGAAAAACGCCCATCCCATAAGGGACGGACGCGTGCCGTGGTTCCACCCTTTTTCGACAGCAGGCCAAATTTTTTGGCTGGCCTGTATCCTCTTTGCGCATAACGGACGCCTTGACCGGCTGCTGATACTCTCGTTTCCCAGCAGCAACTCCCAGACGGTAGACGCAGCTTGTGTAGGTAGGCGTTCCCAGCTCTCCGCCCTCTCTGGCACCATCAAAACCACGCCCGTGTTCTGTTCATCGTCTTTATGCTAATATTGTCTGCACTTATTTTGCTGGCAGCACATCGTGGTCGACGTAGCGCTCGCCATTGAGTTCGCTGATCACGTTGATGGCCACCTTTGCGCCATCCCCAGCCGTGATGATCGTATGGACACTCACGCCCGCAATGGTTCCTGCCCCCCAAATGCCTTCAATATTTGTTTTCCCATCGGCATCAACTTCCAAAATGGTTTTCACCCGCGGTTCAGTACCCGGCTTTGTCTTCAACCCGATTTTTTCAGCCAGTTCCGTCGAAAATCCGGTTGCAATAATAACGTGTCTGGCTTTGAATTGGTTGGTTTCTGTCTCAATGCGAAAACCATCCTCTTCCTTGACAATATTGACTGCCGTGTCTTGCACAATTTCTGCGCCATATTGCATGGCCTGCTGTTTGCCGGTTTCCACTAGATCAGGGCCCGTTATTTCAGTGACACCATAATGATTTTTGATCCATGCCCGTTTTGTCACGCCTTTGTCATTATCAATGACCAGCGTTTTCTTCCCAGCCTTTGCCGCAAATATGGCTGCGCTTGCCCCGGCTGGTCCTGCCCCGATAACGGCAATGTCATACATCAGTTGGTCAACCCCTTCTTCTGAAACTCGCACCATTTCAAAAGTACCACACCCTAGTCTGAAAATCCAGCGGTTGACACGGCAACCGACACCCAAGAACACTCTTTTTCAGAGGTATTGACACTCCCACGTGCTTCTGATGAGATGGGAATGTCAAAAGAAAAAGCCCTGTGTACCAAGGCTTTTGTCGTCGTATATATGGAGCGGATGACGGGACTCGAACCCGCAACTTTCAGCTTGGGAATTCTGAAAAACGCCTTACATTAAATTTATGTTGGTTTGTGAAACCCTTGATTTACAAGGGTTTTCAGATTGATGACAAACGCCCTTGCTTCATTCCAACAGGAAACACAATGGCGCGTTGGAGTAGCCATTTTGAACACAAAAATAAATATCGACGTTTCGAGCTACCTGACTTCCATAGCCAGGTGGCCAATTTTTTCAGATTCATGGCAGCAAAAGTAAGCATCGCCTGCATGGACACCTTCTCCAATTCGCGTAAAGTGGTCCATCGTACGCCATACTTCTCCTTGGCGTCTGCAAAGACCTGTTCGATCGTTTCTTTCCGCATCGCATACAGGCGTTTGTTTTCTTCGGTGTACCTCAAGTGGTTTCGCTTGAAAGCATCATCCAAATGCCGAAGTTCCGTTTGCAACGCCGTGACATCCGGTTCCTTGAGCCAATCCAGTTCTCTCTTGAGACGGGTAAGCAAAGCGGAACAGGCATTATAGCCATGCGTCTTTCCTTCCGTCTCGTATACTTCCTTTCGTCTGGCGAGGAAGTGATTGAAGACGTATCTGCAACATCCGAATGTCTTATGGATGAGTCCACGTTGCGTCCTGTTTGGGTAGATGCGAAACCGGTACGCCTTGTGCATTTGTTCCACCTTCTTTCCTTGTCCTTATGATACCATGGGAGAGGAAGATGGAACAAATGTTTGTCGGGAGGGGTCCATGTATCTCACCCCTACAGGAGTGGGTTTTATTGCCCTTTCCAGACACTCGCCGGTTTTTATAAATTTAAGAAGTTGGATGTAAGCTTAATATGATTTAATAGTTATACCGAACCTGATTGGATTATTGACCGGCCAACTGTCCCACCCATTGCTGAACAAAGCCGTATGAACTATATCTATGCCTGTATAGGGGTAAGGATAAGCCCATTTTGTTTGGTATTGTATGATATTTCCATTCAGATTTCGGGTAAGGAGATTCGCGATACGAAAGCTTATCCAATCCTCATATAAAGATACTTGTTGAGTGACACGTGGATGAATCTTTCGTTCCTTTGTATCTATAAATATTTTCCAGTCCAGGAGTTCATCATTTGCAAAAGAGAGTGCGTGCTTGAACTCTGCACGATATCCCAAGTAGCCATTGTAACCTTTGATTTCGGTGGACCCTTCCAGCAAAAGGTAATCATATAGCGGATCTATTATCTCTGGATCTGGATTATTGTTTAACTTATAATGGTCTATCAACCTACCAGCCAACAACCCTGATGTAGTATAGGTGCTTCCAATTACTTCTACGTACCTAGGCAAGAGCATATCGCCCTGAACCATCATCTCATTCAAATTCTCCCTATTTCTCTCCAACCAGCTTTTTTCCAAGCTCAGAATTTCTTGCAAATAGTGGTGTTCCGACGGGGTGTTTTCGAGCATCCCGATAGATATATTCACAGCAACAAGAGAGGATGTACTCATCGAATAGCCAAGGATGTCATAGACCCCGTCTCCAAGCTTTAGAGTCAGTTGATCCAGCCCGACCAATTCAGCGTAATCCTCTAAGGAAAGCCCCCCGTACAAAAAGACCTTTTTTCCCATGGCGAACTGTGCTTGTACGTATTCCTGCATGTGAGAATCTGAACGAATTTCCTTCACATCTGCAATTAACACGTCAAAAGGACTTTCATCTGTATAAACAACTTTAATAATGCCTTCATCCATCACCATCTGCAACAGTGAAAGCGAATCGTCTCGCCTATTTTGCAAAATGTCTTCGACAACTGGCCTGTGATCTTTTTTGGAGTAAATAAACAATGTTTTATGTTCTGAAAACGAAAACTCTTCAATTGAGTAATCATTTGTGCCCTGTGCACAACCGGTTAACAAAAAAACCAAGCTGAAAACGAGAATGATAATCCCTTTTTTCATACAAACCCTCTTTTATGAAAAATATCATCAATTCAGTATGAGAATGAAATTTAAACAATTCCAATGACCACGGCATTTCGCTGTTGTTTCTCAGCAAACACGGTATTACAAATGACATCTAAAATGCCTCACTCAGCACATCGTAAAACGTTTGGGTCAACCTTGCTTTTACGTCTGAGGGTTTTTCTTCGGCAATCGGATAACCCAAATCAACCTCTTGTGTCCATTTGTTTTTGTTAACGCCCAGCACGCTGGCTTCGTAACTCAGAACGACTTCATCAGCTTTTTTCACCGCTTCAATATCGCCATCATCCAATTTCGGCGCGCCAAAAGATTCCCAAATCAAATCAAACAACCTTTTCTCCATCCGCTTGTAATCATCCAACATCCGTTTTATTGGTCTAGGCAAATCAATCAGATAAGCCTCTGTAAAATCATGTGTCAAACCATAAAAACGAGCAGATGACGAATAGTTCCTATCTGTCAAATAACGATATACCATGAGCGAATGCTGCCCGACACTGTAAAAGATTTTGGAATGTCCTCCAAACCTGCATATGTTGCAGACGGCATGAATCATGTCCTCCGCTACAATCTCCTCCAACCTCGGGTCCAACGGATAAAATTTTACCCCTGTATAAGTTTCTATCCAGTCTCCAAATCTTCTTTCCAACATCTTCGACCCCTCCCGGTTGGATGATTGAGATTGTAGACATATAACGCATAACGACGAATCAAGGGACAAAGCCTACAGAACGCCAAAGACAGATGCATTGGATCAAGAAAAATACCCAAAATCGTGATCCCCGTCCGTCATAGCGTGACAATGTAAGGCGTAACCTGTTATCCGTGATCCGTTTCCGTCCTTCGCCTGTATTAAACCGTATGACGGTTTCCAATGTCCGCGGCAAGAAAGGCCGCCTGTTCCAACCGCATCTGCTTTGTGTCTGCAGGCCGCTGGCTGATATGGCCAGCCTTCAAGGATGAAACGCATTTCATCCCTCAAGGCTGGGCACATCAGCCCAGATACTTCTCCGCTTCCGGAAAGTCGATCTCCACCTGGTAATTTTTCTTGTCGATCAACTGGCTCAATCGGTTGGCCCGTTTCTCCAGTTCGATAGCCTTTCTGCGCATTTCCTCCGGCTCGTACAAGGTGCGGGTGATGGTTGTCGCTCCCCCGAATCCCCGCTGGATCTCTTCCTTCTTGCGTCCGGCCAGGCGCTTCAGTTCGGCAACTTCGCTCCGCATCTGTTTGGCAAGCTCAATCGCTTCGATGATGGTATAGATGTCCTCTTCCCATTCGAGCGTTTCCGTGACGTTCGCCCTTGCCATCAGGATGTCCAGCTTACGGAAGTCCGCACGGGCCTCTTCAATCTCTGCCGTGATCTCATCGACCTTCCGCGCCGGATATTCGATGTTTCCAACCTCGCCAGGGACATATGTGATGGTGGAGACTTCGTTCCGTTCCGCAATCAGTTCGGAAATCCTGCGCATGATGGCCGCCCTCAACGGCAACGCTTCTGCAAGTGTGATTTTCACGCATGGCGCGGTACTGCCTTTCAAGTGAAGTACCGCTTCCTCCCTTCTCTTTTCCAATTTTGGCCCGCAACAACTTGGATGCTTACCTAGATTGTACCACAATACGAATCCACGTTCGTAATCTTTCTTTCATCACAGAGACCGCAAACAAGGGCTGGAGAGGATGGGGGGAGAGCAGGAAAGCTATGCGCATACCAATGTCCATATCCCCTCACAAAGGTAAGTTAACCCTGATCCTGCTTACCACAAGCCCCCTCCTTCAGGCGTGGGGTCGTTGACCCTGCATGTTTACTGAGAAAAAGGTGATGCAAATAGAAGAAGATTGTGTTGTTGTTCCGTGATATTGTCAGAGTGTCATTGTTCCGAGAAAATGTCAGTATGAGCAAGGAGCAGATGATCACCTTGACAAAAGAAGAATTGAAACGCGTGATGGTTCTCGAACAATGGATGGACGGTCGGCTGACAGAACAGGATGTCTCCAACATCTTAGGGTTAAG
>CAMTVR010000003.1:0-71330 GCA_947085265.1 uncultured Bacillus sp. | reverse complement strand
TGCCCGGGATATTCATGTCGGAGACCTTGAAGAATGGAATCTCTGCGCTCGTATCACCTTGGTAATGAACCGGAAAGCCCGCGCCGCTCTTGAACCAGGCTAATCGCTTCAGAGGCACAACCTCCCAATGCGCCGGCACCTTCCCTAGCCACTCTACGCCGGAGTGCCTGTATTCGGGATAGGGTTGGAGGTTGGTGATCGCCGTTTGTCGCCCGCCACCCACACTGCTTGCGAGCAATTCGGAGCGTTCGGTAAACATTTCAAACCTCTCTTCCCAGGCGTTTCCATCGCCGCTCGAAGGCTTCCCGTCCGCCTTCGATGACGCGGCAGACTTCTTCTCGGACCGTTTTTTTCTGCAAAGCGCCGCTTTGCTTTATGTAACACTGCCCGCTCCCGAACTCCATGATATGGACAAGCTCCGCATCGCCATTGACCACCACGTTCGGATTGTGGGTCACCACGATGATCTGCCTACGCAGTTTGTTCTCCCGAATCTGGCGCACGATCAGGTCGTAGATCAGATAGTTGTCCAGATCGTCTTCGGGCTGGTCGAGTACGAGCGGCTCTTCGCCAAAAGCGAGCAAGAAGGCCAGTAAGGCTGCGGAGCGCTGACCCTGTGAACCCTGATGGATAGGGAACCACCGCCCGTCGCGCTGGTACTCGATGCGCAAATCGTCCTCGGGAAACCACACGAGGATGTGATCGGCAAATTCCGGCTTCTCATGTTTACGTTCCAGATAGTTGTGTAAGCGCCCCCCCACGCTGGTACCCTCAGTCAACAGCAAACGTTGCTTGACCTCATCCAGGGCACACAATTTGGACTGTTCATCCGCTTGTGCTAGGTCGAACGCCATGCCTGAAGATGCCTCGCCGTTGGCGATGGCGAGGATGTCGTCGGCAAAGCGGTCGTCGGTCGCGTCGATCAGCTCGCGCAGTTCGTGCTCGATGCGCTGCGGATCAAAGCCGAAGGGCACAATCGTTATGCGCACGTGTTCGTTCTGGGCCAGTGTCGTCGTAACGAAATCCTGGCGCTTGTGCGTGATGGCCTGCCGTCTCTTCAGGATCAACGCCTGCTGTTCCTCGATCTGTCGCAGCAGCAGCTTGCGGTCAACCTGCATCTGTTGTAAGGTCTTGTGCTGCGCCTCCAGTTGCTGCTTTTCCTGAGTCAGGCGGGCAAAGTCCTGCGGATCATTCACTCCCTGGGCCGCGAGTTCCGCTTGCAGCTTAGCATGTGCCTCGCAGGCTGCTTGTACCCGTGCTTGCCAAGCACGCAACCGCTCATCCTGCGCCAGAGTGACAATGGCCTTCTCCAGAGCCTCTGCTTCTTGCTGCAAACGTTCTCTGGTGTACTGGGCCAACCGGTCGGCCTCGGCACGCCAGGCCAACAGATCGGTGTCTGTACCAGTGAAGTACTGCGGCGGCCAGTCGTCCAGAAGGATCCGTTGGGCCGCGTCACGAATGACCGAAACACCTCTATCCAATTGCGTAAGCAGACCATCGACCTGATGCTGCTGGTTTTGTGCGCGAGCGAAGGCTTTCAGTACGGCGGCGTGATCGGTTTGCACCAAATTAGCGAGTTTCTTCTCCAGTTCTTGCAGACGGCGTTCCACTTCGGGCAATGCGGCCAGCTTACCCTCAAGTTCACGCAAGCGGGCGCGTTGCGCAAAGAAAGTCTTTCGCGCGTCCTCAAACGCCTCACGCAACGACTCCACGCCTGCGGCCTCGTCAATGATGGCCAATAGGGTCTGCCGCCCGCTACCCGCCATGGCGGCAATCTGTCCTTGTGAGAAAATCCGTATAGGAAAGCGCGTGGGGTTGATGCTTTGGCTAGCTGACGGCTGCCAGCCCTGTTCGCTCCATTCCTCCACCGCTACACCCTCTCCATCGGCGCGCCAGCGCAACCGCAACCGGATATCCTCGTGTTGCCATTCGATGCGGACTTCCGTGTCAGGCCTTAGTGCACCTTTGTCGTCCCGGCCCCTGGCCACTTTGTGGAAGGCCGCGAACTGTTCTCGCGGCTCGCTCTTTTCGGGCAGCGCAGCCAACTCCTGCTCGCGCCGTGTAGCCAATCGCAGCACGTGAACGACCGTGGATTTGCCCGTACCGCGCCCGCCAACGAGAGCATTGTAAAACGGAGAACATTCTAGCCGTGCTGCTTGGCCATGCCCTATCACTCGGGCCTTTTCGATCTCGATAGCCGTAATGATGTGTGCCGGCAGTTTGAACGGATCGAACGGGCCTTCGTCACTGCGCCGAATCGACACCCCGTTGCCGTCCAGTAGCGCCAGCCGCAAGCCTAGCAGCGTGGGCTGTGCCATCTTGACCCAGGTGTAACGACTGCCGGGGATTCCGTTGCCTTGGAAACTATGACAGTCGCTGCCGAGGACACGTGCAAACTGTTCAACACGCTTACGCGCACACTCTGGCGCCTGGCGACTCAAGTCTTCCCATTCAATGGCGAGCAGATGTTCGTTGTCAAGCACTCCCAAAATGGTGTTTGCATCCAATCGGCTCGCAGCGGTGCTTCCATCGCGCAGGGCCAACAAGCTCTTGCCGTTCTCACCAGGTCGATCGGCGTGCGCGGGGATTGGAATCCCTTTGGCATCCAGAACCGCCTGAACGACGATCTCAGGGCCTTCTTGGGTAACGCCATCGCTGTCACCATCCGTACCCCGATAGCTAACGGCCGCCAGCAAGTCGGTGATGGTTCGCGTCGTGGCATCCGGATCGAATATAGCCAGCAGATGAAATCCTCCACTGACCGAGATTTCCACGCCTGGGAAAATGGTCAGCTCGCGAAAGCCCTCTGGCGGCTGCCCCGCATCGGCCTGCGCCTTCATCTGCGCGTAGGTGGCCTTGAGCTCGTCGATCCACGCGCCGCTATTGTGGTCAGTTACCGCCACGCAATCGATGCCGGCGGCCATGTACTTTAGCAACCAGCCTTTCGGATCAAGATCTATGTTATTTCTCGTCCAATACGAATCTTTGGATGCCGGCGTGTGCGTGTGGAAGTCGAACTTCCACCAGCGCGAACCGGGATAGGGCCAAAGCGGCTTATTCATGTTTCGTCCCCCCCAAAATTTCCTCCAACCACCCCTCGGCCTCCTTCTCCACCGCCAACAGATCCGTACGGATCTCCTCCAGAGTGCGCAGGGCCTTGGGTTTGTAAAAATAGCGGTTGAAGTTGATCTCGTAGCCCACCTTGACGCTCGTCGGGTCGTACCAGGCGTCCGGCGCGTAGGGCAACACCTCGCGCCGCAGGAAGGTCTCGATGGCCGCACGCTGATCTTCCGGGCCCGGCAGGTAGCCGGGCTCATGGCAGGCCGGGCACTCGAGAAACGGGATCTGCTCACTGTCGCGCAGCTCCGTGTCCGGTTCATACTCCACCACCCGGGGCTTGCCGGCGATGACAACCTCAAACAGCCCGTGCAGCGGGTCGGGCGCGGTGCCGGGTTTGTGAATCTTTTTGATCACCGGCGGTGCGTCCTCCGCCCGCTCGGCCGTTTCCCGAAGCGCCTTGATCTCCTTGGCGGTGTAGGCGCGCTCGGGGTCGATGCCTTTCAGGCGCAGGGGACGTTCCACCGTCACCTTCCAGTAGCCGAAGGCCGCGTTGGGGAAGATCTTGGACTGCTCGGTCTCCTCAAATTTGAGGAAGGTGTCGAGGACGCGACGGATGTCCTCTTCGGACAGCTCACAGTTCTTCTTGCCCAGGTTCTTGCGCAGGGGCTTGTACCACTGGGTGGCATCGATGAGCTGCACGCGGCCTTTGCGGTGCCCGGGCTTCCTGTTTGTGAGCACCCAGACGTAGGTGGCGATGCCGGTGTTGTAGAACATGTTAAGCGGCAGGGCAACGATCGCCTCGAGCCAGTCGTTCTCGATGATCCAGCGGCGGATGTTGCTCTCGCCCTGGCCGGCGTCCCCCGTAAACAGCGACGAGCCGTTGTGCACCTCGGCGATGCGACTGCCAAGCGGGGTGTCGTGCTTCATCTTGGAGAGCATGTTCACCAGGAACAGCATCTGGCCGTCGCTCGAGCGGGTGATGAGCGACAGCTCCTCGCCCCGGTGTTGCACGACGAATCGCGGATCCTTGATGCCGGCCTTGCCGCCCATGCGCTCCAGGTCGCTCTTCCAGCTCTTGCCATATGGCGGGTTCGAGAGCATGAAGTCGAAGGTACGGCCGGGGAAGGCGTCGTTGGAGAGCGTCGAGTGCTCCGGTCCGCCGACGATGTTGTCGGCGGCGTCACCCTCACCCTTGAGCAGCAGGTCGGCTTTGCATATGGCGTAGGTCTCGGCGTTGATCTCCTGGCCGAAAAGGTGCACCGAGACCTGTTTGTCCCGTTCTTTCGCCAGTTGCAGGAGGGTTTCCTCGGCCACCGTGAGCATTCCGCCCGTGCCGCAGGCGCCGTCGTAGAGAAGATACGTGCCGGACTCGATCCGGTCGGAGATCGGCTCGAAAACCAGATGGGCCATCAGCCTTACGGCGTCGCGCGGCGTCCAGTGCTCACCGGCCTCCTCGTTGTTTTCCTCGTTGAAGCGGCGCACCAGTTCCTCGAAAATGGTGCCCATGGCGTGGTTATCGAGGCCCGGCAGGCGCACGCTGCCGTCACTATTGAAGACCGGCTGCGGGCTCAAATTGATCGAGGGGTCGAGGAACTTCTCGATGAGCGTGCCCAGAGCGTCCGCTTTGGCCAGGCGGGGGATTTGGTTGCGGAACTCGAAGTTGTCGATGATCTCCTGCACGTTGGGCGAGAAGCCATCGAGGTAGGCACGAAAATCCGCCTCCAGTTGCTGGCGGCTGGCACGCGCCTTGAGATCGCGCAAGGTGAACAGCGAGGTGTTGTAAAACGCCTGTCCGGCCGCCCTGCGCAAGGCGGCGTCCTGGTTCGTTATGCCCGCCTTGTCAAGGGACGCCTTCATATCGAGCACCGCCTGCTTGGTGGGCTCCAGCACCGCATCCAGCCTGCGGATAACGGTCATCGGGAGAATGACATCGCGGTACTTGCCGCGCACATAGAGATCGCGCAACACGTCGTCAGCGATGCCCCAGATAAAGTTCGTGATCCAGGTCAGTTGGCCGTTCTCCATGTCAAATTTCCTCCACAGAATCGCATACTTTCTCGTGACGGCGAGCCACACTTCCGGCGCTTGTCTTCCCGGAAGCCCTCGCCGCCCCAATCGCCCATGTTGAAGGGCAGATTGGATAGGGATGTAGTCGGCCTTCAAGTCTTGGAAGGCATCATGGTGAAACGGGTCGCCGCGGACACTCCGGTGTCCATTCCGCGGATAACCACGTTCTTCTTCCAGAGCTGCCAGGTGGGCGCAGTTGGATTCCTGACCCCATTTCAAAATGTCACTCCTAGCCTTGCCCCCGGTGTCGTTGCCGTTGGCATGGACTTCGGAGAACCGGACGGGCTGTCCGGTGCGGTGGATGTGGCCGAAGCGCCGCTCGATGCGGCTCCGGTTCCACGGCAGGTCGTCGTTCATCATGAGGTGCGCACGCTGAAGGTTGATTCCCTCGCCCGCCGTGTCGGTTGCAATCAACACCTGGACTCCGGGATCATGCAGGAACGCCTCCTGCGCCTTATGCCACTCCTCACGGTCTATGCCGCCCAGGATGGTGCCACGGCCTGTGGGCGGGTGTCTTCGATCCTCAATTTATAACGAGCACCTCTCCCTGCCAGTAGGCGCGTTATCCCAGGTTTCGTAGAAATTTGAAGGTGACGGTCGCCTGAACCCGTCTGGTGACGGGATCGGGAACGACGAAGAAAGGAGAACGCTACCTATAAAATCAAAGTTACACCAGATTGTGCGAAATGACCAGAGCCTGTTTTCGGCACTCGACGCCTCTCAGCCGTTGACCATCCAACTGTCTCTTCTCGACGTCATGGAAACGGCGAGGGAAGGTCTCATGGTCCTAGCGGTTCTCAAAGGCAAACATCATCCGGAATGCAAGGCCGTTCGACACGGAGCAGACGAGACCACCCTGCAGGCGTTGCGGGAGCCGGGGCGGGCCGCAGAGACGACGTTGTATCTATGGCTGTACCGCTCCAGACGCTACAGTCCGCCCATCGTGCTATATGAGTACCAGAGGACTCGAGCGGCGGAACATCCGAAGGCGTTTCTGGCCGGATCTAAAGGGCACCTGCATGTGGACGGGTATGCGGGGTACAACGGACTGGCGGACATGACCTTGGTGGGGTGCTGGGCGCACGCCAGGAGGAAATTTGACGAGGCATTCCTATCTCTGCCGGTAAGGAAAACGGGCTGAATCCATACGAATATCTTCGGTATCTGTTTGAACGATTGCAACGTGGATACGAACGATGCCGATATCTTGGATAGACTGTTGCCATGGTTGCCTGATCTGCCGGACTCTGTCCTCCGACGGCCATCCGGCGCCACTAAACATTGAACTGAAGAGCAGGCCCCATCGAGCAGATGCGGTGGGTCTATTTGGCGTGCCCGGAAAGCCTATAGCCACCGGCCTCGTTTGACGATTACTTTGCAACTATTTCCCAAATCCATTCCCAATTTTCTTCAACCACTCCCTTGACATTTCACTACTGGGCTTAAAGTCGATAATCGCATCACTAGGGCGCAGCCTCTTTCTTCACCAACTGCTCCTTTCTTGGTTTTCACTTCGCCCGCTTGAGACTTCCATGCCGCAAGCAGCACCACGGGAATGAAAATAGGCTTTCAGCTAGCAGAGATTGAACAAGGTGCATAAGCGACTAAAAACCATCAAATTTCCATAAATAGCCATCTCAGATGGCTTAGGTGGGTGTTTTTTGTTTTTGTGAACTTGAACCCCATATTTTCGGGACAGTGATCTGTTCATCATATCTTTTGCCGCTCCCGGAAGGCCCGTTCGATCTCACGCTGCGCATCCCGCTTGGCCATCGTCTGCCGCTTGTCGTACAACTTTTTCCCTTTCGCCAGCGCCAGTTCCACCTTGGCAAACCCGTTTCGAATGTAGATTTTTAAGGGGATCAGGGCGTATCCTTTCTCCTTGGTGGCCCCGATCAGTTTGCGAATCTCCTCTTTGTGTAGGAGCAATTTGCGGGTCCGTTCCGGATCGTGGTTGAACCGGTTTCCCTGTTCGTAAGGACTGATATGCAAACCGTAAAGATACACCTCTCCGTTTTCAACCCGGGCAAAACTGTCTTTGAGGTTCACCCGACCGGCGCGAATGGATTTGATCTCCGTCCCCTGTAAGACCATCCCCGCTTCGTAGGTCTCTTCAATGAAGTAATCATGCGTCGCCTTGCGGTTTTGCGCGATGACTTTGCCATGTCCCTTGCCCATCGTTTCGTCCCTCCCTCACACGGATGCTTTTCTTTACATCCGGCGTTTTTTCTGCTTTCCCTTTTTTGCCTTTTTCCCTTTCCTGTTGGACGTTTCTTTCGCCTGGGATGCGATGCTCACTTTGGCTTGCGTCTTCTTTTTGCGCTTGCGAACCTTGTCTTCAATGAGCTCAAATTCTACGCGACGCTCATCTTCGTCTACTGCCATGACACGGACGCGCACCTCATCGCCAATTCGATACATTTTTCCAGTCCGCTCCCCGACCAGCGCGTACTGGCTGTCCAGATAATGGTAATAATCATCGGTCATGTAGCTGACGTGAACGAGACCTTCCACCAAGTTGTGCAGTTGGACGAAGATGCCAAAGGAAGTCACTCCGCTAATAATCCCATCAAAGATTTCACCAATGTGTTCTGCCATCCACTGAGCTTTTTTCAAATCATCCGTTTCCCGTTCCGCCTCCACCGCAATGCGCTCCCGAATCGACACGTGCTCAGCCACTTCCGGCATCTTTTTGCGCCATGTTTGCGCCCGCTCTTCTGTCATCGACTGCTCCAACAGTATCTGACGGATCATCCGGTGAACAACCAAATCGGGATAGCGGCGGATCGGCGAAGTAAAATGAGTGTAGTAGGTGGCGGCCAGGCCGAAATGGCCCAAGTTTTGTTCGTCATAACGGGCCTGTTTCAGAGAACGAAGCATGACCGTGCTGATCACCTGTTCCTCCGGGGTATCAGCAATCTCTGTCAGCACTTCCTGCAGCGCCTTTGGATGAATGCGGTTGACCTTGCCTTGGATGTGATACCCAAAGTTGGCGATAAACTGCGCAAAGGAAAGCATCTTGTCACTGTCCGGATCTTCGTGAACCCGGTAGAGAAAAGGCTGTTGTAACCAGTGGAAATGTTCGGCCACGGTCTCATTGGCGGCCAGCATGAACTCCTCGATGATCTGTTCTGCAATCGTCCGCTCCTGCCGCAGGATTTCCACTGGCTTGCCGGTTGCATCCACCAGAATCTTGGCTTCAGGAAAATCAAAATCAATGGCGCCTCTTCGCAAGCGTTTGGAGCGAAGCGCGAGAGCCAGCTGTTCCATCTCCTGAAACAACGGCAGGAGTGCCTCATACCGCTTGCGCAGCCGCTCATAGCGAACAAGATCACGGTCACTTCCTTTTAGAAGCTCGTAAACATCACGGTAGCTCATCCGCTCGACGGTACGGATCACACTGGGAAAAATGGCATGGTTCACCACATCGCCATGTGAATTGATCTCCATTTCGCAACTGATAGTCAGCCGGTCGACCCGTGGATGGAGGCTGCAGATGCCATTTGATAGGCGGGGCGGCAACATGGGAATCACCCGGTCCACCAGATAGACGCTTGTGCCGCGGCGGTAGGCCTCTTGGTCGAGAGCGCTCCCCTCCCGGACATAGTAACTGACATCGGCAATGTGCACGCCAAGAAGCCAGTTCCCATTCGGGAGGCGTTCGACAGACACGGCGTCATCCAGGTCCTTGGCATCCTCCCCATCAATCGTAACAATCGTTTTACCGCGCAGGTCCCTCCGCTGAGCGATCTCCTCTAAGGCCACCTCTTCCGGTACCCGCTCCGCTTCAGCCAGCACCTCAGCGGGAAATTTCTCCGGCAAGTCATATTTTCGGATAATGGAAAGGATATCCACCCCGGGTTCGTTCTTATAACCGAGAACTTCAATCACTTCACCCTCGGCGCTCAGGCGTTTTTCGGGATATTTGGTGATGCGAACCACCACTTTTTGCCCTTCCTGCGCCTGATTGGAAGCTCCTTGGGGGATCAGGATATCTGTCGTGATCCGTCTGTCATCAGGGATGACGAGACCGAAGTGCCGTTCGTCCCGATAAGTTCCGACCACGGTCTGGTTGGCCCGCTTCAGGATCCGGACAATTTCCCCTTCAGCGCGTCCATCACGGCTTCTTTTCTGCACCCGTACCAGCACCGTATCTCGGTGCATTGCCCCTTTCATATCCAGGGCATGGATGTAAATGTCTTCTCCACCCCCATCCTCAGGGATGACAAAACCGTACCCTTTGGAATGGGCCTCCAGCCGCCCCCGCACCAGGTTCATCCGTTCAGGCACACCGTAGCGGTTGGAGCGGGTGCGGACAATCTTCCCTTCCTCTTCCAAGCGATTGAGCAGTTGGACGAATTCTTTGAAGTCGGCGGCACTCTCCAGACCAAAGACCGCTTCCAATTCTTGTATTGTCAACGGTTTATAGGCTTCTTCCTGCATATATTGCAGCAATTCCTCTTCCGCCATGAGCATGGTTATTCGCTCCTTATGTCGCTCCTTATGCCCTTCCGTCACAGGTGGTCACCAACCCGCGGACAGATCCGACCTGATTCACTTTCATTGTTCACGCAGACAACGCTTCATAAACACTTCAATTTCTTCAAATACCTGCTGCCGCTCCTTGTCCAGCGTCAGAATGTGACCGGAATCGTTGTACCAGCGCAAATGTTTGTCTGAAGACCCCAATGCATCATAAATATATTGAGCGCTTCTGGGGATCACGGTTTGATCACGCATGCCCTGCATAATTAAAGCCGGCGCCTGAATATGTGGAAGGTACCTTCTGACTTCTTTCATCAATCGGTAAAGATGGCCTGCCGCCCTGATCGGAATCCGATCGTAACTCCATGAGTACGCATCTACATCAGGGTTGGGATCCCCGCCACGATGTTTCTGGTACCGGTAAATCGGGTAAACCCACCTGGAAAGTCCAATGAGTCGTTGATAAAGAAAGATCGGCGCGGCCAAAGAAACGACGCCCTGAACGGGTTGGCTGGCGGCCAATTTGAGAGCCAGTAAACCACCCATGGACAAACCGATGACAAACAGGTGCGAAGCGTCTGTATCCTTTAACCGCTGGTATCCGTCCAGGACACTTTCCCACCAGTCGTCCGCGGTGGTCTTTTCCATCTCTTCGACCGTTGATCCATGCCCTTTTAAAAGCGGTGCGTGCACGGTATATCCACGTTCGTGAAAATATTCGCCAAGCAGGCTCATTTCGGCACAGGAACCGGTGAACCCGTGAATCAAGAGGAGGACGGTGGGTTTTGGCCCCTGGAGAAAGAAAGAATCCGGAGAGCGGTACCGTATGCGCATCCTTCTCTCCCCCTTTTGATTGTCATTGATTCATTCATAAAAGAAAAACAGCAAGAAAGATGCACACTTCCCTGCTGTTCTCCGAATCAGGCTGCAATGTCCATGTCGGTTCGGTGTATGGTTCACAGGAAATACCCTAGCAATACCGTCAGAATAAAAAAAGCGACACCAAAAACGATCGTCAGACGGTGCAACAGCGCATCGATGCCTCGCGCCTTCTGCTTCCCCAAAAGCTGCTCAGCGCCACCTGCAATCGCACCGGACAAACCCGCGCTCTTTCCTTCCTGTAGCAGCACTGTCACAATCACACCCAAGCATGAAATGACTAGAAGGGTGATAATTAGAGGAACCATCCGCTCCACCTCCTCCAAACGCTCCACAAACACGCCAGTATTTTAGCATACTTCAAGTGTGACTGGCAAGGAAAGGCCGACATCGCCTTTCCAACATGCGCTTGCGGTCATTTTCATTGTACGCACGTTAACGGCAAAATGGACGCCAGCTCTACCCCTTAAAAGCGTCGCAAGTTGTAGAACGCTTCGCGGCCTGCGTATTTGCCAATTCCCGCCAGTTCGTCATGGATCCGCAGCAGTTGATTGTACTTGGCGACCCGGTCGGTGCGGGACGGCGCACCCGTTTTGATTTGCCCGCTGTTGGCTGCCACGGCCAGATCGGCAATCGTCGTGTCCTCCGTTTCGCCGGAACGGTGCGAGATCACCGCCGTGTATCCGGCCCGCTTCGCCATTTCAATCGCCTCAAACGTCTCGGTCAGGGTACCAATCTGGTTCACCTTGATCAAGATGGAATTGCCTACATGCCGCTCAATCCCCTGCCGCAGCCGCGCCGTATTGGTGACAAACAAGTCATCCCCGACCAGCTGCACCTGATTGCCCAGACGTTCCGTCAGACGGGCCCAGCCTTCCCAGTCATCCTCTGCCATTCCGTCTTCAATCGAGAGGATCGGATACTGTGCCACCAAATGGGTGTAATAATCGATCATTTCGTTGCTGCTCTTGCTGACGCCTTCCCCTTCCAAGTGGTACATCCCGTCCCGGTAAAGTTCCGTGGAAGCGATGTCCAGCGCGAGAAACACTTCTTTCCCGGGCTCATAGCCAGCTTGCTTGATCGCCTCGAGGATGGTCTGAATCGCTTCCTCGTTGGAAGACAGGCTGGGCGCAAAACCGCCTTCATCTCCCACCGCGGTGTTCAGTCCTTTGGCCTTGAGCACCTTCTTCAGGTGATGAAACACCTCCACACCAATCCGCAGCGCCTCCCGGAAATCTTCCGCCCCCACCGGCATGATCATGAATTCCTGAATGTCAACATTGTTATCCGCATGCTTGCCGCCGTTGAGAATGTTCATCATCGGCACCGGCAAGGTGCGGGCGGTAAATCCCCCGAGATACGCATACAGGGGCACTCCGAGGTGTTGAGCCGCCGCCCGGGCAACCGCCATCGATACACCGAGAATGGCATTGGCCCCCAGCTTTTCCTTGTTGGGTGTCCCGTCCAGCTGGATCATCAGCTGGTCAATGCCGACCTGATCCAACGCATCCAGGCCCAGCAGCTCCGGTCCAATGGTTTCATTGACGTGGCGGACAGCCTGTTGGACCCCTTTGCCCAGGTAACGCTCTTCATCCTCGTCTCGCAGTTCCACCGCTTCGTGGGCGCCCGTGGAGGCGCCGGAAGGGACGATCGCTCGTCCCATCGCACCGGATTCAAGGTACACTTCCACCTCGACGGTGGGATTGCCGCGCGAGTCCAGCACCTCCCTGGCCAAAACTTCCTCGATCATCGGGCTTGCCCCTGAATATCTATAATCCGGCATCGTCCTGCGTCTCCTTTCACACCAAGTTCAATGATGACTTGATTTTCATCGCAAAACAAATCCGTACACACTCAAATCCGGAAACCTACTCATAGACAGATAGGCAGCTTTTTACCCCTCGCTGACAATCATCGAACGCCCGGTCATCTCTGAGGGTTGTTCAATTCCCAGCAAGTGCAACAAGGTAGGGGCCACATCCGCCAGAATGCCGTCATCCCGAAGCCGAATCCCCTTTTTCGTCACGATCATCGGCACAGGCTCGGTGCTGTGAGAGGTCACGGGGCTGCCTTTTTCGTCGATCATCGTATCGGCATTCCCGTGGTCGGCAATGATCACCGCGACGCCATCCTGGGACAAAACTTTATCCACCACCTTTCCAAGACACGCATCCACCGCTTCCACAGCCCGGATCGTGGGTTCCAGCTTACCGGAATGCCCCACCATGTCTGGATTAGCGTAGTTGAGAATAACCACATCCTGCTCGCCGCGCTCCAGCTCCTCCAGCAACGCGTCCGTGACCTCGTAGGCGCTCATCTCCGGCTTCAGATCGTAAGTGGCCACTTTCGGTGAGTCGATGAGAATCCGTTTCTCGCCTGGAAAAGCGCCTTCCCGCCCACCGCTAAAAAAGAACGTGACATGAGGATATTTCTCGGTTTCGGCAATCCTCAACTGACGCAACCCATGTTGAGCCGCAACTTCTCCAAAGGTGTTATCCAGGTTGGCCGGTTTGTAGGCCACATATCCGTTCACAGTCTCACTGAAATGGGTCAGGCAGACAAAATGAAGATCCCGCGGCCGCCCGGGTCCTCGATCAAAGCCGCGAAAATCCTCGTTGGTAAAGGCTTGGGAAATCTGGATCGCCCGATCGGGCCGGAAATTGTAAAAAATCACGGCATCCTTGGAGCGAACCAAACCTACCGGTTTCCCATGTTCATCCACGATGACAGAGGGCATGACAAACTCATCGTAGACGCTCTCCTTGTACGAAGCCTCAAGAGCCTGAATCGGATCCCGAACCTGTCTGCCTTCCCCGTAAACAAGCGCCCGGTAGGCTTTCTCGGTTCGCTCCCAGCGCCGGTCACGATCCATCGCGTAGTAACGGCCCTGAATCGTGGCAAACTGGCCGATGCCCAGCTCCTTCATCTTCTCAAGCGTCTGCTCAATGTAACGGCGCGCGCTGTCGGGCGCGACATCCCGCCCATCGAGGAACGCGTGCACGTACACATGGGAAAGCTGACTGCGCTTGGCCAGTTCCAGCAGCGCGAACAGATGCTCAATATGACTATGTACACCGCCATCCGAAAGCAAGCCGTACAGGTGCAACGCAACTTTTTCCCGTTTGACATGGCGGATCGCTTGCAGGAACACCTCGTTGGTGAAAAAGCTGCCTTCCTGGATCGACTTGCTGATGCGGGTCAAATCCTGATACACGATCCGCCCGGCGCCAATGTTCAAATGACCGACTTCCGAGTTGCCCATTTGCCCGGCTGGCAAACCGACCGCTTCCCCGCTGGCTTGCAAAGTGGTATGCGGAAACGCTTCCCAGTAGCGGTCAAAATTGGGCTTTCGCGCTAGTGCGACAGCGTTGCCTTCCACCTGCTGACGCCAGCCAAAACCATCGAGTATGATCAGCGCAACCGGTTTCGGCCGTTTCATGGCACATCCCTTCTTTTCACGCTTGACCCCTTCTTTTCTGCCAGATTGGAACGCTGGATCAACCGCAAAAACTTCTCCGGATCCAGGCTGGCTCCGCCAACCAGGACCCCATCCACCTCTTTCTCACGGATCAACGATGTAATGTTCTCCGGATCGACGCTGCCGCCGTATAGCAGCCGGATCTGAGCGGCTAGCGCTTCGCCAAATCGGCTGGCGACATGCCGCCGAATGCTCCCCAGGACCTCGCCAATCTCTTGCGGCGTCGGCGTTCTCCCCGAACCAATGGCCCATATGGGCTCATATGCCACGACCAGTTGGCTTATCTGCTCCGGCGCCAGATGATCTATCCCTGCCTGCACCTGGCGAAGCACTTTTTCCTCCGTCTGGCCGCGCGCCCGCTCCTGGCTGTCCTCGCCGACACAAAGAATGGGGACCATCCCGTGCGAGAAAGCGGCCGCCACCTTACGAGCCACTTGTTGATCGGTCTCGCCCATCATCGTCCGCCGTTCTGAATGACCGACTATGACATGGCTGACGCCCCAAGCCTGCAAAAAGAGCGGACTGATCTCACCCGTATAAGCGCCTCTGGTTTCCCAATGGAGGTTCTGCGCACCGATCGAAAAGAGGACCCGACTCTCGGCGGGCAGGTTTTGCAACGCTTCATACAAAACAGAAAGAGAGGTAAAAGGCGGGCAAATCACGACCTCGATCCCCTCAGGCAACTCCTGGTTTAGAAAGCGCTGCAGAAAATCTCGGGTCTCCTGAGGGGTATGATTCATCTTCCAATTCCCTGCAATCAGGATAGGCCTTGTCATCTACACCTGATCCTCCAGCGCGGCAATGCCCGGCAAGAGCTTGCCTTCCATGAATTCCAGGGAGGCGCCGCCCCCGGTTGAGATATGTGTAATCGCATCTGCCACGCCCGCTTTTTCGACAGCGGCTGCCGAATCGCCTCCACCGATGATCGTGGTGGCTGCCGTCTCCGCCATCGCTCTGGCAACCGCAAAGGTGCCAGATGCAAACGGTCTCATCTCAAAAACACCCATCGGTCCGTTCCAAATGACCAACGCAGAGGACTGGATGATCTCCCGATAACGGTTGGCCGTTTCCGAGCCAATATCCAGCGCCATCCACCCTTGAGGAATCGCATCCACCCTCACTTCCCGAGTTTCCGCGTTGGATGAAAGGCGATCCGCCACCACGACATCACGCGGTATCTCCAGCTGGATGCTTCTCTCTTCGGCAAGCGCGAGCAGGCGTCGGGCTTCAGCCACCTTGTCCTCTTCATAAAGAGAGGCGCCAATGGCCCATCCTTTCGCCTTCAGGAAGGTATTGGCCAAACCGCCACCGAGCAAAAGATGATCTACTTTTTGCAGCAGATTTTCGATCACGTTGATCTTATCCTTGATCTTCGCGCCGCCGATAATAGCTGTAAAAGGCCGCTGCGGCGAGCGCAGCGCTTCACCAAGGACTTCCAGTTCCCTTTGCATCAAAAAACCAGCCACTGCTGGCAGGTGCGCCGCCACACCTGCCGTGGACGCATGGGCGCGGTGTGCCGTGCCAAATGCATCGTTGACGTACAGTTCGGCCAGACTGGCCAACTGCTTGACAAATTCAGGGTCGTTGCTCTCTTCCCCCGGGTAGAACCGAATATTTTCCAGCAATACCACTTCCCCTGGCCCCAGTGCGCTGCATACCTTCTCCACCGAAGGACCGATTGCCTCCGGCAGAGATTGCACCGGTTTCCCCAACAGATCGGCCAGCCGCTCAGCCACAGGAGCCAACCGCAGCGAGTCGTCCACCTTCCCTTTTGGACGCCCCAGGTGGCTCACCAAAATGAGCCGCGCTCCTTGCCGAAGCAGGTATTGAATCGTGGGAAGACTGGCCCTGATCCGTGTGTCATCCGTGATTTGACCATTCTCCATCGGCACGTTGAAGTCTACCCGACAGAGCACCCGTTTGCCAGTCAACTCCACATCCGCAATGGTTTTTTTCTTCATGGCACCGTTCGCTCCCCTTTATTCCCCCACACGCTCTTCGTTCTAGAATTGTCTTTTGTCCATGACGATTCTACCAGAATTCAACACCGTTGCCAAACCGCATTTTTACGAACGGGCTGAGATGTGCAGCGCCAAGTCCACCACCCGGTTGGAATAACCCCATTCGTTATCGTACCAGGCGAGCACTTTGGCCAGCTTTTCATCGATCACCATCGTCGATAACGCATCCACGGTGGATGAGTGCGGATCGCCGTTGTAGTCACGAGAGACCAAGGGTTCTTCGGAGTAGGCGAGAATCCCTTTTAAGTCCCCTTCAGCAGCCGCTTTCAACGTTTGGTTGATCTCCTCTGCGCTGGTCGAACGCTCCAACTCAACCACCAGGTCGACCAAGGAAACATTGGGCGTGGGAACCCGGATCGCCATGCCGTTCAGCTTCCCTTGCAGCTCCGGCAAAACGAGCGAAACAGCGCGGGCAGCCCCGGTCGTGGTCGGAATGATGGACTCCGCAGCGGCTCTCGCCCGTCGCAAATCCTTGTGAGGCAGATCGAGAATTTGTTGATCGTTGGTATAGGAATGAACGGTAGTCATCAATCCGCGACGGATGCCAAAATTCTCTAGCAACACTTTAGCCACAGGCGCCAGACAGTTGGTGGTGCAAGAAGCGTTGGACAGAATGTGGTGTCTCGTCCCGTCATAGAGGTGGTGGTTCACACCCATGACAACCGTCAAATCCTCTTCTTTTGCCGGCGCGGTGATAATCACCTTCTTCGCGCCGGCCTGCAGATGCTTTTCCGCATCATTACGCTTGGTAAAGCGTCCCGTCGACTCGATCACCAAATCCACGCCCAAATCTCCCCAGGGAAGAGCGGCTGGATCCCGTTCAGCCAGCACCTGTACTTTCTGGCCATCGACCCTGATCGCGCCGCTTTCTGCCTTCACATCTGCCCCCAAGGAACCGTGCACGGAATCATATTTGAGCAAGTGAGCCAATGTTTCCGCATCGGTTAAATCGTTGACGGCCACAATCTCCAGGTTCGCGTCCCGACTGAGCGCCGCCCGAAACACGTTTCGCCCAATTCGTCCAAAGCCGTTAATCCCTATGCGCATCATGATCTCCCTTCCTTGAGCCATTCACCGTTAGTTTGTCCTGCTTGACGAACAATTACCATCTTGGCCTGCTGCACAATTTGCACACCAGAACTGGTACCAATGCGACTCGCCCCGGCTTCGATCATCCGCACCGCATCCGCGTAGCTGCGAATGCCGCCCGAAGCCTTCACCCCTATCTGCACGCCAACGGTATGACGCATCAGCGCCACGTGTTCGATCGTGGCTCCGCTGGGACCGAACCCGGTGGATGTCTTGACAAAATCGAGACCGCAGGCGGCAGCAAACTGACAAAGGCGGATCAGTTCCTCATTCGTCAAATAACAGGTCTCCAGAATGCCCTTCACCACGAGTGGTCCTTTGGCCTCTTCCTTCAATCGGCAAAAAGCCGTCATTTCTTCCTCAACCTTTTGCCACTCGCCGTTTTTCACATGGGCCATGTTTGTCACCAAGTCCAGTTCAAGAGCGCCCTTCTCCACCGCCTCATCTGCCTCTTTCAGCTTCACACCGCAAGAATGCAGGCCCAACGGAAACCCGATCACGGTACATACCCTGACGTCGGTATCCGCCAATTCCCTGGCGGCCAAAGGCACATAGTGAGGGTGAACACAGACTGCAATAAAGTCATACTGTCTGGCTTCCTGACACAAATTCCGAATCATCTCGTTGGTCGCAACTGGATGTAATAATGTATGGTCGATCATCCGGTGAATGTGACTGGCAATGGCCATTTCACTCGGCATAGAGGTTCTCCTTTCTCGGTATGATGTTGGTCATCTTTTCCAAACAAAAACAGCAAAGAAAAAACGGTAGCTGTTCCGATTTAACGCTACCGTTGCTTTCGAACCCCTTTCACATCCACCATCGCCCGTCCTTGGCGCGCTTCCAACGCTTTCCGGAAACGATAGCGGCTGACGCGAGTCACCAGTACCTCTTCCCCGTCAATCGTCACCACCGGAATCCTGGAAGAATACCGCACCAAGAGCTCCGGATCCTGGTCAATATTGACCTGCCGGAACTGAAAACCATATTCCTCGGCCAGCGCCTCGATATCCTCTCTGGCTTCCTCACACAGCGTACATCCCGGACGCGTGTACAACGTCACTTCCACGCCAGCTCTATCCCTTCTGCATGTGATGTCCTACCATGTCCTTGCTCCTTCACTGTCCATACGAACCGCTTCACTCACACATATCTTCGGCGTTTGGCAGAAGAAGGAATCCGCATCTCCTCCCGATATTTTGCCACGGTCCGGCGGGAGAGGCAGATCCCCTCCATCGACAGCAATTCCGCCAGTTTCTGATCCGACAACGGCTTGCGCTTGTCTTCTCCGTCCACCAGCTCTTTGATCCGCAATTTCACCCGCTCCGGCGAGATCTCTTCTTCCGTGCCGATGCTGTGTGAAAAAAAGGCCTTGAGTTCAATCAGACCGCGTGGCGTCTGTGCGTACTTGCCGCTGGTTGCCCGGCTGACGGTAGACTCATGCATGCCCAATTTATCAGCTACTTGCCTCAATGTCAACGGGCGTAAAAAAGCCTTGCCCTTTTCGAGAAAGTCCCGCTGTTCCTCAACCAGGCATTCCACAACGCGGTAGAGAGTCTGCCGTCGCTGCTCAATGCTTTTGGCAATCCAGAGTGCCGCATTCAGCTTTTCACGCAGGTAGCCGGCAACCTGTTCATCGCTATTATGGATCATCTGACGATAAGCCGGATTGATCCGAAAATGAGGCAGCCAATGATCTAAGAGAATGACCACGTAGTCGCCGTTTACCTTTTCAATTTGGACATCAGGAACCAGGTACCGCGGCGTCTCTGCGCTAAATGCCAATCCGGGGTGTGGGTTTAAAGACTGAATGCGATCGAAAGCTTGTTGAAGCATCGCCGGCGAGACGCCATACTGCTGGGCAAGCAGCTGAATTTTTCCCTGCGCCAGCTCTTCGAGCGCTTCGTCTACCAAGCGCGCGGCCAACCAATCATCAGGAGCCAGGCGGCGCAATTGAAGGAGGAGACATTCTTTGAGATCCCTGGCACATACGCCGGGGGGATCCATTTGCTGAAGGCAGGCGATGACTTCCTCAATCTTCGCCTCTGGCACGCCCAGAAAGGCTGCCGCATCCGTGGCCGTAATATCCAAGTAGCCTCGCTCATCCACATTGCCGATCAGAAATTTGCCGATTTGTTTGTCCTCATCCGTCAAGGGGAATTCCAACAGCTGCGCTTCCAGTCGCTCCTGCAGCGTTTCCGCCGCAGATAACACTTGATTGAACCAGTTCTTTTCTTCCGATTGTGGTCTAAATGATGCAATCGGAACATCATGAATGTATTGGTACAACCCCTCCAGCTCAATCAATGGATTCTCCATCTGTTGTTCGTGTAAATATTCCAATAGTTCAACGGATGATAATTGCAGAATTTCAATCGCTTGGCGCAACTGGGGGGTGAGGGTCAATTTGAGCGTTTGTTCCTGTTTGAGGTTGAAGCTTAGTTCCATCGCCATAGGGAATACCTGGTTTCTAAAGCGCTTCCATGATTGAAACCAGTACCTCCTTTCCGCATAACTTATCTTCATCTATTATTCAGTATACACGGGAAGAGGGCTGTCTGGGTACCCCTTGCAACTTGAAAAGTTCCTTGATATAATGGTTTTGTTCTTTCGGGATGCGCTCGTAGCTCAGCGGATAGAGCACTGGCCTCCGGAGCCAGGAGCGGGGGTTCGATTCCCTCCGAGCGCGCCATCTCCATCCATAGCGAAGCAAGCTGTCCGAAGTCAAAGAGGATGGCTTTTTTTATTGGGCAAATGCGAATGGTGACATTCTGGTTTGACCCGGCCGAATGTTGCATTTACAATAAAGACAAAACTTCAGCTTCTACATAACATGAGGGTACATGATCAACCATACCATTCATCCGCAATAGCATACCTTAAAAACAGAAAGGAAGATCGCTGATGCCTCTCATTCCCACTGTTATCGAACAGACCAATCGCGGTGAGAGAGCTTACGACATTTATTCGCGGTTGTTGAAAGACCGGATCATCTTTCTCGGAACGCCGATTGACGACCTTGTTGCCAACAGCGTTGTGGCGCAGCTGCTTTTTTTGCAGGCCGAAGATCCGGATAAAGATATCTACCTCTATATCAACAGTCCCGGTGGCGTCATTACTGCCGGAATGGCCATCTACGACACCATGCAGTACATCAAACCGGACGTCTCCACCATCTGCATCGGGATGGCCGCCTCGATGGGAGCTTTCCTCCTGGCTGCCGGGGCCAAGGGGAAACGTTTTGCCCTGCCCAACAGCGAAGTGATGATCCACCAGCCACTCGGAGGCGCACGCGGCCAAGCGACGGATATTGAGATTCACGCTAGACACATCTTGAAAATGCGGGATCGGCTCAATCGGATCCTTTCGGAAAACACTGGACAACCGTTGGAAGTGATCGAGCGGGATACCGATCGGGATTTCTTCATGTCCGCGGAAGAGGCCAAAAAGTATGGTCTGATCGATCAGATCATCACCTCTGCCCCACGTTCCGAGTAAGTAATCGATGATCTCCGCTTCCGGCGGTCATAACCAGATGAGACCGTGAAAGAGCGCGTTACACGAAAAAGAGATCGCAGTCTTTGGAGCGTAGTGGTGCCAAACAACATCCGCCAAAGAAGCGATCTTTTTTGTATCGGCATTTTTATGGAATATGGAAGCGTTCTCATAAACTGATGCATCAAGATGGGCAACATTCGCGCCGCAACATTCACTCCTCTTTGGAAACCATCAAAGCCAACGATTCAACAGCCTGCGCCGCATCCGGCCCCACCGCCTCGATGGTCAGGCTGGCGCCGTGATTGATGGCCAAACTCATCACGCCCATGATGCTCTTGGCACTGACTTTCTTATCTTTGAGCACAAGGTATATATCCGAAGAAAAGCGGTTGGCTTCCTGCACAAAGAGGGCAGCCGGACGAGCGTGAAGCCCGTTTCGTAATTTCACCACCACCTCTTTGGTGTACAATCCCATAACCTCCCCACCTGCACCTTAATCATTTTTTCCTTCCCAATGATCAGTATCCCGTTCGGCAGTTCTGCCTTCGAAACCATTATAACATATCTTGAGGACATTTTTGCCGGATCCGCTCCGCGATTTCATCCAATTTTCGCAAACGATGATTGACACCCGACTTGCTCATGGCGCCCCCTGGCAGCTGCTGCCCCAATTCGCTGAGGCTGAGATCGGGATGTGCCAGTCTCGCCTCAGCGACTTCGCGTAATTTTGGAGGCAGATTTTCAAGCCCCCACGCCTTTTCGATCAGCCGGATATTCGCCACCTGTTTCATCGAGGCTTGAATCGTCTTATTTAGATTGGCTGTCTCACAATTGACCAACCGGTTCACCGAATTGCGCATATCCTTGACAATCCGCACATCTTCAAAATGCAAGAGCGCCTGATGTGCGCCGATCACATTCAGAAAGGCAGTGATCTTCTCGCCTTCTTTCATATACAGGACGTAATTGTTTTTGCGTTCGATGCACTTGGCATTGACGTCAAATTGGTTGGCCAACTCACTCAATTGCTGGCATAAGCTTTCCGAAAAACAGCTAATTTCCAGGTGATATGAATTGCGTTCGGGGTTATTCACCGAACCGCCCGCCAGAAAGGCACCACGCAGGAAGGCCCGTTTGCAGCAATTCTTCCGGATAATCTGCGGGTCAATGTCACTGACAACCACGATGCGGTTGTTGCGCTTGCGAACCAGCCCCAGATCCAGCAATGCTTCCATTCGCTTGCCATCAGAATCAGCGGCGTCCCTTTCCCGGGAAATAGGGATCCGCACAATGTAGACGTTGTTTTTTTTCAACTGAGCCTTTTTCTGGACTAACACTTCCGCCTGAATGTGATAGGCACGTTTGACAAGGGTGTAAATCCGGCGGGCAATGGCGGCATTTTCGGTTTGAATATCCAGGGTCTGATGGCCTCCAGTGAATCGAATCGTGCCGATCATCCTCACCAGAGCACTCAACTCTGCACGCTGGCAACAAGATTTGCTTTCGATCTGCGTCAACTCTTTTTTGGTTTCGGCTGCAAATGACATGACAATCTTCGTTCCTCCGCTGGCCACCATGTCAGGTGGTAGATTGCCCGGTGGCTTCCTCAGTGATACCGCTGGTTGAGGCACTGATTCAGCGCCTCTTCGATCAAGTCACCCAATCGGTTGGCATTGTGGCGGAGATAAGTTTCATAGCTGACCAAATTGTCGGCAATCACCTGATACCCCATGGCGGCCAGCGCTTCTTCCGCCGGTTCAACCGGGTAGGAACCTTTCTCTGCGTACTGCTGAAAAATGGAAGCCGGTAATTCAGCGCGATTGACAATGACCAAATCGAAAAGGTGGTTTCCAACATGCCGCTCAAACACTTTCAGGTGATCCAGTGCGTTCAGTCCGTCTGTCTCCCCTGGTTGTGTCATCAAGTTGCAGACAAAAACCTTCAAGGCAGACGATTTTCTCACTGCATCCACAAGGCCTTTGACCAACAGGTTGGGCAGGAGGCTGGTATACAGACTGCCAGGACCAACAATCAAGCAGTCCGCTTCCAGGATCTCTTTCACCGCCTCTTCATTGGCGGCGACGTCACGAGGAATCAGCTCCAACCGCCGGATTCGCTTCCCAGCCAGCGGGATCTTGGACTCTCCAACCACCTCGGTGCCATCCGTCATGATTGCTTTCAGGACGACCGCTTGATTGCTGGCGGGCAACACTTTCCCCCTGACCGCCAAGACGCGGCTCAACTCCTTGATTCCGGTCACAAAATCGCCAGTCACGTCGTTCAAAGCCGCCAGTAACAGATTTCCCAAACTATGGCCAATCAAGCCCTCTCCCTGTTTGAAACGATATTGCAGCACCTTTTCCAAGAGCGGTTCTGTATCAGCAAGGGCCATCAAAACATTGCGAATGTCCCCTGGCGGCAAGATATTTAAATCGGAGCGCAACCGCCCCGAACTGCCCCCATCATCCGACACCGTCACCACCGCCGTCAACTGCCAGTTCCGGCTTTTAAGGCCGCGCAACATCGCAGACAGACCAGTTCCTCCGCCGATGGCCACCACTTTGGGACTGACAGGCCCCTTCATCTCTCATCGCCTTTCTCATGGAATGTTCTTTTACCCTTCTTCTGTCTTTATATTTACGAACAATTCCATTGATACGTTATATGATTCGTTGTTGGAAACGTTTTTCGTTCTCTCACCCTTCAAACATCTTTTAACACATCTTTCTGAATATCCCGATGCTCGACACGGGCATCGTAATGCTGTTCCCGCAACAGTTGCCCGAGGTACTCGGCAATCGCCACCGACCTGTGCCGTCCACCTGTACAACCGATGCCGATCACCAATTGGCTTTTTCCTTCCCGGGCATAAAGCGGCAACAGATAGAGAATAAAATCGCTCAGACGCCTCAAATAGACATCCGCGCCTTCCGATTCCATCACATATCGATAAACCGGTTCATCCTTGCCAGAAAGCGCACGCAGAGACTCTTCGTAGTATGGATTGGGCAAAAAACGCACGTCAAAAACCAGGTCCGCATCCATCGGCACACCGAATTTGAAGCCAAAAGACAACACGTGAATCGCCAGCCGCTCCTCATCCCGGGAAGCGAGGATAGCGGCTAGTTTGTCCCTTAATTCACGGGGTTTGAGTCGGCTCGTGTCGATGATCAGGTGAGCCTGCTCCTTAATGGCCTGCAATTTTTGCCGTTCAAGCTGGATACCTTCCAGAGGGGACGCCGCGGCTGATAAGGGATGGCGCCTTCTCGTCTCTTTGTAACGGCGAACCAGCGTCTGATCGTCGGCATCCAGAAAAAGAATCTGGACGCGCAGGTAGTCCATTTGCTTTAAAACTTCCAACGCCTCTGAAAGGGCAGAAAAAAATTCACCCCCTCGCAAGTCGATCACCAACGCCGCCTTGCCAATCTTCCCACCTGATTGGTGCAGGATTTCGGCAAATTTCGGAATCAACACAGGCGGCAAATTATCGACACAAAAAAAGCCCAGATCCTCAAGGCTTTGAACAGCGACTGTTTTCCCAGCACCTGACATGCCAGTGACAATCACCAGATCTACCGTTTGCACCTGCCAACACCTCGTTTCTTACAGCCGCTCGGTACAGCATTCATGAAGAGTTCCCCTCTCACGAAGACGAGGCGTAAAGCTTCGCTTGCGCATCGTCTAGGTGGTAATCCAGAAGCTGATATTCCGGCGAATAATGAAACCGGCCGATAAGGAGCTGATCGCGGTGTAACACCTGTTGGATAAACAGGCGATCCCCTTCCGGCATGGGCAGTTGATCCAGCTTGGAAACGGGATGCCACCGGAGCAACCCTTCATGAGACTGTTCCAGCTGCTCACCGGTCGCTTCTTGCGCTAGAAAGAGAAAATGCATCCATTCATTCTGGATCATGCCATCATCTTCGATCAAGATGGTAAAAACGCCCCGCAATTGCGGGGAAATGAGTTCCAAACCCGTTTCCTCTCTGTATTCGCGGCGCACGGTATCGATGATCGTCTCGGCAGGCTCCATTTTGCCCCCCGGGCAGGTCCACCATCCGCGCTTCGGTTTCTGCAGCAAAAGCACACGATCATTTCTGTGATAAAGGCATGTGGCCACACGCTGCACCCTTTTTCACCTCATCTCTGGCAGGATAGACGTCTTCTCTAGGCGGACGAGGATCATTCCGGCTGGCTGAGGTAAAAGCGAATCGTCTGCGCATGCTTGGACAGTGTGCTGACAGATACCTGATAAGATGTGGCGATTTCCCGCTGCGTCACCGACTGACCAAAATGCTTCAGCGTCAGATATTCCACCGCAGCGCTCCATCCTTCCGGTTTTTGCAGACGGGGAAGGTGGGGATACACTCTCAATAGAAAACTGATCCAGATGTGCCTCGCCTCCGGCACATAGTTGGGCGCGTAAAGGGAGAGATTTTGCTGTGCAATTGCCAAAGCAGCCTGGTATGGCTTAACATCTATCTCCTCTATCGGCTCACCGAGGAAGGACAGTAGAAACAGCGCTGCACGTTTTAGGGCACCGGTTTCTTCCGGATTTTTCACGTATTGCTTCAATGTCAGGATGGCGTCCTGATCACCAATCGATCCGAGAACCTCAAGAATTTGCAATTTCATCTCGTGATGACCAAACCGCAAGCCCCAATGAAGCATCGCCCTGAGCCATGGGTATTGGACATGCGTCTGTTCATCCCAAGAAGCGGAGGAAATGCGGCGCAACTGTTCCACCGGCAAATGATATTGATAAGGAAGCAGGGGCAAATGTTCGGAATCCAACTCCTCCATCACACGCAAATAAAAACGGGGAACGGGTGAGTCGGGATCCTTCTGCACGACAACCTTCCACCACTTGACGGCTTCCTCATACCGGCCCGTGTTGGCTGCAGCCACCGCCGTATAATGGTAAAGACAAATGTCGTCCACCACCTCCAGCGAAATCAATTGCCGGAAACGCTGGTAAGCCGCCTCGTGCTCGCCCAAGATCCCTAAGGTCGTGGCCTGCTTGAACATCTGTTCCACCTGCAGGGGAACGATCTTTTTCAGCCGTTCCAATACAACTTGCAGACCCTCACGTTCCTCCAGATGTCCGTACAATACAGCCAGATTACACAGCGCATGGACATTGCCAGGCTCTTCGCTTAAAACAGAATTCACCATCTGGAACGCCTTGCGCAGGTTTCCCTGATAAAAATAGGCGAGGGTCAGGTTGTTGCGAGCTGCGATAAACCGCGGATCCTCTGCGATGATCCGTTCCAACAGTTGCGTCGCTTCCGCAAACCGCCCTTCTTCCAGTAACAGGCGCGCCTTGTCGTGGATGTTGAACAGCATCGTTTGCTGCCGGGGGCGAATCGAGCGTGGCGGCCGGCCGAGAAATTGACTGAGCATCTGTAGCATCTCTTCCGCTTCCTGCCGGTACTCGCCATCGCCATCCTCTTCCAAATAACGAAGCGCGTATTCCTCGGCCAACTCGTATTCTTCCAGGTGGGCCCAATTATTGGCCATATAAAAATATCCTTCAGCAAAATTCGGATCCACTTTTTCCAACACATGTTGAAGGATGTGGTTGGAATCCTCAAATAATCCCATTTCAGCCAGAACACCAGCCAAATTGCAATGATTAACTGGGTTGTCCGGATCCCGATCGACCGCTCGCTGAAAATATTTCAACGCTTTGTTGTAGTTATTCCGATCAAGATACTGCAGTGCCCGTTCAAAAAAGAAGTTGGCATCCATCTCCACCGGAATGACCTTGTTGCGATGTTGTTTTTCCATAAGTCCCTCCGCATCCCTGCCGGACCCTGTTCTGGCTTTATTATATCATACGCGTTTTGCAAGTTCATAAAAAAAGAGCGGATGCCAACATCCACTCTGCGATTTACGGCATGTGTTTCATACCTTTTGGATTCGAAAGAGACTGCTGATAGAGCCACCTTCTTCGATCAAATGAATGCCTTTGGCCAACAATTGCGCCACGGAAAGAACGACAAAGCGGTCTGAACAATCGGCCGGCAAGGGTAACGTATCTGTAATCACCACTTCCTGAATCCAGGGGTGATCCAGGCGTTGGACGGCATTATCCGAAAACACCGCGTGCGTCGCGCAAATGTAAGCGGGATTGGCTCCTTTTTGGTGCAATCCTTCCACGACGTTGACAATGGTCCCGCCTGTATCGATCATGTCTTCGATAATGATCGGCGTCCGTCCGGCTACTTCGCCGATGACATGCGTGATTTTGGACTGATTATGAGCGGGACGGCTCTTGATCATGATGGCAAAGGGAGCTCCCATCGCAGCCGCCAACTTTTCCGCCGTTTTGGCCCTTCCGGCGTCCGGCGAGACGATGACCGGTTTTTCAATCTGCTTGTTGATCAAGTAATCACAGAGCATGTCAAGTGCCGTCAGGTGATCCACCGGAATATTGAAAAATCCTTGAATCGCAGGGGCGTGCAGATCGATCGTGACAATCCGATGTACCCCGACGGTGGTCAGAATATCCGCCACCATTTTAGCTGAAATCGGCTCGCGCGGCGCGTCTTTTTTCTCTTGGCGCGCATACCCATAGTAAGGGATCACCGCCGTGATGCTGCGTGCCGAGGCCCGCTTTGCGGCATCCACCATCACCAGCAGCTCTACCAGGTTTTCGTTGATGGGATGAGAAAACGATTGCACCAGGAACACGTCAGTCCCCCGAATGCTCTCTTCATAATGAACGTAAATTTCGCCGCTTTTGAATCGAGAAATGCGTACCTTTCCTAACGGAATGTTTAGGTGCCTGACGATTTTTTCAGACAAGCGTGGGTTTGATGTTCCCGAGAACACCCGAAACGCACGGTTCTCCTGCATTTGAGAGAGGCTCCTCCTTAAAAGTTGTTCACTTCAGGGATTCTCCTTAAGCGTTACTACCTCGATGCCGCCCTGTCAACTCCTGCAACACTTCATCCAGTGGCAGCTGCTGTTCCCGCATCAGCACAAGAAGATGGTAGACCAGATCGCTGATTTCCCAGCGCAATTCCTTTGCGTCACGGTTTTTGGCGGCGATGATCACTTCAGCCGCTTCTTCGCCCACTTTTTTCAAGATCTTGTCCAATCCTTTTTCAAAGAGGTAAGTGGTATAAGCTCCCTCAGGCCGTTCTGCCTCTCGTGCCGCAATGATCGTCTCCAGACGGTTGAGAATGGCAAACCGATCTGGCGCAGGTTCCGTGGCGAACGATGCCTGTTCTTCCGCAAACTGCCGCGAAAAGCAGCTATATGTGCCTTCATGGCAAGCCGGCCCAGTCTGCTCCACGAGCACCAGCAACGTGTCCCGGTCGCAGTCCACCCGGATCTCCCGCACCCGCTGTACATGCCCGGACGTTTCCCCTTTTTGCCACAACCGCTGGCGTGAGCGGCTCCAGAACCAGGTCATGCCGGTTTCCATCGTCTTTTCCAGCGATTCCCGGTTCATGTAGGCCAGCATCAATACTTCCTTGCTCTGAACATCTTGCACGATCACAGGAATCAGGCCCTGCTCATTCCAGCGCAGGTTATCCCAGTCGATTGGCTGTGCCACCGCACTCATCTCCCCGATATTCATCCGATACAGCGCCATCATGACGCATACTCATCCATGGTCCGCAGCGCCTCGTCCAGTGTAAAAACGCCGCTGTACAAGGCTTTGCCAATGATCACACCACTGACACCCACAGCGTTGAGCTGGTGCAAAGCTCTCAGATCTTCCAGCCGGCTCACTCCACCTGAGGCAATCACCTCTCCCGCACCCGTTTCGGCAACCGAGCGAATGGCCTCCAGGTTGGGACCGCGCAGCGTGCCGTCTCGGGAAATGTCTGTAAAGACAAAGATTTCAGCGCCGTGCGCTGCCAATCGCTGCGCCAATTCCTCTGCCCGCACCTGACTTTTGTTCAGCCATCCCCAGGTGGCAACAAAACCGTTTTTGGCGTCCAGCCCAATGGCCACCCGCTGGCCGCCATAGTTTTTCAAAGCCGACTTCACCAGAGCGGGATTTTCAATCGCTGCGGTCCCCAAGATCACCCGTTGCACTCCCCGCTCAAACAGCAACTCCAGGTGCTCCAGTTGGCGCAGCCCGCCACCTACCTGAACTGGGATGGACACGTGGTGAACAATGGCTTCGATGGCCTCCACATTCACAGGGTGTCCGGATTTCGCCCCATCCAGATCCACCACGTGCAACCAGCTTGCTCCCTGATCCTGCCAACGAAAGGCTGCTTCAACCGGGTCGCCGTAGACCGTCTCTTGCGCGTAATCGCCTTGAAACAGGCGCACACACTGGCCGCCACGCAAATCGATCGCCGGGTAAATGGTAAACTTGGCCACCCTCATCCTCCTTATCACCGATTGGCATTTCGTTCTCCAACCTCTTCATTATAGCATTCCGATGACAAAGATCGGCACTCCCATAGCCCCATTTTACAAAACGCCTTTGGTCGAGGGAACAGAAGCCAATCGCGCGTCTCTGCGGACAGCCTCACGAAGCGCCCGTCCGCACGCCTTGAAGATGGCCTCCACCATATGGTGTGTATTTCGTCCATAGTGAAGCAAAATGTGTAAGGTGAGCCGCGATTCCAACGCGAACTTCCAGAAAAACTCATGCACCAATTCCGTCGGCATCTGTCCCACCTGCCTGTCAGGAAAGTGGGCCTGAAACTCCATGTGGGGACGGTTGCTCAAATCCACAACCGCTTGCGCCAACGCCTCATCCATCGGCACCCATGCCTGTCCATACCGTTCAATCCCCTTTTTGTCCCCCAGCGCCTGCAAAAATGCCTGGCCCAGGCAAATCCCGATATCCTCCACCGTATGGTGATCGTCAATGCCCACATCACCTCGCGCAAAAATTTGCAAGTCAAAGCGGCCGTGATGAGTCCAAGCATGTAGCATATGATTCAAAAAAGGCACTGGCGTATCCAATTCGGCTCTTCCCTGACCATCCAGGCACAGCGTCAGCCGGATCTGCGTTTCTTTGGTTTGTCGTTCGATGGTCGCGACTCGCGGTTCAGCCACGTGGCTCATGATTCATTCATCCTCTCCAGTGGACTAGCGACAACTCATTCCTCGCGCTCCCTTGTTGAAAGGCGGATTTCAATCGACCGCGCATGGGCATCGAGCCCTTCCGCCTGCGCCAAGCAGATCACATCTTCCGCCACTTCTCGGAAAAGAGGCTGGCTACAGGCAATCAGACTGGTCTTTTTTATAAAATCATCCACACTCAGCGCTGAAGCAAAGCGGGCCGTGCCACTGGTCGGCAGCACGTGGTTCGGACCGGCCAGGTAGTCCCCTACCGGTTCGGGGCTATTGGCGCCGAGAAAAACAGCGCCGGCATGTTTTACGTGCGGTAACCAGGACCAAGGGTCGTCGATGAGCAGCTCCAGGTGCTCCGGCGCCAACCGGTTGGCCGCGACCAATGCCTCTCTGAGATCAGACACCAACAGGATGCCGCCCCGCTCCATGAGGGACTGTCGGGCAATGGCTGCGCGCGACAAAGTGGCCAACTGCCGCTCCAGTTCCTCCCGCACAGCAAGTGCCCATGCTTCGTCCGTCGCGATCAGGATGGCCGAAGCCATCGGATCGTGCTCGGCCTGCGCCAGCAGATCGCAAGCGGCATAGGCTGGCGAAACCGTCCCGTCCCCCACCACCACCACTTCGCTGGGCCCCGCAATCAGATCAATGCCCACCTGGCCAAACACTTCCCGCTTCGCCAAAGCCACATAGATGTTTCCCGGCCCGACGATTTTGTCCACCGGGCGGATACACTCCGTGCCGTAAGCGAGAGCCGCCACCGCCTGCGCGCCGCCGACACAATAAATTTCTTCAATCCCGAGAAGCTCGGCCGCCGCTAACACATGGGGTGAAATGCCATCCGGATGAGGCGGTGTGACGAGGACAATTTCCGGCACGCCGGCCACCTGTGCCGGAATCACGTTCATCAGGACGGATGAAGGATAGGATGCCTTCCCGCCCGGCACATACACTCCTACACGCTCCAGCGGCCGCACCAGTTGTCCGAGGATGGTTCCGTTTTCCTCCGTTTGCATCCAGGAACGCTGGCGTTGCAGTTCATGGAAACGCCGAATCCGGTCCGCAGCTTTCTGCAATGAAGCCGCAAAAGCAGGCGTCACAATCTCCTTGGCCTTCTTTCGCCACTCTGCGGGCAACGCCGGATGCGCCAGTTCCACGCCGTCCAGTTGGCGTGTCCAACGCAACAGCGCGGCATCCTTTTCCGTACGCACCGATGCGATGATCTCCCGCACGCGCTGCCGAACCTCTTCCAGATCCACCTCTGCCGCATCACGGCGCGCAACCAGCTCGTCCAGTGTCAGGACGGGAATCATCTTCCTTCCCCCTCCTTTGCCAACTGACGTCTCATCTTTGCCAACAGCGCGTCGATCTGACGATTCTTCATTCGGTAACTGACTCGGTTGGCGATGAGGCGAGCTGTGATCGGCATCATCTCTTCCAGTTCAACAAGGCCATTTTCCCGCAGCGTTCTCCCCGTCGAGACGATGTCCACAATCGCTTCTGCCAACCCGGTCAAAGGCGCCAGTTCAATCGAACCGTGCAGCTGAATGACTTCCACCTGCTGCCCCTTGGCGCGAAAATACTGGGAAGCAATCTGTGGATACTTGGTCGCCACACGGTGCAGGGGGCGTCCCAGCCGTTCAGGCAGTCCGGCTACCGAAAGCCGACAAACGCCAATCTGCAAGTCCAGCAATTCATAGACGTCACGCCCCTGTTCCAGAAGCACATCCTTGCCCGCGATACCGATATCAGCCGCACCGTACTCCACATACGTAGGCACGTCCATCGGCTTGGCCAAGATGATCTCGATAGAGGCCTCGGGGATGCGCACCCATAACTTGCGGGAATCCTCCAGTTCAGGAGGCAGTGGCAAGCCGGCATGCGTCAAGAGTTGGTGCGCCTCTTCAAGGATCCGACCCTTCGGCAGGGCAATGACCAGATGGCTCATCTCCACCCCTCCCCTTCCAAATACACCACACGATCCACGCCACGACGTTTTTGCTGGTCCTCAAACGCCGCACGTCGCTTCGCATCCCACCCTTCCGGCAACGCGATCATCTCGACCGCCGCGGTCGGTTGCTGCTGGCGCAAGGCTTGCGTTCGCGCAATTGCCTGCCGAATCAGGCCCGGCATGTAAGCCACCACCACACGTTCTCGTTTCTCCCATTGCAGCTGGCTGACTTCCAACAGGCGATCCACTTTCAGGGCAAAACCCGTCGCCGGCACATCAGCCCCGAAGCGCCGTAACAAGTGATCGTATCTTCCGCCGCTCAAAACAGGAAAGCCAAACCCTTCGGCAAACCCTTCAAACACCGCTCCAGTATAATAGTTCAAAAATCCGATCAATGTCAGATCCAAAATCACATCCTGCGACACGCCATAAGCATCGAGCAGCGCCCATATCTCTTGCAGATTGACCAGCGCTTCCTGGGAGCGCGGTCCACTGGCCAGACGAGACAGCTGATCGACGCCTTGCTCGCCACGGTAAACCTGAAGCAAAGCCAGCAGGCGCTCCTTTTGCTCTGAAGACAGCATGGATTGTTCCAAGCGACGCCGAAATGTCACGTGATCGCGTCGCAACAAATCCTCCTTTAATTCGGCCCGCAGCTGGTCCCCTGCCACATTTTCCGCCAACAGGCCGTCCAACAGTCCAACATGACCCAGAGCCAGCTTATACCCCCTAACACCTGCCTCCTGCAGGCAGCAGAGAGCCAGCGCCACCACCTCTGCGTCGGCTCCTGGGCTGGCCTCCCCGAGCAATTCAACACCGGTCTGGTAAAACTCGGCGTTGCGTCCAGCCTCCTGTTCCTGGGCCCGGTAAACGCTCGCATGATAGAGAAAGCGCAAAGGATACGACGTCTCCTTCAGCGAGGCGGCGACGCGCGCAATCGGCGCCGTCATGTCAGGACGCAAAACTAAGGTATGCCCTTCCCGATCCAGCAACTTGAACATTTTCCCGGTCATTGTCGCGCTTGCCGCGCCTACCGTATCATAGTACTCCATTGTCGGCGTGATAATTTCACGGTATCCCCACTGCTCCATCACCCGCTGGATGCGCTGTTCAAGGGAGCGTTTCCGTTCTGCCATGTCGGGCAAAAAATCTCGCATTCCGAGCGGTTTTTCAAACACTTTCGGTTCTGACAAACCAAACCCTCCTCGGGGACTGTCCCTGCCTTTGTTTACTTTAGTATTCTACCAAACTAAAGTATGTCGGACAACAAACAGGGAGTGACAATCCACCATTCGCCCTCTCAATCTGTCGCACCAGGAATCTGAAAAGGATCTTCAGATGCGGGAGAGCACCCTTCAGACGGGGCCCGCCGCTTCAGGGGGCGGGCCGGATTGCCCCCAACAAAGGCGCCGGGCGGCACATCCCGAGTCACGACAGAGCCGGCCGCAACCACCGCTCGATCCCCGATCTGAACACCGGGGAGGATCAGTGTGTTGGCCCCGATCAACACTTCATCGCCAATCTCCACCTCGCCCAAGCGGTACTCGTTCACCAGGTACTCGTGTGCCAGAATGGTGGTATTGTATCCGATAATCGTGTTTCGGCCAATACGGATCAGCTCCGGAAAGAGAATGTCCATTGTCACCTTGAAAGCAATAGCCGTCTGTCGTCCGACCCGAATCCCGATCAGCCTATAAAGCTTGTTCTTCCAGGTAAAAAAAGGGAGAAAGCGGGCCATTTCAATCACCAGCACATTGCGAAACACCTTCCAAAAAGAGACGGTTCGGTACACTTGCCAAAGGGAATTGCTGCCTGAAACGGCGTACCGCCTCGTTCGCCTCATCCGCTCACCTCCCGTATCTGCCGTTTGTTCGCCAACTGCCGCCAGATGTGAGCCGTCAAAATCGTCAACACCAAGGCGAGCAACAGGCGAATCCCCAACAGCGGCCAAAGAGGGATGCCGAGCGGGAGAAAGATCAGCGTATCCTCTACCACAGCGTGGCAAGTGGAGAGAAACATGATCAGGAGGTAGAGATCTTTCTTGCACAAATTCCCTTCGCGCGCGCTTTCGATAATCACCCCCGCGCCATAAGCCAGACCAAACACCAAACCGGCCACCAGCGTCAGCGTCCCTTGATGCGAAACGCCCAACAGTCTGGTGAGAAAACTCATCTTGGATGACAACCATTCCAACACGGCCATATCACGTAAGAGCTGAATCCCGATCATCAAAGGCAGGACAAGGAGAATCAGTTGCCCGATACCACTCAGGGCGGTCAGAATCGCCTGCTGAAAAATCTCTAACCACCCCGATGCCAAAGCGCCCGATGCCACCCCTTCATCCGATACCGCGCTGTACCGGGCCGGCGACTGTCCACCCTGCCAGAACAGATGAATCGCCGCTCCAGACACCAGCGCCAGCGCCACCCGCAATCCCGCAGAAAACCACACGCTGACTCCGACTTGCCGGGTCACCGCAGTTTCCACCAACAGGTTGTGGGCAAAACTGGTCATCACGGCAACGATAAACGCCTCTTTAATCGTTAAGTCAAGGGAAAGCAAGGCACCAATGGCTGCATAAAGGTTCACAAACATCCCCATGACCAGAGCCACAGCTGCCTCCCCCGGCAAACCCACCCACGACATCAAGGGCGCAAACAGGCGGACTAACACATCCATCAGCGGCGTGTTCTTCAACACACTGACCAGCAGCGTGACGGGGAAAATCACTTTGCTCAAAATCCAGGCTGTCTGCCAACCGCGAAACCACCCTGTTTTGAGTGAACGCGACAAGGAAAATGATTCCAATTTCTCACACCCTCAAACAAGACATGTTCAATCTTATTTTCCTTTCGCACGAAGACGCTTCTTTACATCCCGGTAGCGGGCATTGTCCCATCCCTTCAGTCGCCTTGCCACCATCAGCCCAACTGCCAACAGCACGAGCAACAAACTGACCAACTGCGCCACCCGGATGTTTCCATAGGCCATCGCACCTGGCTCAAACAGCAAGCGCATCGGTGTCCACAGGCCATTCAGCAACCCTTCCAGCCAGCGGGGTCCATCAAAAGCCAGGCTGTCCGTGCGCAAACCTTCGATGAAAAACCGCCCCACCGAATACCAAAGCACGTAGCTCAAGAACAAGATGCCCCGGCGCGGGTTTCGTTGGCTCAACCAGAGAAGGAGAATCACGCCTAAGATGTTCCAGAGCGACTCATATAAGAAGGTGGGATGGTAATACACCCCTTCGATCTTCATCTGCTCAATGATCCACCCCGGCAGGTTCAAACTTTCCAGAAACTCACGGGATACCGGCCCGCCATGCGCCTCCTGATTCATGAAGTTCCCCCAACGGCCAATTGCCTGACCCAACAACAACCCGGGTGCGACGATGTCTGCCAGTTGCCAAAAAGGAATCTTCCGGAAGTGAGAAAAGAGAATCGCTGTCACAATCCCACCGATGAGTGCGCCATGAATGGCGATCCCACCCTTCCAGACGGCAATGATCTCGCCAGGATGCTGCGAATAATAATCCCATTGAAAAATGACGTAATAAGCGCGTGCGCAAACAATGGCGACCGGTACCGCAAAAATCATGAAATCCAGCAGTAGTTCATGGTTAAACCCAATCTGCTTTGCGCGCCAGGTAGCCAGCAACAGGCCAGCCACCGCCGCCATGCCGAGTATGATGCCGTACCAGTGTACGGTAAACGGACCGAGTTGAAAAGCGATTGGATCCAAATACATCGATTGACCTCCTTGAATTTAGAAGATATCCTCAGCTGGATCGTACTCCTCCAACACCTTGTTCAGTCGTTCCGCAAACTGCACCGCCGCATTGTGTCCCATCACTTTGAGCCGATGGTTCATCGCCGCCACTTCCACAATCACAGCCAGGTTTCGTCCCGGACGTACTGGAATCGTAACAATCGGGATGTCGATGTCGAGAATCCGCATCTTCTCCTCATCCATGCCAAGCCGCTCATAATGCTTTCCCTCCTCCCAAGTCTCCAATCGAACCGCGAGGGAAATTTTCTTATGCGTGCGTACCACACCGGCGCCAAACAGCGTCATGACGTTGATAATCCCCACACCACGAATCTCCAGCAGATGTTGAATTAACTCCGGGGCATTCCCGATTAACCGGTTGTGGACCTGGCGGATTTCCACCGCATCGTCGGCCACCAACCGATGCCCTCGCTTGACCAACTCCAAGGCAGTCTCACTTTTGCCAATGCCGCTGGAACCCATGAGCAACACTCCCACCCCGTACACATCCATCAACACGCCGTGAATCGTCGTCCTGGGGGCCAGCATCTCTTCCAGATAATAGGTCAGCTTGCTGATAAACTGCGTCGTCGACAAAGAAGTCCGCAAAACCGGGGTGCGGGTCTCTTCCGCAGCCACAAACAATTCAGGCGGCACGGGAAAACCGCGCGTGATACAAAAGCAAGGCGTCTCCTCTTTGCAGAGAAAGCGAAAACGTTCCAAGAGCGTCTCAGATGGCAGGCTTTCCGCAAAACTCAACTCGGTTCGCCCCAAAAATTGCACCCGATCGGACGGATAATATTCAAAATAACCAGCCAACTCAAGCCCTGGCCGGTGAATGTCACTGATCATGATTTGCCGCCGCAAACTTTTTTCACCTGTCAGCACTTCCAGGTTAAAACGCTTGACAACCTGTTCCACCGTCACTTTCGTTCCCATCACCCTCACCTCTTTCCCTCTCATGATAAAGGATGTAAAGAGGAAAGAAAAGAGAATGCCGGCCCCGCCGCGCGAAAAGCCTCTGGATATTCCGCGCGGCAGAACCGGCGCCTTGACGAGAAACTATGATTTTTCTGCGCTCATTTTTCAATCTGAAACAACCACTGCCTGTTCACGCAGGCAGGCAGCGGCTTGCCTGCCAAGCCCGCCAGCAGGTTATCGGTCGCAAGCAGCGCCATCCGGTCTCTGGTTTCATCGGTGGCACTCCCCACGTGGGGGGTGATCAGAAGATTGGGCAATTGAAGCAACGGGTGATCCCCCGGAAGCGGCTCCGGATCGGTCACATCCAAAGCGGCGTAGGCGATCCAACCTTCCTTGAGGGCGCGAACGAGCGCGTCGGTCTGAACGATGGGACCACGAGCCACGTTGACAAAGCGGACGGTCGGCTTCATCATGCGAAACTCCGCCTCCCCAAACATTCCTTTCGTCGCCTCGTTCAATGGCACTAAGACCACGATCACATCCGAGGTTTGCAACAGCTGTTCAAACGGGACATAGGTCGCGCCAATCTCCGCTTCATCGGACCGCGGCTTGCGGTTGGTGTATTGCACCCGCATCTTGAACGCCTGCGCCCGCCTCGCTACCGCTGCGCCAATTTGGCCCATGCCGACAATTCCCAGCCATTTTCCGGCTAAGTCGATGCCAAACGGAATTTCGAAGAGATTTTTCCATTCCCCGCGGCGAACCATATCCCATCCGTCGGTGACACGTCTCATGCTGCAAAGCACCAGAGCAAAGGCCAGATCCGCCGTCGCGTCCACCAGCACACCGGGCGTGTTGCCAAAGGGGATGCCGCGTCGCGTGCAGGCCTCCACATCCACATTGTCATAGCCCACCGATGCCTGAACCGCCACTTTCAATCGCGGCGCGTATGAGAGCAATTCCTCGTCCAAGCGAATCTTGCCGGAAAGAAACAGGCCATCGGCGTCAGCCAGCCATTTTTGCAGCCATTCCTTTGGAACGGGCTCCATCGACTCCCAGATTCGCACCTCGGCGTGCGCTCGCAGCTTCTCCAGCGCCACTTGCCGAATCGGCCCTGTAATCACAACCTTCGGTTTCACGCTTGTTCCCCCTTTCCATCATCAATCATTCCCGTCATCCGATCTCGGACTAGCTATTTGGTTGCAATTGGAGAATGGTCAAAGCCTGCTTATACACCGGGTAATCCACCATTTTCCCCTGCACGGAGATAGCCGCCACGCCTTTTTTCTCCGCTTCCTCAAACGCCTCCACGATCCTCCGGGCCCACTCCAGTTCTTCCTTGGTCGGTGAAAAAACGGCGTGCACCGGTTGGATCTGTTTCGGGTGAATCACAAGCTTGCCCCAAAAACCCAGGCGCTTCGCCACGCGGGCTTCCCGAATCAAGCCCTCCTCATGATCCAGATCCACAAACACCGTGTCGATCGGGGGGGCAATGCCTGCCGCACGAGAGGCCACCGCCAACTGCGAACGAGGATAGATCAACTCCTGCTGTTCATAGCTGATCGAAATTCCCAAATCCAGGCTGTAATCCACGGCGCCAAATGCCAATCGCGCCACGGAAAGGTCAGCACTGGCAATCTCGTGCGCAAAATAAACTCCCTGGGCCGTTTCAATGAGCGGTATGATCTGCATCTGACCGGATAATTCCCTTTTTACGCGCTGAATCTCTTCCGCAGAACCCACCTTTGGCACCATCACGCCAGAAAAGCCTGCCTCTTGGGCACATGCGCAATCCGCCTGCCAGAACGGGCTGCTCACATCATTGATCCGCAAATAGACATTGGAGCGATTCGCCCCGCTTTCTCGCATGACCTGGGAAACGGCCTGGCGTGCCGCATCCTTTTCATCATAGGCCACCGCATCTTCCAGATCGATGATCACCGCATCGGCGGAACTGTCCAGCGCCTTGCGAATGCGGCGCGGATCGCGGCCGGGAACAAACAAGTAGGATCGATGAAGCAACCTGGCCCCCTCCTTTCCTCATCTCCATCTCCTTTGCACCTTTGTCGTTATGTAAGAAATGTCTGCTGGCTTCGTACATACCAATCCTTGCCGTGCGCATCGTTCACCACAACCAGGGGCATGTTCGCCACTTCCAGTTCCCGTATCGCTTCCGTACCGAGGTCTTCATAAGCGATCAAACGGGAGGAACGGATACACTTGGCCAGCAAGGCGGCGGCGCCCCCCACCGCCGCAAAATAGACGGCCCGGTAGGTTTGCAATGCCTCCTTCACCGTGTCACTTCGCCGGCCTTTACCGATCATCCCCCGCAATCCCAGTTCTAGCAGCCGCGGCGTGTAGCGATCCATGCGCCCGCTGGTCGTCGGGCCGGCCGAGCCGATCACTTGACCCGGCTTGGCCGGTGTCGGTCCGACGTAGTAAACCACTTGGTCGCGCAGGTTCACCGGTAAATCCTCTCCCCGCTCCAACGCCTCCACCATCCGCCGATGGGCGGCATCCCGCGCGGTCAGCAATTTGCCTGACAACATGACGCGATCCCCAGCGTGCAGCTTTAAAACCATTTCTTCTGTGAGCGGGGTGTGCAAATGAATGGCGCTCATCGAACGGTCCTCCTCTGCCTCAAGAAATTGGCAGTGCTGCCTTTAGAGCATGACTGTTTTGTGACGGTTGGCGTGGCAGTTGATGTTGACAGCGACAGGCAAGGCGGCGATATGCGTGGCGAATACCTCCACATGCACATCGAGAGCGGTCGTTTGCCCACCCATCCCCTGTGGGCCAATCCCCAGCGCGTTGATCTCTTGCATCAACTCCTCCTCCAGTGCGGCGATGTCAGCCCGTGGATGTCGCTGTCCAAGCGGACGGAAGAGGGATTTTTTCGCCAGGTACGCCACACGTTCAAAGTTGCCGCCGATCCCCACCCCGACAATGATCGGGGGACAAGGGTTGGGTCCGGCCTCCTTGACCGCCTCCACGACAAAGCGCTTCGCGCCTTCGATGCCTTCAGCGGGCGTCAACATCCGCAGGAAGCTCATGTTTTCACTGCCTCCTCCTTTGGCCGCCATGTGAATCGTCAGCCGATCGCCCGTCACCAACTCCACATGCACGATGGCTGGCGTGTTGTCGCCGGTGTTCACGCGATTGAGAGGATCTTCGACCATTGAAAAACGCAAATATCCTTCTTTGTACCCTTGCCGCACGCCCTCATTGATCGCATCGTACAGGCTGCCCCCTGAAATGTGGCAATCCTGCCCCAACTCGACGATAAAAACGGCAAACCCCGTGTCCTGGCACATCGGCACCCGCTCGCCGGACGCGATCTCAGCGTTGAGCAAAATCTGCTGCAGAATGTCCTTTCCCACCTCGGAAGTTTCTCGCTTCAGTGAATCCCGCAAGGCGTTCACCGTATCTGAACCGAGGTCGTAATTGGCTTCCTGACAGAGGCGGGCAACCGCCTTCACAATTTGGTCATAGTGCACTTCCCGCACAGGCCGCCTCCTTTCCGCCCTGATACGGCTTCTTTTCCGAATCATTTCCAACGGATAATGCCAGGTAATGCTTTAAGAGGTGATGGCTTTCAGATGGCCAATGACCGCCTCCGTCACCTCTGCCGTTGTCGCGCTTCCCTTGAGATCTGGCGTCTTCACGCCGCTTTCCAGCGTGCGTTCAATGGCTTCCAGCACCTTCTCCCCCAGTTCCGGATAGCCAAAATGATCCAGCATCATTTTGGCCGTCCAGATCTGTCCAATCGGGTTGGCGATGCCCTGACCGGCGATATCGGGAGCCGAACCGTGAACCGGTTCAAACATCGACGGATATTTGCCGTTGGTATTGATATTGGCCGCCGGCGCCACGCCGATACTGCCCATGATGGCGCCGCCAAGGTCCGAAAGAATATCCCCAAACAGATTGCTGGCCACAATCACGTCAAAAATTTGCGGTCGTGTGACAAAAAAGGCGGACAGTGCATCGATATGGTAAGAAGCTGTTTCCACGTCCGGGTAATCCGCTTTTACCTGTTCAAACACTTCATCCCAGAACGGCATAGTGTGATAGATCCCATTGGATTTGGTGGCGGAGGCCACTTTTCGCCGCCGCTTTTTCGCAAGGTCAAAGGCATACCGCATCGCCCTTTCCACCCCTCGGCGGGTGAAGATATTGTTTTGGATCGCGATCTCATCATCTCCTCTAAAGATGCGACCGCCTATCTCAGAATATTCTCCTTCTGAGTTCTCGCGCACCACAACCAGATCGAAGGGCTGCGGGTTGGCCAGCGGCGAAGGCAAACCTCTGAGCAACTTGGCCGGCCGGACATTGAGCACCTGCTCGAACTCGCGGCGGATCTTCAGGAGCAAACCCCACAGCGAAATGTGATCGGGAACGAGCTTGGGGTTGCCAATTGCCCCAAGAAAGATGGCCTCATACCCGGCCAAAACACGCAAGCCGTCCGTCGGCATCATCTCACCATGCTTCACATAATAATCACAGTCCCAATCGTAGGTGGTGTAGCGAAAAGCAACCCCACCATGAGTCTCTGCGGCAAAATCCAAAACCTTCAGAGCAGCCGGGACCACCTCTTTACCAATCCCATCCCCGGGAATGACTGCAATATCAAACGTTTTCATGTCGTCCCACTCCTTGTCTTTTTAAAAGCAACTGGCCATTGTATACAATATCCATTTGCCTTTTTCATGGCCTTACTTCATATTAAAACCTAAATGGTGGAATCGCGTAAAGTCATTGCGATATTTTCCAGGAAATTCTAACAAAAGAAAGTCCGCTCCTTCTTGGAAAAAAGGAGCGGCGCGGATGGACAGAATTTTAGATGAAAACGTCTTATCGCACGCGAATGCATCCTGGGTTTTCCGCAACAAAATGCCCGATCTGTGCAGCCGCTGAAACCCCTTGTTCATGCAGACGCCGAAGCAGCCCTTCCGCCTGAACAGCCGGAACCGCAATCAACAAGCCGCCCGATGTAACGGCATCACAAAGCACCCACTGATCTTCCGTGATGAGTCCAGCCGGGTATTGTACACAAGGCTGGAGCCACTGGTGATTGGACTTGGTTCCGCCAGGAACGACCCCTTGCTGACTGAGATACCTGGCTCGCTCCAGAATGGGAATCCTTTTATAGTCAATTTCCAGACCGACCGATGTGTCTCGAATCATCTCATAAGCGTGGCCGAGCAAGCCAAAGCCAGTGACATCGGTACAGGCATGGACCTCAAACTCTCCCATCACCTCTGCCGCTGCCCGATTCAAAGCAGCCATCACCGACGTCACTTCCTGAATTTCCTCCGGGCTGAGAAGGTCCCGCTTGATGGCCGTCGTATAAATGCCGACACCAATTGGCTTGGTCAAAATCAGCGCATCCCCGGGTTCAGCACCGCGGTTGCGGCGAATTCGCTTCGGGTCAATGATGCCAGTCACAGCGAGGCCGAATTTAGGCTCCTGATCATCAATCGTATGCCCGCCGACCAGAACGGCACCAGCTTCCGCCACCTTATCCGCAGCGCCGCGCAGGATCTCGGCCAGAATCCGCTTTTCCAGCTTCTTCACCGGAAATCCGACAATATTCATCGCCGTCAACGGCTTGCCGCCCATTGCATACACGTCACTCAGCGCGTTGGCTGCCGCAATCTGACCAAACATATACGGATCATCCACAACCGGCGTAAAGAAATCCACAGTCTGGACGAGGGCCAAATCTTCCGTCAGCTGGTAGACTCCCGCATCGTCCGAAGTTTCCATCCCGACGAGCAAGCTCGGATCTCCGAGTGAGGACGGCAAAAACCGCAATACCTCTGCCAGGTCCGCCGGACCTATTTTGCACCCTCACCCCGCTTTGGATGACAGACTGGTCAGTTTGATCAGAGACTGGTTCATCACGGTATCACCCCCATGCGATACAGGCCCTTACGAAACGGAGTCCTTCTGGCATTCGTACCTCAGCCCCCACTCCGCCATCGCATCCAGAACCTTGTTCAGACTTTCCCCTTTTTCTGTCAGCGTGTACTCCACCTTAGGTGGCACATCCGGTATCACCGTTCTTCTGACGATGCCATTTTTTTCTAATTCCTTCAGGCGCTGGCTGATCATTTTGGAGCTGGCTCCTAATTCATTTTCCAGCTCGGAAAAACGTTTTTTTCCCTGGATGAGTTCACGAATGATGAGGATGACCCATTTCCCGCCGATCACATTTAACGTTCGCTCAATCGGGCATACAGGCTCCTTACTCACAGATTTCACGCTGTTTTCCTTCCTTTCGTACCTCTTTCTGTGGATCATGCCTCTTCATACGTCTGATGCATTGGCCCTTGCTGTGCCGACTTGCACCGTTTAACCGGCCAGCCGTCCCGAGTGCACGCGAATCGAATTCGTGGAGTATTATATCACGTCATTCATGGTGTTCGCCACGCTCAGTGTGCTGTCAATCCTCCGCAGCCGCATGCGCCTCCTGCACGACTAGGTGTAACTGTCTGGCCGCCGCTTCTGGATCGTCGGCGTCAAAAATAGCTGAAATGACAGCAACACCGTCTGCGCCGGCCGCGATCACAGACGCTGCGTTGTGTGCCTTAATGCCGCCAATGCCGACCATCGGAATCGTCCAGCGGGAACCAATCTCACGGATGAGACCAGTGCCCACTGGCTCTCCCGCGTCCGCCTTGCTTCTGGTGGCATAAATGGCTCCGACACCCAGATAGTCCGCACCCTGCGAGATGGCCTTCTCTGCCTCTTCCAGCGAGCTTGCTGAGGCGCCAATCCATTTTTGATCGCCAAGTAACTTGCGCACTTCCGTCACGGGTATATCTGTCTGCCCGACGTGAACCCCGTCTGCATCCAGCAATATGGCCAGGTCCACGCGATCATTGACGAAAAAGAGAACGCCTTCCTCCCGGCAGATCTCTCTGATTTTCCGTCCCACCTCCAGAACGAGCGGAAGCGGGCTTTCCTTATCGCGCAGCTGAATCGCGGTCACCCCTCCCGCAATCGCTGCCTTCGCAATTCGCAACGCTTCCATCCCTTGCGCCCCGTCCTTTACAGGCATACATAAATAGATGGCCAGGTTCCTCTTTAACCACCCAGATTCAGGCATCTGCCTCCCCTCCTCGCTTGGGTGCTTCTCCCGATTTTTCATCCAGGTACGTAACCAGGCGCTGATAAAGCTCAGAAATCGTCTCTGCCATCAGCACGTGACGGTCGACAATCAAATAGGGAAACATCACGCATTCGCTGCACAGATCATGACAATCATCCACATCAATCTGCACCTCAAACCCACGCTGGCGGCCCAACATCCTAATTTTTTCCAGCCACGCCTCTTCCCAGCTGAGTTCGTTATTGCCACAGATTTCGATTTTCAAGGGCTGCATAACGATCCCTTCTTCATCCCATTCATATGTAAACATATGTAAACAGATAGCAGACCACTGTAAAGCTCATGGTACCGATTCCACTCGATGTCGGGTACATATTCGGTACTGATCCGCTTCTTCCCCTCCCGCCCCATCTCCATGCGCAACCGGGGATCTTCGTACAAACACTTTGCATACGCGTACATCTCTTCCGCATCCGAAAAAAGAAATCCATCGACGCCATGCCTGACCAGATCCAGATTTCCCGGGACGCGAGATGCCAATACCGGCTTGCCAAAAAACATGCCCTCCAGCAATGCGTGGGACAGCCCTTCTGCACGAGAAGTATTGAGTACAACGTCAGACAGCAGGTAATACTGGCTGATCTGGGAATGCGGAATCGATCCCAAATACGTGATCCAGGAATGTGTTCGCATCAGCATTTGTAAAGTTTCCAGGATGTCTCGCTCTAATGGCGGGCCGGCAATGCAAAAACGAACCTTCTTCGTCTCCGCAAAAAGGCGGCCAAGCGGCTCGACAGCCATCAACGGATTTTTGACCGGACGCAGGCCGGCCGGTAAAAAAAAGATCACTTCCTCATCCGACCAGCCCAAATCCGACCGCCGCACACCATCCTCAGAACTCACGGGGAGATCCAACGCCAGCGGGATATACGTCACCTTTTCCCGCCACTGCGGAAACATTTGGATTAACTTGCGTTTTGCTGACGGGGCGATACAGACCAGATGATCGGCCCAATCCATCGCCTGGATGGTATCTTCCCGCGTGGATGGTTGGTGCAGGAAGTCATTGACATCTGTACCTGTCAGGGTCATGATCACCCGCTTTTCTCGAAATCGATGAAGGTCAGCCATCAACGGCTTCCCCGTGCGGTAGGCATTAAACAGGTGGAGCAAATTGGCTGCGGTTAAATCGCGATCATCTACATTCTCTAATGTTTTGATCACGACCTCCCAGCCCCGTTTGCGAAGGCCTTTTTGCAATCGTTTGGCATGAATCCAGTTTCCGCCATTTTCAGGAGCGTGGGCAGGCAGGATCAACAATATCACTGCTGCTCCTCCCGTTCGATAAAGATAAACTGTCCTCCGTTCGGCGTTTCTACAAAATCGGCTACCAGTCGCTCCGTATATGTGCGTGTCACCGGATCGATGAGCAACTCCATCTCATCCACCCTGATTCGCACATCATCCTCTTGAGGTGCATCCAGCACCCAGCGAAATTGCGGACCGCATCACCCAGGTGAAACCTGTATCCGCAAAGCTTCCCCTGCTTCACGCTCTTCATGCCAAAATTGCTTTAACACGCGCTTCGCGCTTTCGGTCAGGACCATTTTAATCCTCCTTTAGTTATCAACATCCTCATTTCATTGTATCCATCCATTTTCATTTTTGCATCATTGGATGCGGTTTTTGTACATATTCACAGAAACAGTGGACAAACTACTGATGGTCACAAGAACCACTTTTGAAAAACCATTCATTTGAAGGAGGAAAGAACGTTGAGTCAACAGACAGCAACATTAGGCGCCCACGAGACGATGGAAATGCATGAAGTCCTAACCGAAACCATGAATTGCATTAACACTTTCCAACTTTTTCAAAACCATGTCACCGACCAAGGGCTTCAGCAAATTTTAAATCGTCAACTGGATTTTTTAACGAATGAATACAATAACATGGTCAACACATTGCATACGCAAGGCAGAGGGCAAGCGGTACCCTACCATGCGCAAAAAACGGCGACTCCCAAATACGGGCTACGTCAACCTGCACCGACAGCCCCCAATGCCTCCGTTACCCAGTTCGATGATCGGGATGTCGCTTCCTGCATGCTTTCCAGCGCAAAATGCGGCGCCGCGATGCGGATGCATGCGGCACTGGAGTGCTCCGATCCGACGCTTCGCAGCATGCTCTTGCAAGCAGCGCAGAACAGTGCGGAAATGGCCTACGAAACATGGTCCTTCATGAACCAAAAGGGGTACTATCAGGTGCCAACGATGATGGAACAAACAACGCAGACCATGATGAACGTTTATCAGCCTGGAAACGAAAACACAATCCTGCAGGGAAACACTCCTCAGCAAATGCAGCAGCAGAATTGGAAAACGCTTCAGTAACGTGACATAAAGCCACACAAAACACCCTCGGTTTCCAAAAATGAAACCGAGGGTTGCATTCATTGTTCAGCCGGCGCAAGCACGTTTTTTGTCCCGTATCCGAGAAGTTCAGCCGTTTCCGGATCGAGATAGACGACATACTGGAGACGTTCCCGTGTCTCGGGATGGCTGTAGATCATCTTGATCTCCACCGCATGCTGTACATGGTCGTTAATTCTCACCCGCCGCTGGTCAATGATATAATCTTCGAACAAATAAGACTCGGGAACATTCTCTTCCAGCGCTGCCCCGGCTGCCGTCATCGCATCCAAATCGGTCAACGTCACTTGCGGAATGTTTTTCTGCGTAAGTAACACGACGGCTGTTACAATCAGCAATAGTCCCAAAACCCCAAAAAGCCTCTTCAATTACAGCACCCCCATTCTCCCTACACCATTGTATGGAAAAATCGCAAAGGACATGATCACTTTTTCCGCGCAACCTAACCGCTAGATAAAAAAGAGCGAGCGTCATCCCTGGGGATACACGTCGCCCTGAGTAAACCTTTAAACTGGATAAGGCGTTTTTATTGATGAGACGGTTTTCATCTGGATAGAAAGACGATTGGTTTTGTCTAACGTTTGGCCAATGCGACCGGGAACACCCCGCCAAGAGGCCGCAGCAAAGCCAATGTGATGGCCAGGTCAACCAGATGATGGAGCACGGTGCCAATTCCCACTACAATGAACCCCTCATACAGCGAAAAACCAAAAGGCAATACGATGAGCGATTCCATCGCAGCATGCACAGGCAGCATCGCAAGCAGCGCCTGCCAGGGCTTCACGCCGCGGCGAAACAGCCAAGCTCCCAGACCTCCAAAAACAATATGTGAGGAAGCGCGAGCCGCGATCACCGGACCCAGCGTCACCCAAAATCCCACGGTTGAGCCTAGTCCTACGAGAATGGCGGATAACGGACTGATAAAAATGGCCAACATCACCGGAACATGCGAGGCAATAGTGGCTGAAAACGGCGGAATGTACACTTTCAAAAAACCAAAATACAGCGGGATGATCAGAGAAAAAGCGATCAAAATGGCTGTAAGGACCAATTCGCGCGTCTTCAAGTCAAATCCCCCTTTCTCCATTGAATGAACTTGACATTTGATTGGTCTCTTGTCTTTACAGATGACAATCTCATTATACATTCCTTTTTCCCTTTCGCCAAGAAATCCAAACAAGCAAAAAAAGCTGCTCCAGGCGCGCTTGCACCGGAACAGCCCGTTTTATCACTCTGATAGAAAGGTTTCTATCCGTTCCAGCCATCCATTTAACAAAGGGAAATGGCGTTTAATCCGTAAATATATCTCTTGCGCCAAGCGATCATTGGTAAGTATGAGAGGTCAAATTGCGGTCATCAACCATCTCCAAAGCCTGAATGGTTTCTGCCTCATTGAGTAACCCAACTTCCCTACATTTACGGATCACCCCTTTTGGTGACGCCACCTCAATCCCTTCTCTAACCCTCAGATAATGTTTGGCTGCTTTCCACATCACTTCAAAGGAATATTCAAAGCGTTGGATGGTGACATCCCGTTCAATCAATGTGGGATTGGGAATATGAATAACCTCTTCCAATGTTTGAAGTGCCTGACGTGCAATAAATATGCGCTGCCTTAAACGCTCCACCTTACCCCTTCTTTCTCTACTTTCTCTTTAAATTCAGGGTCTGTTTGGGTCAGATCCACCAGATCAATGGTAAAAGGAATATTTGACTCCTCATACGCCTCCCTGAGCATGGCTATGGTACCAGAAGGTAATGTTTGATCATAATCCACCGCCAGGTCAATATCTGAACTGGATCTCTCCTCGCCTCTGGCCCATGAACCGAACAAATACAACCTGACTTTTAATCCTGACAGATGGTGTTTGGCAATTCGATGAACTTGATTTAATAATTGTTCCCTATTCAAACTTTGATTTGAGCGTGTCAACTCCATCTTCCTCTTTCATCGCTTTTATGGGCGTCCTGTTTTAAGAAAAATTGTAACATACGCCAAACCCCTCCACCAAACATGATGCAGATGGCAGAGGGGTCTGTCGGTTTTTCATCCACACGATGTTTTTCATCTACTATGACGATCGGGCATCCACCAGTTGTTTTTCCTCCCTGGAAATGGAGCCGCTTGGCACGACTTTCAAATCCGGCTTGACGCGAATGATATTTTGAATCGTTCTGGCCCACTCTTCCAGCTGATCCTGGGAACCGGTACGCGTTTCCGTTAATTCTAGGCTGATGGTCAACCGGTCCTGTCCATGCGCATGCGTGATCACCGCCTGATAATACTCAACACCCGGCAGCTGCTCGAGCGCTTCTTTTAATTGGTGAGCGTAGACAAACATGCCTTTGACCTTGTAACTATCGCCGACACGGCCCAGGACACCGGCAATTCGTTTACCCCGCTCTACCCAACGCGACAGATCGCCTGTGCCAAAACGGACCAAGGGGTACACCTCTGAAGCGCGGCTAATGACAAGCTCGCCTGTCACCTGCCCATCCACCTCTTCGCCGCTCCCAGGGTCACAGATCTGGACGTAAACATCTTCCAACAGAGTATAACCTTCTTCACCTGGCAGGCGGTAAGCTAGACATCCGAAATCTGCCGTACCGTACGCATCAATGTAGACAATCTCCCGCTCTTGAAAAAATTTCTCCATCTCTTCTGTCAGTTTCTCCGCAGAAAAAATGGCTTTGTTCAGCGCCAGTTGTCGACCTACTCGCCACCCTTTCTCTTCCGCTGTCTTGAGCAAGTGGAGCAAGAAGCTAGGGGTCCCAGCATAGACAGTCACCTGCAAGTCCCGCATGATGTCCATCTGCAGTGCCGAGTTTCCCGTTCCGGCTGGCACCACTTTAGCCCCCACCGCCCGGACGGCCGAATCAAACATGAAACCGGCCGGTGACAGATGGTAACTGAAGGTATTCTGCACAATATCTCCCTCGCCAACACCAATCTTTCGAAACAAGGGTGCAAAATGCCAGTAATCTTCTGCTTTCCCTTCCGGATCATAAATGGGGCCGGGGGAGACAAAAATGCGTCCCACCTGAGACTCAACAGCCAGATTGGCAAAAGGAGGGTGTTCTTTTTGCATGCGTGGCAGGTCGCTTTTTTTCAAGACAGGAAGGCGTAGAAAATCCTCTTCCGTCTCTATGCGATCCAGATCAACTCCCAGGTCACGGTAGTAGGCTTGCCAACCAGCCTGCTTCTTCACCTGTTCCAGGATTTGACGCCACATCAGGACAGCCACCTCTTTCTCCGTTTGTAATGTTTGACATTCCGGTAACTTTTCTTCCCCTGCTCGCTGATGCCGAGATAAAACTCCCGCACATCTTCGTTTGATTTCAACTGCTCGGCGCTCCCTTCAAACACAATCCGGCCATTTTCCATGATATATCCGAAATCGGCGACGGAAAGAGCCACGTTGGCATTTTGCTCCACGACCAAAAATGTCGTACCTTCCTCTTCATTAATTCGCTTAATAATGGAAAAGATTTCTTTTACGAGCAGAGGGGCCAAGCCTAACGACGGCTCGTCAAGCAGAATCAAGCGGGGCCTGGCCATCATCGCCCGGCCAATCGCCAGCATCTGCTGCTCCCCTCCGCTCAAATAACCTGCAACCCGCGTTTTGAGCATCTTCAACTTGGGAAAATAACCATACACGCGCTCAATTTCTGATCTGACATTGCCGCGGTCTTTACGAGTGTAGGCACCTGCCAGCAGATTTTCCTCCACTGTCAAATGTTCAAAGACACGCCGCCCCTCCATGACTTGGAAGATGCCTCGTCTCACGATTTCCTCTGCATCCATACCGGAAATGATTTGTCCCTCAAATTGGATGGAGCCATCCGTCACTTCACCATTTTCACTCTTTAACAATCCCGAAATAGCCTTTAACGTTGTCGATTTACCTGCCCCGTTGCTGCCAAGAAGCGTTACAATTTTTCCTTCTGGCACATGGAGAGACATTCCTTTTAAGACCAGGATTACTTTATCGTACATCACTTCCACGTTGTTAAGACTCAACATTCTCGCAATATTCCCTCCTTGTGGAACATGAGCAGATCGAGGGACAGGCGGCAGGAGCCAGTCCTGTCCCACAATCCTATTTTGTTAAAGGGCCTTGGCCTTGCTCATTGGACCTTACTCATAGGTAATGTAATCGGTAATCATTTCCCATTTTCCATCCTTTACCTGACCCAACCGGGCATACACGGTACCCCTGTGATTCTCTTCAGTAAAGGTGATCGGAGCGCCCAGACCCCCTGTGTCAAATTGGTTCAATTTCTCAAGACCTTTCCGCAACCCTTCACCTGTCAACTCGTCAGCAAGGCGTGCCCCTTCCAGCATCACTTTGGCGCTGTGCCAACCTTGGACAAACTTCTGGTTGATATCGGCCAGCGTTTTCCCTTTCCCTTTCAAGTAAGATTCGATTTCTGCCAAACCGGGAACTTTTTCGACCCCTTCACCTGGCAAGGCGTGAATGATGACACCGATAAACCCTTCCGCTGCATCCCCCGCCAGGGAAATCACACCCTCACCGGCCGTCCAGTTGAGGCCCATAAACTGCGTTTCAATCCCCAATCGCTTGGCATCCTTTAGAATCGTGGACGTTGCACCCCAGGTTTGTTGAATGATCGCAAAATCCGGGTTCTTCGAACGCATATTCAACAGCTGGCTGGATGCATCCAGCGCTGTCACTTCAATCACTTGCTCATCCACCACTTCCACACCCAGCGACTCAGCAAAAGCCTTGGCATCCTCAACCGGAGAACGTCCAAAAGGAGTGTCATTATATAACAAGGCCATGCGGGGTGGTCGGCTTTCTTTCCAATTATCCACGAACCACTTGATAGCAATTTTCGCCTGATCGGAATACGTAGCCGCTGTCAGGAAATTGTATGGATGCGCTTCGACATCGGCCAAGTTTTCAGAATAAGAACCGGAGATATAAGGAATTTTGTCTTCTGCGATCAACTCTTTCATCGCTTCCGTATCACCGGTTCCCCATCCCAAGATACCGATCACCTTATCTTGCTGCGTCAACTTTTGATAAGCTTCAATCGCCTGTGGCACCTGATACGCGTAATCAATGTCGATCAGCCTGACCTTATTGCCGTTAATGCCTCCCTGATCGTTTACATACTCAAAGTAAGCTTTCGCGCCTTCCGCATAGGGCTGACCCACGTCGCCAGTTCCACCTGTAATGTCAAAAATTCCGCCAATGAGAATTTCTCCCTTGGCCTCACCACCCTTGTTACCGCTTTCACTTCCGCCATCTTGACCACCGGATGCCGGTTGCGATCCTTGCTGCCCACATGCGGCCAAAAGAAGCAAGACAGCCAAGAACGTCAATCCCAGAACTCTCCATCCCTTCAGTCCTTTAAGTCCTTTGTGCTTTACTCTTTGATCCATTCAAAAAACCCCCTCATCATAGTTTTCAATAAATTCATCTAAATGGCACAAAAAGGGATATCGCGAGAATGCTCAGTCTTAACAACCGGTCTACTTTTTCGAATACGAAAAAGGCCACAGCCGAAAGTAATCCCGGATGTTGCGCCAGATTTTATACAGCCCCTCTGGCTCATAAATCAAGAACAGGACAATAATCAACCCAAACACCAACTCCCTGATGCCGGCATAATAATCGGACAGCGCGGGAATCCAAGGTGAGAGAAATCCAATCACCTCACGCAACACCACCGGCATCAAGGTGATGAACACCGCCCCGAAAATCGAACCGATCACACTGCCCAGCCCACCGATCAAAATCATTGCCAGGTAGGAGATGGACACGTTAATGTCATAATGCTCCGGTCCAATCACCCGCGTATAATGGGCCATCAGAGCGCCAGCAATGCCGATGAAAAAGGAACTGATGGCGAAAGCATAAATCTTGTAGCGGAACAGGTTGATGCCCATCACTTCAGCAGCCAAGTCCCGATCGCGGATGGCGACAAACGCCCGGCCAACCCGCGTACGGAACAGGTTGATGGTAAACAGCGCGGTGGCAATCAAGACCGTCAACACCAGGTAGTAATAACTGATTTCGGACGAGAATTTAAAGCCAAACAACTCAGGACGCTGCACAATGACGCCTGCCGTGCCATTGGTCAGGCTTTCCCAGTTGACAATCAAAAACAAGATGATGACCTGGGCAGCCAGGGTAGCCATGGCCAAGTACAAACCCTTTAAGCGTAACGAAGGAATTCCAAAAACAGCGCCCACCGCCGCCGTAATCAAACCGGCCAAAGGTACCGCAAACCAAAAAGACAAGCCCACTTTTGTGGTTAACAACGCCGTCGCATACCCCCCAACGCCGAGAAAGGCGCCTACCCCAATCGAAATCAAGCCGGTGTAGCCGGTCAAGATGTTCAGGCCAATCGCGCCAATGGCAGCCATCGCGGACATGGTAGCCAGGCTGATGTAGTAATTGCTGGCAAACAGAGGATAAATCACGAAAAATGCTATCACCAACAATACCCGCAACCTGACTCGCTCATTTTTATAAATGGCCATATCTTGTTTGTAATTGACCTTGAAGTTGCCGCATTCCATAGCAAACGGATTTCTCATGCGTTACACCCTCTCAATCTCTTTCTTGCCGAACAGTCCGTACGGCTTGAACATCAACACCAACACAAGAATCATGAATGGTACCACTTCTTTTAATCCGGCGCCCACCAGCGGTTCCAGGTACCCGCCGGCTAAACCTTCAATGATTCCAATGATAAAACCGGCAATAATTGCGCCAGGAATACTGTCCAAGCCACCCAAGAGAGCCACGGGCAGAACCTTCAGTCCAATGACCGAAAGTGACGCATTCACTCCGTTGATATTCCCGAGCAAGAATCCTCCCACGGCAGCCACCATCGCTGCAATTGCCCAGGTGACCGCGAACACCTTTTTCACGCTGATGCCCATCGACAAAGAAGCCTGTTGATCATCCGCTGTCGCCCGCATCGCAATGCCCATTTTGGAATATTTGAAAAACAGACTGAAAATCACCAACAAAACCGCAATCACGGCGAGTGACCACAAGTAAATCGGAGAAATGACCACAGCCCTCAGGTTGATCGCATTTGAACTGAACAAGGGAGGAAATACCCGTGTTTGTGTGCCCCAAATGATATGCACAATGCCCGCCAGCAGACTGGACAAACCGATGGTAGCCATTATCATGGAGATGACAGGCTCGCCGATAAACGGTCGTAAAACTAGTCGCTCAATCGCGAACCCTAATGCGGCACTGAAAATCAACGTGATCAATAACGCTGGAATTAACGGCACATGATACGTAGCAATCAAGGTCAGGCTGACGTATGCCCCAATGAGCAAAAATTCCCCTTGCGCGAAGTTAATGGCGTCCGATGATTTGTAAATCAAGACGAAGCCCAATGCTACGAGCGAGTATATCCCTCCGACGACAAATCCGCTGACCATAATTTGCAGGAAAAAATCCATTAAGCCACTTCCTCCTCTTTCTGGCTGGTATCGATAATCGCCATCTGGGTCTCAATCACGGCCTCCCTGCCATCCTGGTACCGGATAGTGCCCTTTACATCAATGATCTGCTGATCAGAATAAAGCCCGTCTATCACAGCGGCATACTTTTGAGCCACAAACTGGCGTCGGATCTTACGGGTCCGTGTCAACTCCTCGTCATCGGCATCCAGTTCCTTGTACAGCAGCACAAACCGTTCCACGCGGGCCGTTTCCGGCAACTCCTTGTTCACCTGCGCCACCTCTTTGCGAATCAACTCCAACACTTCAGGCTTTTGCGTCAAATCGGTGTAGGTGGTATAGGCAATCTGGTTGTTCTCAGCCCACTGCCCCACATTTTCCATGTCGATATTCAGGATGGCAGCGACAAATGGCCGGCCTGTCCCAACCGCCATCGCCTCTTTAATGTAAGGGCTGAACTTCAACTTGTTTTCGATAAACTGCGGGCTGTACATGTCCCCGTTCTCTAAGCGAATCACATCTTTTAAACGATCGATGATGATCAGGTGACCATCCTCGTCCAGCTCGCCCGCATCTCCGGTATGCAACCAGCCATCCACGAGCGTCTCGCGAGTGGATTGTTCATTCTTGTAATACCCTTTGAACACACTTGGGCTTTTAATCAACACCTCACCTTTCTCTGAAATCTTCACCTCCGTCCCCGGAATGGGAACCCCAACCGTATCAAATTTGACATCCCCGTCCGGATGGACGATAGCAATCCCCGCCACCTCTGTCTGACCGTAGATCTGTTTAAGATTTACGCCGATGGCATGGAAAAAACGGGTCACATCCGGTCCCAATGCAGCCCCGCCCGTATAGGCCCGGCGCAAGCGCAACAATCCTAAATGATCCCGGACAGCGCTCAACACCAGCCAGTCCCAGAACCGATAGGAAAATTTCGCCCAGAACCCGAGAGGCTTTTTATTGAGTATCGCGTCTGCACGCCTGTAACCGGCTTGAAGTGCCAAATCATACAAACGGCGTTTAAGCCAACCTGCATCTTGGATACGCACCTGTACACGAGAGACCATATCTTCCCAGATTCGCGGCGGTGAAAAAATCGTATGTGGACCGATTTCCCGCAAATTCTCCTGCACTGTGCTTGTCTCTTCGGGAAAATTGACAATAAATCCAACATTCAAGGCAGAGGAAAGGCTCATCATCTGCTCTCCGATCCAGGCCAAAGGCAAAAAGGAAAGAAACTCGTCTCCAGGTTTCATCGGATCCATTTGCATCAAGCTTTTGCCCATGTTGATCAAATTCTCATGGGAAAGCATCGCCGCTTTCGGATTTCCAGTGGTTCCAGATGTGTAACAAAAGATCGCGATATCATCGCTTTTGCCTTTTTCCACCTCCTCTTCAAAAACCAGTGCCCCCTCACGCTGCTGGTACTTTTCTCCCAAGGCTTGTACGTCTCGGAAACTGAGCAAGCGCTCAGTCGTATACAAGCGTAAACCTTTTGGGTCGTAATAAATAATGGTTTCCACATTTGGAATATGATCTTGGATTTCCAACAACTTATCCACTTGTTCCTGATCTTCGGCAATCACGATCTTGACTTCGCTATGATTCAGGTAATAACCGATCTCTTTGGGCAGCGAATCCTGATAAATCCCCACCGAAATGCCCCCCAGCCCTTGGGCAGCCAAGGCACCAAACAGCCATTCCGGCCGGTTGTCTCCGATAATCGCCAAGCGATCTCCCCTTTTAAAACCAAGCGCAAGCAATCCGTATGAAAACGATTTCACATTTTGCCAATAATTTTCCCATGTAAACTCCTGCCAGATTCCAAACTCCTTTTCTCGCAGCGCGATCGCCTTACCCATCGTCTCCGCCTTTTGTTTGAGCAACTTTGGCAACGTCATGTCAGTCATGCCACCATCTACCCCCTTTGTCCTCAATACAGATCATGGGTGTTTAGTTTTCATACCGCTTCTTGACCAAGATATGCTTCGATCACCCGCGGGTCATTTTGCACCTCTTCGGGTTTGCCATAACCGATCCGTCTGCCAAAATCCAGAACGGCAATGCGGTGAGAAAGCTCCATGACGACCCCCATATCATGCTCGATGAGGACAACAGTGATGCCTCTCTCCTCGTTAATATCCAGGATAAAACGTGCCATATCCTCTTTTTCTTCGTTGTTCATTCCTGCCATCGGCTCATCCAGGAGCAGCAACTTCGGTTCCGAGACCAGCGCCCTTCCCAGTTCCACCCGCTTTTGTAAGCCATACGCCAACATCCCTACAGGCTGATGGCGAATGTGCTCAATTTCCAAAAAATCGATCACATCCTCTACCGCTTCTCGATGCGCCACTTCTTCCCGCTGCGCTTTCCCCCAATAGAGACCACCGGAAAGAATGCCTGTCTTCATCAACACATGGCGGCCCAGCATCAAATTTTCTAAAACCGTCATATGTTTAAACAGCTCAATGTTCTGAAAGGAGCGTGCAATGCCCAGCGCCGTACGCTGATAGGGCTTCATCTTCGTGATCTCTTTCCCGTCAAAGTGAATGGATCCTTCCAACGGTTTATAGAGGCCGCTGATGCAATTCAGCATGCTGGTCTTCCCCGCCCCGTTCGGGCCAATGAGGGAAAAAATTTCCTTCTCTTCAACAGAGAAGCTGACATCGTTTAACACTTTTACGCCCCCAAATTGCAAGGAGACCTGATGGATATCCAACAGCCCCATCGTATACCCCCTTTCTGATATATATCAGTTACAACATAATCATCTAAAAGTTATATTTCTTTGTCAAGTAGTTCATCGACTCTTTATAAATTTTTTATTATGATCTTTTAATATTTGTTTCTTATATTTCTGTCATTGTTTTATAGTTGAAATCATGTTTATTTACATAACATAACGTGTTCTACAAAACACGACAGTACAACAAGGATCTCAACCTCATTCTCTTAAACGTCACTCTATTTAAACCATCCTTTCTCTTTAAAACGCTTAATCGCCTCAATGCGATTGTTGGCCCCTAGTTTGTTGAAAATCGTGGAAATATAATTGCGGACTGTCCCGGTCGTAAGATAGAGATGACGCGCGATTTCCTTCGTGCTTTTGCCATCGGCCATCAGTTCCAGCACTTCGCTTTCCCTCTCTGTAAGCGGGTTTTCTTGGTTATACACTCCATCTATCAGCTCCGGCGCGTAGATGCGCTTTCCAGCCATCACACTGCGGATCGAACTGGCCAACTCTTCACTGGGACTGTCCTTCAGCAAATAACCATTGACACCAGCCTTCATCGCGCGTTCGAAATAACCCGGGCGGGCAAAAGTGGTGAGGATGATCACCTTGCAGTCGGATCCTTTTAATTTCTCGGCAGCTTCCAGACCGCTCATGCCTGGCATCTCAATGTCCATGATACAAACATCCGGCTGGTGAAGGTGTACCAGCTTAACCGCTTCCTCACCATCGCTTGCTCTTCCGACAACCGACATATCCTCCTCCAAATCCAGCAGAGCGGCTAACGCTCCCAGCAGCATCTTCTGATCCTCAGCAATCACAATGCGAATCATCCCCTCTCCTCCTCTCTTCCGGGTGACGAAACATGGGGCACTTTCATCACGATCAGCGTCCCATCGTTGGAAACGATGTCCAAACTCCCGTTTATAAATTCAAGTCTCTCTTTCATCCCTCGCAGCCCATTTCCCCTGAAGCAACCTGAAAGATCAGGTATTCCCACTCCATCATCCCTTACACAGACAACCACCTCGGTGGGTCGTGACTCAATCACCACGGAGCACGATGAAGCGTTGCTATGCCTCACAACATTGGTAATCGCTTCTTTCAGACACATACTCACGACATTCTCGACGATCGGGGAAATCTTGGTCAATTTGGGATCTCCTTCCAGGATGAAATCGATTTGTGCAGCCTCCAAAATTTGTTTAACTCGAAATATTTCATCCTCTAAACTCGTACCCCGCATGCGTGTGACCATTTTTCGCACTTCCATTAACGCGGCGCGGGCCGTCCGACGGATATCGTTGATCTCTACCTGCGCCTGTTTCGGATTTGTGCTGATCAATTTCCCCGCCAAATCACTCTTCAGGCCGATTAAGGAAAGCTTCTGGCCGAGCGTATCGTGCAGGTCGCGGGCGATTCGTTGCCGTTCTTCCAGTTTCACCAGCTCAGCAATCCGCTTATTCGCATCCTCCAACTGCCCCAACAGCTTATCCTCTTTGTTCTTGTTATAAGTGCTGACAGGAAGCAGGGTCACGGCGATAAGGCTTAAGAACACAAACGGCAGTTGCGTGATAAAGACCGGGTTTTGCGTCACAAAGTTGTAGTTGATAGTTGCAAAAGTACTGATGAGATGAGTGATGTACAAGGTAAAAAAGGCGGTGCGGTTTTTCAGATTGCCAATAAAAAAAGCTAAAAAAAGGGAAAAATAGATATAACCGAACAACAAACCCATCACCGTCGAAATCACGATCTGCACACTGGTCCAAAAATACACAAGCCATCCTTTGGACACAAAGGACAGCAAGTAACAAACAAAAAAAGCGATGATCATGGTAATCCCGACGGCAGCTTGGTAAGGGGAAGAAGAACGGAAGATGAAATAGAAAGGGAGGATGTAAAAAACGATCCACACGTAAGGACTCAGTCCCGTGTTCTTGATAAACATCTGATTCAATTTCCGCATCCCATCCACCCTTTTTTGAGCGTCGCAAGTGACTTGATTATAGCACATTTACACGGCTGGCGGCGGTTTATTTTCTTTGCAAGGATGGCTTGCAGCCTGTCTGGTTGTTCATCAAATGAGAAACGACATCACGATTGTGAAGGGTATACTTGATATCTTTGAAGCTGACAAAAGTGTTGTGCTTTACGTCCCATAGACGATAGCGGAGCGATTTCAAGCTGCTACCGATGGTAATGGTGGTGGCTTTTTGCAGGAGCGGCGTTGTCTGATGCACTTTCTCCAAATAATAATTGGGCACCCTCGGACTCAAATGGTGAACGTGGTGGAACCCAATATTGCCGGTGATCCATTGCAATGGCTTTGGCAGCTTGTAATAAGAGCTGCCTTCCACCGCGGCTTGCACATAACTCCATTCATCCTGATGCTCAAAATAGGAAGGTTCGAACTGATGCTGAACATAGAACAGCCATATACCGAACATGCCAGCGATGAAAAAAATCGGCAACTGGATCATCACAAAGGCCTGCCAGCCGATGGCCCAGCATAGCAAGGCATACAGGGCTGCGATGCTACCATTGGTCAAGTAAGTGTTGACTCGTTCCCTCCACTTAGCTCCTTTTCGGTTAAAGCGGTATGCAATGAGAAAAATGGCAATCGGACCAATGCCAAACATGACGAGCGGGTGTCGGTAAATCCGATATGCGATGCGGCGCCATAACGGAGAGGCCAGATATTCCTCTACGGTAAGGATCCAAATGTCCCCAGTGCCCCGCTTATCCAAGTTGCTGCTGGTTGCATGATGGACGGCATGAGCATACCTCCACTGCCTGTATGGAACCATCGTGAGAACACCGGTGATGTTACCCAGGATGTCGTTGGCCAGCCGGCTTTTAAAAAAGGACTGGTGGCAGCAATCATGGAAAATGATAAACGTCCGAACAAGGAACCCCGCCGCAACCACCGCAATGGCCAGTGTAAGCCAGTACGATATGGACAGGCTGAGATAAGCGGCATACCAGAGCAACACCAAGGGACCGATGGTATTGATAATCTGGATGACGCTCTTCCTCGTATCTGCCTGCTCATAAGTGGCAATGCCCTTTTTTAGATGGGCAAAATGGGATCGGTTCACAAGATGTGCTCCTCTCGAAATTGACGTGATAAGCGTGTCCGAACCGCCAAGGACTCTCGTTGATTGTAGCAAATCCGGCAGGTTCATATAAGTCATAAACGTCAAGTCGAGAACATGATAAATGTCATCCATTGGCCTTCCTTTCAGTTCAATGAATACGCGTATATGATTGATTCAGTGCAAAATGTTCCACCAAATATTGACCGCCGTGGCGAGAATGAGTACAGAGAGAATGGCTTGCAAAAACTTCGTATTGACTTTTTTACTCACATGAGCCCCAAGCGGAGAAGCGAGTAGGCTGGCTACGATCATGATCACAGCAGGCCAGAACAAAACTTGTCCGGTAGCGATTTTACCTACCGTCGAACCAATCGAAGAAATGAACGTAATGGCCAAAGAGGTGGCGATGGCCACTCTGGTCGGAATTTTTAACATGACTAACATCACCGGGACAAGGATAAAAGCCCCTGCCGCACCGACAATCCCGGCCAGTGCTCCAATCACAAATGCCGAACCCGAGGCCATCGTTTTGTTAAAAGTGACCTGATTGGGCGGGATGCCGTCTAGCCCCTTTTGCTTGGGAAGAAACATCATAATGGCAGCGGCAGATGCGAGAAATGCATATACAACATTGATTTGCTCGCCAGACATGAACTTCGATCCATAACCACCGACAAAGCTGCCGAGCAAGATGCTGCCACCCATGTATAAAATCAGGCTTTTGTTTAAATAACCTCCTTTTCGGAACCCCCAGATGCCGCCCAGCGTTGCAAAGAATACTTGAACCGCGCTGATGCCCGAAACTTCATGGGCACTGTACGCGGCAAAGCCAAGTAACGGAGGAATGTACAGCAACATCGGATATTTGATAATCGAACCCCCGATTCCAACCATCCCCGAGATAAACGACCCGACAAAACCGATTAAAAATACCGTCAACGCCAATCCCCATGTCATCATTCATCTTCCTCTCAAGTTTAACGATTCCACATCATCATGCCACCGGTCAGATTGTACAGTTTTTTGTAACCCATCCTGCTCAATTTTCGGGCAGCTTGTTTGCTTCTGTTTCCAGAACGGCAGACCAATACAATTTCTTCATCTGGCGACAATTCTTTTTTCGCCACATAGGATATCCGCCCAAGCGGAATATTGACAGCGCCTTTGATATGTCCCGATTGAAATTCATGCGGTTCCCTGACATCCACGATTTTGATTTTTTCCCTCTTCCTCATCTTCTCTCGCAATGTCTCTGCATTGATATTTTGCAACCCCGGAACGGGTTTCAAACGTAAAAAAAGCCACAAGAAAACGAGCCCCAGAAGGACATATTGCAACCAATCCAATTGCATTCACCTCATTTTTTAGACATCAATAAGTCAAAAAATATAAGATAAATATATACCCATATAGGTATATTGTCAAGATATAAAAAAGAGAGGGTCAATGACCCCCACCCTTACTTCTTCAAATATTGCATGATCTGGCCCGGGTTAAAGCCAATAATCCAATGGCCGTTCACGTTTAGTTGCGGCACTGCCAGCATGCCCGTCGCGCGATAGACCGTTTCCTGTTCCTGCACTTCAACCGTCAAATCGACCTCTTTATACGGGATTCCTTTCTCCGAAAGGAAGCGCTTTGCTGTCACGCAGTGTGGTCAAGTCGGTGTCGTATAGATCGTCACTTGGTTTTCAGCCATGGCACGAACAACTCCTTCGTTTGTTTTTAGTTAAGGTATTCTCGTTGTCCCAACAATATGTTGGCCAATGCCCGACAAACTTGGGAATGCTGTGTTCTTATAATATACCCTTATTGGTATTTTGTAAAGGGAAGAACACCGGAATTTTCCTGATTTATTTTGATTCACCTAAACAAAATCTATACGTAGTATGTCGGTCATCAAGACAAAAGAAAGGAGATTATGATCATGCCCCAAGTTTCTGGAATCGCACCGGATCAATTGTACGAGAAAATGAAATCCGGCGAAAAAATCATAATCTTTGATGTCCGTAACAAAGAGGAATACAACGATTGGAAAATCGAAGGGAAAGAATTAAAATCAATCAACGTCCCCTATTTTGAAATCATTGAAGATGAGGATGGTGATTCGTGGCACCGGGAACTGCCCAAAGACTACGAAATCGTTGTCGTCTGCGCGAAAGGCGGCACTTCCGAATATGTAGCCGAGCTGTTGCAGAAAAAAGGCTACAAGGTATCTCATCTTATCGATGGGATGTTGGCCTGGAGCCAATTTTATTATCCAACGACGGTCAATTTTGACGAAAAGTTAAAGTTGATTCAAATCAACCGCTTGGCCAAAGGCTGTTTATCTTACATGATCATTTCAAAAGGCAAAGCAACATTGGTTGATCCCAATTGGAATGGTGATTTTTATTTGGATCTAGCCCGCAAAGAAAATGCAACAATCGTGAATATTTTAGACTCCCATTTACATGCTGACCACATCTCCGGCGGACCCAAAATTGCAAAACGCACTGGTGCCACTTATTACCTTAGTAAAAGTGAAGGTGCGCAAATCCCATTTGAACCTTTAGAGAACCATGACAAAATTCATTTCGGAGACGTCGAGGTTGAAGTTCTGGCCATCAAAACACCCGGACATACGCCTGGAAGCGTCTCTTTCCTTGTCAACAATCAGTATTTGTTATCAGGGGACACGATCTTTGTCGGCGGTTTGGGACGTCCCGATTTGGGCGGAAAGGCACGCGAATGGGCATTAGACTTGTATGATACCATCTTTCATAAGATCAAAAATTTGGCCGATGATGTGCTAGTGTTGCCAGCCCATTACGCCGACATCCAGGAAATGAACGAGCACGGAATCGTAGGAGCAACGCTCGGTGACATTCGTAGAAACAATATCCAAATGCAAATGGAAGATAAAAAACAATTTACCGAGTTTGTAGCCAGCTCTGCCAACACCACCAAGCCACCGAACTTTGAAGAGATCGTGCTGATTAACCGCGGGGTAAAAGAGGTCAGTCCGGAGGAAATGACGGAGCTTGAGATTGGCCCCAACCGTTGTGCCGTACATCATGCCTCCCTATAAATCCCATACATTTTTATTCTCCCAAAAAGTAGGAAGGGGCGGTCAACCCCCTCCTACTCTCGCTTACATTACTGCTCAATCGATACCCATGATGGTATTTTTGTAAAGATTCTAAGCTACATATTTTCAGTATCCTTGGACAAGATACAAAAGAAGATCGACAAAAAAAGGGGATAAGCCATGAAACAGATGACGAAAAAAACAATATTCCTTATGCTGATGATATCAATTATATCAGCCTTAGTCCACGGTCCATTCGCGCAAGCAAGTCCAAAATCATTTGTCATCCACGAAGTTAAACCCGGAGACACCCTGTGGTCGATTGGAAAACGATACAGACAACCCATTCAAACGATTAAAAGTTTAAACGGCTTAACCCTGGAACAATTGGTACCGGGCCAACCGCTCTTGATACCCGGCAACACCTACATTGTGACAGCAGGTGAATCTCTGTGGGATATTGCCATCCGTCACGCTGTTCCTGTTTGGCAATTGGCTCAAAAAAATAAGATCAATGATGCGCAAAATCTTTCCCCCGGAACCAAAATAAAGATCCCTCAAATCCCACACAGGTCAATCATGACCGGTGGATATATCGTTCCCCGGGGACGCGAGACCGATCTTGCAACGGTTGTTCGTTACCAATCTCTTGTAACGCAAATGGGAGTGTTTGAATACCATCCGGATTGGAATGGCAATCTCAGTCGTTTGTATGCAGATCATATCATTAAAAAAGCATGGACAAGCCAATCCATCCCTTTTGCCGTTGTTACCAATTTAAGCGAAAAAGGATTTGATCGGGATTTGACACATCACCTTTTGGCCAACCCGGCCAAGCGAAAACAGTTCATTCAAAACATAGACCGCGTTTTGCGGAAGCATGATTATAAAGGGGTTAACATTGACTTTGAAGGGATTGCTCCTAAGGACCAGCAAGCATTCAATCAATTCATGGAAGAATTGGCCAAAAAATTAAAGCCTTCCGGATTCATAATTTCCATCGCCGTTCCACCAAAGCAAGGCAATCATTTCCCTGAATACCATGACGCATACGATTATAAAAAACTGGGGCAAATCGCCGATTCTATTTTTATCATGACATACGACTGGCATTGGCAGGGAGGAGCTCCCGGACCAATCGCTCCCATACAACAAGTTCGAGCCACGTTAGACTATGCTGTCAAAGCGATTCCCAAAAACAAAATCTACTTAGGGATTGCCATGTACGCGTATGATTGGACCCACTTGAAGAAAGGAAAGTTTGAAGGACGTGCCTATGCTCAACAAAACGCCATCAACAAAGCAGCCACATTGGGCAGTCCCATTCATTTTGATTTTGCTTCCCGCTCTCCCTACTTTTTTTATACGGACAAAAATGGACAGGTGCATGAAGTTTGGTTTGAGGACGCCCGTAGCATCTGGAGCAAGTACCGATTAGTGACAGAATATGGCATTGCCGGCATGGGAGGTTGGCAGTTGGGGCTTTCTTTCCCGCAAGCTGAAAGGCTGTTACACGCCCGTTTTAACATTCAAAAGGGATAGCACAAGCTATCCGGGAGACGGAAAAAAGGGCTGATGGAAAATATCCCCATCAACCCGCGTTCTCATGAACTCTTTTTTCGTTACGTTGGCTCTTCGCGCTAGGCCGTGTGGTGAACGGCGCAGCGGTTTGGACCGATTTCCAGTTCGGTCATTTCTTCTTCTGTTTTAAATACCAATCCTTTGTTGATAGAGACGATTTCTTTATAGTTGGGCGGCTTGATCGATTCCGCTGATTTCGATACATGTTTAATGAATTCCTCTTTGGCGGCATTTTGCATGATGCGGTTTTCTTTTCGGATTTTACCCAAGTATTCTCCAATCACACCATCTTGATTCATCTCTTTTTCAAGATCCGCGTAGTGCGCGGGCAGGACAAGCACATCATCGGCAATATCGGACACTTTCTCGTAAATCGTGTGATACAGGTCTGCGGCCCATTCTTCGACCTTTTCACCCAAGTCCGGCCGCCCCAGGCCACTGACAAAGATCGTGTCACCGGAGAACAGCAACTGATCATTGACAAAGAAGGAGACACTGCCTGGGGTGTGACCCGGCGTTTTAACGGCCAGCACCTGCACCTCTACATTCTCAAACCGGATCCGTTCATGATTTTCCAAAGGTTCAAAATCATAGATGGCTCCTTCGCTTTTCATCAAGTAGTACGTGGCTCCCGTTCGTTTGGCCAACTCCGGCCCACCAGAAATGTGATCGGCATGCAAGTGGGAATCCACAATGTGCGTAATACTGACCCCTTCTTTTTCTGCCACCCGGATGTACTCATCAACAAAACGAATTGGGTCGACAACCATTGCTTCTCGTCCGGAAATCACCATGTAGGACAGACAACCTTTGCCTACCCGGACAAATTGGTACACTTTGATATCCTCATCTTGATAAATCAACCGCTGATACAAATGCGTGCTCCAAGCTTTCATGCCGCCTTTGAGGTAAGCCGTTTGATAACCTGCTTTGGCCAATTCTTCCGCCACCATGACCGAAGCACCTTCTTTGGCGCAAACGACCAACACTTCACGATCTTTGGGGATCCGGTCCAAGTAAGGTTCAACTCCATCCAGCAATTCAAAATAAGGGAGGTTGATGGACTTCACGCTTTCCCCCTCAATTTTCCAATCCGCATACTCGTCCGCATTGCGTACATCGACGATAAACAGTTCTTTTTTGCTTAAAACGTGATCCACCACTTCGGCGGAAGTCATTTCTCTGATCCTCATTTTTTCGGTAATCCTCCTTCATTTCATATTCGATATATACCCCTTATGGGTAATTTTATAATATACTACATGGGGTATATTGTCAACCTCAGAGAAGGACATCCGCTCGAGTCCTTCGCTTGGATGTCCTTTTTCCCGAACTTATGGTCACGCTTTTTGAATCCAGAACTTGAACCGGCCATCTTCCTCATCTTGCTTCAACAATACATGACCTGCTGTTTTGGCCCATGCGGGGATGTCCTTTACAGCGCCTTTGTCACTGGCATGAATTTCGAGTATTTGTCCGGATTCCATTTCATCCATTGCTTTTTTGCTGCGGACAACCGGCATCGGACAGGACAAGCCGGTCGCATCCAACACTTTATCGCTCTTCATATCCCAATCCCCCCTTTATGACTTGATGAAAAGAATCACGGCAGATTCGTCCTTTTAGAAAGTGAGTGTCACATCCGCATCATAAGCAAAGTCGAGAAACGTGGCCGCACCGCCCACTTCAATCCCGTCAATAAAGTCCGCTTCGGTCAAGTTCATGACATCCATGGTCATCTGACAAGCAATGATGCGAACACCCATGTCCTTGGCCATTTGAACCAACTCTTCGATCGATGGGATGTTGGCTTTGGCAAACCCTTCTTGCATGTGCTCTTTGCCTGCGGGCAAGGGCAGCTGTTTGTGGGCCTCCTTGTGAATCAAATTTAGCCCTTCAAATGTAAAAAAGATACCCACTTCAGCGTCCGTTGCAGCAGCGGCTGTGGCAATATTGAAGACTTTGTAAGCATCGAACAACCCGCCATTGGCCGCAATAATCGCGACTCTTTTTCCCATAACAAAAAGCCTCCTTTGGAGATTATAAAATTTTTGATGTGTGTTTATTCATCCATATATATTCATCCATTATACTTGTTTTTCCACAGGTCCGGTCCATTGTGACATCCCGGGAACCACATTTTGGACATGTTTGAAACCTTTTTCGGCCAAAATTTTCGAAGCGATATCACTACGATTGCCCGTACGGCAAATGACGTAAATTTCATCATCGGGGTTGAGTTCGTGCAGGTGGTTTTCAAGTTCACCAAGAGGAATGGACTTGGCACCCGGAATATGACCGAAGGCAAATTCGGCCGGCTCACGCACATCGAGAACAATAATATGATCGTTTCCTAACTTTTGTACAAGCTCCTCGTTGTAAGTTATGTGAGGATATTTCGTTTCTGGCTTCACTTCATGCGGGTCCGCTTTGCGAACGTAATGAATGAGCAAATTGTCCTCCTCCCTCGTTCCTAAATAATGATGCCCCGTACTTTTCGCCCAGGCCTGCAAATCGGCGAGTGAACCACGATCCGTCGCTCGGATTTCCAAAACCTGACCTGGTTTTAACTCATCGATTGCTTTTTTCGTCCTGACGATCGGCATGGGGCAGGATAGACCTTGGCAGTCCAAGATTTTATCAGCCTTAATCGGCATCATCGTCCCTCCTTGAACACTTGTCTAAACGCTGTATTATAGTGTTCATATTTTATCTCTCGTTTATTCTTTATACCCATACCCCTATATACATAATAATGATGTGTCCAACCTGTTGTCAACGGTTTTTCAACGATAATGTATCATAAATCTGCAAACCTTATGCATAAATATCGTAATCATACGACAGATTTTTCGGCATTGATTAAGGGGTCAGCGGAACGTCAAAAATAATGATAAAACCCCATGTAAAGAGGGATGGCATGATCTGTTTTATTGTCAACGGTGTTTCTGGCAATGGCAGGGGATATCGGGTGTGGAAACATGTAGAACGGTTGCTTTGTGAAAAACAAGTCGATTATGATGTGGTGTTTACGGAAGGGCCCAAACATGCTACGAATATCGCCAGGGAACTGGCAAAACAAAAAAACGTTCACGCCGTGATTGCCATCGGCGGTGACGGCACCGTGCACGAGGTAGCCAACGGATTGGCAGGTTCGGAAATTCCGCTTGGCTTTATACCGGCAGGCTCGGGCAATGACTTTGCCAAGGGACTGCAAATTCCGAAGCAAAGCAAACAAGCGCTGGAAAGAGCGTTGTCTGGACACAAACGAAAAATGGACATCGCCTATATCAACCATGAAATCTTCATCAATGTCGCCGGGATCGGGTTTGACGCGCAAGTGGCAAAAACCGCCAACCAAGCGCCATACAAGAAATGGCTCAATCACTTCAGATTAGGAGCTTTCTGTTATGTCATCAGTTTTTTCAAGGTCATATTCCGTTACCAACCGACGGAAGTATACCTGATGATTGATGAACGTGAACATGCCTTCAAAGATGTGTGGCTCGTCGCCGTCGCCAATGCCCCGTTCTATGGGGGCGGCATGATGATCTGTCCGCAGGCAAAATGTGACGATGGCCTGCTTCACATATGTGTCGTTCACGGGATTTCCCGTTGGAAATTGCTCACCTTGTTTCCGCGCGTCTTCTTCGGGAGGCATATCGATACCAGTGCTGTGACAATGTTGACAGGGCAGAGACTCAAAATCACCTCATCGATCCCATTGGCCGTTCACGGTGACGGGGAGATTCTCGGCGAAACCCCATTGGAGGTGACAATCCAACAAAAAGGGCTTTCCATTGTGTAAGCTTGGGAAACAGCCTGCCCTTATTTTTCCGCTCATGTCATCGGCACTTGCCGGATGATGCGGCCGTCGATGCGCTCAAAAATGTCTTCCAAAGAACGTCCGGTAATCGTTAAACCATGGTTCTTCAAACCGATGATCGCCCTCGCCGGATCGTCTGACTGACTGATCAAATCCGAAACGGATTTTGCCAATTCCCAGGTGCCGCAAGGGTAATTGATCTCCGTCGAAGATATCCCGTCCATCCAGGCGTGGATGTGAACAATCGCCTTGACCTCAGGATGGCGTCTGTAAATCATCCAATGCTCGATCGCGTCGACAGACACCCTCCGGGGTTGGATGTTCGGCGGTATATTGAGAATCATCGCATTTCGTTCCTCGCTATAATCGTCAACCAGCAGGATGTCCCGTCCGATCACGCGCATATCTGCCTTGTTTACCCCGCTGGCACTCATCCAAAACCGCTGGCCATCTTTGCGCGCGCTGAGATTGCCGTAACTTAACCCTCCAATCCCGTACAGTCGCTTCACGTGTCGCAAATCCTGTTCCGCAAGCAGCTCTTCCAAAGGAAACGGAGCGGGCAATAGATTCAACTCGTCCAATTTTCTCCCCGCCTCTCGCAGTTGAAGCGTGATTTCGTCGCCGTCCCACAGTTCTCGAGGTAAATCCGCTTGAAATTCGTTGTTGATCACCAAACGGGAGGTAGCTAAGGGAATCAACCTTTCTACAACACGCTGAAAAAATGCCTGATCATCGCCATCCTCGTAAGCGATCGAGTAGCATCCGCGTTCCAGAGTAATGAAATAAAGGTCAAGCCGATCCTTTGCATGCACCATGTACAACAACAGATTGGACAACGTTCGCACCAGTATCGGGTAACCGACCTTCAAGATATTGTCGGGAATTCGATCTGTCTCTGCTACAGCGACACAAAAAGTGGCTTGCGCTTTGCGGCGATACGGCGTCATATTGCTCCCATTTACAACATTAAAAATAACGCGTGTATTATCCACTGGTTTTTTACAAAATTGAAACCCGTTGGCCATCAACTCCTCCGCGATGCCGTTGCACAGCCATTTCCCTGGTGCGCTATTGATCTCACCGACAAAAGAAAAATTCATACGGAATGACCTCCTGAAGTATCTCTTTGAAAAGATAAAACGCTTACGGACAAAAACAACCTCACGGTTCAAAAACCACTTTGATCGCTTTCGTCTTTCCCTTACCCGCCGCGGTGGCCAGCGCGTCGCGGTATTGCGCCAACGGGAAGCGATGAGTCACCAATGGAGCCAAGTCTGCTTTTCCCAATCTAAGTAAATCTATGGCCACGTCATAGGTCCGCCGGCGCTGGCCGCGATATTCTTCCGTGCTGCAGGCAAAACTGCCCTTTACTTCCAATTCATTCAACCAAATCGGCGTCCAATCCACTTTCCGGGGAATGCTTGCCACGCCAAGCAAGTTCACTTTCCCTTGGCTCTTTGCGAAGCGCAGCGCATCGTTGATGCTTTGATCTTTGCCGACACACTCGTAGACCACATCTGCCCCTCCTTGGATGACCGCACGGCCGAAAATCGGCTTTAACACCTTCGCGCCGAGAATGCCAGCCAACCGACGTTCGTAATCAACGCCGGGATCCATCAGAACCACTCCATCCGCGCCGTATCGGCCGACCCATTCCGCCTGAAACGGATGCTTCGCCAAGACGACGACACGCGCTTGGTTCCCAAGCGCGCGGAGGGCGATCAACACACAAATCCCAACCACTCCTGCACCGACAATCAGCACGGTTTGCCTTTTTTTGGGCGGGTCGCGCATGATACCGTGCAAGGCAGTGGCAAACGGATCGATCATCACCGCATTCAAATCACTGACTTCCGCGGGCAGCTTGAGAATCTGACTGCGATGAGCGACCAAACGGGCACTCCAACCTCCGCCTGTATCCCGGCAGGCTCCAATCAGCAGCCCCGGTGAGACAGTGCCCGCGGTCATTCGCTCACACAGGCTCAAATCGCCCCGAAGGCAGGCCGGACAAGGTTCGCGAAAACCTCTTGCTTCACATGACAAGATAGGATCTACGACGACCCGCTCCCCGATCGACAGATCGTTGACCTCACTTCCCGCTTCTTCGATGACGCCAACGATTTCATGACCGATGGTGAAGGGAAATGAAGCAAAGGGTGAAGTGGCCGGACTGTCGTGGAGAAAGATGAGATTCAGATCACTGCCGCAGATGCCGCAATACTTGACCCGCACCTTCACCCATTCTTGATTGGGCAAAGATGGTTCCTGGACGTCGCGGTAAGAAAGACATGACATCGGCCCGAAAAATACGGACGGAATAAAACGCCCGATTGCTTTGCTGAAAACGTAATGCCACTTGTTGACCTCGAATTGGACAGCTTTCAATATTTGAAATTTCCTCCCTAGCAAGAATGCCGATAAAATCAGATGGACCATAGAGCATGGACAGTTTATCAGTCGGGAACTGCCTTTTTTCTTATTTTTTGCCAGTCATCATCCGATTTATCCATTTTTAACCCAAAGAAAAAGTCCTCCACAATTATTTAAATATTGATTATTTTTATATCATATTTTTACAAGCACATGAAAAAGCTCTGCAGACAGTTTGACGAAATCTGCAGAGCGACTTTTTTAACCGCTGATTCATCCACATCTCTCTCTTCTCTCTGTCGACAATCGCTTCACTCATTGGTGAAAATCCTCTCCTCTATCATCCGCCAGACGTCTTTGAGGAACACCAAATCCTGTAACAATCGATTGATATCAATCAGTAGCAAGAGCTTATTCTGCACCTTTGCGACAGCCAGCAGAAATGACATCCCGCGGTTGACGTTGGGATGAGGATACAATATAGAATCCGGAGTAATACGCAACGTATCTGATACATCGTTTACAAGCAAACCAACCGGATGAACGTCATCAATACGGACGATGACTATAACCGTCTTTTCATCATCCCGTACTTCCCGATCGGACAAAACTTTTCGGAGGTCAACAATTGGCGTGGCAATTCCCCGCAGATCAACGACACCCGCCACAGGTTCAGGCATCATGGGCAGTTTCGTAATCGGCCGCATCCGTTCAATGGACACCACTTGCTCGGCGTCAATTCCGTACTCTTCATGTCCAACGCGAAACACGGCAACTTTCATCTCCGCCGACATCTGCTGTCTCCCCCTCTCTCCTCCGAATGAACAAATCTATCGACAAACTCAGGAGGAGAACGGGATTCATCGCAAAGGACCTTTTGTCCCCAAACCAAAGCTGACACTCCATGGCCGCCAAATAAATCATTTACAAAACGACAGAATGAACAAAGGCGCGGAAACAACATACAGTTTTTTCGGAAAACAGACGGAACAGGATCATATCGGAAAGCATTATAAAAAGCGGATAATGAAGGAGGGAAAACGCAGGCAATATCATTGGAGGATGAGCAAACTAGTTGATACATTCCTTCAAAAAAAGACGCGGAAAAGGTTTTAGATGCAAAAAAACTATTTTTATTAAGTAAATAATAAGAATTATTTAGAACTAATGGGGGGGGGGGGGGGGGGGGGGGGGGGGGGGGGGGGGGGGGGGGGGGGGGGGGGGGGGCGGCCGGGGGGGGAGCGGGTGCCGGGCCTTTGGAGATTACGACGGTGACGACAGCATCCTGTTTCACGCGCGTGCGTGCAGCGGGGTTCTGGGATATGACCTTGCCGATCGCGACGTCGGCGCTGTACTCCTCGGAAAACACCGT
>CAMTVR010000002.1:0-1910 GCA_947085265.1 uncultured Bacillus sp. | reverse complement strand
TCGTGGACCGTGTGCCAACCCAGCCGGATCGGCACGACCACGGGGGTCGCCACATCCCCACTACTCCGTCGCTCTGCGACTGGAGATACCTTGTACGCCGCCAGGAACAGGTTTGCCGCCCCGTTCACATCGGCGTGGGTCCGCCATCCGCAGTCACACCGATACAAGCCCCGGAAGACCCGGTTGCTCTTCCGGATCTCGCCGCACCCGTGACACGTCTGGGAAGAATACGATTCGTCGATCCTGACCACTCCGATTCCGTACAGACCCGCTTTGTACTCAATCATCTTGATGATCTTCCCATACGGCCACGCATGAAGACGTTGGTTTAGAGCGGGACCATAATCCATCCACTCCCGGATTCCTGTTAGATCGCCAATCGCAATGGTGTCCACGCCCGCTTCCCAGCACCGTCGCACAAAGTCGGTCGTCATGATGTGGAGCAGGTGGTTCACCTGCCGGGATTCCTTCCGTTCGATCTGGCGGTACCGCCGGCTCTTTCGCGGGTTCTCCGCCGTCGGTGGCTTCACTCTGGACCGGATCTTCTGCCAGTACCGGCGGATGGACTTGATCAGCCGCCCGCTGTACATCAGCGCCGTTCCGTCGTCAAACACTGCCGTGATCGCCTGGGTCTCTCCCAAGTCAACGGCCACCTTGCGATGATCCTTCGGCTCCTTCGCTTTGACCTCCGCCACCAGATGGGCTCTCAGCCCAGATTTCGCATCGTAGGTGAGAAGGACATTGCGAACCCGAAGGAGCGGCACATCGCGTCCCATCTGAAGGGTGACCGTCACCTGGCGAACGCCATCTGACCGTCCTGTCCCCAGGCTCAGGGTGAGTCGGTCCCCTTCCAGGCGGAACCCGTACCCGTCAAAGTACCGGAGTGGAGAGTACACCCCTTTGCGCCGGAACCCCGGCATCTGGTGCCGGGTCCGCCCCGCCTTCCGCAACGCAAAGAAACTGCGGTAGGCTTGGATCACCTCGTCGCGAGTCGCCTGGACCGACAAGGAGTAATATCCCTTTGCCCGCGGCAAAGTTTTCAGGATCGCGTTCAAGCGTTGACGGGTGACCTTTGTTTTTCCGGTGTTCTTGAATTCTTCCCGCAGGTGCCACAGAAGTCCGTTGTACACCTTCGTCGCGCACAGCATTGCGTCAAGAAGGATTCGTTCGGTCTCGGGATCTGCGAGAATTTTCGCTTGGAGAGTCAGCATCGGCATGTGTTTTCTGCTCCTCGATGTACCTTTTGATCATCTCTGCGCTCACGTGGCCGGCGGTGCCGACGTAGTATGACGGATTCCACAGGTGTCCGCCCCATAGCTGGCGCTTGAGTTGTGGGTGCGCCATATACAACCGGCGGGCGCTTGTTCCTTTTAAAATCTTGACAACGACCGCGGGACTGACAGCAGGAGGTGCGGAAAGAAAGATATGCACATGATCGGGCATCACCTCCATCCCGAGAATTTCGTAGCCATGCTCATCAGCCGTCTGAGTGAGCACTTTCTTCAGAGTCTCGTCAACCGGTGGGACAAGTACAGACTTTCGATACTTGGTGGACCATACAAAGTGATAGTTGATCTCGTATACCGCATTCGGTGTGGATTTCCATGACCGTTTTCTCATACCATCATGATAGCATAGCGAGGGGGTCCGTGTATCCCCTCAATGAATTGAGGACTGAGTCAAGTTTTTGTGGGTGCTTTTCTTTTTGACAGTAGAATTTTTTTTATCAACCTCTATGTTATAAGCGTTTTCTTTGCTCGTTTCTTTTTTTGTCAGTTCATTTGGCGCTCTTTAAAAACCTCTCAGCCCTTTCAGAGCTTGGTGTATGGGTGTTCCCGATGGTTGCAGCAGGTAGCGGATATTGTGGCGAGCAGTTTCTGTTGCCATGGAATGCCAGGTCTTTACCAGTG
>CAMTVR010000001.1:0-4910 GCA_947085265.1 uncultured Bacillus sp. | reverse complement strand
AGGAGCAGCTTCGGGACGTTTACCGGGCCTCTTCACGGGAGGAGGCGAAGGCCATCCTGGAGCGCGTGCTGTTGGAGACAGAGGTGGCAAGCAATGCGGGGCTCGTGCAGTGGGGACGGACGCTCCGGCGCTGGAAGGAGGATATCCTCGCCTATCACGACTGGCGGGTGACGAACGGCTACACCGAAGGCGTTCATACGAAGATCAAAATGCTGAAGCGGATCAGCTTCGGCTTCCGGAACCGAGACGTGTATGTCCGAAAGGTGCTCTTGGCTTTTATTCCCGTGGCTTGGCTGGTCGCTTGATCACACTTCTTGACTTTGAGCCTCTTGCCATTGACAAATATCACTTTATTTGGTGACGGAGATCGATCTGTTTTTTCTTTTGTAAGTTCCTGCACTTTTTCTTCCAGAAAATTCAGTGTCTCTTTCGTTAATTCTATTTAAGCTTGTATATAGGTCCTTCCCCAATTATCTTTTTTTGATCGAAGCCATATCCATTCCTCCAGTTCCATTTCAGTCATGAACTATTATCCGATACTTTGGTTACAGCAGTTAAAAATTTATTCTCATCCACAGGTTTGATGATAAAATCGCACGCCCCTGAACGAACTGCCTCCTTCACCATTGCTTCCTGCCCCATTGCGGAAATGATCAAGACCTTCGCTCGAGGATCGATCGATCGTATGATTTTGGTCGTCATAATTCCATCTCTAGACGGCAACATCAGGTCCATCGTTACCAAGTTTGGTTTCAGTCTGATATATTTTGTGATCGCATCGTGCCCGTCTGCCGCTTCTCCTACCACCTCATGTCCTGCCGATTCCAGAATTTCGCGTAGCCTCAGCCGCATAAAAGCGTTATCATCTACTATAAGCACTCTCATTTCCGCGTCTGCTTCCCTCCCTATCTTTTGCACCATTTTACATGACAGCAGCTTACTTCACTGCCAAGATTGTAACTCCCAGAATGCAGTTCATCGACCATCAAAGTAATCCGCTTTTCCGCCTCCCAAGAGCTAATCATCGAATGCTGTTTAGGAAATTTTGGAAACCAACTGGATATTTGCTATTCACTTTTGCTTCAACCTTGCTTTCCTGACCCCGCATCTCATTGATCTTGAGTGGATCAGACGAATGTATTGTACTTCTTGCCCCATTTGGATATGAAGTTTGTTCTATTTCTGAATCCGAAATCGTTTTTTCGATGATGTATTCTTTCAAACGACGAGACACAATTCGCTGATGCGTCACCCAAAGGCGCAGTGCATCCAATAAGGCTTCTTCCAGATCTTCAGCACAATTTAAATAATGGGCAATTTCCTTCGCATCTGCCAAGTCTTTAGGGATCTCGAAGGAGATCACCGTTTCACCCGGGATAATTCGATGACGATTCATAATTACATCGTAGAAGCCAGAATGCAAACGGCCTTATAAAATCCCATCGCATTTTGATATTGAGGCAACTCCGGCATATAAAGGTTGTATCCCTTGTCTTCGAGTACCGGCTCCAAAAACGGACGCATCGCAATGGCTCCTCCACCAACCAAAAAAATCACCTTTATTTCTCTTTCTTCATACCATTTATTATGAATATGATTGGCTATTTTATTGGTAAAACGCTTAAATTCTTCTTCTACGATGCTCCTGATATTGTGGACCGTTCCCCGATCCGTAATCATGCAATTTTTCCTGGTAATACACTCCACCAGATGATAGCGGCTTTTAAATTTCCACCCTTTGAATTCTTTATAGACTCTGCGAATGATCGCGTCCAAAGGTTGTGCCATGCCTTCATTCAACGAAGTGGTCAGATGGGAGTCCGAAACCACGGCCATGTTTCGCAATACTGGCATATCTGTTGTATGCAAACCAATATCGCAGATGCCTACCAGTTCTTTCAGATAATCGCTGTTCACAACCTCTCCTTGGTCATTATAGGTGTAATTAATTAATGCAGCCGACCCTTCAGGGAAAATATAGGCCTGCTCGATATGCAATACAACCACTTGATTTGCAACCTGTGGCACCCAGGAATTGAAAGTCACTTTATGGGTTCCTACCAATTTGTCGATAAGCACTTGCTTCGAGCTGACATAGTCCTTAAGCGGCAATCCAAGTCCTAACGTAAAAGTGGCTTCCACCTTTCCCTGTTTCTTTGGCTCAGCTGTTTTGGCAGCTAAAAGGGCTAACAAGCTGATCATGATTTGGTTTTCATCCGCTTTGTTATTACCAGTAAACATTTCCTGAATATGCTTCGGATTTTTTTCCGCAAGTCTGCCGACAAAATAGTGTCCAAGCAATTGGCCTTGGCTTTCAATCTTAACGTCCAAAAAATCGAGTATGCTTCCCTGCTGCACTTCAAAATGATCCACAAAATGATCCAACTCAATCGATTCGGCTATCACGTTAGGCATGATACTCATGTTGTCTTGCGAACCATCATAATATTTCATGGAATCGTTCCCGATATCTACCCCGACAATTTTTTTCATCACACGAACCTCCTCGTTTGTTTGACTATCTCCGTTCAAAATTTCGCGTTACGTAAGCCAAATATTCGCCCGATATCCTCAAGTCTTATATTTTCCGCAATCTTCGTAAGATGATTGAACTCCGCGATCTTATCTCTTAATTGTTGATTAGCCGCTGTCATTTCATCGATTCTTTGAAGTTTGGATTCAATCAGCGTCATGACATCCTGTGGGTCATAACCTCTTAATGAACGGCGAAATTTCATGATGATGACCCTCCCCAAAAGACTATCCTTCCTCCAACCATTGCTTTAACATTTGTTTTAGTTTATGAAGCTTCATTTCTTCCGAAGGATCGTTCTTTCTTTCAAGTCGAACATTTAATTTTTCATGAGTCGAGCTGATACATTGGTTCAATTTTTCCTTCAAACGATGGTGCTCTTCGATGGACTCACGCAAAACATCGTCTAATTCGGACAAGTAATTGTCCACCTGCCTCCGATCATACCCCCACCAAACCATACGGGGTTTTTCCAGGCGTTTCTTTCGGTTTCTTGATATGGGAACGGAAACATCCATTTCTGTTCGCCGGATAGGCTTACTTGGTTGCAAATGTGGAACAACAGGGGGAGGAGAAAATCGTCGTTCCGATCGATCCAGTTTTGATCTGCTTTTCTTCATTAAGCGCAGGCGCAACCACAATACCAGCAGCACTCCGACGCCAGATAGAATCCAATGCCATGGTATGATATAAACTTTTTGGCGAAAATGTTCTTCTGATTTTGAATCGAAATAATCGAATTTAAAATGCAAATCATAAATACCGAACGGACGTGGGCTTGTCCATATTCCCTGAACATTTTTCATTGCATTCGGATAGATCGTCACTTCCTTTAATGGAATATTTTGGACTGAGCCATTCCAAGAAATAACCGAAAGCGACGGCTTGACTTTCAACAGGACATTCCCTCGGTTTTGCACCTGAAAGGAATAGGAGATGTTTCGTTTCGACCATTTGGCGATTTGATAGTTGTTGACGCTCGCCTTATAAATCAGTTCACCGTCGACCGTATTAATGACAACCGCACCGATACGCGCTCCGCCGCTAACATCGTTGTGATCGGTTTGAATGGTTTCAAAAAAGATCACCGCCCAATGCGCTCCCGGAGAGGCATCAGGGGGTACGGTTATCGTGTAGAATACTGTTTTATATCCCTGCGGCGCCAATAAGGCTTCAGAATCGGAAAGTTGAAACCAGGAAGCGCTGGCAAACGGTTTTCCCGGATCGGGTTCCGAAAAACGAACTTCGCCATCTTCCACGGAGTAATCCTGAACATAGATGCGAACTTTAACCGATGTATTTCCAATGTTTTTTACCGTCACTTGACCGCTGTATACGGAATTCGGCTTCGTAATCAACTCAACCATAGGAGGGCTGGTGATTTCCAGCGAAACGACGGAATCGGCGGAGCTATTGACCTGAAGATCATCCTTCGCTTTCAGATAGTCTTCAGGGCCGCTGTACAGCAGTAAAAGCAAAATCACGAAAACAACAACAGCTAATTGTTTCATCCTTCTCATAAATTTTCTAGTTATTAGATCTGTACGGCTGTGTAAATAATGTCCGTTGTATAGTCTCCCTCGGGATCCGTCGCAAGAGGGGAGAACTGATAGTCATAATAATAATTTTTTCCTGCATTAGATGTTTTCGGTGCATTTGAATCCAACGTCGTATCCGTCAATGTAAATGGTGTCCACGTGTTGGTCCCCGATACCGACCAGGCCAAACGCTCGATCGGTAACGTATTGTTTGTTGTCGTATCGACCAGGTCTCCGCTCGCTTTCACCGTCAGATTATAATTGGCAGCGGTACTGACCACATTTACGCCAACGGCAGTAGCGGTTGTTGCCGACAGTCCCGGTTCTGCCGCCAGTGTAACGGAAGTTGTACTCACCGTAACTTGAAATTTACCTTTGACTGTTCCAGTAACGCTGACATTCCCAGACGCAGCCTCCACAGGAGCGTCCGATAAAATCACTGCTCCGAAGATCAATAGAAACACTGAACCTAAGGTGGACAATTCAATTACAAGTCTCTTCATTATTTTTTTCATTGACGAAAACCTCCTTACCCACTGCTCTGCTCCACAACTTACAAATACGCAAAAGCAACGTCAATTTGTATCATGATGACTATTCATCGTAATATTTCCCCTCCATTTTTAGATTGAGATTTACCTAGCTCAATGTGGTGTCCCTTCGTGCGATACACGATGTACAATATCGCACAATCAACCTTGTGCGATAACAGGAGGGTTAAAAATGAGTGATGGTATCGAATACATGAAGTCAATCGAAAAAAAGAAAGAAGAGGATTTGACGGACGAAGAAATTGTCAATATGTTTTTGGCAAACTACCACCATTCAAAGCACACATT